>JAZKHE010000001.1:0-101155 GCA_040385525.1 Bacteroidota bacterium
CTGAACCCGTTAAGCCTGTTGGACCTGGTACTGTACTATCTGCTCCTGTTGGACCAGTAGCACCCACTGAACCCTGAGGGCCAACAGCCCCAGCTAATCCAGCAGGACCTTGAGGACCTGTATCACCAGTTAATCCCGTTGGTCCTTGAGGGCCAACGGGCCCTCCAGCAGGACCTGTAGGACCTGTAGGACCTACAGAACCACCACCAGAATTTGCTGCATAAAGCGCATACGGAACACTCATAAACTGAGTTGTTCCCATACTTACAAAACCAGCTCCGTTTTCATCGATTAATATTTCTAAAAAATGTGCGCCTGAACCCCAATTAACTGTTGCAAAATTTGTTTGGTCTTTTGAACCTAAAATAATTGTAAACAAACCAAATTGGTTTGTAGTGACTGCATGATCTTCCTCATAAGCCAATGTACCAGTGGCTGAACCTTGCAAGATTTTTACTTTTACTTTGAGAGCTTGGTTAGCTAACTCGTTACCATTTGCATCTCTTGCAATTGCTTGGTAATTTATACCTTGTGGAGGAGCTTGTGCATATGAAATTGTTCCAAACCCAACAAACACAAGCAATACAAGAAGTAAAAATTTTTGTAAAAATATTTTCATTTTATATTAATTTTCAAATTTAATCGGTTAAAAGTGTAAAATATAACGACGAAATTGCAGGAATTGCCGAAGTAGTATTTGGGGTAAATTTATAAAAAATGTTAGAATTAACAAATTTTATATTTGTTAAAATTTAATTGCCTGATTATCAGAATGTTAACCTATATAAAGACTGGACAATTTTTGGGAAAAACCAAAAAGGCTTTTGGTTTTTTGAAAATATAGACTAAAATTAGTTCGATTGCTCCGCGATTATTTGTTGCCGTTTTTAATTTGGAATAATTTACATCGTAACTAAGTGCAAAATTAAATTGATTATAAAAAGTTCCGAATTGCAGAAAATACGCATCTTTATTTCTGAAAAAAAAGCCTAAATACGGTTTAAAATTTTGACCTGAAGCTAAACTCATTTTTTTTCCGAATGAAGTTCCAATAGTAATTTCTTTGTTTTTTTCTCTTTGTAAAAACCCTAAATATGGCAAAACGAAACTACCATTTTTAAATGTGTGGTCTGCGGAAAAACAGGTAATTATTTTTGGATTAGATTTAACAAGATTGTTGTTAAAAAAAGATAATTTTGAAGCAAAAAAATTATTTATTGAAACGCCTAATTTAACTGTATTTACAGCTGAATATCGATAAGCAAAAATCGAACCTAAATTTGTGTTAAAATATTGTTTTTTTCTGCTTAAAAATGACTCTCCGTTAGGTGAGTTTTGGTCATATAACGTTCCGTTAAATTGCGAATCGAATGTTTGATTATTTGTTTGAAATGAATTTGAAAAAAAACCTTCTTGAATTCCTACAGAAAATAAAAAAGTTGAATCTGCATTTAGCTTAAAAAGTTTACTTAAACCCAAAATAATTTGATTCTGTGTATACTGAGAATCTCCTGATTTATCATTATTAAATAACAAACCAATATTGGTGTTTTTAATCTTTTTAATTTTAGCAAAATCAATAGCAATTACGTTGGTTTGATAGGGTACTGGTATTGATTTCCACTGATTTCTTATCACAGCATTTGCGCGAATATCTCCATCAAAAAAACCTATTTCGGCTGGGTTTAAATTTTGTGGATTAAAAAATAGTTGTGAAAAATGTAAGTCTTGTGCAGACAATGTTTGCGTAGAAAGTACTAGGTACAAAGTAGAAAGTACTAAGTACAAAGTAGAAGATACAAAGTAGTTAGTGATTGAAGATTTATGTGTTGCTTTTTTTTGCATCATTAACACATTATCTAATTAAAGTAATATTTCCTTTTTTAAAAAACTCTTCGCCATCAATACATTTAAGTTTTACATAATACGCAAATACATCCGGGTCTAAGGCTTTTCCTTTATATACTCCGTCCCAGCCATTTGTGAAATCTGTTGTTTCAAAAATTAATTCGCCCCAACGATTATAAACTGCAAAATAAAAAGATTCAACATCAATGTGTTTCCCTCTAACTCTAAATAATTCGTTTACATTATCTTGATTTGGAGTAAATGTATTTGGCACAAAAATATTTGGTTCTTCGCAAAAAACTTCTTCCACATTTATCTTTACTTCTGCGTCTTTTGTACAACCTAACTCATCTGCCATCCTTAATTTATAAATAGTTGATTCGCTTGGAAAAGCTAACGGATTATAAATTTTATAATTAGACAAAGAATTTATTGGACTCCAAGAATACAAATAATTTCCAGCAGGCAAAGCGTTAAGTTGTATAGTGTCGCCTTTAAAAATTGTATCTGTTGCTTGAATATTTATTTTATACAAATTAGAAACTTGCACAACAGTGCTTAAATCCACAACACATGGATTACCAACACTATCAGCTGTTTTTATTCTACACGTAAATGTTGTTGTTTCATCAATAGTTGCTAATGGATTAGCAATTTTACTATTATTTAATTTGCTAGTAGGCTGCCAATCATATTCTAAACCTCCACTAGCAAGCAATTGCAAATTACCTGGATTACAAATTATTGTGTCTGGTGTTATTTTTGTTTTACCTAATTCTAACTGTACCTCTACACTATCTTTACATCCGAGCGAAGAACTAACAAGCAACTCTACATTGTACGTCCCTTCATTAGTAAAATCAAATTTTGGTGATTTCTCTTCTGAAGTATTTCCGCTACCAAAATCCCAAAAATAAGATAATGAGTTTAACTCTGAACCCGTAGTTTTGTCAATAAAATCAACATTTGTGCCGCAATCGGTTACTAAAAAATCAAAATCAACATTTAAAGCTGGAAGCACTTCAACGTAAATAAAATTTGTATCGCGCAAATTACATGTTAAGGGATTTTCTACTATTAATTTTACAGGGTATATCCCTGGGACGTTATATGTACGTGATGGATTTAAATCGGTTGATGTAACATCGCCATTCCCAAAATCCCAAGTGTAGGAAGTAAATCCACCGCTCGAATTAAAAAACTGCATAGTATATGGCGCACATATTTTAAAACTTTGTGCTGTTATGTTTGCAGAAACAATTTTTTGTTCAAAATCAAGTTTAAAAACTGCGTTATTACAATTTGTACTATTATTAGTTGCAGAAACGACATTTGGTGTTGTTGGAAAGTCATCGTTATTAGTGCAACCTGCACAAACCGATTGATATACAACACCTTGTTTATCAAAACGATTGGTTCCTCCATCAACATGTTCTCTACTTAAATGCCCTCCAAAATAACTCGCGTAACTTAAATCAGCAGAGTCTTTATCCAAACGCATTAAATAAAAGTCAAAGCCATCTGTTGTGTCTTGTTTTGCGTCGCTTGTTAGCGTCATGGTTGTTGTTGGGCCAAACTCTCCGCACCAACCAGCTAAATAAATTGTTTCACAATAATCCACTAAAAAAGCTGTGGGCGATAAATCAATTTTGGAGCTACCGCTTCCCAACAAAGTAGAAAACAAAAAGCCAGTTAAATCTTTTTTAAACTTTTGAATAAACAAACTACTGTTAGGATTACTATATACCCCATTAGATATTGGAAAAGTTGAATATGCTTGTGTTTGCCCTAAAATATATGGATACCCTTTTAGGTCTAGCTGTATAAAATAGGATTGGTCATAAAGCGAAGTTCCAGTGAGTGTAGATGCAATAACAGCCGTTGCATCTTTATTTAATATGGTTAAAAAACCATCAGCACTTGTTCCTTGAAGAATAGATTGATAGGCATTTGTAGATGAAAAAAAATCAGAACTATTGGTTCCTCCAGTTACATACACATGTAATGAATCGTTTACAGCTAAAGAATAACCAGCATCTTGTTTTGTTCCTCCTAAAAAAGTACTCCAAATTAATTCGCTTAAATTCGAGTTAAATTTAAAAACACAAGCTTCAGAAAACCCTTTGTTAACAGGCTGAACAACGCCTACTGTTACAGGAAAATCAGACGAAAGAGTTGTGCTTGCAACATACACTTCGCTATATTCATCTACCATTATTTCGCCTCTAAAAATATCACCATAATTAAACTTTAACTCAGAGCTAATATTGAGTCCATCATTTTGAGTTCCGCCAATAAACGTTGATGCCAATAGGCTCATACCGTTAGCACTTAATTTTGAAACATAAATATCTGTTCCGTGATTAAATCTCGTCCCTTGTCCTGAACTATAATCAGCAAAAACACCTCCATTAAAAACAGTATCGAAAGCAGTTTTTGTGACTGGAAAATTAGATGAACCAGTTATACCATAAATAAATAATTCGTTTTGCTTGTTCACAATTATACTATTTACAACTTCAGTTTCTGTTCCACCCAAATAAGTCGAATACATTAAAACAGTGCCATTGTTGTTGTATTTACTCAAAACCACATCGCAACTTCCTGACTGTACAAGTCCATCATAAGTAGTGTCATAGGCGCCGAGCGTTGTAGGGTAACCAATATCAAAAGCAATTCCTCCTGAAATTAAATTCCCATAATTATCTGGTGTAGCTGTCATTCCAAAATTATCGGCTATTGAACCAGAATAACTGGAGAAAATAAGTTCTGGATCAATAATTAACTCGTAATTTTTATTGTATTTTCCTAATTGAAAGGACACAGTGTTGTTTTTTAAAACAAATTCACAATTTATTTTTATTCTTTTTCCATCAATGTATTGATATGCAAAAGGGGCTTGTTCTAAAATAGTTCCTACAGAAGTAATAATATTGAGTTGGCCTTTATCTAAAAAAATAGAATCAGTACCATTATACTTTAATTGTATTTGATTTGGATTAGTATTTGGCTGCACATAAAAATTATATTTTACAGCGTTTTTTAATCCTATAATTTCAAAATCAATACCTTGGTACAAATTGTTGTAATAAACTTCGTTGTATTTTTTTACATTACCAGCCCAAGTTTTTTTATTGTTTCCAATAAAATAATTGTTGTAATCTTGATGCGCTTTCTTGCCTTCAGCTAACTGAAATGAACTGTTTAAAAACTTAATTTCGAAAGCGCTAACACCAATTTTCAAATCTTTTATTTTGGCATATTCTTCTTTACTAATGCCATGAAATTTGCGATATTTTTCTTTCTCATAAAAATGAAAAAGCAATCTGTCTTTTTCTAAATGCAGGTTTCCACCATCTAAATCGGCTTTAAACAAAACGGTTGATTTCCATTGATTTTTATTTTCAACAAAACATATTCCCTGCTCGTTAGTAGCCATACAAAGCTTAACAAGAAACAAACAGGTAAATAAAATTGTCTTTTTAATCATCAATCTAATTTAATTACAAAATCATCGGCATCTAAATGTGCTGGAAAATTATTTCTAAAATCATCTAAATTTGCTTTGTTTAATTCTATTGTTTCTGCGCTTGAAACGCTCGCTGGTGTTTGTGAAATTTTTTCACCTTTAAAATCAAAAACACAAGAATCTCCACTATGGTAAACATCATTTCCATCATTACCAATTCGGTTTACACCAACTACATAACTTTGGTTTTCGATAGCTCTTGCTTGTAACAAAACCTTCCAAGGCAAAGCTCTGCGCTCAGGCCAATTGGCAACATAAATTAAGGCATCGTAATTATATTCTATTGTTCTTCTGCTCCAAACCGGAAATCGCAAATCGTAACAAACTTGCAAGGCAATATTCCAGCCTTTATAGTTAACAATTAATTTTTTTGATGAATTTGAATAGGTTTTATCTTCATTTGCCATTCTAAACAAATGCCGTTTATCGTAAAAAAAATAGTCGCCATTAGTATTTACCCAAAGTAATCTGTTGAAATATTTATTGTTTTCTTCGCAAATAAAACTTCCCGTAATGGCTGCGTTTTTTAATTTCGCTTGCGTTTGCATCCACGCCAAAGTATTGCTATTTAATGGTTCAGCAAATTCTTTTGCTTTCATTGTAAAGCCTGTGGTAAACATTTCGGGCAAAACAATAATATCTGTATCTTCTTTTACGGAGCTAATTTTAGTTGCAAACTGTTCTAAATTATACAATTTATCTTCCCACTTTAAATCGGATTGTATAATTGTAACTTTTAAATTTTGCATACACTTAATTTATTTATTAAAGATACAAAAGACTACAAGTAATTAATAATTTAATGTTACTAAAATTTATTATTTTAACAATTGAATTACGTTTGTTTGCAGTAATTTGGATTTTCAAATTTTTCACAATGAAAACACACTTTACATTATTTCTGCTTTTTGTATCCAACTTATTGTTAGCACAAGAAAATTACTCTATAAAAGCATCTGACGAAAGCATTAGCGCAGACTACATTTTACTGCCCTTTGACCCAAACTACTACATGAGTGATGTAGATGTTGAAATTGGACAATACAACAAAATGAAATCGCTTGAAATAAGAGAATATTTTAGAGAAGAATTAGACAGAAAACTTTTTGTTACTATTAAAAACAAAAAACAAATAAAATCTATGCTAATGAGTGGCGGAAACAACACTATTAAAGATTTATCTTTTGTGCTCGAAAGTGTAAAATACGAATACGTTCCGTTAGAAGTATTACCCACTAATAAAAACGAAAAAGTAAAGAAAATTAATACGGGTCAGTTAGATAAGAAATCGAGTACGCAAGCCAAATATATGCGCGCCGCTTGTGCTAGTAAAGAAGCATTTGATGAGTTATTCAAAAAAAATAATTCTAATTATATTATTAGCATAAATCAATTTGAAATTAAAAACAGTTTTACAGATCAAATAGAAATTCAACAAAATGTGCACAAAAGAAAAATTAATGTGCATTATAATATTTTAGATAAAAATGGAAAAACCATATACGGTGGCATTGCCAGCTCTGAGTTTGCAAACAACGTTTTAGATGTAAAAGAAATTGTGAAATTAAATTTTGGTAAAATTGTAGAAGAAATTTCTTCTCATTTACCAATTAATTAACATCGTTTTTATTTATTCGAGAATTTACAACTGTTGAATCTGTTTTTTCGGCAGCAGTCCACCCTTTTTGAGCAAACTCACTTTGTTGTATTCTTGGAATTACAAATGGTGCGATTTGCGAAACAGGTTCTAATAAAATAGATTTTTGTTTTGTTTCGTTTGTAAAAAAAGTTCCTTTAGAATCGATTGCATTTAAAATAAAAACTATAAAACTTAATCCGAAAGCAAATTTAAAAGCACCTAAAGCTGCCCCTGCAATTTTGTTTACTGCGCCCAAAGCAACTGATTTTGCAAATCGTTCGGCTAACTTCGCTACCAAATAAACTGCCGCAACAGATAGAATAAAAAGTATAGAAAATGCCAATAGCGGAATGTATTCTTGATTTAAATTAGTTGACGTTTTTAATTTTCCTGACAAATAATCGCAAAAACGAACTGCCACATAAACGCCACCCATTAACGCAACAATAGAAGCCAATTCTATAATTGCACCTTTTACAAAACCTTTGTAAAGCCCCCACAGCAAAGGGATAAGAATAATAATATCAACAGGACTCATAACTAAACTAACTACTACAAGGTTACTATTTTAAAACTTTAAAAAAATTAGTTGCGCATAAAAATTTTAAAAACACTATTGTTATTAACTTTGCATTATGGATTTAGAATTTGAAAAAAAATGGCAAGGGGTTTTGCAAAATGTAAAAAACTTAACTGACGAAACGCCAGATATACAAGCAATATTGTTTTTAATTGGTGTGCAAGAATTAGGTGGCAAACATCAAAAGTTTAGTAAAAACCAAAAATTAGACGTTATGCATGTTGCTATTTGCACACTGCTAAGTCAATATGGATATTACGAATACGAAGGAAACGATGCTGATGGATGGCCACATTTTAAACCAACAGAAAAATTGCCTCACTTAAAGCCAATGCAACAAAATTTATTGATGCGTCAAGCTATTGTTGAATATTTTGAAGAGGAAAATAAAACTACCTTACCGTAATGGTTTCGTTAGTTACTTTATCAGGATAAATATGCACACTGCCTCTGCCAACTAATGTATCAGGAATAGTATCTCGCATAATTGCTTTCCAAACTCTTACTTCAAGCACAGCCTCTAAAGCAAATTCTTTGGTTTTACCAGGCTCTGTAAACGTGTGTCTAGTTTTTCCATCGCTACCCGTAACTTCTTCAGAGCGCAAATCACCCACTTTATTTTGTTTATCAATCAACGCAGTAGAATTATCTGCATTAACATAAACGGTAGCTCCTTCAACGGGATTTCCCGCATCATCAAGCACTTCAATAGCACATGCAGCGGGTCCGGGTTCGTCTTCGCAAGCGCTTAAAACAAAAGCAGAAACAAACAACAATCCAATAATTTTTGATGAGTTAAAAAAGCGATTCATAACCTAATCGTTTAAGTTTAATTGTTTTCAACTATAAATTTATGAATTTTTATTTAATTTTTACACTATTAATTAAGAAATTAGCCAAAATTTGATTAGTAATTATGCATAAGAATGTAATTTTTAAATCGTTAGCGGTTTTTGTTTTGGTGTTTTTTTCGTTTACAAACGATATAAACGCTCAAAAAAAAGAGAAAAAAAAGAAAGCTGAAAAGCAAAAGTTAGTTGAAATTACTACCGAATACGGTAAAATTAAATTAGCGCTGTATAATGAAACGCCTGGTCATAGAGATAATTTTTTAAAATTGGTTAATCAAAAATTTTACGATAGCTTGTTGTTTCACCGAATTATTAAAGATTTTATGATTCAAGGTGGCGACCCTACTTCTAAAAAAGCAAGTAGCGACCAACCATTAGGAAATGGTGGCTTAGAATATACTATTCCCGCTGAGTTTAACCCTAAATTTATTCATAAAAAAGGAGCGTTGGCTGCTGCAAGAACGGGCGATGATATCAATCCGTTAAAAGCATCATCTAGTTGTCAGTTTTATATCGTTCAGGGCAGAGGCGTAAATGCAAACGATTTAAACTACATGGAACAACGCATTAATCAGCAAAAAAAACAAGAAATATTTAACGTAATAATTAACAAACCCGAAAATAAAGATTTACGAGTTCGCTTTATCACAAACCAACGCAACCAAGATACAATGGCTGTTTTAACAAAAATTATTGATCCATTAATTCAGGTTGAAGTTGATAAAGTAGGTGCTTTTAAATATACTGATGAACAAAAAGAAGCTTATACAAAATTAGGCGGAACACCTCACTTAGATATGGGTTACACTATATTTGGAGAAGTTATAGAAGGCTTAGATGTAATTGATAAAATTGCTGCTGTTGAAAAAAACCCACAAGACAGACCTAAAAAAGATGTGTGGATGACAATGAAACAAGTTAAGAAATAGGGATTAGTGGTTAGTGGTTAGTGGTTAGTGGTTAGTGGTTAGTGGTTAGTGAAAATAAGATAGAAAAAGAAATGAAAGATATTATTGAAAAATACACAAAAGAAATTGAAGAAATTTCTATTGAAACAGCACAACATTTAGAAGATTTTCGTTTAAAATATTTAAGTAAAAAAGGTAGTATTTCTGATTTGTTTGAACAGTTTAAAACCCTTGAAGGAGAAGCCAAAAGAGAAATTGGAAAAACCTTAAACGAACTTAAAAACAAAGCACAAAACAAATTTAACGAACTAAAGGATGTTTTAGAACTTGCTTCTGATTCTGCTACAAAAAGTGATGTTGATTTAACTATTCCAGCAGAACCAAATCCATTAGGAAGTCGCCATCCACTATCTTTAGTTCGTAACGAAATTAACTCGATTTTTTCGCGCATTGGCTTTACTGTGGCTGATGGTCCTGAGATTGAAGACGACTGGCATAATTTTTCTGCTTTAAATTTCCCAGAAGAACATCCTGCGCGTGATATGCAAGATACTTTTTTTATTGATAAAAAAATTGCTCTGCGCACACACACTTCTTCTATTCAAGTTAGAATAATGGAAACTACAAAACCACCAATTCGTATGTTAATGCCGGGTAGAGTGTATCGCAACGAAGCTGTTTCTGCGCGTGCTCACTGTCAGTTTCATCAAGTTGAAGGTTTGTATATTGATAAAAATGTTTCGTTTGCCGATTTAAAACAAACGCTTTTGTATTTTGCAAAAGAAATGTTTGGCGAAGAAACAAAAATTAGATTGCGTCCTTCGTATTTTCCGTTTACAGAGCCAAGTGCCGAAATGGATATAAGCTGTACTATTTGTGGCGGCTCGGGATGCAACATGTGCAAGCATAGTGGTTGGGTAGAAATTTTAGGTTGCGGAATGGTTGATCCTAACGTTCTGGAGAATTGTGGTATTGATAGCAAAATATATTCTGGTTATGCATTTGGAATGGGTATTGAACGCATCACTAATTTAAAATATAGAGTAACCGATTTACGTTTGTTTTTTGAAAACGATGTGCGCTTTTTAGATCAATTTAAAAGTAGCTTGTAATGCAAACAACAGTTCAAAACAAGCGCATTGAAATGCTTTTAGAGCATTTAAAAAAAGAACCCAACGATTCTTTTTTAAACTATGCTTTGGCTGTTGAATATGGTTCGCTAAATAAAAATGAAGAAGCCATTGATTTAATAAAAAATTTGCTCGAAAAAAATCCTGATTATTTAGGCGCGTATTATCAACTAGGGCAACTTTTTGAAAAAACCAATAACATAGAAAACGCTGTTGCTACCTACAAAATTGGTAGAACATTAGCAAAAACACAAGACAATAAAAAAGCGTATGGCGAACTTACAGAAGCTTTAATGATGTTGGAAGATATTGACGAATAAAAATTTATGAAAAAAATAATCTCAATTTTTATATTGTCTGTTTTTATATTGGTTGCTTGCGAAAAAAACACAACCAACGAAAACGTTACCGTTGTTAGAGATTGCACAGGAACTTATATTCGTTACCAAGAAAAAGATTATCAAGTTTGTAACATCAATATAATTTCTCAATACGTTGATGGCCAAGTTATAAAAGCTACATTTAATAAAATTAATTCGTGCGACAATCCAGATGTAACAGGCGCAATTATTTGCATGATGTATCACGAAAATGAAGGCTGGGTAGAAATTACTTCTGTAAATTAATTCAAAAATCTCTTTTTGAAATACCCACACAATTTGAATTCTACGAGTAAATTTAAAATTGGTTACACATTTAATTTTCTTTAACAGTTGCTAAAATTTATTTCAAAATTTAAGTAACTATGCGCGCATTGTTTTCGTTAAGATAGCAAAGTTCTTTCGCATTTTGTTCTAACTAAATACTTTCAGCCATGAAAACTTCTACTCTAAACCGCCCATGGATTTGGATAAACCAAATCATACAATTCATTTTAAATCATAATGAATCGTACTATTCTTTTGTGCTTATAGCGATGATGCTATCGCTAAATACAAATGCGCAATATTGTAATACTGGAGTTCCAACTTTTACAGTAGATTTATCAAGCAATCCAAACACCCAATGGATTTCGCCAGTTGTGCAAAGAAATGATTATTGCTGTGGAACTTCAAATCCTGATAAATGTGTTGAATTTGTTATAACACTAAATCCGCAAGCTCAAGGAATTGTTTTCGATATTTATTCTGGTTCAATGCCTCCGGGTTCTATGTTTTATCAAGTAGATTGCGGGCCTGCTTCGGCTGTTGGTCAACCAATTTGTTTATCGGGAGCTGGCCCACATCATATTACTTTTTGTAAACCGGGCAACAATACAAACGAATACATTATCCGTTCAATTCCTGAGCCCTCAGCATCCAATAATTTAGTGTTAAACGACGGTTGCTCTGGTACCATGCAAGCTTTTGGCTTAGACGAAACATCTATTGTTTGGAATTCAATTTTTCCTGGCAATAGTGGTGATTACAATAATTTATTAAGTTGCTCAACTGGCTGTGATAGTGTTTCTGTTACAGGCGGAAGTAATTTTCCGAGTTATATTGATTACCAAGTTTGTGGAATTCCTGCAGGCGGATGTTCTTCAATAAGTTTTTGCGATACAATCAGAATTGAATTTAATCCAACTTTATCTACGGTTATAAATCCTTTACAACCCACTGTTTGTTTTGGTGCAGCGGGAACTACAATTACTGCGATTGCTCAAGGAGGAGCACAACCCTACACATACAGCTGGAGCAACGGAATTAGCACTTCTAACAATTTTGTAGTTGGTGGAACTTATTCAGTAACTGTAAGCGATGCTTCTAACTGTCCGTCGGTCGTTGCAAGTGTAACCGTTACAGAATTTGCAAATCCTATAACTGCTAACGCTGGCGCTAACCAAACTATATGTAGAGAAAGTAGTTATTACGCCGATTTAAGCGGACAATTAACAGCAGTATTTACTGGAGTTTGGACAGGTGGAAATGGATTTTTCTTTCCAGACAACACAACGCTAAACGCAATTTATGTACCTGATGCAAGCGAATGGAATAACGGACCTGTTAATTTAACATTAACAACTACCAACAACGGAAGTTGCCCAGCAGCAAGCGATATGGTTCAAGTTGTGTTTAATGATTTTAATGTTTCGTATAACGCACTAATTAGTAATGTTACTTGCAATGGTTTAAACAACGGAAACATCATTATTAATCCTGCGGTAAATTCTCCTTCGTTTACAACACTTTGGAGCAACCAACCCAACTTACCTTCTAATCAAATTTATCAATTAAGTCCGGGTAATTATATTGCAACGCTAACAGCACAAAATGGTTGTTTTATAACCGATACTTTTGCAATTTCTCAACCAACATCATTAACCATTAATAGCACAATTGTGGGTGCAAAATGTAATGGCGATTGTAATGGCGAAGCAACTGTTTTTGTAAACGGAGGAACAAGTCCTTATACGTATCAATGGTTTCCGTTTGGTGGCAATGCAACAAACGCATTTAATTTATGTGCAGGGAACTACATGGTGGTTGTAAAAGATAATAATAACTGTAACGCTTTTCATCAATTTGAAATTAGTCAACCCTCTGTGGTTTCTGTTCAAGCAATGAGCGACATTACAATTTGTGCCAACCAAAGTGCAACACTTAATACTAACGCGAGTGGAGGAAACGGAAACTACACTACAACTTGGCAACCTGGCAATTTACAAGGAAATAGTGTTTCGGTAAATCCTTTACAAACAACAACTTATACTGCTTTAGTAAACGATGTTAAAGGTTGTGCAGCGGCATTACAAAGTATGGTTGTTCACGTTCAAAATTTTAACATGGAACATTTAACTGCGAGCGATGCACAAACTATTTGTTTGGGCGATTCTGCAAAAGTAAGTGTAAGTGTAAAAAATTATCCATACCCAGTAACGTATGCGTGGAGTTATGGATTAGGAAACGGAAGCGGACCTTACACAGTTAGCCCAGAGAGCACTACAGCATATACCGTAAACGTTAGTAATAATTGTGGTATAACATTTCCGCTTACAATACCTGTAAATGTTGTGCAAGCTCCAAAAGCTGTTTTAAGTTCTGCGTCAATTAATAATTGTGGCGAAACCAACTTAACTGCTGATTTAGTTCTTCAACCTCAACCCGAAAATGCAAACTATTTTTGGAGATTAAACAATGGTGTTACAAGTAGATTTCAAAATCCAACATTTAGTTTTACTAAAGACGGAAGTTATACAGCTTACATAAAAGTTACACATGACAATGGTTGTATAGCAACTTATAATACAAATTATGTAGTTGATATTGATGATATTCCAACTGCTATAATTGAGCCATCGGCAACGATTGTATCAATTACAAAACCCGATGTTTATTTTGGAAACGCTTCGCAAAATAGTGTTGCTTACCAATGGTATATCGACGAAGAATACACATCAAACGAAATTAATATAGCAAAAACTTTTCCTGATAAAGGTAAGTACAATGTGGTATTAGTAGCTATTAGCGAAAAAGGTTGTAAAAATTCAACCAGCGTAGAAATTGAAGTTGAGCCAGAGTTTAAAATTTTTATTCCAAATACTTTTACACCCAACAACGATACTAAAAATGATATTTTTACGGCTCAAGGAATCGAAATTCATGAGTTTGAATTATTAATTGTAAACCGTTGGGGAGATATTGTTTACAGAACAAACGATATTGATAAAGGCTGGGATGGCACCATTTACGAAGGAACGGAAGCTAAACAAGATGTGTACATTTATAAAATAAATGTTAGAGATCATAAAAATAAAGCACATGCCTTTTTTGGAGATGTTACTTTGTTGAGATAAAAGTTAAACTTGCTCCTAAACTAAAAATTCGGAGAAATTCTCCGAATTTTTAGTTTTAAAAAACATTGTTTCTTCTTGTCCACACTTTCAAAAACTCTCGTTTTATGAGCTTTTCTGCTAGTAACTTAAAATCAGTATGTGTTGGCAATGGAACATCTATTCTATAAAAAAGATTACAAAATTTTTGATGATTTTCTTTGTGCTGCTCTTCTAACCTTTTGCAGATATGCGCAATAAATTGCTGAATTGTAAAATCGGTTTGTTTAAAATTTAAATCAACGCCAGCCATAGTAAAATCTTTTTCTACCTGAATTATTAATGCTTGTAATAATTCGTTGTCTGTAGTTAACTTTTCTAATTCGTCTGTATTCATAACAAAAAAGCCATCGAAAGATGGCTTTAAAATATACTAGTTTTGTTTTAATCTCTTTTCTTTAACCACTCAGCAACCGCTGGCGCTAATTCTTTTTGTGAGCGACCACCAACAAACACTCCAATATGTCCGCCTTGAAACTTATATAATTCTTTGTCTTTAGAACCTACATAATCGTTTAACGGAATTGTAGACGCGGGCGGTACCAAATGATCTTCGGTTGCATAAATATTTAAAAGTGGACAGGTTAAGTTTTTTAAGTTTACCTTTTTGCCACCTACTTCTAATTCGCCTTTTATTAATTTATTGCCTTGGTATAAATCTTTCATAAACTGACGGAAACACTCTCCTGCTTGGTCTGGACTATCAGCAATCCATTTTTCCATGCGTAAGTAATTCATCACTTTATCTTTATCATCCATCATGTTAGCTAAACCATTCGATTTATTTATTTTCATCATTGGTTTTAACATATCAAAGCCAGAATTTAAAAAATCGCCCGGTATCAAACCATCATTATTATCAACCAATGCGTCAAAATTCATGTCTTTGCTCCATCTAAAAAGCAAACCTTCGTTGGTAGAAAAATCAATTGGCGTTACGTGCGTTACAAAGTTTTTTACTTTTTCGGGATGTAACGATGCATAAATTGCACTAAGCGTTCCGCCTTGGCAAATGCTCATTATGTTGATTTTTTCTAGCTTGTGTTTTTTTCTAACAACGTCCACGCAATTGTTAATGTAACCATTAACATAATCGTCCATACTCAAAAAACGATCTGCTTTTGAGGGATAACCCCAATCGATTATATATACGTCTAAACCTAAGTTTAAAAGATTTTTAATGTAACTTCTGTCGCTTTGCAAATCCAACATTTTGTATGTGTTTACTAAGGCGTAAACAATTAAAACTGGTGTTTTTACTGTTGCAGGAGTTTCTCTATCGTAGCGGTATACGTTTAATTTATCTTCTGAGTAAACTAGCGTTTTGGGGCTAGTTGCTATTTCTACTTCATTAATTTGAGATAAAGTTTCGTAGCTATTAATCATTTTTTTAGCTGACTCTGCAAACTCTTTGTTTAAGCTGTCGTTATTTAGTTTTAGCATGTTTTTAGTTTTAAAAAATTTACAAAAAAGGGAAGACAGTTTTCACCGTACTTCCCCTCAACTTAATCAACCTTAAAATTTTTATTTAGTAGCTTTTTTAGTTTTTGTAGTTTTAGTTTCCTCTTCTTCTTCAACTAAAACGCCATCCATTAATTTAGCTTGTAAATTTTTGATAGTTTTTTTCAAATCGTAAATCGTTTTGTAAACTTCTTCCATTTCGTTTTTAAATACTAATGGATATTGTCCAAAATTAGTTTCGAATTGATTCTCTAATGATTTTTTTACACCAGATGATAATTCTAATACTTCTGCTTTTAATGCAGAAAACTCATCAGAATTAAATAACTCTAAATAAACTTTTTCGTTAGTGTTTACCCACTCATTAAAAAAGTTTTGGAAGCTAGATACTTCTGTGTTGTTTTTCATTTTTGAAGACAATAACTCAACAGTTTTTTCCATTGATTTTTGTCCTGCAGTATACATTAAATATTGTAATTGCGTGTTTTTCACTTGGTACAAAGCAGCTTTGTCCATAGTAGCAATCATGTTTTCTAACGATTCTTTTTCTTTACCAGCTTGAACTAAGTTCATCATTGGCTCGTAAGTTTTAGCAAAAACATCTTTCATGTTTTTCATAACTTCAGATACTTTAGCAAAATCGCCACTCATTAATTCAGGCATTTTTTTCATCATATCTTGCATGTTTGCTTGATACTCTTTACCAAAATTGCTTGATGTAGAAAAATAAGTTTCAATGTTTTTTGAGTACGTATTTAAAATGTCGTTCATGTTGTTTTTTCCCATCATAGATGACATCATTTCGTCCATAACTTCTTTGTATTTAGCTGCATCAAACATATTTTTGAAGTTCGCTATATTAAAGTTACCGCTGTTCATCATTTTTTGAATTGGTTGATACAATTCAAACATTTTAAACATTGTGTTGCTTGAGTTAAACATGTTTGTAAACGCATCTTTAGATGTGTTAAAGTTCATGTTTTTGCTCATGCTATCGTGTGCTTGGTTTATTGAGTTCATCCAGTTGTTGTAAACTGAAGTCCAAGCACCATTCATAGTATTGAAAGAACTTTGAATATCGTTGTTTGATTTTCCAAAGTTTAACATCATGTTGTAAAAATTTTGGTTAAAATCTGTCATTTGTTTAACAGTGTCCATTTGCGAACCAAACATATTTTTAAACATATCTTGAGGATTAGCTCCAGCAGTTTTTTCGTTTGCACCAACAGAAATGTTTTTAAAAATACTCATTTGGCTATCTAACCATTCTTTGTATAAATCGTTTCCTTTATCTAAACCTTTTCCGTCCATTATTGCTTTTTGAACTTTTTGAGTAGATTCTACCCAACTGTTTACAGCTTTAGATTGTGCTTCAATTACAGAATCCATCATTGATGCTGCTGGGTTTTCGGTACCGTTTGTTTTCATGTTTTTTGTTTTAAATTATAGTTTTTTGCTTTTTTACTCTCTAAGTAACTAATAATCAGGCGGTTAAGTGCTTTATTATTAATTTTCGGTGCAAAGGTCGACTTTTTTAAAACACAAGTCAAGTATTTTACTAAAAAATTTACATTAATTTAATATTATAGCTGATTAAACCTAAAAAATTTAGGACAAGCTTGTTTTTTTGAAGCAATTTTATAGATTTGCATACAACTAATTCCTTTTTTATGATAGCACTTAACGAAGTTTACAGACACGATTTTAAATTTAGCCAACAAGAAGTTCAAGCATTTGCAGATGTTACTGGCGACAAAAACCCTGTACATATTGATGCTGCTTATGCAGCTACCACTATGTTTAAAAAACCAATTATGCACGGCATGTTGGGCGCATCTTTATTTTCTAAAGTATTTGGCGTTTTGTTTCCTGGCGAAGGCACCATTTATTTAAAACAATCGCTAAGTTTTATGAAACCAATGTATGTTGATGTGGCTTACGAAGCTGTTTTTACTGTAAAAGAAATTTTACCAAAAAACAGAGCTATTATAGAAACTCAAATTCTTGAAAAAGCAAGCGGAGAAGTTTGCACTACTGGCGAAGCAACAGTTTTAAATGTAAATTCAATACCTAAACTATAAAACTATGGATAATCAAAACAAAAGAATTGTATTGGTAACTGGCGCCATTGGCGGTTTAGGAACTGCAATGTGCAAAAAACTACACAACGATGGTTTTCACGTAATTGCTAACTACCGCACAAAATCTAAAGCTGATGAGTGGAAAGCGATTATGGAAAAAGAAGGCTACAAAATTGATTTATACGAAGGTGATGTAGCTAATTTTGAATCGGCTGCTGCTATGATTAAAAAAATTGAAAGTGAAGTTGGGCCAATTGACACATTGGTTAACAACGCTGGCATTACTCGCGACACACGTTTAGCGCGTATGAGTAAAGATGATTGGTATGCTGTTATTGACACCAACCTCAACAGTGTTTTCAACTGTACACGAAACGTTATAGAAGGAATGATTGAACGCCAGTTTGGTAGAATTATAAATATTTCTTCGGTAAACGGACAACGCGGACAATTTGGACAAACCAATTATTCGGCTGCAAAAGCGGGTATGCATGGCTTTACAAAAACCTTAGCTATGGAAGTTGCTAAATATGGAATTACAGTTAATACCATTTCGCCTGGTTATATTGCAACCGATATGGTTATGGCTGTACCCGAAAAAGTGCGCGATCAAATTGTAGCTCAAATCCCAATGGGAAGATTAGGCGGTACGCACGAAGTAGCTCATTTGGTTTCTTTTTTAGCATCCGAAGAAACCAGTTTTATTACGGGTGCAAATTATTCAATTAATGGTGGTCAACACGTTTACTAATAAATAAAAACAATTTTTAACAATGAACAAAACAGTATTAATTACAGGCAGTACAAGCGGAATTGGTTTAGGAATTGCAAAAGAATTTGCAAAAGCAAAATACAATATTGTGTTTAACGGCTTAGAGCCAAACGGCGCAGAAATTGCAGAAAACGTTGGAAAAGAATTTGGAATAAAAACTTTATTTTTTCCTGCCAACATGCTTAAACCGCAAGATTTAAGAGATATGGTTGCTAAATCAATCGAGCATTTTGGAAAAATTGATGTATTGGTAAACAATGCAGGAATACAGCATGTTTCGGGTGTTGAAGATTTTCCTGAAGAAAAATGGGATGCCATAATTGGTATTAATTTAACTTCTGCTTTTCATTTAACAAAAGCGGTTTGGAAAAAAATGAAAGAACAAAAATTTGGTCGCATTATTAATATTGCATCTGCACATGGTTTGGTTGCTTCTGAATTTAAATCGGCTTACGTTGCCTCTAAACATGGCATTGTTGGTTTTACAAAAACAATTGGTTTAGAAGGCGCACCTTTTGGAATTACCGCTAATGCAATTTGCCCAGGTTATGTAAAAACACCTTTGGTTGAAAAACAAATTGCCGACCAAGCAAAAACACACAACATACCCGAAAGCGAAGTGATTTCTAAAATTATGCTGTACAAACAAGCCGTAAAAGATTTTGTTAGTGTAGAAAGTTTAGGAGCGTTGGCTGTGTTTTTAGCATCAGAACACGGAGCATTAATAACAGGAACAGCAATACCTGTAGATGGTGGTTGGAACGCACAATAATATTTTTTTATCGAAAATTAAACGCGTTTAATCTATTTTTTTGTGTGGTAATTGTATTATTTGTGTAAATTTAGCTAGATAAAATAAGAAAAGTGGAAAAGAAAAAAATATCGCTTGCCCTACAAGGTGGTGGCTCTCACGGAGCTTTTACATGGGGAATTTTAGAAAAATTATTAGAAGAAGATGTTTTAGATATTCGTGGAATTTGTGGCACCAGCGCAGGCGCTATGAATGCGGCACTTACTGTTTATGGTTTAAACCTTAACGGAAACCAAGGAGCAATAGATACACTCGAAAAATTTTGGAAAGCAGTTGGTAAAAATGCAGCAATGTCACCATTGCAACCTTCTTGGCTCGACCATGCTTTATACCCAGGCGGACTAGAGTTTTCGCCAGGATACCACTTTTTTAATATGTTTACCAATACCTTATCGCCATACCAATTTAATCCTTTAGATATAAATCCGCTACGCGATGTATTGCTTGATATTATTGATTTTAGCGCTACCAACAAAAGCGAAACAAAATTATTTGTTTGTGCTACAAACGTTAGAACTTGTAAACCAAAAGTTTTTCAATCGCCTAATATTACCGTAGATTCTTTAATGGCTTCGGCTTGTTTGCCAATGCTTTACAAAGCAGTAGAAATTGATGGCGAAGCTTATTGGGACGGAGGCTACATGGGTAATCCACCAATTTGGCCGTTAATAGATTTTACCGATACATCTGATATTTTGTTGTGTAAAATAAACCCGATAGAAATTCAAGAAATTCCTAAAACAGTTCGCGACATACAAGATAGAATAAATGACATTTCGTTTAACGGAAGTTTAATGGCTGAGATGCGCATGATTTATTTTAAAGATAAAATACTTAACATGGGTTATGATGTGCGCGGACGATTAAGAAAAATACACTTTCACGCCATTAGCGCAGATATTGCTTTAAGCGAATATAATTTTTCGAGTAAGTTTAATGCCAATTGGGATTTTTTAAATACGCTTCGCCAAAAAGGTAGAGCTTATGCAACACAATGGTTAGAACAACATTTTGAACAAGTAAACACAGAATCTACATTAAATATTAGACAGGTTTATTTGTAAAATACATCAATCTAAAAATTCATTTAACAAAAAAACCACTCTTAGGGAGTGGTTTTTTATACAATATTAAGTTTAAAATTAAGCGCCTGGAGTTGGTGCCGCCGCTAATTTTGCTGCTGCTGCCATATCTCTATCAAATAAATATAAACCCGCTTTATCGTCTCCAATTAGTTTTAATTTATCCATGTTGTCTTTCGCTAAGCGCTCTTCTTCTATTTGCTCGCTTACATACCATTGCAAAAAGTTGTGTGTGGTATAATCTTTTTCTTTTAAAGTAATTTCTACAAGCTTATTGATTTCTGAAGAAACTAAAATTTCGTGTTTTAAAACAGTTTCAAAAACCGATTTTAACGATTTGTAATCTTTATCGGGTTGTTTTAAAGCTGGCACAATTCCGTGTCCGCCACGCTCGTTTACATACTTTAATAATTTAATAGCGTGCGTACGTTCTTCGTCGGAGTGTTTAAACAAAAACTGAGCTACTCCGCTTAAGCCAACATTTTCGGCCCACGAAGCCATTGCTAAATAATATTGCGACGATGCCATTTCAAGCAAAATTTGCTCGTTTAAGGCTGATTCTATTTTTTTAGTTAACATATAATTTTGTTTTAATTTTCTATTACAAAGTAAGTTATTTTAGTTTAAAAACAAGCTAAAAAAGAAATTGTTTATTTATTCGGGCAATACCAACAAAGGTACATCTACACTATAAGCTACTTGTTTGGTAGCGCTTTTGTGAAACAATGAAGCGAAAACATTGTGATGGCGAGAAATTACTACAACTAAATCGGCACCGTATTTATATGCTGCATCTTTTATTCCTTCTGCTACATCAGTATTGTCCGAAAAAACAAAAACGTGATCTAATCCTGCTAAACCTGCGTGCAAATTAACACCAGAAATGGCTGCATCCATTGTTAAGTTTTTTACATCATTATTTATATTTAAAATAGTAATGTGCGCATTTGTGTTTTTTGCTAATTCAATAAGCGGATTCAAAACTGATTCTGCATCTTTTTTTTGCATATCGTACGCAAAAACAATTCTTTTAATCGGTTTTGCTTTAACGTTGTTTGGTATAATTAAAACAGGAATTTTAGATTCTTTGCTTACACCTGCTGCATTGCTGCCCAACAAAACTTTTGTTAAACCACTTGCGCCGTGCGTGCCCATTATAATTAAATCTGCTTTGTTTTCGAAAGCAGAATTACAAATAGCGCTAGGTGTTGCGCCAAACTGCGATTTAGCAATTAAATTTACTTGCTTGCTTTTTGCAACTGGGTTATATCGCTCAAACTCTTCGTTAACAGCTCTTTTAGAAGCATCTTTAACCACATCAACAACGTTTACCAAAACTTCTGTTTCAGTGTATGGCAACTCATAACCATTGTATAAAATTATATTGCTTTTAAAGCTCGATGCAAACGAAATGGCATATTCTGTAGCGTTTTTAGCACAATCAGAAAAATCGGTTGGAACAAAAATATGTTTCATATTTAAAATATTATTTTAGTAAAGATATTAAAATCTAATTATGGAAAAAATGATAAATATCAGAAACTATTTTAGTTCCCATTTCTCTTCTAAGTCCCAGTTTGCTCTTACATCAAGTGTTTTAGAAAACAAATAAATTTTTTCGGCTTGCCGCTTTTCATAAAAATTTCCAGTATCCCAACGCTTATTGTTGTTATCATCTTCAATCACTTTTACTTGATACGATTGAGGCAAAACAGCATCTAAAACAAAAGTAAAGTTTCCTGCAAAAGGAATTTCTTTTATTAATTTATTGTCCTTAGTAAGAAAGTGTAATACATAATTTTTGTTAGGTGCTGTTATTTCTAATTTAATTTTTCCATAATTATCAGGGTTTTGAAGCGTAAAATTATAAACCAACGAATCGTTTTTTAAATCGAAAACATCAACAAAACTATTTTTGGGAATATATAACGTGTAGGAACTATCTGCCATTAAATTTCCATCGATTTGCAAAACTCTTTTATTTTTATCAGCAAATTTTAAAGTGTTTGGAATAGAAATTTTTCGTTTTGTTACAGTTATTCCCGAAAAATTAGCTTCTTTAATAGGTTGTTTAAAACGCACATAAATAGGCTGGTTTAAGCCAAATAAATCTTTTGTGTTGGTTGGTATATTAGTTTGATGCTCAAAAGAAAACGAACTGCCTTTTGATCGGCCAGTCGCTTTTGTTTCTTTTTCAGGCTTTTTTTGTAATCGTAATTTTGCAGTATCAATTACAGAACCGTTTGCCAACACTTTTAAAAATAATGAATCGGTATTTTGGTTCGGCAACCAAATAGTTAAAGAATCGTGGTTTATCGATAGTTCTTGAATTGCGCCCACAAAACTAGTTGATGACTTTAACTCCTGTACACTTAAATTTTGATACGTTTTGTTTACCACCAAAACAATTTTTCCGAAACCATCAACTGTTGAATTTTTTAAAAATATTTTTTTTGCTTCTTCTTTAAAAGAAAGTAAATCAATTTCTGTAGCAGATTCTTGCAAATTAATTTCTCCATTTAAAAAAGCAATGCTTTCCTCAGGATTATCGAACAAATAATTGGCATTCGCGTCTTTTAAAGCCAGCAATTTATAGGTTGATTTTCCTAAATTTTTTATTGAATAAACGCCTTTATCATCTGTTTTCGCAAAGTAAGAAGGCATTTGTTTCGAGAAAAAAGAATCGGTTTTTATGTCTTCCGCTTTGTATAGCAAAACAACAAATCCTTTTTGGGCTTCATTAGTTAAAGCATCTTTAATTGTTCCAGAAATTGATAGTGAATCAATAACTGCGCCTGTAGCAAAAACATACTGAAAGTTTTCGTATTTGTTAGATTCGGTGATGTCGGAAATGGCGCTACCAAAGTTAAAGGTGTAGGTGGTGTTTGGTTTTAATGTGTCTTTAATTTCAAAAACAATCGATTTGTTTCTTATTTTAAACTCTGGTGTTTTTTTAAGTGGTGGCGAAATTATTAACTGCTCACTTAATCCGTTTAACTGAATATATTCGTCAAACTCAATTTCAACTTTTTTTGTTGAAAAATTTACGCTTTTGTTTTCGGGAGTTGCTAATTTTACTTTTGGTGGCGTGGTGTCTGATTTGCCTCCTGTTGGCGACGACATCTGCGCGCAAGCCGTAAATATAAACACACTTAAAGCGAGTAAAAAAACATTTACAACATTGTAAGTTAACTTTCTACTTCTCATACCTAAGTTCATAACAACGTACAATAATTTCGGCAACATCTTCTAAATACTTTTTATCAGTTGCATCAAAATCACTTAATTTATCACTATCCACATCTAATACTCCAATAACATTTGAGTTATAAATTAACGGAACTACAATTTCTGATTTAGATAAACTACTGCAAGCAATGTGCCCCGGAAACAACTCAACATCATCTACTATAATTGTTTTTTCTGTTTGCCAAGATGCGCCACAAACTCCTTTTCCAAAATTAATTCGTGTGCACGCAATGCTTCCCTGAAAAGGGCCAAGAACCAATTGATTATTTTTTACCAAATAAAACCCAACCCAAAAAAAACCGAATATTTCTTTTAAAACTGCTGCTGTGTTAGCTAAATTGGCCACAAAATCTTGTTCGCCACTTAACAAAGCTCTTAATTGAGGAATAAGTGAAATATACTTTTCTTCTTTACTTGCTGATTTATTTATTGTAAGATTTTCTGCCATACGAATTGAGTACAAATATGCAAAAAATTAGCCATTTAGGCACAAGCAATAGAAACTACACTTATTTTTTGAACGCCCGCAGCAATTAGTTTTTGAGCACAAGCCTCAATTGTAGCGCCAGTAGTTATTACATCGTCAACAAGCAAAACATGCTTTCCTACCAAAGCTTCGTTATTATTTACTACAAAAACATCTTCTACATTTTGCCAACGATTAAATCTGCTTTTTTTAGTTTGTGTTTCTGTAAAAACGCCTCTTGTAAGCAGTTTTGTATCGAGAGGAACACTCATGCTTTTTGCTAAGCCTTTTGCAATTTCTTCGCTTTGATTATAACCTCTTTTCTTAAACTTTTTGGGGTGCAAAGGCACAGGAATAATAAAATCGATATTTTGGTATTGCTCTGTTTTATTTAAATCCTTCCCCATTAAACTGCCCGCTTTTATTCCTACTTCGTTATTCCCTTTGTATTTAAGCTCGTGCAGCATGTTTTGCACTTTACTTCCTTTCGAAAAAGTATAATACGCCGCTGCTGCATGAATTGGAAATCGGCCCCAAAAGAGTTTTACCAAGTAATTTTCTGGCTCTTGCAAATGATTTGTTTTTGGTAAATTATGTATGCATTGTAAACAAAGAGCGTCTTCGTGTTTAAACAAAACATTACCACAAGCGCCGCAAACACGAGGAAAAAACAAATAAAATAAGTCGTAAAAAGGGTTCATTACTATTCTTTACACAAAGGCAAGTTAGTAAATAAGAGGTTTGATTTCTAATAAATTAGTTTATTTTTGTGCGCGAAATTTTATAGAAATGGAAAATAACAACAACAATAAACAAACATCTAACAAAGTTTTCATGATACTTTCTGGAGTATTGTTTTTACTCTCAGGCTTTTTAGGATGGCAACTTTACAACCAAAAAACACAAACACAAACTGTTATTGTTGAAAAAGAAATACTAGTAAATCAGTATGACGATGTTAAAACTGATTTGCAAGAAGTAAAATTGCTTTATGATGGTTTAAAAACCAATAACGCTGAGCTTCAAATGGAATTAGATGCAAAAAAATCTACTTTAGATAGTCTAAACCTAAAATTAGAAAAATATAAAAACGATGCTTACATGGTTCAAAAACTAAAAGCGGAGTTAACCACCATTCGTAATTTAATTAAAAGTTACTTACGCGATATTGACTCGTTAAATACATTAAACCAAACACTTCGTGTTGAAAATAGCAAAGTAAAAAACGATTTAAAAGACGAACAATTTAGAACAGAAAAATTAAACGTTGAGAAAAAAGAACTTAACGCTAAAATTGACATTGCAGCTCGCTTAAAAGCTTACGAACTTTTTGCTGATGCTATTAAAGAAAAAGGAAGCAAACAAAGCGTAATTACAAAAGCTAAAAAAGCAGATAAAGTTCGCGCTTGTTTTACCTTAACCGAAAACAAATTAGCTAAAGCCGAAGACAAAACAATTTATATGAAAATTACTGCGCCAGGTGGCGATGTTTTGGCTAACGGAACTGAAGACGATAATCAATTTACCATTAACGGACAAAAACAAATGTTTTCTGCTAAAAAAGATGTTGCTTACGAGCAAAAAGAAGTTAATGTTTGTATGTATTTTACAAAAACAGCTGAGTTTAAACCCGGAAAATATAAAGTTGAAATATTTGCAGATGGTGCTATTGTTGGCACAACAAGCTTTGTTTTAAACTAGAAAAAAGCTCGTACTTGAACGCCACCGGTATGAATTGCTTTTATATCGGTTGGTTTTCTTCCATCGTAATTTAATGTTAATTGCATGTTTGCCGAAAGGTTTCGTTGGTAAGAAACGCTCCACACATAATTTTGTCCTGCAGTTAACCCCTCTAACATTTCGAAAGCAATTGGAGAATTTAAAGCGCCGGTATAATTAATGTTTATAGCAGCAATGTTGGCTGTTAAACTTCCTTTTTTAACTTCGTTAAATCTAATTTCTACATTCGTTTTGTTGGTAAAAGCATTTTCATTTGCTTCGCCAATTGTATTAAATTTATTTGAGTATTTGTGCGACAAAGCAACTCTAAAAGATACGCCCGCTTGGTAGGTTATTTTTGGTTCAACTTCTTGGTAAGCAATTTGAAAATCTCGGTTAGAAAAAAACTCCGATTTACTGCTTTTTACTCCTTTGGTGTATTCGCCTTGCAACAACCATTTTCTAGTTATATTCCAACGTGGGCGAATGGTATTAAATTCGTTTTGTCGTGTTTCAAAACCATTGGTAAGTTGTATTCGGTTTGATAAATTTTGATACGTGTAATCGGCGCCAAACTTAGTGTTGCTTCTATTAAAGAAAAACGTATTGCGTAACGATGAGTTTAAACTCACCAAATTTGTTGTAAGCGAATCGTTGTTAAACGGATTGTAGTTTTCACTTAGCAATGTGTTGTTCGTTTTTCTATCAATTCTATACGCTGTTTGGTTATAAAAACGCGACATAAATTTTTTAATGCCTTTTTTATTCGACCATAACGCTCCGGGGTTAATGGTAACTGCTTCGTTAAATTGATTGGTGTATGCTTTTACATATTGCGCAGTTGGAATTAGAACCCGTATATATTTTGCCTGATCTTTAAAAGCAGCTATTTCAAATTCATTTAATTCTTTTACTCCGTTTTCATTATAATCTATCCATGTGTAAAAACCTTGTCCAGCTGCGACTTCCAAATAAGTAAATTCTTTTTTTGCTTCTAAACCAGAACCTATTTCATAAAAAGTAGACGCAATTATTGCGCCTTTAAATAATCTTAACTCGTGTTCAAGTCTTCCCAACAATGTATTATCTGGTTTTAAAGTTGTTATGGTAGAGTCAGTAATTTCTAGTGTTCGGTAAGTAATTGTTGTTTTTAATTGCTGATATTTTGAACCGGGTAACTGAAAATCGAACAGATAACTTTTCCCTAACGAAAATTTATTTAGCTTGTTGTTGTTTGCTTTCCAATCGGTTCGTTCAATATAACTTAAACCATAACGCATGGTGGTTGTGTCGCCTTGTTTTACAAATGCTTGCCATTCAAAATAATCAAAACTTTCGTTGCGTAAAGAGTCAGAAACAGATTCGTTTAATTTGCTTTGCTCTTGCTCTTCGCGCACTCCAATTACTAATTTATTAAAAATATTTTTTGATATTTCTGCCTTGTGGCGCAAAAACTGACTGTTATAAATTTCGCCTTTAGATTGTAATAAACTTCCTTGCGCAAGCATATCAAAACCTTTTACGTGCCATTTGTTGTAAACCGATTGCATGATACCATTGTAATTACTTCCTTCTAAAAAGCTACTTACTTGATACGTTGATTTTCCTACTTTATTTTTTTCTATACCTGAGCCAGCAGAAACAATGTGTTGGTCGCTATAAAACTGTGGTGTTAGCCTGTTCCAATCACGCTCAAACTCTACGGCTCTAAAGCGTTCTATCGGTGAAAAAGTTCTTGTTACAAACTCATATTTTACAAAACTATTTAAAAAGGTAGCTACGCTATCGTTTGTAATTTTTTTAGAATTTTCGAGTGCATATTTAATTCCATAACCAATATCGTCTTTACTATCAAAACTCGAAAAAGTGTTTAAATCGTTGTTAGATAAGGCTAACTCTAATGATGAGTTTGTGTTTTTATTTATTTTGTAGTCGGTTGCTAAGGTTATTAGTTGTTTTTGTTTAGGCGTAACCAACAACACAACTGGCTCGTATTGCCCTTGTGGTGTGCCATTTATTGGCGCTACCCATTTAAAAACTTTTCCGTTGGCAGCAGATTGTGCTTGCACATAATTTCCTCTTGCAACGCCTACATCAGAAAAAGTAAGCTTATAAATTGCAGAATCAGGATTTGTAGAATACACATAAATTGGATTGTAAATTATTCCGTTAATAATTGTGTCTTTTTTTTCATACAAAACTAAATTGTCGCTAAAGCTTGTTGTGTCAGCACTCGAAACCAATGCCTGATTTAAATCGTCGCCAATTTGTTGTAACAAAAATTTATCGCTACTATTTAACTCTTGTAAAAACGGACGGCTTTTATTGTCTTGTTCGGTGTAAATATTAAAATGGACAGCTAATTTTTCTGATTCAAAATTTGTTCCGAACTGCGCTAACGAACGCGCGTAATTTCTATCGGCGTACTGAAACTCTGCCACAATACGCTTGTCTTTGTTAATTAAACGTTTTGCGGTAAAAGTAATTTCTGCTGTGTTGTAATCAATTATATAATCATTTTCTTGTCCGCGGTTTAATAGCTGTCCGTCAATATACACTTTCTCTGTTCCTGCCAACACAACAATAAACAATTCGTTTTCGGCGCCACGTAATCGGTACGGCCCTTGATTTCCCTCAATTCCTAAAATTACATTTCGTGCAAATTTTCCTTTAGAAACAGCAGCACTTCCATTAAATTCTAATTTAGAATTCGGCTTTTCTTCATCTTGGTTTTTATTTTTATATAATGGTAAACTCGTTGAAAAGCTTCCGCCTTGAGCTCTTTTATAATAATTTGCAAAATAACTTTTAGGTTTACTTAGCTGAAAATCGCCCGCAATTAATTTAGATTTTGCGTCGTACAACTGAATAAATACTTGGTCGAACTCTTGCAATTGCTGGGTATTTCCTTCTGGCTGAATCGGAATATTATCGTCGGCAATTACCGCTTTTATTGAAATTGTTTCGGTTACTTTGCCCGACATTTCTAAATTCAAATTAGAGTTTACAACAATGTCTTGATTGTTACCAAAAGCAATTCCGCGCGATATACTTCCGTTTTTATTTAATCCATCTGTTTTAAAAATATCTTCTTCTTTGTTGTCGTAATTTAAAATAAACGGATTTACCGAACCTGTTTTTTCTTCAACAATTGCTTTGCTGTCCTTGTTAAAATAAGGTTTTGAAAAATTAACAGGAAACACTCTAAACGAAGCCGTGAATGGCTCTACAAACGTTTCTGGTTTTGATTTCCAAACCAAATACGATTCCGAAAATTGTAGTTTATAAAACGAATTTGGAACTGTTTTTCCGTTACTATCCGTTATTTTAAAAGCAGAAGGAATAACCGATAAAGTATCCAAAAATAATGTATCAACACTGTAAAAACACTTTTTAGTACGCAAATTATTTGTTGTGTTTTGCGAAAAAACCAACAAACTATTTAAACCAACAATAACTAAAAGTGCGTATTTTTTTAGCAAAACAAATTATTAAAACTTAATAATAACGATTTTTTGTGAACTCTATTTTAAAAATAGCAATTTTACTTTTTTATAGCTTTTTAAAACTATAAATTAGCGCAAGAATTTTAACAAATCAACATTTTAAAATGAAAATAATAACCTACAATGTAAACGGAATACGTGCTGCCTTAACAAAAGGCTGGATGGATTGGTTAAAAGCAAGCGATCCTGATGTAATTTGTTTGCAAGAAATAAAAGCCACACCCGATCAATTAGACACAAGCATTTTTGACGAAGCGGGTTATCATCATTACTGGTATCCTGCACAAAAAAAAGGATACAGCGGTGTTGCTATTTTAACAAAGCGTAAACCAGATAATTTGGTTTATGGTTGCGGAATAGAAATTTACGATTTTGAAGGGCGGGTTTTAAGAGCAGATTATGGCGATGTTTCGGTTATTAGCGTTTACATGCCTTCTGGCTCGAGTGGCGATGAGCGCCAAGCCTTTAAAATGCAATGGCTTACAGACTTTACAAACTATATTGAAACACTGCGAAAAGAACGTCCAAAACTTATAATTTGTGGCGATTACAACATTTGTAACAAAGCAATCGATATTCACAATCCTAAATCAAATGCAAACACATCTGGCTTTTTGCCAGAAGAAAGAGCCTGGTTTGATTCGTTTTTAGAAAAAGGCTATGTAGATACTTTTAGGCATTTTAACCAAGAGCCGCATCAATACACTTGGTGGAGTTACAGGGCTGGAGCAAGAGTTAAAAATTTGGGTTGGCGTATCGATTACAACATTACAACCGAAAATCTTAGAGGAAACTTGGTAAGAGCTGCAATTTTACCCGAAGCCAAACACTCCGATCATTGTCCTGCATTGGTCGAATTGTCGTTTTAGTCTAAAATATTTAACTATTCAGCCAAAATAAAGCCTAAAAAACCCATTTTATTAATTTTTGCTTATATTTGTGGGATAAGCTTAATTCATTACGTACAGATTTTTATGAAAAAATCATTACTTTCAATTTTAGCAGCCGCTATTATACTTGCTTCTTGTGGAGGCAATAAAGAAAATACAGATAAAGTACAACGCCTTGCAAAAGGAAATGTTTATTACGGAGGTGTTTTTCGTATGAACGAAGAGGAAGACTTTAGAAACCTTTATCCACTGAGCGTAAACGAAGCCGTTTCATTTAGAATTGCAATGCAAGTTTATGAAGGCTTAGTAAAACTTTCCTCTAAAGATTTAACAGTTGTGCCATCATTGGCTGAAAAATGGGAAGTTTCTGATGATGCAAAAACATTTACTTTTCATATTAGAAAAGGTGTTAAGTTTCACGATAACGAGTGTTTTGAAGGCGGAACAGGAAGAGAAATAACTGCAAAAGATTTTAAATATTCTCTTGATAAAGCTTGCGAATCATCGCCAAACAACCAAGGTTTTTTTGTTTTTCAAAACAGAGTTACTGGAGCTAACGAATATTTTGAATCTACAAAGCTTAAAAAACCTTTAGCTGGTGGCGTTTCTGGTATTAAAGTAATTGATGATTATACTTTACAAATTTCGTTAAACTATCCATTTGCAGGATTTATAAACGTACTTACAATGCCATACGGTTGGGTTTTCCCAAAAGAGGCTGTTGATAAATACGGTGCTGAAATGCGTATTAAATGTGTTGGTACTGGGCCATTTTTACCAAAAGAAGTTAAAGAAGGCGAAGCTGTTATTTTAACGCGTAACGAAAACTATTGGGCTAAAGATGAGCATGGTAATCAATTACCTTATTTAGATGCGATAAAAGTTACTTTTATTAAAGAGAAAAAAGCCGAATTATTAGAGTTTAAAAAAGGTAATTTAGAAATGGTTTACCGTTTACCAATTGAAATGATTGGTGATATTACTGGTGAGTTTGAAGAAGCACAAAAAGGCGGAAATCCTCCATTTGAAATGCAAAACAGTCAACAACTTTCTTTACAATATTATGGTTTCCAAAATTTATCAAAACCATTTGATAATAAATTGGTTCGTCAAGCATTTAACTATGCAATTGACCGCGAACAAATTGTAAATTTTGTATTGCAAGGAGATGGGCAAGCTGCTAAATATGGTGCTGTTCCTTCTGTTTTAACGGGTTATAAAAGTGAGTTAATTAAAGGTTATGTTTTTGATGCAGACAAAGCGCGTCAATTATTAGCTAAAGCTGGTTATCCAAACGGAAAAGGATTTCCAGAACTTACGTTAGATTTAAATAGTGGTGGCGGAAGAAACACGCAGGTTGCTGAGGCGGTTCAAAAAATGTTGCAAGAAAACTTAAACATTAAAGTTAACTTAAACCAAATGCCTTTGGCGCAACTCTTAGATAAATACGAAACAGGTAAATCTTTATTTTGGAGAACAGCTTGGCAAGCAGATTATCCAGATCCAGAATCATTCTTAAACTTGTTTTTTGGAGAAAACGTTCCAGCTACAATGGCAGAAAACTCTTATGTAAACTGTGTTCGTTTTAAAAATGCGCAATACGATACATTGTTTAAACAAGCATTGCACGAAGTAGATTTAGAAAAACGTTATGCTTTATACAGAAAAGCAGATCAGCTAGCTGTTGACGAAGCTGCTTATATGCCAATTTATTACGAAGAAATTTCTCGTTTAATGCAACCATATGTAAAAAATTGCGACCAAAATTCTTTAGAATACAGAGATTTAACGCGTGTTTACATTATACCTAAAGATAAGATTAAAATTGAGCTTCAAAAACCTGATAGCACAGTAACAGAAGAAGATATTAAAAGCAATAAATAATATTAAAATACTTCAATAAAAAAGCCGACCAATTGGTCGGCTTTTTTGTTTTGGATAAACACACTACTAATTTGCGAGGAACGAAGCAAACTATCGCGTTTTGCAGCCATTAGATTGCTTCGTGCCTCGCAAATACGATAGGTCTGGAGATTCTTTGCTATACATAGAATGACAAATTTCACACAAACAAAAAAGCTCCGAAATTCGGAGCTTTTATTATAAAAATTTAAACTTAAACTATGCTTTTGCTTTAATGCTTTTTGCAGATTCAAACATTGCTTTGGTTTCTTCTTCAGTAAATTGTTTTGCTTTGTTATCTTGAATTTCATACACTGATGAACCTATTTTTTGTACTACAAAAAAATGAAAACTTGGTTTGCCTTGAAATTCAGATTCGTAAAAAACGCCATTTGCCTCTTCTGCAATAAAACGTTTAAATTTAAAAACCTCATTGGTCTTTATATCCGATTTAACTAATTCTAAATCTCCAGCGCCTTCATTAATTTGCATTTGAAATAACTCACTGCATTTTAACTCGTAACTGCCTGCAACTGGCGATGTTATAGCTGGGTCGTTAGGTGCTTTAATTACAAATGGTAAACCACCCGCTGTTAAATCATATTCTCCTGCAACTAAATCGGCAACTGTTGCAGCGCCTTCTGTCGTTTCTCCTTCTTTTTTATCTCCACCACACGATGCCATAAATAGTGAAGAAAATAATGCTATTGATAAAAACAATTTTTTCATATTCAATGTTTAATTAACTTAGTTGTTCTAACAAATATAAAAAATAATTTAACCAAACAAACACTTATCCATTATGTCAAATTTAAAAGGTCAAAAAGCTCCCAACTTTAAATTGGTTGACACAGACAAAAACGAAGTATCATTAGAAAATTTTAAAGGTAAAAATGTAGTTATTCTGTTTTTTCCACTTGCCTTTACAGGAACTTGTACTACAGAATTGTGTAGCATGCGCGATGATATTGCATCGTACAACAACCTAAACGCAACCGTTTTAGCAATTTCTGTTGATTCGCCTTTTACTTTAGGAAAATTTAAAGCAGAACAAAACTTAAACTTTACTTTACTATCAGATTTTAACAAAACCGCATCAACTGCATACGATGCCATATACGAAGATTTTGTATTAGGCTTAAAAGGTGTTGCCAAACGCTCAGCTTTTGTGGTAGATAAAGATGGTGTAGTGCAATACGCCGAAGTATTAGAAAAAGCTAGTGATTTGCCAAATTTTACAGCTGTTAAAGAAACCCTAAACAGATTAAACTAATTTTTATTTTTGCGTGAAAACCAATAAAGAAGAAGATTACAAAGATTTAGGCTTTGGCACTAAAGTAACAGGAAACAGTCGTTTAATTAATAAAAACGGCCGTTTTACGGTTCACAGAAAAGGCCAAAATTTTATTAAATCGTTACATATATACGATAGATTAATCAATTTAAATTGGTTTACGTTTTTAGTTTTAGTAATTTCTTCTTACGCAATTGTAAATTTTTTATTTGCTGCTGTATATTATTTAATTGGTCCTGATAAATTATTGGGCATAGTTGCACACAGCGAAAAAGAACGTTTTTTAGAGTGTTTTTATTTTAGCGCGCAAACTATTACAACAGTTGGTTATGGACGAATTAGTCCAATTGGCTATATGGGTAGCTCTATTGCCGCTTTAGAATCTTTAATAGGTTTGTTAGGTTTTGCAATTGCTACAGGTTTACTTTACGGGCGTTTTTCTAAAGCGAGAGCCGATGTAATGTATAGTAAAATTGGGGTTATTGCGCCTTACAGAGAAATAAAAGGTTTAATGTTTAGATTAGCATCAGAAAAAAAAACACAACTAATTGAGTTAGAAGTAAGTGTTAGTATGGTGCGAAACATTATTAGAAACGGACAAAAATCGAGAGAGTTTTTAAGTTTAAATCTTGAGCGTAGTAAAATAAATTTTTTGGCACTAAGCTGGACAATCGTTCATCCTATAGATGATGAAAGTCCATTAAAAAATTATGATGCTCAAAAAATGAAAGAAGAAAATGTTGAATTTTTAGTTTTGCTAAAAGCTTTTCACGATTCGTTTGGACAAACCGTATACTCAAGAACATCTTACACGTTTGATGAAATAAATTGGGGAGAAAAATTCTCCCCAATTGTAAGTATTGATGATGATGGTACACCAATACTTGAGATTGATAAATTAAGTAATACAGCTACTGCCTAACTGAAAACTAATTTATCTTTATTAAAACGGAATTAGTGTAAAACCTACGCTAAATGGGTGCAATGCAGGTCCAAAAGTTTTTGCTTGAAATAGTTCGCTCATAGCATAAGTTGCATACACATTCACTTTTTTGTAGCCCATTCTTACCATTGCTCCATATTTAAAAGGGTTCAAATTAAAATTATTATTGTCTTCTGTTTTAAGTTTGGAATCGGTTCCGCCAACAGTATAAAGTTGCTTTAATTCCGAACCTAAATTGTATCCAAAATAACCACCTATTGCAAAGTGAAAAGCTTTATCAGGATTTTGATTTGTATTAAATTGTAACAATAACGGAATAGTTACATAACTCGATTTTAAAATATTCTTTTTAAAATTTACGCCAAATGCAGAAGCACTAACAGTATCTTTTGTAGGTAGTAAACTCATATTTCCTTTAGAAAAAAAGTAACGATTAAACTCAACACCCATACCGGTAGTTAATACAACATTGTTTTTATACAATTTTAAATGATACTCTGCAAAATTTAAATTTATGTTTATTGACTTACCATAATTCAAATTTAAATAATCGTAAGCTTTATCAACAGTAAAAGAATTTGTGTTGGTTGTATAACCATTTACACCAATTTCAAAACCTTTGTAAATATCTTTTACAGCGTGCTTTTTAGGCGTAGTGTCGTTTTTAGCCACTTCGTTTTCATTATCATCATCATCTAAAATAATTATTCTTTTTCCGCCAAATTTTAGTTTCGTTGTATCTGCAGTAGATTTTTCTACAAAAGGAACTTCTCTAACGGTTCCTGCGCCAGAAATATTTACTTCAACTGTTTTTGGTTTACCCACATATAATATATCGCCAATACCCGAAGCGTTAGCAATTAGTGTATCGCTCGCATAAACCTTAACAGTTCCTGCACCACTAACGTTTGCTTTAACTTTATTGCTCATTAATTGGTAACTTTTAAAAGTGCCTGACCCTGATTTATTTACAGTTAAGTTTTTTGCAGCTCCTTCTAATTCAACTTCGCCAGATCCACTTAAATTAGCAATAATTACGTTCGAATTTAATTTTAAACCCAATTCGCCTGAACCCGATTTGTTAATTGTAAAACTTTTTGCATCTAGCATTCCTTCTGTTTCAATCTCGCCAGAACCACTTATATCAAGTCTTTCTAGACTCTCACAACTGATTTGTATATCGCCACTCGGGCGTTTTCCTTCCGCAAAACTTACAATTAAAACTCCGTCTTCTACTTTAGAAACTACGTTAGCTGTATTGTATTCGTTATCGTTTATTTGAATGTAATTTTCAGTTCCTTGAACCAATTTTACATCTACAGAAGAACTAATTTGTAATGTTGTAAATGGCGCAACATTTATTTTGTTTTGTGCACTTAAGTTTAAACTTAATAGTAGTGCTGATGATAGTAATATTCTTTTCATAATCGTTTTTATTGCGGTTTTGTTTTGCTAGCTATAAAACCCTGTTATTTGTTTATTTTGTTGTAAGACGAACGAAGTGTTTTAAAAGTTACAGCAAAAATTATTTTTTTCTGCTGAATTCAAAATTTTCGCCAACCAAGGCTACTTCTTTTAATTCGCCTTCGCTAGTATATGATTTCTCTAATTCTAATTTCATGCCCGAAACCGTTGATATTGCATTTACAGCAAGCGTAGCAATATCATACTGATTCACTTTTTGCTCGTTTATAATAGTAGAATTTTTTTCTTGGTTTTTATTGGCAGCTTGTTTTATTTTTTTGTTTATGAATTCACTTACTGTTAAATAACCAGCATTATTTGCGCTAGCTAATTGAATAGGTAAACTAATTTTATTTGTTTTTTCTTCTTGAGTAGACATCAATGCTAAACCATCAAAATTTTTAACTGTAACCATTGATTCTAATGGTTTTGTTGAAATTGTTTGCAAAGCAATTCTATTAGGTTTCAGCTCAATAGTTTTCGCTTCAACTATTTTAGTATTGTTTTTATAAATTATAACGTTTTGAGGAATTGCGTTAACTATTCTAGAGCTGTTTTCAATTTTATCCGCTTTGATTTCTGCAAATGCAATTTGCTTTTTATTAAACGTATTTCCTACTTCGTTTTGCTGAGCATTAAATAAATAATACGAGCCAAAAGCAATCAATAAAGATGCTGCAACAGAAGTGTAGTAAAACAAAGGAACAATTTTACTTCGTTTTTTTAAACTTTCTTTATCTGGATAAATTAAATTTAAATCGGCTTGCAATTTTGTGGCAGCGATTAATTGTCTTTCTTTTAAAAAATAATTTGTTGCCAATTGTTTTGCTAAAATGTTTGATTCACGTTCCGTTAAATCTGCTTCTAATTCTTTTATTAATAAATTATCTAATTCAATTTTTGAAATAGAAAATTCATCTTTTTTTAAATTTGATTTTATAGAATCTGGAAGTTGTAGTTCTAAATCGGGCAATGCAGGTGCTTCTTCAAACTCAAGTAATTGCTCTAAAATTTGAGGGTGTTGTTGCAAAAATAAATCCATTTCGACTCTATCTGAAGCACTAAGTGTTCCTTCAGTGTAATCGAGTAAATACGATTCATAGTTATTTAAATTAATTTTACTCACAGCACCACCTCCATTTTTCCAATAAATTCTTTTAAAGCCAATCGCGCTCTAAAAATGTAAACTTTAACTTGCGATTCGCTTAAATTTGTTATTTCGCCAATTTCCTGATAGTTATATCCTTCATAATCTCTCAATAATAAAACAGTTCGTTGTATTTCTGGCAAAATTGTAAGCGCTTTATTTAAAACATCTTTTAAGTCAGAATAATTACTGCTAGTTTCAAACATAGATGTTTCAATAGTGTCAATACTTTGCTGTTTATTATCGCGTCTAATAAAATCAATCATGGTTCTGTAACCCGTTGTAAACAAATACGATTTTGATTTTGCCGCATCAATCTCATCAACTTTTAGCCAAACTTTTTCAAAAGTATCTTGCACAATGTCTTTGGCCTTATCTTTATCTCGAACACTTTTCAAGATAAATCGATACAGGCCATCAGCATGTAAATCAACACATTTGTTATATTCTTCTCTTGTCAAAAAAAGGCAGTTTTGTTGTAAGACGATTTAACTAGGTTTAAAGTTACAGCGTACTTAAATTATTTTTGATTTATTTTATAACTAATTAACTATCAAATAGATAAACAGTTATTAAAAGTGAATTTAACTAAATAAAACATAAACTATTGTTTTAGAGTTAGTTACAACAATCAACAGCTGTTTATAAGGGCAAAACAAATTAATTAAAAAATTTAGTAAAACAATCTATCTTATTGATAATAAATAGATTATACTTATTAAAAAACTGAACGCAGATAACACTGATTAGTAGGATAAAATATGATTTTTATCTGTGCCAATCTTAACCATCTGCGTCCTCAGCGTTCTCTTTGAAAAAGTTCTGCAAGAAGTCTATTAAGAAAAACCAAAGATAAAATCTATAAAAAAGGGTAAATTTGCACATGCTTTTACAAATTCATCCTGAAAATCCTAACCCTCGCTACATCAAAACTATAATTGAATGTTTAAAAGATGGCGGAATAATTATTTACCCAACCGATACAGTTTATGGTTTGGGCTGCGATATTTATAAAGCAAAAGCTGTAGAACGCATCTGTAAGATTAAAAACGTAAAACCCGAAAAAAACAATTTTTCGCTATTATTTAACGATTTTAGTCATTTGTCTGAGTTTACAAAACAAGTAGACAACACCACTTTTAAAGTAATGCGAAAAGTGTTGCCTGGTCCGTTTACTTTTATTTTAGAAGCCAACAGCAATGTGCCTAAAATATTTAAAGGAAATAAAAAAACCATCGGAATAAGAATACCCGACAATAAAATTTGCCACACAATAATTAAAGAATTAGGCAACCCGATTATGTCAACATCAATAAAAGATGATGACGAGATAATTGAATACACAACCGACCCAGAATTAATTCACGAAAAATTTGAACATTTAGTAGACATTGTAATTGATGGCGGATACGGAAACATTCACCCTTCAACAGTAGTTGATTGCAGCAACGGCGAATTTGAAATAATTAGACAAGGCGCTGGAATTTTAGACGGAGTGGTTTAGAAAAATTTAAATCTGCTTTTTTCAAACTCAATAAAAACGCCATTTTCATCAACAACAACTTTATATAATTGTAATGGTCCACAAGGATTAGAAACTGCTTTTCCATCAATTAAACTAAACGCATAACGATGCAAAGGGCAAACAATACTTTTGTTTTCGGCACATTTTGCACCCACTAAACTTGCTCCGTTATGCGGACATTTATTTTCGAAAGCATACAGAACATTGTTGTTGAGCAATAAACAAATTGTTTTGTTTTTTACTGTAAATTTTTGCACATAGTTTTCTTTAAGCTGCGCTTTAGCGTCGAGCAAACTTTCAAAAATTTTAATTCGTTCGGTATAATAAACTCTTTTAAACATTACAATCGTATCGTTTTTGTTTGTAGCACATAACGCACATTAAAATTTCTTTTTTGCAGCCAAGCCGACATTTCTGTTGCTTTATACAAAGGAACTGAACCATCTAAAACAATATTTTTGCAAGTGAGTTTTTCAGCAATTTTTTTAAATTGTTTAACAGAAATATTACCAACAATTACATAATCTAATTTTGAATTAAAATTGTATTTAGAGGTTTCTTTGTTCAACAAATAAGCGCTTGTATATGGTGTAAAAACAATGTTTTGATTGGTTTTATAAAAATCTAAATTATCCGACTTTAAATTATAAACCGATTGCTGACTTATAGTTTCTGCATTTTGTTTTGTAATAAAATTACTCATCCATTTTTTTGAAAAACTATCTTTATAAAAATTGCTATCTGCTATAATAACGGCATTATTGTTTGATGTAAAGGTATAAACCGATTTTTTCTTTATTGCATGTATTTGTACAATTGTCGAGTCTAAAATGTTGTGTTTTTCAATAGTTGAAACAATTGAAAATAAAAGCAAAAGCAGTAAACTATAAACAAGGTGTTTTCCTTTTTTGGTATAAAAAAACAAAAGAAAAAAACCTAAAAAAGCATAGACAATAAACATATCTGTAATCGAAAAATAAATGTGTTGTATAGATGCGTTTGGTAATTTTGTAATTAACTCAGAACAAAACAGAAGAAATGAAATTGTTTGATTAAACAGCCAAGCAATAGGCGCGGCAATAAAAGCGATTTTACCCAGCAAAGCCAAGGCCAAACCCAAGTACAAAATAATTGTAGACAACGGAATAATAATAAGATTCGCCAACAAAAAATAAGTTGGAAATTGATTAAAATAATACAAACTAATTGGCAAAGTAATTAGTTGTGCAGAAATAGATACACTTACAATTGACCAAATTTGTTTGCTTAACCAGTTTTGTGGTTCGTATAGTTTATCAAAAAGCGGATTAAAAGTTACAATTCCTAAAACCGCTAAATACGAAAGTTGAAAACCAACATCAAAAAGTGTTAAAGGATTTACAAGCAGTAAAATAAAAGCAGAAGCGCTCATGCTATTAAAAATAGACGCTCTTTGCTTTAACAATTGTGCCACTACAACGATTGAAAACATTGCCGCAGAGCGCATAACCGATGGCGACAAACCCGTTACAGAAGCATAAAACCAAAGTGAAAATAATAACAAAACCGCTTTAATTATTTTACCATATTTTAGCTTTTCTACAAACTGAAACATCGACGAAAAAACATAAAATATTATCGCCACATGCAAGCCCGAAACCGATAAAATATGCAACACACCAGCTTCCGAAAATAAACTATAAGTATCATTGGTAAGTTTGTCTTCGTAACCAATAACTAATGCCGCAGCTACAGCAAAATTGTTTTCGGTTATTTTATTTTCAGTTAAAATATCAAGAAAATAATCGCGTACCGATAGCGACCATTTTTTTATTGGATTGCCTTTATCTTTTTCATAAAAAGCCCAAACCGAATTGTTGGCAACGTAAGTTTGAAAATAAATATTATGGTTTTCTAAATAGTTTTTGTAGTTGTATTCGTATGGGTCTAGCGGCTCTTCAACTTTTGTAATTGTTGTGTTTAATACCAAAACATCGCCATAATTTATGTTTTTACTTAAATTATCTTTTCTAAAATAAGCAAGAATTTTTCCTTGTGTTTTATGCCATTTAAGGTTTTGATTTATTGAAATGATTTCGGCTTCAACCTTAATAGTTTTTTCTTTTTCAACTGGAGATTCTACAACTTTGAAAAGTACTTTCGAATCGCTCAATAAATAATTTCCTGCAAAGTTATTGCTGTTTTTATCTACCTGAAAATGATATGAAATAGCACCAACAAAAAACAAAAAAAAGTTTAATGCAAAACCACTAAACCATCTCCATGTATAATTTTTAGATTTTGTTTTTGTAGCAAAAAATAAAACGCCAAATAAAATCGAAAAACAAATGTAAACAGTAAGATTTAACTCAACTAAAGAGGCAAAAACAACTCCTAAAGCAAAGGCTATAAAAATGCGCAAAAAAGGATGTTCGTGCCAGTTAATTTTCACTTTGGTAAATAGAATTATTCTAATTTAATGAGAAATGTAGATAAAAAAAATTTGTTTTTAATTGGCAATTAATTTGTTTTATACCTTTGTTGCGTTTTAAAACAAAAAAATCATGTCTGCAGATCATCATCATGGTGCGCACCGCCTACACATAGCGGGTTTATTAGTTACTTTAGGAATTATTTATGGCGATATTGGAACATCTCCATTATACGTTTTAAAAGCAATAATTGGCGACAGGCCTATTACCGAACAATTAGTTTTGGGAGGCGTTTCTTGTATTTTTTGGACATTAACGCTACAAACCACTCTAAAATATGTTGTTTTAACACTACGTGCCGATAATAAAGGCGAAGGTGGGATTTTTTCTCTGTATACTCTTGTAAAAAGAACAAAAGTAAAATGGTTGTTGTTTCCAGCAATAATTGGTGGTAGCGCTGTTTTAGCAGAAGGAATTATTACTCCTGCCATTTCGGTTTCGTCTGCCGTAGAAGGTTTGTTGTTTTTAAAACCAGATTTAAATACTGTTCCAATTATCATAGCTATTATTATTCTTTTATTTTTTATCCAGCAATTTGGAACTAACCTAATTGGTAAATCATTTGGGCCAATTATGTTTATTTGGTTTGGTATGTTGGCAATTTTAGGCACTATTTCTTTAAGCGGAAATTGGTCTGTTTTAAAAGCAATGAACCCATACTATGCTTACGATTTACTTTCTAATTACCCTAAAGGTTTTTGGTTGTTAGGCGCTGTGTTTTTATGTACTACTGGTGCCGAAGCTTTGTATTCCGATTTAGGACATTGTGGTAAAGAAAACATTAGGGTTGGCTGGATGTTTGTTAAAACTTCATTACTCTTAAATTATTTTGGACAAGCAGCGTGGCTGTTACAAAACGAAGGCACATTACTTGCTGGTAAAAACCCGTTTTTTTCGCTAATGCCAGAGTGGTTTTTAATAACAGGAATTATTATTGCAACTATTTCTACTGTTGTTGCAAGTCAAGCTTTAATTAGTGGTTCTTTTACTTTGGTTAACGAGGCTATGCGATTAAACTTATGGCCAAAAGTAAAAATTAAATACCCAACTTTACTAAAAGGACAAATGTATATACCAAGTGTAAACTGGTTTTTGTTAGCGGGTTGCATTGGTATTGTTTTATATTTTAGAGAATCATCTAAAATGGAAGCTGCTTATGGTTTAACAATTGCAATAGGTATGATTATGTCAACCATGTTGTTGTTTTTTTATATGCGAATTAAAAAATATTCGAGCATTGTAATTGGTGCTTTTTTAATAACGTATTTAATAATTGAATATTCATTTCTTATTGCCAACTTAGAAAAACTACCTCATGGCGGTTGGATAAGTTTAATGATTTGTTTTTTATTAATTTCAGTAATGTGGATTTGGTACGATGCCAAAAAAATTAGAAACAGTTACGTAGAATTTGTGAAAATTGACGACTATTTAGGTCTCCTTAAAGATTTAAGTACCGATTTAAGCGTGCCCAAATACTCAACACATTTGGTGTATTTAACCAGCGCCGAAAAAGCTGACGAAATTGAATCAAAAGTAATTTATTCCATTTTACAAAAACAACCAAAACGTGCCGACATATACTGGATGGTGCACTTGCACGTTGTTGATGAACCCTACAGAATGGAATACAAAGTAAAACATTTAGCCGAAGATGATGTAATTCGTGTTGATATTATTTTAGGATTTAGAGTAGCTCCACGTATTAATTTAATGTTTAGAAAAGTAGTTCAAGATTTAGTAAAAAATAAAGAAGTTGATATTACAAGTAGATACGAATCCTTAAATAAAAACAACGTAATTGGCGATTTTAGATTTGTAGTGATTGAGAAATTCTTATCGTATGATAACGATATGCCGCTTTATGAAAAACTAGTTTTAGACGTTTATTTTTTCTTGAAAAACATAAGTTTATCAGAAGAAAAAGCGTTTGGATTAGACACCAGTTCTGTTGCTATTGAGAAGTTTCCGCTTATCTTATCTCCAGCAACTCAAATTAATTTAAAACGAATTGAGTAGAAAATTTTCTGCCATTTTATTAAAAAGTTAAATCATACATTTAAAAGATGACAAAGTTATTAGTGCGTTTTATTTTTGCTGCGTTGGTGTTTAGCTTTAGTTTTTCTTTTGCAGAAAACACTGATGACTTAATAAAAAATGCAGCACAACAAGCAAAAAGTGGCAAGCTAGAAAAAGCATCACTAACGCTTAGTAAGGCACAAAAAAATGCTAAATCAGAAAACGAAAAAACACAGATTGACGAAGTTTATCAGTCAATAATAAAAGCCTATTTGCGCGATTTAGATTATGTTTCGGCTTATGATGTGCAAAAAAAACGCATAAAAAATTTAGAAGATTTATACGAAACAAAAGCTCAAAAAAAAATTGATGCGCTCGAAAAAAAAATAAAAAGCAACAACAAACAATTAGAAAAAGAAAAGACTAAAGAAGAAGTAAAACCAAAAGAAAACAAGAACAAAGAAGAAACCAAAAATAGTAATAATTCTCTTTTACTTTGGCTAATTATCGTTGCTCTTTTAGTAGTTTTAATTTGGGTTTATTTACAAAAAAACAAACTAATTTCTACTCTCAAAAATCAGCTAAACACCAATTCAGTTGAGCCTAGCAACACATTAAAAACAAACACAACAGACTACAAAGTTGTGGAGCTAAACAACAAAATAAATTATTTACAGCAACAATTAGAACTAAAAGAAAAAAACATACAAACTACTACCGAAGCAAACAACAAATTACAACGTGAATTAGAATCATTAAAAACAGAATTACAAAAAGTTGAAGAAAAACCTATTGCACAGCCCGTTATTGTTGAAACAGAAAAAACTAACACGTCTTTAAGTTTACAAAACTACATACTACCGCGTAGTGAATTTGTGAAACATCTTTTTGGCCAACATTTTGTGTTTAATACATTAGCAAACAATAATAGTTTGTATTGGTTCGATTCTATTGAGGGTAGAGTTTACTTTGCAATTGCCCATTACACCAACAATTCTACAACTAATAGCGAATTAAACTTTATTTTATTTTCGCTTTTAAACAGAGCCATTCACGAATACGGAAAAGAAAAACCTGCGGAAATTTTAAGACAAGTAAATGCCAATTGGCAAGAGTTTGTTGGTCTTGAAAACGAAGAATCGCTTATAAAACAAGAAATTGCAATGAGTGTTTGCTGTTATAATATTTTTAATAATCAATTAGAATACGCAGGCGCAAATAATTCTATTACAATTATTCGCGACAAAACACCAGAAGAAAAAGCGCTGTATGTTTTAAATGCCGATACAGAATACATCAACACAAAAAGTGCCGAAAAACAGTTTGCGTTTACCAACCAAGTTGTTGAAACAAAACACGGAGATCGTTTGTTTTTAATGAACGTTGCGATTGAAAATGCTCAAGTCAACAATCAATTACAACAAGTGTTTTTACAACATTCTAATTCACCAATTGCAGAAACTCAAGCTCAATTAAACAAATTGAGCTTACCCGAAACACTTGTTATTGGTATAGATATTTAAATTATAATTTAATAGAAAAAAGAGCCTCTAAATCAGAGGCTCTTTTTTTTATTTATTCAGCTACAGGAATTGAAATAATTTGTTCTGATTCCGTTTTAATTACTATTGCAACACCGCCCGTTACAATGCTTTTATAAGCGCTGTCGTAACCAATATGATACAAATAGTATTTGCCTTTTTTTAATGCGTGAAAATGCGCATGGTCGCCCTCAACATTTGCTTGCGCATCAAAGTCAGATGGTTCTGTTCCTGGCAAATCGGTTGCATTGTATTTAATATACACCACACCGTTTTTTATTGGGTCCTCGTGGTGCTCAGGAAATGCTGATATTGATGCGTTTCCACCCGTACCAGCCTTTTTACAAGCAACAAACAAACTCGTTGTTAAAACAATAAAAAAAGTGGCTTGTAATAATTTCATTACTTCGCTTTTTTAGTGTCTTTTGCTTTTGTATCTTTCTTTTTATCAGTTGCGGGTGCAGTTGCTTCAACTTTACAACTAGCGCAAGGTGTGTAGCCTTTCTTTTTTGCTGCAGATAATTCCAATCCTGTTTTACCCGTTTTAACAATGCTACAATTTTTTGCGTGGTATTTTTTTCCACTTTCTGTAACATAAACTGTTTGAGCATTTACGCTGCTAAACATAAACAATACATTAACTAATAATGCAATAAAAAATAGTTTCGTTTTCATAATTATAAATTTATTGGTTAAAAAAAAACTCCATCAAAGCGATGGAGTTGTATATTAATTTTAGTAAATTATTGTTTAAAGCCTACTAAAACAGCTACGCAACCGCTTGGTGCTATTGCAGCTTTTACTTCTGGAATAATAACCTCAACAATTATTTGTTGAGTAGATTTTACATTAAAATCCCAAGTTGTAGCTAAATTATGGTCTTTACTGCTGAACAATAATTTTTTGTTTACATCTAACAAATTGAATTGTACTTTTCCCAATTGCTCTTGTCCACAAACGCTAATTCTGTAATCTTGACCACTATAAAATGTCATTAATAACTCTGCTGTTTCGCCAGCCATTAATGTTGTACTGTTTAACTGTCCGTTATGAATATAAGGCGCTAATGTTGGCATACATTTTTTCTTTGTAAAACCATTACACTGAGCGTTTACTGAATTATTTATTACAATTGTAAATAGGGCTAAAAAAGCTACTTTAAGTATGTTGTTCATTTTCATCTATATGTCCTCCCCTGTAATTATTTAACCAATTTTGTTCTGATTTCTAAAACTTTTGCAGAGATAGTAGCTAATTGTTCTTTAGAAACTTTAATTTCTGTTGCAGGCTCATCACCACCTAAAGTTGTTACACCTTCAGATTTTGGAGCTTCTTTAGCAGTAACTTCTTCTGCTTTTAGTGTTCCAAAAATTTCGCTTAAAGCGTTTATATCAGCTAATAAAGCTTTAACACTTTCGTCGCTTTGAGAAGTTTCTAATAAACCTTTTAAGTTTTCGATAGTTAATTTTTGATCGGCAATGTGCTTAACGATATCTTGATTTTTAGTGCTTTTTTCTGCAATTTTTGTAGAAATGTATAAGCCTTCAATCCATCCGCCAGCAATAACTAAAGAAGAGATATGACCTTTATCGTTTTCTTTTAAGAATGCATCTGTATTGTAGTATGAATCAGAAACGATTTGTAATAAAGAATCTTTATTGGTTGAGTTTTTTTCTAAACGAGTTAAAGCTTCTTCAGAAAGTGCATCGCCAATACCTAAACCATCAGCCAATTTTTTTGTGGCTTGCATGTATTTTAACGACTCTTGTGTTTGATCGAAAATACTTGTGTAACTTAAATCGGCTCCGTAAATACCCAAGTTAATAGCCATTGCAGCTTGTGTAGTATATTTAGAAGCGTTTGCTACTGGATTTAAAATTGTTTTGTCAAAATTTGCTCCGCTCTTTTTAATAAGATTAGCAATTTCTAACGGTGAAGGAATAGCAAAAAACACTTTTTGTGTTTTTGTTTTTACTTCAGCAACTACAGCGGTATCTAAACCTTCTGAGTCTTCTTTTGAACTATCGCCACCACACGAAGCAAACATAACTGCTGCTGTAGAAATGGCGCAAAATTTTATTGCTATTGCAGAAAATTTCATATCTGTTGGTTTTTAATTTTTAATTAAGTTTTTCAAAGATATAAAATTATTTATATCAAATAGCCTATTTTATCGATAAAAAATTTAGTGCCAGATAAGTACTACTAATTTCATTTCATGAAACAGCAACGCTAATTAAAAGGCTTTTGTGGCTCTTTACGTTCATTTTTTGTCTTGAAACAAAAAACGAACCAAAAAAATTCAAGACAAAACGAATGCTTTCACACATAGCCACTCGCTTGCGCGTTTTGTCAGGCTCACCCGCGTATCTCGAATTTAACTGTTACAGGTAGTCCAAAATTTAGTGGTTTGTTTAAATTAAAATTTTTTGTCTTTCGGTTTTTAATGCGCCTCTAGCCAATTTATACCAGAACCCAATTCTACTTCTAATGGAACTGCCAATTTAATAGCGTTTTGCATGTTCTCTTTTATTAAAGGTTTTATGGTTTCTACTTCGTTTTTATATACATCAAAAACCAACTCATCATGCACTTGTAAAATCATTTTACTTTTAAAACCATTGTCGTTAAGCGCTTTAAAGGTGTTTATCATAGCAATTTTTATCATATCGGCTGCCGTTCCTTGTATAGGTGCATTAATTGCGTTTCGTTCTGCAAAACCTCTTACAACTGCGTTTGCAGAATTTATATCACGCAAATATCTTCTTCTACCCAACATTGTTTCTACAAAACCATCTTTTTTAGCTTTTAAAATACTCTCGTCCATGTATTTTTTTACGCCAGCATATTTTTCAAAATATTGCTCAATAATTTCTTTTGCTTCGGTGCGCGAAATATTAATTCTTTCTGATAATCCAAAAGCTGAAATGCCATAAATAATTCCAAAATTTACTGTTTTAGCTTTGCTACGCATATCTTTGGTAACCTCATCAAACGGAACGTTCCAAACTTTTGCGGCAGTGGCTGTGTGAATATCTTCGTGATTATTAAACGCTTCTATCATGCCTGCATCGCCACTTAACGAAGCAATTACACGTAATTCTATTTGCGAATAATCGGCAGAAAGCAATACCGAATCTTGGTTGCGAGGAATAAATGCTTTGCGAATTAAACGCCCTTTTTCTGTACGAATAGGAATATTTTGCAAGTTGGGATTATTTGAACTTAACCTTCCTGTTGCCGCTACGGCTTGATTGTATGAGGTGTGAATGCGACCTGTTTTTGAATTTATTAAAAGTGGAAGCGCATCAACATACGTATTTTTAAGTTTTACTAATTCTCTAAAATCTAAAATTTTATTTATGATAGGATGCTTGTTTACGAGCTTAGCCAAAACCTCTTCGCCAGTAGCATACTGACCTGTTTTGGTTTTTTTTGCTTTCTCGTCAATTTTTAAAACTTCAAATAAAATATCGCCCAATTGTTTTGGCGATGCAATATTAAAATTAGTGCCTGCCAATTCAATTATTTCTTTTTCGATAACGGCAATATCAGTTGCTAATTCCTGAGAAAAAACTTCTAAGGATTTTACATCGACGTTTACACCTTCTGCTTCCATTTGAGCTAAAACAGGCACAAGCGGAATTTCTACAGTCTCAAAAATTGATTTAGTAAATGTTTCGTTTAATAGTGGTTCAAATTTTTGTTTTAACTGAAAAGTTACATCGGCATCTTCTGCTGCATATTCTTTTATTTTTTCAAGTTCAACATCGCGCATACTTAATTGGTTTTTTCCTTTTTTTCCAATTAAACTATCTATTTGTATGGGTTGATAACCTAAATAGGTTTCGGCTAAAACATCCATTCCGTGGCGCATATCGGGCTGAATTAAATAATGTGCCAACATAGTATCGAACCATTTTCCTTTTACAGTTACTCCGTAATTAAGCAAAACCATATAATCGTACTTTATGTTTTGCGCTATTTTCTCGATGGATTCGCTCTCAAAAAATGGTTTAAACTCATTTGCAATTTGTTGTGCTTCTTGCTTATCTGCTGGCACAGCAACATAATAAGCTTCGTTTTCTTTAAACGAAAAAGACATGCCTACTAGCTCAGCAAAAAACGTATCTAAATCGGTTGTTTCGGTATCAAAACAAACTGATTTTTGCTGCATTAATTTATTTACTAATTCTGTTCTTTCTTCGGCTGTGGTAACTAAAATATAGTTGTGCAATACTGTTTCTGCTGTTTTGTAAACTACTGGTTCTTCTGTTGCTTCAGCTTCTTGCGAAGTATCACTAGCCAAAGCAAACATATCAATTTGATTGGTGTCTTTTTTCTTTTTTGTAGCAGATTCGTTTTCTAACTTTCCGGGAATATCTTCTCCTAACAAACGAGAGGCTAACTGACGAAATTCTAATTCTTTAAATAACTCGCTCAACATTTCTTTATTCAAATCTTTGCGAATTAACTGCTCTTCATCAACATCTACTGGCACATCAATTATAATAGTGGCAAGCTTTTTCGATAGGATGGCTTTATCAACATTAGCTTCTACTTTTTCTTTTAATTTGCCTTTTAGTTTATCCGTATTTTGTAAAACATTTTCTATCGAACCAAAATCTTTTATTAATTGCATAGCCGTTTTTTCGCCTACACCAGGTATTCCGGGAATATTATCTACTTTATCACCCATCAATCCTAAAATATCTATTACTTGGTCCACGCGCTCAATTTCCCATTTTTTACAAATTTCTTCAACACCTAAAATCTCTGCGCCATTACCCATTCGAGCTGGTTTGTATATAAAAATGTTTTCGCTTACTAATTGTCCGTAATCTTTATCGGGCGTCATCATGTAAGTTATATAACCGTGTTGCTCCGCTTTTTTAGCCAGCGTACCAATTACATCATCGGCTTCAAAACCATCATAACTAATAGTGGCTATGTTAAAGCCTTCTATCAATTTAAAAATGTAGGGCAATGCCAACGATAAATCTTCGGGCATTTCTTCGCGATTGGCTTTGTATTCGGTAAAATCTACATGCCTTTGTGTTTTTGCTGCAGTATCAAAAACAACGGCAATGTGTGTTGGTTTTTCTTTGTTTAAAATTTCGAGCAAGGTATTGGTAAAACCAAAAATGGCTGATGTGTTTAAACCTTTAGAATTTATACGCGGATTGTTTGCAAACGCAAAATAAGAGCGATAAATAAGCGCAAAGGCATCTAAAAGAAAAAGTTTTTTTTTATCGGTGGGTGCTGATGTCATTTAAAATGTAATTTTATTGTCTAAAAATACGTTTGCCACAGCACAAACACAAATTTGATTTTAACAACAGCTATGCAAAAAATATTATTGCTCGATAATTACGATAGTTTTACTTACAACCTCGTGCATTATTTTGAAGCAATAACGGGCACTAAACCAATAGTTAAACGCAACAACGAAATAAGCATTGAGGCTATTGCTGATTTTGATGCCATTGTTTTATCCCCGGGGCCGGGCCTACCAAAAGATGCAGGAATTATGCCTGAGCTATTGCAAAAGTATAGCGCTACAAAAAAAATATTGGGTGTGTGCCTAGGGCACCAAGCTATTGCCGAACATTTTGGTGCGCAGCTAAAACAACTACAGCAAGTACAACATGGTGTTGCAAGCGAACTTAGTGTTTTAAAAAATGATTGTTTGTATAAAAATTTACCCGCTACATTTAAAGTTGGGCGTTACCACTCTTGGGTGGTAGATAACAGTAACTTGCCAGCTTGTTTAGAAGTTTTAGCTATTGATGAACAAAAGCAAATTATGAGTTTAAAACACAAAACATTACCCATTTGGGGCTTGCAGTTTCATCCAGAAAGTATTTTATCTGAACACGGAATGGAAATTTTGGAGAATTGGTTGAGGTGTTGAATGTATTAAAATATCGCTCAATTTTAATCATTTGAGAAAAGCAACCCCCACTTTCCTTGTTGGACTGTTTTATTAAATTTATCTCCAATCTGATATTGTTTTTTAACTCTTAGTTCTACTATTCTATTCAGTTGTGAATCTTGAATTTTGATGTAATGATTAGTTTTACCTTTGTTTTTAAAAGTATAATAGTCAATTATTTTTGCATTTAATATTATAGTTTTAGTATTCCCTAAATATGCGTTAGTTAATATTATCAGTGAAAGTGTTGTGCCAATCAAAATTACTGACATTCCTATCGTCATAAAAAAGATTCTGAAAGTTGAACGAAGCTTTATCTTTTTAATTGATTTATGTTGCTTAGTCTCATGTTGTTTTAAGAATTTTATATAGACAAAATAACAAATTGGCATATTAATTAAAAGAATAGGTATCGAAAAGTATTTCATCGTCCAATTTACAGCTATATCTAGCTCAATAAAGTTAAACAAAATAGAAGGAAGAACCATTGTGAAAACACAAAGCCCAATAATCAAATAAAAAATTATCTTAATGCGTCTTGCTGTCATCAATTTTTATTTAAATCTACAAAAAATACAGCAATAAAAAAGCCCCATCACTGGGGCTAATTTAAATTATTACTACAAACAATTTTTAGTTTACGCTTGGTAAAAAACTATGGTTTTTTGCGTAGTACAACATTTGTGTTTTAAAATCGCTAGGGTATTCTACTTTTACATCAATAATTTTATCACCTTCCATTACAGGTACTAATCTAGGATTAATAAAGCCTGCGTAAGGTGCAATGTTTAATTTTGAGTAACGGTCTAACACTTCTTTGTGTAATGTTGGGTCAACTTTTACGCCGTAGTTTTCTACTAAGTTTTTTCCTGCGTTAAAATCTCCTTCTGATTTTATACGTTGAATTTCTTTTAATAAATCACCAAACAACACACGTAATTTTGCATAATCGTTTACTACAAAATACGTTTTACCATCTTTTGTTTTCTTTTCAATTACATTGTCTTTTGCACCTTTTTCAAAACACCATTTAGCAACTAATTGACGGTTACGCATGTGTGCTTCTTCTACATCGTCGCCTAATTTTAAACGCACTAACTGTGTCATTAAACCATTACGGATATAATCGTTGTAAGCTGCTTTTCCAACATCTAACGATTTCATCAACCCCATATCAATTAACTTGTTATCGTATAAATAAAACAATGCAACTAAATCGGCACGCGCTTCTTCTAAAGTTGATGCGTAATTTTTTAAGGTTACGTTTGATGGAGAAACGCCTTTGTTTAATTGACCTGATGCGTGACCTATCACTTCGTGCATATCTGTATGCAACATATCGCCGTAAGCACCGTGTTCTTTTTCTAATTTAACTTCTTCGTCAGTGTAAGCAAACTCTTTTAATAAACCGCCACCTTTTGCCATATCGTAAGCGTTTACAATATTGCCTAAGTTAACCGATTTAGAACCGTGATTTTCTCTAATCCACTCGTTGTTTGGTAAGTTTACACCAATTGGTGTTGATGGAGATGCATCGCCAGACTCAACAATAACTGTAATTACTTTTGCAGTAATACCTTTAACGTTTTTCTTTTTGTGCTCAGCCATAATCGAAGAATTATCTTCGAACCATTGCGCTTCTTTACTAATTGCTTCAATACGTTTTGATGCTTCCATATCTTTTATAGAAACCATTGATTCAAAAGTACCTTTGTGCCCTAATGGATCGCCATACGATTCGATATGACCATTTACAACATCTACTTGAGCTGTAATATCTTTTACCCAAGCAATGTTGTATTCGTTCCAAGCTTTTAAATCGCCTGTTTTGTGGTACTCAATTAATTTAGTTAATGATTCTTTTTGAGTAGCATTTTCAGCTAAAGGCAAAGCTTTTTCTAACCAAAAAACAATTTTTTCTAAAGCTGCAGAATACATTCCGCCAACTTTATAAACCTTTTCTACAATTTTTCCATTTTCTTTAACAACTTTAGAGTTAATACCGTATTCGTATGGCTCGTTGTTAAATTGCGCAGGTAATGTTTTATAAAAATCTTGAACTTCTTTTTGTGTTACACCTTCGTAAAAGTTAGTTGCAGAATTTACAACCATATCTACTTTTCCATCTAAATTAACTCTTTTTGAAGCAATTTTAGGGTCGAACATCACTGGAGAAATACGTGCTAAAAAAGCATCAACTGTTTCGCCAGCCAACACAGGTAAATTTTTCGCATCAACTTTTTTTACTAAAGTTGCAAAAAACTCTTGTGTAAACTCAGGCATAATTTTCATACTTGAGTAGTGGTGATGAATACCGTTTGAAAACCAAATTTGTTTTGTATACGTTAAAAACTTGTTGTAGTCTGCGCTTGCAGTATCTGCAACATTAGCGTTTAAAATAGCTTCTAAGGTTCTTCTTATTGTTAAGTTGTGTTTGTTGTTTTGATCCCAAACAATATCGCGTCCTGCCAAAGCAGCTTCGTACAAGTAATAAGCTAATTCTTTTTGGCTTGCAGATAATTGCTCAAAACCTGGAACTTGGTAGCGTAAAATTCTTAAATCGGCAACTTGTTCTGTTTCAAATACAAACTCAGTTTGCGTTGAATCTTTTTGTTCTGTTGCTGTTTCTGATTTTTTAAAATCTTTACAAGCTGTTAATCCTACTAAAGCAGAAAATCCTAGTGCTAAAAATTTATTATTCATTGTTTTAAATTTTATTGGAGCACAAATTTATAATTATTATTGATTTTACTGGCTTTTTTAGACGAATGTGTTCGATTATGAACTTTTTACTGTAATTGATGTTATAACACATATTTAAAGCCTTTATTTACAAGTAATTTAACAACGTTATGAAACCACACAAATTAGTTACCGAAACAATTATTCGCCGAAACATTAACGAAGTTTTTGATTTTTTTAGCAAAGCCGAAAACTTAAACGTATTAACACCTCCCGAATTAAGTTTTAAAATTTTAACTCCATTACCAATCATAATAAAACAAGGCGCTTTAATTGATTATAGAATAAAATTAAGTGGTATTCCGTTTAATTGGCAAACAGAAATTTGTACTTGGCAACCTCCATATCGTTTTGTAGATCAACAATTAAAAGGACCTTACAAAATATGGCATCACGAACACAAGTTTGAGGAAACCGCAGAAGGCTATACAAAAATGACTGATACGGTTACTTTTTTATCACCAGGCTGGATATTGGAACCGCTAATAAATAAACTATTTGTAGGGAAAAAAGTGCAGGAAATTTTTAATTACAGAACGGAACAACTTTTAAAATTGTTTCCGAACTAAATTTGAACTCCAATTAAACAAACATCATCAATTTGTTCTAAACCACCTTTCCAATCTTCAAAGCAATGATCTAGTTTTTGATATTGCTCGTACATTGGTTCGTTAGAAATTGACAATAGATATTTTTGTAATTGTTTGCTCATGAATTTTTTTCCTTGTGGTCCGCCAAACTGATCTGGGAAACCATCAGTTAACGTGTAAACAACATCGCCTTTTTGAATCTCGAACTCACCTTGCACAAATGGTGTTTTATCTCTATCGTGTTTACCTATCGGCATTCTATCTGCTTGCAATGCAATTAATTCTCCATTACGAGCAATCCATACAGGATTATTTGCTGCAGCATAGGTTATTTTGTTGTTTTTAAAATCGAAACAAACAATGCTACAATCCATACCATCTTTACCGCCTTCTTCGCTACCATCGTTAGAAAGATGTTTGATAATTTTGCTACGTGTTGCGTTTAAAATATCGGCTGGTTCTAATAATTTATCAGAAACAATAGCTTCGTTTAAACAAGAAATATTTAAAATACTCATAATAGCTCCTGGTACTCCATGACCAGTGCTATCTGCAGTAACTAATGCAAAATTACCATTACTTAATTGAGAAGCCCAGTAAAAATCGCCACTTACCACATCTTTTGGTTTAAAGAAAATAAAGTAGTCTCTTAAGTTTTCGCGTAACATATTGTTGTTTGCCAACAACGAATACTGAATACGTTTTGCGTAACGAATACTATCGGTAACTTGCGTATATAACTCTCCGAGAATATGATTTTTTTCTTCAATATCTTGTTTTTGGCGAACAACTTCTTCAGTTCTTTCAATAATTTTACCTTCTAGAACACGTTCGTTTTCTTCTAAGCCAATACGCATTTTTAGTAATGCGTGCCCCAAAGTATCTTCGTCTGATAAAGGTTTGTAGTAAGAAGTAAAGTTACCAGAACCCACTTCTCGAGCAAACTCTGTGGTGCTACTCAAACCATCAACCATATAATTTAGCGCCACCGACATCTCGCCAATTTCATCATTTCTGTCGGGCATTTTTTCTTCGGGCAAAACTCCTTTACCCATACGTAACAAAACACGTTTTAAATATTCTATTGGTTTTACAATAGAACGAACGGTAAAAATTGCGGTTAAAATACCACCAACTACAAGAAAAATACCTAATATAATTACAACCCATTTTAAACGGTTAAAAGACGAAACCATGTCCTTACTCTTAACAATTGAGTTGTTGTGGTGCACTTCTACTAATCGCTCTAACTCTACTAGTATTTCTCTGTATTTCGAGTCAATTTCTCCTTCAGCAACAGATTCTTGAATAAACAGTAAGGAAGGATCTTCATAACTTTCAAAAGTACTTAACGGAGTCATTACTTCGTTTTCATACATAGCTGTTAGCTCTTTAATTTTATTAAATAAAGATTTAACACTGTCTTGTTCCGCTTTTTTCCACATTTCAGAAAGCGTAGTAATTTTTTTCTGTAAGTCTGGAAGTTGCGTATAAATTGCGTTTCTAAGTTTTACCTTATCTTGATTATCGTTTCCGCTTTGAAAATACGCCCATTTATAAATCATCATTTTAGAGCGGACCATTGTTAAATTCAGTTCCTCTAAAGCAGTAACCGAAGGTGTATAAATATCGTTTATCTCATCGTTTATTTTTCGAGAAGAACTAGTTGTAAATAACGTTAGGACAAAAGCTATACCAGTTAGAAAGATTAAGACACCAAAGCCTAAACCTATTCGTTTACCAATTGTAAATTTAAATTTCATGAACAGAATTCTCCCTAGTTAAATTTACTTGTTTTGATCGATTTCGTCAATTTTCAGTTTGATTTCTTTTGACTTTTCTTCTTCGTTCAAACTAAAGTAGATACCAGACAAGCCAATAAGGGTTTCTTTTCGTTTTGGGTCGAGCTGATAGGCTTTTTCCATAAATGGTAACGATTGTTTAAATAAAACAACACAATCGTCTTGAATTTGATTTAGTGTTACCAAATCTAAATCGTAATCCATAGCATTAATTATGCTTACAGCTTGATTATAGTAAAGAATACCTAGGTTGTAATTAGCGCTTACATTGTTTGCATCAAGCGTTATAACTTTGCCATACGCTTCTTTAGCTTTTGCAAAAAAATCGACTTTACCTTTTCGATTTGCTTCGTACGCTCTTGTGTACATAGAAGCTAAAGCCAAATTAAAATCAATGTCTTTTTTAGTAATATCGGTAGCTGGTTCAGGAATTACAATAGCTTTTCTGTATAACTCATAAGCCTCTATAGCAAACTGATAATTTGTACTATCTATAGATTGAACTGCATCATTAAAATAAGTGGTTGCTATATATTTTATGTTTTTGTTATTGTCTTCGTTATTTTCTCCTTTAGTATCAATTTCTTTCGATTTTAAGAAGGCTGCCATTGCTTCTTTTCTAATATCCACTTTACGTTTGCCAGCTTCTTTTTTAGAGTAAATGCTTTTGTAAATATATCCTTTTACATACCAAGCGTAAGGGTCGTTTGCAGAAATGGGATTTATAACCGCAGAATCGATTGCACCTTTAGCTTTATCTAAGTCACCAGCTTGTTGATATGCAATAGCTCTGTTGATCGCAGAATTCTGCGCTTGAATTGTTTTGCTTATCCCAAACAAAACAAATAACAACAATATTATGTATTTGCTTACATTTTTCATTCAATAACTGCTGCTGCGGTGTTAATTAATTGAGCGCCTACTTTTAGGTCGTTTTTTTCTGCATTTACTTTATTTACTTCATATTGAAGCTTATTGTCTTTCCAAACAAAATTAATAATTGAACCTTTATTAACCATTCCGACTTTATCAGTAACAATAAGAGTTGATGATTTTTTCAATTTACTAACAATCTCTGATAGATTTTCGAAATTATTAGGGACGAAAAGAAGTTGACAATTAGTTATTTGAGCTGGAGTTGCAAAATTTTTAACTTCTATCGTTTGATTATTTACCTTCTTATCTTTTGTGTTTTCTAAAACTTTGCCATAAATAGGTGTTGTTCCTAAAACTCCAATAATAAAATTACCTTGTTTTGCAGCAGCTGGCCAATCAATATATTTTGTGAAATTGTACAAATAACCTGCTTTTCGAGGGGTTAAAGTATCATCAACAGCAGGCATATAGCTGCTGACAGCAACTAAGCAAAAACATAAAATTAATTTTAATGTGTTTTGTGTTTTCATACCTTTTACGAAAGCAATAATAAGTAATATTTTGCTAAAAACAAGTTTTTACTAAAAAAATCTTTTTGCATTTACCTCGTCGTCTATTTTTTTTTCAAATAACAAGTGCTCAGCAAGTTGCTTTGCAAAAAACGGACCAATCATAATGCCTTTTGTTCCTAAACCGTTAAAAACAGCTACAGCATTGTGTTGTGGATGAGTTCCCAAAATTGGTCTTCTGTCGAAACTTGATGGTCGGATGCCTGATTCGTGTTTTAAAACAGAGTAATTTACGCTAATTAATTGGTTTAATTTTGCGAGAACTTCTTCTTTTCCTTTTTCTTCGGGCAAATCGTTTTCGTAATTCCAGTTGTAAGTTGAACCTGTTTTAAATATTCCGTTACCGATGGGCAAAACAAAAACACCTTTATTGATAATATCAACTGTATTCAATTCATTACTTTCTAATATTAGCACATCACCTTTTACAGGTTTTAATTTACAAAATGGAGTGTATGGATTATTTATTCCATTATGTCCTTCGCAAAAAATTATTTTTTTAGCTGTGTAGTGTTTCCATTTTACTGAATCAGTTTCTACAACAATATCATCGTAATTTATTTTTTCGGCAACAAAAGAATTATTTTGTTTGAGCCTATCTTTAAACGCGTTTAGCAACAAAGGCAAATCAACATTGCCAGTATGATTTAACAAAGCATAACCAAACTCTTTGTTTTTTATAAACGGATTATATTCAGCTAAATTAGATTCCCCAAAATAATTAATTCCTGTTTGTTCTTTTGTTTTTTTTTGCCAAAACTCTCGTTCTTCGTGACTAGCAAAAAACTTTACTATACTTTTTTTGTTCAAGAATTTAACACCTAAATCCTTTTCAAATTCTGTATAAAAATTTTCTAAAAAAGGAATTAATTCATCTGCTCGCCAGCTTTTAACTAGTCTTTTAAAAACAATTGGATTGTAAATTCCTGCGGCAACTTTTGAAGAGGTATATTCTTTTTCTTCGTCGATTACCAAAACAGTTTGATTGTTTTTTTGTAAAAAATAAGTGAGTAACGTTCCCGCTATGCCTTGTCCAACAACAATAAAATCAACTTGTTTGGTTTCCATTAGTTTATTGTTAACTCTCCGCTAATTGGTGTAGCTAAAAGTTGTTTTGTTTTTTCTAAACTCAATTCTTGTCCTAAAACAAACATAAGTTTTGTGATGGCAGCTTCAAAAGTAATGTCGTAACCGCCAATTACACCAATATCGTTAAAGCTTTTACTGGTTTCGTATTTGCCTTGTAAAACAGCGCCTCTGTTGCATTGCGTAACATTGTAAACAATAATATTGTTTTTTACTGCATTAGCAATTGCATCTAAAAACCATTTTTGTGTTGAAGCGTTTCCCGAACCAAATGTTTCTAAAACAATTGCTTTTAAATTTTTTGTTTGTAAAATAGCATTCACAAGATTTTCGGATATGCCTGGAAATAGCTTTAAAACGCCAACATCTGAACTTAATTTTTTGTCTGCTTTAAATTTAGCTGCAGATTCTGAATGTATAAATTGATTGTTATATTGAATATGAACTCCTGCTTCTGCTAGATGCGGATAGTTAGGTGATTTAAAAGCATCAAAATGTTCTGAATTGTATTTATGTGTTCTGTTTCCTCGATATAATTTATACTCAAAATAAATTGCTACTTCGGGCACCAATGCTTTTCCTTCAGCTGTTTTTGCTGCTGCAATTTCAATGGCAGTAATTAAGTTTTCTTTTCCGTCGGTACGAATAATTCCGATGGGCAATTGCGAACCAGTTAAAATTACTGGCTTACATAAACCCTGTAACAAAAAGCTCAATGCAGAAGCCGTATAAGCCATGGTATCTGAGCCATGCAGAATAACAAAACCATCGTAATTATTATAATTTTTTTCGATTATTTCAACCAATTCTATCCAAATAGAAGGTTGCATATCCGACGAATCAATAGGTGGTTGAAAAGAATGTGAGTGCAACTTAAAATTAAACTGACTCAACTCTGGAATTTGATTGGTTAAGTGTTCAAAATTAAACGGAACCAACGATTTAGATTTTGGATCTTGCACCATTCCTATGGTTCCGCCTGTATAAATAAGCAATATAGATGCACTCATAAATTAAATAATTTTAATGCGTTTGCTGTTGTTATTTCTGCAACTTCATCAACAGAACAATTTTTTATTTCAGCTACTTTTTTTGCAATTAAAGGAATATAAGTGCTTCGATTATTTTTTCCGCGATGTGGAACTGGCGCTAAATAAGGCGCATCGGTTTCTAAAATTATATGTTGCAAATCAACTTGCTCCACAACTTTATCTAAGCCTGAATTTTTAAAAGTTACCACGCCACCAATTCCTAAACTAAAACCCAAATCAATTACTTGCTGTGCTTGTTCTGCATTACCAGAAAAACAATGAAACACACCATTATTATCTGTGTTTTTTTTGTAATATTTTGAAACTACTTCTAGCGTTTCATCAAATGAATTTCGGGTGTGAATAGCAATGGGTAATTTCTTCTCCATTGCCCATTCTATTTGGGTAGAAAAGCATTTTATCTGCTCATCTTTAAATGTTTTTTCCCAATATAAATCAATACCAATTTCGCCAACTGCACAATAATTATTTTTATCTAAATGTGTTTTAATTATTTTCAATTCTGCTTCGTAATTTTCTTTAACGTAGCATGGATGAAGTCCCATCATAGCAAAACAATTTTCTGGAAATAGTTTTGTTATGGCTTCCATTTTTTCGATAGATGAACTATCAATATTTGGCATCAACATTTTTTTTACATTAAACTGAAGCGCTTCGTTAACGTGATTAAAGTTTTCGCTATCAAACTCTTCCGAATACAAATGGGTGTGTGTGTCAACAAAATACATAGCTCAAAAGTAAATAAAGTTTTTGTAAGAGCGAATAACTAAATTGCTTAATGAATTGGCATTGTGATAAAATAAAATCTATTTTTGTGTAATGGTAAAGTATTTAGTAATCCGTTTTAGTTCTATTGGCGACATTGTGCTTACAAGTCCTTTATTGCGTTGTTTAAAACAACAAGTTGAAGGTGCAGAAATTCATTTTTTAACCAAAAAAGGTTTTGCCAATATTGTAAAAAACAATCCTAACGTAAGCAAAGTTTATACCATAGAAAGCAGTATTTACGAAGTTTTACCTCAGTTAAAAGCTGAAGATTATACTTACGTAATTGATTTGCATTACAACTTACGAAGCGTAATGCTTAAAATGAGATTAAACAAACTCGCATTTACTTTTAATAAATTAAATATTAAAAAATGGATGTTGGTTAACTTTAAACATTCTTCTTTACCAAAAACACATATTGTTGATAGATATCTTGAAACCGTAAAATTATTTGGTGTGAAAAATGACGGAAAAGGTTTAGATTTTTTTATTGCAAAGGAAGAAGAGATAGATGTTTTAACGCTTCCTGAAGTTTTTCATAATGGCTATGTGGCTTTTGTTATTGGCGCAAAACATTTTACAAAACGATTACCAACAAAAAAAATAATTTCTATTTGCGATAAAATAAAATTGCCAGTTCTTTTATTAGGCGGAAAAGAAGACGAACAAAATGCAAACGAAATTTTAAAAAACAGCAGGGCAACTATTTATAATGCTTGTGGAAAATATTCGTTACAACAATCGGCATCGCTTGTAAAACAAGCCACAAAAGTAATTACACACGATACGGGTTTAATGCACGTTGCAGCAGCATTTAATAAAGAAATTATTTCGGTGTGGGGGAATACAGTTCCTGAATTTGGTATGACGCCTTATTTGGCAACGGATGCTAAACCCGCTAAAATTATTGAAGTAAATGGTTTGTCGTGCCGACCATGTAGCAAAATAGGTTTTAATAAATGTCCGCGTAAGCATTTTAATTGCATGAATTTAATTGATGAAAATGAAATAATTGAAAGTGTAAACTAACTTTTAAATCATGAAAAAAGTAATTTTATTTTTCGCATTAATAGCGTTTTCATTTAGCGGTAATGCTCAATTCATTAAAAATCCAACTGTAGATTTATTAAAAGACGATAGTTCTATTAAACAACTATTAGCTAACTTAATAGAAGGTTGGGAAGTTAAAACCGACAGCACTGCAATGTGTTTTTACAGAAAAGAAAAAGCTTGGATTCCGCGCGAAAATTTAAAATCGCTTTTAGCTTGCGAAACCTGTAAAGCTACTTTACCACCATCGAGAGTAATTAACTTTAACATGGATAAACGTATGTGTTTTGAAGTGCCTGTTTATTTTAAATTATATGTTTCTACTTTAAGCGATGCAAACGAAGTTGAAAAGATTAAAGCAAATAATATTGCAAAATCAGCTGAAATTGAAAAAGTAAAATCTAAACATAAACACGGCGAGTTAGAAACAAAATATAATTTAGACATGTTGAGTAATTTTTCTGCAAGTATGACTAAAAGCGAAGTTAAAGCCAGAACAAAATATTTAACTGATTTGAAAAACGCAGGTTTTGTTTTACCCCCAACGCATTTGGGAGAAAAATATGCGTTGCATTTAGTCTATGTACAAGGAGATATTGATAGCGAAAAAACTGATCCTCCGGGAATTAACAACGAAGTTAAAGCTATTAGAACTTTGCTAAGTGGTTACTGCGAAGAAGTAAAATAATTTAATACGCTCGCTGATTTATTCCTTCAATGTAATTAATAAAAGCTTTGTTTACTACTTTGTTGCCGCCCGGTGTTGGATAGTTTCCTGAAAAATACCAATCGCCAGTATGATTTGGACAAGCGCGGTGCAAGCCATCTATGTTTTGGTAAATTATTTTTACTTCTGCTTTGCAATCTTCTGGCGTTAGTAGTTCACTAATTTTTGCAGAAACTTCTTCGTATGAAAAAGGCGCGTAAATATCTTTTACAACATTTGTAATTTCTTCTTTTGGCAATTTTTCTTGTGCTTTTGCTTTTTGATATACTTCATCAATTACACCTTGCATTCCTTTTTGTTTTAACAAAGCTATAGCAGCCTGAAAAGCAATAAAATCGCCTAATTTAGCCATGTCGATTCCATAACAATCAGGGTAACGAATTTGCGGTGCTGATGAAACAATTACTATTTTTTTAGGTTCTAATCTATCCAGCATTTTTAAAATGCTTTGTTTTAAAGTGGTTCCTCTTACAATTGAATCGTCAATTACCACTAAATTATCTTTGCCTTTTTTTACAGTATCGTAAGTAATATCGTAAACGTGCGCCACCATATCGTCTCTGCTGGCATCGTTGGTAATAAAGGTTCTTAGCTTTGCATCTTTAATCGCTACTTTTTCTACTCGTGGACGAATATCAATTATTGCACTTAATTTTTCTTGCGTCAATTCGCTGTGCGTTAGTGCAAGAATTTTTTTCAGCTTTACTTCTTTTAAATAATCTTCCATTCCTTTTACCATTCCGTAAAAGGCAACTTCAGCGGTGTTTGGAATAAACGATAAAACTGTGTTTTTTAAATCGTGATTAATTTCTTTTAAAACAGGTTCGCAAACAAATCGACCTAAATTTTTTCTTTCTTCGTAAATATCTGCATCACTACCGCGAGAAAAATAAATGCGTTCAAATGAGCAAGCACTTTTTTCTTTTGGACTACGCACAGGCTTTTCGGAGATTTCGCCATTCTTTTTTATTATTAAAGCATGACCTGGAGTTAACTCTTGTATTTGATGTTTTTCTAATTTAAATGCCGTTTGAATTACTGCCCGCTCAGATGCTACCACAACAATTTCATCATCTTTATAATAATGGCAAGGACGAATTCCCCAAGGATCACGCGTAACAAAAGCATCACCATGCCCAATCATACCTGCCATTGCGTAACCGCCATCCCATTTTTTTGCAGCGATAGAAAGCATTTGTTGTATATCTAACTGCTCACCAATTTTTCTAGAAATTTCTTTATTTTCTAATTTTTGTGTTTTTAATTCTTGAAATAATCTTTCGTTTTCTTCATCTAAAAAATGACCTATACGCTCCATAACAGTTACGGTGTCTGCCATTTCGCGAGGGTGCTGCCCTAAATCTACCAATTGTTGAAACAACTCATCAACATTGGTTAAATTAAAATTACCTGCTACAACTAAATTTCTAGTTTGCCAATTATTTTGACGTAAAAACGGATGGCAATTTTCTACTGTATTACCTCCGTAAGTGCCATAACGCAAGTGTCCAAGCATTAGCTCACCATAAAAAGGCATATTCTTTTTAAGGTATTGAGCATCTGCAAACTTTACAATGTCTTTTTTATATAATTCGGTAAAAGGTTCGTTTATTTTTCCAAAAATTTCTTTAATTGCTCCTGCTGAAACCGAGCGGTGGCGATGAATATATTGTTGTCCAGGTTCAACATCAAATTTTATTGTTGCAACGCCAGCTCCATCTTGTCCGCGATTGTGTTGCTTTTCCATAAGCAAATACAACTTATTGATTCCGTAAAGTGGAGTGCCGTATTTTTTAATGTAAAAGTCGAGTGGCTTTAACAGCCGGATGAGGGCAATACCACATTCGTGTTTTATTGAATCGCTCATAGTTTATTTATGAAGGTGCAAAGGTACGAGATAGTTATGAGTTATAAGTTATGGATTGATAGTTTTCTGTTTGAGATTATTTGTTTTTTTAACTAAACTGTTCTTTCTTAAGCCCTAACCAATCTAAAGCGTTTTGGCTGAGTAACATTTCTTTTGTTTTGTCATCGTAAGGCATTTCATTAATTAATTTGCCGGGTTGCAATTCTCCTAACGGAAAAGGGTAATCGGTGCCTAAAGCTACTTTGTCTTTTCCCATTACATTTATTACAAAATCAAGTGTTTGTTTATCGTGCACCAAACTATCTATCCAAAATTTACCTAAGTAGTTTTTAGGCGCGTTATTATTATCGATAGCTACCAAATCGGGGCGGCAATCAAAACCATGTTGAATTCTACCTATTGTAGCAGGAAAAGAACCGCCGCCATGTGCAAAAGCTACTTTTAGTTTAGGCAGTTTTTCAAAAACACCACTAAAAATCATTGATGCAATTGCTCGTGCTGTTTCGGCTGGCATGCCCACCAACCAAGGCAACCAATACTTTTGCATGTCGGCTTCGCCCATCATTTCCCATGGGTGAATAAAAACGGCCATTTCTAACTTTTGACATGCTTCAAAAAAAGCAAAAAACTCGGGTTCACTTAAGTTTTTTTGATTTACGTTGGTACCAATTTGCACGCCCACTAAACCAATTTCTTTACAACGTTTTAATTCTTGAATTGCCAAACTAACATCTTGCAAAGGAACTGTTCCTAAACCAATAAATCGTTTGGGGTGTTTTTTAACAATGTACGCTATATGGTTGTTTAAAAAAACAGAAACTTCTAAACAATCTTGTGGTTTTGCCCAATAACTAAACATTACAGGCACGGTAGATAAAACTTGTACATGAACCTTGTGTTCATCGCACTCTTTTATTCTTTGCTCGGCACTCCAACAATTATCTTCAATTTCACGAAAAAACTTTCCATCATCACGCATCATTTTTGCACAACAATGCTTGTGATGATCTAAATGTATAAAGCCACCATAGCCAAACTTTTCTTTAAAATTTGGAATGTCTTTTGGTAAAATATGGGTGTGGATGTCAATTGTAAGCATTACGAAAATTTAGTTTGTAAGAATTGAGTTAATTCAGCACTCATAACTACTTGGGAGGCTCCATTACACTACCACAACTTTTGCAGGTTCTGTGTTCTAGGCTACCATAAAATTTATCGAATGTTTCTTTAAACTGTGTTTCAATATGTATCAAATCAAAATACTCCTCAAATAATTTAGCGTTACATTTTTCGCAAAACCACATTAAGCCGTCTTTTTCGCCATTTCTGCGTTTGCGCTCCATTACTAAACCTACAGTGTTTGCGCCTCTAACGGGATTGTGTGGCACTTTTGCAGGAAGTAAAAATATATCTCCTTCGTTTATTGGCACTTGCACTGCTTTTCCATCTTCTTGAATAGTTACAACTATATTTCCTTCTAACTGATAAAAAAACTCTTCGCTTTCGTTGTAGTGAAAATCTTTTCTAGAATTTGGTCCACCTACCACCATTACAATAAATTCGGCGTCTTTATAAACTACTTTGTTGTTTACGGGTGGCTTTAGTAAATGGCGATTTTCGTCAATCCACTTTTTAAAATTAAAAGGACGTGTAATACTCATTGTAATTCGTTTAAATTTGTACTAAAGTTAAAAACAATTCTGATAAACATGAACTTAAATTTAGAAAACAAAAACGCATTAGTAGGTGGTAGCACACAAGGTATTGGTAAAGCAACAGCTATAGAATTGGCCTTGCTAGGCGCAAACATTACGCTAGTTGCCCGCGACGAAAATAAATTAAAAGCTACTGTTTTAGAATTACCCAACAACGGAAAACAAAAACACGATTATATTTTGGCAGATTACAGCCAACCCGAAGTTTTAAAACAAAAAGTAGGTGAATTAGTAAAACTAAAAAACATACACATTTTGGTAAACAACACAGGCGGACCAGCTGGCGGACCAATTGCTGATGCTAAATTAGAAGAGTTTACACAAACGTTTTCTAACCACTTATTGTGCAACCACATTTTAATGCAAGCTTGTGTTGATGGTATGAAAAAAGATGGCTATGGAAGAATCATAAATATTATTTCCACTTCAGTAAAGCAGCCATTAAAAGGCTTGGGAGTATCTAACACTATTAGAGCTGCAGTGGCCAACTGGAGTAAAACATTATCGTTAGAGTTAGCGCCTTTTGGAATAACCGTAAACAACGTTTTGCCAGGAGCAACGAACACGGTAAGGGTTAGTAATTTGCTAGATGCAAAATCTAAAAAAACAGGTCATAGTGTTGAAGCGTTAGCCAAAGAAATGGTGGCAGAAATACCCGCCGGTAGATTTGCCGAATCACACGAAGTAGCATCTGCTGTTGCGTTTTTAGCAAGCCCGGCTGCGGCTTACATTAACGGAATAAATATTCCTGTAGATGGTGGTAGAACTGGCAACTTGTAGTTATGAGTTATAAATGATGAGTTATGAGTCACGAGATATTTATTTCTAACTCTAAAATACTTGAACCAATTATAACTAGATTGGTTTCAGAATGCACATTACAACTTTTTGAGTTTGCTAATGAAAAAATTAAACATGATTCTTGTTGCATTTATTTAAAAACATCTAAAAACCATTATTTAATTTCTGCTGCGCATGTATTTGATTTTATTAAAAATAGAATAGGTATCCTGCTTGAAAACGAAGGTTTAATGTCTCCAGGGGGGGAAGTATACTTGTCACAAAATGCTTTTCTATCTGAAAACGAAAGGATGAATGATAAAATTGATATTGGGGTGTTAAAACTCAATAATAGTATTGTAACAAAATTAAACTCCTGTTATAAAAAACCATTAACGTTTAAAAACATTGAAATATCATCACAAAATAAAAATAGTAGATATATAATTTACGGGTTTCCTACGGGTAATAAATTCACAAAAGTTTTATATGGATCAAAAAAAATTAACTCAAATGCTTTTATGTACTATACACACGAATTGAATAATATTAATTATGAAAAAAATGGGTATAGCAAAAAAGAAAACATTTTACTTTATCTTGACCCTGAAAACATTGCAACAGCAAATAGTGTAAACAAGTCAAAAATTGATGATTTGCGTGGTTTAAGTGGATGTGGAGTATGGAAAATTTGTAACGAAAAAACGCATTACGAATTGAAATTAATAGGGATAATCAACTTCAACAAAAAAGGAACTAATTATGTAGTAGCAACAAGAATTGATTTTATTACGGAGTATTTAAGGTTATATATTGATGAAAATATTGAAAAATCAAAGTTTGTTTCTGAAGAAAAAATAAATAGTGTCTTTTTCTCTTAATCATATTTTTACAAACCCATCAAATCTTTACCAATATCTCTACGGAAATATTTGCCATCGTAGATTATTTGGTTAGCTGCTTGCATACTTTGCTCTACTGCTTCAACTATCGTTTCGTCTATTGACGTAATGGCTAAAACTCTACCTCCGTTGGTTACAATTTTTCCGTTTTTGGTTGTTGTGCCCGCATGAAAAATTAAAGAATTTGTAATTTCTGATAAACCTGTAATTTCTTTTCCTTTTTCGTAATCGCCAGGATAACCGCCCGAAACACACATTACCGTTACTGCAGTTTTACTGCTAATTTTAAACTCTTGCTTGTGCAATTCTTGTTTTGAAACCGCAATAAATAATTCTAACAAATCGCTTTCTAAACGTGGTAAAACAACTTCTGTTTCTGGGTCGCCCATACGGCAATTGTATTCAATTACCCAAGGTTCGCCCCCGCAATTCATTAAACCAATAAAAACAAAACCTTTGTAATCTATATTTTCTTTTTTTAATCCGTTAATGGTTGGAATTACAACTTGTTGCTCTACTTTATTTAAAAAGTTTTCATCAGCAAACGGAACTGGAGATACCGCGCCCATTCCGCCAGTGTTTAAACCCGTGTCACCTTCACCAATTCGTTTGTAATCTTTTGCAGCAGGCAAAATTTTGTAGCTAATTCCATCTGTTAAAACAAAAACAGAAAGCTCAATACCATCTAAAAATTCTTCTATCACAACCTTTTGACTCGCATCTCCAAACTTAGCATTGGCAAGCATTTCTGTTAGTTCTTGTTTGGCTTCGTTTAAATCGTTTAAAATTAAAACGCCTTTACCAGCAGCTAAACCATCGGCTTTTAAAACATAAGGTGCTTTTAATGTTTCTAAAAACTGTTTTCCTTCTTCTAATTTTTCTTTCGTAAAAGTAGCGTAAGCAGCGGTTGGCACATTGTTTCTATACATAAATTGTTTTGAAAAATCTTTGCTGCCTTCTAACTGCGCACCATATTGCGATGGGCCAATTACAGGAATATTTTTCAGTGCTTCGTCTTTTTTGAAAAAATCGTAAATACCTTTTACCAACGGTGCTTCTGGTCCAACAATAAGCATCTCGATTTTGTGTTCTAATACCGCTTTTTTAATCGCTTCAAAATCGGTTTCGGCAATGTTCAAGTTTGTGCCGAAATCGGAAGTGCCAGCATTACCTGGCGCTATAAATAGTTTATTTAATTTTTTGCTTTGTGCTAATTTCCACGAAAACGCGTGTTCTCTTCCGCCTGCTCCTAATAATAATACGTTCATAATTTAATTTTAACAAGGTACACAATAAACAAAAAGAGAAACCAAAATTTGTAAGGTTTCTCTTTGTATTTGAAATTAATCTATCACTTTATTTTAACGATTCTAAAGATTTTTTAGCTTTTTCGTTAGCAGGATCTATCTCCTTCACTTTTAACCAACTCTCTTTTGATTTTGCATTATCTTTTGCTACTAAATAATAATAGTAAGCCATGTAAGAATGCCCCTCTACTAAATCTGTTTTGTTTTTTACAGGATCAACAGATGCTACTTCAATTAGTTTTTCGTAGTATGGTTTTGCTGCACCCGTTTTAGTATCAGGGTCTAAGGCAGATTGCGCTCTACCTCTCCACAAATAACCTAAGTTAAGTTTTGGTTGCATGCTAATTACGGTTCCAAAAGCAGTGTCTGCCTTAACGTAATCTTTACCAAAATAATAGGCTTTTCCTAAGTTAAAATGGTCGTTGATGTTTACGTCTTTTTTACCTTCAATTTTTTTAACGTAATATTCTGCGGCTTTATCGTTTCTTTTTTGTTTGCTATAAATTAATGCAATATCGCCATACAAATTAGTTGCCGAAGAATCCATTGTGATTGCTTTTTCAAGATTTAAAATTCCTAAAGAATCTTTTCCTGATTTAGCATAATTTTTTCCTAAGTATTCGAAATCGGATGCTAAAATTTTATTTTTTTCTTTTGGTGCGCGAGCAAAAAATTTATTCATTGCTTCTGCTCCTTTAGCAAATTCGCCCGTTTCGAAAGATGCATAACCCAACAAACGATTTAATACGTTGTTAGTTGTGTCTTCTTTTTGCAGTGAAGTAATTTCTTCGATTGCTTTTTTATAATCTTTACTTAAAAATAAAAATTGAGCATAACGTACGCGAGAAGAAATAGTACCTCCTGTTAAATCAACATATTTTTTAGAATAATATTTTGCTTTGTCGTATTGTTTTGCCATGTAGTACAACTCGCCCTGTTCGCGGTAAGCAGGAGCAAAAGAAGAATCGATTACGGCAGCTTGACGATAATAATCTAAAGCCAACTGATAGTTTTTAGAACGTCCATACAATTGACCTTGACGTAAAATTGATTTTACTGATTTTGGATCTATAGCGCCTGCTTTTTTGTAGTTTTCAATAGCTTTGCTACCATCGTTCATTTCTAAATAAGAATCGCCTAATAAAATATAAGCATCGTGATTTTTAATATCAATTTTAATTACGTTGTTGATTAAAGCTTGCGCAGCAGGAATATCTTTCTTTTCTGATTTGATATACACATCAGCAACTTCCAACATCAACTTTACATTTTTAGAATTATTTCCATACAATGCTTTATCAAAATTTGCTTTTGCTTCTGTTGTTTTTCCATCTTGCCACATTAATTTTCCTAAACCAATTAAACACAAAGCATCATCAGCTTTAACTTCTAAACCTTTTTTGTACATGGCTTCCGCTTGAGAAAATTTTTCCCATTTGTAATAATTTTCTCCGTAGTAAAAATAATTTTCGGCTGTTGGTTGGCTCGCAACTAAAGTTTTAAAAGCAGCTTCGGCCTTTTCTAATTGCTCATTGTCTGTAAATTTAATTGCTTCTTTTACTGTTTGTGCTTTTGCAGAAAACGCAAAACCTAAACTCACCAATCCAACTAAAAAAATCTTTTTCATAAACTATTTTGTATTTATTTGAACTAACCTAACCGGCATGGTTGAAGGTACAAGCCCTTGTTTTAAAATTATTATTTGTCCTTTTTCTCCTGCTACAAAAGCTACAAAACCTATGCCAAGTCCTGCGCGCGTTTGTCTGTTAATCATATACACATCTCTGCAAAAGGCATAATCTTTTGTTTTAATATAAGCCTGAAAAGGTTTGTAGTGTTGCATTCCATCTGCTTTAGCAACGGAAACAACTTTTATTTTTTTAAGTAAATTTGTTGATGTAGAATCGTCTTGATCGCTAATCCAGTTTACACTAATTACGCCAATTGCATTTTTGTGCGACGCTACATACTCTACCACTTCGGGATTTGATTTTACTGCAAAACAATTTTTAGATAATGCCTTACCTTGCAAAAGCGAATCCTTCATGTAGCGAGCGTTTGCAGAACCATCGTTATCAAACACCACGTTTATTTTTCCTAAGTTTGATTTTGAATTAATTTGTTTCCAAACAGAATCGTTGCCCAACAAAATACTTTTAATTTTTTCTGTGGTAAACAACGAATCTTCGTTTTCTGGGTTTACAATTAAAGCAATAGCATCTTCGCAAATTTTAGTTGCTTTTGGAAAAAGATTATTGAGTTTAAATTGCTCGTATTCTGATTTTGTTAAGTCGCGATTAATAATAATTACTTTGCATGAATCTGCCATCAAATCCGCCAAAGCTTGTGCCTCTGGCTTGTAGCTTGCAAAAACTTTTGCGCGTTTGTATAACGCTTCGAAGGTATATATTTCTGTATCGAAAAGTTTTGAATACGACTCGTCAACAACAATTTTTAGTTTACCGCTGGTTGGTGTGTCAGATTGGTCTTTTCCGTTGGGAGAAGGCGACGCGCACTGCCAAACAATTAATGCAGAAGCAACTAAAAAAAGTAAAACAAAAATTTTAGTTTTCATTTTGTTGCGCCTCGTTTTGTTTCATTCGTTTATACATTCTGTACGTCATAAAAAAACGAAAGCCAGCATAAAAAATTAAACCAACACCCATTATTAATCGGTAGTTTGGCGGAATTATTTCGCTTAAAAAATTTGTAAAAAGAATACAAATTCCTGCTATTAAATATAGGCCAATCATCCCAAATCCCATGTAAATTGTAAAGCGCGCAAATCCTGTTTTCATTCTGTGTTTTTTGTTAACGGAGTACAAAATTAACAGGAAGTGTGAATTGAACAAATACAGGGACACCATTTTGTTTGCCAGGAACCCATTTTGGCATGTTTTTAACAACTCTTAACGCTTCAGCCTCAAGCTCTTTGCCACCTTTTACTCCTCTTGCAATAATTGCTTTTTGAACAGAACCATCGGGAGCAACCACAAACTGAACATAAACAGTTCCTTTTATTCCCATTTCTTTACTCGCGGCAGGATAATTAATGTTTTCGTTCAAAAATTTAAACATTGCTGCTTCTCCACCAATAAAAATTGGCATTTCTTGCACACCAAAATATGGCTTATTAATTGTGCCTAAATCGGTAATATCGCCAGCTGTTTTGGTTTCAATAGTTTCTGTGCCATCGTCAATTTTACCATCTTGTGTTTGGTTTGAAAGAATTACAGTTTGTAAAACATCTTGTGTTTTAATTTCTGTAGTTACTTTTTGGTCTACCACATCAACATTTGCAGTAAACTTTTCGGTTTTCATTATATCTGTTTTAGGCGGATCTATTTTTTCTACAGGAATATCAAGTTTTGGAGTTAAGTCGATTTCTTTTTCAAAAACTATAACAGGAGGTTCGGTAATAACCGGTGGAACAATTTCTGTTTCTGTAGTATTAAAAAACAATTTGGGTACAACTATACTCACCGAAATACCTCCAAAAACAAACAACAGCGCCCACAAAACTGTTGAAGCATAATCTTTACGAATTTGATAAGCGCCGTATTCTTTAAAACGATGTTCGAAAACTAAATCGTTGCGCACATGTGAAGTTACATTAGTAAAACTTTGTAGCTGATCGAGTTGCTGAATTTTCATAATTGACAGGTTTTAGAGGTTTATTTTAATTAGTAGATGCAGATAGAGTTAAAATTCCATAAATGCATTTAAATAATTTAAAAAGTAAAATCTGTCAAATGGTGCGTTTTGTGTTTAACGCATGTTGAATAAGAAATATTGTGTGAAGTTGGGTTTGCTTGGCTCACGAGCTACAGGGTCGCGATGGCCGAAGGGTTATTTGGAGCTATTCTCCAACGCAATTCTTTTATATTTTTCTCTAACTAAATAATCTTGTGCCCAATAAAATTCGTAATCAAATTTAAAATCTGGAAATGTGCTTATTAATTTATTTTGATAATATAAATTACAGTTATTAATTAGTTTTTTAGTTCTAGAATCACAATTTATAAAAACAGTATCCTTTTCAATTGGATTAATAATTGTTGATTTAATTAAAGTGCTATCCTTATTATAACTAATTTTTGCTTCAACTATACGCCAGTGCCACAAATCGTAAATTGCGGTGTCGCTTGTAAAAAAATAATTTTCTTTCTTATATAAACCTCCCATATGTCCTTGTGTGACAGTATTCCACTCTCCTGTCTTTCTATCACTAATATACTTTCCAATTAAATATTCTTTAACATAATATCCTTTGGGTTTCTCTTCAAAAACTACTTCTTCACTAAACAAAACATTGTAATAAATCCACCAACCTTGTTTTCTGCCTAATGAATCAACACAATTAATTTCGTTGGGCACATCTTTGGGTAACATTCTAAACAATTCTCTATTAAATGTTTCGCACTTTTGCGCCAAACAAAAGTGTGTGCTAAAAAGTAAAACTATTATAACTAAAAATCGAATCAACTTGCTTAGTCTTTGTATTTATTATCTTCTAAACGCTTTTTAATGGCTTCTACAAATTCGTGTTTTTTAGGCTGACGGCGTGTTATGTTAGTTTTGGTAAAGTAATTGTGTTTGTTTAAAAACGGAATTTGTATTTCGTCCCATTGGCGCTCGCTGGTAATTTTTCCGTGGGCTTTTAATTCTAAAAACAAGTTGTGTGCAATTTCAAAAAAATCATCGCGTCCTAAATAATCTAAATCGGCATCGCACATTATTTCTTCTAAATGCGTAGTTGGCGATTGCGGAATTTGTGTTGACATAATTAGTTTGTCAATCATATCAATATGTACATCGCTAAAACCATATTGTGGCAAAATATCACGCGCCATTTTCATACCAATGGGTTCGTTAGCGTGGTATTGCTCTATAAAACCTGCATCGTGAAACAAAGCCGCTGTTTTTAATACAAACAAATCTTCGCCTGTTACACCTTCAGCTACAGCAATTTCTTCGGCTGCACGGCAAACATCTAATGTGTGATGCAAACCGTGGTAATATAATTCTGGACTTAGTTTTTCTTTTAATAATTTAACGATGTGATGCTCCGCTTTTTTGTATTGAATATTGCTATATAAAATGTAATCTAAATGAATATAGAATTGTTTGTTGGGTTTAATTCCTAATCCATCAACCGATAGTTCGGGCACTAAACTTTCAACAAAATACATATCTACTTCGCCTTTGTTTTTTGCTTCTACTTTTCCGCGGTGGGTGCAAACAAAAAATTCTTTTACTAATTCGTAAGTAATACCCGATATGTTTACTTTACCCACTTCGCCGCTGCTTTCCATGCGATTAGCAATGTTTACGGTGTCTCCCCAAATATCGTAAGCAAATCGTTTTATACCAACAACGCCCGCTATAAGTTCTCCTGTATTTACGCCAATACGAAGTTGCCAAGGTTCAATCCCGGCTGCGCGTTTTTCTTCATCAATACGTTTCATGTATTGTTGAATTTCTAAACCAGCTAAAATAATGTCAACGGGATTACTTTTGTTACGAATTGGCAAACCGCCCGCACACATGTATGCGTCTCCAATTGTCTTAATTTTTTCGAGTCCGTATTTTTCAATTATTTCATCAAATTTTATAAAATAACGATCTAATTCTTCTACCAATTCTTTTGGCGAAAGTGTTTCAGAAATTTTTGTAAAGCCTTTAAAATCAGTAAACATAACTGATGCCAATTTGTATTGACGCGCTTTTGCCTTTCCTTTTGTTTTTAGTTCTTCAACCGTTTCTGACGGTAAAATATTTAATAATAAACGCTCAACTTTTTCTTTTTCGTTTCCTAATTCTTCTAAGTGTTTATGAATTTCAGTGTTTTTTTGTTCAATAGTTTCGGTACGCATTTGCACCAATTGCTCTAGCTCTCTGTTTTGTTTTTCTATTGCTTTTATTTTCCAACGACTATAACCTATAACACCACCAACAACGGCTACTATAACTAAAATACGAAACCACCATGTTTTCCAAAAAGGAGGTGTAATTGTGATATTTATACTTAACGGATTTTCGTTCCAAACTCCATCGGCATTAGCAGCAGTAACTTTAAAAACATAATTGCCCGGTTCTAAATTTGTATAAAAAGCATGTCGGCGATTACCAACATAGTTCCAATCTTCGTCCAAACCTTCCATCATAAATTTATATTGGTTTTTTTCGGGCGATGAATAATGTAAACCTGCAAATGAAAATGAGAAAAAGTTGTTTTTGTAAGAAAGTGTTATATCTTTGGTTGCTTGCAAACTCTGCTTTAATACCGATTTTGGGCCTGGTTCAACTGATTTATTAAATATTTGAAAATCAGTTAACACAATTTGCGGAGGCACCTCATTCTTTTTAATGTTGTTAGGATAAAAAGCATTAAAACCATTTATACCACCAAAAAAAACTTCACCATCATTACTTACATGATAAGCGCCTGTGTTAAACTCGTTGCTTTGTAAACCATCGTTTTCGTAATAATTTTGAAAGACAATTTTTTGCTTATCAAAACACGCAACTCCGTTGTTGGTCGACATCCATAGTTTTCCGTTTTTATCTTCAACTATGCCATAAATAGTATTGTTTGATAATCCGTTTTTCTCCGTGTAGTGCGCAAATTTTTGTGTAGCTGGATCAAATTTATTTAAACCTCCGCCATAAGTTCCTATCCAAACAATACCATTTTTATCGGCCCACAATGATAGAATTGTGTTGTTGTTTATACTATTTAAATTTCTCGCATCAAACTTATAGCCACTAAACGTTAGTCTATTGATATCACTTGGTAAACTTGCATTAAAAACTACTTTGTTTAATCCACCACCATTAGTTGCCAACCAAATTGTTCCGTTTGGTGTTTGTACTATGCTTCTAACAACACTATTAGTAATAGTTGTTTCGTTGTTTTTAATAGCAACATAATAGGCACATGTTGTTTTTTTCTTGTCGATTACAATTAATCCTTCTTTAGTTCCAATCCAAAAATTACCGGCTTTATCTTGAAAAATATCGTAAATTATTTTGTTGTTAATTTCGTTGAAGCCTTTTGCATCAATAAAAAGTTTGCTTATTTTATTGTTTTGAAAAGTGTAAATTCCGTTTTCTGTTCCGAGCCAAAATTCATTTTTATCTGTTTTGTAAATGCAAAAAACATTTTTTACGGGTGTTGAATTATTTTTTGGTGGTGTAAAATGTGTAACAATTTGATTTTCTCTATCAATAATATTTAATCCTTCATCGCAACCTACCCACAAAAAATTGTTGTCTTTAAAAACACTCCAAATGGTATTGCTGCTTATGCTGTTTCTATCGCCCGGAATGTTTAAAAAATGAGTGAAGTTTTCTTTAACTCTATCAAACTTATTCGCACCAAGCTCTGTGCCAACCCAAATTGTGCTGCTGTTGTCTTGTAAAATGCTAAAAACTTTGTTGCTGCTTAATCCATTTTTTAAATTCGCTAACGACTCGTAGTGTGAAAAACGATTAGTTTTATTATTAAATTCCAATAATCCATTGTTTTCGGTACCAAACCAAAGTGTGCCGTCTTTTCCTTTATAGCCGCATGAAATAACGTTAGAGGTAATTGAAAAATTATCGTTTTCAATTTTTGAAAAATGTGTTGTTTTGTAGTTCTTGTCAATTTTATTTAAGCCATTATTACCGCCCAACCAAATGTTTCCAAAATCGTCTTCAACTATCGCTTTTATGTTTTGTCCTGTTGATTTTTCGTTAAAAAAAACAAATTCAGCTTCGCTATTTTCTAGCATTAACGCGCCTTTTTCTGTGCCAATCCAAACTCTACTTTTGGAATCAACAAAAACAACATTAATTGTGCTGTTGGGCAACGAGCGTTTGCTTGCTTTTTGATTTTGGTAAATACGTTTCAAAACAGCGTTACTGGCATTTAATTGAAACAAAAACAACCCTTCAGTAGAAGTTGCCACCCAAAGCTGATTTTTTTTATCGACAAAAATTGAATTAACTGAAGTGGATGAAATATTTACATCTTTTGTTTGAACCCTTTCAAATTGATGGTTAGAGAGATTTAATCGATTTAAACCAGCATCAGTTCCTGCCCAAATATTTCCAAAATTATCTTGCGCTAAAGCATGAATATAATTATCAGATATGGAAGTAGAATCGCTCGACTCATTTTTAAACACGCTAAACGAATAGCCATCGTAGCGGTTTAAACCATCTTGTGTGCCTAACCAAATAAAGCCTTGCTTATCTTGCAACAAACAGTTTACCGACGATTGCGACAAACCATCAGCTAGCGTTAAATAATCAAATCGCAAGTTGTTGTGTTGCGAAAAAAGAAACGTTGTTGTTCCACAAAAAATAAGCAGAAGAAATACAACTTTGCGATAAAATAAACCCATACTTCAAATATAAGCGAATTTTTAATTCGTATTTTTGTTTTTATGATAAGACCAAAATTAATAGATTCTTTAGAATGGGCAAAAACCCTTACTATAAAAAGAGTTTGGAATTTAATTTTGTGTTATGTTGGCTTTTATGTTTCAAAAATTTCCAAAAAGCCTTATCAGCTGAGTATGCCGGTTAGCATAGCCATTGAACCTACCACATCTTGCAATTTGCGTTGCCCCGAATGCCCTAGCGGTTTACGAAGTTTTTCTAGAGAAACTGGTATGTTGCAACAATCATTTTTTGAGAAAATGGTCAGCGAACTAGCTCCAGCAACCAATTACTTAACCTTTTATTTTCAGGGAGAACCTTATTTAAATCCTTCGTTTTTAGAAATGGCAAAATTTGCCAACAGCAAAAAAATATACACAGCCACATCAACCAACGCACATTACTTGAATGATGAGATGGCAAAAAAAACAATTGAAAGCGGATTAAAACGTTTAATCATTTCTATTGACGGCACTTCGCAAGAAACATACAGCAGTTACAGAGTTGGAGGAAACTTAAGCAAAGTTATAGAGGGTGCAAAAAACATTCTAAAATGGAAAAAGGAATTAAACAGCAATACACCATACGTTATATTTCAGTTTTTGGTTGTTAAGCCTAACGAACATCAAATTGACGATGTGCTCCAACTGGGAAAAGAACTTGGCGTTGACGATGTTCGATTTAAAACTGCGCAAGTTTATGATTATAAAAATGGTAATGCTTTAATACCAGAAAACGAAAATTATTCGCGTTACAAAAAAAATACTGACGGTACGTATAGCATAAAAAACAATTTAGAAAATCAATGTTGGCGCATGTGGCAAAGCGCTGTAATTACTTGGGACGGGAAAGTTGTGCCTTGTTGTTTTGATAAAGATGCGCAACACCAATTAGGCGATGTTAGCACACACACTTTTAAAGAAGTTTGGCAAGGAAAAGCTTACAAAAATTTTAGAGAAAATATTTTAAAATCGCGAAACGAAATTGAAATTTGCAAAAATTGTAGCGAAGGGACTAAGGTTTGGGGATAGTTTAGTTATGAATTATGAGTGAGGAGTTATGAGTTGGTTTTAGATTCAAAGTTTCAAGTTCAAAGTTTAAGGCGTGGAACTATTCTTTTTTATCTCTTTTACCTAAAGGAATATTAACGCCTAAATTACCAATCATTTCAAACGTTCCAAAGGTTTGGCTAGCTTTTCCCTTATAAATTCTTAGTCCAAAATAATGTGCGTAATCGCCTTTTACACAATATTCTAAATACGCATATTTAAAAAACAAAAATCGAATTGTGCCTTCAACACCGGTATTCCAGCCGCCTATTTGAAAATGTGGAGTATTTGGATTGCCAAAAACAGTGTTTTCTACATGTGGCACAACTGGACCAACGCCAGCTTTTAGCAATGTAGCTACTTCAAAATTTTTGTTTTTTGTTTCGTAAATATTAATTTTTTTAACGATGTTAAACAAAAAGAAATTAGCTCCGTTATTAAGAAAATAACGCAAGCTGCTTTCATCATTCACAAAAGTTGAATCTATTTGTCGGTTATTTAAAGTTCCTTTTATTCTAACGTTTTGTCCGTTTGTTACAATAAATTTAGTATGGTCAAAATTTAATTCAAAAGCTAAGTCTTGTTTTTCATTAAAAAAATAACCTAATCTATAATTGTATTGAGGCACTGTTAAAGGAAGGGAAAACAATTTGTCCCAACCAATTTTATCATGTGCGCTTACTTTTACAAAAGCATAATCGTTACCTAGTTCAGGCTGTTTAATGTTTATTGTACTTGGCGTGTACCATTCTTTATTGTATCCCCACGAAAAATAAAGTTGTCCGTTTTTTACAATTTTATTTTGTGCAAAAGCAAAATTGCTTATACAAATAAGCGCTACTAAAAATCTCATTCAAAAAATTAATTGCTTTCTAATACTTTTAAAAGTTCGTCTAATTTCGGAGTCAAAATAATTTCTGTTCTTCTGTTTTTCTTTCTAGCTTCTGCTGTGTTTGCTTTGTCAACAGGAACAAACTCTCCGCGGCCTGCAGAAGTAATTCTTCTACCTTCAATTTTACTATTATCTAACAATATTTTTGTTATTGATGTAGAACGCAAAACGCTTAAATCCCAGTTGTCTTTAATTGCACCTCCATTACTATTGTATGGAATGTTATCGGTATGACCTTCAACCATAATATTGATTTCAGCATTTTGCTCTAAAACCTTTGCTAATTTTTTTAAAGCGTCAACACCTTTTGGATCAACGGTTGTGCTGCCCGAAGCAAATAATAATTTTTCATCTAACGAAACATAAACTTTTCCATTTCTAGTTTCAACAGTTAAGCCTTTATTTATAAAACCTAACAAAGCCTCTTGTACTTTTGCTTTAAGCGCCATTACAGCAGAATCTTTTTTTGCTAATATGCTTTCTAATTCTACAACTCGCGCTTGTTTTTTCTCTAACTCTGATTGCGATTTAGTTAAATCTTTTTGCAAAAGTGTTAAGTTATCTTGTTTAGCGTCTAGTTCTTTTTCTAGTTTGCGCAATTCGTCTTCTTTTTTCTGTAATTTTTCTTGACTATCTTGGTAATTACCCATTAAACGAGTTGTTTCGTTTTGATTGGTTGATAGCAATTCTTTGTTTTTATCTAGCAATAAATTATGTGTTTTATTCAAGTTTTCGTAGTCTGCTTGTATGGAACGCAATGTTTTGCCACGATACAAACTATCTAACTTTAACATTTCAATTTCTTTTTTGGTAAGTGTTAGCACGTTGTTTGTTTCGTCTAACTCAGCACTTTTTTCATTAAATTTTTTTCTTTGTTCTGCTAAGTCTTTCTCACATTGCTCGTTTTTTGCTTTTGTTTCTTCGAACTGACGCGCTGGAATACACGATGTTAAATAAGTTGTTAAGCCTAAAACTAATGCTACTTGTGCTATTTTTTTCATAAACTATTTTTTACCTTGAACAAAATTAACATCTATGTTTTATGTTTTGTAAGTATCAACAAAAACTTAGTAACACTCTGTTGTTATTTGTCGTATAAGCACCAAAACAAAATCTTATTTTATGGAAAAACTACATCCCGACTGGATTTTAGAAAGTCCGATAGATTTAGAGTATAAGCAATATATTTTATTGGCTTATTTACAATCAGTAAAAAACAATTATAAAAACGTGCAGTTATACCCCTTTTTAGGAGATTTAATATGGCATTACGAACACATTAAAGAGCTAAAAAATAATTATGAAAACATGGGTAATTTGTTTCCAAAACAATTGAGCGGCATTCATCTTAAATCATTAAGTTTTAGCTACGAAAAAATAAATGAAAAGAGCGATTACCTAAATGAAATTCAAAACATAATTGATTACTCGTTGCCTTTAATGGAAAAATTTATACAAGAAGGAAAAGATATTTACGACTTTGTAGAAACTCATATACAGTTTACACCCATTGGTATACAGCCCATAAATAAAGAAGAAGGTTATGTTTTATTTAAGCAAAAAAGCCACAAAGAAGTGCGTGTTTACGAATATCAAACCACTTTGTTTACCAACTCAAAGCAACAATACAGAGGTATTTATTTTAATTTTATTAAAAATTACACTTTAAAATTAAACAACACGTTTGAGCAAATTAAACTCGATTTAATTAAAACTATTCCTAAACTTCCCAATCCATCAACGTTTTTGTTTGAGTCTAATTTTACAGTTCCGTTTAATCATACATTTTTACCAATTGCAAAAAGAAGTTTAATAAAATATTTGGCGGGCTCTTAATTTTTTAAAATTAACTTTGCCTTTCATAAACAATTTGGCTTTAATCGTGTTTAGCTGTGGACGAAAAGTTATATAAGGAAATGTTGAGTTACACAATTAAGGACTTAGAGCGATTATCTGGAGTTAAGGCACATACTTTACGTATTTGGGAGCAACGCTACAATATTTTAAACCCAAACAGAACCGATACCAACATTAGGTTGTATTCTAACAACGACTTAAAACGCTTGCTAAACGTAAGTATTTTAAACAATAATGGTTACAAAATTTCTAAAATTGCTAATTTATCAGAAGTAGAAATTAACGACGCCGTTTTAACAATAACTAAATCATCTACCGAAAGCAATACTCAAGTTGATACTTTGATTATTGCAATGACTGAATTAGACGAAGACCGCTTTGATAAAGCCATTGCAACTAACATACTTAAAGTTGGTTTAGAAAAAACGATTGTAGAAGTTGTTTATCCGTTTTTAGATAAAGTTGGAATAATGTGGCAAACGGGCACAATTAATCCTGCCCAAGAACATTTTATTTCTAATTTAATTCGTCAAAAACTAATAGTAGCTATTGATGGTCAATTAAACACCAACAACCCAAAAGCAAAACGATTTTTACTTTATTTGCCCGAAAAAGAATTACACGAAATTAGTTTATTGTTTTATGCTTATATTATTAAAGCTTCGCTAAACAAATTGATTTATTTGGGTCAATCTGTTCCTTACGAAGATTTGAGCAAGGTGGTTGAAATTTACCAACCACATTACATTGCTACTATTGTAACTGTTCCGCTAGTTGAAGACGATTTACAAAATTACGTAAACAAACTTTGCGCAAAATTCCCAAAATCTACAGTGCTTTTAAGCGGTTATCAAATTGTTAATTCTAGCTTAGAAATACCTAAAAACGCAATCGTTTTTAAAAACTACGCCGAACTTAAGCACATTATCAATCCCAACGTTAATTAGTTTTTGTTTAATCATTAAACCAAAACTCAAAACAAATTTTGTTAAAACTATTTTACTGATAATCAGTTAAATAGCTTTTATTATTGTTTTATTTTGTTAATTAGTGTTAACAACACTTGTTGTTTTGTTTAATCTTTTACTATCTTTGTTAAACAAAATAAAACCACGCGCTATGTCAACTATAGAATTTAACAACTTAATGCTAAGCTTTAAAACTCCGTTAAAATATTTTGCGTTGAGTTTAACAAACGATAAAGAAGATGCTAACGACCTTGTGCAAGATACAATGTTAAAAGCACTTACTTACAAAGATAAGTTTGCAGAATCTACAAACTTAAAAGCTTGGTTATACACTATTATGAAAAACACGTTTATTAATAATTATAGACGTAATGTAAAAATTAATCAAGTGGTTGATAATACAAAAGATTTGTATTATCTTAATATACCTCAAAATTCGGGAACAGTTTCTCCTCTTTCAACCATCTCTCATAAAGATGTTACACAAACAGTTAATGAGTTAGAAGATGAGTTACGAATTCCTTTTATGATGTATTTTGAAGGACATAAGTACAAAGAAATTGCTGATGAATTAGGCTTGCCAATTGGAACAATTAAAAGCAGAATTTTTTTAGCAAGAAAAAAATTAATGTCGCAACTACAAGATTTTAGATAGATTATGAGTAAAAAGGTTATTGTTATCGGTTCAGGATTTTCATCGTTATCATCGGCTTGTTTTTTAGCTAAAGCAGGTTATGATGTTACTGTTCTCGAAAAAAACGATAGCCCTGGCGGAAGAGCTAGAAAATTTGAAACGCAAGGTTTTGTTTTTGATATGGGTCCAAGTTGGTATTGGATGCCTGATGTGTTTGATAAATTTTTTGCATCTTTTGGTAAAAAAACATCCGATTATTATAATTTAGTTCGTCTCTCTCCATCCTATAAGGTAGTGTTTGGGAAAGAAAACGAACTACTCGTGCCAAGCAATATAAATGAGTTTTACGCCATGTGCGAAAACCTAGAAAAAGGTAGCGCAAAAAAAATTGAACAATTTTTAAAAGAAGCTGAATACAAATATCAAGTTGGAATAAACGAGTTGGTTTACAAACCAAGCCATTCTTTATTAGAGTTTGCCGACTTAAAATTATTAAATGGAATAATTAAACTCGATGTTTTTAAATCGTTTTCAAAACATGTACGCAGTTTTGTAAGTCATCCAAAACTTATTGAATTACTAGAATTCCCGATTTTATTTTTGGGCGCTTTGCCCGAAAACACTCCTGCATTATACAGTTTAATGAATTATGCCGATATAAAATTAGGAACTTGGTATCCAATGGGTGGCATGTTTAAAATTGTTGAGGCAATGGTTTCGTTAGCAACAGAATTGGGAGTAAAATTTAAATACAACCAAAATGTTGTAAAAATTGTAAGCGAAGGTAAAAAAGCAACTGGCGTGCAAACAGAAACAGGAGCTTACTTTGCAGACATTATTGTTAGTGGTGCCGATTATCATCATACCGACACCAAGCTACTAAACGGTAGTAGAAACTACAAAGACAGTTATTGGGAAAAACGAGTAATGGCGCCATCATCGTTAATATTTTATTTAGGAATAAATAAACGATTAAAAAATTTACTTCATCATAATTTATTCTTTGATAAAGATTTTAAAATACACGCCAACGAAATTTATACCAACCCACAATGGCCTTCAGAACCGTTGTTTTATGTTTCGTGCCCAAGTGTAACCGATAAAACGGTTGCGCCAGAAAATTGTGAAAACTTATTTATACTCATCCCTGTTGCACCAGGAATAGAGGACACAGAAACCATTCGCGAAAAATATTACGAAATGGTTATGGATAGGCTAGAAGAAATAACCGAACAAAAAATAAGAGAAAATGTGGTGTATAAAAAAAGCTATGCACACAATAATTTTATAAGCGATTATAATGCTTTTAAGGGAAATGCTTATGGTTTAGCTAACACGCTAAAACAAACAGCAATTTTAAAACCAGCATTAAAAAATAAAAACTTAAACAACTTTTTTTATACAGGACAGTTAACTGTTCCTGGCCCAGGAGTTCCGCCATCGCTGATATCTGGCGAAGTTGTAGCTAACGAAATTAAAAAGGAATTTGCTTTATAAAACATGACAGGAAAAAACTTATACGACAAAGTGTGTTATGAATGTAGTGAAGTAACTACAAAAAAATACAGCACATCGTTTAGCTTAGGAATTAAAATGCTAAGCAAAAAATTTCATAATCCAATTTATGGAATTTATGGTTTTGTGCGTTTTGCAGACGAAATTGTGGATACGTTTCATGAACACAACAAAACGAATTTAATTGCAAAATTTGAAAAAGACACTTACGCTGCCATTTTTGATAAAATTAGCTTAAATCCTATTTTACATAGCTTTCAAGATGTAGTAAATACTTATAAAATTGAACGCGAATTGATTGATGCCTTTTTATTTAGCATGAAAATGGACATCGATAAAAAAGAATATACGCGAGAAAGTTATGAAAAATACATTTTAGGTTCGGCAGAAGTAGTTGGTTTAATGTGCTTGCGCGTTTTTTGTTTGGGCGACGAAAAAATGTATCAAGAATTAAAACCTAACGCTATGCGTCTTGGTGCAGCGTTTCAAAAAATAAATTTTTTACGCGACTTAAACGCAGATGTTTACACTCTGGGTAGATCTTATTTTCCTCAATTTGATTTAACTCGCTTTGACGAGGCTATGAAACTCGAAATTGAAAACGAAATTGAACTAGATTTTAAGGCTGGCTTAGACGGAATAAAAAAATTGCCCTATGGCGCACGATTTGGGGTTTACATGGCTTATGTTTACTACTATGCCTTGTTTAACAAAATTAAAAATCAAACACCAAAACGCATTTTAGAAGAAAGAGTTCGCATTTCTGACAACAAAAAGTATGCATTGATTGTTACATCTTATGTTAGACATCGATTTAATTTAATATGAGATATTTATTATTTATATTTTCCTTTCTTTTTTCTGCCAATTTATTTGCAGGAGAACTAACTATTGATGAAGTAAAGAAAAAATACAATCAAGCAATTTACAATAGTAACGAAGCAAAAGAATTAGATAAATTGCTATCTAATCAAAAACTGCAAAACAACTTAATGCTTGCCTATTATGGAGCAACAAAGGGTTTGTTAGCAAAACACGCATCTAATCCGTTTAACAAATTAAGTTACTTAGACGAATCGCTAAAACACATTAACAACGCAGTAAATAAAGAACCAAACAATATTGAAATAAGATACATTCGCTTTACTATTCAAAGTCAAATACCTGAATTTGTAGGCAAGAGTAAAGATTTTTATACCGATAAATATTTTTTAATTAACGCAGTAGAAAAATCAAAAATTAGCAAAAGCAACAAAAATCAAATTGAAGAAATTTGCGAATTTTTAATTGAATACGGAAAGTGTAGTCCTCCTGAAAAAAACAGTTTATCAAGTATTTTAAAAAATTGTAAAACACCTTTAATTTAAAACTATGCTAAACTTAAAAGTACAAATAGATAAGCAGTCGGGGTTTTGTTTTGGAGTAGTGTATGCCATAGAAATGGCGGAAGAAATGCTTGAAAAAAACGGTTATTTATATTGCTTAGGCGACATTGTTCACAACGATGAAGAAGTAAATCGTTTAAAGAAAAAAGGATTAATTACAATTGATCATGCAGAGTTCGAAAACTTAAAAAACGAATTTGTTTTAATTCGTGCGCATGGCGAGGCACCATCAACATATAAAAAAGCAATAGAAAACAACATAACACTTATTGATGCAACTTGCCCTGTAGTATTAAAACTACAAAACAGAATAAAAAAATCGTTTGATAACAACGAAAAAATTTATTTAATTGGTAAAGACGGACACGCCGAAGTAAAAGGTTTAATGGGACAAATACACAATTCAGGAAAAGTTTTTGCTGATGTTTCTGAATTAGAAATAGAAAAAATTCCTGAAGAAATTACCGTTTACAGCCAAACAACAAAAAGCAAATCTAAGTTTTACGAAATTACAGATGAGTTGCGCAGCAAAGGAATAAAAGTAAAAGCACACGATACCATTTGCACACAAGTTTCTGATAGAGATAGTGAACTAAGAAATTTTGCCAACAAATTTGATATTATTGTTTTTGTATCGGGAACAAAATCATCTAACGGAAAAATATTATACAATGTTTGCAAAGAAATAAATCCGAATACACATTTTGTTTCTACGTTACACGAAGTAAAATCAGAATGGTTTTTACAAAACCAAACCGTGGGCATTTGTGGCGCAACATCAACGCCTATGTGGCTTATGGAACAAGTAAAAGATTACATAGAACAAATTTAATTTGTAACCTATTTCCTGAGCGTTACCAACAATAAATTACAAATGGAAAATCTTTTTTTAAATTCTAACGACATAGAAAAAATGGAAAAAAGATTCCGAACAAATTTTTTTAATTCTGTTTGGGGTTTTAAAGCCGCTAATTTAGTGGGAACCATAAACAAACATAATCAAAGCAACTTAGCTACTATTAGTTCTGCATTTCATTTAGGAGCAAATCCTGCATTGGTTGGTATTGTCATTCGTCCAGATAGTGTTGATCGCCACACATTTGAAAATATTTTAGAAACTAATCAGTTTACATTAAACAATATTTTAAAATCGTTTTACAAAAACGCGCATCAAACTAGTGCAAGATATCCAAGAGAAGTTAGCGAGTTTAACGCAACGCGGCTTACACAAGAATTTACAACAACAATTGTAGCTCCTTATGTAAAACAAAGTAGCATAAAAATTGGACTTTCATTACAAGAAGTATTACCAGTAAAATCGAATGGTTGCACCATACTAGTTGGAAAAGTAGAAGAAGTTGTCGTTGTAAAAAACGCTATATTAAACGATGGTTTTGTAGATTTAGAAAAAGCTGGAAGCATTACAATTAGCGGTTTAGACAGTTATCACGAAACAACTAAAATTGCACGATTGAGTTACGCTAAACCCGACAAGCCTGTAGAAGAAATTGGATATGGAAAATAAAGAAGTTACGTTGTTTTGGTTTAGAAGAGATTTGCGTTTGTATGATAATGCAGGCTTATATCACGCATTAAAACAAAACAAAAATGTGTTGCCTCTTTTTATTTTCGATTCAGAAATTTTAGAAAAACTCAGCGATAAAAAAGACAAACGCGTTGAATTTATTTACAATGCAATTGAAAATTTACACCGCGATTTAGCAAAATTAAACAGCTCAATTTTAGTAGAATACGGAAAACCGATAGAAGTTTTTAAAAAATTAATGATAACGTATTCTATAAAAGCGGTTTACACCAATCACGATTACGAGCCTTACGCCATAAAACGCGACAAACAGATTTACGAATTGCTAAACACAAATTCTGTTGATTTTTATTCGTTTAAAGACCAAGTGATTTTTGAGAAAAACGAAGTGCTAAAAGATGATGGTGCGCCTTACACTATTTTTTCGCCATACATGCGCAAATGGAAAGCAGCTATTAAAAACTTTTATTTAAAAGCTTATCCTACCGAAAAATATTTCGAAAATTTTTATAAAACAAAACCACAAAAAATGCCAAGCATTGCAGAAATTGGTTTTGAAAAAAATGGTGTTTTGTTTTCTTCTACTCGAATAAATCCTGCGCAAATAAGTAAATACAAAGAGAACAGAGATTTTCCGTTTATTGATGGCACTAGCAAATTAAGTGTGCATTTGCGCTTTGGAACAGTAAGCATTAGAGAGTTAGCTTCTCGCGCAACAGAACTTAACGAAACCTGGCTAAATGAATTGATTTGGCGTGAGTTTTACATGATGATATTGTATCACTTTCCGTACGTTACTGAGAGTTGTTTTAAACCACAATACAATGGAATAGAATGGCGCAACAACGAAAAAGAATTTGACGATTGGTGCAACGGAAAAACAGGTTACCCAATAGTTGATGCAGGCATGCGCGAACTAAACGAAACAGGTTTTATGCACAACCGTGTACGAATGATTGTAGCGAGTTTTTTAACCAAACATTTATTAATTGATTGGCGTTGGGGCGAAGCTTATTTTGCAGAAAAATTGTTAGATTTTGATTTATCGGCAAACAACGGTGGTTGGCAATGGGCGGCAGGTTGTGGTTGCGATGCTGCTCCATATTTTAGAATTTTTAATCCATACGAACAAACAAAAAAGTTTGATTCTAAATTTGAATACATCAAAAAATGGGTCCCCGAGTTTGAAGATTTTACACAATATCCTCAACCCATTGTTGACCATAAAATGGCAAGGGAAAGAGTTTTAATTACCTACAAAAAAGCACTTAATTAATTCCTTTGCTCTCTTATTAAATGATTTAACTCGTCGGTTTGTATAATATCGGCTTTTAATTCTAAAGCTAATTTGTTTTGGTTTATCCTGCTGCATCCCCAATACATTAACAATAACCCGCTGTTTTTTGCATCTATGGCTTCGTCTTTGGTAATTGATTCTACATCTAGCGAATAACCATCTATCAAATTATTTTTAAGCGTAGCATAACTTAAAAAACTTGTGTTGGGTGCTAAAAAAAAACATTTTGTTGCGGGATGTTTTTGTTTTATGTTTTTTAAAAACAAAGTATCTCTTGCTTCTACTATAAAATTATATTTAGTGGAATAATCGCTAATAAAGCGTGAAACAGCTCTTTCAAAAATAAAAACATAATCGGTAGATTGTTGTGCATCGTACAATTTACAGTCTAAACTAATTGTTTTTTTTTGTTTGCTGTTAATTTGTAAAACATCACTTAACAAAGCAATTTGTTTTTTGCTTCCGCTAAATGTACTATAAACACAGCTTTCAATTTCGTTCCAATTGTAATTATTAACGTAGCCTAAATCGCATTTTGTTTTAGAACTTAATTTTTCATCATGGTAACAAACCAACAAACTGTCTTTTGTAATTTGTACGTCAACCTCCGAACCGTTAGCTTCGGTTTGCAAACAAACTTGCACCGATTCTTTAGAGCTAATTGGATATTTTAGCGATTTTTCGCCCATGCCACCATGCCCTAAAACAATAAGGTTTGGGTAATCGGTATTGCTTTTACTACACGAAAAAATAAAGACTGATAAAAGTAAAAGTGTGATTTTTATGAATCTACGCAAGGTGTTTTTTAATGTAAAAGTTTTCTTTTAATCGCATTTTTTCAGCGTCTTCTTTCTTTTTGTCTTTGTAACCACACAAATGTAAAACACCATGAATCATAACGCGTAATAATTCGTTTTCAAAATCTACTTCAAACTTTTTTGCGTTTTCGGCTACTCTTTCTACGCTAATAAAAATATCGCTGTTTAGCGTGTCTTCTTCGCTGTAATCAAACGTAATAATATCGGTAAGTGTGTTGTGGTTAAGGTGTTTTATGTTCAAATCTAACAGGTAATTATCCGAACAAAATATGTAGTTTATATCGCCTAATTTTTTCTTTTCGGCAGCAATGCTTTTTTTAAGCCAGTCCTTTTTTTTGGTTTTTTCTTTTAAAACAAATTTTATGTCATCGGAAGCAAAAGTAATGTTTGGCATAAATTAATTAACGCAAGCTTTAAATGTAAGTTCCACTTTTCGTCCGTTATCAAAATACTTTACATCATCAGCCAAATGACGCATTAAAAAAACACCTCTTCCGTTAGGTTTTTCAAGGTTTTCTGGCGCAGTTGGGTCGGGCACTTGGTTAAAATCAAAACCATCTCCTTCATCAGTAATTTCAAATTTTAATAGCTGATTTTGTGGTTCAAAAAGAATATTTATTTTTTTAGATGTGTCGAATTTATTTCCGTGTTGAATGGCGTTGTTTACCGCTTCGGTTAAAGCCACCAACATGTTGCCATAGCAATCTTGATTTATTTTGTATTCGCTACAAACATCTTCAATTAGCTTTTCAATTTTTGTAATTTGGTCAAACTGCGAATTTAACTGCATATTAATTTTTTCCATTGCTTCCATTTTTCAACATAATTTACATCCAATTCTTTAATTGGAAATCGTATTAAAATATTGGTTTACCTTGTTTTTATAAAACTTAGTGAACTCTGGAGAAACAGTTTTTAATAGTTCCGCTTCTTTCGATTTCAACCTATTATACTCCAAAAACGGATTTTGGTTACTATTTTCTTGATTTTTTGCTTCGTTAGATTCTCTTTTTTCATCCATTTCTCGCTCTCTTTCTGCTTTTTCGGCTTCTAGCAAACGTGTTAAAATTTCTTCTTGTCGCTTTAATGTTTCTTGCGTAATCATTTTATTTACCAAATCGGTTTCTGTTTTTTCCATTTGGTCGGCTAGTTTTTGCAGCTGACCATTTCCTTGTTTTCCGTCTTTATTTAATTGCTCTGCTGCCTTTTGCAATTCTCTACGTAAAGCTTCTTGTTGTGCTGCCAGTTTTGCTAATTGCGAGCTAGTACCGCCTTGTCCAGCCATTCCACTTTTTCCGTCCTTGCCTTCTTTTCCATCTTTTCCTTTACCCGGACTATTGCCTTTTTCTTTTTCCATTTGTTCTTTCAACTTTTTGATTTGCTCATTAAGTTGTTGTTGCATCGCCTTCATTTGTGCCATCGATTTTCCTTTGCCCTTGCCTTGTCCACCTGGGTTTTTACAGCTTCCGCTTCCCGGTTTTCCATTTGGTTTTTGCTGCTGCATTTGTTGCTGCATTTGCTGTAACGATTCACTTAAAATCAAAGCTAAGTTGTTTACTGAAGTCATAACCAATTGCTGACGATTAGCTGCCATTGGGGTTTGACGCTCAGCTAAATTCTCAATTACTTTTTGCATGTTGCTATTTACCTGCGCAATTTCTTTGTTTACAAAACTTTCTATTTGCGGTTGGCGCTTGCTTAACGCAAACAACGAATCTTCAATCATTTTAGCGTCGTCTTTCAGCTTTTTTTGCTGTTGCGCTATCTTTATGTACTGCGGATTATTTCTATCCGTTTTAGCCAACGTATTTATTAATTCTTCTTGCTCAAACGAAAGTTTTACAAGGTTCTCTAAAATTTCTCTAATCAAAGCCATGTCTTCGCCCTGCTGTTCTTGCTCGCTGCTTTCCATAGCCGATTGCATTTGCTCGGCCATTTTTTGCATTTTTTGAGCTGCACTTTTTTGCGATGGTGCTGCTTTTTTCGGGCTATTTTGTTTTAACTGATCGCTACTGTTTTTTTGTTCTTTATCAATTTCTTTTTTCTGTTCTTCTGTATCGGGCAATTTTTCTGGTTCTTCCAGCGCTTCATTTTTCTTTTCAATATCTTCCAAATTCTTTTTTACATCTTCAAATTCTTTGTTTAATTCATCTTGCTTTTTTTCTAATTCTTTTGCATCAGCATTTTTTTGCTCAGCTTGTTTAGCTAAATCTTCTTGTTTTTTGGCAAGCTCTTCCAATTGTTCTTTGGTAGATTTCATTTTTTGCTCCAACTCCAGTTTCTTAAACAACTCTAAGTTTCTATCCAATTCTTTTTCTAAATCTTTTGTTTCCAACTTCATTTTATCCAACACTTCTTGGGTTTTGTTTTTATCCATGTTGTCTAATAATTTTTGCATCTCCTCAAATAATTTTTTCAATTCGGGAGTCATTACTTTATTAAACAAGTCTTCTAGCTGTTGTTGTTTCTCTAGCAACTTTTCTTCAGCAGGTTTTAATTCGTTTTGCTTGGTGTTGTTTTGTTGATTTTGTTTTTGAATGTTTTCAACTTTTTTCTGAAGATTTTTTTGTTTGTCAATCAACTCTTGCATTTTCTTTTTCTCTTCCCACGACAAGTTTTTTTTCTCCAACATTTTTTTGTTCAAGTCGTTCATTTCTTTTTGAAGATTTTTTGCTTCTTTAATGCTTTCTTCTAAATCTTCTTTTATCTCCGAATTACTCTTTTCGGTGTTTTCTGCCAATTGTTTTAAGGTTGGAACTTGATATGTTTTAATTTGCGACTTAGCTGATTTAGCGCCATGCACACCATCATTGTCCCACACTTCAAAATAATATTCAATTTTATCGCCAGGATTAATTCCTACTTCACTTAAATCCCAAGTATAAAAAAATGTTTCTTGCGTTGAGTTTTTATTTACAGCAATTGTTTTTGTAAAGGAGTTGTATTTACTTTCGGCAATACTATCGTTACTATACTTGTACTTAAATTCTATTTTAGAAAAACCATAATCGTCTTTTGTACTGCCTTTAAAATAAAATCGTTTAGACGATAAACTATCCGCTTTTTCTTCTATCAAAATAGACGGATAAGCATCTGGAATTACATTTATTGCAAAAGTTAAAGAATCAGAACTCTTAATAAACTCATTAGCGGTTTGTAACGAATATTTTTTTGAAGCAAAAAATTTAGAAGTAAAACTATATTTGTTTTCGGCTTGTTGAGTTGCGTCAAATGCAGTGTCGTTAAAATTAAAACGCACTAAGCGTGTGTTTTTTGAAACAAAATTCCAAGTAACTTTTGTGCCTTCTGGTATTATTAAATCGCCTGTATTATCTAACGTTTCTGCTTTTTTACCAATGTATGCAGGATATTGTAAATTAACGGTAAAACCTAAAAGTAAAGGATTAGGAAGCGCTTTTAATTCAAATTGCTTCGATTTAAAACCATTAGCAAATAAATAAAACACCGTGCTGCTTTGTATATTTTTAAACAAATACGAGTGATTTATTCTTCCATCTTTATTCAATTTATATTGTTGCTCACCAAACTGAATATAAACATTATCGGGCACTTCGCTACCAGTAAGTTTTACTTTTAGTTCAAAATCTTTTTGCTGAATTGTTTTTAATTCTTCGTTTTCAATTATAAATTCAAACGGCGCTTTTTTCTCAAATTGTGTATTGTAATTAATTAATCTTTCGGTTGGATCTTTAATTAAAGATGGCGCTGCAATTAATAAAACCAAAAACAAAAGCACAGGTATTAAAGCATAACGCAAACGTTTTTTGTTTTTTTCGGTATCAATCGCTTTGGTAAACGGAATTGGTTTTAACTCTACAATTTTTTGATCAATAGCAGCCAACAGCAAATCTGATTTTTGACTTACGCTTTGCTCTTTTAATTGCAGTACGTTTAATAATTTATCTTGAATAGAAACGAAGTGAGTTCCTATAATTTGAGAGGCTTGGTAATGATTTATTGTTTTGCCTAATTTGTTTAATTTTAAAAAAGGTATTGCTAAAAATTTGCCGAAAATTGCCAGGTTTGTAAGTATAAAAACATAAAAAATACTTTGTCTAACGGCGCTATTAAACTCAAAAAAATATTCGGCCAAGGCTGCGCCTAAATAAAAGCTAGGTATTGTTGCTAAACAAAACAAAACACCTTTAATTAATTGGTTACGGTAATACTTACGTATAAACTCGTCGAGTTTTTGAATAAGTATTTCGTAATTGCTTTGCATTGCTTTTGTTTGTTATTTATAAATTCACACTAATTTAGCAGTAAATAACAAGATTATAAAATTGTAGTTGATGAAATTTAAGTTTTTTAACGTTTTAATAGCTTTCTTTTTTTGCTTTAAAATCGGTTATAACCAAAATCAAAACGATGTAAAAGTTACTTTACACGAAGAAACGCTCAATAAAATATTTACTTCAATAGGTGAAATTAGTGGCATTAACGATTATGAAGTAATGCTAATAAAAGGCAAATACAAGTGGACAATACAAAACCCTAAAATAATTTTGAAACCCGTAAAATCTAGTTTTGTGTGTGATGCCATTGTAGAAGTTGGCGGTTTTAATTACAAAGCTCCTGTTGTTGGCGATTTGTCTATAACCTATAACGCTAAAACAAATCAAATTTCTGTTAAATTAGTAAAGGCAATTTTTGAAATTTACACTAAAATTCTGGGCAAAAAATTTCATATAAAAGATATTGATATTGCAGAATATTTAAAAGACCCTTTTTTGTTTGAAGGCCCACAAACAATGTCAACAGATATGGAATTTGTTATGCCCGACAACAGCAAACGCAAAGTTTACATGCAACCTAGCTCATGTTATATGATTGTAATCGACAAACAAATAATTACCAGTTGCGAAATGGCGGTTGATAACAAACCTATAAAACAAAGTGCTGTAGTTGTGCAAAGTTCAACCATAAACGAAAACAAAGTAACTATTACCAATGAACCCATAAAAGAAGAAGAAACCAAAAAGAAAAAACGGAAGAAAAAGAAAGTCACTGAAGCAGAAAAAAAGTAGAATATGTTTTTACATATAAAGAATAATTGTAATTTGCATAAAAAAATCAACATGAAAAAATTTATTCTTCTACTAATAATTCCTTTTGGATTTATTTATTCCAATAGTTTTGCTCAGAAAGAAAAAGCAAATAAAGAAGAGAATAAATCATCTGGAACCGAAAACACAATTGAAGTTGTTATTCCTGCAAAAACAATGCTTGTTGCAGATACATCTTTTGAACACAGTTTTAAAGATGAGTTTTCTTCTCCAGGAAAATGGGCAGAAGAAGATAATTTAAATTCAACTTTAAAAAGAAAAGAGGGACATTATTTGTTCGAGAATAAAAAAAATATTTTATACGCATCTACTATGCCCATTGGCATGAATTCTAAAAAGAATTTTGCTGTAGAAACCAGCATACAACACCTTAGCGGCGAAAACTATTATGGCGTTTTAATTGGCGGAGAAGAAACCGACGGAACACTTTTTATGATTAATCCACACACTAAATCGTATTGGATATTATACAATAATGCTGAAGGAAGTTCGGATTACTTTAAAAAAGAAAACTCTGCAATAGTTACTAAAGATGTAAATGTTTTGCGCACCGAAAAAGTTGGATTTAAACAACGTTTCTTTTTAAACGACGCCTATATTGGCGAAGTTCCCTTTGTTGAGTTTATGGGAAACAAACATGGCTTTATTATTGATGGACAAGGAATGTTCTCTGTTGATTATTTTAAAATTCAGTGGGGAAATTAATTATTACATTTACAACCAAAATATATTTTACAGATTATGAAAATTCGCTTAGCCTTATTATTTAGTGTTTGCATTAGTTTTGCATTTGCTCAAAAAAACCCATCAAAAATTAGAATTGCTTTTTATAATCCCGAAAATATTTTTGATACGATTAACGATACAAAAAAAAATGACGAAGAGTTTTTGCCAGAAGGAAAAAACAAGTGGAATACAAACAAATACGAAATTAAATTAAAACACACAGCGCGCGTTGTAAGCGAAATTAATGACGGTAAAGGTGCTGATATTATTGGTTTTTCTGAAATTGAAAACAAAAGTGTTTTAGTAGATTTAACTACAAAAACAGAATTAAAAAAACAGAATTACGATATAGTTCATCACGATTCGCCAGACGAAAGAGGAATTGATGTTGGTTTAATTTATAAAAAAGATTTGTTTTCTGTAATCGAAAGCAAAGCTTACAATATTCGTTTTCCGTTTGACACCACCGAAAAAACTCGCGATATTTTATTAGTAAAAGGTGTCGTAAAGAAAAACAAAGCTAAATTATACATTCTTGTAAACCATTGGCCGTCGCGCAGGGGTGGCGAAAACGAAAGTGAACCTAAACGTATTTTTGTAGCCGAAAGAGTAAAACAAATTGTTGATTCCATTGCTAAAAAAGAAAACGATGCGTGTTTTGTTTTAATGGGTGATTTAAACGATACACCAAAAAACAAAAGTATTTTAGAGGGTTTAAAAACAGTAAGTGATTCTACTAAAACAGAAGCTGGTAGCTTATTTAACATGATGGCTGAGCTTGAAAAAAAGGGTAAGGGAACACACTTTTACAAAGGAGAAAGAAGTATGCTTGATCAATTTATTGTAAGTACAAATTTATTTGGTGGAAAAAAACTTTATACTTATAGCAATAGCGCTACAATTTTTGAACAAGATTGGTTAATGGAAAAACATCCTAAAACTGGAGAAATTCAACCATTTAGAACATTTGTTGGTAATAAATTTATTGGTGGCTACAGCGACCACCTACCCGTTTATTTCGATTTATATGTTAAATAATTAACGCCTAAATAAGTTGTATTTTAAGATGCAGTAAATCGCTCTAAAGCCTTTTTAATTAACTAATATGAAAAAAACAATTTTCGCAATTGCCTTAACTGTTATAACATTAAAAAGTTTTGCTCAAGCGGGAAGGCTTGACGGATCTTTTTCAACTGATGGTGTTCACACAACAGATTTTTATAATTCTAATGAAATTGGCAATTCAATAGCTGTTCAAAGTGATGGTAAAATTATAGTTGCAGGATATAGTTTTAATGGCTCTAACAATGATTTTGCATTAGCGCGTTACAATAAAAACGGAACGCTAGACATTACTTTTTCTGGAGACGGAAAAGTAACAACAGATTTCTCAAACAACGATGATTTTGGAAACTCTGTTGCTATGCAGGCTGACGGAAAAATAGTTGTTGCCGGATACAGCACAGGCACAACAAGTGACTTCGCTTTGTCACGATACAATACAGACGGAACGTTAGACAATACCTTTTCTATTGACGGAAAGCTTACAACAGATTTTTCAAATACAGATGATAAAGCATATTCTATAGCAATTCAGGCTGATAGTAAAATTGTGGTTGTTGGTTATAGTGTTGATTCTTCTTCTGATTTTGCAATAGCTCGTTATAACACAAACGGAACACTTGATAATACATTTTCGTTAGATGGAATAAATACCACCGATTTTTTTTATGGTGATGATAAAAGTTTTTCCGTAGCAATACAAAGCGACGGAAATATTGTAGTAGCGGGTTACGGTACCAAAACTAACTCCGACTTTGCTGTAGCTCGTTACAACGCTAATGGAATGCTTGATAATAGTTTTTCAGAAGATGGAAAAACAACAACAGACATAACAACTTCTACCGACATTGGAAAATCTGTAGCAATACAAAATGACGGTAAAATTGTAGTTGGTGGTTATGGCTTTAACACTACGTTTGACATAGCTTTAGCAAGATACTCAGTTAATGGTGAATTAGATAATTCGTTTTCGGCAGACGGAATGGTTACTACAGATTTTACTCACTCTTTTTTTGGAAGCACAAATGATTTTGGAAAATCATTAGCCATTCAAAGCAACGGAAAAATAGTTATAGCTGTAGCAAGAGGAAATTTCAACAACTCAAATTTTGGACTAACTAGATATAATGAAGATGGCTCTTTAGATAATTTATTTGACGATGGTTTTGAACCTGAAGGAATAATAGTTACACCTGTTGGGCTAAATCACGACGAACCTTATTTTTTGGCTTTACAAACCGATGGGAAAATATTAGTTGCTGGTTCTAGTAACGACGGCTCGAACGATAATTTTGTTGTATTACGATACAATAATGATGCTATATTATCTGTTTTTGATAACACCGAAAAACCCAATTTTGTTGTATATCCTAATCCAACAAATGGTAAATTAAAAATACTAGGAATAGAAACTTCTTATATTAAAAAAGACGAAAATTTTGAAATTTATAATCTGCTCGGCGAAAAAATTTATTCTACAAAAATAAATTCTGATGAATATGAAATTGATGTAAGTAATCTACAAAATGGAATTTATACTTATGTCATAAAAACAACAAATGGATTTTTAAATGAAAAGTTCATTTTAAACAAATAATAATAATATAGACGGGTTATTAATTGTCTTTTCAAAACAAATCCAATCTAATTAACGACTAAATAAGTTGTATTTTAGAATGCAATAAATCGCTCTAAAGCCATCTTTCCAGTTAATTTTTTTACCTTCTTCGTAAGTTCTGCCGTAGTAAGAAATACCTACTTCGTAAATTCTTACTTTTGGTATACGAGCAATTTTTGCAGTTACTTCGGGTTCAAAACCAAAACGCTTTTCGTTTAGTTGCAACGATTTCAACATGCTCGCATCAAACAACTTATAACAGGTTTCCATGTCTGTTAAGTTTAAATTAGTAAGCATGTTTGATAAAAAAGTAAGAAATTTATTTCCTAACGTATGCCAAAAAAACAATATACGGTGTGGCTTTCCGCCCATAAAACGAGAACCATAAACAACGTCTGCAAAACCATCAACTACAGGCTTTAGTAGCACATTGTATTCTTGAGGATCGTATTCTAAATCGGCATCTTGTATTACAATATAATCTCCAGTTGCTAACTCAATACCTTTGTGAAGAGCAGCGCCTTTTCCTTTATTTATTTCCTGACTAAAGAAAATAAATTTCTGTGCCGTATTATTGTTGATGTATTGTTTAATTGCATTAACCGTATTGTCGGTAGAGCAATCGTTTACAATAATTATTTCTTTTTCGAAACTATCTATTAACTCCACAGCAATTACTTTATCCAAAATTAAATGGATAGTTCTTTCTTCGTTGTAGGCTGGTATTACTATTGATAGCTTCTTCATGATTAAAAACAAAGTATAAACTTAAGCAATTAATTTTTGTGTTTAAATAATTCTGCTTTTTTTTCTGTAGATTCAAAAACTTTTACAAAATGTTTATTTAAAATAGAATCAGTAAATATGTTGTTGGTGTCGTTTTTGTTTGCTTCAGCATATTTCCATCTTACAACATAATCAATTTTAATATTTGTTTTTAATTCGTATGCGGGTATATTTAAACTAGGGTTGTAAATAATTCCGTAATCTTTCATGTGTTCAACAGGAATCAAATTATTATTTTTCCAAACTAAAGGAAAATGAACGGTTGAGGCTTCGTAGTTATCTAACACAACTACGCTTTTAGCAGAGCCAATGTAACAGCCATAATTGCTATTTAGCCAGTTATTTGAGTAATCAATTGGCAAAACAACTGATTGATTTTTTATTGAATTATTTATTTCAACATATTCTTTATAATCATTCCCTAAATCTATACTTTGTTGAGTAATAATTGTCAACATTTTAAGTGAAAAAACAAAAATAGCAATTGAAATAATCTTATTTAGAATTGAATTTTTGTTTGAAGAATAAACAATAAACAATAAAGCAAACAAATGAAAAAATAAAAGCAATCGAACTGTTAAATATCCACCCGAAACAAGGTTGTTTGGGGCAATAAGAAAAAGAAATAAACTAAAAATTGCTCCAGTTAAAAACAAACTTTGTTTACAAAATAAAATTGATTTTAGACTTACTTTTCTTTTATTACGAACAAGAACTAACAAATTAATAAGCAGCAAAACAATTATTAAGTAATTAATTGCTCTCGCAAAAAATAATTCGCTACTATAATCTCTACAAATAATGTCTCGCCCATCAATCAACCAGTTTTTTAATTCGTTAAAATCTAAATATTGCGGCAAGTCATGATTGGCGTGAGTAATAATGAACCATAAACCAATAATCAAAAAGGGCAAAGCGGGAATCAAAACAAAAATGTTTTTTTGTTTTTTGTTTAAAAAATCAAGTAATAAAAAAGTAATTGCAATTAATACAGCAACAAAAAAAACCATTAAATGCGAAAAGTAAAGCGCTGTGTAAAGAACAAATACAAAGGCAATGTTTTTTTTTGAAAAAGAAAAATTCGGCTTTGAGATTAGTGCTATAAACCAAAACAAAAAAGCTATCGAGAATGAAAAATTATAAAAACCAATTAAAAAAGTAAACGAATAAATAAACGGAAAAGCTATATATGATAGCGAATTTGAAGCTACAGCGTTCTTTACAATTTGACGAAAACCATAACAAAACAGAAACACATATACAATTGCAATTATTTTTTCTACCCAAATATCATTAAAAAAAATAAACAAAAAAGTCGCTAAACTATGATAAAAATAATTCGGATTTGGAAAATTATTAAAAGTAAAAAAAGTATCAACTAACGAGTTTTCATTAAACAAAAGCTGATAAATGATTTTGCTATTATACAAGTGTGCTGGGCCATCAAGCGTTATAAAACGATAGGATAACAGAATGGGAGCGCAAAAAACAATTACAGCTACAAGAAAAAAATAAGGCTCGTATTTTTTTACAACACTAATCATTTCACTTTGTATATTCCCATTATTTCGTAACCATCAACCATTATCGAATCGATTTTTTTGTAGGGATAGTTTTCGGGATGCCAACGATAATTACTTAAAAAGTAATTTGCTTTGTGTGCAGAATCAACAAACATTGTTTGCCTATTTTCTCTAATTGCAAACTTTGCTTGATAACCAGGATAGTTACTTGCCGAATAAATTAAGGTGTCGTTTTTATCTAACGCTATCAACTTTTCTAAACCTTGTTTGTATGAAACACCCCAATAATCTAATTCAAATGTTTTTCTGCCATCAAAAGCGTAATTTGTTACAAAATTAAAATACACGTTTTGATAGGGATGATTTTTTACATTCCAATATAATAGATAAGATGCGCAAAAAAACAATACAATGTATGCTGCACCTTTTATAATTTGTTGTTTAAAAAATTCTGTTTTAAACAATAAGTGTAAACCTATAACTATACTTACTATAAATGGACTAGCAACAAAAAAAATGTGTCGCCAACCATCATAAACGCAAGAGTTAAACACTATTACCATTACAATCGGCGCAAAAAATAAAGCTAACATATATAGGTAAAAAGTAGAACTAAAATCTATTGTTTTTGTATTAACCAATTGTTTAAATACCACATTTAAAATAACAAAAATGCTTCCTAAAAAAATTAGTGTTAAAAAAACTGGTGTTGAAATAATGAACCAAGATGGTAAATAATGCCATGGTAAATTCATTGACCAAACTTGTTCTCCAAAATAAAAATTCATTCCACCCCAGCCAAATTTTTTCATGCTAGCAAACGCATCAATAAAATGTTGAATTGGACTAGCCCACAAAAACGGCCAAAACAGAACCATGAAAACGTATGTTAAAACTAAATACAAACTTGTTTTTTTTAATGCGTCAATTTTGCTTTTGCTATTTATAAAATAAATTAAAATTGAAAAAACCGGAACTATTACCGCTGTAATTCTTATTGCAATGGCAAATGCGCAAACTATGGAATATAGAATTAATGTTTTATGTGTTTTTTTCTCTATCCAATTAAACAGAAAATAATATGAAATTGTAATTACAGATAAAAAGGTTGTGTCTTTTGAGTTAACAAAAGATTCCTCAAAAATTCTCGGCATTAAAATGTAAAACAAACAACCTAAAAAAGAAAGCGTTTTGTTGATATTAAGTTTAACCAAGGTGATAAACAAAAACAACACACCTATAAAAAATAATGTGAAGTTTAAAAAATGTCTAAGTGCGTATATGTTTGCTGGCGTTTTAATATTAAGAATAACCTCAGCCGCATACAAAATCATTTCCCATATTGGTCCGTGGTATAAATCTCCGTATTGCGTTATGTTTTCTACATTTCCTGTTGCAACGTAGTCTACATTTGCTTTTCCGTTAGTAATTCTTTGCGCCTCTTCATCCCAGCCAGAGCCATAATCAGAAAAAACAAAACAACCTACAAGAAAATAAATTGCAAAAAAAGCAATTGCTAATTTATTGTTCTGTACAAAGTTTTTAATCATTTTTC
>JAZKHE010000002.1:0-1063024 GCA_040385525.1 Bacteroidota bacterium
ATATTATTTATTTAAAATTATTTATTATTTATATTATATCCTGTTAGTTGTGTTAGTTACTTTTTTTTAAACCCTTTGCTTTTTGATATATGAGATTTACATAACAAGTAATTAACATTAAATATTCTCTACAAACCTAATAAATAGTAGGTAATTTTACTATTATAAACATTTGTTAGTTTTACAGATTAACAATTTTTGTTTACTCTTTGTTCTGCTGTTAAAACTCATTATCTGTTAATTTTATATTATATATTTGTGCTTAAATTTATTTAATAGTGTTTTGTTAGTTATGTAAACAGTTAAATTTACTTACAAACAAGCTTATTAATAACTTTGTTAATTACATTAAAATATTGATAATCAATTTATTATGAATATAATTATTGGAAGTGACCATGCTGGTTATGAATTGAAATTACAATTAATTAGTTTTTTTAGTGATAAATATAAATTTACTGATGTAGGTACTAATTCATTAGAATCTTGTGATTATCCTGATTATGCCCACCAAGTTGCTAATGCTGTTTCAAAAAATGAATATGAGTTTGGAATTTTAATTTGTGGTTCTGGTACTGGTGTAAATATTACTGCAAACAAACATAAAAATGTTAGATCGGCTTTATCATGGATTCCAGAAATTGCAAAATTAGCTCGCGAACATAATAATGCTAATATACTTGCTTTACCAGCACGATTTATTTCTGTTGAAGAAGCAAATAAAATAGTTGAAGTTTTCTTGTCTACTAATTTTGAAGGCGGTAGACATTTAAATAGAGTTAATAAAATAGAACAATAGTGTTTCACGTGAAACATTATTTAATTATAATTAAGTAGTTCCACGTGGAACTTTATAAAAATGTTTAAAGAATACGATGTTATAGTTGTTGGTGCTGGTCATGCAGGTTGTGAAGCTGCTGCTGCTGCTGCAAATCTAGGTTCGTCTGTTTTATTGATTACAATGAATATGCAAACTATTGCGCAAATGAGTTGTAATCCAGCGATGGGCGGAATAGCAAAGGGTCAAATAGTTAGAGAAATTGATGCTCTTGGCGGTTATTCAGGAATTATTTCTGATAAATCGGCCATACAGTTTAGAATGCTTAATCGTTCTAAAGGTCCCGCAATGTGGAGTCCAAGATGTCAATCAGATAGAATGTTGTTTGCTGAATATTGGAGGTTAGCTTTAGAACAAACTCCTAATGTTGATTTTTGGCAAGACATGGTTTCTTCCATTATTGTAAAAGATAATGTTGTTTGTGGTGTAGTTACTTCTATGGGTTTAGAAATTAAATCGAAAGCGGTTGTTTTAACTAATGGAACTTTCCTTAATGGCGTTATTCATATTGGTGAAAAACAATTTGGTGGAGGTAGAACAGGAGAAAAATCTGCTAAAGGATTAACAGAAGATTTATTACAATATGGTTTTGTTTCAGGTAGAATGAAAACAGGAACTCCACCGCGAATTGATGGTAGAAGTCTTGATTATTCTAAAATGGAAGAACAAAAAGGTGATGATAATCCAGAAAAGTTCTCCTATACTGATACTAAATCGTTAGCAAAACAACGCTCTTGTTATGTTACATATACAAACGAACAAGTCCATGAAATATTAAGAACAGGTTTTGAAAAATCGCCCATGTTTGCTGGTCGAATTCAAGGATTAGGACCAAGATATTGTCCTTCTATTGAAGATAAAATAACTCGTTTTGCTGAGCGCGATAGACACCAAATATTTGTAGAACCTGAAGGTTGGAACACAGTAGAAATTTATGTAAATGGTTTTTCTACTTCTTTGCCAGAAGATGTTCAACAAAAAGCTTTGCGCTTAATTCCAGGTTTTGAGAACGCTAAAATGTTCCGCCCTGGTTACGCAATAGAATACGATTATTTTCCACCAACGCAATTAGATTTGACTTTAAAAACTAAGCTAATTGATAATTTATATTTTGCTGGACAGATTAACGGAACTACTGGTTATGAAGAAGCGGCTTGTCAAGGTTTAATGGCAGGAATAAACGCGCATCAAAAAATCAATAATAAAGAAGCTTTTGTGTTGTCGCGTTCTGAAGCATATATTGGCGTTTTGATAGATGATTTAGTTACTAAAGGAACTGACGAACCCTACAGAATGTTCACCTCTAGAGCTGAATTCAGAATACTTTTAAGACAAGATAATGCCGATATTCGTTTAACAGAAAAGTCGTTTAATATTGGTTTAGCTTCTAAAGAAAGATTAGATAAGGTTAACGAAAAGATTGCAGGAACGCAAGAAATAATCAAGTTTTTTAAGAAAGAAAGCATTTCTCAAAACGACGCAAACCCAATTTTAGAATCAAAAGAATCAGCCTTAATTAATCAGCAAGTTAAAATCAATACGCTTTTATCTCGACCAAATGTTGAAATAAAAGACTTTAAATCTATTGACTTTATTAGTTCTTTTTTATCTAAATACGATAGAGAAACAATAGAACAAGCGGAGATTTTAATTAAATACGAAGGCTATATAGAGAAAGAAAAAGATGTTGCTGATAAACACCAACGCTTAGAAAACTATGTTTTAAAAGAAGATTTTGATTACTCTACAATCGTTTCTTTATCTGCAGAAGCAAAACAAAAACTTAATAAAATTAAACCATCAACCATTGGGCAAGCATCAAGAATTAGTGGAATAAACCCCGCTGATATTTCTGTTTTAATTGTTCATTTAGGAAGATAAGTTTCACGTGAAACATTTATGGAAGAATTAAAAAACTGCCCGGTTTGTGATTCAAACCAAAGTAAATCCTTTTTAGAGTGTAAAGACAACACCGTTTCTAAGGCTATTTTTTCAATAGTTGAATGTACAAGTTGTTCGTTTAAATATACAAACCCACGCCCAGAAGAAAAAGATTTGGGTAAATATTACATGTCTGAAGAATACGTTTCTCATTCAAACACAAGTAAAGGTTTTATTAATTTTGTTTACCAAAAGGTTAGAAATTACACCTTAAAAGGTAAATTAAACTTGATAAATCGTCTACATTCGAACAAAGGAAATTTGTTAGATGTAGGTTGTGGAACAGGTGAGTTTTTAAATGTGTGTGCTATAAACAAGTGGAACACAACAGGAATTGAACCCAGCGATTCAGCACGAAACTTTGGAAAAGAACAATACAATTTGAATGTGCAAACCGAAGATTCGTTAACAACATTTAAAGAGCAACAATTTGATGTAATTACCATGTGGCATGTGTTGGAACATGTTCCGCATTTAAACAATAGAATACAAGAACTAAAAAAAGTATTGGCAAACGATGGCGTTTTATTAATAGCTGTACCTAACTGTAGTAGCCACGATGCAGACTATTATAAAGAAAATTGGGCTGCTTACGATTTACCTCGACACCTGTATCATTTTACACCAAACACCATAGAAAAGCTTTTTACAAAACACGGGTTTAAATTAACAGAAGCGATACCCATGAAGTTTGATAGTTTTTATGTTTCGTTACTAAGCGAGAAATACAAAGGAACAAGCCTACAAATTATTAGAGGTTTTTGGAGAGGATTGGTTTCTAATTTAAAAGCGGGTAATAACAAATACAGTAGCCAAATTTATATTTTTAGGAAAGATTAGAGAAAAATTGTGACTTTATAGCGCATATATTCAAGAAAGCGAAGGCAACAAACAACTAATTACTAAATGATGGTATCGAAAGATATAACGAAAGAAGAGGTTGAAAACTTTAGAAGGTTGCTTGATTATTTGAAGCAGCTTTCAGAAGACGGAGTGACAACATTAATTGAAAAGCAATTGCTACAAATGCTTGATAATTTAGTTCCGTTTTTTTCTCATTTAATTATGTTTGATGTCTTCCCTGAATTACACAGAATCACAATAAATAAAAGAGTATTAGGCTCAAATAAAAGGATAAGAGAAATAAAGCATCTAAAATATCCGCCAGCCGACAAAGTATCAAAATATGGAAGGTGCAATTATCCAAAACAAACCGTGCTTTATGCGTCATTTCTTCATATGACAGCAATGAATGAAACGCAACCACAAGTTGGTGATTTAGTAACACAAAGTGTTTGGAGAGTTAAAGGAAAACAGACGTTAAAATATGTGCCAATTTTCAAGAATCAACCCCAAGGTGAAAACGTAATAAACCCAAGGACTTTTGAAATCAATCAGATTTATAATAGAAAAGTAAGAGAATATCCTGTGTTCATAAGAGAACAATTAGATGCGTTGGTTCAGTTTATAGCTGACGCATTTACAAAGCGAGTTCACCCAAATGCTGATTTGGACTACATTTTCAGCGCATATTTTTCAAACAAAATTTTCTCAGATTTTGAAAATGGAACAATCGAAGCGATTTACTATCCAAGTGTTAAAGACGGCCTTTCCTTTGAAAATGTTGCAATTAAGGCTAATGTTTTTGATGACAAATATGAATTAGTTGAAGTTAAAGACAGTGTTTGTGTTGTGGACAATAAAAACGGAAATGGAGGTTGTTTTTATCAAGGTTTATCTGACAGCAAAAGTTTCGACTATTCATCAGGAAAAATACTTTGGGACTCAAAGAAATTATATCAGCCTGATGAAATCATGAACGACTTAAAAAAGAAATACAATCTGGATATTTCAGAATAAACAAGATGTAAAAAAGAAAAAATACCGCAATCAGCCGTTTTCGAAAAGCGGCAGTTCAGTGAATAGTCCGCGCTTTTAAAGTTAAAAGTCCGCTCTCGTCAAACCTACAAAACGTAACTTATGTAACTTTCTATTCGTTTTATATAACATAAATTCACCTCATAATACTGAGTTTTGTGTTTATGAATATATACAAAAAAACACAAGCCGTTTTGTTTCTTTCAGCTGTTTTTAGCATAAGCAACATAAACATACAGGCACAAAACAAAAACGATTTTGAAGACATTTTTAACGAAGCAGAAAAATATTTTCCTTCAGAAAAAACTGCTTATTACGCTGATTTAAGCGAAAACTCAAAAAAAGCAATTCCGCTTTACGCCGAATTATTAAAGTTAGAACCCAGAAACGCTAACGTAAATTATAAAATGGGACGTTGCTATTTAAACTCTCGAACAGAGCCTTTAAAAGCAATTCCGTTTCTTGAATTGGCCGTTAAATCAACCAGTGTTAACTACAAACAGGGTTATGAAGAAAAAAACGCTCCCATTCTTGCCTATGTGTTTTTGGCAGATGCATATCACTTAAATTATAAGTTTGATGCAGCAATTACCAACTATCAAAAATATAATAAGCTTGCTTTAACCACTAAGGTTAAGCCAGAAGAATTAAAAGAAATTGATAGAAAAATTGAAATTTGCAAAACCGCAAAACTATTGGTTGCAAAGCCCGTTTCGTTTAAAATAGATAATTTAGGAAACACAATTAATTCGGCTTATCCTGATTATTCTCAGGTTGTTTCGGCAGACGAAAGCGTATTAATTTACACATCAAGAAAACCCGGTAGCGTTGGTGGAGATATTGATGTTGATGGAAATTATGCAGAAGATATTTATATTTCAAACAAAACAGAAAACGGCTGGCAAGCTGCTGAGAATATAGGAAAATCAATAAACACAAAAAGTAACGAAGCTTCAATTGGCATGTCGGTTGATGGTCAACAAGTGTTTATTTACAAAGACGATAACAGCGACGGAAACATTTATTCTACAACTTTAGACGGTGATGAGTGGTCGAAACCAGAAAAATTAAATCCAAATATTAATACCGAACACTGGGAACCAAGTGCATTTGTATCGGCTGATGGCAACGTATTGTACTTTACAAGTAACCGTCCGGGTGGTTTTGGAGGAAGAGATATTTACAAAAGCCACATGAATAAAAACAAAGAATGGGGACCGGCCATTAACTTAGGAAGCACAATAAACACGGCTTACGAAGAAGATTCGCCTTTTATTCACCCAGACGGAGTAACCTTGTTTTTTAGTTCAACTGGGCACAAAACAATGGGCGGTTTCGATATTTTTTCTACAAAAATGTTAGATAATAATACGTGGACAGCGCCTAAAAACGTTGGTTACCCTATAAACACAACAGGCGACGATATTTATTATTCAGTTTCTCCAGATAAAAAACGTGCGTATTTTTCTTCGTTTAGAAAAGATGGTTTAGGCGAAAAAGATATTTATGCCATTACTTTTGAGTTGCCTGACGAATGTCCATCGTTAAGTTTGTTTAAAGGCGTTGTGCTCGATGCTGACGGAAAACCCGCAAAACAGGTTCAAATTGTTATTAGCGATAACGAAACAGGCGAAGAAGTAGGAACGTATTACACCAACAAAAAGACAGGAAAATACTTTTTTATTCTTCCTCCTGGCAAAAACTATAACATCTCTTACGAATCTAACGGACAGCTGTTTTACTCAGAAAACCGTAACGTTGTAAAAGATCCAAAATACTGTGAGTTTCAAAAAGAAATTACTTTGCCAGCTTTAATTATTGGTGCAAAAGTGGTGTTAGATAATATATTTTTCGAGTTTGATAAAGCGATATTAACGCCCGCATCAAACGTGGAATTAGGAAAAGTTTTACGCTTTTTAAATAATAATCCAAACTTAATAGTTGAAATTTCTGGCTATACAGATTCTGAAGGAACAGAAGAATACAACAGTAAATTATCTCGTGAGCGAGCAGAAGCAGTTGTTGTATACCTTGTTAATAAAGGAATAAAAGCCGAAAGATTAAGCGCAAAAGGTTACGGAGAAACTAACGCAAGCGCACCCAATCAAAACAAAGACGGTAGCGACAATCCTTCTGGAAGAAAATTGAACAGAAGAGTAGAGCTAAAAATTACAGGCGTTTAGTAGGTAATTTAAAGAATTTATTTTTTAACGTCGGCTTGAAAAAGCCGACGTTTTCTTTTTAAAACAAGCTGTATCTAAAACCCAAATAAAATCGTCTTCCTTGCAAAGGAGCGTAGTTGTAATCGGTATCAAACGAATACGAATTTGGGTTGTCAATCACATCATTTACTTTTTTATCAAAAGGGTCGTGTGGGCGCATAATTGGGTTTTCTGGAAGAAAATTAGTAATGTTTTTTACACCAATATACACATCAAAACGCTTGTCGCTTTTATAAGAAAGTTGCAAGTTGTGTATGCTAAACCACGGAGATTCTTTAAGTCTATAATCGTTAGCTTGAACAGGCAAAAGCATTGGGCTTGTTGTTTTTAGAAAATAATCTAAAACAAACGATTTATAAACAAACGAAGCATTAGCGTTAATGCTTAATTCTGGAGTGTACACCTGTTTTTGAATTTTGTTGTTTTCGTTTTTAAAAACATCTAAATAAGTGGCTCCAATATTAATTTTGTTTCCGCTTAAATGCTGAAGTTGAACCGAAGAACTTGCGCCACGTGAAACCGAGTAACCGCTTATGTTATCGTAAATTATTTTGTTTACATCTGTAGCATAATCAGGAATAATTTTATTTAAAAAATGAGTATAAAATAGCGTGTTTTCTAAACTAAAATTTAATGTTTTAAATGTGTTAAAATAATGATGATTTAGTGTTGCGTTCCACGATTTTTCTGGATTTAATTTGTTTTTAATTTCTACAATTCTAGAGCCACTCAACGCTGCATGATCCTCTGTAAAAACACTAACATTTCTATAACCAGAACCAGCAAACAAACGAAAAGTATTGTGCTCGTTTGCAACAAATTTTACTGCGCTACGTGGTGTAAAAATAAAACCATGATTGGTGTTGAAATCTAAACGGGCGCTGTTTAGCAACACAAATCTTTTTTTCTCGTCGCTTTGTTGTTGAACAAAAACACCAGGAACAAAAGTGGTTCTGTACAAGCCATATTGCGTGTATAAAATGGTGGGAGTATTGTCTTTATAGAGAACAGATTTTATAGGCAAACCAATTAAAAAAGTTTGTTTCAAATAATTTTTAGAATACAAAAGTTGTAAAAAAGCGGTGTTTTGCTCGGCGTTAAAAATAGTTTGTCCGTATGCAGAAGCCTGTTTGTGATAGTTGTAAGAATAGTTCAGTGTAAAATTTGTTTTGTTAAACAAGTAGTTTTTACCAATTATTTCAAAACGTTTTGTTTCTACGTTTTCACCATAAACAGAATCTCCGCCATAAAATTGTTTGCTCCAATTTAGCTCGCCGCCCCAACGGTTTTCGTAAAAAGCACGCCACGCTAACGACGATTGTAAATTGTTTTTGTTTACAAAGCTCCATTTATTAAACAACGAAAAACGTTGTTGAACAGGAATATCCGTAAAATTATCATTATTTACATCTAATAAATTGCTAAATGAAAATATATTAGCGCTCAGTAAAGAGTTTGTGCTTTTAAATGCTTTTTTTGCGCTTACATCGAGGTTAAACTCTTTTTGTGATGTTCCGTAAGTGTCAATAGAAAACAACGGCGCAGAAGCAGGATTTTTTGTTATAATATTTATAATTCCTGCCATAGCTTCAGAACCGTAAAGAGAAGAGGCCGCACCCTTCATTACTTCAACTCTATCAATAATACTATTTGGAATTCCCATTAAACCATAAACCGTTGCTAAACTACTCACAATGGGCATTCCGTCAATTGTTACCAAAGTGTATGGGCCTTCCATTCCGTTTAAATGTATGTCGCCCGTATTACAAACATTGCAATTTATTTGAGGTTGCACGCCATTAACTTGTTGCAGCGCATCGAAAATGTTTGAAGAAACATTTCTTTTAAAAGCTTGCGCACTAATAATATCTATCGGAACGGGAGATTTTTCTTTAGTTATTTCTTGAAGAGTTCCGCTAATTACAACCGATTTAAGTTCGTTTTCGAGTTGTTCCACATTAATTTTTCCAAGATTAATGTTTTGATTGTCGCTGTTTTTAGATAGAGAAATTGTCTTTTTTCTGTAACCCAGCAACATTATTTCTAAAGAGTTTTCAGCAAACGCACCACACAATTTAAACTTTCCTGTTGAATCAGTTGTTGTCGATTTATCTGTATTTTTAATTGAAACAACAGCATATTCAATAGGTTTATTGTCGCAAAGCACTGTTCCTGTTATGCATTGTGCAAAACAGTTGGCAGAAAACAACAAGGGGATTAGAAATAATAGTTTCATTTAAAAATTTAGACAAATCTAAAAATTTATTTTTATAAACAAAAATTATTACTTTTGTGTTACTGTAATTTAAACTATGGCAAAAGAAAATTCATTAAGCGAAGTACACCAATCGGTAGATACACAACAAAAAAAAGGTTTCTTTAAAAAACTTTTTGCTTTTATGGGTCCGGCTTACTTGGTAAGTGTTGGTTATATGGATCCAGGTAATTGGGCAACTGATATTGCTGGCGGTAGCCGTTATGGTTATGCGCTTTTGTGGGTGCTTTTAATGAGCAACTTAATGGCAATGTTGTTGCAAAGCTTAAGCGCTAGATTGGGCATTGTAGCTGGATTAGATTTGGCACAAGCATCGCGAGCAACCTATTCTAAAACAGTTAATTTTTTTCTATACATTTTAGCCGAAATAGCCATTGCTGCCTGCGATTTGGCAGAAGTAATTGGTATGGCTATTGGTTTAAGTTTGTTGTTTGATTTGCCATTAATTTGGGGTGTAGTAATTTCTGTTTTAGACACTTTTATTTTGTTGTTTTTATTAAACTACGGAATAAAAAAAATGGAAGCGTTTATACTTTCGCTAATAAGCGTAATTGGTGTTTCTTTTTTAATTGAAATGTTTTTGGCAAAGCCCGAAATTGGCGCAATGGCAAAAGGTTTTATTCCTTCGTTACCAGACGAAAGCGCATTGTACATTGCCATTGGTATTATTGGCGCAACCGTTATGCCACACAATCTTTATTTGCACTCAGCATTAGTACAGTCGCGTAAGTTTGGCACAACGCACAACGAAATAAAAAAAGCAATTCGTTTTAATTTAATAGATACGGTAATTTCTTTAAACGTAGCTTTTTTTGTTAACGCGGCTATTTTAATTTTAGCAGCATCAGCGTTTTATTATTCGGGTATGCACGAAGTGGCCGAAATACAAGACGCTTACCGATTTTTAGAACCCCTTTTAGGTTCGAATTTAGCGCCTATTTTATTTGCAGTAGCATTAATTGCAGCTGGGCAAAGCTCAACGGTTACGGGCACTTTAGCCGGACAAATTGTTATGGAAGGATATCTTAATTTACGAATCCAACCATGGATTAGAAGAATAATAACGCGTTTAATTGCTATTGTTCCTGCGGTGATTGCGATAACTTATTTGGGAGAATCGGCAACAGGAGAATTATTAATTTTTAGTCAGGTGGTGTTAAGCTTACAGCTTGGTTTTGCAGTTATTCCTTTAATTCATTTTGTGAGTGATAAAAACAAAATGGGAGACTTTGTAATTAGTAAAAAAACGCAATTTTTCGCATGGCTTTTTGCGGGTATAATTGTAGCCTTAAACATAAAATTAGTTTATTCAGAAATTGCAACATTAATAAGCGAAGCAACTACGTATAAAACGCTTTTGCAGCTTACTATAATTCCTGTGTGTTTGGGTTTTGTTGCGCTGTTGTTGTACATTGTTATAAAACCAATTTTAGACAAGAAAAAACAAATTGTTTTAACGCCACACGGAAACATAGAGCTGTTAGAAATTAATACCCACGCCAGTTACAACCGAATAGCAATTACAGTAGATTTTTCAAAATCAGATTCTTCGGCAATCAGCAGGGCAATTCAGCAAGGCGGCACAAAAGCAAATTATTATTTACTTCACATTGTAGAAACTGTTGGCGCGTCGTTTATGGGTAGCCAAACCAAAGATAAGGAATCGGAACAAGATAAAACGGAGTTAGAAAAATACCGCACACAATTGTTGGAAATGGGTATAAACGCAGAAATTTGTTTAGGCTATGGAAGTCCTAAAAAAGCAATTCCGCAGCTGGTAACCGATTTAAATGCAGATTTATTGGTGATGGGGGCACATGGCCATAAAGGCATAAAAGACTGGTTGTTTGGCGCAACCGTAAACCATGTTCGTCATCAACTAACCATACCTGTTTTGGTTGTTAGGAAGTAATTAATTTTTTTCACCACATAGAAACATAGAGTTTTAAGAAAAATTACAGCAGCAGATAGTTTTTCGCTACGCGAAAAGCGCTATGTAAACTATCCAAAAACTTTTAACAACAAGCGTTCTATGTAACTATGCGGTAAAGTTTTCTGTGGTTTTAGCAATGAATTTTTGATTTTGTAGGAACCAAAAGTCCTCCCTCTTGGGGAGGATTTAGGAGGGGCACCTACCACCCCAAACACTTAATTACACCGGCAAAAATTAAAATAATTCCTACTGTGGTTAATCCATACATTACGTAGTGAATGTTTTGGTTTTGATAAAAAAGAAAAAGCGTTAACAAAAAACCACTAATTAAAGTTAAGCAACCAACAGCTAAAAGAATTAAACCGTTTTTTTGATTTTTTTTATGACGCAAATCATAAACAGATTTCAAAAAAAGTTGCACTTTTTCTTCCGTTAATTCAAGTTTTTTAAGCTCAGCAATAATCTGTTCTTTTGATAATTCGCTGTCTGCTAATGCAGCAATTTTATCGGTGTAATTGGTTTCCATTTCCAAATAATATTTATTGTTTAAATAGTTATTTGGTCTCTCTCAGTAGCTAATATAGAAAAAATATCCATTAAAACAAAACTCTTGAAAATTTATGCTTAAAATTGCAATAGGTAAAACAAACGCATTATGTCTAAAAAAGTAGAAACATTAAAAAAGAATATTGCTTTAGCTCAATTGGGAGGTGGCGAAAAACGTATAGAGTCTCAACATAAAAAAGGAAAATTAACAGCTCGTGAGCGCCTTCATTTTTTGTTAGACGAAGGAACTTTTGAAGAGATAGGAATGTTTGTAACACACCGATCTACAGAGTTTGGTTTAGATAGAGAAAAATATTTAGGCGATGGTGTAATTACGGGTTACGGAAAAATAAACGGAAGATTAGTTTACGTGTATTCGCAAGACTTTACGGTTTTTGGCGGTTCTTTATCAGAAGCACACGCAACAAAAATTTGTAGAATAATGGATTTAGCCATGAAAAACGGCGCACCTGTTATAGGTTTAAACGATAGTGGTGGTGCACGTATTCAAGAAGGCGTGGTTTCTTTAGGTGGTTATGCTGATATTTTTTATAAGAACACAATGGCATCGGGAGTGGTGCCACAAATCTCAGCAATTATGGGTCCGTGCGCAGGAGGCGCAGTTTATTCGCCAGCCATTACCGACTTTATTATGATGGTAGAAAACACCTCATATATGTTTGTTACCGGACCAAACGTAGTAAAAACAGTAACACACGAAGAAGTTACTTCCGAAGAATTAGGAGGAGCTTCTACACATTCTACAAAATCGGGTGTTACCCACTTTTCGTGTGCTAACGAAATAGAATGTTTAAATAACATTAAAAACATTTTAAGTTATATGCCTCAAAATTGTGAGGATACAACGCCTTTTGCCGCTTACGAACCAAGTAATGAAAAACGCGAAGCATTAAACACAATTGTCCCTGAAAGCGCAAATCAACCTTACGATATTCGTGAAGTTATTGATGGAATAATTGATAACGAATCGTTTTTAGAAGTACATAAAAATTTTGCAGAAAATATTGTTGTTGGTTTTGCTCGTATTGCAGGCCGTAGCATTGGTATAGTAGCAAATCAACCTGCGTTTTTAGCAGGAGTTTTAGATATTAACGCATCAATAAAAGCTGCGCGTTTTGTGCGTTTTTGCGATTCGTTTAATATTCCTTTGTTGGTGTTAGAAGATGTGCCGGGCTTTTTGCCAGGAACCGACCAAGAGTGGAAAGGAATTATTACACACGGAGCAAAATTATTGTATGCGTTTTGCGAAGCTACAGTTCCACGTGTTACAGTAATTACTCGCAAAGCGTACGGAGGAGCGTACGACGTTATGAATTCTAAACACATTGGTGCTGATATGAATTTTGCTTGGCCAACAGCGGAAATCGCTGTAATGGGCGCAAAAGGAGCAGCCGAAATTATATTTAAAAACGAAATTGCAGCGGCACAAAACCCAGCAGAAAAACTAAAAGAAAAAGAGCAAGAATATATAGAGCATTTCGCAAATCCTTATCGTGCTGCCGAAAGAGGTTATGTTGACGAAGTAATTTTACCAGAAGACACACGCGAAAAATTAATAAAAGCGTTTAGCATGCTCGAAAACAAAGCGGAAGTTTTACCACGCAAAAAACACGGAAATATTCCTTTATAAAACAAAAAAACACCCCATAATCTTGGGGCGTTTTTTTAATAATTCACAACCTGTTCTTCAATATCTTCAGGCAGTTCTCTAAATTGGTATTTTTGTGTTCTTAATTGAGGTTCAAAACCGGCTTCTTTAATAGCGTCTTGTATGCTTTTGTAAGTAAATCGGTGTGGTGCACCCGCAGCACTTACCACATTTTCTTCAAGCATAATAGAACCAAAATCGTTGGCACCCGAATGTAAGCACAACTGCGCTACTTCTTTACCAACCGTTAACCACGAAGCCTGTATGTTTTTTACGTTAGGCAACATAATTCTGCTTAAAGCAATCATACGTATGTACTCATCGCCAGTTACATTATTTCTAATGCCTTTTAATCGGTTTAATAATGTTCCATCATCTTGAAATGGCCAAGGAATAAAAGCTAAAAAGCCATCAACATCAGCGGGTTTTTCGCTTTGTACTTCTCTTATCCAAACCAAATGTTCAAAACGTTCGTCAAGTGTTTCCACGTGTCCAAACATCATGGTGCCCGATGTAGTAATGTGTAGTTGGTGCGCAGCGCGCATAACGTCTAACCATTCTCTACCTCCACATTTTCCTTTAGAAATTAAACGACGTACTCTGTCGTTCAAAATTTCAGCACCAGCACCAGGTAAACTATCCATTCCTGCTTCTTTTAAAGCTTTTAAAACCTCGGTGTGTGTGCTTTTTTCTAATTTGGTAATGTGAGCAATTTCGGGTGGCCCTAGCGCGTGTAACTTAATGGTTGGGTATAGTTTTTTTAATTCTCTAAATAAGTTTACATAAAAACTTAAACCTAAATCGGGGTGATGTCCTCCTTGTAAAAGCAATTGATCTCCGCCATATTTAATGGTTTCTTCAATTTTCTTTTTATAAGTTTCTATGTCGGTAATATAACTTTCGGCATGCCCGGGAATTCGGTAAAAGTTGCAAAACTTGCAATTAGCAATACACACGTTGGTGGTGTTTACGTTGCGATCTATTTGCCAAGTAACCTTTCCGTCGGGCTTTTGTATTTTTCTTAATTCGTTGGCAACAAAGGCTAATTCGGCTGTTGGAGCGTTTAAAAATAAAAACTTTCCTTCGTCGGCAGTTAAAAATTCAAAAGCCAAAGCTTTTTTAAGTAAATCTTGTGTATTCATGTTTTATGTAACAAGCAAGGCTTGCTTTAGTTTAAATAATAGTTAAATGCTTAAAAAAATGTAATTTCGCATTTACGCATCAAAATTACTTAAAATGTTTACAACGATACACAAGTCTAAAAAAATAAATGAATCAGGGCACGCTATCTATTTGTTTTCGAGCCTAAAATCAATTAACACAAAGCTTTTTAGCAAAGACGAATTAGAGTATATTAAAACACAAGTTGAAAAAAACGAGCAAAAAACAATTTTAATTAATCGTTTAAAACAACAGGTTTTTGTTTTGTTAATTGATGAAAAGAAAGAAAAACACGCAACAGTAGAAACCGTTAGAGCAAAAGGCGCAACAATTTTAGCAAGTATAAAATCACAAAAAATAGCCGAAATAAATATTCAAAACCACAGTAGCGAAAAACTGTATAGCCTTGCGTTGGCAGAGGGTTTAGCTTTAGCTAATTATCAGTTTTTAAAATACAAAACAACAAAAGCAAAAAGCGCAACTTCGCTAAAAAAAGTAAATATTTTAGATGCAGATGTTAGCGAAACACAAGTTGCAGAATTGCAACATGTAATAGACGCAACGCTATTTTCGAGAGATTTGGTAAACGAACCCGTTTCTTTTTTAAGTGCACCTCAATTATCAAAAGAAATTGAAAAGCTGGGTAAACAAAGTGGTTTTAAAGTAGAAGTATTAAGTAAAGCAAAAATAGAAGCTTTAAAAATGGGAGGTTTGTTGGCTGTAAACAAAGGAAGTGTTCAGCCACCAACGTTTACAATTTTAGAGTGGAAACCAAAAAACGCAAGCAATAAAAAACCAGTTGTATTGGTTGGCAAAGGGGTTGTTTACGATACCGGCGGCTACAATATTAAGGTTGGAACAGGCATGGAAACCATGAAATGCGATATGGCTGGAGCTGCTGCAGTAGCCGGAACGTTATATGCTGTTGCAAAAAACAAACTAAACGTTCATGTCATAGGATTAATTCCTGCAACCGACAACCGCATTGATTCTAAAGCTTATGTTGCGGGCGATGTAATAACTATGCACAGCGGAAAAACAGTTGAGGTTTTAAACACCGACGCCGAAGGAAGATTAATTTTAGGCGATGCATTATCGTACGCAAAAAAATACAATCCAGAGTTAGTAATAGATTTAGCTACGCTTACCGGTGCAGCAATGGCCGCTATTGGCAAATACGGAATTGTAGCGATGGGTAATGCCGACGAAAAAATAAAAAACAAATTAAAAGAAAGCGGAAACGTTGTTTACGAGCGCTTAGCAGAGTTTCCTTTTTGGGAAGAATATGGCGATTTAATAAAATCGGATATTGCAGAAATTAAAAACTTGGGCGGCCCATACGGAGGAGCTATCACAGCAGGAAAATTCTTAGAACATTTTGTAGATTACCCGTGGATGCATTTTGATATTGCGGGTCCAGCGTTTTTAGAAGCGAATGATGCTTACCGAACTAAAGGCGGAACTGGAACAGGCGTTAGATTACTTTACCATTTCTTAAAAAACAATAGCAAATAATTATGAGTAACGCAGATCATAATTTAGTAAAAATAGGTATTACAATGGGCGACATTAACGGTGTTGGACCCGAAGTAATTATTAAAACGTTTTTAGATAACCGAATGATGCAAGTTTGCACACCTGTTGTTTATGGCTCATCAAAAGTGGCTTCGTTTTACCGAAAACAAATGAACACAGGTGAATTTACTTTTAATATTATAAAAGACGCATCGCAAGCAGCAAGCAAAAACCCAAACATGATTAATGTTTGGGACGAAGAAACAAAAGTAGATGTTGGCGAAGCAACAGAATTAGGCGGTAAAAAAGCATTGCAATCTTTACAAGCAACAGTTGCCGATTTAAAAGCAGGAAAAATTGATGCGATGGTAACAGCACCCATCAACAAAAACAACATTCAGAGCAACGAATTTAAGTTTCCTGGACATACCGAATATTTGGCCGAATATTTTGAAACAAAAAAATATTTAATGCTTTTGGTAAACGGAAATTTACGCGTAGGTACTGCAACAGGGCACATTCCACTAAACGAAGTTTCGAAAGCAATTTCAAAAGAAAAAATTATTGAAAAAGCAGAAATATTAAATCAAAGTTTGATAAAAGATTTTGGTGTACGAAAACCTAAAATTGCAATTTTGGGTTTAAATCCGCATGCTGGCGATAATGGTTTGTTGGGCAAAGAAGAAATAGAAATAATTTCTCCTGCGGTTCAGCAACTTAAAGAAAAAGGAATTTTAGCTTTTGGTCCTTACCCAGCAGATGGTTTTTTTGGTTCAGGCGCGTTTGAAAAATACGACGGTGTTTTAGCAATGTATCACGATCAAGGTTTGGCGCCATTCAAAGCCATGTCTTTTTCATCTGGTGTAAATTTTACGGCAGGTTTGCCAATTGTAAGAACATCGCCCGACCACGGAACGGCATACGATATTGCAGGAAAAAATCTAGCTTCAGAAAATTCGTTTAGAGAAGCAATTTATTTAGCTTGCGACATTGTAAAAAACAGAAAGCTATACAGCGAGGCGGGAGAAAACCCTTTGCCGTTTGGAACCTACAAAAAAGAAAGAGGCTAAAAGGTATAAAACATTGATTTACTAAGAAAAACAACTTAAATTTTTAGTGAAACGAACAAATTTTTTTGGATATTAATAGATTTTATTAACTTTGCCCTCCTTAAAATTGTTAATAAGTGGCGCAGTTGAAAAAATATTCGATAGCATTTAGCGGTTTAAGCTTAGGAAAACACGAGTTTTCATTTGATATTGATAGTAAGTTCTTTGAATTAATTGAGAATCCTGAATTTGCAGGAACTGTTGGCGAAGCATTTGTAACGCTTACCAAGCAGTCAACCATGCTAGTACTCGATTTTCATATAAAAGTAAGTATTCAACAAACTTGCGATAGATGCTTGGCAGAAGCGCCCATTAAATTGGAAAGCGAAAACCAGCTAATTGTTAAGTTTGGCGAAAAAGAAGATAACGACAATGATGAAATTTTAGTGTTGCCACACACCGAAAGCGAAGTAAACATTGCTCAATATCTTTACGAATATGTTTTTATAATGATTCCTTTGCAAAAAGTATTGTGCGAGTTAAACAACGACACGTCTATTTGCGATCAAGAAGTATTATCAAAAATAAACCAACACAAGGTAAACACGCAGCCCGAAAGCGCGCAAGACGATGTAGACCCGCGTTGGCAACAACTAAAGAATATTAAGTTAAATTAATAGATACAGAGAAGTAAATTATAACATAAACAATTAAAAAAAGTAACAATGCCACATCCTAAACGAAAATTATCTAGATCTAGAAGAGATAGCAGAAGAGGTCACGATAAAGCTACTGCAAGCACATTGTTCGTTGATAAATCAACAGGCGATGTTTCATTATACCACCGCGTTAACGTAGAAACCGGAATGTATAAAGGCAAAAAAGTAATGAAAGGCACAAAAGACGAATAATTTCGTCTTTTTTAACTTTATAAAAGGCTTATGCTTCGCATTGCTTTAGACGTAATGGGTGGCGATTTTGCTCCAAAAGCTACAATTGGAGGGGCAATATTGGCACACAAAGAGTTTGGACATCAACACCGAATAGTTTTAATTGGTGATGAAACTCAAATATTGTCTGAACTTAAAGCAGAATCTTACGATGTAAGCAATTTTGATGTTGTTCATGCTCCCGATGTTATTGGTATGGGCGAGCATCCAACAAAAGCTTTTGTTGCAAAACCCAATTCAAGTATTGCCATTGGCTTTGCTTTATTAAAAGAAGGCAAAATAGACGCGTTTTCTAGCGCAGGAAATAGTGGCGCCATGTTAGTGGGCTCTATGTTTACCATAAAATCAATTCCTGGAGTACTTCGCCCGTGCATAACCACCGTTATGCCAAAACCTAGCGGAGGTCTTAATTTAATTTTAGATGTAGGTACAAACGCAGACTGCAAGCCAGATGTGTTGTATCAATTTGGTATTTTAGGCTCATTGTTAGCTCAAAATGTTTATGGAATAAATTCGCCCAAAGTGGGTTTATTAAACATAGGCGAAGAACCCGAAAAAGGAAATTTAGTAGCACAAGCAGCACACCAATTAATGAAAGACAGTAAAGATTTTAACTTTATTGGAAACGTTGAAGGAAGAGATATTTTTAGCGATGAGGTAGATGTAATTGTTTGCGATGGTTTTACTGGAAACATTGTATTAAAACAAGCCGAAGCGTGGTACACTTTAATTAGAAAACAAGGCATAAAAAACGAATTTTTTAATCGTTTTAATTACGAAATATATGGCGGAACTCCAATTTTAGGTGTTAACTCAACGGTTATGATTGGTCACGGAATTTCTAGCGCAACAGCAATAAAAAATATGCTTAAACTATCTGCAGAAGTTACAGAAGTTAAATTACACGAAAAAATAAAACAAGCCTTCCAATAATGACAAAAATAACCGCTGCTATCACCGCTGTTCATGGCTACGTGCCAGATTATGTTCTAACTAACAAAGAACTAGAAACAATGGTGGATACCACCGAAGATTGGATTTTGTCGAGAACAGGAATTTCAGAAAGAAGAATATTAAAAGGCGAAAATCAAGGCACATCTGTTATGGCTGCTGAAGCTATGCGCGGATTGTTAGAAAAACGCGGAATATCTGCCGAAGAAATAGATTTAGTAATTGTGGGTACGGTTACACCCGATATGCCATTTCCATCTACAGCAAATATAGTTTGCGATTTAGTTGGAGCAAAAAACGCATGGAGTTACGATGTAAACGCAGCGTGCTCAGGCTTTTTGTATTCATTAGCAACCGCATCTCAATTTATTGAAACCGGAAAATATAAAAAAGTAGTAGTAATTGGTGCCGATAAAATGTCGTCAATTATTAATTACGAAGACCGCACTACCTGTATTATTTTTGGTGATGGAGCAGGAGCTGTTTTGTTAGAACCAACTACAGACGGAACAGGTTTGCAAGATTTTATTTTACGTAGCGATGGTTCAGGTCGTAATTATTTACGCCAGCCAGCGGGCGGTTCTGCAAACCCACCAAGCCACAAAACGGTAGATGCAAAAGAACATTATGTTTATCAAGAAGGACAAACCGTTTATAAGTTTGCTGTTACCAATATGGCGCAAGTTTCTGTTGATATTTTAGAAAAAAATAACATGACGGGTGCCGATGTAGATTGGTTGGTACCACATCAAGCTAATAAAAGAATTATAGACGCAACATCATCTCGATTGGGTTTGCCCGAAGAAAAAGTAATGATGAACATTCACAAATACGGAAACACAACATCGGGCACACTTCCGTTACTTTTGTGGGACTACGAAAAACAACTTAAAAAAGGACAAAATTTAATTTTTGCCGCTTTTGGAGGAGGTTTTACTTGGGGTTCAATTTATTTAAAATGGTCATACGATAGCAAATAAAAAAAATATAGTATTTTTACCAATAATCAGAAACGACAATAATTTATATTTTATGGAATTAAAAGAAATACAAGACTTAATTAAGTTTGTTGCTAAATCTGGCGTAAGCGAGGTAGAATTAGAGTCAAAAGGATTTAAAATTGTTATTAAAACAGGTGGCGATCCTGCTCGTATGGAGCAACCCATGTATATTCAGGCAGCACCAGCTGTTCAACAAATTGCTGCTGCTCCAGTAGCTGCTGCACCAAGTGCGCCTGCAACACCAGCTGCTCCAGCAAACAACGATGCAAAATACATTACTATAAAATCACCTATGATTGGTACTTTTTATCGTTCAGCTGGACCAGATAAACCGGTTTTTGTAAACGTTGGCGACGAAGTAAAAACAGGAAAAGTGGTTTGTATTATTGAAGCAATGAAATTGTTTAACGAAATAGAATCAGAAATTTCTGGTAAAATTGTTAAGGTTTTAGTAGATGACGCTACTCCGGTTGAATACGATCAACCATTGTTTTTAGTTGATCCGTCATAATTTAATGTGCTAATTTGCTAATGAGTAAATTGGAGAAACCTAATGTTGTATAAAACAGAAGACAATCCTATTTTAAAATATTCGCTTGCTTTTGCTATCGACATTTTAAAATTTACTGATGATTTGCAAGAAAAAAAGAAGTTTACCATTGCAAATCAATTAAGCAGATCTGGCACATCAATAGGTGCAAATATTTTTGAATCGCAAGGAGCAGAAAGCAGGGTAGATTTTATTCATAAATTAAAAATTGCAGCTAAAGAAGCAGAAGAAACAAAATATTGGTTAATGCTTTGTCGTGAAATGAAATACATAGACGACAATAAATTATTAAACGATTTGGAAGTTGTTTGTAAAATTCTAGGAAAAATTATTTCAAGTTCAAAAAACAACAAAGCCATTAGCACATAAAAATTTACACATCAGTACATTTACACATTAGCACATTATAGAAATGAAAATGTTCAAAAAGATATTAATTGCAAATAGAGGCGAAATTGCGCTTAGAATAATTCGTACTTGTAAAGAGATGGGAATTAAAACAGTTGCAGTTTATTCTACAGCAGATAAAGAAAGTTTACACGTAAAGTTTGCTGACGAAGCCGTTTGTATAGGTCCACCAGCAAGTAAAGATTCGTATTTAAGCATTCCAAATATTATTTCTGCTGCCGAAATTACAAACGCAGATGCTATTCACCCAGGTTATGGGTTTTTGTCAGAAAACGCAAAATTTTCGAGCATTTGCAGAGAGCACGGAATTAAATTTATTGGCGCATCTCCCGAAATGATTAATTCAATGGGCGATAAGTCTAACGCAAAAGACACCATGAAAAAGGCTGGAGTGCCTACTATTCCTGGTTCTGATGGATTGTTAGATACATTGGAAGATGCTTTGGCTTGTGCAAAAACAATGAAATACCCTGTAATTATTAAAGCAACAGCAGGTGGTGGAGGTAGAGGAATGCGTATTATTTGGAAAGACGAAGAGTTGCCAGCAGCTTGGGATAGCGCTCGCCAAGAGTCTGCCGCAGCGTTTGGAAACGACGCCATGTATATGGAAAAATACATTGAAGAACCGCGCCATATAGAAATACAAGTAGTAGGTGACCAGTTTGGAAAAGCTTGTCATTTATCAGAAAGAGATTGTTCGGTACAACGCCGTCACCAAAAATTGGTAGAAGAAACACCATCGCCATTTATGACACCCGAGTTGCGCGATGCAATGGGTGAAGCAGCAGTAAAAGCCGCTTTAGCAGTAAAATACGAAGGTGTTGGCACAGTAGAGTTTTTGGTTGATAAACACCGTAATTTCTACTTTATGGAAATGAATACACGTATTCAGGTAGAGCATCCTATCACAGAAGAAGTTATTGACTACGATTTAATTCGTGAACAAATATTAGTAGCAGCAGGAGTTCCTATTTCTGGTAAAAACTATTACCCACAATTACACGCAATAGAGTGTCGTATAAACGCAGAAGATCCGTTTAACGGGTTTAGACCTGCGCCAGGTAAAATAACCGTGCTACACACGCCGGGAGGGCATGGAATTAGAGTTGACTCGCATATATATGCTGGCTACACAATTCCACCCAATTACGACTCGATGGTAGCAAAACTAATTACGGTAGCGCAAACACGCGAAGAAGCCATTGCTAAAATGACGCGTGCATTAAGCGAATTTGTGATTGAAGGAGTAAAAACAACAATACCTTTTCACTTACGATTAATGAAAAACCCTGATTTTATTGCAGGAAACTACACCACTAAATTTATGGAGAGCTTTGATTTAAGCCCAGATAAATAAAAACAGAAATTAAACAACATAAAGAAAACCACTCAATTTGAGTGGTTTTTTGTTTTTAAATTTTACTGCTTAATTAATAAAGTGTAATTTCAAAAAACAGAAATTTTTAATGCAAAAACAAAAATCAATATTGTTTGTAGTTTTTTTAGCGTTTGTTAATGTTTTAAACGCACAAAACATTGATTCGCTTTTTGTTGCGCTAAAAAATGCCAAACACGACACTGTAAAAATTAAAACCCTTATGGTTTTAGCGGCAAGTTATCGCAAAACAAAAATAGATTCTGCGTATTTGTTTAATCAAAAAGCGGTTGATTTAGCAAAAGTAAACAACAATAGTGTTTTTATTATAGAATCGTTACGCAACTTCGGCATAAGTGCACAAGCGAATAGCGATAACAAAAAAGCCATAAATTATTACAATCAAGCGCTTGAATACTGCAAAAAAAGTAGAGATAAAAAAAGGGAGGGTTTGCTAATAAACGATATTGGTGTTGCCAATTATTTTTCAGGCGAATACGAAACCGCTTCTGCATATTTTGAAAAAGCAGGGAAGTTAAAAATGCAAATAGGAGATAGTGTTGGTGCAGCGCAATCCTACAACAACACAGGTATAATGTATGATATTGCTGGCAAACCAAAAGAAGCACTAAAAATATATTTAGTTGCCTTGCAGATATACGAAAACGCTAAAGACACCAATTTAATATTAGGCACAATGTCAAACATTGGTTTAATTTACATTGGACAAAAAAATTATAACGAAGCCATAAAAATCTACAAAAAGCAAGAAGAGTTAGCGCAAAAAATTGGCAGCAATAAAGCTTTCGCAACAGCGCTATTAAATCAAGGTACTGCCTTAGATAACTTAAACAAAAGCAAACAAGCAAAACTTGTTTTTGAAAAAGCCTTAGAAGTAATTATAAAAATTAATGATAATGCTTTGTTGGCAAACTGTTACACAAATTTAAGTGCAAATGCAGAACAAAATAACGAAAACGAAAAAGCACTTGAGTTTGCTTTAAAAGCGATAAAAATAAAAAAAGAAAACAAGCTTGGGCGCCTTGCCATATCGCAAATAGCGGCAGGAAAAGCGTATTACAAAAAAGCACAATATAGCCAATCAATACAACTATATAATGAAGCGCTAAAAAACGCAGAAAAAGAGAATTACGTTGAACATATAATTCAAACACACAACGGGCTTTCGCAAGCTTTTTCCAAAACAAAAAATTTCGAAAAAGCCTATTTTCATCTTTCAAAATTTGTAATGTATAATGATAGTGTTACAAATGCCGAAAACGGAAAAGTAATAGCGGAGCTAGAGAAAAAATTTCAAAGCGAAAAAAAGGAAAAAGAGATAGAACTTTTAAATAAAAATAATGCCTTAAAAGACTTTAAATTAGAAAAAGCAAGCGAAGAAACCAAACGCAAAAACACACAAATAACAGGCATGTTAGTTGTTGGTGTGTTGCTTGTTATATTTGTAGTATTTGTAATAAAAAATAGTTTAGAACGAAAGAAAACAAACAAAATATTATCGGCACAAAACGAAGAAATAAACAAACAAAAAAACGAAGCGCAACACCAAAGGCATTTAGTAGAAGAAAAAAACAAAGAAATTGTTGATAGTATAAACTACGCAAAACGCATACAAACCGCAATATTGCCGCCTTTGCCGATGTTAAAAACAATGTTGCCCAATTCGTTTATTTTTTATAAACCAAAAGATATTGTAGCTGGAGATTTTTATTGGCTCGAACAAAAAGACGAAAAAATTATGTTTGCTGCGGCAGATTGTACTGGTCATGGTGTGCCCGGCGCAATGGTTTCGGTGGTTTGCAACAACGCTTTAAACAGAGCTGTTAGAGAATATGGACATACAAACCCTTGCGAAATTTTAAACAAAACAAGAGAAATTGTAATTCAAGAATTTGAAAAAAGTGCTGATGAGGTAAAAGACGGAATGGATATTTCTTTATGTTGTATTGAAGGAAAAACGCTTAGTTGGGCGGGCGCAAATAATCCGCTTTGGATTATAAGAAATGGAGAGATAATAGAAACAAAAGCAGATAAACAACCAATCGGTAAATTTATAAATCCTAAACCTTTTACAACACACCAATTTTTGCTACAAAAAGGAGATTCAATTTACATTTTTACGGATGGTTTTCAAGATCAGTTTGGTGGCGATTCAGGAAAAAAATATAAAGCAGCTCAACTAAAACAATTATTAATTTCCGTTCAAAACAAAACAATGAGCGAACAACACGATATTTTGGAGCAAGAGTTTAGTAAGTGGAAAGGTAGTATCGAACAAATAGATGATGTTTGTGTGTTTGGAGTAAAGATTTAAAATTTCAGCAAAAAATAATTTATATTTTTGCGGTGTATAATTATGGCAAAACAAGTTCAAAAAAGCGTAAAAAAACCAATTCAAATTAAACCCGCAAAAACAATAATAGCTGCGGAATTTAAATTTTCAAAACTTCATTATGCAGTAGTTTTTGTTTTAGGTGTAGTGTTGTATTTAAACACTTGGCAACACGGTTATGCTTTTGATGATGCTGTTGCCATTACCGGAAACAAGTTTACATTACAAGGCCTAAAAGGAATTCCTGATTTACTAACCAAAGATTTTTTTGTTGGAGTTTATGGTCAAGCACTAGAGCTAGGCGGCGGTCGTTGGCGACCACTTTCTGTGGTTATGTTTGCTATAGAATACGAATTGTTTGGTTTAAATCCGCAAGTAGGTCATGTTATAAATATTGTTTTATACGGATTAACAGGCATTGTTTTGCTTGCCGCATTACAAATAATGATGCCCACAAAACCCTTGTTAACACTAACTACAACATTGCTTTTTATTGCTCACCCTTTGCATACCGAAGTAGTAGCTAATATAAAAAGCCGCGACGAAATTTTGTGTTTTTTAGCAATTATGGCATCGCTTTATTATTTGTTTAAACACACCAGCACCAAACAAACAAAACACTTGGTAATTAGCGTTGTTTTTTATGCGATTTCGCTTACCGCAAAAGAAAACGGAATTACATTTTTATTTATTATTCCTTTGGCATTAGCTGTTTTTAGTGCGATTACAAAAAAAGAAATAATAAAAGCAACAATTCCTTTTATGGTTGTTGCATTGGTTTGGTTGGTGGTAAGAACCAGTTTGGTTGGTATTATTGGCGACAGAACAAACGCCGATATTATGGAAAACCCTTTTGTTAGTGCAAGCTTTAGCGAAAAGTATGCAACAATTGTTCACATACTAGGTAAATACTTAACCTTAGTGTTTTTACCACATCCCTTGTCAAGCGATTATTCTTACAATCAAATACCGTTAATTGGTTTTTCGAGCTTTAAATTTATAATTCCATTTTTAGCATATTGTGCATTGTTATATTATGCTATTGTAAACATAAAAAAACAAAACATTGTAATGTTTGGTATTTGGTTTTTTTTAGCCAGCATATCAATCGTTTCAAACATACTTTTTAATATTGGCGCACCCATGGGCGAGCGCTTTTTATACCTGCCGTCGTTAGGAATGTTATTAGCTGTAGTAGCCTTCGCATACCAATATTACGAAAAAAAGCACGAAACAAAATCGTTAAAAATTACACCGCTTTGGGCAGTACCAACAGTGTTAATTTTGGTTTTGTTTTCTTACAAAACAATTGCGCGTAATCCCGATTGGAAAGATAATTTAACTTTGTTTGCAGCAGACGTACAAAATGTTCCTAATAGTGCAAAGGCTCGTTATTATTATGGAAACGAGTTGTATTTAAAAATGCACAAAGAACAAAGCAATCCAGAGTTTTTAAAATACATGCGGATGGCTGAAGTGCAAACCACAAAAGCGGTTCAAATAAACCCATTGTTTCATCATGCTTTTTATAATTTAGGATTAATTTATAAAGAATTAAATCAGCCTGACTCCGCAATTAAATCGCTGGAAACTGTTTTAAGTATGTATCCAACACATATTAAATCGCAAGCAGCTATTGGCACACTTTACGGACAATACAAACACGATTATGAAAAGGCAATTTATTATCTAAGTAATGCTGTAAAGTTTACACCAGACGACGCTGCTGCATGGGAAAATTTAGGTATTTGTTACGCCATGAAAAACGACTTTACAAACGCCGTTAATAGTTTTGAAAAAGCACAAAACTTATTACCAAACGAAGCAAAGTCGTATATGAATTTGGCTATAACTTACGATAGAATGGGGCAAAAAGACAAAGCAAAAATTAATTACGATAAAGCTTTTGCAATTGATCCAAAACTTAATAAAAAGTAATTAGTTTTTTGTTGGTTGAATTTTCTTTTTATAAAGCACGCCAAACGCCATAACACTAATACTACAAGCAATTAATAAGTGCGAAATATCTTTGTGATTAAACCAATCTCCAATTGATAATTTAGCTCCGTTTATAATAGCGGGTAAAAAATTAATAGAAATCCCTATAGCTAACCACAAACTTGATTTTGATTTAGAAGAAAAATAATTCCCAAAATTTTTAATCATTATTGGCATTAATGAAATTGCGGTTACAATAACAGCAACCAAAAAGTTTTTAAACAAAAACACAGCTAAAATAAAAGCGATGAGCTGAAAAAAGATTAGATTTTTTAAAAAATCTTCGTTGTCGGTGTTTTTAGAATAGGTTTCAATTGTTGCTCTTTGAGCAAAAAACATAGCCACACACGTTAAAATTTGCATGGTTAACCACAAATAAACAAATGTACGTTCGTTTATATAATACTTTAAACCATGCGAAAATGCGCCAGTTAAGCTAGATACACCAATAAAAAAGAAAAATAAATTCCACAACAAAATGTGTTTTTTATCAGTATGTTTTTTAAAACGGTGACAAATAAAAAAAGCAACCGAAGAAATAAAAAAATCGGTAAAAGTGGTTACTGGTTCAGTAATATTAAACCCACCAAGGTTTATAATAGTGTTATATTCGTAAGGAATCATGTCGCAATTTATAAATAAATATACTTTATGCCAAACAAACACTAAATGCTTTTTTTATCTTTGGTAAAATTATGAGCATACTCGATTCAAATAAATTAAAACAATTAGCCGTTTTAGGCATTATTGTTCTTCTTGCGAGTTTTTTACTTTTTTCGCTAAGCAAATTTATTGTTGCAGGTTTGGGCGCAGTAATTTTTTATATTGCTTGTCGCCCATTAATGAATTGGTTTGTAACAAAAGGTAAACTATCGCGAAAATTGGCGGCAGTAGTTGTTATGCTTATTTCTTTTTTGATAATTCTTTTGCCTGTTTTTGGTTTAACGTATTTGTTAGCAAAAAAAATAAATTCGGTTTTAAACCATACCGATATTCAAGCAACAGCTATTCAACTCGAAAACTATATTGTAAATGTTACTGGTTTTGATGTTTTTTCGGAAGAAACTATTCAAAAAATTCAAACCTTTGGCGCAAATGTGTTGCCAGGTTTTTTATCAGAAACACTTTCAATTTTTGCAGACATTGCAATTATGTATTTTGTATTGTTCTACCTATTGTCGTCAATTGGTAATTTAGGACAAAAATTAAATCACATATTGCCTTTTACACAAAAAAGCATCGATTTATTTCGTGAAGAATTAAAATCGCAAACGTATTCCAATGTTATCGGAGCGCCATTGTTGGCAATGCTTCAAGGTATAGTTGCATTTATTGGTTTTTGGTTTTTTGGATTAAAAGAACCGTTTTTTTGGGGAATAATGTGTGGTTTTTTCTCATTTATTCCGTTTGTGGGTTCAGCATTAATTTGGTTTCCAGCCGCTATGTATCAATATTCTATTGGTTTGCATTGGCAAGGAACCGCCATTTTAATTTACGGAAGCTTAGTTATTACCAACATTGATAACGTGTTTCGTTTTATGCTTCAAAAAAAGTTTGCCGATGTTCATCCATTAATCACTATTTTTGGGGTAATTATAGGATTGGAGTGGTTTGGTATACCGGGAATTATTTTTGGCCCACTACTAATTTCATATTTCTTGATTTTATTGCAAGTATACCGAACCGAATATTTAACTAAAAAAGAAACTACCGTAGAAATTGAGCAAAGCAATTTGCAACAAATAAAAACAAAACCAAATGAAGAAGCCAGAACAGAGGAAACCAGCACAGAATAAAACATACGCAAAAACACCAAATCCATATTTAAAAAAGGTAAATCCGCAAACAGTAGAGCGCCAAAAAAAACACTTTAGAGCACAATTAAAAGAGGCTGTTGAGGCTGTTTTTAAAGAAGGAACTTATTTAGACAAAGCCATTGAAAAAATTTTTAAAAAGAATAAAAAATGGCGTGGTTACGAAAAAAGAACTTTTGTTGAAACCATAAACGGAATGCTTAAAAACTGGCGACTTTTAGTTGCTTTAGAAGGTTTACAAGACAAAGAAATTTTTAGAAATTTTTACGATTTAATTGATGTTTGGGAATGGTTAAGCAACAAAACAAAACACGATAACAACGAAAAATTAAAAGAACGTTTAATTCGTTTTAAAAAATCACCCGCTGTCTATTATTCGTTTCCCGATTGGCAAGCAGAGTTGTTTAAAAAAGAAATTCCCCACAAATGGGAAAAAGTATTGGCTTCGCTTAACGGAACAGCGCCACACACTGTTCGATTAAACCCTTTAAAAGCAAGCACTACAGAGTTTTTTGAGTTTTTAAACGAAGCACAAATTCAAATCGAAAAAAACGATGTTTCGTATTATGCATACGATGTAATTACTTATGGCGGCTTGTTTAGAACAGAAGCCTTTAAAAATGGTTGGTTTGAGTTGCAAGATGCAGCCTCGCAAGAAGTAAGCGTTGGTTTAGATGTGCAACCGGGCATGCGCGTAATTGATGCGTGCGCAGGAGCGGGAGGAAAATCCTTACATCTTGCCGCATTAATGCAAAACAAGGGTAAAATTATAGCTTTAGATACAAAAGCCTATAAATTGCAAGAATTAAAACGCCGCTCAGCTCGTGCAGGAGCAAGCATTATTGAGGCCAAAGAAATTGATAGCACCAAAGTAATAAAGCGACTAAAAGAAACAGCTGATAGAGTTTTGATTGACGCTCCATGCACAGGAACAGGTGTTTACCGAAGAAATCCCGATGCAAAATGGCGTTTAAAACAAGAAGATATTACGCGAGTTTTAGAACAACAATACGATATTTTAACCAAATACAGCGAAATGGTAAAAGTTGGCGGCAAGCTTGTTTACGCAACTTGTAGCGTTTTACCAAGCGAAGGCGAAAAACAAGTAGAGCGTTTTATTAACGAAAACCCAGGTTGGGAACTTGAAAAGGAAGCTCGTTTTTGGCCCGACGAGGTAGGAACCGATGGTTTTTATTTAGCACGCTTAATTAAAAAGTAAGTAATTCAGCATCAGTACCTTTAACTCGTAAATATTTATTAGTGTTAAATAGTTTTCATTTTAGCTAAAAATAACCGACTTTTGTCGACTATTTACAAAGATTCAAAATGAAAAAACTACTATTTTTAATACTAATTGCTTTTGCATTTATTAATAACTCGTTTGCTCAAGACCCTTGGTCGAGAATACACCAAAACAAAATCGATAATAATTCAAACAATATTCGCTGCATGGCAGTATTTAAGGATAGCTTGTATGTTTCAATTGGTAGTGGCGAAGCTTATTCTGGCGAGGGTGATAATCCGTCGTTTTTAAAAACTGGTAACGGTGTTTCTGGCGATGCTAACTGGATTGAGGCAATGCCTACTTTAAGTTATTCTAATGGTCAAGCAAAATCAATTGAGGCAATGACCACAACCACCAAAGGACCTGGTTATTTTTACATTGCTGCCGTTGAAGACAGCGCCAACTATGATAGTAACGGAATGCCAACTGTATACCGTTCTGTTGATGGTAGAAGTTGGACAAAAATAAATTACATCGGCATGGGTAACGAAGAGCGAGGTGCTTATGCGATAATTGAGTTCAACGATTATTTATACATAAGTACTACTGATGTTAGCTCAGGCACACAAGCGCGTGTTTACCGCACACCTTACGATGTTACCGGTCCAAACAATTGGACTTTATGCAACGTTCCATCTGGTTTAGGTAAACTTACAAAATTCGTACAATTAGCTGATACACTCTACTCCATAACTGATCTTGGGTTTTTACACAAAACCGTTGATGGTGCCAACTGGAGTCTAGTTTCAAGTATTTCTCAAGGTTTTGGAAACATAAATAATTCTAGCTATACAGCTGCTGTTGTTCACAACGACACACTTTTTATAGGAACGGAAAATTATATTGATGGTCCACAATTATGGAAGTCCGGAGACGGAATAAATTTCATACAAGTTACTGCGCCAAGTTTAATAGCAAAAACAAATCCTGCTTTATTTTCTCAAAAAATATCCGATCTTAATTCTTCTGCTGGGAACTTAGTTGTTTCTATTAAAACAGACAGTGGTCAAGGTTTTTATGGAAAAGTGTTAAGAACAAGTGATGGATATAATTTTAATACTTCTACTGACGATGGTTTTGGAAATACTACAGAACTACAAAGCGCAATATCTATTGAGTATAAAAACGAATTTTATATGGCCTCTGAAAACATTAGTGGCCCAGAAGATATTAATTTACAAAAAGTAAATTTTACACCTTGTTCAGGCGCTCCTGATGCAGGATATGTAACTGGTGATTTATCTGTTTGCTCAACAACTGGTGGCTCAACAGAATTAAGTTTAGTAGGAGCAACTAGCGGCTTAGGACTTACCTACCAATGGCAACAATCAATTGATGCTGGAACTACTTGGAACACAATTACAACTGGAATTGGATATGATGGTGTTAATTATACTACAGAAATAATTACCTACACTACGCAATACAGAGCTTTAGTTACTTGCACAAACAGCTCTTCTTTTTCATACTCAAATCCTGTTCAAGTAAATTTATCTGTTTTAGATTGTTATTGTCAATCTTATGCTAGTAATGATGAAGATTCTAAAATTGATAGTGTTGGCTTTAATACTATACATAATTCATTTGCAGCAGATTGTCCGGTGTATACCGATTATTCAAACATTAAAACAAACATTTATCCAGACTCCACTTATACCTTTGCCTTAAAAACAGGAAGTTGTGGTAGCGATTATCCAAGACATGCAAAACTGTTTATCGATTATAATATTGATGGAGATTTTGATGATTTAGGTGAAGATATTGGTTTTATTGGTCCTACAACAGGTGGAATAGTATCTGAAGTACTTACTTATTCTGTTACAATACCATCAACAACTAGTTTTGGAGAAACCAAAATGCGTGTAGTTTTAGCTGAATCTTCAAGCGAAACAGAGATTTTACCTTGCGGTACTTATGGTTATGGTGAAACAGAAGATTATCATGTTTACATGGTGCAACCAATACTCCTTAATTCTGTTGGAACAGGAAATTACTGTGAAGGAAATACCTTTGTAGCAAGTTACACAACCGATAATTATTTAAGTGGAAACGAATTCAAATTACAATTATCAGATAATTTAGGTTCGTTTGCAAACCCTTTTGTTATTGGCACAACAATTAGCACCGCAACAGGAACAGTTAACGCTACATTGCCATTAACAATGACTGCGGGAAATTATTCTGTGCGAGTTATAGCAACTAACCCCGCGAACATTAGCGATGCTCAAACAATTACTATTTTACCAGATCCAAATATAGATGGAGCTGTATTAAGCAACTCTGTATTAGTTGCTGGTGGTAAAGTGAGTTTATACAAATACAATCCTATTTATAGAATGGATGTTGAACAGGAAGTAAATATTAATGCTGATGGAACTTACACATTTACAACTATTCCGTTGGGCGATTATATTATTCAAGCAAAGCCAAGTGTTAGCAATAACCCTGGAGCTTATTTTGGAGATGTTCAATTGTGGCAAGATGCAACATTATTATCATTAACATGTGGTGTAAACCAAACCAATAAAAACGTAAACACAAATCCTTATCCAGCATTAACAGGACAAGGAACAATATCGGGTGGAGTTTATAGAGGGGTTAATTATGGTAGCGGAAAAACTGATGCTTTGGGCGATCCAATTCCTGGTGTTGATGTTAGCTTAGAACAAAATCCAGGCGGAATTATTATTGCTGTTACACCTACATCTACTGTAACGGGTGAGCCACTAGGGACTTATATTTTTAGTAATGTTGTTTCGGGTTCTTATGATGTAAAAGTAGATTTACCAGGTATTGGTATGTCATCCATACACACCGCAACAATTTCTGGAGATCAAGACACAACTCATTTAGATTATTATGTAGATTCTAATTCAGTTTATATTGTGCCTTCTACTGTTTCTATTGCAGAAAAAATGCAAGTAATGCAACAAACAAAGGTGTATCCCAACCCAAGTGTTGATTATATTTTAGTAGAAACAGCTAACAATAACCAACCAGCAGAAATTAGCTTATACAACACTTTTGGGCAACTTGTTTACATCGAAAAAACAACCAACAACAAAACAAAAATTAATGTTGATGATAGATTTAAACAAGGTGTTTACGTAGTAAAAATAACGCAAGGGAATATAAATTCGCAACATCGAATTGTGATAAGTAAATAACAAAAAAGAGAGAATGAAAGGATTATTAAAATTAGTAGTGTTTAGTTTTGTATTTGTTTTTACAAACGTAAAAGCCCAAACCTGGTTAGCGCCAGTAATTGCTGAAAGCCCAGTTGGTACAGGTGGTAATATAGGGCAATACACTTCTCTTTTAGTTGTAAATGGCAACCCTGCTATGTGTTATTATGATTATACGCATAAAAGTTTAATGTATGTGCGCGCTACAGATGCTACAGGTACAGCTTGGGGCACACCTGTTGTTGTAGATGCGGCTGGTGATGTGGGGCACATGCCTTCACTCCAAATAGTAAATGGTAATCCCGCTATTTCGTATTATGATGGCACTAATTTCGATTTAAAATATGTGCGCGCTAACGATGCTAGTGGCGCAACCTGGGGCACAGCCATTACAATTGATGCAACAGGTCCTGTAGGGCTATACAGCTCACTCCAAATAATAAATGGTAATCCAGCTATTTCGTATGTCGGTTCTTCGAATTTAAAATATATACGTTCAAATGATGCTAACGGTACAACTTGGGATGCTGCTATTGCTATTGATGCGACGGGAAACGTAGGAAATCATACATCACTTCAAATAATAAACGGCAATCCCGCTATTTCTTATAATGATCAAACTAATGGAGATTTAAAATATGTGCGCGCAAGTGATGTTAGTGGCATAACTTGGAACGCACCAATTGCTATTGATGCAACAGGAATTGTAGGGCGTTATTGCTCGCTCCAAATCATAAATGGCAACCCAGCCATTGTTTACCATGACGCTACTAATCAAGATTTAAAATATATTCGCGCAACTGACATCACAGGTACAAGCTGGGGAACAGCTATTATTCTAGACGCAACTGGAGATGTTGGGTATTATCCCTCTCTCAAGGTGGTAAATGGTTTACCGACCATTTCGTATTATCATCAAGGTAATGGAGATTTAAAATATGTATCTGCAATTGATGCCAGCGGCACAACGTGGGACACACCTATTATTATTGATGGAACAGATAATGTTGGGGGGTTTACATCTCAACAAATAGTAGATAGCAATCCTGCCATTTCGTATCTTGATGCAACTAATGGAAATTTAAAATATGTACGCGCTACTGATGCTACCGGCACAACTTGGGGCTCATCCATTAGTATTGATGCAACAGGAAATGTAGGGCAATTTATATCACTTCAGATAATAAACGGTAATCCCGCTATTTCGTATTGTGATGGTACGAATTCGGATTTAAAATATGTCCGCGCAAACGATGCTAGCGGCATAACTTGGGATGCACCTATAACTATTGATGCAACAGGAACCGTAGGCCAATTCACGGCACTACAAGTAATAAACGGTAATCCTGCTATTTCCTATTATGATGTAACAAATCAAGATTTAAAATATGTACGAGCAATTGATGCCAGCGGCACAACCTGGGGCACACCTGTTATTATAGATGCTACAGGAGATGTTGGGCAATACACCTCACTACAAATAGTAAATGGTAACCCCGCTGTTTCATATTATGATGCTACTAATGGAGATTTAAAATATGTACGAGCAAGCGATGCAAGCGGTACAACCTGGGGCACACCTGTTATTATAGATGCAACAGGAGTTGTAGGGCAACACACCTCCCTTCAAGTAATAAATGGCAATCCCGCCATTTCGTATGGTGGAGCTTTGGATTTAAAATATATACGTGCAAATGATGTGAGCGGTACAACTTGGGGCGCTGCTATTGCTATTGACGTAACGGGAAATGTAGGAGACTATACGTCACTCAAGATAATAAATGGCAATCCTGCTATTTCATACTACCATCAAGGGAATGGTGATTTAAAATTTATATGCGCAACCGATGCTAGCGGTACAGCATGGGGTGCAGCCATAACTATTGATGCAACAGGAACCGTAGGCCAATTCACAGCGCTACAAGTAATAAACGGTAATCCTGCTATTTCCTATTATGATGCAACAAATCAAGATTTAAAATATGTGCGTTCAAGCGATGTCGGCGGTACTACCTGGGACACACCTATTATTCTTGATGCGCTTGGAAATGTAGGGGGGCATTATTTGTCTATGATACCAATGGGCACGGGTGTAGGTATTGCATATTATAATCAAACCAAAGCCTTTCCTTATTTTATAGGAACATGTAATAACGCCTCAGTTCCGACTATTTCTGCTAGCGATGTTTCTTTGTGTGCTAGCGCAGTAGTTACTTTAACTATTGCCAGCGGTTCTTTAAACTCAGCTACAAATTGGCAATGGTATGAAGCAGCTTGCGGAGGCACATCGATAGGTTCCGGCACAAGTATAAGCGTAACACCAACAGCAACCACTACTTATTACGTAAGAGGAGAAGGAGCTTGTGCAAGCCTAGGCGCTTGTGGTTTTGTGGTTGTTGAGATTGTTAACGTTTCTGTAATAAGTACAATTACACACGTAAGTTGTGTTGGAGGAGATAATGGTTCAGTAAAATTAACAGCATCAGGAGGAACAAGCCCATATACTTATGATTGGAATAACTCATCAACAAATGAAGATATAACGGGCTTAGCAACCGGTACCTATGTATCAACCATAACTGATGTAAATGGCTGTGAGTTTGTTTTAACTAATGTTGTAAACGACGGAACAGCGTTGCCAAACATAACTATAAGCGGAGCAAACACAGTTTGCAGCGGAAACACCATTACTTTAACTGGTAATGGTGCCGATACTTATATTTGGGAGTCAGGACCAAACACGATAGATAATAGCGTTTCGCCTACAACAAATACAACTTATGAGGTAACCGGATTATCAACCTTAACAGGATGCTCAAACACAGCAAGTCATGTAGTGCTTGTAAAACATCCCACCACAAGTTTAACATCGTATGTTGCATTTGCAACTTATTTGTGGAACGGAACAACCTTTACAACATCAGGTTCTAAAACATATTTAGCAACAAACGCTGCGGGTTGTGATAGTGTGGCAACACTTAATTTAATAATAACAGCGATAGCAGGAGATACGAACGGCGATGGTATTATAACCAGCCCAGAATTAGCAGGAGATATAAATGGCGATGGAACAATTACAAGTCCAGAAATAGCCGGCGATACAAATGGTAATGGTGTTTTAGACCCTAATGAAACTGTAGCAATTAAAAACAATGCTCTAACAGCAACAACACATAAAGTATATCCCAACCCAAGTGTTGATTATATTTTAGTAGAAACAGCAAATAACAACGAGTCTGTAGAAATTAGTTTATACAACACTTTTGGGCAAATCGTTTACACCAAAAAAACGTCTAACAACAAAACAAAAATTAATGTTGACGATAGATTTAAACAAGGTGTTTACATTGTAAAAATTACACAAGGAAATATAAACTCACAACACAGAATTGTGATAAATAAATAACAAAAAAGAGCGAGAATTTTCTCGCTCTTTTTTTATAATTAAATTTTTACAAAGAATATTTCTCGCTTAAAAAGTCTTCGAAAGAAACTAACTGTGCGGTAATACGCAACTGAGAAAAACGCTGGTGATATGCTTTTTCATCTTTTATTTTAGATAATTCCGCTATTCTGTATTTATCAAAATTGTGTAAAGCACGCAACTCTTTTTCGTTAAGTTGTGCACCTTCTAACTCTTTTTCACGTAAGTCGTTAATACTCACAAAGTTGAGGTAACGAGAGGTAGAAACAGGTTTTTGATCTTTATTTTCTTGTGTCATTGCGGTGCAAAAATAACAGCATTATAATAGCAAATACGTTCTTTTCGACTAAAGGTTACAACAAACATACCAAAAACAAAAAATTAGGTGTAATAGTAATTGTGTCGTATAATAGCATTAAGTTTATTCACGCACTATGCTCGTTCGAACTTTCATAAAAGTGTCGTAATCGTATTCGAGGATTGTGAACAAGTAGTTATCGTATTTCCAAGTGTAGGGTGGCTCGCCATCAAAAACTAAATGTTTATTTTCTGCTACATTGTTTTTAATACAAGTAAAATCGCAAATTAAAACACTTTCGTTTTTATCGGCGTAGTTTTTATGCGAATGATAATTAAATACCCAACAAAAATTTGCTTCAGTTAAGCAAAAAGTATCTTTAACAGCAATAGTATAAACAGAATCTATTTGAAACGATTTACGCTGTGCTTTTGCACTTATACAGCATAATAAAATTATGCTTAACAAAACCAACTGTTTCATGTTATTTTTTTTTGGGTTTAATGCTTAAATAATCTAACCAATACAAAACTTTTATAGAAAAACTATTGAGCTGGTCGTAAGCAAATGTGCTTTGTAAATTAGTTAAATAACTTTCTGCATATTTTTTATCACTCGAAAAAATAGCGTTTTTCCAAACGACATTTATTTCGCTACCCGGCAAAAATACCCAACGGTAAACCATATCAATGGTAAATGCGTTAAAGTTGGTGTTGTAAGCCGATTCTCCATCGCTATCTAAACCTGTTAAGTTGTTTTCTACTAAACGCCCGTTACTTTGTAAATCGTAAAACGAACTATACTGTATTGCCGAACGATAATGACGCATTCTAAAACTCAAGCCCATGCGGTTTGTTAGCGTGTAACTAAAGTTAAGTGTGTTTACAAAATCTACACGGTTTCTAATTCCAAAAACAATAGCATTGGTGGTTTGAACAGGAGTGCCAAAAGCAACAGCAAAGCCTCTTTCGCCAAAAATAAAGGACTGATCCCAGTTGTAGTTAATTAATAATTTATCGGTTGCCATTACTCTAATTCCTGCTCTGTAGCTGTAATCTTGCCAGTTGTTGGCTTTTATAAAAAAGTAATTTCCGCCAACATCAAAGGCAAATTTTTTCTGATAATTGGTAGAAAGCCAACCACCAACGTTTATAAATTTAGGACGTATAAAAAAAGCGCCAGTCGTTCGCGATTCAAAGTAGTCGTGCCTTTCGGTAGGTGTAACATCTACATTAAACCCAGCCCAATGAAATTTTTTGTTGCTTAAATACGTGTTTGCACTAATAAATGTTGAGGTGTAAACATTTGGAAAATAAAGTCGGTTATACGAAAAATCGATACTTGTGTTGATGTGATTTAGTTTCCAAAATGGTTCAAAAATACGGTGACCAAAACTTCCAAACACGCTTCTTTTATTGTTGTTGGCGTTGTATCCTAAATCGTTTGGGTCGTATGTGTTCGATTCTTCAAAGTACGAAGCGTTATAAATAAAGGTTCCTTTTTGTTTACCCGCTTCTACTCCAAAATTATGGCCAACGCTTGTGTTTGTGGTGTAAATTTTTTGCGACAAGGCTGCGTTTGTGCTTACATAATAGTTGTTGCTTTTGTTGTTAAATTTTGTGTTTAATCCTGTTACGTTTGCATCGTAAAAATTTCCTTCGCGCCAAACGTTTGTGTTGGTAAGCGTTACAGAGCTATTGTTTTTTAAATTTTGATCGAGCACAAAAACATTGTAATTAGAAAGCGGAGTTGTTTTTATGGTTCTACTTGTGGCAGAATCTAAATTAATTGCGGTTGCATATTGTGGAGCGGTTAAACCATTAAATACACCAATTCCCAATCCTTTTTTTGTTCTTCCCGATAGTTTTGTTGCGTTATACAACTGAGTGTTTTCGGGTAAATTACTCAGTTGTTCGTTGGGTTGTAGCAGTGTGCTTAAAACACTGTATGGCGCTTGTATGCCAATTCTTCGGCTGTAAAACAAGCCAGCTTTATTAAACAATTCTGTTCCTTCAGTAAAAAATTGGCGGTTTTCGTTAAATTGAATTTCGAACGGACTTAAATTTAAAACCTGACTATCAAACACAACTTGTCCAAAGTCGGGAACAAGTGTCATATCAAGCGTAAACGCTTCGTTAATTCCGTATTTAATGTCCATTCCGCCATTATACGAATACGATAAATCCTTACCATCAGGATTTGGAAAATGATTAACATAACCCGAAACATAGGGTATAAAAGCCAAGCGAACGGGAGGCTCAATTCCCTTGATTCCCTTTAAGTTTCCGCATTGCGCCACTCTGTTTTCAAAATCTGGTTTTATTGGGTTCCAATTCGATTCTTCGCGGTATCTACAAATGTGTCTAAAAAAATTAATGCCCCAATTTTGTTCTTCTTTTTTTGCAAAGCGAATAGCAGAGTAGGGTATTTTCATTTCAAGTTGCCAACCCTTTTCGTTTCTAACAACTGCAGCGTCCCAAACCATGTTTAATTCAGGGCTTTCGTCGCCAATATAAATTTTAGAATCGTATAACACACCTGCGCTACTCACGCCAAAAACAAAACCATTTTGGTCGTCGTTGTAGGTATCTAACGTTACTTGAAAATTATCGATGTTCGGATTAAAATCATCGCGTTGCGAAAGCGTTTTAGAAACATGCTCAGGTGTATCATAACATATCGCGGATATGTACAAGGCATAATCGTCGTAAATTATTTTTACTTCTGTTTTATGAGACGCTTGTTCTCCTGGTTTGGGGCGAGTTTGCGAGAAGTCTGAGGCAACAGCTGCAGCGATCCAAATAGCTTCGTTTTGCAAACCATCTAAAATTATTTTTTCGTTACTCTTAGTTGCTTCAATATTTTTTTGAGAATGAGCAGAGAAACTAAATAAAATAAAAAGGAGAAAAAAAGCTATACGCACGGAACGTTATTAGTTGTTTTGTTGTTTGTATTTATCCTGATATTTTTCGTAAAGCTTTTGTTGAAAGTTTTTTAAATCAACTTTTCTTCCGTCAATAAAAGCAAAAGTAAGTTGGTTTGATTTCATATCTAAAGCATCGCCATTACTAATAAAAAGTGTTGCCGACTTACCAATTTCTACCGAACCATATTTTTTATCTATGCCTAAAATTTTAGCAGCGTTTAACGAAATGGCAGACACACCTTGCTCGTAAGTCAAGCCAAATGCTACAGCTGTTCCGGCTAAAAAAGGCAAGTTACGTGCATTCATGGCTTCCATATCACCTTCGTTTTGTAAGCAAAAAAGTATATTTTCTTTTGCTAATAAATAAGGTAATTTAAATGGTAAATCAATATCATCATCAGCGCGTTCTGGTAAATCGTGTACACGACCAACCATAACCGGAATATTATTTTCTTTTAAAATAGAAGTGCACAAATACGAATATTTTCCGCCAACCAAAACAATTTTTTTAATTTTTTGCTCTTGCGCAAAACGTACAGCTTCAGTAATTTCTTTTACTTCGTTAGCTCTGATATATAGATTTTTAGAGCCATTAATTACTGAGCGCATGGCTTCAAAACGAAGGTTTTTTTCCGTGTTTTGGTTAGCGCAATAAGCAGTCGCTTCTTTAAAAAACAGAGCTAATTCGTCTATTGATTTTTCGTAATTTTTATTTTTTTCAAATTCTTCGGGGCCTTTCATTCCCCATTTTGTTGGTGTATAAAAACTTGGCCAATTTAAATGTACTCCGTCATCTTCCAATACAACAGCATCTTGCCAATTCCACGCATCTAATTGAACAACAGACGAAGTGCCAGCAATTGCTCCATAACGAGGTGTAGTTTGTGCCAACAAAACGCCGTTAGTTTTTACTGTTTCAACAATTTTAGATTCGGCATTGTATGCAATAATACTTCTTACATTAGGATTCATTTCTCCTGTTTCTGCAAAATCGTTGGTAGCTCTTACAGCTTCAATTTCTTGCAAACCAAGAATATTGTTTGGCGCAATAAATCCAGGATAAATGTGTTGATTAGGAATGTTGATTATCGTGTCGAAATCTTTTTCGTTTATTTTATTTTCGGCAATAGACGAAACGTGAGTAATAATTCCGTTTTTAAACCCAACAACAGAATTGTCGATTTTTACACCATTACCAACGTGTAATATTCCGCCTTTTAGCAAAATAGATTTGCTTTGTTTTGGTGCAGGATTATTTGCTGAAGCACTTGCTACACAAAGCAGAAGGAAATAAAATAAAAATTTATTCATAGTAATATTCTTCTAAACTATCGCAGTGATAGTGGTATTGTTGTTTTTTTGAATTTGCTTTTTGTGTTTTTTCACCACCACTTTTTGCATCAATCATTTTTTGAATAATACGTTGTCTTTCGTTGTTGTTTTGTTGTTTGATTGTTTCTTCTTTTGTTCTGTCGTATAAACAAACACCATCAATAAAAGTTTTTTCTGCTTTAGCATAAACACTTAGTGGATTGTTTGTCCACAAAACAATATCAGCATCTTTACCCACTTTTATAGAACCCATTTTAGCTTCTAAATGCAATAATTTTGCAGGATTAAGCGTAACTGTTTTTAAAGCTTCTTCTTCTGATAATCCGCCATACTTAACTGTTTTAGCCGCTTCTTGATTTAAGCGACGAGCCATTTCAGCATCGTCAGAATTTATTGCGGTAACAACACCTTGCTGCGTTAATAAAGCTGCGTTATAAGGTATTGCATCCATCACTTCAAATTTATAAGCCCACCAATCAGAGAAAGTAGATGCGCCCACACCATGATTTTTCATTTTATCTGCCACCTTGTAGCCTTCTAAAATATGGGTAAACGTATTTACTCTAAATTTCATAGAGTCGGCAACGTGCATTAGCATATTAATTTCTGATTGCACATAGGAGTGACACGTTATAAAACGTTTTTTATTTAAAATTTCAGAAATAGTTTCTAATTCTAAATCTTTTCTAAACGCTGTTTTGTTTTTTAGAGCATTATTTTTTTGCGATTCGTATTCTTTTGCACGAATAAAAATATCGTAAAAGCTTTGCTCAACACCCATCCTGCTTTGCGGAAAACGAGCACCACCCAACGAGCCAGATTGTTTTACATTTTCGCCTAAAGCAAATTTTATAAAGCCATCAGCACCTTCAATTTTCATTTTTTCTGGCGTTTGTCCCCAGCGTAATTTTATGATAGCCGATTGTCCGCCAACAGGATTTGCAGAGCCGTGTAGTAATTGTGCGACAGTAACTCCGCCCGCTAATTGACGATAAATATTTATGTCTTCTGGATTCACTACATCACTAATTGAAACCTCTGCGCTACTTGCTTGTGCCCACTCATTAACTCCGCCGCTAATGGCTATGTGCGAATGTTCGTCTATAATTCCTGCGGTTAAATGTTTTTCTTTTCCATCAATTATTTCTACACCCGTAGCAGAAATATTTTTGTCAATTTTTGTAATTTTTCCGTTTTGAACAAGTACATCATAATTTTTTAAAATCCCTTCTTGTTCATTCGTCCAAACGTTTGTGTTTTTTATAAGGTAATTATTTTTTGTTGGTAAGGTATCAAAACCATAAGCCATATTTGGAAACCAAACACTACCCAATTCTTCTTTTTTTGTTGAGTTTGAATCTGGCTTAGCCTCCGTTTTTTTCGATTCAATTAGTTTTGCATTCCAATAGTTTTGTGCTCCGCTTTCGTTTATTGCAATGCCTTTTAAAACGGAGTCTCCTGGCAAAACTTCGCCCGATAAGCGAATGGTTTTTGAGTCAACAACGTAAGTAAAATTGATTAGTTTTCTTTCAATAGAAATTGTGCTTTTGTATTTAATGGTGTCTTTGCTAAACGTTGCTTTGGGTTTGCTGCTTTCGCCATCAATAGTCAATACAAGTTTATTACTGTCTATAACAAAATCATATTTTCCTCTAATATCAACAGTTTCTGGTTTTTCAATTACAAATTGTTCGCCTTTAATCCAGTTTTCTTCCACATTAAATTTAGCCGAACCAAGCTCGTTATTACAAATAATAAAATTTGCCAACATGCCTGGTTTTAAAGCGCCAACAACATTATCTACACCTAATTGTTTAGCCGGAAAATACGTTAAAGCTTTAAGCGCTTCGCTCACGGGCAAACCACAATCGATTGCTTTTTTAAGTTTAGTTAAAAATGTTTTTTTCTCTTTTAAATCAGCACTTGTAATAGAAAACGGAATTTTGTTTAGGTGTAAATAGTAAGGGTTAAATGGCGCGTTTTCCCAATGTTTTAAATCTTCTAACGAAATGTTATGTGCGTCTAAAGGATCAGAAACATCAAAAGCTTCAGGAAAATTTAATGGAACAATTAAACTAGATTTTGTTTCTGCAATTTCTTTAATAGCCATGTATTCGTCGCCAGCAGTTTTAAACACGTATGATTTGCCAAATTCTTTTGCAATTTTTACCGCACGCAAAACGTTGTATTTGTCTTTAACTTCAAATAGTTGAGTTAAGTTTTGCGTTTGATTAAATGCTTCGAGCGAAATGTTTGTTTCTTTTGTTTTATCGTTTTTAGAATACCACTCTGCATCTAAATAAGTTTGTTTTAACAAGGCGATAGAACCCATTAAAGAACTCGGGTAGTCTTGTGTTGACGAACCTTTATCGAACGAATAATTTGCGCTAGATTTTGAAGAAACAAAAAGTGTATTTTCTTTTTCGTTACTTAATAAAACAACAGCACCTGTGCCTCTACAAATCCCGTCTGATGCTTGCGTATGAACCGCGCCAAAACCAAGTTTGCGAAATGTTTCAGCGCTTGCATTATCTGCAGTAAATAGTTCAGCAGAATTAATTTCTGGTTTAATGGCTTGGTTCCAATTGTAAGCCCCTTTTTTAGTAGATAGAAATTGATTTCTATCTTCTCTTTTTCCTTTTTTAACTTCGGGCATTCCATAATTTGTAAAGGCATCAATAAACGAAGGATAAATAATTTTTCCTTTCGATTCAATAATTAATGCGTTTTTGGGCGGAGCATTTTTGCTTACAGAAACTACCTTTCCATCTTGCACCAAAAGTGTTGCTCCTTCTATTTTTGTTTGATAATCAACAAAAACAGTTGCGTTTACAAAGGCGTATAAAATGTGTTTTTCGTTTTTGGGTCCGTTAAACGGGAAAGTTTCTTGAGATTTTACTGATGAAAACAACAAAGTAAAACTACAGAATGCGGAAATAAATAAAAATCTATTCATTGACTAATTTTGAGCTCTCAACAAATGTAATATTTTTTTATCTTTGATGGTAATATTACAAATCTAAAGAATCAATGGAATTTTCTACTTTAAAATTAATACACATTATTTCTACAGTACTATTTTTAGTTTTGTATTTGTTAAAAACAATATTGCTTCTTGCCAATAAAACCGAAGGTTTAAAAACGGTTACTAAAATTGCGAAAGTGCCCGAAATGATTATTAGCACCGTGTTTTTAGTTACTGGTATTTGGATGTTTGTAGAAGTTGGAGCCATTAAAACACTTCAAATAATTAAATTAATTGCTGTTGTTGCTTCAATTCCTTTAGCTATTGTGGCCTTTAAAAAAGGAAACAAAGCGTTAGCAATAGTAGCTTTTTTATTAATTGTAATGAGTTATGGCTTAGCAGAAATGGCTAAGAAGAAACCGTATCCAAGCAAGTCGGTTGAGACTGAAACTGTTGGTGCAGAAGCAAATCCTATAGACTTTGGTGGCGCTGTTTACAAAGCAAATTGCACAATGTGTCATGGCGAAGATGGAAAAAAAGGTTTAGCGGGAGCTATTGATTTATCAACTTCTCAATTAGATAAAACAGGAATTATTGCTGTAGTAAACAATGGAAGAGGAAGTATGGCGGGCTACAAAAGCACATTAGGAGAAAAAGAAGTTGATGCGGTTGCAGAGTACATTTTAACACTTAGAAAATAAATAAATATAATAGTCGTAAAACCCGACAAATACTTGTCGGGTTTTTGTATTTTAACCATGGTTGATAAAAATAGTACAGAAGAAAAATACGTTGAAAAAGTAGTTTTGGTGGGTATTGTTACTCAAAAGCAAAGCGAAGAAAAATTAAGTGAATATCTTGATGAGTTAACTTTTTTAGTGGAAACAGCGGGCGCAGGCGCAGTTCGTAGATTTTCTCAAAAAATGGATAAGCCAGAACCTCGTACTTTTTTAGGATCTGGAAAAATTAAGGAAATTGCGCAATACGTTAAAGATTACGAAATACCTATGGTTGTTTTTGACGACGAATTAACTCCGTCACAACAGCGTAATATAGAAGAAGAATTAAAGTGTAAAGTACTCGACAGAACAGCGTTAATTTTAGCCATTTTTGCTCAGCGCGCTCAAACTGCTCATGCTAAAACTCAAGTAGACTTAGCTCAAAATCAATATTTACTGCCACGTTTAGCAAAAATGTGGAGTCATCTCGATCGTCAAAAAGGAGGTATTGGTTTAAAAGGAACGGGTGAAAAAGAGATTGAAACCGATAGACGAATAGTGCGCGATAAAATTGCTTTGCTAAAAGAGCGTTTAAAAGAAATTGACAAACAAATGGCAACGCAACGTAAAAACAGAGCCGAGTTAATTCGCGTTGCTTTGGTTGGTTATACTAACGTTGGAAAATCAACTATAATGAACATGTTGAGCAAATCGGAAGTGTTTGCCGAAAATAAATTGTTTGCAACATTAGATACAACTGTTCGCAAAGTAGTGATAGATAATTTACCCTTTTTACTTTCGGATACTGTAGGGTTTATTCGTAAACTGCCCACGCATTTGGTAGAGTCGTTTAAGTCTACATTAGATGAGTTGCGCGAAGCCGATATTATAGTACACGTTGTTGATATTTCTCACCCATCGTTTGAAGACCACATTAGAGTGGTTAACGAAACGCTTGCTAATATTAAAGCCGCAGATAAAAAAACGATTTTAGTTTTTAATAAAGTAGATGCGTTTACTTTCGTAAAAAAAGATGAGGACGATTTGAGTCCGATAAAGCGAGAAAACATGAGTTTGCCGGAGTTAAAAAGAACTTGGATGAACACATTAAATAGTCCTGTAGTTTTTATTTCGGCAACAGAAAAACAAAATATAGAAGAGTTAAAACAAACACTGTACAATGTTGTAAAAGAAATGCACGGTATACGTTACCCTTACAATAACTTTTTGTATTAATCTTGTTTTTTAGGAAACATTTTTTTGTATAAAACAGCGTTAAGCACCAACAAAAGTAAGGGAAGCGCAAGTTTGTATAATTGCTCTACATTACCAGAAATTGCATAAGAAATTAGCACAGCAACAAAAGAAAGTGCGCTAAAAGCGATAGCAATAATTATGATTGTTTTTTTGGTTTTATCGTTGTTCATAGCATGTAAAATTAAAAATAAATTTAGAATAGCAAATAGAGAAAACGTTCAGTAGCAACTTGTTTTATTTTTGTCCCTTAGAGGCATAATCTCTGCAGAAAAAAAGGATTGTTTTATTTGCGTCATGAAGGGACGAAATGCTTGTCGAAAAAACAATTGTTTATTTTTGTCCCGTAGGGACGTGATGTTGGTAGAAAAAATTATAAATTAAACGAAAGTCCCGTAGGGACGATATAATTAGACTAAATTAAATCACCAAAAACATATTTTTCATCGTAATCTACCTCAAATTTTTTGAGGATTTCTAAATATTCTTCTTTAAAAGATTTTTTTGCGTGATGGGTTTCTTGATTATTAATATAATTGACCACATCATTTATTTGCGATTTGCTATACGAAAACGCGCCATACCCTTCTTGCCATTCAAATTTTGTGTTTAAAAAACGTTTTTCGTTAATCCATTTCGATGAATTTCCTTTTACATCTTGCATTAAATCTGAAATAGATTGACTAGCCCTAACACCAATTAAAATATGAATATGATCGGGCATGCCACCTATTGCAATTAATTTGTGTTCGTTATTACGAATAATACCCGCAATATATTTATACAATTCTTCTTTCCAAGAATCATTAATAACCGCGTTTCTGTGCTTTACGGCAAAAACAAAATGAATGTGGATTTGTGTATAGGTATTTGGCATTTTAATTACGTCCCTATGGGACTTCTTTTAATTTCGCTTTATAAATCTACCAAAATTTTATCCCTAACGGGATTAAAAAACGAAAAATTTTATTAGGGGTTTCTAAAAAATTTAACTGTTTTTTTACAAGATTCTGTTTTACTTTCTAAAATCAAAAACTCTTGGTTAATCTCTATTATTTTAAACCAATGTGTTTTGTATTCGCTTACTTTTGATGGTTTAACGTGTGTTTTTTGCCAATGCACAAAACCAAGCGATCTGGTTTTAATATCAACCAAAAGTTTGCCTGTATTGTGATTTTTTTGTCTTGGAACTAATACTTCATTTGTCGCAAAAGATGTTGGTCCGCTTAAAGAAATATCTGTGTAAAATGCCGTATCATTTATATTTACATCAATTCCATCTTTGGAGTACCATTCTTTTTTTCTTTCATCATTAACAACATCTACCTGAAAATGAATTACGCCTGTAGATTCTTTTGTAAAAACACCACCACTATATCCACTAGGTTTTCCTGTGTGTTCGCCACATTTATCGTAAACTAATCGCCAGCCATTTTTATTGCGTAACAAATTAAATTCTTGCTCAGTAATTGGGCTAGAAATTTTAGTTTGAAAAAATAAGATTAAATAAATAAAAATCATTTTGAATGTTTTTCTTGGTAACGTAAGTTTCTTCTACTTTCCCTCTTTTTTCTTTTAAAAAACCGTCTATCTTTTGTAAAATAATCAGCAGACAGTTTTCCTTCTTCAGCAATCCTTATAGCTTCAGAATAGTGTTTCATTTCTATTAAACAAGATATTTTATTTGTGTAAGCAGCTGACTTTCTTTTGTCGCTAATATTTATATCATTGATAATTTTATCAAAGTAAGTAATAGCAACAACATGGTTCTTCATTCTAACATAACAAAGACCAATATAGCTTAAAAAACAATCTACATCTGGTTGTAATGAAAAACGCTCAATGTTTTTTAATGCTAATTCACAATATGCAATACATTTATCATATTTTCTTGTTGTGTAAAACGTCTCAACTATTCTTGTATACCCGTAATCGTCAACAAAATTATAGCTACATAAATATTTAGAACAATTGATTGTAATCTTATAGTTTCGTTTTACAAAGTTAATTTCTGCAATATCCGCTATTTCATCTAGTGCGTCTGGAAAACAATGAGAAGATCGAGTTCCAAAATAATTTCCCTCTGCATTTTCTCTATCAAATACCATAAAGTTTTCTAGTTGAGCAAAATATTTATTTGCGTTGTCATAATCACCTAACGCAACATAACAAACACCAATTTTATACTTTAAACCAATCAAAGTATCACCCAATGCCTTTGCCTTGAGAAACTTGTTTAAACTAGATTTATAACTTTGTCTTTCGAAACTTTTAAGTGCTTGTTGCTTTAATTTATAAGCGCTTTGCCCAAATGAAAAAACAAAACATGAGCAAAAAAGTAAAACAAAACAAACTTTTCTGTTCATCTAAAAAATCTCAGCAGCGACTCTTCTTGTAGTTTCAGAAACACCCATGGTATAAAAATGCAAACATGGTACTTTTGCAGCCATTAATTCTTTCGATTGTTTAATACACCACTCAATACCCACATCTTTTACTTCTTTGTCGCTTTTGCATTTTTCAATTTCGTCGTGCAACTCTTCGGGCACATCAATATGAAATATTTTTGGTAAACCTGTTACTTGTTTTTTGCTGGTAATAATTTTTAATCCAGGAATAATAGGCACGTTAATACCGTTTTGTTTGCATTTTTCAACAAATTCAAAATATTTATTGTTATCAAAAAACATTTGAGTTACAATGTATTCGGCGCCCGCATCTATTTTTTGTTTTAAATATTTCATGTCGGTTTTTAAATTCGGCGCTTCAAAATGTTTTTCGGGATAACCCGCAACACCAATACAAAAATCGGTTGGTTTTGCATCTTGCAAATCTTCATCTAAAAACACACCTGTGTTCATTCCAACTACCTGTTGCACTAAATCTATAGCATACGGATGACCGTTTGGTTCTGGAACAAAAGCACTTTCTGTTTTTATAGAATCGCCACGTAAAGCCAAAACATTGTCAATTCCTAAAAAGTGTAAATCAATAAGGGCGTTTTCTGTTTCTTCTTTGCTAAAACCACCACAAATAATGTGTGGTACGGCATCAACCTTATATTTGTTCATAATAGCAGCACAAATACCAACAGTGCCCGGACGTTTACGAATAGATATTTTTTCTAAATAACCACCTTCTCGTTTTTTGTAAATATATTCTTCTCTGTGGTAAGTAACATCAACAAAAGCAGGTTTAAATTCCATTAATGGATCAATACCGTCATAAATAGACTGTACGTTTTTCCCTTTTAAAGGAGGGAGAATTTCAATAGAAAACAAAGTGCTTTTTGCGTTTTTAAGATGGTCTACAACTTTCATAAAAAAAGAATTTGGCGCAAAAGTACATTTTTTAATCAGTTCAAAAAACATTCGTCTTGTTAAAGAATAGTTTAGTCTATGGTTTTTTTAATGAAATTAAATACCCAAAGAGCGTGTTTATCAAGCTAATCTTATTATTTTTGCACTATGAAGAATATTAGGAATTTTTGCATTATTGCCCACATCGACCACGGAAAGAGCACTTTATCCGACCGATTATTAGAATATACAAAAACGGTTACTAATCGCGAATTACAAGCGCAAGTGCTTGATGATATGGATTTGGAGCGCGAACGCGGCATTACCATTAAAAGTAAAGCCATACAAATGGAATACATTTACAAAGGCGAAAAGTTTATTTTAAATTTAATTGATACTCCCGGGCACGTCGATTTTTCTTACGAAGTATCGCGTTCTATCGCTGCATGCGAAGGAGCTTTGCTTATTGTTGATGCTTCGCAAGGTATACAAGCACAAACAATTTCTAATTTGTATTTGGCTTTAGAGCACGACTTACAAATAATTCCTATTTTAAATAAAATTGATTTACCTGGAGCAAATCCAGAGGAAGTAAAAGACCAAGTGGTTGATTTGCTAGGTTGCACGCGCGAAGAAATTATGCTAGCGAGTGGAAAAACGGGCGATGGTGTTTATGCTATTTTAGATGCTATCTGCGATAGAATTTCTCCGCCAAAAGGCGACCCAGACGCGCCGTTGCAAGCTTTAATTTTCGATTCGGTTTTTAATTCGTTTAGAGGAATTATAGCATACTTCCGTGTTTTTAACGGAACCATTAAAAAAGGCGATAAAGTAAAATTTGTTGCTACAGAAAAAGAATATCTTGCCGACGAAATAGGTGTTTTAAAATTAAAACAAGAGCCACGTAACTCACTTTCTGCCGGAGATATTGGTTATATTATCTCGGGAATTAAAATTGCAAAAGAAGTAAAAGTAGGCGACACAATTACCCAAGTAGCACGCCCATGCGAAGAAATGATTCATGGTTTTGAAGAAGTAAAACCAATGGTTTTTGCTGGTATTTACCCTGTTGACACCGAAGATTTTGAAGAGCTGCGTTACTCTATGGAGAAGTTGCAGTTAAATGATGCTTCTTTAACATGGGAGCCAGAATCATCGGCTGCGCTTGGTTTTGGTTTTAGATGTGGCTTTTTAGGAATGCTACATATGGAAATTATTCAGGAGCGTTTAGAGCGTGAGTTTAACATGACGGTTATAACTACGGTTCCTAACGTTTCGTATATATGTTATAAAACTAACGGAGAAAAAGTAATTGTAAATAATCCTGCCGATTTACCCGATGCAGCTAGAATCAATAGCATTGAAGAGCCCTTTATTAAAGCGCAAATAATTACAAAATCTGAGTACATAGGTTCAATCATGACTTTATGTATTAAAAAGCGTGGTTTTTTAATGAACCAAACGTATTTAACTACTGATAGAGTTGAAATGAATTTTGAAATGCCTTTGGGAGAAGTAGTTTTCGACTTTTTTGATAAACTAAAAACCATTTCAAAAGGTTATGCATCGTTTGATTATGCGCCAATTGATTACCGCAAATCGGATTTAGTTAAACTAGATATTTTGTTAAATGCAGAACAAGTTGATGCTTTATCAGCATTAATTCATAGAAGTAACGCGCACGATTTCGGGAAAAAAATCTGCGAAAAATTAAAAGAATTAATTCCTCAACAGCAGTTCGAAATACCTATACAAGCTGCCATTGGCGCTAAAATTGTTGCTCGCGAAACCATTCGGGCGCTTCGTAAAGATGTAACTGCAAAATGTTATGGTGGCGATATTTCGCGTAAACGTAAGTTGCTTGAAAAACAAAAAGAAGGTAAAAAACGTATGCGTCAAGTGGGTAGTGTAGAAATTCCGCAAAGCGCATTTATGGCGGTATTGAAATTAGATTAAAAATAAAACAACAAAATAATATGGCAAAATTAGTTATCATTCGTCACGGACAATCACAATGGAATTTAGAAAATAAATTTACGGGTTGGGTTGATGTAGAGTTGGCACCAAAAGGAATTGAAGAAGCAAAAGCTGCTGGAAAAAAACTAAAAGAACAGGGTTTAACTTTCGATTTAGCATTTACTTCATCGTTAAAACGTGCTCAAAACACATTAGATTTAGCTTTGGCAGAAATGGGCTTAACAATTCCTATTACAAAAAATCAAGCTTTAAACGAGCGTATGTATGGCGATTTGCAAGGTTTAGATAAAGACGAAACGCGCAAAAAATATGGTGACGAACAAGTAAAAATATGGCGTAGAAGTTTCGACATACAACCGCCTAATGGCGAAAGTTTAAAAGATACAGCCGACAGAGTAATTCCGTATTATGAAAAAGAAATTGCACCACTTTTAAAGCAAGGAAAAAATATAATTATAGCAGCGCATGGCAACAGTTTACGTGCATTAATTATGAAGCTAGAAAACCTTACTCCCGAGCAGATTTTGGAAGTTGAAATACCAACCGGTAAACCAAAATTATACGATTTGAATTCAGATTTATCGATTATTAAAGCAGAATTTATATGATGATAACTCCTAACGGTTTAACCATTGCTGTAGATTTTGACGGAACAATTGTTGAACATAAATATCCCGAGATTGGCGATGAAATGATGTTTGCATTTCAAACGTTAAAACTATTGCAGCAAAAAGGACACAAGCTTATTTTATGGACATATCGCGAAGGCGAAATGTTAGAAGAAGCCGTTGAATATTGTCGCCAAAATGGTTTAGAGTTTTATGCTGTAAACCGCAGTTATCCCGAAGAAGAATTTAATCCAGGAACATCATCGCGCAAAATAGATGCTGATATTTTTATTGATGATAGAAACGTTGGTGGTTTTTTGGGTTGGACAGAAATTTGGTTAGCGCTTCACCCTGAAGGTGGCGATTTTTCGCATCAACTTAAAAATTCGGAAGCACACAAAAATTATAAAAAAGACAATTCAAGTATATTTAAACGCTTATTTGGTAAATGATTTATTACAAAACAAGAGAAGAAATAGAAATAATGCGCGAAAGCGCTTTAATGGTTTCGCGCACTTTAGGAGAAATTGCAAAAATTATTAAACCAGGTGTTACATCATTACAAATAGATAAATTAGCCGAAGAGTTTATTCGCGATAATGGCGGAGAGCCTGCTTTTAAAGGGTATCACGGCTATCCTAACTCTTTGTGCGTATCTGTAAACGAACAGGTTGTACATGGTATTCCTGGCGATTACACATTTAAAGAAGGCGATGTAATTTCTGTTGATTGTGGTGTAAAGAAAAATGGTTATGTAGGCGATCACGCTTACACATTTCCGATGGGCGAAGTTACTCCAGAAGTAAAAAAACTATTACAAGTTACTTTAGAAAGTTTGTATTTAGGCATTAAAGAAACTCGCGTTGGTAATAGAATTGGCGATATAAGTTTTGCCATACAATCGCATGCTGAAAAAAATGGATTTGGTGTTGTAAGAGAATTGGTAGGACATGGTTTAGGCAAAAGCATGCACGAAGCTCCAGAAGTGCCTAATTATGGTAGCAGAGGACGTGGGCCCAAAATATTAGATGGATTAGTAATTGCAATTGAGCCCATGATTAATATGGGTAAAAAAGAAATTTTACAATTACCTGATGGCTGGACTATTATTACAAAAGATAAATTGCCATCGGCACATTTTGAGCACGATGTGGCTGTTGTTGATGGTAAACCTGTAATTCTTTCAACATTTGATTATGTAGAAGATGCGCTTGGTGTGCCACGTACTACACCTAGATAATAAGCATGAAAATTGATCGTAGAGTAGACCAATACATTATAAATGCTGCGCCCTTTGCGCAACCAATTTTAAATCATCTACGACAAATTATTCACACTACCGTTCCGGATGTTGTTGAAACTATAAAATGGGGTTTTCCTAATTTTGAAAACAAGGGAAAAATTTTGTGCAGTTTTGCTGCATTTAAAAAACACTGTGCCTTTGGTTTTTGGAATGGCAAAGATTTGCCCGACCCCGACGGAATATTAGAACAAGTTGGAAAAACAGCAATGGGCTTTTTAGGAAAAATAACTTCTTTAGAAGATTTACCTGCCGATAAAATTTTAATAAAGTATATAAAAAATGCAGTTAAAATTAGCGAGAGTTTAATCGAAAACCCAGTTAAAACGCCAATAAAAAAAGAAACGAAAGCACTTTTAATTCCTGATTATTTTTTAAAAGCACTAAAAACAAATCTCAACGCTAAACAAACATTTGATGCCTTTAGTTATTCTTGCAAAAAAGAATATGTGGAATGGGTTACAGATGCTAAAACAGAAGCCACGCGCAATAAAAGAATGCTTTCTACAATTGAGATGCTTGCCGAAGGCAAACAAAAAAACTGGAAGTATCAGAAATAGCTGTTCATTTTAATTTTAAAAAGAAAAGAATTAACTTTGTAAAATGAAACACACATTAGTAATAGACGATAGCACTAGTATTGGAAAGCATTTATTAGGTATAATAAAAAGTATTAAGGCTAACTCAAAAGCAGTAACTTTTATTAGCGAAGAAGAAGCCGAAGATAATGCCATCGCTAAAATGATAGACAAAGGCTTAAAAAGTGGCCTTGCTAATAAAAGCGTGGTGCTAAAGAAATTAGGTTTAAAATGATTTTTGAGTTTCAAAAGAGTTTTGAAAAGAGTTTAGATAAAATAAATGACGCTAAACTAAAAAACGCTCTTAAAGAAATGGTTATGGATATTCAGCAAGCCAAAGCTATAAAGGATATTAAGAACATAAAAAAGCTTACTGGTTATAAAACTGCTTATAGAATAAAAGTATTACAAGATTATAGAGTAGGCATTATTTATCAGGAAAACACAATATACATTGTTGATTTTGCACATAGAAAAGATATTTACAAAAAATTTCCATAAAAAAAACCAACACAATTTGTTGGGTTTTAAACCGATAGATTTTATTTAAACTTTACTTTATAGGGCGTGACACATAAGCCCGCATAGTATTACCATATTACCTTCAAGATTAAAAAAACACAAGCTTTACCACCACTTTTGTTGCGCTTCGTTAGCAGTAAACAAAAGTTTCTCCCCAATTTTTGGATGTAATAATTTTAAGTTTGCATTTTCTGCGTGTTTGTATACCTCATTAATAGGCTCATCCCAATCGTGTAACGATAGTTTGAATTTACCCCAATGCACAGGTAACAATTGTTTTGCATTAAGCTCTTGAGCTGCTAATACAACTTCGTTTGGCATCATGTGTATATAGTGCCAATAATCGTTGTATTGTCCGCATTCTAAAATTGCTAAATCAAACGGACCATATTTTTCGCCAATGCTTTTAAAGTGCGAATCGTAACCCGAATCGCCACCTAAAAACAAATTTAGTTGAGGTGTTTTTAATACAAACGACGACCATAAAGTTGTGTTGCGTTCAAAAGTTCTTCCCGAAAAATGGCGCGATGGAGTTGCTGTAAAACTTACATTTTGACTAACAGTTGTTGTTTCGTGCCAATCTAATTCTACAATATTTTCTTTTTTGTAACCCCAATGTTCTAGGTGCGAACCAACACCTAAACTTGTAATTACTTTTTTAACTTTTGGCAGTAATTTTTTTACTGTTTTATAATCTAAATGGTCAAAATGATCGTGCGTAATTAATAACACATCAAGCTCAGGCATATCGTCTACACTATATAAATCGGCACCGTTAAAACTTTTTACCATAAACGAAAATGGTGCTGCACTTCCGCTAAAAACAGGATCAACCAATATTTTTAAATTGTCAATTTGCAAAAAGTAAGATGAATGCCCAAACCAAACAATAAAAGGTTCTTTATCCGTATTGTTTTTTAAATCAAACTTTATAGCAGGCAATACTTTTTCTGGTTTTTTGTTTACACTTGAGGTTGTTGCGTATTTTTTTAAAATATCAAAATAAGTAACTCCTTCTTTTAAATCGGGCGTATGGCTTAAATTTTGAAACTTTTTGTTTTTGAAATTGGGAGAATTTTTAATTCGCTGTAATCGGTCGCCCTTGGGTGCTTTACCAAATTGAGGAAAATCAAAAACAAGTAAAAGAATTAAAAAAAGGATTAGAATTAAGATTACAAATGGCATGGTCAATTTTTAGAAAATCAAAATTAACTAAAAACAAGACTGCTTTAAGTTATCTTTTTTTATTTTTACATTAATTAACTAAATAATTTGTTTTCACTGCGAGTTCATGAAGTATCCAATTTTTTTGACTTTAATTTTAATTAGTTCATTTGTAAACGGACAAAATTACACTCTAGTTGATGGTGAATACATGGACACTATAAGTCTCATTAAAACCGATTGCCCTAAGTACAACGTTTATTATTATCAAGTTAATGGTAAATATCCTAAAAGTTCATCTTCGCTTTTAAAAGAAGTTCAGGCTTTTTTACAAAACAAAACGTATTCGGGTAGTGGCTACATTACGTTTCGTTGTAGAATAAATTGTAACGGAAAACTAGACACTAAAACACAAGTATTACAGACAGATGAAAAATATAAAACAACTCGTTTTGATAAACGATTATTGAACGATTTGTTTGATTATTTTAAGACGTTAGACAAATGGGAAATTCCTACAAATAATGAAGAGATTCCGTTTTCTTACATAGTTTTTATTACTTTTAAATTAAAGAATGGAAAAATCATCAATATTATTCCTTAGTTTTTTTCTGTTTGCTATTTTAGGTAGTTGTCAATCAAACAAATTGAAATCTGCTGTTTGTGATTGCTCAAGCAGGGTTGTTCAAGATAGTTTAATTGAAAAATATTACGACAACGGAGCAGAAAAATTAAACCATATTTATAATAATCCCGCATGGCAATTGTATTGCGATAGCATAATAAACTTGTGTCCAAATATTGCTTTTGCTTATAGACAGAAAGCGATTCCATACATAAAAAATGGAGAATATGAAAAAGCTTTTTCTTTAAATGATAGAGCCGTAGAACTCGATTCGGTTGGTTATACAGCGTATAGAGGGTTTTTAAAATGTATTTTTACAAAAGATTATGATGGAGCGATAATCGATTTTAAAAAAGCACAACAATTAATTCCAGGGGGTTATGAAATGGACCATACCTACTTTTTTTTCGAGGGCTTGTGTAATTTGGAATTAGGAAATTATGTTAAAGCAGAAGAAAATTTTATGCAAGATATTATTGTTCAAACGAATGGAGATAAAAAAAAGAATGCTCATTTTAATACATTATTATATGTTGGTATATTGTATTATGAAATGAAGAATAACGAAGAGGCAAAAGAGTATTTATTAAAATGTTTAGCAGAGTATAAAGAACTTCCCGACGCTAATTATTATTTAGCATTAGTATATAAAAACGAAAATAATAGTGAGCTTAAAGAAAAATATTTAGAAATAGCAAGAACAACAATTACTAAGGGATACGGAACAAATGAAGACAACACATATTATGTAAATTATCCACACCAAATAACCTTACACGAAATAGAAGAAGAGATAAAAAATAAACAGGTCAGATAAAATCTTTTTTTATTTTTACATTAATTAACGAAACATGATACAACTACTAAACTATATTAACGGAGAACTTTTAGAGCCTACAGCAAAAAAGTATATCGATAATTACAACCCTTCTACAGGAAAAGTATACAGCTTAATTCCCGATAGCGACGAAGCCGATGTGGCTTTGGCAGTAAGCGCTGCCAAGCAAGCTTTTGTTTCGTGGTCTGTAACATCAAAAGAAAAGCGTTCTGCTATTATTTTAAAGTTAGCCGAGTTAATTGAAAAAAATTTAGATGTTTTAGCCGAAGCCGAAAGTACTGATAACGGTAAGCCATTGGCCTTAGCAAAAGTAATGGACATTCCTCGCGCAGCAAGTAATTTTCATTTTTACGGAACGGCTATTTTGCACCATGCAGCAAACAGCCATTCTATGGAAGATTTAGCCATTAATTACACATTAAAACAACCAATTGGGGTTGTGGGTTGCATCTCTCCTTGGAATTTACCTTTGTATTTATTCTCTTGGAAAATTGCTCCAGCACTCGCTGCAGGAAATTGTGTTGTAGCTAAACCATCAGAAATTACGCCTTATACAGCGTTTTTACTTTCTAAACTATGTATTGAAGCTGGTTTGCCAAAAGGCGTATTAAATATTGTGCACGGCTTTGGACATAAGGTTGGTAGTGCTATTACAACGCACAAAGATGTAAAAGCAATATCGTTTACTGGCGGAACAAAAACAGGTGCAACCATTGCCGCTACTGCTGCTCCGCTGTTTAAAAAGTTGTCGTTGGAGTTGGGAGGAAAAAATCCTGTATTAATTTTTGCCGATTGCAATTGGGAAAACATGATGAGCACAACCGTTCGTTCTTCGTTTACTAATCAAGGTCAAATTTGTTTGTGTGGCTCGCGCATATACGTGGAGCGTAGTATTTACGAAAAATTTAAAACCGACTTCGTTACTCGCGTAAAGGCATTAAAAGTGGGGAATCCCAAAAGTGCTGAAACCAACGTTGGCGCTGTAGTTTCTAAAGACCATATGAATAAAATTTTATCCTATGTTGAACTAGCAAAACAAGAAGGTGGAACTGTTTTAGCAGGAGGAAAACAAGTTGTGTTAGATGGAGATTTAGCAGAAGGTTATTACATTAAACCCACAATTATTGAAGGATTAAATAATGCTTGCAGAACAAACCAGGAAGAAATTTTTGGACCCGTTGTTACAATTATGCCTTTTGATAACGATGAGCAAGCACTTGAATTTGCTAACGATACCAACTATGGTTTGGCATCTGTAGTGTGGACAGAAAACTTAACGCGTGCACATAATTTAGCTAATAAATTACACACCGGTATTGTTTGGATAAATTGTTGGTTGCTGCGAGATTTGCGCACACCTTTTGGTGGTGTAAAAAATAGTGGAGTAGGAAGAGAAGGTGGTTTTGAAGCTTTAGACTTTTTTACAGAACCTAAAAACGTTTGCATAAAATTAAAATAAATGGAGCACAGAGTCGATTTTTTAGTGGTGGGTTCGGGTATTGCGGGTTTAAGTTTTGCTTTAAAAGCGGCTGAAGCGGGTAAGGTAATTTTGCTAACCAAAACAAAACCCGAAGAAACTAACACAGCATACGCTCAAGGCGGAATTGCTGGAGTAATGGGGGCTCCCGATTCTGTAGAAAAACATGTGAATGACACCTTAATTGCGGGCGATTTTTTGTGCGACGAAAACGTTGTAAGAATAGTAGCAAGCGAAGCAGCTGAAAGAATTAACGAATTAATTAGTTGGGGAACTGAGTTTGATAAAAAAGCAGACGGCAATTATGATTTGGCCAAAGAGGGCGGACACAGCGAACACCGAATTTTACACCACAAAGATAATACGGGTTTTGAAATAGAGCGTGCTTTACTTAGTAAAGTACAATCTAATAATAACATTACCATTTACGACCATTATTTTGCATTAGAAATTATTACGCAACATCATTTAGGTGTTTGGGTAAATAGCCAAACTCCCGGCGTTGAGGCTTATGGCGTGTATGCTTTAAACACAAGAACACAAAAAATAGAAGTGTTTGCTGCTAAATCTATTGTGATGGCAACAGGTGGCTGCGGACATATTTATGAAAGCACAACCAATCCTGTTATTGCTACTGGTGATGGTGTTGCAATGGTGTATCGTGCCAAAGGAACTGTAGAAGGAATGGAGTTTATACAATTTCATCCAACTGCTTTGTATGAACCGGGTAAGCACCCAAGCTTTTTAATTTCGGAGGCTGTACGTGGATTTGGGGCTGTGTTGCGTAACAAAGGTGGTGAAGAATTTATGATTCGTTACGATGAACGTAAATCGTTGGCACCACGTGATATTGTTGCAAGAGCAATAGATAACGAAATGAAAACTCGTGGAGATGATTATGTGTATTTAGATTGCACAAACCTTGATAAAGAAGGTTTGATAGCGCATTTCCCAAACATTTACAACAAGTGTTTAAGTTTAGGAATTGATATTACAAAAGATTTTATTCCTGTTTCGCCTGCAGCGCACTATATGTGTGGTGGAATAAAAGTAAATCAAAGTGGCGAAAGTAGTATTAAAAATTTATTTGCCATTGGCGAATGTTCATCTACAGGCTTGCATGGCGCTAATCGTTTAGCATCAAACTCCTTGCTTGAGGCAATTGTTTTTTCGCATAGAGCATCTATAAAAGCAAAAGAAAATAGTACCGTAAATACTTTTATGGAAAAAATTCCTGAATGGAATGCAGAAGGAACAGCAAGCCCCGAAGAGTTAGTTTTAATAACACAGAGCTTAAAAGAGTTGCACGGAATTATGAGCAGCTATGTTGGCATTGTGCGTAGCAATTTGCGTTTGCAAAGGGCGTTTAACCGATTAAAAGTGTTGCACGACGAAACCGAAAGTTTGTACGAACGCACTACAGTTTCGCCACAGCTATGTGAGTTAAGAAATATGATTAAAGTAGGTTACATTGTCATAAAACACGCCATGCAACGCAAACAAAGCGTTGGTTTACACTTTAATATTGATTATCCTAAAAAAATAAATTAGATTAAAAACTCTAATTGTTTAGCTGAAGTAAAGATTTTGTGCGTTAGCGCTTATTGCGTTTATTTCTTCTTTGGTATTTTATAACCTATTTGTTTTCGTGGTATTTCGTTTTCTTTTTTATCTAGTAATTCGTCTAAATAGTGAAAAACGAGTTCTATATTTTTTGTGTTATTTTCTGTTTTCTTTTTTATTTCTTCAAATGCTAGCCTTAATTCTATGTTATTTAATAGCGTTTTGCAAAGAGCTACAAAAGCTCTCATTATCGTAATATTCATTTCTTTTGCTCTTTTACTTTTCTGCACACTTGATAACATCGCTACTCCTGTTTCTGTGAAAGCATAAGGATTTGAACCGCCTAAGTATTGTTTTGATGGTATCACGTTTTGTGATACGATTATTTCTACTTCTTTTTCAGTTAGTACAAACATAAAATCATCAGGAAATAAATCTAAGTTTCTTCGTACCGCTTGTTTTAACGCCCTGTTTTCTACCCCATATACTTCAGCTAGATGAATATCAAGCATTACTTTTTCTTCTCGCAACAGAAGTATTTTGTTTATTATTTTTTCTTCAGGAATAACTAAAGTTGTCGCTTTCTTTTCCATACTATTATTGTGTTTTAAAAGGTATCACAATTTGTGATACCTTATTTTATGCTGTAATTTTAATTCTTGTATCCTGCTAGTACTTTATTCATTTTTGAGGTATCGCAAATTGCGAAACCTTATTTTTTCGACAAATATAATTCTTTATGATTGTAATTTACCTGCGTACTCGCTAAGCTGAAGCTAAGTGTTGTGCGCTAACGCTTAGTGTGCTTGTGTTGTTAAATTTAATTTAATAAAACTGGCTGATTATTTTCAGTTTATTTACTGATAATTATTTTTTTAGTAGCATTACCATTTTCGGTTTTCAAGTTTATAAAGTAAACTCCTTCCGGTTGATTACTCAAATCAATTTCTGTTTTACTTGTATTTATTTGCGAGGAATAAATGGTTTCTCCCAAAACGTTTACAATAACTACATCTCGGATTTTTTCCGCGCTTACAATCGTAAATATTCCATTGCTTGGATTAGGATAAATAGAGACTTCGGTATTTAGATTGCTGTAGTGAGTTATGCCTGTGCACAAATCAACAGTTATTGTAACGGAAGCTTTATTGCTACAGCCATTTCCATCCGTTCCTGTAACAGTGTATGTATTTGTACCAAGTGATGGCCTAAACCGAATACCATTGGTTATTCCGCCTGTCCATGCGTATGAATTAGCTCCACCGCCTTCGAATGTTATTGAGTCGCCTACGCACACAGTAACTGGGTTTGCAGTAGCCGTAACGGAAGGTAGAGGATTTACTTTAACAGAAATCGTATTTGTGTTTGAACAAATATTTCCACCCGTTCCAGTTACTGTGTATGTAGTAGTTCCTATGGCAGGAATAAAACCAATTCCATCGCTAACTCCACCAGACCATGTATAAGAAGTTGCTGTGCCAATGCCTGTAAGTGTAACAATAGAACCAGCACACACGGTTGTTGCACTTGCGTTGGCAGTAATAGGTGGACAATACTTAAATACAGTTCCAAGATTATTTGTGCCTCCAAAGCTAGTCATTCCATAGAGATGTGTGCCGTCTGAAAAAAGAGAACCCTGTGGATAACTTCCGTTTGTAACACCTGCAAAGTCTAGAATTTTAACAAAACCAGTTCCATTAGGCATTATTTTAAAAAACGTGCCCATATTATTTGTTCCGCCACTGCCTGTCATCCCAAAGAGAAAAGCCCCATTTGACACAATAGAGCTTTGTGGATACGATCCGTTTGTGTAGTTAAAGTCTAGTAGTTTAGCAAAGTTAGTCCCATCAGGCTTTATTTTAAATAGAGTTCCTATATCGTTTGTGCCTCCATCGCTCGTCATTCCATAGAGAAAAGCACCGTCTGAAAAAAGAGAGCCTCTTGGATTGCTTCCGTTCGCTGAACCAGCAAAGTCAAGTAGTTTAGCAAAACCAGTACCATCTACCTTAATTTTAAAGAGAGTTCCAAGATCGTTTGTACCACCACCGCTAGTAGTTCCATAGAGACATGTTCCGTCTAAAATAAGAGAACCCTGGGGATAACTTCCGTTTGTTGCACCTGCAAAGTCCAATAGTTTTACAAAGCCACTTCCATCAGGCATTATTTTGAAGATAGTTCCCTTATCATTTGTGCCGCCCTGTACTGTCATACCATAGAGAAAAGTACCATCAGAAATAAGTGAGCCCGGTGGAGTTTTTCCATTTGCAGCGCCATCAAAGTCGAGAAGCTTAGCAAAACCAGATCCATCAGGACTAATTTTAAAGAGGGTTCCAAAACCATTTGTGCCTCCATACCTAGTCATTCCATAGAGAAAAGTACCGTCTGTAATAAGTGAGCCTAGAGGATAACTTCCATTTACTACACTAGAAAAGTTTAGCAGTATAGCAAAACTGGTTCCGTTGGGCATAATTTTAAACAAAGTTCCATAACCATTTGCACCCCCATCGCTAGTCATTCCATAAAGAAAGGTGCCGTCAGAATAGAGGCTTCCCTGAGGGTTACTTCCGTTTGCCGCACCCGAAAAGTCGGTTAGCATTGTGTATTGGGCAAAACATTTACTAGTTAAAAGTGATATGTTAACGGTTAAGAAACAAACTACGATTAAAAACAGATTTGATTTTTTCATAGTTTTTCTTTTAAGATTTAAGTTTGAGTTTTGTCTAGTGTGAATTACCTCACATCTAAATCGCTCTAATTAAACCGTTTGTTTTAAAAAAGTTAAGCGAGGTTTTGCTAATTCTACTGCGCCGAATAAGATGGCACTGTATAATAAATCACCTGCAATTGTTCCGCCAAAAAACGGAATACCAGCAGCGTAACAAGCCATTAAACCATTAAAATCTTGCGTGTATAAAGTTGAGCCTGGCCAGCAAGCAAAATTAGTTAGTAAAAAGAAAATTACAGAAGCTCCTAAGCTAGAACCAATTACTCTAGGCATAGTTACTTTGTTTAATGAGAATGAACCCATTATTGCGATTAATGCAAAAGTTCCGTATGGCCAGTAAAAACCATCGTATAATAATACAAACGAATCTGAACTATACACAAAATTGTTTAAAATTAAATCGCTAAAAAACACAGCTAACAAAGGTACAATTACAGCAAAAATGCGATTAGAAAAATACGCTCCACCAACTAAACACATAGCGCCAATAGGGCTAAAATTAAATGGATGTGGCAATATTCTGCTTAGAGCAGCTAAAAATATAATAGCAGTAATAAATGCAATTTTTTGAGTAGTATCTTTTTTCATAATTTGTGTGTTTACTCCACAAAAATAAGATTTTTTTGAAACATAGCACTAACAAAACGCAATCAACTCAAAAAACCGAGTTTTAGCAAACAAAAAACCCTCCGAGATTTTGGAGGGTTTTTGTAATTATTACTGTTTTGTGTTAAGCATCTAAATTACCATACTCTATTTTTTTGCCTTGAATTTTTAAGATTAATCTTAATAATAAAATAAAGAATGGAATATACATAGTTACTCTAGGCAAATTCATTGTGTCTAAAATAATGATTGATTTGCGTTTTAATCGCTCCGAAATTAAATACATTGCTGGTACTAACAATAGTGTTAAAAAGGTTGCGAAAACCAATCCAAATATCATTGTCCAAGATAATGGCCCCCAAAACACAACGTTATCTCCCCCAAAATAAATGTGCGGATTACCTGTTGCAAATAGTTTTTCAAAATCTAAATTTAAACCAACGGCTAAAGGAATTAATCCTAAAATAGCTGCTGTAGCTGTTAATATAACTGGCGTCATACGTGTTCGCCCTGCTTCAACAGATGCGTCCCATAGACTCATACCGTTAGCTCGCGAAACTTCAGCAAACTCTACCAGCAAAATTCCGTTTCGTACCACAATTCCTGCCAAAGCTATAATACCAACACCAGTCATAACCACACTCATATCCATTTTAAATATGGCTGTTCCCAATAATACACCAATAATACTAAAGAATATTTCGGTTAAAATAATAAATGGTTTACCAATTGAGTTAAACTGAGTTACTAAAATTAAAAGTATTAAACCCAAAGAAACCAACATGGCGCTTCCTAAAAAGGCTCCTGTTTCTTTTTGTTCTTCTTGCGAACCACCAAAACCTATTTCAACATCGCCAATTGCTTTATATTCTTGCATAATTTTTTGCACTTTAAGCGCTACTTCGTTTTCGTTGTAACCCGCCGAAACGTTTGATGATAAAGTAATTACACGTTTTTGCATTTTACGTTTAATACCACCATACGTTCCCGAATACTGAATATCGCAAAAAGCTGATAGCGGAACACTACGCAACATACCACCCATATTCATATCGCGGTAATTAATTTTTAAGTTACGCAACGCTTCAATATTATTACGTTGGTCGTATTGATAACGCAATTGTATTGGATATTCATCGTTATCATCTCTAAATTTACTTGCTTCAGAACCAAACACAGCATTACGAATTTCCATACCAATTTGAGCTGTACTAATGCCTTCGCGGTTAGCACGTTCTCTATCAATATTAAAAACAATTTCGGGTTTACTATCTTCAAAATCTGATTTTAAATTATCAACTCCCGGAATTTTTTTGTCGTCTAAAAAGCGTTTTAATCGTTTTGAATTATTTACTAATTCATCGAAATTTTCGCCTTCTAACTCAATGCTAATTGGCTTAGCAACAGGAGGGCCAGCTTGTTCCATGGCAACAGAAATTTCGGCGCCAGGAATTTTCCAATCTAATTTTTGCATTTTTTCTAAAAACGGCATGGTAGATTCTCCATCGCGTTTTTCAAACTCAACAAAATTAATTGCAATTTTTCCTTTGTTAGGATAGTCGCTTTGATCTTGATCTTGTGGATCGCTAACACCTTTGGTTACGTTGGTAATTACCGATTTAACCAGTTTGTTTTTTTCGCCTAAAACCGATGTAACTTTAGTTTCAACTTGTTTCATTACTTCGTTAGTACGAATTGGGTCGGTACCAACAGGTAATTTTACATATACATACACAAAGTTTGGATCGCCTTGCGGGAAAAACACAACCTTTGGTTCTCTAATAGCAAAGAAAATAATTGTGAAAACAAATAAACCTAATGTTCCAACTAGAGCTGTCCATGGGCGTTTTAAGAACTTCAACAATAAATTAACGTATCTGTCTTGAAATTTAGGCCATATAACGTTCTGGAACTTGTCGATTACTTTATATAATACAAATTTGTTTAACAAACTAAAGCCCCATATAAACAAAGCTAAATTTGCTGTAGCATGATTGCCTCCTGAATGAAGAATTAAAGCTATAGCCACAAATAAAATTGCAGTTATAGAATTGCCTCTCGTCCATTTTGGTTTGTTGTGATGATCGTCGTGCGGTTTCATAAAATCTACCGCAAACACAGGGTTAATAATGTAAGCAACTAACAACGATGCAAGTAATGATATGATGAGCGTAACGGGTAAAAAGAACATAAATTTACCAATTATACCATCCCAAAACACAAGCGGAATAAACGGTGCAAGCGTTGTTAATGTTCCAGATAGCACAGGAAGAAACACTTCGCCAGCAGCCATTTTTGCTGCGGTTTTAATATCTCGTTTACCGTTTTCAAATAATCGATGCGTGTTTTCTATTACCACAATGGCATCATCTACCACAATACCGAGTGCTAATAAAAAGGCAAAAAGCACAATCATATTCATAGAAAAGCCAATGGTTGGCATTATTAAAAAGGCTATAAACATTGATAATGGAACCGATGCAGCCACAAAAACCGCATTGGTAACTCCCATAAAAAACATTAATACAAACGTTACCAAAATAAAACCGATAATAATTGTGTTAATTAAATCGTGTAAGGTTAAACGCGTTTTTTCTGATTGATCGCCTGTTACAGTTATTTGTAAATCTTTAGGAAAATCTTTTTTCTGCATCTCTTCAATCACAGCGTTAATCTTATCAGAAGCTTGAATTAAGTTTTCGCCAGAGCGTTTTACAACGTTTAATGTAATAACGTTTTTACCTTCTAATCGAGCATAACTTTCTTGTTCTTTGTTTGCATCTACAACTTCGGCAATATCTTTTAAATATAATTTTGCACCAGTTCCAGAAATAATAACAAGGTTTTTAATTTCGTCAATAGATTTGAATTCGGCTTTTACAGAAAGGTTTCTTTTCATTCCTTCCATAGGAACTAAACCGCCAGAAATATTCATGTTTTCGTATTTAATAGCACGCTCAACATCTCCAATAGAAAGGCTTGCGGCTTGCAACTTAAACATGTCTAAATTCACTTGAATTTCTCTTTCTAAATCACCAACCATTACTACTTTAGAAATTTCTTTCATTCCCTCCACTCTATCTTTTAAATCTTCGGCGTAATTTTTTAGTCGATTTAAATCCATATTGCCCGAAATGTTTATGTACATTATTGGCATATCAGAAAAGGCAACCTCCAGAACGTTAGGTTGACGTGTTAAATCTTTTGGTAAGTCAGTAGATGCTTTATCTACAGCATCTTTAACCTTTTGTTTGGCAACCGCAACATCAACATCGGTGTTAAATTCAACCATAATTACAGAAACATCTTGTAATGAAGTTGAGTTTAATTTTTTTACACCCGAAATAGATTTTAATTGTTTTTCGATAGGTTTGGTAACCAGGTTTTCGATGTTTGCAGGCGTGTTTCCAACATAAACTGTGTTTATATAAATAGTAGGAACCACAATATCTGGAAAGCTTTCTTTAGGCAAACTATTGTAAGCCATAATACCAGCAAACGTAATAATAATGGTTAGTACGTAAACACTAATTTTATTATCGATTGCCCAGCTTGAGGGTTTAAATTCTTTAAAACTCATATTGTTTTTTATTTTTTTGTGTTGTGAATTTTGATTTTTATTCAGCGTGCTTTTTAATTATTATTTATTTAATTACAATTGCATCGCCATCGTTTAAACTCTCAAAACCACCATAAATTAATTCGTTTCCAGCAGAAAGCCCACTTAATATTTCGGCTTTTCCGTTGTAGCTTTTACCCACTTTTACAATTGTTTTTTTCGCTTTACTTCCGTTAGCAACAAACACAAACGATTGTCCGGTTTCATCTTTTTGAATTGTATTTACAGGCACAACAATTGTTGGATTAGCCGATTGATAATCATTAATACTCAATTTTGTAACCATGTTTGGGTGGTATTCTTTTTTACCATCTAATAAAATTTCAACCGTAAATGTTCTGTTTAAAGCGCCAATAGAGCGAGAAGCAAAGTTTACTTTAGATACTATTGAATCTTCCATGTCAGGAAAACGCACTAAAACTTCTGCACCTTTTTTAATTTTTGATGCGTAAGATTCTGCAATATCTGCTTTTACTTTTAAGTTGTTAAAGTTTATAACGCGTATTGCTGGCACACCAGGCGCTATTGCTTGACCTAATTTAACATCTACAGCGTCTACCGTTCCGTTAATTGGCGAGATAACTCTTGTCATTTTTATTTGCTCTTGCAACGAAGCCATTTTTTTCTCTAAACCTTCTTTTGTGTTTTTAGCTTGTAAATATTGTACCTCGGTTCCAATTTTTTGTTCCCATAAGTTTTTTTGTTTTTCAAAAATTGTAGTTGCAAACTCTAATCCGTTTTGTAATTCTGCTACACCTTGCACTAAAGCTTTGTTATCTGTTTCAGCTAAAATTTGTCCGGCACGTACTTGGTCGCCAGGCGCAACGTTTATTTTAGTAACTGTTCCGGGCATTTCAGAACTTAACGAAACATTTTCGTCAGCATCAACTTTGCCTTGAACTTCGATGTAGTTTTTGTAAATTTCTAAAGCTAATTTTTTTACTTGTACTTCAGCTGCTTTTGCAGTAGAGGTATCGCTACTTCCAAGTTCTTTTTCTAATAAATCTATTTGAGTTTGTAGCTCAGTCATTTGCGATTTTAATGTGGCAAGTTCTGTTTTTTTATCTTTTGGGCCACAAGCCGAAAGCGCTACAACTGCTACTAATGCAAGTATTAAAGAGTTTTTCATATTGTTGTTTTTTGTATATGTATTTATTGTTTTTATTATTTTACTGTTCCTATTGCTTTGTCTAAATCTACTTTGGCTACTAAATAATCGTACATAGCGTTGTAGTAATTTGTTTGTGCTTCTTTTAGTGCGGTTTCTGCTGTTATTACTTCTAAGTTAGAACCCACGCCAGCATCGTATTTCTTTTTAGATACGTTGTAAACGTTTTCTGCTAGTTCAGAGTTTTTCTTTTGTGTTGCTAGCGATGCAATTGCGTTGCTGTAAATTACTCTTGCCGATGTTACCTCTAAAGTAATTGCGTTTTCTAAACCCTTAACTGTGTTTTTAGTTTTTAGTAAACTTAATTTTGCTTGTTCTATTTTATAGTGTTTTTGAAAACCATCAAAAATGGGTAAGTTAACCGTTCCGCCAATTACAGCAATTGGGTACCACGCTTTTTTAGTGTCAAAAATATCGAACTCGTTTCTTTGCGCTTGTGCGCTTAAACTTCCGTAAGCAACTACGTTTGGCAAATAACTTAATCGGTATCTTTTTAAATCTAACTCGCCCAATTTCAATTGCGATTCTACTAACGAATATTCAATTCTGTTTTTAAAATCAATTTTACTTGAGTCGGTTGCTAGCTTTTCGTCAATGGCCGGAAGGTTATCCATATCTAATTTGTCTTTTAAAACAATTTGTTTAGACACATCGTAACCCATTTGAAACTTTAACATTGTTTCTGTTAAACCAATTAATCGTTTAGTTTTTTCTAACTCAACTACTAAATTATTGTAAGTAACATCAATTCTATCTAAATCTATTTGCTCCACAAAGCCATTGTCATTAAAGGCTTTGGTGTCGTCGCGCAGTTTTTTTATACGCACCACATTTTTTTCTAACAACTTTATTCTTTCTTGATTTATCAACACTTGATAATACGCCTTTGAAACTGCCGAATAGGTTTCTATTTTGCTTCTATTGGTTGCTTTTTCAGACAATTCTAAATACGTTTTTGATGCTTGTAAAGCAACTATATAATCGCTACTAAAAACCAATTGAGAAACTTGTCCTGTAAAAGTTGCGTTGTATTTTACACCAAATTTAACTGGAATAAAAACTCCTGCGGGCGCACCAAAAAACTCTCCGGGCAAAAGCGAAGTTGGCAACTCTAAATAATCTTTAACATCAAAAGATGCGTTTATTTGTGGCAAACCTAAACCCGTAATTTCGCGCTTTTTTGCTATTGCAATTTTTTGATCGATTTCGGCATTCAAAAAATTTGCGTTGTTTTTAACGGCAAATTCTTGTGCTTCGGTAATCGAAAAAGACGAAGCTGTGTCGGCTGTATTTTGTGCTTTTAGCGAGAAGTTGGTAACACAAAACGCTACCATAAAACTTAATGCTATTTTTAGTTTTGTTTTCATATTGTTTTTGGTTTATTCTTCTTCGTTTAGTTGTTTATGTTTGTTTATTAATTTGTGTCCTTTAAGTGTGGCAATACCATGTAAAAAATGATCGAGCAAAGAAACTTGTACTTTAGAAAAACCTTGTGCTTGCATTACTGGCGAAATATAATTTTCTGGATCAAAAGCCCAATCCATTTCTGCAACACGCAATCGTGCTAAAACAGGAATGTTTATGTCTGTTCGGTACAAGCCTTCTTTTATGCCTTGTTCTAAGTTTTCTTCTACCGATTTAAGCATAAAATCTTCGCGAAAGCTTACAAATAATTTCCAGCTTTTTGGGTGGTATTTTTGCATATCGTAAAACAAATTCACGTTCATGGTGCTAAACATGCTTTCCATGTGGCGCATCATTTCAAATATTTTTTCTATTGCGTTGCGTTGTAGTTTTTCAATATCGCAAAATTCACACTTGTTTTTTTCGAGTGCGTTTATGGTAATTTGATTTACAATTGAATCTTTATCGGGGTAAAACTGATAAATGGTTTTTTTAGACATACCCAAGTGTTTGGCTATGTCGTCCATGGTAATACTTTTAATTCCGTAACGGAAAAAAAGCTCGGTGGCGCCTGCTAAAATACGTTGTTCTTTTTCGTCCATGTTATAATTCGGCCGCAAAACTATGGAAACAAAAATTATTTTCAAAGTTTCCAAACACATAATTTGTTAAAATTTGTCAAAACCATTTTTATGATAGACAAACCAACAAATATATAAGTCAAACAAATACTTTTGCTTACTAAACAAGGATAAACCTAAACGAAATTGTACTTTTGCAAAAAACAATTTTATGCCACGCATTTTAACAGGAATACAAAGCAGCGGAATTCCGCATTTAGGAAATATTTTAGGTGCCATACAACCCGCAATAGAACTGGGTAATGTTGCTGGCAACGAGTGTTTTTATTTTATTGCCGATTTGCATTCGCTTACTACTGTAAAAGACGCTGAAGTCCGTAAAAACAATATTTACAGCGTTGCCGCTGCTTGGTTAGCTTTTGGTTTCGATGTAAACAAAAACGTATTGTATCGCCAATCTAAAGTAACCGAAGTATGTGAGTTAACTTGGTATTTAAATTGTTTTACGCCTTTCCCAATGTTGGCAAACGCACATTCGTTTAAAGATAAATCAGAAAAACTAAGCGATGTAAACGCGGGCTTGTTTACTTACCCTGTGTTAATGGCAGCTGATATAATTTTGTATGATGCAGAGTTTGTGCCCGTTGGCAAAGACCAAGTGCAACACATAGAAATGGCGCGAGATATTGCTACAAAATTTAATCACCAATACGGCGAAACATTTGTGTTGCCCGAATCTAAAATTGACGAACGCGTAATGATTGTGCCGGGTACCGACGGACAAAAAATGAGTAAATCGTACAACAATTTTATAAATATATTTTTAGCTGATAACGAACTTAAAAAACAAATAAAAGAAATTATTACGGATAGCACTCCATTGGAAGAACCCAAAAATCCTGAAACTTGCAACGTTTATAAAATTTATAAATTAATTGCCACACCAGAGCAAGCAAAAGAAATTGCAGCAAAATATTTAGCGGGCGGCTTTGGCTACGGACATGCAAAACAAGCTTTGTTTGAGCTAATAACCGAAAAATATAAAACGCAACGCGAAAAATACAATTACTACATGAGCCACATTGATGAGTTAGAAAAAGAACTTACCATTGGCGAGAAAAAAGCAAAAAAAATTGCGAAGAAAAAACTAAAAATAGTAAGAGAGAAGTTAGGCTTTTAAATAAATTATTGAATAACTAAACGAATTATTTTGAAGAAAAACAGAGAAATTTTTGCTTTTATTCTAGTACTTATATTTATTTTAATCATTGTTTTTGTTAGCAAAGCATGGATTGAAAGCAAGTTTCCTGGATTGGCTGAGCGCGGACAGTTTGGTGATATGTTTGGTTTTGTTAATGCTTTATTCTCTGGTTTTGGTTTTTTAGGACTTTTAACTACAATATATTTACAACGACAAGAGCTAAAAATTCAACAAATAGAGCTTAAGGAAACAAAGGAAATTTTTATACAACAAAATAAGCTAATGATTACTCAACAAAACATATCAATGTTTTTTAGTTTAATCGAAAACCATAGAGTTTTGGTAATAAATCTTAGTGAGACTCTAAATATTGACAGCCAAAAAAGAACTTTGTTTGGTAATGAATTAATAAATTATAAAACCGAGTGGCTATTTAAATATTTAGATGAAATAAAATGGCTATTAAAAAAGGGTAAGGGTAATGCGAGGTTGTTTAATGAAAAACATCCTGATTATATATTATTTAACAATTCTAACTATTATGTTTTTGAAAGTATTAGGGTAATTATTACGTTTGTTATTGAACACTTAGAGAATGACGAACTTTATCATAAAATTTTATATAATTCCTTAACAAAAAACGAAAAAATACTAGCAGGTATTTATCTTGAATATAATGGTTTATCGTCAAAGCACGATGCCAAAATATTGACTTTTAATTTTAAAGAAGAGTTTATTTTGAACCAAAAGAACTTTAAGTTTGAATTCACAAAAATTCCGAAACTATATTTTCATTTTCCATATCATTCTGTCAAAAATGTCTTAAATTATGAAAAGCAAGAAAATGAAATAATATTTAAAAATTTAACAGATTCTGCTGTTTTAAAATCAATAAGGTATGATTACATTGATAATAAAGACAACTTATTTACAAATAAAAAAACGTTAAACCTAAAACTGGAAAAAGATGAAGATTATAGGTTTAATCAAAACGAAATTTTAGCTCTTCATAAATTTGACGAAAACATTAAACGGTTTTTTGAGGAGCCTAATGATGAATTATCTAGAAAAGAAATTGCCAATATAGAGCATCACATAAAAACACATCAATTGTTTTTTGAAATTGAATACTTGAGTCAAACTTTTGAGGTTGAAGCTAAAATTTCAATGAACGTCAATGTTTTTAAGAAAAACAAAGAGTTGATTTTTTCAATTAATTAAAAAGACCACTACACTGCTGCGCTTACCAATAGTTTAAATCCTTTTCCGTGTACGTTTATAATTTCTATGTTGCTGTCTTCTTTTAAATATTTACGCAGTTTGGCAATGTAAACATCCATGCTTCGTCCGTTAAAGTAATTGTCGTCTTCCCAAATGGTGCGTAGTGCGTAGTTTCTATCTAGTACTTCGTTAGCGTGCACACACAATAGTTTTAGCAATTGTGCTTCGCGTGTAGTAAGTTTTTGTTGTTTGCCATCAACATGCAACAATTGGTGGTTAAAATCAAAACGATATTTACCCAGCACAAACTCATTGTTTTCGTTTGCCAAAGGCGACTGTTTTTTGGTGCGTCGCAAAATTGCTTTTACACGCAACAACAATTCTTCCATGTTAAATGGCTTGGTTATGTAATCGTCAGCTCCCGCATTAAAACCATCAATGGCATCTTGTTTCATCGATTTTGCCGTTAAAAATATAATAGGCACTTCGGTGTTGTGTTTTCTAATTTCTTTTGCAAGTGTGTAGCCGTCCATTATGGGCATCATTACATCAAGCAATATAATTTCGTAGTTGTTTTTTTTAAATAAATCTAAGCCTTCTTTACCGTTTACAGCAAGGGTTGCATCGTAGCTTTTTGCTTCTAAATAATCTTGTAAAAGTGTGCCTAAATTCGGATCATCTTCTACTAATAACAATTTTACTTTTTCTTCCATAACTATCTTTATTTTAAATTGTTGTTATATGGTAAATAAATACTAAAAGTGCTGCCTTGCCCTAATTCACTATCAATAGATATTGTGCCGCCATGTTTTTCTACAATAACTTTTACGTAGCTTAAACCCAAGCCATAACCCTTTACGTTGTGCACATTACCTGTTGGTATTCTATATAATTTTTCGAACACTTTCTTTTGATTCTCTTTACTAATTCCTATTCCGTTATCTATTATTTTTATAAATATACCGCTTTCAACATTTAATGTAACAACTTTTATTAAAGGTTGTTTATCCGAATACTTTAAAGCGTTATCAATTAAGTTATAAATAATGTTTGTAATATGCGTTTTATCTACAAAATGCTCATGTTGCACAGCATTAAACTCGCAAATTATTTCGCCTCCATTTTTTTCTACTTGTAAACGAATATTGTTTACAGCTTGTTGCAAAATAACGTGTAAATCTTGTTCGGTTAAGTTTAGTTTTAATTGTCCTTTATCTAAAATGGCAGTTTGCAAAACATTTTCAACCAAAACGCTTAAACGCTTATTTTCTTCGTTTATTACCCGCAAATATCGTGCGGTTTTTTCTGGTGTCTTAATCACGCTCTCATCGCTTAACACTTCTGTAGCTAAAGATATAGTAGAAATAGGTGTTTTCAGCTCATGCGTCATATTATTTATAAAATCGTTTTTTATTTCTGACAGCTTTTTTTGGCGATAAATAGTTGACAGTGTAAAATAAAATGTAGCAATCAAAATTAAAATCATTAAAGACGAACCAATCAAAACAAAACGCATGGTTTTAATAATATAACGCGTTTCGTGCGGAAAATAAACCGACAAATAACGTGGTTGCACAAAAATATTATCGGGCGAAAGGTTGGTAAAAAAACGAGAGCTAACCAATTCGTTTTTTAGTTCGGGGTCTTCAATAAATTCAAAATTTGTTTTGTTGTTAATTACAATTCCAAAAACAAAACGCGCCATAACGCCTCTCGCCATTAGCTCTTCTTGAATCATTTTTTTTAATCCAGCAGTATCAATTGCTGCGTTTACATCGTTATAAATGTTTACAGAAATTAACTCATCAAAAATTTCGTTCATTATATCTTCTCGGTGCGAAAACCAATCGTCGGTTTTTTTAAGAGAATCTACTTGTTGTGTTGCAATTGGTTTTAATTGATCTATTGTAGAGCCAAGCGCTAAACTTTTTTGACTTAAGGTATCGTTAAAAAACTGCTTAAAACGCGATTTTTTTACAACAACACCAGCAGAATCCGAAATAGTTTCTTCGTAAACATTTAATCTGTAATTGCTAGGAGTAATTGCTTTGTTGTTAGCAATGGCCGGCAAAAGCGCGGTAGAATCGGGCGCGTTGGGTTTAATACTTTGGCGTTGAAAATTTAATCGTTTTGTAATTTTTGCAGCAGTCGATTTTTTTTCGATGCGATGCACTACTTCGTTTAAGGCTTGTGTAACCGTTTGTTCAAAGTGTTCTTCTTTAATGCCAATGGCATTATCAATCCAGTAGAGCTGAATTAAAATTAATCCGGTTACCACAACCGAAATCAAAACCGTAATTAAAGCAAGCCTTTTGTTATTCATTTTAACAAATGTAAATTAAGCATTTTGGCTTAAAAAACGGCTTAACACTTTTTAACACGCAGAAAATATTTGGTTTATTTTAACATAAGCACTATATTTAACAACGTAAAACAGAAACTAAAGTTTTGACAAACGAAGATTTAATACAAGGTTGCATAAAACAAGAGCACGAGGCGCAAAAAGAGTTGTACAAACTTTTTTATACGGAGTTGATGGGTTTTTGTATGCGTATGTCGTGTGATTATGATGAGGCGGTTTCTTTGTTTCAAGATGGTTTTATTCGCATTTACAAAGATATTCGTACCGAAAAAATAAACACAAGTTTAGCCAAGTGGACCAAATTAAAAATGGTAAACAATACGGTTGAACTTCTTAGAAAAAACATACAACAACACGTTATTTCATCAACAGGTAGAGGCACAGAACAAAGCAACACTGAGTTGAGCGATTTTACTTTTGTAGAACAATTAAGCGAAGAACAATTGCTAAAAGCATTACAAAAACTACCTGTAATGTATAGAATTTTGGTTAATCTAACTTACATAGATACCTTGCCAGCGCAAGAAATCGCAAAGTTGGTAGATATGAGTGAAGGAACACTTTTTTCGAACACTTCAAAAGCAGAATTTTCGTTAAAAAATATAATAGCGCAATATTATTTTAAACCACAAAATGAGCCAACAGCATCCTAGCCTAATAATTCGTACTGCTTTAAAAAGCAAACTCGAAAAGCTCAACGTTTCCTTTAACGAGGAGCATTGGGTGCAAATGGAAAACATTATTATTGCGCAACCAAAAAGCGTTGTAATAAAAACACCATTGTTGTTGTTGCAAGTTTTTTACTCTATTTTAACTATAACAACAATTGCGTGTATTATCTTTTGTCCGCAAACAATAGCGCCAAAAGCCAAACCAGTTAAGTATAACGGAGATTTATTAGTGCCGAGTAAAATAAAAAAAACAAACTTTAACAAAGCGGCTACCAATTACAAAGCTGCAGCTATTGTAGATTCTTTAGCAGTTAATTCGCCAATTAAACCTGAGTAAAACATTCAATTGATTACTTTTGTTATTCAGTTGAAATGGAAAACACCCTCGAAAATAAGTTAAAAGAAATTATAAAGGCATTGCCTTTCAATCCTGGTATTTATCAATATTTCGATTCGGAAGAAAAAATAATTTACATCGGTAAAGCCAAAAATCTTAAAAAAAGAGTTTCGTCTTATTTTAATCGAGATAATCACGATAGCCGAAAAACTGCGTTGTTGGTAAAAAATATTTGCGATATAAAATTTATAATTGTTGAGAGCGAACTTGATGCCTTATTGCTCGAAAATACGCTGATAAAAAAGTATCAGCCCAAGTACAACATCAATTTAAAAGACGACAAAACCTACCCTTGGATTTGTGTTAAAAACGAAGATTTTCCGAGAGTTTTTGCAACACGAAATCTTATAAAAGATGGCTCGCATTATTTTGGACCTTATGCTATGCCTAAAATAATGTATACCGTTTTAGATTTAATAAAAGATTTGTATCCATTACGAACTTGCAATTACACGCTTTCTCGCGAAAACATTGAAAAACATAAATACAAAGTGTGTTTAGAATATCATATTGGCAATTGCAAAGGCGCTTGCGAAGGGCACCAATCAAAAACGGAATACGATATTGGAATAGAAAATATAAAAGATATTTTAAGAGGAAACACCAGTGCGGTTTTGCGTATGCTAAAAGCCTTAATGCAAGATAATGCGGAGAAGTTTGAGTTTGAAAAAGCGCAAGCCTTAAAACTAAAAATAGAAGAGTTAGAACGTTTTAAAAGTAAATCAACTGTAGTTAGCCCAACTATTAGCGACGTTGATGTTTTTTCAATAAAAACAGATGAAGATTTTGCGTTTATTAATTTTTTAAAAGTAATGGAAGGCGCAATTGTGCAAGGGCATACCATAGAATTAAAAAAGAAACTAGACGAAACCGACGAAGAATTGTTGTTGTTTGGCATTACCGAATTACGAACACGTTTTGAAAGTTTTTCTAAAGAAATTATTGTTCCTTTTAAATTATCGATTGAGTTGCCCGACATAAATTTTATTGTACCTCAACGAGGCGATAAAAAACAATTACTAGAACTTTCGTTACGCAACGTTGATTACTACCGAAAAGAAAAACAAAAACAATCTGATTTAATAGATCCCGATAGACACACCAACAGAATAATGGCGCAACTAAAAAAAGATTTGCGTTTAACCGAAGAGCCGCGCCATATAGAATGTTTTGATAACTCTAACTTTCAAGGAGCATTTCCTGTTGCGGCAATGACAGTTTTTAAAGACGGCAAACCCAGCAAAAGAGATTATCGCCACTTCAACATAAAAACAGTAGAAGGTCCAAACGATTTTGCATCAATGGAAGAAGTTATTTATCGCAGGTACAAACGCTTGCAAGACGAAGATTTACCTTTACCACAGCTAATTGTAATTGATGGTGGAAAAGGACAATTGAGTTCGGCTTTAATCAGTTTAGAAAAACTTGGTTTACGTGGTAAAATAGGAATTATTGGCATTGCAAAAAAACTTGAAGAAATTTATTTTCCGGGAGATGCTTATCCTTTATACATTGATAAAAAAAGCGAAAGTTTGCGTATAATTCAACACATTAGAGACGAAGCTCATCGCTTTGGAATTACGCATCACAGAGCGCAAAGAGCCAAAGGAACAATTAAAACCGAACTAAACGACATAAAAGGAATTAGTGGAATTAGCGCTACCAAACTTTTAAAAAAATTCAAATCAGTGCTAAACATCGCAAAAGCCGAAATGCCAGAGCTTGTTGAAGAAATAGGCGAAGCAAAGGCAAAATTAGTATTCGATTATTTTAATAAAAAACAGGACTGATTTTTGTTTACTTTTGCAGTAAATTACAACAAATCCAAATAAATGAAAAAAGCGTTTTTCTATTTTTTTAAAGGTGTTCTATATGTGGTGCCGGTTTTTATTACTGCCTACATTATAGTAGCAATAATTCAAAAAATTGGTTCGCTTTTAGAGTTGCTTCACATACGTATTCATCCGCTAATCGACCCGTTTTTAGGCTTGATTTTAGTGGTTACATTAATTATTTCAATTGGTTATTTGGGTTCATCTATTTTTAATCCAATTTTTAAATTATTTGAGCATTATTTAGAAAAAGCGCCACTTGTAAAAACCATTTATTCGTCGGTAAAAGATTTGCTTACAGCTTTTGTTGGCGAGAAAAAAAGATTTAACAAACCTGTTTTGGTTAAAATGGGAAACAATGTAGAAAAAATAGGTTTTATAACTAACGAATCTTTAACGGAATTAGGAATAAGTAATGATAAGGTTGCTGTTTATTTCCCGCACTCTTACGCTTTTTCTGGCAATTTATTTATAATAGAAAAACAACACATAACACCAATTAATGGAAGCTCTTCAGATATTATGAAGTTTATTGTTTCGGGAGGTGTTGTAACAGTAGATTAATAATTTTTAACATGAAAAAAATAATTGTTGCAATTGGTTTTTTGTTTGTTGTTGCTACAACACAAGCACAAAAAATTACAGTTTACGAAGTAAATGAAACTTTTAGTAACGGAACAAATCCAGCTTATTCGGTAGATATTTATGAGAATTCGTTAGACGATGTTCGTTCAGCGTGGAAAAAAAACATGAATGGTTATAAAGCCGATAGACTTGGTGGAAAAAAACAAATTACTGCCGAAAAAGTACGCATGCCAGCCCTTTCGCCAAACCCTGTGCACATTTATGCAATTACCGAAGACTTAGGTTATCACCATGTAAAACTTACTGTAGCTTTTATGGCAGATAGTATTTTCGTTAATAAAGCACGCGCTTCAGAAAACGAAACCTGTAAAAAATTGGTTTATGATTTTGCCGTTCAAACCAATAAAGCGGGTTTAAACAGACAGATTAAAACAGAACAAAAAAAACAAAAAAAGCTAGAGTTAACGCTTAAAGATTTAGAGGAAGAAAATGTTTCGCTTAAAAACGACATTGTTGATTATCAAAACAGAATAAAAAAAGCAGAAAGTGACATTGTAAAAAACGAGCAAAAAAACGCCAATAAAAAACAAGAAATTGAAAAAGAAAAAGCGGTGCTCGAAGCTTTAAAAGAAAAATTAGAAAAAGTACAATAAACAAATAAGTCATCGTGGGCTTACCTCTTAACGCTATGAATTTGTTTGACTTAATTTCGAGAGACGAGCGTCGGCTTGACAAAACGCGAAAGCGAGTGGCTTTGTGTGAAAGCATTCGTTTTGTCTTGACTTTTTTTGGTTCGTTTTTTGTGTCAAGACAAAAAATGAACGTAAAGACCCACGATAGTTTGTTGCCTATAGTTACAGTTTAATTCAAGGCGACATTTTGTAGTTTGCGATTACTTAATATAAACAAATTGCAGTTTTTAAAGTTATATAAAACAAAATTCATTTTATGAAAGTTGCCGTTATAAGAAAAGCACATTTTAATGCCGCACATCGTTTGCATAACCCAAAATGGAGTGCAGAAAAAAATGCTGAGGTGTTTGGCAAGTGCAATAATGCAAACTATCATGGGCACAATTATAATTTAGAAGTAAAAGTTGTAGGAGAAATTGATGCAGAAACAGGTTACGTTATTGATATTAAATATTTAACCGATTTAATAGAAGCAGAAGTAGAACAACGTTTCGACCATAAAAATCTAAATTTAGATACGGTTGAGTTTAAAAATCTAAATCCAACAGCCGAAAATATTTGTGTAGTAATTTACAATTTGCTTCGTGCAAAACTCAATGCTAAATACGATTTGCAAATTCGCTTGTTCGAAACTGAGCGCAACTTTTTTGAATACCCTGCATAATTTTTATTTTGGAAGAAATGAAAGAAAAGACGAACATTAATGTTTTGTTGAAAACAACGTTGTTGTTTTTATTATTTTCGTTAAATCTTTTTGCACAACAGAAAAAGCTAGATACAGTTTTTTCCGATTGTGATAACGCAAGAATTATAAATGTTTTAGGAAAAGCCAAAGTCAATAAAACAATAGCGCCACAAAACGCAGGTAAAATAAACGAAATTAGTATTGCGAAACAAAAAACAATATTTTCATTTGATAAAGAACACCACACGGCTTGGTATAAGCTAAACATATTAACTTCTGGCGATTTAAGTTTTGAATTAACCCCTTTAAAAGCGAATGATGATTATGATTTTATGTTATTTAAATCTGTATTGAATTTTTGTGATAGTCTTCATAAAAACAATATTAACCCGATTCGCGCATGTTTGTCACGAAATAAAAAAGAATTTTTTGGTAAAACGGGTTTAAGTTATAATGCCAAAGAAAACCTCATAAAACAAGGTGTTGGAGACGCATACAGCAAAACAATTTCAGTTAAAAAAGGCGAGATTTATTATTTAGTATTAGATAATGTACACGACCACGGGGGCGGCCATGAAATAGAATTTAAGATTTCGCAAATTACAACAATTACAGGAACAGTAAATGACGAAAGCAACAAGGGTGTTGAGGCTGAAATTTCTTTAACAAATAGCAAGGGTGAGGTTGAGTTAACTGGAAAAAGTAAAACTGATGGCAGCTATAGTTTTGCAGTGCCAATAATTAAAAACGAAACCTACACCATCAATTTTTACAACGACAGTAGTTTTAGCTATACTAAAACTTTAAACACAACACAACTTGTTCAACCATTAAAGACTATACTACCTAAACTTAAAAAAGGAAATAAATATTCTGTTGGCGCAATAAATTTTGTTGGAGGTTCGATAGAATATTTGCCACAAGCAGTTCCAGCAATGCAAAATTTATATAAACTTTTAGAAAGGAATAAAGCACTCAAAATAAAAATTATTGGTCATTCACACGGAAGAGCTGACTTTAAAGGAAAGGTCTATACTGAGTTGGAAATAATAAGTTTTACAAGGGGTAGGGCAACAACAATTAAAAATTATTTGGTAGCAAAAGGCATTGATGAAAAACGAATAGAAATAGACGGAAGAGGAGACCACGAAATGTTATACAAACTTCAGGGAGCAACAGAAGAGCAAATGGTTGAAAACAGAAGGGTAGAAATTTTGGTTTTAGAGTATTAAAAGAACCAAATAACTATAAGATTATTTAGTAAAGACACGTTAAAAAAATGAATCGCGAACAACTAAAAGCAATTCGACCTACAATTGTAGTAGAAAAAAAACCAGAAACCGAGCTCGAAAAATTTCAAATAGAAGTTTTGCGCCCTATACTTAAATTTCAAAACGAATTAATTTTAGAATTGTTTGCCAACCAAATTCAAAAAAACAAAGCGCAATTTCAAAGTTTATCGTTTGAGCAAAAATTTAGCTTTATTCACACTTTGGTAAAAAACAACAAAGCTTTTCAAAACACACTTATTGGAGTAATTATAGCGTTTTTTACTGCTCCAGAAACTAGCTGTTACCTGCAAAATAGCTCAGAATGGAACAAAAGGATTAGCGCTTTTATTATTCAGCGTATTCACTCACAAGTTTAGTAGGTTTAACTTATACCACGTTTTTTAATAATTTTATTATCTTTGTTTATCTACAAAAACGTGAACTTATGTTTAACAGAAACAACGGTATGGCAAAAACTAGCGAAAACACAAGTGCTTCCATTAACTTAATTGGCACAGGCACAAACATAAAAGGAGATATTAATTGCGATGGCGATATAAGAATTGATGGCTCTGTAAATGGTTCTGTTGTAAGTAAAGGTAAAGTTGTTGTTGGCCCAACAGGCAAAGTAGATGGCGAAATTACTTGTCAAAATGCTGATATATCGGGTTCGCTAAACGGAAACATTGCTGTTGCAGAACTTTTAATATTAAAATCTACAGCCAATTTAAAAGGCGATATAAATACAAATAAACTTTCTGTTGAGCCGGGGGCAAACTTTAGTGGAGTTTGTAGTATGGGTGGTGTTGTTAAAGGTTTAAAAAATTCTGATAGAATTGCTGCCGAAAAAACAGCCTAATAATTTTATTAAATACTCTAGTATGGCAATACAAATGCTTGCTGTTATTGGAGGTTCTGTTTGGCTAGGTGATTATTTAGACGAAAAAAACAACACTACCAAGCCCTATTATACAATGGTGCTTAGTCTTATAGGTATATTTGTATCTATATATTTAACGTTAAAAGATTTTATAAAAAAAGAGTAGTGAACGAGCTATCAAAAAACAACTTTAAACATTTTGCTATCACATCATTAATTGGCACAATTATTTCTGCAATTGTGCTGTTTTATTTGTCTTTTGTTCAGGTTTTGCCTCAAAAAGGAATTTATTTGTATCCTTTTTTGTTTTTCGCAATAAATATATTGGTGCATTTGATTTTGCTAAAAGGTGCAGAAAAATCGCCCGAAGATTTTATAAATTTCTTTTTAATAGGCACATCAATAAAGCTGTTAATTTATTTTGCGTTTTTAATTGTTTATTTAATGTTTATTAGCAAAACAAACAACAGAAGTTTTGCAGGAGTTTTCTTTATTTTATACGCTTTTTTTACTTCCGTAGAGGTTTTTTCTATACTAAAACATATAAAAACGCTCGCAAATTCTAAAAAGGAGAAAGTTTAATCCCCACATTCTCAATAATCACAAAAAAAGCCGAATTATTTTTCTAATATTTAGATTTATTGCATAGCTTTGCACTCGCAAATTTTAAACCTTTTATAAAAACTGCTAAATGAGTTTTGTTAGTTACTATATAAGAAAAACAAAAAACACAATTTTTAAAATAGCATTTCTGCTATTTTCAACTCTTTTTTTAAGTGTAAATGCACAACATGGTGAACCAGTAGTTGTTTCAGATTCGATTACAGCAAAAGAAGGTCATTCAGCTGAAAAGACTGGCAAGTTCAACGCAAACGAAATGATTTTGGAGCATATCTCAGACTCATACGATTGGCATTTTTGGGGAGACGGTGAGCACGCAGTTTCTTTGCACTTACCGGTTATTCTTTATTCTGACAAAGGATTAGAATGTTTTTCTTCTGGTAAATTTGAGCATGGACATGTTGCTTACCAAGGAAACTACAATTACAAAATAATTCACAATAAAATTAAAGTTGTAGATGCAGATGGGGCAATTATAGAAGCAGACACAAAAAAAATATACGATTTTTCTATAACTAAAAACGTAGCTTCATTATTAGTAGTGGTGTTTTTAATACTTATTTTGTTTTTACCCTTTGGAAAAGCGTATACAAAAGCAGGTATTGCTGCGCCAAAAGGCTTTCGTTCTTTTGTGGAGCCATTAATTGTTATGATTCGCGATGAAATTGCTATTCCAAACATGGGGCCAAAATACGCGCCTTTTATGCCTTTTTTACTAACCTTGTTTTTCTTTATTTTGCTTAACAATATGTTGGGCTTAATTCCATTTTTTCCAGGAGGAGCTAACGTTTCGGGTAATATAGCTTTTACTATGGTTTTATCTGTAATTACATTTATTATTGTAAATGTAAACGGAAAAAAAACATACTGGGCGCATATTTTCAAACCACATGTTCCTGTATGGATGTATCCACTAATGATTCCTGTAGAAATTATTGGTATTTTTTCTAAACCATTTGCATTAATGATTCGATTGTTTGCAAATATGACAGGAGGACACATTTTAGCGTTAAGCTTAGTTTCTTTAATCTTTATTTTTAAATCGTTAGCATTAGCAGCTGTAGCTGTTCCTTTCTCTGTTTTTGTGGGAATGATAGAGTTATTGGTAGCGTTTTTACAAGCATTTATTTTTACAATGTTGGCTTCTTTGTTTATAGGTATGGCAATTGCTGAACCAGAAACAGAGGAACACCATTAATAGTTTTATTTTTTATTGTTTAACCCAAGTAAATTAAAATCAAAATGACAGGAAGTATTGCTGCAATTGGTGCTGGTTTAGCTGCTATTGGCGCTGGAATTGGTATCGGAAGAATTGGTGGATCTGCTTTAGAAAGCATGGCTCGTCAACCAGAAATGGCTGGTAAAATTCAAACAACAATGATTATTGCTGCTGCGTTAATTGAGGCTGTGTCTCTATTTGCGGTGGTTGTTGCTTTGTTAGGAAACAACTAGTAAAATCTAAAGCGTTTGTTGCGGTTGGCAACAAACGCTTTAATTAAAAACAAACAAAACAATAAAACATGGATTTAGTTACACCCAGCATAGGTTTAGTTTTTTGGACTACCATTTCCTTTTTACTATTACTTTTTTTATTAACCAAATACGCTTGGAAACCGGTTCTTAAAATGATTAAAGATCGCGAATCAAGTATAGAGGAAGCGATTAAATCAGCAGAAAATGCTCGTAAAGACATTGCTGATATGCGTAAATATAACGAAAATCAGTTAGCTGAAGTTCGTAAAGAAAGAGATGCAATTTTAAAAGAAGCGCGCGAAATAAAAGAAAATATTATTACTGAAGCTAAACAACAAGCCAAAACAGAAGCACAAAAAATAATGGCCGCTGAACGCGAATCATTTATAAACGAAAAAAACGCTGCTGTTGCAGAAATTAAAACGCAAGTTGCTGTACTTTCGTTAGAAATAGCTGAAAAAATTCTTAAAACAGAATTAAGCAACGACGATAAACAAAAAGCATTAGTAACTAATTTACTAAACGAAGTTAAATTAAACTAACAAATCGCTTTACATGAAAGATACTAAAGTTTCTGTTCGTTACGCACAATCACTACTCGATTTAGCAATCGAGAGAAACGCATTAAACAACGTGTTTGCCGATGTAAAGCTTATTAACGAGGTAATTGCATCAAACAAAGATTTTGTTTTAATGCTAAACAGCCCGGTTATAAAAACCGATAAAAAAATCGCCATTTTTAAAGAGATTTTTTCGGCACACGTAAGTGAGTTAACCATTTTGTTTATCAATTTAATTACAAATAAAAAACGTGAAGCAATTCTTGATCAAATATTAGAATCGTTTATCGCGTTATACGACGAATACAAAGGCATACAAAAAGTTATTGTTACTACCGTAAATGGTATAGATGATGGCTTACGCAAAAAAGTGTTAGATTTAGTAAAATCTACATCTAAAAATGAAATTGAATTGGTTGAAAAAATTGATAAAACAATTATTGGTGGTTTTGTATTAAAAATTGGCGACCGCCAAATCGATTCAAGTGTTGTTAGAACATTAAAAAGCTTAAAGAAAGATTTATCTGTTTAAATAATAATTTATTATCATAAATAATGGCAGGAGTTAAACCAGCAGAAGTATCTGCAATTTTAAGACAACAACTTTCAGGTTTTAAATCTGAAGCTGAACTAGAAGAAGTTGGTTCTATTTTGCAAGTAGGCGATGGTATTGCACGCATCTACGGACTTACCAACGTACAACAAGGAGAATTAATTGAGTTTGAAACAGGCTTAAGAGCTATTGTATTAAACTTAGAAGAAGATAACGTTGGAGCTGTACTTTTAGGCCCATCAACAGGTTTAAGAGAGGGTTCATCTGTAAAAAGAACGAACAAAATTGCTTCTATTAAAGTAGGCGAAGGTTTGTTAGGTCGTGTGGTTGACACCTTAGGAAATCCAATTGATGGAAAAGGACCAATAACAGGCGATTTATACGAAATGCCATTAGAGCGTAAAGCTCCAGGTGTAATTTACCGTCAGCCAGTAACTGAACCATTACAAACAGGTATTAAAGCTATCGATGCGATGATTCCTATTGGCCGCGGACAACGTGAGTTAATCATTGGCGATCGTCAAACTGGTAAAACGGCAGTTGCTATTGATACCATCATCAATCAAAAAGAATTTTACGATGCTGGTAAACCAGTATTTTGTATATATGTTGCTATCGGACAAAAAGGTTCTACAGTAGCAAACATTGTAAAAACATTAACAGACAATGGCGCTATGCCATACACGGTTGTTGTAGCTGCAAACGCTGCAGAGCCAGCTCCAATGCAGTTTTACGCGCCATTTGCTGGTGCTGCAATTGGTGAGTTTTTTAGAGATACAGGTCGCCCTGCATTAATTGTTTATGATGATTTATCTAAACAAGCCGTGGCTTACCGTGAGGTTTCGTTATTATTAAAACGTCCTCCTGGACGCGAGGCATATCCTGGTGATGTATTTTATTTGCACTCTCGTTTATTAGAAAGAGCAGCTAAAATTAACTCGCAAGACGTTATTGCTCAACAAATGAATGATTTGCCAGACAACCTAAAACCATTGGTTAAAGGTGGAGGTTCGTTAACAGCTTTACCAATTATTGAAACACAAGCGGGCGACGTTTCTGCATACATTCCTACAAACGTAATTTCTATTACCGACGGACAAATTTTCTTGGAGTCGAACTTATTCAACGCAGGTGTTCGTCCGGCTATTAACGTAGGTATTTCGGTATCTCGTGTAGGTGGTAACGCGCAAATTAAAGCGATGAAAAAAGTTGCTGGTACTTTAAAATTAGATCAAGCACAATACCGTGAGTTAGAGGCATTCTCTAAATTTGGTTCTGACTTAGATGCAGCTACTAAAAACGTAATCGAAAAAGGAGCACGTAACGTAGAAATTTTAAAGCAAGGACAGTTTTCGCCAATGTCGGTGGAGAAACAAATTGCTATTATTTACTTAGGAACGAAAGGTTTATTAAGAGATGTGCCTTTAAACAAAGTAAAAGATTTTGAAGCAGAGTTTTTAGCCATGTTAGATACAAAACACAAAAATGTGTTGGCCGATTTAAAAGCTGGTAAAATTGATGATACAATTACTGGAGTTTTAGAGCAAGTTGGTAAAGAAACAGCAGCTAATTATAAAAAGTAGAACATAGAGTATAGAGCCAAGAAACAGGATGTTAATCTTGAATCTTTGTTCTTAAATCTTGAATCTTAAAAAAATGGCAAATTTAAAAGAAGTACGTAATAGAATAGTTTCGGTAAGCTCAACACAGCAAATTACCAAAGCCATGAAAATGGTTTCGGCGGCTAAGCTAAAAAGAGCACAAGATGCTATTACACAAATGCGTCCGTATGCTAATAAGCTAAAAGAAATATTAGAAAACTTGAGCGCTTCGTTAGATACATCAGAAAATGTATATGCCAAAAACACTAAAGGAAAAAACGTTTTAATTATTGCAGTGTCTTCAAACAGAGGTTTGGCGGGTGCTTTTAATGCAAACGTAATTAAAAAAACATGGTCAACCATTCGCGAAAACTATAGCGATTGTAACGTTTCGGTACTATGTGTTGGTAAAAAAGTAAACGATGCTTTCCGCAGAACAGAACACCATATTGTAGGTACAGATTTACCGCATCATTTAAACGATTTGTTTGATAAATTAACTTTTGACAACGTAGCTCCAATTGCCGAAAAAATAATGCAAACTTTTGCAAAAGGGCAGTTTGATAAAGTAGTGTTGATTTACAACCAATTTAAAAATGCAGCTTCGCAAATAACAACCGAAGAACAATTTTTACCAATTGTGCCAACAAAAACTGAAGGAAAATCTAATACAGGAGATTATATTTTTGAACCAAGCAAAGAAGAAATTGTAGAAGATTTAATACCAAAATCGTTAAAAGTACAATTTTACAAAGCTTTATTAGATTCTTTTGCATCAGAACATGGCGCACGTATGACGGCAATGCACAAAGCAACCGACAACGCAGGCACATTAATTAAAGACTTAAAATTAAGCTATAACAAAGCACGACAAGCTGCTATTACCAACGAAATTTTAGAAATTGTTGGTGGTGCCGAAGCGTTAAAAAATTAGTAAAAAACACATAAATTAAATCACAAAGCCTTCGAAATTTTCGAGGGCTTTTTTCTTTTTTAAATCGTCTAATTCTCAACAACTTACGACAAAATAAACAAATTTAATTTTGAGTAAACAAATAAAATTGTAGTTTAGTAAACAATAGAAACAACAAATAATGACACTAAGCTCAAACACACATAATCAATGCTTCAGCTTAGTGCCTACATTGGGTGCTGCATTTAAACAAGGCTTAGAAAATAACGAAAATCAACAAATACTTTCTTCTGAAGAAAGTTTAGAAGAAGTAAACAACACGATAAGCATTTCTCCTAATCCTAGCACTGGTAGTTTTATTGTTAGCAGTAACTTAAATACCCTAAAAAACGTAGAAGTGTATGATGTAAGTGGACGTTTGTTAAGTTCAACTCAAAACCAAAACGATGAAAAGCAAATAAAAGTTGAAAATTTGCAATTAAAAGCAGGAGTGTATTGGGTAAAAAGTACCAATACAAAAGGCGAAACAACAATTAACAAATTATTAATAACAAACTAAATTGTTTAGTTTAAAATATAAAGTAATCCTTTGCTATTTAGTTTTACTAAGTAGTAAAGGACTTTTTGCACAAACTAATTTAGTACTAAATTCAAGCTTTGAAGAGTATATTTCGTGTCCAAATTTTTATGAATGGAAAATAGATTCCGCCAAATATTGTTATAGCCCCACAAGTAGGCAAATGGGCGGTAATAAAGTAAGTGCTAGCTATTTTAACGATGCTTGCCGAACAGTAGATTGGCGTTGCAATTGTTATACCAGTAATTGGGGCTACCAAGTGCCTCGTACTGGCAATGCCCATGCGGGTATTTATACGTATTGGGATGCTGATTATATTAATTGGCCCGATAGAAACTCTTTACAATACAGATGGGAAAATCCCTTTTGGTCGTCAGATGCTGATAGTACCTATCGAGAATACATTGGTATGCAATTGAGTGAGCCACTTAAAAAAGACCATTTGTATAAGGTTAGCTTGTATGTTAGTACATCTTACGAAGCAGATGTTGCTCTCGCAGTGCACAACATAGGTGTTTATTTTAGCGCAAACAAAATAGAAAACGCACCCAAACCCGGCGGTATGGGTAGGTTATACTATAAACCCCAAATAGAAAACACAAAAGCACAAGTAGCGTTAACAGATAGCGCTGCTTGGCAACTAATAGGTGGCGAGTTTGTAGCACAAGGTGGTGAGCAGTATTTAGTAATAGGAAATTTTAGGTCAACTTTTGAAACAGAACTAACAGAGCGCTCGCACAGAATAACAGACGAAGGACCAGTAACTGATAACAACGATGCTTGTTTTACCTTTGTAGATGATGTAAGTGTAGAGTTAATAGCCGATGTAACGGGTGTTGCGGAGCAAAACCCTAGCACAAAAGGGATACTAATTTTACCAAATCCCAATAATGGCAATTTTATAATTAAAAGCGAGAATAATCTTAGCTATATAAAAATAGTAGATTTAAGCGGAAGATTGGTTTACGAGCAAAAAACCAATTCGCAGCAAGTAGAGTTAAGCAACATAAATTTAAGTAAGGGCGTTTATATTTTACACACAAAAGATTCAGAACAAAAAGAGCAAATAAGCAAACTGTTTATTTCAAACGAATAAATCACACATAGTTTATCCTTATGAGCGTAGCGAAGAATCTCCGCCCCAATGGTCTTTGCGAGGCATAGCCTGTCCCGCGTTTTCGGGAAAGCAAACTATGGCGTAGAGCTAACACGCATCCATTAGATTCCTTCGTTCCTCGCAAATTAAAGAAGGTTTTTTGGTTTTAGATGGCACTACCATTACAATTTCTTACAAAAAACAATAAAACCACAATAAAAGCGCCCCATAATTCAATAAAATTGTAAATTTGTTTTTCGTTAAATTAAACTAAAGGCTAATGGACAAATTTTCCTATCTCGGAAACGCTGATACAGGCGCAATAGAACAACTTTTTAATCAATATAAAAACGACCCTAACTCGGTTGATATTTCGTGGAAAAAGTTTTTTGAAGGTTTTGAGTTTGCTAAAGCCAATTACGAAGATGGCGGAGCAATTCCAGAAAACGTAAGCAAAGAGTTTAAGGTAATAAACTTAATAAACGAATACCGTAAAACGGGGCATTTGTTTACCGAAACAAATCCGGTAAGAGAGCGCCGAAAATACACACCAACGCTTGATGTAGAAAACTTTGGTTTAGTTGCTGCCGATTTAGAAACGGAGTTTCAGGCTGGCGATTTTATTGGAATTGGTAAAGCAAAATTATCAGTAATTGTGGCGCATTTAAAGCAAACCTATTGCAAATCGATAGGTATTGAGTATATGCACATTCGCCGCCCGGATATTATTGAGTGGTTTCAACAAAAAATGGAAACCACTAAAAACAAACCTAATTTTAATTTAGACGAAAAAACCGAAATACTAACCAAGCTTAACCAAGCAGTTGGTTTTGAGAATTTTTTACACACAAAATTCGTTGGTCAAAAACGTTTTTCTTTAGAGGGAGCAGAAGCAATAATACCTGCATTAGATACTATTATTGAGTATGGTGCCGATATGGGTATTGAAGATTTTGTTTTGGGAATGGCGCACCGCGGGCGTTTAAGTGTGTTAGCAAACATTTTAAACAAAGCGTACAAAGATATTTTTACAGAGTTTGAAGGTCGTCCGTCTGAAGATGCTTTATACGAAGGAGACGTAAAATACCACATGGGTTATTCTAGCGATCAGGTTACTTTTCGTGGAAAAAAAGTACATACTAGTTTAACACCAAACCCGTCTCACCTTGAAGCTGTAAACCCTGTTGTAGTTGGTATTACAAGAGCTAAGGCCGATCAAAAACACGCAGGTAATTATCAAAAAGTTTGTCCTATTTCAATTCATGGAGATGCTGCTGTGGCTGGACAAGGCATAATTTACGAAGTATTACAAATGAGTATGTTAGATGGCTACAAAGTAGGCGGAACAATTCATTTGGTAATAAACAATCAAGTTGGTTTTACTACAAATTATACCGATGCTCGCTCAAGCACTTATTGTACAGATATTGCAAAAGTGGTATTGGCACCTATTTTTCATGTAAATGGAGATGATGCAGAAGCAGTGGTGTTAGCCTGTAAAATGGCAGTGGAATATCGCCAAAAATACGAGCGCGATGTGTTTATTGATGTGTTGTGTTACCGTAAATATGGTCATAACGAAGGAGATGAGCCGCGTTTTACACAACCATTATTATACAAAGCCATTGCAGCACATCCTAATCCGTTAGAGATTTATAGTAAACAATTAATAGATGAAGGCTCTATAACGGCTGATGCCGCAAAACAATTACAACAAAATTTTAAAAATTTATTGCAAGAAAAATTAGACGAAGCCAAACAAACAGAAAAAGCAAAAATAACTTCGTTTTTAAATGGAACTTGGAATGGTTTGCGAATGGCAAAATCAGAAGATTTTGAAAAATCGCCAGCAACAAATATTAGCAAAAATAAATTTTTAGAATTAGCAAAAAGCACCACTACACTTCCTGCCGACAAAAAGTTTTTTAATAAAACAGAAAAAACATTTAAAGACAGAAAAGAAATGATTGCCAGCGATAAATATGATTGGGCAATGGGAGAGTTGTTGGCTTACGCATCGTTAATGGACGAAGGACACTGGGTGCGTTTTAGCGGACAAGATGTAGAACGAGGAACATTTTCGCATCGCCACGCAGTAATTAAATTAGAAGATAGTGAAGAAGAATATGTGCCTTTAAATAACATATCTGATAAGCAAGGAAAATTTGAAATTTATAACTCTTTGCTTTCGGAGTACGCAGTGTTAGGATTTGAATATGGTTATGCATTTGCAGCGCCTAACTCTCTAACCATATGGGAAGCTCAGTTTGGAGATTTCTTTAACGGAGCTCAAATTATTATTGACCAATTTATTTCTTCTGCAGAAGCAAAATGGAGACGTATGAATGGTATGGTAATGTTGTTGCCACACGGTTACGAAGGTCAAGGTCCAGAGCATTCTAGCGCACGTATGGAACGATTTTTACAAATGTGTGCCGATTACAACTGGCAAATTATAAATGCTACAACGCCAGCAAATCAGTTTCACGCATTGCGTCGTCAGTTAAAAAGAGATTTCCGTAAACCATTGCTTTGTTTCACGCCAAAAAAATTATTGCGTTACCCAAGTTGTGTTTCGTCAATTACCGATTTTACAGAAGGTGGTTTTAAAGAGGTGTTAGACGATACTTTAGCAGATGTAAAAAACATAAAACGAGTAGCTTTTTGTACAGGAAAAGTTTATTACGACATTATTGAAACACGCGAAAAAGAAGGCGTTAACGATTTAGCGGTTATTCGTATTGAGCAATTATATCCTTTTCCAGCAACGCAAATAAATGCTTTGGTAGAAAAATATAAAAACGCAAAAGAATATTTGTGGGTGCAAGAAGAGTCGGAAAATATGGGTGCTTATGCGTTTGTAATGAAAAAATTATTGCATCTTAATTTAAAATATGTGGGTAGAAATGAAAGCGCAAGTCCTGCAACAGGCTTTTCAAAAACGCATGCAGCACAACACGAAATGCTTATGAATAAATTGTTTCAAAAAGCAGCGGTAACTAAGTAATTATACAAAATATTAAAAAATAAAACTCATGGCAATAGTAGAAATTAAAGTTCCAAGTCCAGGCGAATCAATTACAGAAGTTCAAATAGCGAATTGGTTAAAAAAAGATGGCGATTATGTGGAGAAAGACGAAGAGCTTGCCGAAATAGATTCAGACAAAGCAACTTTAACAGTAAATGCTGAAGAAAGCGGAGCTGTAAAAATTGTTCGTCAAGCTGGAGACACAGTTAAAGTTGGCGAAATAATTTGTACAATTGATACATCAGTTAAAGGTGAATCAAAACCAAAAACAGAAGCGCCAAAAGCTGAGGCTAAACCCGCAACAAAGGTTGAAGCTGCTGCTCCAGCAAAACAAGAATCAACATCATACGCAGCAGGAACACCATCTCCAGCAGCTAAAAAAATGATGGATGAAAAAGGTATTCCTGCAAATAAAGTTGCCGCAAGTGGTAAAGACGGACGCATTACTAAAGCCGATGTTTTAAATGCGATGAGCGCAGGCTTTGATACTAGCGCAGCTGCGGGTTGGGGCGGAACACGCGATATTGATCGTCAAAAAATGACATCATTACGCAAAAAAATCGCACAACGTTTAGTTGCCGTTAAACAAGAAACTGCAATGCTAACTACGTTTAACGAAGTGGACATGAGTGCTGCAATGGCAATGCGTGCAAAATATAAAGATGTTTTTAAAGAAAAACACGGCGTTAATTTAGGTTTTATGTCGTTGTTTACAAAAGCAGTTACTGAGGCTTTAAATTTATTTCCTGCAGTAAATGCAATGATTGATGGCGATGAAATTGTTTATCATAAATACGCCGACATAGGCATTGCCGTTAGTGCTCCAAAAGGTTTAATGGTGCCAGTTGTGCGTAATGCAGAGCAAATGAGTTTAGCACAAATTGAAAGCGAAATTAAAAACTTGGCATTAAAAGCACGAGATGGTAAATTAACTATTGATGAAATGACGGGCGGAACATTTACAGTTACAAATGGTGGTGTGTTTGGAAGTATGATGAGTACACCAATTATTAATCCTCCGCAAAGTGCAATTTTAGGAATGCACAACATTGTAGATAGACCAATTGCTTTTAACGGACAAGTTGTAATTCGCCCCATGATGTATTTAGCTTTATCATACGATCATAGAATTATTGATGGCAGAGAAAGTGTTGGCTTTTTAGTTAAAGTAAAAGAGATGATAGAAAATCCACAAAAAATGCTGTTTGGTGCTAAAGATCCAGCAGAAGTTTTATTGGGTTTATAAATTATTATTAAAATAATAAGATAAATTATTTAACAAGGCGCAACTCAAACTGCGCCTTGTTTTGTTTTAACTTTTTTTACCAAAAATAACACCAATAAAAAACAACAAGTATCGTTTAACTCACAAACTAAGAATTCTTAAAATGAAAAAAAACGATTACCTATTACTAATAGCAACTGCTGCTTACAGCATTTTGTTTTATAAACAAAACGCGGGTATTAATTTTCTGCTTTTTAATTTAATTTTTATTGCAGTGCTTGCCGCTAAAAACCAAGCTGTTATTAAATCGAAAAAATGGTGGTGGGCAGCAACAATGTGTATTATAAGTTCTGTATTTGTGTTTGTTCACTCAAGTATATTAAGCGTTTTTGCAAACATAGTAGGTTTGCTTTTAGTTTCTGCATTAACTTTTAACGCAACAACTTCTAGCCTGTTTTCGTTGGCGTTTAGTGGTTTTTCTGTAGCTGCTTCCGTAGTGTTTATTTTGTTTGATTGGATTAAACGCTTCGAAACAAAATCAGAAGTAAAGAAAAGCAACAGTGGTTATAAAATTGCTGGTGTAATATTGGTTTTTATTTTGAGTATTATGTTTTTTAATATGTACAAAGACTCAAACCCTTTGTTTGCCGAAAACACAAAGTGGATTAATCTCGATTTTATAAGTTTTAAATGGATTGGATTTACAATTTTAGGTTTTATTTTATTGTATGGTTTGTTTCACCACAGAACCATTCCTCAAATAGAAGAATGGGAAAATAAATTGAGTATTACTAATTCTGAAAATTTAAATTCTGAAAAAGCAAATCGATATGAAGCCGAGCGCTTTGCAGGCGTTTTATTGTTTTTGTTGTTAAACGCAATGTTGTTGATTTTAAATTTTGGAGATGTGTTTGCATTGTATTTTGGAGGCGGTTTACCACAAGGCGTTTCGCACTCCGATTTTGTTCACTCGGGTGTAAGCGCAATTATTTTATCAATAATAATTGCGGTTGGTTTAATGATGTTTCTATATCGTAATGAGTTTAGCACAATTAAAAACAATAAAATTCTTACGCTGTTGTTGTACGTTTGGATTATTCAAAATGTAATAATGCTTTCTTCAACAGTTGTTCGCAACAATCTTTATATTGAGGAATTTAATTTAACATACAGACGAATTGGTGTATATATTTGGCTTTTACTTTCGGCAATTGGGCTTGTGGTTACATTTTTAAAAATACTTAAAAAGAAAAGTAATTGGTATTTAATTAAAATAAATTTCGCTGCTTGCATAACCGTTTTAACGCTTAGCTCTTGTATAAACTGGGATAAATCAATCACAAAATTTAACTTAAATAACAAGCCCATTAGCGAAATAGATTTTAATTATTTGCTTTCTTTATCAGATACCAACATACCCGAATTACTGGAGGTTTATCGCTCAAACGATTTATCAGCAATTGGAAGAAACAAATACCAAAGCTGGTATTATTCTGATTTTAATGAAACCTTAAATAGAAAAATAACAAACTATTTAGCCCACAGGGTTGATAGTTGGAAAAGTTTTGATTTAAGAGACAGAGAAATTTATAGCAGCATTTACAAGCAAAAATAATTTCGCTCAACTTAAAAATGAGTAACTTTGCATTAAAGATTTATTAAAAAAATGGACACAATTAAAACAATAGTAACCGTATATACTGAATCAACACCTAATCCAAACACATTAAAGTTTGTTTGCGATAAACCTTTAATTGTTGGCACAGCAATTGAGTTTACAGATAAAGACCAAACTAAAAATTCGCCATTAGCACAAAGTTTATTTAATTTTCCATTTGTAAAAAGCGTTTTTTTTGCCGCTAACTTTGTTACTATCACCAAGACAGAGAACGTTAGTTGGAATGATATTGCAAGCGAATTACGTTATTTTATTACAACGTATTTAAACGAAGGAAGACAAGTGCTTAGCGAAAAAATTGTAACGCACAAATCAGCAATAGTTGATGATTCGGTTGAAGCAAAAGAAACTTTAACTTCTGAAATAGACATTAAAATTGTAGAAATTTTAGACCAGTACATTCGTCCTGCCGTTGAAGGTGATGGAGGTGATATTGCTTTTAAATCGTTTAAAGATGGTGTCGTTACAGTTCAACTAAAAGGTTCTTGTAGCGGTTGTCCATCATCTACCATGACTTTAAAAATGGGAATTGAAGGCTTGCTAAAACGCATGATACCAGAAGTTAAAGAGGTAGTTCAAGAAGCTCTTTAATGTTTGCACAAAACAAAAAACGTTTAAAAAAGTGGGCCGCAATAGTTTTTGTTGTGCTCTTTGTTTTTTTTGCAACAATTTTGTTGTGCGATTATGCTGTAGATAAATTTGCGAAGCAATATGTTTATAGTTCGGTTGCAGATTTGCCCTACAACAAAGTAGGGTTGCTTTTAGGGACTTCTAAAAACGCCACTTTTGGCGGTGTAAATTATTATTTTGAATACAGAATAGAAGCAGCAGAGCAACTTTTTAAAACAAAAAAAATTCAGTATTTAATTATTAGTGGCGATAATAGCACCGATAACTACAATGAACCGCGTGATATGAAAATTGAATTGGTAAACAGAGGAATAGCTGATAGTTTAATAATATTAGATTACGCTGGCTTTAGAACGTTCGATTCTATGGTGCGTTGTAAAGAAGTTTTTGGGCAAGATAGTGTAACAGTTATTTCGCAAGCGTTTCATAACGAACGAGCTGTTTTTATTGCGCACAAAAATGGTTTGTACGCTGTTGGTTACAATGCAAAAGATGTTGGGCAATACGGAGGTTTAAAAACAAAATTACGCGAAGTATTTGCTCGTGTAAAAGTTGTGTTAGATGTGTATATCCTTAATCAAAAACCAAAATTTTTAGGAAGTAAAGTTGAGGTGGGATAAATTTTTTCTTTCCAAAAACGCATTGTTTTTAAGCTTATTCTTGCGTTGCGTTTTCAACAGAAGTTATTTCTTTTTCTTCTTCTGGTTTTTCGGCAAAGTATTTTTTCTGATTTAAAATTAAAAAACCAACACCAAACGAAATAGACATATCTGCTAAATTAAACACTGGGCGAAAAAACTCAAAATCTTCGCCACCCCAAATTGGGAACCACGTTGGAAAATGTCCTTGAATGATTGGAAAGTAAAACATATCTACCACTTTGCCATGTAAAAGCGATGCGTAGCCTCCGTCTGCTGGTAAAAACGAAGCAACTTGTCCATAACTATCATCAAACAATATTCCGTAAAACATAGAGTCGATGAGGTTACCCATTGCTCCTGCAAAAATCAAAGCGATACAAATAATAAAGCCAGTTAATTCTTTCTTTTTTACAATGGAGTATAAATAATAACCCAAACCAGATATAGCTATAGTTCTAAATAAACTAAGAATTAATTTGCCCGTTTCGCCGCCTAACTCCATTCCAAAAGCCATTCCGTTGTTTTCTGTAAAATGTAAAATAAACCAATCGCCTGCTACATGAATTTCTTCACCCAACATAAAACTAGTTTTTACAATTACTTTAATTAACTGATCAAAAAATAGAACAGAGAGAACAATTACAAGCGGATTTTTTAAGTACTTCAGCATAAAAATGGGTATAAAACAAAAAGATATCTTAACGTATAAAGTTAAAATATCTTTTGTTTACAAAGGGTTAATTTTTGTTATCTCGATTTTGCTTCGATAATTAAAGTAGCGTGTGGTACAGCTCTTAATCTTTCTTTAGGAATTAATCTTCCTGTTTCTCTGCAAATACCATAGGTTTTGTTAGAAATACGAATTAAAGCATTTTCTAAACTTGTAATAAATTTTTGCTGACGAGCAGCTAATTGTTGTGTTTCTTCTTTTGATAAAACTTCAGAACCATCTTCTAACAACTTAAATGTTGGCGATGTATCATCAGTTCCATTGTTATCTTTATGTGTTAACGAATCTCTTAAAATATCGTAATCTTGACGAGCTTTTTCTAATTTATCGTTAATCAAATCTTTAAACTCTTGTAACTCTTCATCTGTATAGCGAACTTTTTCGCCTGGTTTAGGAATGTATTTTTCTAAAACGGGTTTAGTTTCTACGCGCGGAGCAAAATAGGTTTCTTTAATAACACTTCTGCTTCTAAAGTCAGGATCGTCATCTAAAATAGAATCTTCTCTTTTAGCTTTTTTAACTGGTTTAGCAACAACAGTTTTAGTAACAGGAATTGGTTTTTCAACCACTTTGTTTATTACAACAGCTGTTTTAGCTGCAACTTTAACTGGCTCAACTTTTTTAGTCCCGATAGCTATCGGGAGCTTTTTAGTTACTTTAGCAGGAACAGCTTTTGCTACTACTTTTTTCGTCCCGATAGCTATCGGGAGTTTCTTAATCACTTTTTTAGGAGCAACTTTTGCTACTGGTTTAGCAACTTTTTTAGGAGCTGCTTTCGCTACTACCTTTTTCGCAACTGGCTTAACTACCTTTTTAGGAGCAACTTTCACTGCTTTTTTAGCAACAGGTTTAGCAACTTTTTTAGGAGCTGCTTTAGCTACCACTTTTTTAGCAACAGCTTTAACTGCCTTTTTAGGTGCAACTTTCACTGTTTTTTTAGCAATTGGTTTAACTACCTTTTTAGGTGCCGCTTTAGTTACAACTTTTTTCGCAACTGGCTTAGCTACTTTTTTAGGAGCTGCTTTTGCAACCGCTTTTTTCGCAACAGGCTTCACTACTTTTTTCGCAACAGGTTTTGCTGCTTTTTTAGGAGCAACTTTCACCGCTTTTTTAGCTGCAGGTTTTGTGGCTTTTTTAGCAACAACCTTTTTAGGAGTCGCTTTTTTTACTGCTTTTTTATCTTTCTTTGCCATAATTTCTGCAAATTTAATTCAATTTAATTATTTCTATTTCGGTGTTAATATTATCGTCAATTTCTACAGATGTAGCGGAATTTCCAACTATTTCATCTACGATTTCTAACGAAACTGCCAAAATTTCGGCGCAAATATAGGATAAATTATTTTTAATTGCCGAATTAATTTTTTCGTGTGCTTTTATTTTAACATTTATTTTGTCTATTACGTCAAACTGCTTGTCTTTTCTAATGTTTTGAATACGGTTTACAATTTCTCTTGCAATACCTTCTTCTATTAAAGTTTCAGACAAACTTATATCTAAAGCAACCGTTAAAGCGCCAATGTTAGCCACTTTCCAACCTGGAATATCAACCGGAATAATTTCTACATCTTCGGTAAGCAATTCTACTTTTTCGCCTTCAATTATTGTTTCAAAACGATTGTTTTTTTCAATTTCAGAAATGATAACGTTTTGATTTTGACCGGCAAAGGTTTGTAAAGCTTTCATTTGCTTACCATATTTTTTACCCAATGTTTTAAAGTTTAGCTTTAAATTTTTGGTAATGCTGGTTTGCGATTCGTCAACAAATTCAATTTCTTTTACGTTTACTTCAGCTAAAATTAAATCTTTAACGGCTTCAATATTGGTTTTTATTTGCTCGTCTAAAACCGGAATTTGTACACGTTGTAATGGTTGACGTACACGTAAATTTTCTTTTTTACGAATAGAAAGTACCATTGATGATACTTTTTGCGCCAACTCCATACGTGTTTCTAAACCTTTGTTTATAGCTGCTTCGTTAGCAACGGGAAAATCGCTTAAATGAACCGATTCTGCTTTATTGCGTTTTGTAATTGCATTTAAATCGTTAAACAATCTATCTGCAAAAAACGGAGAAATTGGTGCTGAAAGTTGTGCTATTACTTCTAAACAAGTGTATAAGGTTTGGTAAGCTGCAATTTTATCAGTGCTGTAATCACCTTTCCAAAAACGACGACGGCATAAACGCACATACCAGTTGCTTAAGTGCTCATCAACAAATGTTTCGATGTAACGACCTGCGCGGTGTGGTTCAAAGTCGTTATACGCTTCGTCAACACTTTTAATTAACGTGTTTAGTTCAGAAACAATCCATTGGTCAATTTCTGGGCGCTGGTTTAACGGAATTTCTTTTTCAGAAAAAGTAAATCCATCAACATTTGCGTATAATGCGAAGAACGAATAAGTGTTGTAAAGCGTGCCAAAAAACTTACGTTGTACTTCGCTAATTCCTTCTACATCAAATTTTAAATTATCCCAAGGCGCTGCGTTGGTAATCATGTACCAACGTGTAGCATCGGCACCATATTTTTCTAATGTTTCAAACGGATCAACAGCATTGCCTAAACGCTTGCTCATTTTGTTTCCGTTCTTATCTAACACTAATCCGTTTGATACTACATTTTTAAATGCTACCGAATCAAAATTCATAGCGGCAATAGCGTGTAAAGTAAAGAACCAACCACGTGTTTGATCTACTCCTTCTGCAATAAAATCAGCCGGATAATATTTTTTATTATCGATCAGTTCTTTGTTCTCGAACGGATAATGCAATTGCGCGTAAGGCATGGCACCACTGTCGAACCACACATCGATAAGATCGGTTTCGCGGAATAATTTTTTTCCGTTTTTTTCCAAAACAATTGTATCTGCATAAGGTTTATGCAAATCAAACGTTTCGTAATTTTCTTTTGAATTATTTCCGGCAACAAAATTTTGCAATGGATTTTTCTCCATTACTTTTTTAGCTACCGCATTATCAATTTCTGTTTTTAATTGTTCCGCACTTCCTATACAAATTTGCTCAGTTTTATCTTCGCTTGTCCAGATAGGAATTGGAATACCCCAAAAGCGTGAGCGCGATAAATTCCAGTCGTTCAAATTCTCTAACCAATTACCAAAACGTCCAGTACCAGTTGCTTCGGGCTTCCAGTTGATGGTTTTGTTCAGCTCGATCATTCTATCTTTTACGGCAGTGGTTTTAATAAACCAAGAATCTAAAGGATAGTATAATACAGGTTTATCGGTACGCCAGCAGTGTGGGTAACTGTGCACGTATTGTTCTTTTTTAAAAAGTTTGCCTTCTTCTTGTAGTTTAAGAACAATGCGTTCGTCAACACTTAAATAAGCTTTTAGTTCTTTTATTTTTCCGTTGCTTTCTAAAATTTGTTTTTGTTTTGCAAATTCGGTTTGCTTCTCTGTATCCGACAAATAGGCTTCTTTCACGAATTCGTTTCCGAATAAAAATACGCCATCTTGCACTTCAGGTAAAAAGCGACCTGTTTTATCCACTAAAGTTAAAGAACCAATACCGTTTTGTTTAGCAACACGGAAATCGTCTGCACCAAAGCTCGGAGCGATATGTACTATACCTGTACCATCTTCGGTGGTAACAAAATCACCAACTATTACTCTAAATGCATCTCCATCTTCTGGTTGAGCAAAAGGTAATAATTGTTCGTAACGTATTCCTTCTAAATCTGAACCTTTTACAACCGATAAAACTTCAAATAATTCATTTGCTTTAAATTTATTTTTGGCTTCATCAAAACTGCAATCAAACCAGGTCTTTGTACGACCCGCTTTCAAAGGCTCAGAAGTGTCTATTCGTTTAAAATGTTTATCAAAAAGATTAGCCGCTAAAATAACAGTAATTGTTGCCCATGTATTTGGATTAAACGTTCTTACAAATACATACTCAATATTTTTTCCAACCGCCAAGGCAGTATTGCTGGGTAAAGTCCAAGGTGTAGTAGTCCAAGCTAGAAAATAAACATCGCCTACTAATTTTAACGCTTTTATTCTCTCATCATGAACCGCTTTAAACATTGCCACAGCCGTTCTGTCTTTTACATCTTTGTAACAACCAGGTTGGTTCAATTCGTGTGTAGACAAACCTGTACCTGCAGCCGGCGAATAAGGCTGTATAGTAAAACCTTTGTAGATCAAACCTTTGTTAAACAAGTTTTGTAACAACCACCACACCGATTCGATGTATTTGTTATCGTAAGTTACATACGGATCCGACATATCCACCCAGTAGCCCATTTTACGGGTTACTTCTTCCCACTTATCGGTGTATTTCATTACATCTTTGCGGCAAGCCAAATTGTATTCTTCTACCGTAATTTTTTTCCCTATGTCTTCTTTTGTAATTCCTAATGTTTTCTCAACACCTAATTCCACTGGTAATCCATGTGTATCCCAACCGGCTTTACGTTTAACCTGAAATCCCTTTTGTGTTTTATAACGGCAAAAAATATCTTTAATAGCGCGACCCATTACGTGGTGTATACCAGGCAATCCGTTTGCTGATGGCGGCCCTTCGTAAAAAACAAAAGGAGTTTTACCCTCACGTGTTGAAATCGATTTTTCGAATGTTTTATTCTTTTCCCAATCTGCCAATACATCTTTTGCTAATTGCGAAAGATGTAATCCTTTGTATTCGTTGTATTTCATAATATTATGTAATCCTTTCAGCCTTTGCGGAAGGCTTTTGATTGATTTTTTTAATTAAATGGTTGCTATTACTTTTAGTTCAATAGCAATAGGTGTTGGCAAACAATTAATTTCTACGGTAGTACGACAAGGTAAATTGTCTTTAAAATACTCAGCGTAAATTTTATTGTAAGTTTTAAAATCGTCTTTCATGTTGGTTAAAAACACAGTTACATCAACTATGTTTGCCCAACTGCTGCCCGCTTCTTCTAAAATGTATTTAATGTTTTGAAACACGCTACGGCATTGTTCTTCGATGTTGTACGAAACAATATTGCCTTGCTCGTCTAACTCAACACCTGGTATTTTTTTAGTGCCAGCTTGGCGCGGCCCCACACCTGATAAAAACAATAAGTTACCCACTTTGCGCGCATGCGGATACAAACCAACAGGCTCGGGTGCTTTGCTCGAATTTATTTTATCGTTGCTCATAGCTTAAATTTTAAGGTGGCAAAGATACATAATAAGTTAAAATTTAACGTTTATAAGCTAAAGAGCTTTTAAAAAAACACAACAATAATTTGTATTTGCTTGTAACAAAGTAAAAAAATTGTATTTTAGCTAACTTGGTTTTAAAATGAAGAGTCTTACGGTATTAATCTTCTGTGTTTTTTGCATTGTGCTTACTACTTTTACTAGTATTGCTCAAAACCTTGTGCCTAATCCTAGTTTTGAAGTTTATAGCGTTTGTCCTGACGCAGTTTCACAAATTAATCGATCTACAGGCTGGTCTCAGCCAACTACTGGGACCTCCGATTATTTTAATCAATGTATGCTTACAAGCGGTAATGTTTCTGTACCGTTTAATTTCTTAGGTTATCAAGTCCCTAAAACAGGAGTAGCTTATGCTGGATGCTATGTTTTCGATTCAATTTTTACCTATCGAGAATATATGCAAAATCAATTAATTACTTCTTTAACAGCAAATGACACCTATTATGTAAGCATGTTTGTTTCACTAGCAAATAAGTCGCGTTATGCTGTAGATGCGTTAGGAATATATTTTTCACAAAACGTAATTAGTAGTAATAATTTTCAAACACTTATTGTAACTCCGCAAATAAAAAATTTACATGGTCAAGTTTTAAGAGACACTATTAATTGGACTAAAATTGAGGGCTATTTTGTGGCAGATGGAGGAGAGAAATATATTACTATTGGGAATTTTGAAACTGACGCTAATACCGTTACAGCTTTATCATGTCCAAGTTGCACCGGGTCAGAAAATTCTTATTATTATATAGATGATGTATATGTTGAAAAATGTTCGCAACCCGATATAAATGCGGGAGAAGATAGAGTTTTAAACTGCTCAGGTGCTTCTGTTATCTTAGATGGTTTTACAACAACACCTAATACTAGCTATACTTGGAGTGGACCTGGTATAGTTGGTAGCACAACAATTTTAAGTCCAACCGTAAACGCTGTAGGCACTTATACGCTAACGGTAACCAATATTAATACAGGCTATACAAACAAAGATTCAGTAATTGTTACTATTTTAAAGTTGCCCACAGCAGATTTTATAAGCGAACCCGATACTCTTCACGCCAACCAAACAGTTCAATTTATTGATAAATCAGCAAACGCTAAAGCTTGGTATTGGCAGTTTTCTAGCGCCACGGCAGATACTTCTTTTTTACAAAACCCAACAAAACAGTATAGTAATTTAGGCGTGTTTCCTGTTACACTAATTGTTACAAGCACTGATGGTTGCTTAGATTCTTTAACTAAAAACATAGAAATAAAACAATCTGCCGTAGCTGTACCTCAAGCTTTTACACCCAATGGAGATGGCGTAAACGATGTACTTCATGTAAAAGGAGGTCCGTTTAAAGAATTAGATTTTAAAATTTTTAATCAGTGGGGAAATCAAATATTTAATTCGCAAGAGCAAACAAAAGGTTGGGATGGGACTTATAATGGTGTATTGCAATCAACAGGTGTTTTTGTATTTACGTTAAAGGTTATTACGTTTTTTGATGAAGAAATTAATTTTTCGGGAGAGGTTACACTTTTAAATTAAAATTTAGGGCTTTGTACAACTCCATTTTTTGTTAATCTTGCTTAAACAAATTAGCTTTACTTTAAGTGTAAAGTTATGAAAATCAACTACTTAACTAAAACTTATTAACAGCGGTTGAAAACTCAATTTTTTAATAGGCGAATGGTTTAGTAATTTAATGTTTGAAATCAATACGTATTCTTAAATGAAACTATTAAAAAGTTATAGCAAAGAAGAAGAACAACGATTTGAAAAAATCAAACAAGTTCTAGAAAGCTACAACAAAGCCATTTTGAGAGGAGAACGTTTTAGTTCGCCACTTTCTTTTGAAGACAGAATTGCTTGCAGTGAGTATTTTGATCACTTAAAAAAACGCCAAACAGCCTAAGTTTAAAGCAATTTTGCTAAATGCTACCAACCGAAGAAATTAATTTCTTCGGTTTTTTTGCTTTAATAATCTTGTTTTATTGATATATAAGTCCATTCTTATAAAATCAGTAATTCACTTGAATTATGTGATTTTTTCTTTTGTCTTGATACAAAAGAAACAAAAAATCAAGACTGCTGAAAAATAAAACGAAAATCTACATTTCGATTTTTTCACGTAACCAAAGCCGTTCGTTCCGCTCACTCGCCTTTTCAACTCACTCGTTGATTACTTACTATGCCAGCGCTAAAAACCTTATTTGATTTTCTTGTTTTATTTTTCAAAGGTCAGTCCTTCTGAATAAATGCTTAGAGTATAATATTAAACGCATTTTGTATAATTTTACGCTATGAAACTAACTATTGGTTATTCGCCTTGTCCTAACGATACATTTATTTTTGATGCCATGGTGCATCATAAAATTGATACCGAAGGTTTAGATTTTGAAGTAAAACTAGCCGATGTTGAAGAGTTAAATCAATTGGCTTTTGCCGAAACACTGCAAATTACAAAACTTAGTTATCACGCATTTGCTTACATTACCGACAAATATTTGTTGTTAGATAGTGGCAGTGCTTTGGGTAATGGAGTTGGTCCGCTGTTGATTTGCAAAAAACCAACAGATGAAATAAAGCAGCAATTGCTTACTAATCCCGAATCGGTAAAAATTGCAATACCAGGAAAATATACAACCGCTAATTTTTTATTGAGTTTGGCTTTTCCTAAAGCTACACAAAAAACAGAAGTTTTGTTTTCGGATATTGAAGCTGGCGTGCTAAACGGAACTTATGATGCGGGTTTAATAATTCACGAAAACCGCTTTACGTATGCCGAACGTGGATTAAACAAAATAATAGATTTAGGCGATTTTTGGGAACAGCTTACACAAGCGCCTATCCCGTTAGGAGGTATTGTGGTTTCTAAAAAATTAGCACCCGAACTGCAACAAAAAATAAATAGAGTGTTGCGCAAAAGTATTGAATACGCTTTTGTAAATCCTGATGCTAGTTACAATTATGTAAAGCAACACGCGCAAGAAATGAGCGAAGATGTGCGCAAAAAACACATACATTTGTATGTAAACAAGTATAGTTTATCGTTAGGCACCGAAGGTAGAAATGCCATAAAAGCCTTGTTTAACAAAGCACAGGAATTAAAAATAGTTCCTAAAATAAATGAACCATATATTATTGAAATAGCATGATAGTAGTTACAGGTGCAGCCGGATTTATTGCAAGTTGTTTGGTAAGTAAATTAAACAAAGAGGGTTTTAACGATTTAGTTTTGGTAGATGATTTTACCAAAACAGAAAAAGCAAAAAATCTGGAAGGAAAAAAATTTACTTCAAAGATTGATAGAAAAGACTTTTTTAACTGGTTGAAAGAAAACCATAAAGGCGTGCAATTTATATTTCATATTGGTGCTCGTACTGATACTACTGAGTTTAACAAACAAATTTTTGACGATTTAAATCTTAATTACACCAAACAAGTTTGGAATATGTGTGTAGAATATGGCTTACCGTTAGTTTACGCTTCATCTGCCGCAACTTATGGTTTGGGCGAACATGGTTACGATGATATTCACGAAACGATTCCGTTTTTAAAACCATTAAATCCTTACGGAGATTCTAAAAACGATTTTGATGTTTGGGCATTGCAACAAGAACGCAAACCTTATTTTTGGGCAGGTTTAAAATTCTTTAATGTTTACGGGCCAAACGAATACCATAAAGGAAGAATGGCTTCGGTAATTTTTCATGCCTTTAATCAAATAAAAGAAAAAGGCAGCATGAAGTTGTTTAAGTCGCACAACCTAAATTATGAAGACGGTTGCCAGTTGCGTGATTTTGTTTATGTAAAAGATGTGGTTGAGGTGTGTTATTTTTTAATGCATTTGCGCAAAAAATCAGGCATTTACAATTTAGGTTCGGGTAAAGCGCGCACGTTTTTAGATTTAGCCAATAACACTTTTAAAGCATTAGACAAAGAACCCAACATTGATTTTATAGATACACCAATTGATATTCGAGATAAGTACCAATATTTTACAGAAGCCAATATGAATAAATTGGTTTCTATTGGTTACATAAAACCATTCCACACGCTTGAAGAAGGAATTGAAGATTACGTAAAAAATTATTTAGCAGAAGGCAAATATTATTAAAATAATTAGTCAAGAAAATCGTTAGCTACTTTATGGTAAAAACAATGATTTTCTTTTTGTGTGTAGCTCATTGTTATTCTCAAAACACATGGCAAAACTTACCAAATTTTAATGGAAGTAAACGCGACGATGCTATTGCTTTTACAGTAAACGATACCGCTTATTTATTAGGCGGTAGAGATGAAGGTTACACTGTTTTAAAAGATTTTTGGCAGTTTGATAACACAAATAATTCGTGGAATAAGTTGAGTGATTTTCCTGGAGATGAGCGACAATATGCTTGTGCGTTTTCGAATGCTAATTTTGCGTACATTTTTGGAGGAATAAATAGTAGCAACAAACCATTAAGCGATTGTTGGCGTTTTGATGCTATTAGTAAATTATGGACTAGATTAGAAGATTTACCTGCCATGCCTCGTTTTGGTTCAAGCTTATTTTATTATAAATCGAAAGCATTTTTAGTTGGCGGAAAAACAGAAACCGAATGCGTAAATGAATTATGGCAATATGACGCAAACACAAATACTTGGGAACAAAAAACATCTCTACCTGATGTAGCTCGCTGGCTAAGCGCTAGTTTTAGCAGTAATGGAAAAGCTTATTTAGTGGGCGGAGAAACAACTAATTTAGAATCGCTTAACCAAGTTTGGGAATACGACTTATTAAAAGATAGTTGGAAACAATTACAAAATGCACCTTTTGAAGCACGTTGTCATTTAAAATCGTTTAACATAGTTACAGAAGGTTATATTGTAAACGGAAGAAACGCAACAACATATTTTGGCGATACATGGAAATATAGTTTTGAAAATGATAGCTGGGTACAAATAATCAATAGCGAGCCAAGCCCAAGAAAAGGAGCGGCTGTTTTTAACTTAAAAAATGATTTGTATGTGGTTGGCGGAATCGATTCGTTAAACAGAAGATTAAATGATGTGTGGAAATATACCTTAACGGAAGACAAAAGTAAAGAAAGTGAATTTAGTGTTTTTCCAAATCCTTCAAATGATGAAATTAATTTAGAATTAGGAAATGTTTTTACAAAAGTAAACACACTTAAAATTTACAATCTTATGGGTGAAATTGTTTTAGAATCAACAGATGTTAAAACCCCTACAAATATTGCTATTTCTGCTTTAAATACGGGTGTGTATTTTGTTGTAATTGAAACAGAAAACAATTCGGTTTTTACAAAAAAGCTAATTAAATATTAAAAAACACTACCGTTTAATTTAGTTCGCTCCTACGGAGCTTGTTTTAATTTGTTTTATTAATCTATACATAGTTCGTTCCTACGGAACTGAACATTACAACTAACTCCGTAGGAGTTTACTATTTATAGAAATTGTGTTTAGGATTTTTTAGCTCTGTAGGAGCGACCTTATGTTTCTAAGAAATTTTAATACCAATAACAAGTATATCGTCAACTTGCTCGCGTTCGCCTTTCCAAGATTCGATAAAGTTTTTTAGGTATTCTTCTTGCTCTGCCATTGTTTGGTTTTCAATGCTTAAAAGCAATTCTTTAAAGTTTTTGTTCATTAACTTTTTGCCTTTAGAACCGCCAAATTGAGAACTTAAACCATCTGATGATAAATAGATTTTATCGTTGGGTTGAAGTTTAAAATAATTGTCGTTAAAATATCTGTTTTCTTCTAAAACCAAACCACCAATTGGGTAGCGGTTTCCTTTTAATTCTATTAATTCTTTGTTGCGAATTACATAAACATCTCTAAAAGCGCCAGCAAAAATCATTTCGTTGGTATGTAAATCTATTCTGCAAATACTTACGTCCATCCCTTCGTTACGAGTTATGGCTTCAGCCGATTTTTTTAATGAACGAACAACTCTTCTGTCTAATTCTTCTAAAATTTTTCCCGGTTGCACAATGCCTTCTTCAATAACAATATCATGCAAAAGGGTGTTTCCTAAAATTGACATAAACGCGCCCGGAACTCCGTGTCCAGTGCAATCTACAGCCGCGACAATAAGGCTATTTTCGTCTTTATGATACCAATAAAAATCGCCACTAACAATGTTGCATGGTTTAAGAATTATAAAACTATCTTTTACTAACTCGTTAAAAACGTGTTTTTGTGGCAACATTGCGTATTGTATAGCGCTTGCGCTTAATAAGCTGTCTGTTATTTCTTTTTGTTGAACTTCAATTAGTTCGTTTTTAGCAGTTATCTCGTGATTTTGTTTTTTAAGGATGTTTAATATTCTGCTTTTTAATCTAAATCTGTTGTATAAAACAAAAGCGATTACTGCAATAAAACCAATTGCTGCAATAAGCATATTACGTAAATCTTTTTCTTTTTTAAATTCAAACTCACTTATGGCTTTGTCTTTATTTAATAGTTTAATTTCATTCTCTTTTCTTTCTGTTTCGTAATCGGTTTGTATAGTTAAAAGCTGTTTGTTTTTTTCAAGATTAAACAAACTGTCTTTTATGCTGGTGTACAAAACATGGTATTTGTAGGCTAATTCGTGATTATTAATATCAGCGTAAGCATCAGCCAAATAGTAATAGGCATCGCGCACATAAGGTATTGCTTGAATTTCTTTTGCAATTTTTAAAGAGCGGGTGCTGTAATCTATAGCCAATTCGGTTTTACCCATATCGTTATACATACCGCCAATGTTGTTAAGCGCAATTGCTATTCCAAGTTTGTCGCCCAACTCTTCTTTAATTAGTAATGCTTTTAAATAATATTCTAAAACAAACTGCTCGTTGCCCATAATATTATATACATTAGCCAAGTTGTTGTAACATTGAGCAATGCCTTGTTTATCGAGTATTTGTTCTCTAATAGCAAGCGATTGTTTAAAATAATCTAAGGCTTTTAAATAGTTGCCTTGGTACGAAAAAACAATTCCAAAACCAGAATAAGCATCAGCAATGCCTCTGTTGTAACCCTCTTTTTTACTAATATTTAAAGCTCTTGTATAATAATCTAACGACTTAGAATGATTGTTTTGATAATAATAAATACTACCAATATTAATTAACGAAGAAGCAATTCCTTTTTGATCGTTTATTTCTTCAAACTTTTTTAATGAGCGGTATTGAAATGCTAATGCTTTATTAAAGTTTCCTAAGCCAGAATGTACGGTGCCAATACGAGTTAGACCATAAGCCATGCCTCTGTTGTAATTTATTTTTCCAGCAAGTACAAGTGCTTTATCGCCATAAAAAATAGCGCTATCGGGTTGCCAAGTTCGGTACTCGTTGCACAGTTCAATAAGTAAATCAACTCGTGCTGAGTCGTTTAAACCTTTGTTTAATGCAGAAGTAAGCGAATCTATTTTTACTTTTTGTGTTGCAATGCCAGCATATAAATATGGGCTAAATAGCAAAGCTAAAAGAGCAAAATAAAAAGATAAATATTTAGTAGATTTCTTCAACGTATAATAAGTATTTAGCTATAAATTTTATATATAGTTAAGCAAATTAAAAACCTTTTCAAAACATTTTAGTCAAAAATTCGTCGAAACAACATAAATTTACGCTGTATTTTAAACAAATGAAAAAAAGACTTAAAGCATTCTCGGTTATTTTACTTAAAATTTTTCTCTATTTTTTTGGAATTAGTATTCTTTCAACCATCATTTTTCGATTTGTTCCAATACCGTTTACACCATTAATGATAACACGTTGTGTAGAGCAAAAAATGGATGGAAAAGCAATGAAATTAGATAAAGATTGGGTTCCGATCGAAGAAATATCGCCTAATTTACAATTGGCAGTTGTTTGTTCTGAAGATCAACAATTTTTAAACCATTTTGGTTTCGACTTTGATGCGATTGAAAAGGCTTATAAATTTAACAAGAAAAAGAAAAAAAGTAAACCTATAAAAGGAGCTAGCACAATAAGTCAGCAGGTAGCAAAAAATGTTTTTTTGTGGCAAGGTCGAAGTTGGTTAAGAAAAGGATTTGAAGTTTATTTTACACTTTTGATTGAAACCATTTGGAGTAAAGAACGAATAATGGAGGTGTATTTAAACGTTATTGAAATGGGTGATGGCATTTATGGGGCGCAAGCAGCAGCTAAAACATTTTACAAAAAAGACGCGAAAAAATTAAGTATGGGCGAAGCAGCAACTATTGCGGCTTGTTTACCTAATCCAATAAAATGGACGCCACGAAATCCGTCAAATTACATTTACAAAAAGCAAAAATGGATTTTGAGACAAATGGCAAATCAAGGCGGAAGGATAGATTATGATGCTAAAAGCGAAGAGTCAGAATCTAAAAATTAGTTTTATTTGTAACGCTCGTCTAGTTCAAAATTATCAGGAAATTTAGCTTGCGATTTATTGTAATACGATAAAATTTCGCGCATATCTTTTTCCATATCTCCGCTTGGGTAAACAAATTTTTCAATTAAACCCACTTTGTTTTTATAATCTAAAATGCCTATTGCTATTGGCACTTTGGCGCCAACAGCAACATGATAAAAACCCGTTTTCCATTTTTTTACAGGTTTACGTGTTCCTTCTGGCGTTACGCATATTATCAAATCGTTATGTTCTTTAAATAAATCAACCATAGCTTCAACTGCGCTTTTTTTGCCTGATTTTCCTGCGCCTCTGTCAATTCCCATTGCCCCAACACTTTCAAAAATCCCTTTAAACGGAAATTTCATCCACTCTATTTTTATGGCAAATTTTACGGGCAGTTTTATTTTATGAAAAAATAAAATTCCGTGTACAGCATCCCAATTGCTGGTGTGTGGAATAGATAATAAAACATAACGTTTTATGCTTGTATCTAGCTTGTTTTCTAATTTCCAGCCTTTTCGCTCCATTAAAAGCCAGTATAAAAAATCGAGAATTATTTTTTTCATTTATTGTTTATTAAATCGTTTAATGTCTTTTGCTAATTTATTTAAAACGTCTTTTTCAAAAAATTCTGTAACTAATACTTCGGTTTGTTTTAAAATTGTAGTGATGCAATTTTTGTTTTCGCCCAATATTTTACACGCTTTTGCAAAAGAAACGGTATGGCTTGTTTTTTCAGTGTTTTCAATAGCTTCGGTTAGCGCTAAAACAAATAAACCTTTATCTTTTAAATTGCCCAACTCGTTAATTATCCAGCTTAACGCAAAAAAATAATTGTCTTTTAAAAATACCGATTGTTGCGTTTTTGCTGGAGCAGGAAATTTATTAAATGGCGAGGTAATTATTTCTGTAGTTAGATATTTTTCTAATTTAATTCTCGATTTTGAGTGGTGTCGCATTTGAAACAAACCTTGAAATGCTTGACAATAAATGCTAATCCAGCGCAGCTTTCTTCTTATTTCGTGTGTGCTAAGTTCTACGTCGGTATATTTAATTTCGCTTTTTACAAACGCATTTATTTTTTCAATTTCTTTTAGAATTTCAGATAATATTTGTTTTTCAGTAACAGAATTACAAATAGCAATTACATCTTTATTTAAGTTTTCTAATCCGGTTTTTGTGAACCATTTTTTTTGATTTAAATGTGTGTTTAGCTCTGCAAACGATTTGTTTTGGTTTTCTACAAAGTAATAAATTGTTTTTTCTGAAATCGTTTTTTTTGTTTGTAGTTCTTTTGCAAAAAAATGATAGTAATCAATTTTTCCTAAAGCATCTTCTAAATATTTAAACTCCTCGTACCAAAATTCTGTATTGTTTTTTGCGTCGATTTTTCGCAAGATTCTAAATATAGATTCCAGCATAAAAAATGGAGTTCTAGCATTTGAATTAAATAAAAATTCTGCCTTGTTTGATTCTTTAGCTGACTTTGCTAAAATTTGGTCGAGTTTTTTAAGTTGAGAGCTAAAACTATTGTTAAGCATGGATTGATTCATAGCAGATGTTTTTATAAAATTAGTTAAAAATTTGTATTTGCATTTATATTTATCGTATATTTGCGATATATAATTTAAGAAAATGGCAATTAATAAGAAAAACACCTTTTTGCAAGAAGATCAAGACTTGGCAGAATTTGCAAAAGCAATTTCGCACCCTGCACGCATTGCAATTTTAAGAAAATTAGCAGAGCATGGCACTTGCATTTGTGGCGAAATTGTTGAGGTTTTGCCATTAGCGCAATCTACAGTTTCACAGCATTTAAAAGAATTATTAAATGCGGGTTTAATAAAAGGAGAGTTAGATGGAGCAAAATCATGTTATTGCATAAACGAAGAAAATATAGCGCGATTGAGTAATTTCTTCAGTTCAGAAATGAAAAACATAATTAAAGAAAATAAAAAAAGTAGTAAGTGTTGTTAAACTAAAAAACAAAAAAATGAAAATAGCAGAATTTAAAAAAGCTTTAGAAAGCACTCAAGAATTAACCTTTGTATTGCCAAATGGCAATATTGTTCCATCACACTTCCATGTTACAGAAATTGGATTAATCTCTAAAAATTTTATTGATTGCGGAGGAGTTGTGCGAGAAGAGAAAAAAATAAATTTTCAGTTGTGGGTTGCAGATGATGTTAACCATAAATTGCAGGCGCAAAAATTGCTTGGTATTATTTCTCTTTTTGAAAATAAATTTACCAAAGATGATTTAGAAATAGAAGTTGAATACCAAGGAGAAACGATTCAAAAATTTGGTTTAGCTTTTTCTGATTCTAATTTTAAGTTGACGGCAACACAAACAGATTGTTTAGCAAAAGACAACTGCGGTGTTCCAGAAACAAAACAAAAAATTAAATTGGCAGAAGTTGGTGTAAGTCAAAGCTGCTGTGAACCAGGTAAATGTTGTTAATATGAAAGAGTTCTTTTTAAAATACAAAAAACCAATAGTAATCACTATAACAATAGTAGTTTTAAATTTAGTGTTTGGTTTAGATATTCGGTTTACAATTATAAATTTGGTTTGGTTATTAGTATAAGTATGAAAAACGTTTTAGTGCTTTGCACGGGCAATAGTTGCAGAAGCCAAATGATGCATGGTTATTTAAAACAAATGCTAAATAATAAAGCAAATGTTTTAAGCGCGGGAATAGAAACACATGGTTTAAATGCTAAAGCGGTTGCTATTATGAAAGAAGATGGTGTAGACATTTCTAATCACACATCAAATAATGTTGATGAATATAAAAACATAAACTTTGATTATATTATAACGGTTTGCGACCATGCGAACGAAAACTGTCCTTACATTCCAGGCAATGCAATTCGTTTACACCACAATTTTCCAGATCCATCTAAATTAATTGCCTCAGAAGAAGAAGTAAAACAAGCCTTTACAAAAACGCGTAATCTAATTAAAGATTACGCGCAGAATTTTTGCAAAGAATATTTTTTGTAATAATTATTTCTGACGGAAATACAATTCTATGGGAACACCAGAAAAATCGTATTGTTCGCGCAATTTGTTTTCTAAAAAACGTTTGTAACTATCTTTAACTAGTTGCGGTTGGTTGCAAAAAAATGCAAATGCCGGAAACTTAGTTGGAATCATTGTAATGTATTTAATTTTAATGTAATGACCGTTAAGTGCTGGTGGTGGTTGACTTTCAACTATTGGCAACATAAAATCATTTAAATCGCGTGTTTTAATTTTTTTGTTGGTGTTGTTAAATACGTGATTAGCGGTTTCAACAATTTTAAAAATTCGTTGCTTAGTTAATGCCGAAACAAATAATATTGGCACATCTTTAAACGGAGAAATTTTTTCGCGAATTTTTTCTTCGTATGCAGCAACTGTATGATTATCTTTTTCTACTAAATCCCATTTGTTTACAATAATAACCAACCCTTTGTGGTTTTTTTCAGCTAATCTAAACAAGTTCATGTCTTGCGATTCTATTCCATCTTGCGCATCTAAAACCAAAAGCATAACGTTGCAATCATCAATTGCTTTTAGCGAACGCATTACCGAATAAAATTCTAAATCCTCATGAACTTTAGTTTTTTTACGAACTCCAGCCGTATCAACTAACAAAAAGTTGTAGCCAAATTTATTGTATTCAGTATGTAACGCATCGCGTGTTGTACCTGCAATATTAGTTACAATATTTCTGTCTTCGCCAACCAAAGCATTAAGTAATGATGATTTGCCAACATTAGGACGACCAACAATAGCAAGCTTTGGAAGCAAATCTGGAAGTATGTTTTCGTCATCAGGCAACGCTTTTACAACATCGTCTAACAAATCGCCAGTGCCCGAACCGTTAACTGCCGAAACATTGTATAAATCGCCTAATCCTAATGAGTAAAATTCTGCGCTCCACGTTTCTCTTTCGCCGTTGTCTACTTTGTTGGCTACTAAAAATATTTTCTTTTTTGTGCGTCGTAATAAATTTGCAACTGTTTTATCTAAGTCGGTAACACCTGTTGTTACGTCAACAACAAAAATTAGCATACTTGCTTCTTCAACAGCAATTTCAACTTGTTTACGAATTTCGGCTTCAAAAATATCGTCGCTACCTTTAACGTATCCGCCTGTATCAATTACAGTAAAGTCTCTACCATTCCATTCGCATTTTCCATAATGACGATCGCGCGTAACTCCACTAATTTCATCCACAATTGCCGCTCTACTTTCTGTTAAGCGGTTAAAAAGTGTTGATTTTCCAACGTTGGGTCTGCCCACTATTGCTACTACATTTGCCATTTTGCTTTCTTGTATTTTTTTTGTGAAATAGATATCTAATCTAAATATCCGTAATTTTTTAATCTGGTTTCGTTGTCTCTCCAGTCTTTGTCAACCTTTACAAATGTTTCTAAAAACACTTTTTTGTCTAAAAACTTTTCCATGTCTTTACGAGCTTCGGTTGCTACTTTTTTTATTGCTTTGCCTTGATGCCCAATAATAATGCCTTTTTGCGAATCGCGCGATACAATTATTATAGCTCTAATTTTAGTAATTAAAGGTTCTTCTTTAAACTCATCAATTACAACTTCAATAGAGTAAGGAATTTCTTTTTGATAGAATTTTAGAATTTTTTCGCGCAAAATTTCGCTTACAAAAAAACGCTCCGATTTATCGGTTAAAGCATCTTTATCGTAATAAGCAGGGCCTTCGGGCAACCACTCTAATATTTGCGCTACCAAAGCATCTGCATTAAATTTGCTTAAAGCAGAAATAGGAATAATGGTTGCTTTTGGTAAAATGGTTTGCCAAGTATCAATTTTTGTCATAACGGTAGCTTGGTCGCCCAAATCTATTTTGTTAATGGCAAGTATTACAGGCACTTCTGCGCGGTTAATTTTTTCTACAATTTCGTGTTCTGCAGATGGTAATTCGCCTAACTCTACCATAGCCAACACTACGTCGGCATCGGTAATAGCGCCATCTACAAACTTCATCATACTTTCTTGTAGTTTGTAGTTGGGTTTTAAAATACCTGGCGTGTCAGAAAACACAATTTGGTATTCGGGTTGGTTAACAATTCCTATAATACGATGACGAGTTGTTTGCGCTTTTGGGGTAATAATAGATATTTGTTCACCCACCAACAAGTTCATAAGTGTTGATTTGCCTGCATTGGGTTTACCAATAATATTTACAAATCCTGATTTGTGGCTCATTTTGGGCTGATTTAACAATTGTTGATATTATTTATTAAAATAAGTTTGGAATACAAAGAAACGAAATATATCTTTGCACCCGCATTATAAGAACGAACTTTTAGACAAAATATAGTGCGGGATAGAGCAGAGGTAGCTCGTTGGGCTCATAACCCAAAGGTCGTTGGTTCGAATCCAGCTCCCGCTACCAACAGAAACCCTAGCAGAAACGCTAGGGTTTTCTTATTTTCATAAAATTGTAACTTTACTTAAAAAAACAGTTAGAATGAATATGTTTATTTCGGCAGAATCGTTTAATCCGCTTTTACACAAATACAAAGGCAAGCCACATCCTTTAGGGTTTAAAAATTTGTATCAACTAGTGGTTGTGGTTGTTTTGTCTGCGCAAGATTCAGATAAGAACATTAACGAAAAATCTATTGCTTTGTTCAAAGCTTTTCCTGATATGAAAGCGCTGGCAAAAGCAGACGCTGAAGCTTTGTTTCCATTTGTTAGCAAAATCCAAAACTTTGGCAATAAAACCAAATGGCTGCTTGAGTTGGCTAGCATTGTAAAAGAAGACAAGAATATTCCAACTACATTAGACGAGCTAATAAAACTACCAGGCATTGGTAGAAAATCAGCTAACGTTATTTTACGCGGAATAGGTGCCGAAGCCGAAGGTATAATTGTAGATTTACATGTAATAAGAGTTGCTCCACGCATAGGTATTGCCACAGGAACTGACCCTAAAAAAATTGAAAAGCAATTAATGGATTTGTTTCCAAAAAAAGATTGGGGAGAAATTGGTATGGCTATTTCGTTTTTAGGTCGCGAAACTTGTCGCCCAACTAATCCTAAATGCGCTGAGTGTGTAATAAATGATTGTTGCGCATACTTTAAAAGTAAATAATAGATTTCTTGCATAATTTTCAAACAGAACGCTGATGACGCAGATAGTCAAGATTAGCACGAATAAAAATCATGCGTAATCATATTAATCAGTGTTTTCTGCGGTCTTTTTTTGTTCTTAATATTGTGAAAGAAGTCTAATATAAAAATGATTATCTTTAAATTGTGACTCAAGACTACTTTAATCAAATAAACAAACAGGTTAGCAAGTGTGCTATTTTTACTAATGAAGAGTTAGCTACATTTAATTCTTTACTCGAGTACAAAGAAGTTCCTAAAAAAACATATTTGCTAAGAGAGGGCGAAGCTTGCCAGTTTGAAGCGTATATTATTAGCGGTTGCATTCGCACTTATTTTATTGATGAAAACGGTGCCGAGGTTGTTTTGCAATTTGGTATTGAAGATTGGTGGGTAAGCGATATAGCCAGTTTTCACGAAGGTTCGCCAAGTAAAATGTTTATTGAAACATTAGAAGATTGTAAACTATTTTTGTTTTCGCCACAAACAAAAGAAGAATTGCTTATCAAAATTCCAAAGTTTGAACGCGTGTTTCGATTAATGTTGCAACGTAATTTATCGGTAACACAAAACCGACTAATAAATAACATTACCAAATCGGCAACCGATAAATACCTCGATTTTATTTCGCGCTACCCAACAATTCCTCAGCGTGTAGCGCAGCACCACATTGCTTCTTACTTGGGTATTTCGGCCGAATTTTTAAGTAAAGTAAGAGCAAAACTCGCAAAAAAATAAATTCTACTTTTTTTCATTTCTTGTCCTAGTTCAATGTTTTAGTTTAAAACTTGCCAGACCTTTGTATCGTAATTTTAAGGCCAATAAATTATGGATAGAAAAGATTTTTTACGCAAAGGACTTTTGGGAACAGGAGTTTTTGTAAGCTCAGCAGCTTTAGCTAGTGTTTTTAAAAACGAAGTTGATGAGCTAAAAGAGTTAGAAATAATAGGTTATAATCATTTACCAAACACAAATTCAAAAATTATGGAAAATATAGTATTACACAAAGCAGAAACAAGAGGACATGCAAACCACGGATGGTTAGATGCTAACCACACATTTAGTTTTGCAAATTATTACAATCCAGAGCGTATGCATTTTGGCGTGTTAAGAGTTTTAAACGACGATAGAGTTGACCCTGGAATGGGCTTTGGAACGCATCCGCACGATAATATGGAAATTATTACAATTCCATTAGAAGGCGCTTTAGAACACAAAGACAGCATGGGAAATGTTGGTGTTATTCAACATGGCGACATACAAGTAATGAGTGCAGGAACAGGCATACAACACAGCGAATACAACAAAAACAAAGATTCGTTGGTTAAGCTTTTGCAGATTTGGGTTTTTCCAAACAAAAAAAATGTTACGCCTCGTTACGACCAAATAACATTGAATTTAGAAGAAAGACACAATAAGTTACAACAAATATTATCGCCTAATGCCGACGATGCTGGCGTTTGGATACACCAAGATGCTTGGTTTCATTTAGCAAATTTTGATGCAGATGTTAGCACAGAATATAAAATTAAACGCAAAGAAAACGGCGCTTATATTTTTGTAATAAAAGGAAGTTTGTTTGTAAACGATACTTTGCTTTCTACTCGCGATGGGCTTGGAATTTGGAATGTAGATAGCGTTAAATTTAAAGCAGCCACAGCCAACACAGAGTTTTTGGTAATGGATGTGCCAATGAGTTTATAATTTAAAATAATAATTAACTTAAAATTAAATAAAATGAGCACAACAAAATGGACATTAGATGCTTCGCATAGCGAAGTTACTTTTAAAATTAAACACATGATGATTTCTAACGTTTCGGGTACATTCGCAAAGTTTGATGTACAAGCAGAAACTGAAGGAGATGATTTTACAAAAGCAAAAATTAGTTTTACAGCTGATGTAAACTCAATTAACACCAACAGCGAACAACGCGATGGACATTTAAAATCGCCCGATTTTTTTGATACTGAAAAGTTTCCACAAATTAAATTTGTTTCAACTAAAATGGTTTTAGATGGTAGCGACTATAAATTAACTGGCGATTTAACAATTAAAGATGTAACTAAATCGTTAACGTTTGATGTAGAGTTTGGCGGTATAGCTAAAGATCCTTGGGGAAACACAAAAGCAGGATTTACAATTAGCGGTAAAATTAATCGTAAAGATTTTGGATTAACATGGAACGCAGCTACCGAAGCTGGTGGAGTTTTAGTAGGCGAAGAATTAAAAATGCACGCCGAAATTCAATTGCAAAAATAATAGAATTTTTTTGATTAATGATGAGCCCGTTGGCAATGTTTAAAAGCATTGCAACGGGTTTTGTTTTTTGTGATAATCTATAAATAGAAATAATTTTTTATTACAATTAAAATAAAAAAGAGCGAAAAAATTAACTCGTGCCAAAACAAATTTTTTGCGTTTAAATAAATATTACACAACAAAATAGTAAGCGGAATAAACACAATTGAATAACCCTCAACTTTAGCGATATCGCTAAATAAACCAATAAACAAACCAAAAAACAAAAGCCAAAACATAAACGAAAAGGCTTTTCTCACCAACATTGTTTTTATTGTTAATCCTTTGGTGGCAATTCTAAATAAAGCAAGTAAGAGCAAAACGCCTATTGCGCTTAAATAAACCATGTTATAGCCACTATATTGTGAAAAATCAGAATCAATAAAATCAATATTTAGCCATTTAATTAAAAAGTAACCGAGTGTTTCGTTCCAATAATAATAAGTAAACACAAATAAAAGCGGAAACAAAAAACCCATTAACGAAATTAAGTAGTCGCGGAAATTTATAGGTCTAATTAAGGCAATACAAACTAAAACAAAAAGTTCCATTATTATAAACGGACTATGCGTTAACATTAGCAATGAACTAATTAAACCAGTATAAAAAATTTCGTTATTTGCTTCTGTTTTTTTGTAGCTGTTTAGTAATAAATCTATTTGAATTAAAATTAAATAACCTGCAAAACTCATTACATTTAAGTGTAATAATGATGTGCTGCTACTCATTAAAATTACAAATATAAACGCCGCCATGTAGTTGTTTTTGGCGAATAAATTGTGCTTTATTACAATGTAATTAAAGTAAAAGCTCTGCCCAATTAAAAGCAAAAAAGCTATAAAAACAGAAAACAGCTTAGTATTTTGGAATGTAGAATACAAAAAATCGAAAAAAGGCATGTGTGACACACTTTTAATGTCGTTTTGACTTAAAAACGAAGGCAACCACAGCACAAAGCAAAGTAGCACTAAAGCTATAATGTTGGCAAAGGTGTTTTTATTAAAAAAGCGTAGAAGCACAAAAAGTTTAGATTTTTGTACAAAATAAAAATTAAATTTTTACATTTGCTGAACAATCTTTAAAATAATAATATTATGGACGCAGTTTGGTACGCAATAGCTGATTTTTTTATGTGGTTATTTCCTTTGTTTAAAGCAATTGGAGGCGCTGCAAACACAATTATTTCGTTGTTAATAACAGTTGGAGTGTTTGGTTGGGTGTTTTATATGAATAAAAATTCGGTTGATAAAGGTTGGAACGAAGGCGATAAAAAGAAATATTTCGAAAATTATTAGTCAACAACTATACTATTTTAAAGCCCGATAGCAATATCGGGCTTTTTTGTTGCTTGCACGAGCAAACAAATTTGTTATTTTTGCTTTATGAAAAAATTTAGCTCTTTTTTATTGATTTTGTTTGTGTGCTTTGCAAACACAATTGTTTTAGCTCAAAAAGTTAGCCCAAGTTCGTTATACGATGATGCGGCTCATTTATACGACAAAAAAGATTTTATAAATTCATTATCAGCCATTGGCAAAGCCATTGAGCTTAAAAAAGACGAGCCTAAATACATTTTACTTAGAGCGATGTGCTATGATAAGCTTACGCGCAGACAAGAAGCAATAAACGATTACATTACCTATTTAAGTTTAGGAAAATCAGACGAAGAAGTGCATTTGGCTATTGCTAACAATTTGTTTTATTCAGGAAAAATTGACGAAAGCAAAAAAATACTTAGCGCATTACTTTTTAAAAACGCAGCAAAAGAAAACATTCCCGATTATTATTACAACGCAGTAGCTCGCAAAAATAAAAAAGGAGAAATTGATGAACTTGATGTTCCAAAACTTAGCGGAAAAGGCGAGTTAGATGTGGCTCAAAAACTAATGAGTCGTTGTTATTTAAGCACCTCAGAGTTTGATAAAGCTTTAGAGTTGAGCAAAAAAGTTATTGAAATTGATGATAAAGATTTTGAAGCTTATCACATAAAAGGAAATGCAGAAGATAGTTTAAAAAAGTACCACGAAGCCAATGCAAGTTACTCTATTGCGGTTGGTTTGTTAAAACAAATGCCATCTAATATTCCAGAAATATTACCATTTTACAAGCCTTACGTAGCTAGTTTAGCTTTTGCGCAACACAAGGATAAAATTTATACCGAAGCATCAAAAAATTATTTGTATTGCATCACAAAAGATTTCTACAATAATTTTAGTCCACGCAACGATTTATTAAATTACAGATTAGCTTTGGTTTATGTTGATATGAATAATTATTCATCGGCTATAAACCACGTAAACACAGCTATTGGAACCAACGATAATTTTATTGAAGCTTTTAAATTAAGAGCCGAATTGTATAAAAAAACAGGTCAGTTGCAAAGCGCAATAAACGATTACACAAAACTTATTTTATCGTTTAAAAAAGCAGATCAAAATTATTTTGAAAGAGGAACTTGTTATTTAGATTTAGGAAAATATGCTGATGCTGTTAAAGATTTAAAAGAGCATACAAATTTGTTTCCTAAAGATTCTCTTGCAAAAGCAAAATTAGTTGTTGCAAAACAAAAATTGTACGAAGAAAATAGAGAAACCATTGCACCAAAACTTAGAATTTTAAAACCGAAATACGAAGCCGAAACAGAGAGTATGGTTATTGCTTTCAACAAATCAGAAGTAGTTATACATGGCGAAATTTGGGACGATAGCCCAATAAAAAGTATTAAGATAAACGGTGTTGAAGCATCGTATTTACAAGAGCAAAAAAACCCATCGTTTATGGTTGTAATTCCTGTTAATGGAAAAGAAAGAGTTGAGTTTTCCGTTACCGACGATTACAACAATGTTACCAATCAAGTAATAAAAATAAATTGGGTAGAACCAAAAATGCAAGCCGACTTTAAAGTTGATATGCGTGGTTTTGTTATGGCAGAAGAAGTTAAAGGAAAAGCAGTTGGCAAAGTTTTAGTTAAATTATTAAACGAAAAAGGCGAAGTAGTTCAAACAACTTTTACTAACGAGTTAGGCGAATTTGTGTTTAAAGAATTGCCACCCGATGTAGATTATATAATTGCAATTGATGCGCACGATACTGAGTTTAAAAACACGCAACGCTTTGTAATTACTAACGATAAAGGAAAAGAATCGGCAGTTGCATTTAACAAAGATGGCAATTTTAAATTCGAAATGTTGGCTTACGATTTTTCGAGCATGTCGTTAATGAAAGTAGAAGACAGCAACTTATCGTTAGATTTAACAGGAAAACTTTTAACAGCTGATGATGCGCGAACACCTTTACTAAATTTACCTTTGGTAGTTTATAATTCAAAAGGAGAAATTGTAGCAAAAACACAAACTGATGAGTTTGGTTTTTTTGTGTTTAAGCAACTTCCGCCAGATGATAATTATGTAATTGCTATTGATAACAGTGCCAACAATTTAAGCTTTACGCAACGCATTTTAATGACAGATGCAAAAGGTAAAGTGCTTAAAGAAATTGGTTTAGGAGCAGATGGTAAATTTAAGTTTGTTATTTTGCCAGCCGATAAGCTTGAATTATCGTCGTTTGCAGCAGTTGACCCTTGGTTAAAAATTAGAAAATTAGTTGACGATAAAAACGAAATTACTATTGTAGAAAATATTTATTACGAATCGGGTAAGTTTTTAATTTTACCAGAAGCCGAAACTGTTTTAAACAAAGTAATTACAGCACTCGAAAAAAATCCTGATTTTATTGCGGAAATTAGCGCACACACCGACTCTAGAGCGGGTGATGATGTGAATATGAAGCTGTCGCAAAAACGTGCCGACGAGTGCGTTAAATACATCGTGTCAAAAGGTATTGATAAAAGTCGCGTAAAAGGTTTTGGTTTTGGTGAAACCAAATTACTTAACGAGTGTGGAAATAGCAGTACTTGCAGCGATTTAGAACACCGCAAAAACAGAAGAACAGAATTTAAAATCATTTCAAAAAAATAAGCCAGCTAAATGTTTCACTTTTTATTACGCACCATACCGCGCCCTATTTTAATTCGTTTTAGTTGGCTGTTTAGCAAAATTGCTCCTTTTGTTTTAAAAGGAAATAATGTTGAATGTCCTGTTTGCAATAATACGTATAGCAAATTTTTGCCTTATGGTTATGGAGGTTCGGCAAAACGAAAAAATGTGTTGTGCCCACATTGCTTGTCGTTAGAGCGCCATAGATTGTTGTGGTTGTATTTAAAAAACAAAACCGATTTTTTTACTAAGCAACGCAGCATGTTGCACATAGCCCCGGAACAGTACTTTTATAAAAAATTTAAAAAACAACAAAACTTAACGTATTTAACTGGCGATTTATTTTCGCCATTAGCTGATGTAAAATTTGATTTACACAAAGCACCATTTGAAGACAATAAGTTTGATGTAATTTTTTGTAACCATGTGTTGGAGCATGTTGCAGACGACCATCAGTGTATGAAAGAATTACACCGAATTTTAAAACCAGGTGGCTTTGCCATTTTGCAAGTGCCAGTAGATTTTGCTCGCGAAACAACTTACGAAGACGCAAACATTACGAGCGAAGAAGATAGAGAGAAACATTTTTGGCAAAAAGACCACGTGCGTTTATACGGAAAAGATTATCCACAAAAATTGCGTAACGCAGGTTTTACAGTAAAAGTAGAAGGGTATTTAAAAGAATTTACTCCTGAACAAAAAGAGCGCTACCGCTTACCAGTTCAAGAAGAAGTGTATGTCGCAATGAAGTAGGTTTTGATTGTCAGAAGTAACAAATGATTCAAGTTTAATTACAGATTAATTTCAAGGAGTTAATATAATCAGTTTCAAATTGAATTTCAGTGATTGAGCTTAAATCTACTCTCTTTTTTTTCTTTATCCATTTCCCTTTTGTATCAATTAAGTTAAAATCAGCCTTTTCTTTTTCAATAGACTCGAGATTTCCAATATAACAGATATCTTCTTCCGATTTATAGAAAACTGAAACAAGTCAAATTTTTTATTTAAATAACTGAGTATTGTTTCAATGTTTTTTAAAGGAATTATTTCTTTATTTTTTACTTTGTAACCTTTAAGCAAGAGTAGCTTTTCTGTAAATTTTTCAGATGAACCTGTTGAGTGATTTTCAATTATTTTATTGTTTAGAATTAAGTAACCATCAATAATATAATCTACAGGATTATATTTTAGCAAAGTCCAGTTTTCATTGTAATCTACAACTAGACCACTAATCAGTTTTTCTGAGTTTATTAATTTAAACGATATAAGTTTTCCACTGGATTTTTTTGATTTCATTGTTGTTTTATTGGGCAGAAGAAAATATCAAATACGGTTAAGTTATTATTTTTGTTACTCAAATATACTAAAAACGCAATTACTTAGAAATCCCCAATGGCTTTTTAATTCGTTTAACAGCAACAAAGTATTTTACTTGTAATTGGGTTTTTGTTATCTTAAAAAACACTGCGTGTTGTTCAACTACAAAATATTGTAAGCCTTTTGAGTTACCGTATTGTACAATTGTAGATAAATGCTTTTTTTGATTTGCAATCTTAATTAACTCCTTAGTTATCTTATCGATTTTAGATAATAAGTGTAATGTTTCATTAACTTTTGTAGTGGTTTTGTATTTTTGATAGTTTAAAAGGGCTTTACTAAAAGACTTTGCTAATTTTATGTTTAGAGCTCGCATTATGTTTTTTAACTATTTCGTTTTTAATCTGGCGCATTTGTTCCTTAAAATCGGCGTGTTCATCCTCTTCTTTTAATTTATCTTCTTTAGCGTTTAAAACCTTGCCGCCAGATTTTTTTGCGATATAGGTAATTATATCGGCTGTACTTTGATCTACGTTAGTTATAGTTAATTTTAACATGACTTTTATCTTTGTTACTCAAATTTACGAAATATATTCCTTATTTACCAAGTACCTTATTAACTAATTCACCAATTCCTTAATTCACTAAACAGAAATAACACAACGTTCGTTTTCCAACTCTTTTTTTAGTTGTTCTAAGCTGTAGTTTTCGTATTCTGTGTGTAACATTTCGCTAATTTTTGCACGCATCGATTTTAATTTTTTTGCTTCTGCAAATCTGCGCACATCTTCTTCGGTTTCTAAAATTAATGCAGGAACTTGTGTTGGTTTTCCTTCATCGTCTTTTGCCACCATCGAAAAATAACACGTATTGGTGTGTTTTATTTCTCCCGTTTTTGGTCGTAGCGATTCTACGCGTATACCAATTACCATAGATGATTTACCTACGTAATTTACGCTTGCACTTAACGAAACTAGTTCGCCAACTTCTACAGGTTGTTTAAATTCTACGCCTTCTACAGCAACGGTTACGCAATAGCAACCACTGTGTTTTGCTGCGCATACATACGCAACTTTATCCATTAAAGAAAGTAATGTTCCTCCGTGTACCTTTCCCGAAAAATTAGCGTACGAAGGAATCATTAATTCAGTAATAATAGTTTTAGAGGCACTAACCGATTTTGCTTCCATTATTCTTTAAACCAAGATGAATATTTAATATAGTTGTTTGATATTCTATCAATTTCGCCACTGATTAATTCTTGCGAAATATCTTTTACTTTTTTGGCGGGCACGCCCGCATAAATACAACCCGATTCTACTTTTGTGTTTTCTAACACAACCGAACCCGCTGCAATTATTGAGTTACTACCTATTTCAACATTATCCATAACAATGGCGCCCATGCCTACCAACACATTATCGTGTATGGTGCAACCATGTACAATAGCATTGTGCCCAATAGAAACATTGTTACCAATAGTTACTTTTGTTTTTTGATAGGTGCAATGCAAAACCGCACCATCTTGTATGTTTACTTTATTACCAATGCGTATTGAATTTACATCGCCACGCACCACAGTATTAAACCAAACGCTACATTGATCGCCCATTATAACATCGCCCACAACACTTGCGTTTTCTGCTATATAACAATCGTTTCCAAACTGTGGACTAACTCCGTTTACTGCTTTTATTAAGGCCATATTTTAAGTTATGAATTATTAATGATGAGTTATAAATTACAGTTGCTTTTTCTTAAATAGTAACCTTCAAACCTTTCAACTTTCCAACCTTAATCTACTTATGAGCACCTTTTTTGCAGCACTCTGGTAATTTGTCGTAAGCTTTATTGTTAGCAGGCACATCATCAGCATCGTAACCTGTATCAGAAATTACTTTTCTAATTTGTTCTATGCTAGTTTTTTTAGGATTAAACACAACTGTTAAAATTTTACTTTCAACATCTAGCGTCGATTTTTTTACACCTTTTTCGTACGCCATTACTTTTTCAATACGCTCTTTGCACATATCGCATTCGGCTGAAGTTTTAATTTTAATGGTTTCGTTACCCGATTTTTTTTGTGCTAAAGCGGCAACACTAAAACTTAGAGTAAATAGTACTGCAAATAAAAATTTTAAATTTTTCATAATTTGTTTTTTTAATTGGTTGATGAATTTATTTTATATCTAAAACCTCCGTAAATTACTCTGCCCATTACAGGCCCCCAAATCATTGAAGCATCAAAGTAATTACCAAACGGATTTTGGTTGTCGATTATTGGATGATGTTGCATAAAATTAAGAATATTTTCTACACCTAAATATACGCTAAAATGTTTAAAGTTGCGTGTAACTTGTCCGAAAAGTAAATAATATGGATCGGAATTTTGTGCCAACTGAAACCCTGCTGGATTACCCGAAGTATTTGGTAATCGAGCCTTGCCAAAGGCTTGTGCGGTAAGGTCTACTTTCCATAAATCGAATTTTGAAGAATAAGAAATGTTAATTAAACCTCTATCACGAACTAATAATGGTTTATCTAAAAGCTGACTATGCAAAGTATATTTTACATCGTATTTTTTGTAAGCCACTTTCACTTCAAATGGTTTTAACGGACTAAATGTAAAATCGGCTTGGGCAGCGTTAGAATATGATTTTCCCTTTAGATTGTAAACATAAGCTTTGCGCACATCCCAATCGGTATCTACAATAATTTGATTTTCGAAATCGGTTCTAAAATAATCAACATTAAAGCTTGCATCGCGATTAAATAATTTTAACGACCAAGTTAATGAAGCGCCATAGTTCCAAGCAATTTCAGGATTGAGTTTTTCCATAACAACAATTTCGCGAGAGCTTACCATCACGTTTTGCGCTTCAGGATAAACGTTGTGCACTCTAAAACCTCTACCCCCAGAGATTCGCAAAGCTAATTTTTCTGTAAAACTATATTTAGCATGTGCACGAGGTGTTACAAATGGTCCGTAAAGGTTGTGGTAATCGCCACGCAAACCAACTACCACAGCCCATCTTTTTAAATCGTTGTAGCTGTATTCGTAAAATGCACCGGGTACAATTTCGTTTCTGTTAAACAAAGAATCGTTTAGGTTTTCGCTGTAATTATCGTTTAAAAAACTTACGCCTGTTCTGTAGGTATGACGTGTATCTCCAATAATCGATTGAAAAATTAAATTACCATAATAGTTGTTTTGCTCACCACGATATTTACGTAACCCAAAAAACGAATTTTGATTGTAATGTCTAAAACTATTAATAAAACCAATACTTTGATAGGTTTTGTTTTTAAAAACGTAACCCGTTTTTGTATAGGCTTCTATTGCTTTTGAATTTACGCCTACGCCATAAGCGTTAGTTGTTAAATAATCTTTTGCTTTATCAAAATTAAGTTGTCCACCAGTTTTATTATCTACTAAAGCTTTAATACCAACTTGACCTTCTAAACCATTATCGGTGTGAAAATCCCAACGATTATATAAGTTGATTTGTTCGTATAATGGAGAGTCCATAAAGCTATCGCCATTCATGTCGTTGCGTTTAACCACTGTGCTTCCGTGCGCTAAAAGCATGGAGCTTACATGTTCGCCAATTTTTTGTGCACCATGAGCGTTTAATTCGTAACGCCCTAAATGGCTAGCATAACCATTTACAAAAAGTTTTTCAGATTTTTCGGGTTTTAGCATTTCAATGTTTATTTGCCCTGTTATGGCTTCATATCCATTAGCAACAGACCCAGCGCCTTTCGATATTTGTATGGACTCAATCCAAGTGCCTGGTACAAACCCCAAACCATAAGCAGCATTTAAACCACGAATTAACGGAACATTTTCTGCTTGAATTTGAGTGTACGAACCATCTAGCCCTAGCATTTGAATTTGTTTAGCGCCAGAAATTGCATCGCTAAAATTTACATCAACAGTTGCGTTGTTCTGAAAACTTTCGGATAAGTTGCAACAAGCAGCTTTTGCTAATTCTTTGTTTCCAATGGTTTCGGTGCCCATTGTTTTCATCATAGAGTATCCCGATTGCGAACCAATTACAACTGCTTCGTTTAATTCTACTGCTGATTTTAAAATTACGGTTATCGGTTTTAAGTCTTTAATAATAATGGTATCAGCCAACATTCCAACAAAACTAATGGCGATAGTATCTGGAAAAGTATCGAAATAGTTTAGTTCAAAATTTCCTTTGTCATCAGTTGCTACACTACTATTATTTTTATTTAATACAATAACAATAGCTCCTGGAATAGGATTGTTTTGTTTATCTTTTACACTACCTGTAACAGTAGTAATTTGCTGTGCTTTTAAATTGAATGTAAGCAAAATTGCCACAAACAAAATAAATAATTTATTTTTCATGAAATTTTATTTAATCGTAAAACATAATTTTCACGTTGAGTGAAAACAAAATAATTACATTAAATAAAAATCAAATGCGGAAGTTTTGATGAAGTATAATAATCCTTTTAGGACAGGATTGAAGTAGTGAAATAAAATCTTTTACAGAAACCGCATCTAAAAATATAGAATTAATTCTGTGGTAAATAAAAAGAACAGGAAACGAGATAAAATCGAAATTTTGAATGGAAACACCATCAATTGGGTTAATTGTTGAAGGATTAAGTTTTACTGAAGTTTCAGAGTAATCGCAACATTTGTGATCAACAACAGGAATGTCTTTAATTTCTTTAGGTTTTTCGCAAGATTCTTTGTCAAATACTGAAATAGTAATATCTCCGCTACACAAACAAACCATTTTGAGCGAAGAGAATCCCGAACCCGATAATAGCGTAATTATCGAAATGATTAGTGATAAAAAAAATTTGCCGAAAATCAACATCTCTACAAAAGTAAGCCAAAAAAATTGAATTTAAAACCAAGTATTTTTTGCTATGTTGTTAACAATAGTTAAATTGGAGAAATATTTCATCTCGAATCTAATGAAACCATTTAGCATAATAGGCAGGAGAGAGAACATAACAATTAGCGAACTTGGTTTGCACAATATTGTTGCGAAAATTGATACGGGCGCTTACACAACTGCGCTGCACTGTAGTCAAATTATAGAGCGCGATGTAGATGGAGTTAAAAAATTGTTTTTTACAGTTTTAGACCCTTCGCACAGCGATTATAATTCGCATGAATATTGTTTTGCTAATTATTGGAAAAAAACAATAAAAAATTCGTTTGGCGAAAAAGAAGAGCGCTACATAATTTCCGCAATAGTTAGCATTGGTAAAAGAAATATACGATCGCGTATTTCGCTTACAGACAGAGGCACAATGCGTTACCCAGTTTTAATTGGCCGAAGGTTATTAAAAAATAAATTTCTGGTTGATGTTTCAAAAGTTTTTACAATAAAAAATTAAATTTTTAGCTATGAAAATTGCTATTCTTTCTCGAAATCCAAATTTGTATTCTACTCGCAGATTAGTAGAAGCAGGAAAAGAACGTGGTCATGAGGTTGTTGTTATCGATCATCAAAAGTGTGTACTTGTAATAGAAAAAGGACGTCCACATATTTTTTATAAAGGCGAAGAGGTTACTGGAGTTAACGCCGTAATCCCTAGGATTGGAGCTTCTGTAACATTTTATGGAGCTGCAGTTGTTCGCCAGTTCGAAATGATGAAAATATTTACATCAGTTGAGTCGCAAGCATTGGTTCGCTCACGAGATAAGTTAAGAAGTTTGCAATTAATTTCGAGAGCTGGTTTAGGAATGCCAAAAACAGCTTTTGCATCATCGCCAAAAGACATTGATAATTTATTGAGTCAGGTTGGTGGCGCGCCCGTTGTTATTAAATTGTTAGAAGGTACACAAGGCATTGGTGTTATTTTAGCAGAAACACATAACTCTGCAAAATCAATGATAGAAGCCTTTATGGACTTAGAGGCAAATATTTTAGTGCAAGAATTTATTGCAGAAGCAAAAGGTGCAGACATTAGAGCATTTGTTGTTGACGGGCAAATTGTAGGCGCAATGAAACGCCAAGGAGCGGAAGGTGACTTTAGATCTAATTTACACCGAGGCGGAACAGCGAGTGTAATTAAGTTAAGTGAGGAAGAAAAAAAGACAGCGATAAAAGCTGCTAAAACAATGGGTTTAGCAATTGCTGGTGTTGATATGTTACAAACATCAAACGGACCTTTACTTTTAGAAGTTAATTCTTCGCCAGGTTTAGAAGGAATTGAAGGGGCTACAAAAGTAGATATTGCAGGAAAAATAATTGAGTATGTAGAACGTAATGAATTTCATCACGGATAAAAAATGAAAGATATAATTATCAATAATCGTGTTGTTAAAGCAGGCGAAAAAGCAGAAATTATTTTAAACGAATATCGTTTGCCTTCGCGTACGGTTATTGATATTCCTGTGTATGTGTATCGTTCTTATGTGGAAGGCCCAACCGTATTGATAATGGCTGGTATGCATGGCGATGAAATAAATGGAATAGAAACAATTCGTACATTAATACGCAGAGAAGATATCCACAGTCCGTTACGAGGAACAATAATTGCAATTCCTATAGTTAATATCGTTTCGTTTATTAACGGAACAAGAGATTTGCCTGATGGAAAAGATTTGAATCGTTGTTTTCCGGGCTCACGTTCGGGCTCACTGGGAAGCAGAATTGCTCACGATTTAATGAATGAAGTTTTGCCACAAATTGATTTTGGAATTGATTTTCATACTGGTGGAAATAAAATAAATAATTATCCGCAAATACGCTGTGTATTTGATGATCCAAAGAATTTAGAATTAGGCCAAATGTTTGGTGCGCCATTTATAATTAATGCGCCTTACAGAGATAAATCGTTTAGAAAAGAAGCGGCAAAAAAAGGTAAACACATATTGGTTTACGAAGCTGGCGAAAGTATGCGTTTTACACGTCAAGCTATTATAGAAGGTGTAAATGGTTGTTTGCGATTATTAAATAATTTAGAAATGGCAAAAGTGGAATTGCCTGCTCCACAAACCATTGTAATAAATGATAGCAATTGGATACGCGCAAAAATTTCAGGGATATTTAGAACTTCAAAAAAGTACGGAACATTTGCAGAAAAAGACGAGGTAATTGGTTTTTTAGCCGACCCTTATGGCGACATGGAACTACAACTAAAAGCACCACAAGATTGTTTTTTAATTGGTATAAACAATCAACCTATTGTAAACGAAGGCGACGCTTTAATTCATTTAGGATTTGAATGAGAATAATACAATTATTGTTTTTTTATTTATTTTTAACCTCTGTTTGTTTCTCACAAACCGCTACTATAGACTCACTTCTCGCGATATTAAAAACCGATAAAGCAGATACAAATAAATTAAAGCATCTTAATCAATTATCAAAACAATACACAAACGAAGGGTATTATAATGAAGCCATTACTCAAATAACAGCAGCACTCAAATTAAATAAAAAATTACAACAAGAGAATAAAAATTTAAAAGCAAAAACCGTTTTAAAAAAACACGAAGCAGAATCGTATAACAATAACGGAATGCTTTTTTTTGCACAAGGCAATTACCCAGAATCATTAAAAAATCATTTGTCATCATTAAAAATAAATGAAGAAAATAATGATTCTAAAGCAATGGCAGCATCCTACAACTCTATTGGAACAATATACGATTACCAAGGCAATTATGAAGAGGCATTAAAAAACTATAAAGAATCATTAAAAATAAGTGAAGCCATTAATGACAAAACAGGCATTGCAAATTCTACCGGAAATATTGGGATTATATTCGACAATTTAGGAAATTACGAAGAAGCATTAAAAAATTACAACACCTCACTTCAAATTTTAATTACTTTAAAAGATGATTTTGGAATTGCTGCTGGGTATAATAATATAGGTTTAATTCAGTTTGCTCAAAAAAATTATACAGAGGCATTAAAAAATTACCAGGAGGCTTTATTGATTTTTGAAAAGCTACAAAACATTGATGCAATAATTGCTATTAATTGCAATATAGTTGATGTTTATCTTAAACAAAAAAACAGTTTTAAGGCTAAAGATATTTTAATTCTCACAAAATTACTAGCAGAAAAAAAAGGTTCGAAACAAAATTTAAAAGTTGTTTATTTCCGATTATTTGAATTAGAATCAGTGTTAAAAAATCATTCCGAAGCCTTGAATTATCATATTCTTTTTGTAAAATATAAAGATAGTTTAGATAACGAAGAAATGCGAAAACAAACAATTCAAAATCAAATGACATATGATTTTGAGAAAAAACAAGCTGTTGCAAATGTTGAACACAAAAAAGAATTAGAAATCCATAAAAACATAGCAGAACAAAAAAATAAAAAACAACAAGTCATTATAATTTCAGTTATTTTAGGTTTACTATTTGTTGTTGTAATTGCTTCATATATATGGAAAACATTAAGTACAACACGTAAGCAAAAAAACATTATAGAGCTGCAAAAAACAGAAGTAGAACATCAAAAATCGATTGTTGAAGAAAAGCAAAAAGAAATAATAGATAGCATTACTTATGCTAAACGTTTGCAAAAAGCTATTTTACCATCTGATGAAGAAATAAAAAAACATCTTCCAACTAGTTTTGTTTTATATAAACCAAAAGATATAGTTGCTGGAGATTTTTATTGGTTACATACAGTAGAAAAAGATGGTGTTACGCTTGTTGCCGCAGCAGATAGCACTGGTCATGGTGTGCCGGGAGCAATGGTAAGTGTGGTTTGTAGCAACGCATTAAATAGAGCGGTAAATGAATTTAATATAATTGAACCCGGAAAATTATTAGATAAAACAAGAGAAATTGTTTTAGAAACGTTTACAAAAAGTGGTGAAGAAATAAAAGATGGGATGGATATTTCATTATTATCTATTAATCGTAAAACAAAAGAAATTAGTTGGAGTGGAGCCAATAATCAGTTGTGGTTTTTTCAGAATAATGTTTTCTGCGAAATTAAAGCCGATAAACAATCTATTGGCAAAACGGATAATTCAAAACCCTTTACAACACATACAATTCAATGGAATACAGGAGATACTTATTATTTAATTACAGATGGTTACGTTGATCAATTTGGTGGCGAAAAAAAGAAAAAGTATAAGCACAAAAAATTGCAAGAAAATTTATGCGAAATAAATAAACTTCCTCTATCTGAACAAAAAGAAATTCTCGATAAAAATTTTGAAGAATGGAGAGGGAATTTAGAACAAGTGGACGACGTTACAATTATTGGGATTAAAGTTTAATGTATGAAAAATAGTTTGCTGCTAATTTTACTTTTTGTAAATTTTTTCTTTTCACATACAGTTTACTCTCAAAAACAAGGACAGGAGCGTGTTGATTCATTATTACTTGAGTTAACCAAAACAAGTGAAGATTCTAATAAAGTAAAACAGCTTAATTCCTTAAGTTCTTCGCTTTATTCTATTAATCTCGAAAACGCTGATAAATATGCCAATCAAGCTATTTTGTTAGCGCAAAAAATTAGCTATAAAAAAGGCGAAGCAGCTGGGCTAAACAACAAAGGATATATTGCTTTTTATAATGGTAAATATAAAGATGCGCTAAGCCTTCATGAAGAAGCTTTAAAAATTAGTAAACAAATAAATGATAAAAAAACTATTGCTGTTTCGTTAAACTATTTAGGAATTGTTTATCGCGATCAGGGAGATTATTCTAAGGCTATGAATTATTATTTTCAAGCATTAAAATTTCAAGAAGAATTAAAAAATAAACCCGGTATTGCAAGCGCACTCTTAAACATAGGCGTTGTATATTCCGACCAAGACAATTTTAAACAAGCAATTATTTACCAAGAAAAAGCACTTTTAATTTTTAAGGAAACAAATGATATAGCTCAAATTGCAAATACATTAACAAGAATTGGAAATATATATTGGTCACAAAAAAATTATAAGCTAGCACAAGAAAAATACTCAAAAGCATTAGAACTGTTTCAACAAATAAAACACAATAGAGGTATAGCTGTAGTTTTAAATAATATTGCGGGAGTTTATACCGATCAAAATAAATATAAGTTAGCGCTCGACTATTATTTTAAAGCCTTAGAAATACGGACAGAAATTGGAGATAAAAACGGTATTGCCATTTTACTCGGAAACATAGGTTCGGTTTATACCGAGCTTAATGAGTTAGAAACAGCTTTAGAATATTACGATAAAAGTATAAAACAATCAATTGCAATTGGTTACAAAGAAACCATTAAAGATAATTATTTAAACATTTCTAAAACGTATGAAAAGAAAGGAAATTATAAAAAAGCGTATGAGTTTCACACCTTATATTCTCAAGCCAAAGATTCATTAATAAATGATGAAAGTAACACGCTCATTGCAGAAATGGCTGCAAAATATGATACAGAAAAAAAAGAGGCAGAAATTAAATTTTTAAATAGTGAAAAAGAAAAAGAATCGGAAATAAGAGCAATTGAAAATAGAAAGAAAAACACGATTATAGTTTCTATTATACTCGGTTTATTAATTGTAATTGTTTTCTCTATTTATGTTTTGCGTTTATTAAAAAACTCGCGCGAGCAAAAATTAATTATTGAAGAACATCAAAAAGAAATTATAGATTCTATAACTTACGCTAAAAGAATTCAACTCGCAATTTTGCCATCTGACGAACAAATTAAAAAAACATTTCCAACTAGTTTTGTTTTGTATAAGCCAAAAGCAATTGTAGCAGGCGACTTTTATTGGATGGAACAAATTGGCGAAACTATATTTATTGCAGCTGCAGATAGCACAGGTCATGGTGTGCCGGGCGCTATGGTTAGCGTGGTTTGTAGCAACGCCTTAAATAGAGCGGTAAACGAATTTAACTTAATTGATACAGGAAATATATTAGACAAAACTCGAGAATTAGTTTTAGAAACATTTGCAAAAAGCGGCGAAGAAATAAAAGACGGAATGGATATTTCGTTACTATCAATAAATAAAACAACAAAACAAATTTGTTGGAGCGGAGCAAATAATCCTTTATGGTATATTTTAAATAGCGAACTAAAAGAAATTAAACCCGATAAACAATCTATTGGCAAAACAGATAACCCAAAATTATTTACTACCCATAATTTAGAATTTAAAAGCGGGACAGTTTTTTATTTAATTACGGATGGTTATGCAGATCAATTTGGTGGAGAAAAGGGTAAAAAATACAAATACAAACCATTGCAAGAAAAACTATTAAGTATAAATAACTCTCCGCTTGATACACAAAAAGAAATATTGGAACAAGATTTTAACCAATGGAAAGGTAATTTAGAACAAATTGATGATGTAACAATTATTGGTATTAAAATATAAATCAATTAAATAATTTAGAAAGGCTTGTTTTAAGCCAATAGATATACTTAATTAAGGAAAAGATTACATTTTTGTAATAAAAAAAGCCCCAAAACTGGGGCTTTTTTTGAGGTCTCGAGCGGATTTGAACCGCTGTACAAGGTTTTGCAGACCTCTGCCTAACCGCTCGGCCACGAGACCTTATTGTTTTGTGAACACAAAGATATAAAATTATTATTTTAAAAAAATTTATTTTTTAATGCCCTTTTTTAGCACTCTCTTCGTTAAGTTCTATTTGCTGTTTAGTCAGTAATTTTGGTATTTTCCAACCATAATAAGCCAAATACACATAACAAACTATTGGCAACACAAACGAAAACTGTACTCCTTTTGCATCGGCTAGCAAGCCTTGCAATGGTGGAATAAGCGCTCCGCCTAAAATAGCCATAATTAATAAGGATGAGCCTTGGCTTGTATATTTTCCTAATCCTGCAATGGCTAAAGTAAATATGGCTGGCCACATAATTGAGTTGTATAAACCAACACTAATGGCGCTCCACATGGCTAGTTTTCCGCTTGTGCTTACAGCCAACAACAACAAAACAATGCTAATTACAGAAAACAACAATAAAGTACGCCCTGGATTTTGATTGCCAATGTAAAAAGCAACAATACTTACTCCAATAAATGGAAGATAAATCATTAAATCGCTCATGGCTAATGATGTGTCACCCGATTTAATTTGTATCATTAATAAAATAAAAAAGTAAGTTACAACAGGAACAACTGCCGTTAGTATTTTTTTTGCTGCAGCCGATAAATTAAAAACGGAAACAGAATCGGTAAAACGACCAATCATTAAACTGCCCCAATACAAAGTTACAAACAAGGTAGATTGTTCTAAAGAAACGCCTTGAATTTCGGGTAATTGAACAAAATTGCTCATAAAACTTCCAACGGTAACTTCACCTCCTACATAAAAAAAGATAGCAAAAATACCCAACACCAACTGTGGAAATTTTAACGCTCCAGCACCTTTTTCAATGGTTTCTTTGTTGCTAAAATCGGGGAGTTTAACTAGTTTAAATACTAGCATTAAAACAACAAACAATGCTGTTAAAAACAAATAAGGTTTTTTTACACTTTCTAAACCTGCGTTTTCTCCAATTGCCGATAAAATTAAAACACCACCAATAAGCGGAGCGATAGTTGTACCAAAAGAATTAATTGCGCCCGCTAAACTCAAACGTTGAGATGCTGTTTCGGGTTTTCCCATCATGGTTACATAAGGGTTTGCAGCAATTTGTAATAAAGTAAAACCCAAGGCCAAAACAAAAAGTGCAGTTAAAAAAAATCCGAACGAACCAAGTTCTGCAGCTGGGTAAAACAAAAATGTTCCTAATGCAGAAATTCCCAGTCCTAAAATAATTCCGTTTTTATAACCTATTTTGTTTATTGGGTCGCCAATAGATGAAGAGATAAAAAAGTAAATTAACGAACCAACAAAATAGGCTCCAAAAAAAGCAAACTGAACCAACATCGATTCAAAATAACTTAATGTAAATACTTGCTTAAAATGCGGAATTAAAATATCGTTTAAGCAGGTAATAAATCCCCACATAAAAAATAAGAGCGTTAAAAACGCCAAAGGAATGCTATAGTTTTTTGAAGTGTTGCTCATACTATCTTAAGTAAATTAAAACTAAAATAGACCATTGTAAGCACAATGACAAAATTACTTATAAAACCTAAATTGTTTAATAGTTAAGCGTTACACTCACTTCGCCCACATTACCATTCATTGGTGGGTTTATTTTGCTTACTTCTATTTCGAGTGATTTAATTTCTGGATGTTTTTTAAGCAAAGAAACTTGTATGCGATGTGCAACGTGTTCTAATAATTTGGCAGGAATTGTCATTTCGTGTTTTACAATATCAAAAACAGAACAGTAATCAACAGTGTCTTTTAAATTATCGCTAAGGCAAGATATACTTAAGTCTGCGCTTAAAGTAATGTTTACTAAATAGTCTGCACCAATTTTTGTTTCTTGTGGCAAACAACCATGATAAGCGTAGAGCTTTATGTTTTTTAATTTAATGGTTTGCATTAAAAATCGCCTCCTTCGCTTGTTCCGCTTTGGTTCATGCCACCACGTTGTGGTTTCTTTTTAAACATCGAAGCATCTTGTTTACCAAACATCCAAGTTACACTAAAACGTAAAAAACGACTTTCTCTTCTTCGCGATAATTCCTGAATATAATCATCTGTTGCAATTTGTCCGCCCATTCTTTTTGAGTTCATCATGTCGCTAAGCGTTAGATTTAAGAAAAAACGTTGCTTAATAGATTTGTTTAATGACAAATCAACAAAATACATCGGTATCATTGTTCCTTGTGGAATAATTTTTGGTGCTTCATAAGTTCCGTTTACCTGAAAAGTAAAGTCCATCGGCAGCTTGTAACTCGCCATTAACTTACCTGTCCAGCTATAACCATCATTTTGAAATTCTGTTCCGTTGTTGTCGGTATAATTAATGTTTAAATAAAATGCATTTACGTTTGCTGTAATATTTAAAGCTTTTGTAACTGTATATTTTAATGTATTTTCTATTCCGTACGAAAAACTATTTCTACCATTTTTAAATGTAGCAATTAAAACATTTGGGTCGTTTGGTGTTTGGTAGGCTATGTTTGTAATAGGGTTTTCGGTTAGTTTGCCATAAGCAGAAACTAAATAATTAATTTTTTTGGTAGAGTAGTTGTAGTTTAATTCGGATGTATTTACAAACTCTGGAGTTAAAGCTGGATTACCAATTCTGTAATTATATCTATCAGCAAACATTACAAAAGGCATTAACTGAAAAAAGTTAGGACGATTTATTTTTCGGCTAAAATTGAGTTGAATTTCTTGGTTAGTTTTTATTTTTTTATTGAAGTAAATTCCCGGAAACAATGAATTTAAAAGTGAGTTTACGCTATTTGGATAACTATAACCAAAGTTTTGATCGGGTTTGTTTAGTAGTTTTCCTTCGTAAATCGACTGCTCAAAACGAACTCCAGTTTGGTAGCCAAACCATTTTGTTTTGCCACTATAATTAACATAAGCAGCGTTAATCATGTCGTTAATTAAATAATCGTTAGTTAGCAAAGTGTCTTCAACGTACGCATTGCTTGTGTAAGAATAATTATCAGTAAAATTACCACTTTTACTAGTTTTGTAATAGGCGCGCACACCCATTTCAAATTTTGTAGAGTCGTTTATAGGATTTATAAAATCACTCTGAAACACAGTCATATTATTACTTCCATTTGCATTATTTCTTTGCAAAATTGTGTTGCCATAATTAGTTCCATCAGGAAAATAATTGTAAGAAGAAAATAAATATTCACCATTATTAGCACCTTGATTATAGTTTACATCAAAGGTTAATTCTTTTCCTGCTTTTGGAAAAGTTTTTTTGTAAATAACTTGTCCACCTACGTTGTAAAATTTACTGAACGATTCGTTTATTCTGTCGCCATGCAAAACTTCAGCATCATTTACATCAAACGATTCGTATTCTTGTTCTTCTTTGTTTTTATGAAAGCCAGTCATAAAATTACTGCTTACTGAAATCGAATTTCTATTATTAATGCTGTAATCAACGCCAATTTTACCAAATTGATATAGGTTTTGAGCGTTAGTTAAACTGTTTTGAGTAAACTTTTTTTCGGGAATAAAATAGGTTAAATTTTCGCGATTGGTGTAGCCTTTGTTAATGTTTGCCGATGTGCTGTAGTTGTACATAGCCGAAAAATTTAATCGCTTTTCTTTTATGTTTAAACTAGCCATTCCGTTGTATCTGTCGCCTGTTCCAACACCAGCCATAACCGTTCCGTTATAACCAGGTTTTGTATTCTTTTTTAACACCACATTTAAAATTCCACCAGTTGTGTTGGCATCAAATTTTACAGACGGATTACTAATTACTTCTATTTTTTCGATTTGGTCGGAAGGAATTTGATTTAATCCTAATGTAGTTGGTCGGCCGTCTACAAATATTTGCACTGCGCTGTTTCTCAGGGTAACAGCACCATCAGCATCAACCGAAACACTTGGTATATTTTTTACCGCATCTAAACCTGTTCCGCCTTGCGCACTTAAATCTTTACTAACGTTGTACACTTTTCTGTCGATGGTAAAACTCATGTTTCCTTTATCTTCCGAAATTTCTACAGCATTTAATAAAGTAGCATCTGTTTCAATGGCAATGTTTCCTAAGTCTTTTTCAATTGCTTGCATATTGATAAAAACCTTTTGCTCGTATTTTTTAAAACCAATAAAAGTGATTTTTAAATTAAAACCACCCATTGGTAAATTCTCTAAATTAAAATCGCCATTAGCTCTCGTAAGCGTTCCTGCTACTGCGCTATCCTTCATTGTAAACAATGCTACAGAAACAAATTCTAAAGGTTGTTTTGAGTTTGCATCAACAATTTTTCCGTATAACCTTCCAATGCTTGGCGGAGTAAATCCTTTTCCGCCCATAGGCATACCTTTAGGTGCTTGTGCAAAAGTTAAACTAGTAACTAAAACTATTACGAGTGTTGCGATTAATTTTTTCATAGAGCAATTTGTCATTCTGACGAAGGAAGAATCTGAAAAAAAGAGGTTCTTCGTTTCACTCAGAAGGACAATAAATAGGAGTTAAATTTTATTTATACTATTAAAATGTTGCAAACGTTTTGCAATTTCGTCTTTACCCAACAACTCAACTATTTCAAAAAGTGCTGGTCCGCCGCCAACACCACTAATACTAACACGGAAGAGTTGCATAACTTGCCCAGCTCCTAAGCCCAATTTTTCAGCTGTTGCTTTAAAAGTAGCTTCGGTTGATGCAGCACTAAAATCAGAAAGGCCTTTAAATTCCTCAACTAAAGCAGCTAAAAAATTAGCGCTTTGTTCGTTCAGTCTTTTCTTAATTACTTCTTGATCAAACGCTGTTGGAGGAACGAAAAAGTAAGAACCAATACTCCAGAACTCGCTAGTAAATGTGGCTTTTTCTTTAATTAAACCACACACTTTCTCAACAAATTTTAAATCAGTTGTTACGCTTTTTTCTTTTAACTGTTCGTTAAAAACAAGCGCTAATTCAGCGTCCGGTTTTTTACGCAAGTATTGTTGATTGAACCATTTTGTTTTTTCAGGATCGAATTTAGCACCAGATTTATTTACACGCTCAAATGAAAAATTCTCTATCAATTCTTGCATGCTCATTATCTCTTGAGTAGTCCCCGGATTCCAACCTAAGAACGCCAACATATTTATAAATGCTTCAGGAAAAAATCCATGTTCGCGGTAACCAATATAGCTTTCGCCGGTACGCTCATCGTGCCAATCAATAGGAAACATGGGTAAGCCAGACTTATCTCTTTTCGATAATTTTCCTTGTCCATCGGGACGAAGAATTAACGGCAAATGCGCTAACTTAGGCATTACCTCTTCTTTACCTAAATAACGGTAAATTAAAATATGTGCTGGTGCAGATGGCAACCATTCTTCGCCACGAACAGCGTGAGATATTTCCATTTCTATATCATCAACAATATGCGCCAAATGATAGGTAGGCATGCCATCCGATTTCAACAATACTTTATCGTCTACTTGAGTAGAGTTTACAACCACCCAACCGCGTATAATATCATGAAAACGAATTTCTTCGTTACGTGGCACTTTTAATCTTACTACGTAAGGAGTTCCCGCATCCATTAGCTTTTTCACTTCATCTTCCGATAAAGTAGTAGAATTACGCATGTTTTGACGCGTAAGCGCATTGTATTGCGGAGCCACTATTTTAGCTGCTTCCAAACGTTTACGCATTTCGTCTAATTCTTCCGAAGTATCGAAAGCATAGTAAGCATGACCCGATTGGATCAGTTGATCAGCATATTTTTTATAAATGCCTAGTTCTTTTCTTTCGCTTTGGCGGTAGGGAGCAAATTTTCCGCCAACATGAACACCTTCATCAAATTTAATTCCGCACCACTCCAACGATTTTACAATATATTCTTCAGCGCCTTTAACATAGCGGGTTTGATCGGTATCTTCAATACGCAAAATAAAATCGCCACCATGTTTTTTAGCGAACAAATAGTTAAACAATGCTGTACGCACACCACCCATGTGTAAACCACCAGTTGGGCTGGGAGCAAAACGCAAACGAACTCTACGGTTTTCCATTTTTTTGTGTTTCAAAAATTTTAAGTCGCAAAGATAAAGTTTGTTTTATGGACTTATACAGATTTCATTTATTATTTTTGGGAAATCTATGCAAAATAAGCTGCCAATTCCTTCCTCTTTGATGGAAAGTCTTACGAAAGTAAAGGGCTTTGATGCTTCGTTGTTTAAATTGGTTCATGAACAGGCGAGTCCAGTTTCGCTTAGGCTTAATCCGAAAAAGAGCATTCCAAACTTTAAAAACGAAGAAAAAGTAAAATGGGCCGATGATGCTTTTTATTTAAAGGAACGTCCTCAATTTATTTTCGATCCTTATTTCCACGCGGGTTGTTACTACGTGCAAGAAGCTTCGTCTATGTTTATTGAATATATCTTTAAACAACATAAACCTCAAAAAGAAGGATTAAACGTTTTAGACCTATGTGCTGCTCCAGGAGGAAAATCAACACTTTTGGCTTCTTTGCTTAACGAAAATGATTTGTTAATTGCGAATGAAGTAATTAAAAGCAGGGTGCCTATTTTAGGCGATAACTTGGCCAAATGGGGAAATACAAACGCTCACATTACGAATAACGATCCAAAAGATTTTTCTAAAATAAATGGTTTTTTTGATGTAGTGGTGGTTGATGCGCCTTGTTCTGGCTCTGGTTTGTTTAGAAAAGACAATGATGCTATTTCGCATTGGTCGGAAGAAAATGTGGAAATGTGCAGCAAGCGTCAACAGCGTATTTTAAGTGATGTTGTTGATAGCATTGCAAAAGATGGGCTTTTAATTTACTCTACTTGCTCGTACTCTGAAGCTGAAAACGAAGAAATAGCCGACTTTTTAATCTCTACAGGCGATTTTGAAAGCATTAGAATTAACACTCCCGAAGACTTTAAAATAGTTGAAACACAATCCAACAATAGTGCTTTTGGCTATCGTTTTTTTCCACATTTAACAAAAGGAGAAGGTTTTTTTGTTAGCGCGTTTAGAAAAGTTACGGGTAGTACTATTGATATTAATTACAAAAAAATAGCTTCAACCTTTAAATCTATTAATGCAGCACAACAGTTGATATTAGCTAAATTTATTGATGACGATAAAAAATTAATTCCTGTTTTTTATAGAGATGAAGCGCATATTATTTTAGAATCGCACAAGCAAAAATTAAACTACTTAGCGCAGCATCTTTACTTTTATAGAGTTGGTATAAAAGCGGGTAGTTTTAAAGGAAACGACTTTATTCCTGACCATCATTTAGCCTTAAGTTTTATAAAAAACGAATACGTTGCCCATACTAATTTAAGTTTAGAAGAAGCCATACACTATTTAAAAAGAGAAGAAGTAAAATTGGATAATTTACCCAAAGGCTGGTGCGTTGTGTGTTTCGATCATTTTGCTTTAGGCTGGGTAAAATCGCTAGGAAATAGAATTAATAATTATTTTCCAAAAGAACTGCGCGTACTAAAAGAGTATATTGCGCCAAAAGAGAATTAATAACGATATTTGCAAAACAAATTTATTAGATGTTACTACTTAAACCACAACATTTTGCCGACTACGAATTGATAGATTGCGGTGATTTTGAAAAATTAGAACGATTTGGAAAAGTAATTACTATTCGCCCCGAGCCGCAAGCTGTTTGGGACAAATCGCTTTCTGAAAAAGAATGGGAAAAGCAAGCGCATTTAAAATTTATACCGAAATCGAGTTCCAGTGGCGAATGGAAAAAATTAAAACCAGCTCAAGAACAATGGAAAATAAGTTATGGTTTTGAAAAAGACCATAAGTCATCTATAAGTTTTCGCCTGGGTTTAACGTCGTTTAAGCATGTTGGTGTTTTTCCTGAGCAATGTTCGAACTGGGAATATATTTTTAATTCCATTAAACGATTAAAAACACCAACGCCAAAATTTTTAAATTTGTTTGCTTACACTGGTGGTGCCTCGTTGGCTGCAAAAGCAGCAGGAGCAGATGTTACACACGTTGATTCAATAAAACAAGTGGTAACTTGGGCAAAAGAAAATCAAGATCTTTCTAATTTAGATAACATACGTTGGGTAGTAGAAGACGCCTTGAAATTTGTAAAGCGCGAAGAAAAGAGAGGTAACAAATACAACGGTATTATTTTAGATCCTCCAGCCTTTGGACATGGCCCTAATGGTGAAAAATGGAAGCTGGAAGATAATATAAACGAGATGATAAAAGGGGTTTTAAACCTGTTAAACGATAGCGAACATTTTTTAATTTTAAATGCTTACTCATTAGGATTTTCATCATTGATTTTAGATAATTTATTACGAGAAAAAGCAAAAAACAATTTAGAAATTGGCGAATTGTATTTGCAAGCAACACACGGAAATAAGCTTCCATTAGGCGTTTTTGGGCGATTTAAGAATTTTTAATTTTAGATTCTTCGTTGCACTCAGAATGACAAAATTGTTAAAATGAAAAACTATTTTTTTACTTTATTACTATTATTTTCAATAACTATGAATGCACAAAATAAACCGCAATTAATTTATGTTGGCGATGCGATGTGCTCTTGGTGTTATGGTTTTGCTCCAGAAATTACTAAAGTAAAAGCTCATTTTGAAAACACATTAGATTTTAAATTAATTAATGGCGGTTTGCGCCCATACAATACAGATTCTATTGTAAGTTTGGCTTATTTTTTAGAAATGCATTGGAAAGAAGTTAGCCGTAAATCTGGGCAAAAATTTAATTATGAAATATTAAAAAACACTGACTTTATATACGACACAGAGCCTGCATCTAGAGCTGTTGTTGTGTGTAGAAATTTAAAACCCGAAAAAGAATTTGAGTTTTTTAAAGCTACTCAAGACTTGTTTTATTTTCAAAATAAAGAAACCAATAAAGCAGAAAGCTACAAAACGTTAGTAGAAGATTTTGGTATTGATTATTCAACTTTTGAAAATCAATTTAATTCTGCTGAGTTAAAACAACAAACCAAAAAAGATTTTGAAGCAGCTGCGTCTATTGGTGTAAGTGGATTTCCATCGGTAATTCTTTTTCACAATAATAAGTATGTTGTAATTTCTAACGGATACAGCAAAGCAGAAACAATAATTTCAACCATTCAAAATCAATTAAAATAATGATTGCCATTCGCCAAGCCAAACCAGAAGATTTAGGACAAATAACAGCTATTTACAACGAAGCAGTTACAAACACTACAGCAACTTTTGATACAGAAGAAAAAACAATAGAAGAGCGAAAAGTGTGGTTCGAAAATCGTGATGAAAACTTCCCGATTTTAGTGGCAGAAAAAAACAATGTAATTGCTGGTTACATTGCGCTTAACAAATGGAGCGAGCGAAAAGCTTACGATATTACTGCAGAAATTTCTGTTTATGTAAACTCAAAATTTAGAGGGCAAGGTATTGGTAAATTACTGGTGCAAACTATGGTGGCTCGTGCTCAAGAAAGTAACTTGGTTTCTTTAATTGCGCGTATAACCGAAGGTAACGAACAAAGCATTTACCTACACAAACTGGTTGGTTTTGAAGTAATGGGCGTGATGAAAAAAGCAGGTAAAAAATTCGAGAAATTACTTGATGTAACCTTTATGCAAAAAATGTTGAGTTAAGAATTATTTTTTCTCAACTACTTTTGGCGCTTTAAAATAATCACTGTCTTTTTTAGGTGCGTTTAGCAAAGCATCTTTGTGCGAAACAGTATCTTTCACCACATCTTCTCTACTAACGTTCTGCTCGTGTGTCATATAAATAAGTGGTTCTACATTATCCGTATTTACTTCGTTTAGTTTGTCAACAAACGAAAGCATTCTGTTCATGTCATTCACCATTTCGTCTTTCGCTTCGTTTTCAAATTCTAAACGAGCAAGGTGCGCAATTTTATCTACTGTGTTTTTATCGATAGCCATAGTGCAAAAATATTATTTTTTATTCGACTTTACATCATCGTAAGCCAAAAGACTTTGATTAATAACATGCTCTACTTTTGTTTTTAATAAAAGCATATCATCGGCATCAAAGCTTTTTGTTTCAATGGGTTTGTGTACTATTACCATTGCTTTTCCTGGTCTTCCAGACGATGGAAAAAACGGATCAACAGTAAGTAATTTATGATTATTTAAAAAAGTAATGGGCAAAATTGCAATTTTATTATCGATGGCTAATTTAAAAGCTCCGTTTTTAAAAGGACGCATTTTAGGAACCGTTGTGCCAATTGTTCCTTCAGGAAAAATAACAACAGAGTTTCCCATTTTTAATTCCTTATCTGCTTGCAACGAAGCTAAATGAGAGGCTTTTGCACTACTTCTATCAACAGCAATATTCATGTCTTTAAAAAACAAACCAAATAAAGGAACGCTTCGTAATTCTTTTTTTGCCATAAAAACAAAGTAAAACGGAATAACTCTATACAACAAAACAATATCTAAATACGAAAAATGATTAGAGCAAATTACATAGGTTTTGTTAGCTTCTACAGGGTGTCTGTACTTTACAGAATAAACAATTCCCGATAAAAACAATAAAGTTGCAGCCCAAATTCTTTGAATTTTAAAAACAGTAGGATACCATTTACGTTTTTGCAGCAGAATAAAAAATGTAGGGAAAAAGAAAAGTAATGTTACCACAAATAGTAACAAAAAATACACTTTCCAAACAAAACTAAATACGTAGCCTATAAATTTCACTCAGTAAAAGTAAGGCAATTAAGTAGTTTGTGCAAAAAAGAAGTGATTTTCGATTTTATTTCATCAAAAATTGAGCCAAATCAGTATTTTTGTAAAAAAGAACAAAGAGTATGCAAACTAAAAGAAGTAAAATAAAGGATTTGATTCAAAGCAAAGACTTTAACAGAGAGGTAGTAGTTAAAGGTTGGGTAAGAACTTTTAGAAACAATCAGTTTATTGCCATTAACGATGGTTCATCTTTACAAAATATACAAGCAGTTGTAGATTTTGAAAATACTGACGAAAAAACATTAAAAAGAATTACAACAGGTGCTGCTATTGCTGTAACAGGGCAGTTAGTAGAATCTTTAGGAAAAGGACAATCGGTAGAAATAAAAGTAAATCAAATAGAGATTTTAGGTGATAGTGATGCAGAAAAATTTCCGTTGCAACCTAAAAAACATAGCTTAGAATTTTTAAGAGAAATTGCACATTTACGTTTTAGAACAAATACGTTTAGTGCTGTTTTTAAAATTCGTCACGCCTTAGCATTTGCTATTCATCAGTTTTTTAACGAGCGTGGTTTTGTATACATGCACACGCCAATCATTACTGCATCTGATGCAGAAGGTGCTGGCGAAATGTTTCGCGTTAGTACTTTTGAACCCAACAACGCTCCAAAAAACGAAGACGGAACAGTAAATTACAAAGAAGATTTTTTTGGAAAAGCTACCAATCTTACTGTTTCTGGTCAACTTGAAGCTGAGTTAGCTGCAATGGCTTTGGGCGAAGTGTATACTTTTGGCCCAACCTTTAGAGCTGAAAACTCAAACACAGCTCGCCATTTAGCTGAGTTTTGGATGATTGAACCCGAAGTTGCTTTTGCCGATTTAGATGATAACATGAATTTAGCTGAAGATTTATTAAAGTATGTTGTTGAATATGCTTTAAAAAATTGTGCGCCAGAAATTGAGTTTTTAAAAACACGTTTGTTAGAAGAAGAAAAACAAAAGCCACAAAACGAACGTAGTGATTTAGATTTAGAGGCAAAACTAAAATTCTGTTTAGAAAATAATTTTGAACGATTAACGTATACCGAAGCAATTGAGATTTTAAAAAATAGCAATCCAAATAAAAAGAAACAATTTAAATATTTAATTGAAGGCTGGGGAGCCGATTTACAATCGGAACACGAGCGTTATTTAGTTGAAAAACATTTTAAGAAACCAGTAATTCTTACCGATTATCCAAAAGAAATAAAATCGTTTTACATGCGCCTAAACGATGATGGAAAAACAGTTAGAGCAATGGATATTTTATTTCCGGGAATTGGCGAAATTGTTGGTGGTTCGCAACGTGAAGAACGTTTAGATTTATTAGAAAAACGCATGAACGAAATGCATATTCCAACCGAAGAATTGTATTGGTATATGGATACACGTCGTTTTGGAACTGCTCCACATGCTGGATTTGGCTTGGGTTTTGAGCGATTAGTTTTGTTTGTAACTGGTATGACAAATATTAGAGATGTAATTGCTTTTCCACGCACGCCACAAAATGCAGAGTTTTAATAAGTAGAAATTTAAAGAAATGTTAAGACAGAGCTTCTCGCAAAAATTATTACAAAAGTTATCGCCACAACAAATTCAGTTGATGAAATTGTTGCAGATACCCACTATTGCTCTGGAACAGCGAATAAAAGAAGAGTTAGAAATTAATCCTGCTTTAGAAGAAGGTAGTGATGAATTAGATAGTCAGGCAGATGATGAATTAGATTTTTCTTACGAAGAAGAAGTGGATTCAAAAGATCATGATGATTTGCATCGCGATGATTTTAATTTAGATCAATACATTGATGATGACGAAATTCCGTCGTATAAATTAAATACAAAAAATAGTGGTGAAGATGACGATAGAAGAGAAGTTCCGTTGTCGGGCGGAGTTAGTTTTCACGAAACATTAATTTCACAATTAGGCTTGCGCGATTTAGATGATAAAGAATATTTAATTGGCGAAAATTTAATTGGAAATATTGATGATGACGGATATTTGCGTAGAGATTTAACTGCAATTATTGATGATTTAGCTTTTTCACAAAATATTTTTACGAACGAAAAAGAGATAAAAAAAGTTGTTTCTGTTATACAAGAGTTTGACCCTGCTGGCGTTGGTGCAACCGATTTGCAAGAATGTTTGTTGTTGCAATTAAAAAGAAAATCGGGTGCAAAAAATCACGTAATTCCTATTTCTATAGAAATTGTGCGCGATATGATGGAGGAGTTTACAAAAAAACATTACGATAAAATTGCTAAGAATTTAGAAATTGACGATGTAATTTTAAAAGATGCTATTCAAGAAATTGTAAAGTTAAATCCTAAGCCAGGCAACTCTTTTAGCGAAGGTCAAAAATCAATTCAGCATGTTGTTCCCGATTTTGTTTTAACGAATACTGATGGAGAGTTAGAGTTAAGTTTAAACTCTAGAAATGCTCCAGAGTTAAGAATAAGCAAGTCGTATTCTGACATGTTAAACGAATATGGCAAATCTAAAATGTCAGACAAAGACAAAAAAGAAGCTGTATCGTTTGTAAAACAAAAAATTGATGCAGCAAGTTGGTTTATTGATGCTTTACAGCAGCGTCAAAATACCTTATTGGTAACTATGCAAGCCATTATAAATTACCAATACGAATATTTTTTAGAGGGCGACGAAACTAAAATGAAGCCCATGATTTTGAAAGATATAGCAGAAATTGTTGGTTTAGATATTTCTACAATTTCACGTGTTGCAAACAGTAAATATATTCAAACACATTTTGGAACATTTTCGTTAAAATCATTTTTTTCAGAATCACTTTCAACCGATAGTGGTGAAGAAGTTTCTACTCGCGAAGTAAAAAAAATATTAGAAGAGTGTATTGCTGCCGAAGATAAAAAGAAACCAGTTACTGATGATAAGTTAATGGATATTCTTAAAGAAAAAGGATACAACATAGCCCGCAGAACAGTTGCTAAATATAGAGAACAGCTAAACATTCCGGTTGCACGCTTACGCAAAGAAATATAATTTCTATTGAAACTATTCGCTAAAATTATATCTGTGTTGCTGCATCCTTTGTTGATGCCAACTTATATTGTAATTCTACTTTTTAATTCGGGTGGATACATTGGTTTTAATTTGAATCAAAAGTTAGAACTAATTATTTACGCAATCGTTTTTTTTAATACCTTTTTATTTCCAGGATTATTGTCTTTTATTCTTCTTAAAAAGAAAAAAATAAATAGTTTGCAAATGGAAGATAAATCGGAACGCAGACTTCCGTATTTAATTACCGCAGCTTTTTATATTTTAACGTATTATTTGTTGCGTAAATTTAATTTATCGGCATTGTTGTATGTGATAATGTTAGGTGCTTCAACAGCCATTTTAATTTCTATGTTAATTAATTTTAAATGGAAAGTTAGTGCGCACATGGTTGGAATTGGCGGATTAATTGGCGTTTTAATAGGGTTGAGTTTGCGCTTACAAATGGATTTTACTTTTTTAATTATCTGTTTTACCTTTTTAGCGGGTTTGTTAGGCACAGCTCGTTTAATTTTAAACGCCCACATACCTGCTCAGGTTTTTGTTGGTTTTATGGTAGGCTGTTTAACACAACTTTTTTTGTTTCTGTTTTTATAAGTTGTATTTTTGTTTTTGAACCAATTAAAACAAACTTTATGAAGACAAGAGTACTAATTATGTTAATGAGTTTTTTATTTGCTTATAATGCAAATTACGCGGTAAATACTGTTTCAATTGCGAAAAATGCAAATGATAGTAAAGTAGAAGCGAAAACTTTAGAGTTAAAAAAAACAGAAAAGAATTTTGCAACAAAATTTAAAGACACAAAATTATTTAAAAAAATAAAAAATGCGTTAGATGATACAATGCTTATTTTGCTTATCATTCTTGCATTGCTTTTACCGCCATTAGCAGTTTGGTTAAAAGATGGGAAAAAAGCTACTACATTATTTTGGATTACTCTGATTTTATGTTTGTTGGGCGGAGGATTTTGGTATGGTTGGTTTTTTGGAGGATTTTACGGAATTGCTATTTTATTAGCGATATTACGTGTGTTAGACATTATTTAATTCATAATTGCATTAATAAAAAATCCGACTATTTGGTCGGATTTTTTTTATCTGTATCATTGTTTTGATACGTGAAACAAATTATTAAAAAGAGTCTGTTTTGTTTACAATAATGGTTCTTTTTGTTTGCCATGATTTGTCTGAAAAAAGTTTCATGTTTCAATAATAATCAGACTAGATTCTTTCCAAAAGAACCTGGTTTATTGATGGCTAAAACATTAAATTACAAAATTTATTTCATGTTTTAGAGGTTTCGAATTGCAATTAATCAAATATATTAAAAACAAAAAAACCGACCATTTGGTCGGCTTTTTAATACTAATTAGTTAGTAATTACTCTACTACTACAATTGTTTTTTGTGAAGTTGATTTGTTACCAATAATAGATAAATTGTAAATACCATTATCTAATTTTTTATCAGCTAAATCAATTTCAACTATACTGTTTAGGTTAGTGTTAAAGTTTTGCTCTGTTATAATTCTACTAGTTACATCCATTAAAATTACTTTACCAATTTCTTCAGTATTAAACGATATGTTTAAAACACTTGATTTAGAAACAGGGTTTGGATAAGCTGTAAATTCAGCTTTAGCAGCAACGTTAATTGTAGAATTCTCTTCAACTGCAGGAGCAGTTTTTACTTCTTCTGTAACAATTTCTTCTGAAATTACTTGTACAGCTTCTTGAGAAATCATTTCGTTGTTGTTTTCTACAACTGCAACTTCTTCGTTATTAGCTGAACGTAAAAGACCACCAACAAATATAGAACAAGGTGCTCCTGGAACACCCCAAACACCGCCAACATAAGCTTGAACTGTTACAACATAAGATTGTCCATCTAATAAACCTGGGAAATTAGATAAGCTAGTTTGAGGCAAAGTATTACCTGTTATAAAGCTACGCGTGTAGCTTCCGTTATCAGTTACATTAAATTTATATCTGTAACCTCCAGCAACACTGTTAGCATAAATAATACTTGTTTTAGTAACTGTCATATTGCAAGATGTTCCGCTTAATTGAGTTGTTGGGAAATCAGCCATAAAAATAGGAAGGCTAGTACCAACTGTATTCCAAACACCCGCTGAATATGCCTGAACGGCAACTGTATAACTTGTGCCATAAGTTACACCTAAATTACTTAAAAGCATGCTTGGGCTATTGTTTGTAGTTGTATAACTTCTGCCATTGCTACACGTAAATTTATAATAAGTTGCACCTGTAATACCATTGCAATAAATATAACTAGCTGGCGTAAGGTTTGTTGCTCCAGCTGAAACTGTACTTAATTGTGTAGTAGGAAAAGCAGCTAACGTAACAGAACATACAGCTCCCGGATTAGTTAAAACACCATTAATATAAGCTTGAACAGTTACACCATAAGTACTTCCAAATTGCAAAGCTGAAACTTGATATAAATACATTATAGGATTGTAATTACCTGTAGTATAGCTTTGCCCGTTAGAGAAAGTAAATTTATATTTACCAGCACCTGGTATTGCAGTAGCATAAATTAAGTTGTTTTTTAACAAATTAGTTGCCCCACAAGATGTTGATAATTGTGTGGTAGGACCAACTGGGCCGCATGGGCCATCACCAATTAAATTATTGCTATCGTCACAATCAGTATTGTTTACTACATAACTTAATGGCGCAGTACAAGTAATAATTGATACACTTGGGTTACCAAAACCATCGTTATCAGCATCTTGATAAAAAGTAGTACCAGGGTCTACAACTAAGGTAGCTGCGTTTGTTTCAAATAAACCACAATTATCTGTTAAAATACATTTGTATTGATAGTTGTTTAAACCACTTAAATTATTAATTGTAAGTGTAGCTGTTGTTGTGCCAGAATACAAACCGCCATTATTTACATCAACAAAAGCACCGCCATTACTTACTTGCCATTTATAAGAGTCTACTCCACTTGCATTAACCGCAAATGCTGCAGAAGAATTAAAGCAAGCACTCGTATTTGATGGTTGTTGGTTAATAGTAATTGTACTAGAATTAACAGTCATTGTAACAACATTAGATGTAGCTGTTAATGGAGATGCACAAGCCGAATTACTTGTCATTACGCAAGAAACTAAATCGTTATTGGTAAACGTGCTTACAAACGTAGATGAGTTTGAACCTTCATCATTCCCATTAATTTTCCACTGGTAACCGGGAGAACTTCCACCTTCAGTAGGTATTGCTGTATATGTTGCAGTTACTCCGCTACAAATTGTTGTTGATGAAGCGTTTATTGTAACAATTGGTGAAACAGTAGTGTTCACAGTAACTGATGTAGAAGCACAAGTTGTATTATTACAAGTGCCTTCATATCTCACAAAATAATTTGTATTTGAAGAAGGAGAAACCACTACTGAGTTACCTGTTCCCACTAAAGCACCACCACACGAACCAGAATACCAATTAGCAACCGCACCAGTTCCTGCAGAACCACCAGTAAGAGTAAGGGTAGTTGTACCTCCTGTGCATATTGTTGTTGTGCCTGTTACTCCTGTTGGCGCAGTAGATAATGTATTAACTGTAACCGATGTAGAAGCACAAGCTGTATTATTACAAGTTCCTTCATATCTCACAAAATAAGAAGTTGTAGATGCAGGAGAAACCACAACCGAGTTGCCAGTACCCACTAAAGTACCACCACAAGAAGCTGAATACCATCTAGCAACAGCGCCAGTGCCCGCAGAACCACCACTAAGGGTAAGAGTTGTAGTGCCTCCTGTGCATATTGTTGTAGTGCCTGTTACTCCTGTTGGCGCAGTAGATAATGTATTAACTGTAACCGATGTAGAAGCACAAGTTGTATTATTACAAGTGCCTTCATATCTCACAAAATAAGATGTTGTAGAAGCTGGTGAAACAACTACTGAGTTACCTGTACCTACTAAAGTTCCACCACCACATGAAGCAGTATACCAAAAAGCAGTAGCTCCAGTACCGGCAGAACCGCCAGTTATAGTTAAGGTTGTAGTGCCACCCGCACATATTGTTGTTGTACCCGTTATACCACTTGGTGCTGTTGATAGTGTATTTACTGTTACTACTACTGATGCACATGTTGTAGTGTTACAAGTACCTTCATATCTTACGTAATAAGTAGTGGTAACTGTTGGTGAAACTAAAACAGAGTTACCTGTTCCAACTAGTGTTCCTCCACAAGAACTAGAGTACCAGGTTGCTGTTGCTCCCGTTCCTGCCGTACCTCCTGAACGAGTTAATGTTGTTGAACCACCATTACAAATTGTTGTTGTTCCTGTTATACCACTTGGTGCTGTTGATAGCGTATTTACTGTTACTACTACTGATGCACACGCTGTTGTGTTACATGTTCCGCTATAGCGAAGATAATAAGTTGTTGTTGATGTTGGGCTAACCGAAATACTATTCCCTGTTCCTGCAGCTGTACCCCCACAACTTCCGCTAAACCATTGTGCTGTTGCTCCAGTTCCTGCTGAACCACCAGAAAGCGTTAGTGTTGTTGTGCTTCCCGAACAGATTGTTGTTGTGCCTGTTATTCCCGTTGGTGCTGTCGATAATGTATTAATCGTTAAATTAGTTCCGTTATCAGTACCAGTAATTGATGGTGTTGAAGAAACAACTCTAATTCTATAAGCTGTGCCAGCCACAGCTGGCAAACCAACAGTTGTGTTAATTGTACCAGCAGCTGTTGAAGAAAGGGTGCCCAATACAGTAGGAGAAGCAAAAGAACCAGAAGCATCGCTTAGTTGAGCCGTAAAAATATTTCCTGCAGTAAAAGTACCAGTTATTGTATAAGGAACAGATATTCCTGTTGCGCCAGCACAAAATGGACTACCTGATATTGCACTAGTAGTTATTGTATTCGCACTTCCAGAACCATTTACAGCAACATCATCTATGTATAAATTTTGTCCGTATTGATTTTTAACTTCAAATTTAACTATCAAGTTTTGACCAACATATGAATCAAGATTAAAGCTTCTCAAAATCCAGTCTCCAGTAGCGCTTGGCGTGAAGCCACTGGCTCCATTTGTAATAGATGATAATTGTGTTCCACCCAATTGCTGTATTTTTGTAAATGTGTTTCCACAATCAGTTGAAACATAAATCTTTAAAGTATCAGCGTTAGCAGCACTTCCAAAGTATCTATAAGCGGTTTTATAGGTTAAACTTGCAATTGATAATCCACTTAAACTAATTGGTGGAGAAATTAAGGCGTCAAGATTTGTACCTCCAGAATTATAGTTATAACAATTCATTCCTGCAGAACCAACAGTGCTTCCTGTGTTTCCAGTTGCAGATCTTTTTTCAAACATTTTTGAACCCTCGGTACCCCAAGCTGTTGCAGCATCAGCACTAACATTAGTCCAACCACTTGGAGGAAAAGTTCCCTCAAAATTTTCTAAATATGGAATTGATTTCGAGCCAATTGGATTAATATAAGCTGTTTTTGTTGTTGTACTAGAAACGCCAGTTGATGAAATTGCGGTTAATGAAACATTAAAAGTTCCTGTTGTTGCATAAGTTACCGATGGATTCTGACTAGTTGAACTTGTGGGAGAACCTCCAGAAAAACTCCACGTCCAACTTGTAGGAAAGTTTATACTTTCATCAATAAATTGAACAGGCATGCCTAAACAAGGTGTAGTTGTAGTGGCATAAAATCTTGGTATAGGAATATTACATCCGCAATTATCTAAGTTTGCAGCCGTTGATAAACTTTGGCGAGTACCACCCGTCATAATTACCGCACTCATTCTTGAAGCTTGACCTGCAGTAAATTCATTCTGACAAACATCACTAGAGTAATCCATATAATTATGAATAAATAACTCTCTTGAAGAGTTGCCATCGCAAGAATTTGTACCAGTTGCACAGTTACTTGTGCTTCTTTGGTGTGGTGGAGTATCACAAACCCTATCTCCTTGAGTTGAACACGTAGCATTAGTTGGGCATTGGTCAGCCGTTCCATCAGAATTGCTATCATCGCCTTGAAATGTATGGTATAAATTTAATCCATGACCAATTTCATGTATCAAAGTTCTATTTCTATTTGTATAAGATTTTAAATTATAACCTTTAGAGCCGTCTGGGTCATATCCAAAGGCATTATAAAGCATTACTGCACCATCAATAGTTGAGCCTGCACCCGGAAAGTACGCAAAACCTTGAGTTCCTGCACCTCCGTTATTTCCATCAATTTCTGAAACTACCCATAAGTTATAATATTTTGTATTATCCCATTTACTTAATGCTTTAACAGCTACTTCGTTTGGTGAACCACCTTCTGTAGTAAGTCCGCTAGTTGAGTATGCAGAAACTCCTGTTCCGCTTACTCTATTTATTCCTGTTGACGGATTACCAGAAGGGTCTTTTTGCGCTAAACAAAATTCAATTTCTGTATCAACACCGTTACCAAAACCAGTTGAACCGGCTTTTTTTCTATAAGCATCATTCATAGAATTGATACAGCTAAGCACTTGATCATCAGAAATGTTTGTTCCAGTCCCTACGGCTTCGCCCAAATGAATTACATGAACAACAACAGGTATTTTATATACTGTACCTCCAGACTTAGACATAGGAGGTTTAATGTTTTGTTCGTTAACTTGTTGAGCATTTAAAAATGCATTTCTGTAAGAAATATCATTAGCAAATTTATGTTCGTGAATTTTTTGAGTAGCGCATTTTTCTTGAGAAAATAAATTACTACTGAATAACAATGTGCAAAATAAAAATGCAAGTAGGTTTTTAAAACGTAAGGTCTTCATTATATTTAAGTTAATTTCAAAATGAAGGTAATAAAAATAAAATTCAGCACAAGTGATTTTCGATAAAATTGATAAATTAACCTATAAATATCTCGGAATTTTTAATTTTTAATTTAGTACTTTTGAGGTCTAAAACTTTAAAAAATGAGCAATTTTGGAATAGAACAAGTGCTTAAGCAACTTGGAATTAAAGAAAATAATTATGGTGCCTCTACTGGAACTATACATTTTGAAACAAAAGGAAATAAAATAGATTCTTTTTCGCCTGTTGATGGTAAATTAATTGGTTCTATTAACGCTGCAACTAGCGAAGATTATACAAAAGTAATGGCGAAAGCTGAAGAGGCTTTTAAAACATGGCGCTTAATGCCTGCGCCTAAGCGTGGAGAAATTGTTCGTCAAATGGGCGATGAGCTTCGTAAATACAAAGATCCATTAGGTAAATTAGTTTCTTACGAAATGGGAAAATCTTTGCAAGAAGGTTTAGGCGAAGTACAAGAAATGATTGATATCTGTGATTTTGCTGTTGGCTTATCTCGCCAGTTATATGGTTTAACGATGCATAGTGAGCGTCCTCAACATCGTATGTACGAGCAATGGCATCCGTTTGGTGTTGTTGGTGTTATTTCTGCATTCAACTTTCCTGTTGCTGTTTGGAGCTGGAACACAATGTTAGCATGGGTTTGTGGCGATGTTTGTATTTGGAAACCAAGTTCTAAAACACCATTATGTGCTGTTGCTTGTCAAAATATTATTGCAGACGTTTTAAAACGCAACAATGTTCCAGAAGGTGTAAGTTGTTTAGTAATTGGTAACGAAAGTGGTGATTTAATTAACAACGATAAACGTATTCCGCTAGTGTCTTTTACTGGTTCTACACGTATTGGAAGACACGTATCTAAAACTGTTGCTGAACGTTTTGGTAATACTATTTTAGAATTAGGTGGTAACAATGCAATCATTGTTTCAGAACATGCAGATTTAAGTATGGTTTTAGTAGGTGCTGTTTTTGGTGCTGTTGGAACTGCTGGTCAACGTTGTACTTCTACACGTCGTTTAATTGTTCACGAAAGTGTTTACGATAAAACAATTAGTGTTTTACAAAAAGCCTATGCTCAATTACATATTGGCAATCCGTTAGATGCAAACAATCACGTTGGGCCACTAATTGATAAAAAAGCCACCGAAGATTATTTGAATGCAATTGAAAAAGCAAAACAAGAAGGTGGAAAAATTTTAGTTGAAGGTGGTGTGTTAACTGGCGCAGGTTACGAAAGTGGTTGCTACGTTAAACCATGTATTATTGAGGCTAAAAACGAATACCACATTGTACAGGAAGAAACGTTTGCTCCTATTTTATATGTAATGAAATACAAAACTATTGAAGAAGCTATTGCTATGCAAAATGGTGTTCCTCAAGGCTTATCATCGGCTATTTTTACAAATAACTTACGCGAAGCAGAATTATTTTTATCACAAGCAGGTTCTGATTGCGGTATAGCCAACGTAAACATTGGCACATCGGGTGCAGAAATTGGTGGAGCGTTTGGTGGTGAAAAAGAAACAGGTGGCGGCCGTGAAAGTGGTTCTGATGCTTGGAAAGCATACATGCGTAGACAAACAAATACAATTAATTATGGAACTCAATTGCCTTTAGCACAAGGAATTAATTTCCATATTTAATAACTCTCTTTTTAAAAGTAGTTAGTAGATTTTTTACTAACTACTTTTTTATTTTAACTAAGGTCAATATGAATTTAACCAAAAAACCACAAAATTATTTTGCTTTGGAACGTCCTGAAATGTTGGAGTTTGTTCCACTTACAGCTAAAAAGATTTTGGAGTTTGGTTGTGGCGAAGGAAACTTTGGCAATGCATTAAAAAGCAGAAATGAGGCAGAAGTTTGGGGTTTAGAAATTGAAGAAGATGCAGCTAAAATAGCACAACAAAAATTACACAAAGTTGTTGTGGGTGATGCCTTATTAAAATTAAATGACTTGCCCGATCATTATTTTGACGCCATTATTTTTAATGATGTATTGGAACATTTAGTTGACCCGTATACCGTTTTAAAAGAGCTTACACACAAGCTTTGCAAAGGCGGAGTAATTGTAGCCTCCATTCCAAATATTCGATTTTTTCGTTCTTTTTTCGACTTTGTTTTTAGAGGTAATTGGGAATATACCCCGAACGGTATAATGGATAAAACTCACATTCTTTTTTTTACAAAAAAAAGTATTGATGGATTGTTTTCAAAACAAGGATATACAATTGTAACCAAAAAAGGGATTAACAAATCAAAGTCGATTCGCCCTTTAATAGCAAGTATTTTAACACTAGGTGCGTGGAGCGATATTGCTTATCTTCAATTTGCGGTTGTTGCCAAAGCAAAATAATATGAAAAGCATTTTTGGTGTTTTATTAATCAGTGGATTACTTTTTGCCTTTTCTTGTTCAACTGAGAAAAAAGATGGAGTTGCCAAATACACTAATTTTAAATTGGGTGATTTTTTTTCTCACCAAATAGATTCTTTACAAAAAAATGACTTGCATTTAAATCTTGAGACAACACTTAATAAAGATGTTTCGGATACCATTTTACAAGAAGTAAATTGGCAAAAACAGTTGCAGTTGTTTTCTGAGTTAGCAATAGAAAACCCTAAGTATAAAGATAGTTTTGTTTGTGATACAGTTTTGGCGGAAAACGGAGCTGTTTTGCTTAAATACAAAGCGATTGAAGCTAACAGTAAAATTAAATTAGTTGAAATATTTATTGTAAATCAACAGGTAAAAACAGTTTTTGCAAAATTAAATAGCAGTAATTATTTATATGATGCAAGCACTATTTTGTATTACGAAACAAATAATTATTTTACAATAGACGCTAAAGATAACTTTCCGTGGCTTGGTTTTTTAAATTCGGATTTATCTATAAAAGGTTTTATTAAATAAAAAAGCAACAAAAGATAAAATCCAATGTTGCTTTTTTTAGAATATTTTATTTAACTATTTAATCACTCCCAATTCTTTTCCAATTTTTGTAAAGGCTGCAATTGCTTTATCTAAATGATGTTTTTCGTGTGCCGCAGAAAGCTGAACTCTAATACGAGCTTGCTCTTTAGGCACAACAGGAAAAAAGAAACCAATTACATAAATTCCTTCTTGTAATAATTTATCGGCAAATACTTGTGCTAATTTTGCATCATACAACATTACAGGAACAATAGGATGTATTCCTGCTTTAATATCAAAGCCTGCTTTTGTCATTCCTTCTCTAAAATACAATGCGTTACTCATAACTTTATCGCGTAATTCTGTTGTATCGCTCAACATATCTAACACCGCAATGCTAGCACCAACAATACTTGGCGCTAATGTGTTGCTAAATAAATACGGGCGAGAACGCTGACGAAGCATATCAATAATTTCTTTTTTACCTGTTGTAAAACCACCCATAGCGCCGCCTAAAGCTTTGCCTAAGGTCCCTGTAATTATTTCTACTTTGCCATGTACACCACAATGCTCTGGTGTTCCTCTTCCTGTTTTTCCAACAAAACCTGCCGAGTGACACTCATCAGTCATAACCAAGGCATCGTATTTTTCTGCTAACGCAACAATTTTATCCATTTGTGCTATGTAGCCATCCATACTAAAAACACCATCGGTAACAATAACTCTAAAGCGTTGTGCTTGTGCTTTTTTTAGTTGTTCTTCTAAATCGGCCATATCGTTATTTTTATAACGATAACGTTGTGCTTTGCATAAACGAACCCCATCAATAATAGAAGCATGATTTAATTCGTCAGATATAATTGCATCTTCTTCACCAAACAAAGGTTCAAAAACACCGCCGTTAGCGTCAAAAGCAGCTGCATATAAAATGGTGTCTTCTGTGCCAAAAAAATCAGCAATCTTTTTTTCTAACGTTTTGTGTATATCTTGTGTGCCACAAATAAAACGAACACTACTCATTCCAAAGCCATGAGAATCTAATGTTTTGTGAGCAGCCTCAATTACTTTTGGGTGTGACGAAAGACCTAAATAATTATTTGCACAAAAATTAACAACTTCTGCACCAGAATTAACTTTAATATCTGCACCTTGTGGTGTAACAATTATTCTTTCTTTTTTAAAAAGACCAGCTTCTTCAATAGATTGTAATTCTTTGGTTAAATGCTGTTTAAATTTGGTATACATGGTATTTTTGTTTTAATTTTAGTACATCAAATATAATTATTATCTGCTTTAACTAGAATACGAATTACAAATAAATGTCTACAGAAGAAATAGCAAAATTATTAACGCTAGGTATTGCGCCTTGTATTGCTATAGCCTTGTTTGTTTTAATTCGAGATAAAAACAAAAAGCAGCAACAAGCATTGTTAGCAAACAGTTTTATTTTAGGTGCTTTAGCAATGATTCTTGCTTTGTTGTTTGCTAAAGTATTAAATATGCTTTACAATCCTAAAAATGACACAATTGCAGGAACACTATTATACGCTTTTGTAAATGTTGCGCTTACCGAAGAATTTGCTAAATTCTTTTTTGTGCGTTATTTTTCTTATCCTAAAAAAGTGTTTTCAGAACCATTTGATGGTATTTTATATTGTGTTTTTGTTGCAATGGGTTTTGCTGCACTCGAAAACATAATGTATATTTTTTTACAACCATCTTATTATTTGTCGGTGTACGTTGGCTCTTTACGAATGATAACTGCCATACCTTTACATGCTTCTGTTGCTGTAATTATGGGTTATTTTGTTGGTTTAGCAAAATTTAATCACAACTCAAAGTCGTTTTTAATAGTTGGCTTAGCAGCGGCAACTATTATGCATGGCATTTACGATTACTTTTTATTTAGGGGCTATTATTTTTTAACTATTGCAGGTGCAATTGTTAGTTTGATTATTGGTATTTGGATTTCTTTTTGGGCAATAAAACATCACAATTCTTATATTCACTTACTTCCAAAAAAACAACGTAGAAAAATTTTAAAAGAAAAAGCTAAAAAAAGAATGGTTAAAAAAACTAGTTAAGTTCAAAACGCTTACCAGGCAATTGTTTTATAACACCGCTAAACTCTAAATTTAAAAGCATACCCGAAATCTTACTCATACTTAATTCTGCTTTGGCACATAAACTATCAATGTCGATTGCTTTTTGTTCGGTAATTATAGCAACAATTTTTTGTTCAATCTCAGTAAGTTCTACAAACAAATTTTTTTGAATGGCTTTAGGTTTTTCACTTTGTTTTTCCCAACCCATTATGTACTCAATATCTTTAGCTGATTGAAGCAAAGCCGCTTTATTCATTTTAATAATATTGTTGCAACCTTCAGAGTAAGTTTCACCCACATTACCCGGAAAAGCAAATACATCTCTATTATAACCATTTGCTAAATCTGCTGTAATTAAAGCTCCGCCTTTTTTTCCGGCTTCAACCACAACTACGCAATCGCTCATGCCAGCAACAATTCTGTTTCGTTTTGGAAAATTTTCTTTATCAGGATTTGATTCGCTTAAAAATTCTGTAATGCAACCTCCACCATTATCAATCATTTTTTGTAACGTGTTGGCGTGCGTTCCTGGGTAAACAGAATCTAATCCGTGTGCTACTACTGCATAAGTTTTTAAGTTGTTTTGTAAAGCTGATTTGTGCGCTGTAATATCAATTCCATAAGCCAACCCGCTTAACACAATAACGTTATGCTGAGTTAAATCGGCAATCAATTGTTCGGTTAATTTTTTTCCGTAGTCGGTCATGTTTCTTGTGCCAACAATGCTCACAATTTTTTGATTGTTAAAATCAGAATTACCTTTTAAGTAAAGCATAATGGGACTATCGGGACAATGTTTTAATTTTGCTGGATAGTTTTCGTTTAAATAAAAGAGTGGAGTAATATTATTTTTTTCGATAAACAAAACTTCTTTTTCGGCTCTGCTTAAAACATTTTGTTCAATAATACTTTTTGCTGTAATGCTACCAATAGTTGGTATTTTTTCAAGTGCAGATTTTTTCTCTTCAAAAACTTCTTTAGCTCCACCACAATAAGCAATAAGTTGTTTGGCAGTAATATCGCCAACACCCGGAATTTGAGTTATTGCTATTTGATAAAGTAAATCCTTCACTATATTTTATATCCGGTAAATCCTTTGTTAAATTCGTTGGGTTTAAATGTAATGTTTGTTTCTAATTCGCTATACTCGTAACTTTCATAAAACCCTTGATCATCGTAAACTAAAATATAAAGCGGCAAAAAAGTTTTTTTATCAATGTATAAAATTGTTTTGCTAGAATAGTTGTTGGGTACTGTAAGTTTTTTTCCTTCTTTAATATAGCCAAAAGTCTCTAAAAGCTCAGGGTTTCGTTCTCTTATGCGGTATTCGCCTATGTTTAATTTTGCAGAAATGCTTCTTACGGTTTCTCCTTTTTGCACCACATAATCTATTAATTTATAATCTGTGTATTCGTAAAAAACATGATAACATTCTGTTCCGTTTGAATTTACACTTCCAATTAATTTAAACTGTTTATTTAAATCATCGCTAGTTTTTAAAATTTTATTGGCAATAGTTTTCCCAATAAAAACAAAGCCCAAATCAAAAATGGTATGGTGCTGATTTTTTCGCATGATGCTTTTGTATGGGTCTAAACTCATGGTTACATAAGGAAAAGCATTTGGATAAACATAAGCGTCATTTTTATTTTCTCCATCTACCCAAAGCACCTCTATTCCTTTAGTTGCATTTTTAAAATAAATTTTTTTAGGACTTTGCTCGCTTATTTTAATATGCGAACTCGAGCTTAAAATCGAACCTTTAACACGTTCTTTAGAAATTATTTTATAGCGCATGGTTTTAACATCTTGTATTGCATGCAACATTTTATCTAAAAGTTGAGTAATTGTAATTTGTTTAGACGGAAAAACGGGTAAGTAAGTAAAAACTAAGAGCGTAATAAAAAATATGGAAAGCCTTTTGCGCATAAAAATGGGGTAATCGTGCTCTATTATACTTGTTTTTTTTATCAAAGTTAGCTGATATATTTAAAAATCCATTCAATATTTATAGTTTTGTGCTATGGCTACAAACGAAGATTTATTTAAAAACATTATTTCCCACGCTAAGGAGTATGGGTTTATTTTTCAATCGAGCGAAATTTATGACGGATTAAGCTCTGTATACGATTATGGACAATACGGCGCTGAGCTCAAAAAAAACATTAGAGAATATTGGTGGAAAGCAATGGTGCAAATGCACGAAAACATTGTGGGTATTGATGCCTCAATTTTTATGCACCCAACAACTTGGAAAGCTTCTGGTCATGTTGATGCTTTTAACGACCCGTTAATTGATAATAAAGATAGTAAAAAACGTTACAGAGCTGATGTGTTGATTGAAGATCACATGGCAAAAATTGAAGATAAAATAAACAAAGAAGTTGAAAAAGCAGCTAAGCGTTTCGAAAATTTTGACGAAGCTATGTTCCGCAAAACTAACGGACGTGTTGTTGAATATCAAACTAAAATTGATGATATAAATGCGCGTTTTAAAGCCGCTTTAGAAGCCAATAATTTAGATGATGTAAAACAATTAATTATCGATTGCGAAATTGTTTGTCCTATTTCTGGAACACGCGACTGGACAGATGTACGTCAGTTTAACTTAATGTTTAGCACAAGCATAGGTTCGGTAAGCGACGAGGCTAGCACAATATATTTACGCCCAGAAACAGCGCAAGGTATTTTTGTGAATTTTTTAAATGTGCAAAAAACAGGAAGAATGAAAATTCCTTTTGGAATTGCACAAACAGGAAAAGCTTTTCGTAACGAAATTGTAGCACGTCAATTTATTTTCCGTATGCGTGAATTCGAACAAATGGAAATGCAATTTTTTGTTCGCCCAGGCACCGAAATGGAATGGTACGAAAAATGGAAAAGCGATAGAATGAAATGGCACAAAGCTTTAGGATTTATCGAAAGCAAATACCGTTTTCACGATCATATTAAATTAGCGCATTACGCTAATGCAGCATGCGATATTGAGTTTCAGTTTCCTTTTGGATTTAAAGAATTAGAAGGAATTCACTCACGTACCGATTTCGATTTAAAACAACACGAACAGTTTTCTGGAAAAAAATTACAATATTTTGACCCAGAATTAAATCAAAATTATGTACCCTATGTTGTTGAAACTTCTGTAGGTTTAGACAGAATGTTTTTAGCTGTATTCTCATCTGCTTTTACAGAAGAAAAATTAGAAGACGGAACAGAAAGAGTTGTTTTAAATTTACCAGCATTTTTAGCGCCATATAAATTGGCAGTTTTACCATTAGTTAAAAAAGATGGTTTGCCAGAAAAAGCGCGCGAAATAATGGATAAATTAAAATTCGATTTCTTGTGTCAGTACGATGATAAAGATAGTATTGGTAAACGTTACCGTCGTCAAGATGCAATTGGAACTCCATTTTGTATAACAATTGACCACGAAACTTTGGTTGATAATGCAGTTACAATTCGACACAGAGATACCATGCAACAAGAGCGTATTTCTATCGATAAATTAGCACAAATTATTACCGAAAAAACGAGTATAAACGAAGTGTTAAAGAGCCTGTAATAAGCTCTTTAACACTTTTTTGCTTTCTATAAATTCTAAAATCAAGGAATTTCCTTTAAGTTTTTGTAATTTTGATTTATGAAAATAGAACAAATATACACAGGCTGTTTAGCTCAAGGAGCTTATTACATAACATCAAATGGCGAAGCTGCCATTATTGATCCTCTACGCGAAGTGCAACCCTACATTGATAGAGCTACCCGCGATGGTGTAAAAATAAAATACATTTTCGAAACACATTTTCATGCTGATTTTGTTTCAGGACACTTAGATTTAAGTAAAAAAACAGATGCACCAATTATTTACGGACCAACTGCAAAACCAGAGTTTAAAGCAATTATTGCAGAAGATGGAGAAGTGTTTAATTTAGGTAACATAAAAATTAAAGTGCTTCACACACCAGGGCACACCTTAGAAAGTTCAGTTTTTTTGTTGATAGATGAAAGCGGAAAAAATCACGCTATTTTTAGTGGAGATACTTTGTTTTTAGGTGATGTAGGAAGACCAGATTTAGCTCAAAAAGCAGCAACAATGACGCAAGAAGAACTTGCAGGAATGTTGTATGATTCTATAAACAATAAAATTATGCCCTTGGCAGATGATGTTATAGTCTATCCCGCACACGGCGCTGGTTCTGCTTGTGGAAAAAACATGATGAAAGAAACGGTTGATACTTTAGGCAATCAAAAGAAAATGAATTATGCATTAAATCAGCCTAATAAAGAAGCTTTTGTAAAAGAAGTTACTGATGGATTATTACCTCCGCCAGCATATTTTCCGCTAAACGTCGCCATGAACAAAAAAGGTTATGATAGCATTGATAATGTTGTAAGTAACGGAACGCGTAAATTAAGTGTTACAGAGTTTGAGGTTGCCGCAGAAACAACCGATGCATTAGTTTTAGATACAAGAAATGCTGCATTGTTTGCAAAAGGTTTTATACCACGTTCTGTGAATATTGGAATTGCTGGCGATTTTGCACCATGGGTTGGAGCGTTAGTTGCAGATGTTAAACAACCTTTGCTTTTAATTACAGAGCAAGGCAAAGAAGAAGAAACTGTTATTCGCTTAAGCAGAGTAGGTTTCGATAATATTTTAGGACAATTAGATGGCGGTTTTGATGCTTGGAAAAATGCAGGTAAAGAAATTGATACCGTAAATAGAATTACTCCCTCACAATTTGAAACTGAATATAATAAAGACACAACAAAAGTTATTGATGTTAGAAAAGAAACAGAATATAGAGCAGAACATGTTGACGAAGCTTATAATAAACCATTAAATTTAATTAACGATTGGTTTGCCGAAGTAAAAGACGATTCACCATTTTATATACATTGTCAGGGTGGCTACAGAAGTATGATTGCAGCTAGTATTTTAAAGGCAAGAGGAATTCATAACTTTAAAGAAGTAGACGGTGGTTTTAAAGCCATTGCAGAAACCACAAAAGTACCAAAAACCGATTTTGTTTGCCAGAGTAAACTACAAAAAAGTTAAAAGAGCTTCGAGTAAAACCTCGATGAGTATAAAAAAAGTATAGTTTTATTAAAAGAATTTGTCGCTGAAAATAATTTGCATATCTTCGCGCCAAATTTAAAAAAATGAAACTAAAATTACTCGCTTTTGTTGCAGCTTTAACTTTTTCGTTAAGTAACAGTAATCTTTTTGCCCAAGGTTGGGTAGGAACAACACCAAATTCAATTCGTGCAGTTGATGCTGCTGGTAATGTTGATAAAGTTAACGTTGGTATAGGTATAGCTAACCCTGACCCTAACGCTATTTTAGATTTAACAGCAAAAGATAAAGGTTTATTAATTCCTCGAGTAAAACTAAGTAAAACAAATCAAACAAGCCCTTTTAGTACAGCCCCAACAACATCGTTATTAGTGTATAATTTTGCTTCAACTGGTGGAGTTTTTGGTGTAACTCCTGGGTTTTATTATTGGAATGGAACATTGTGGGAAAAACTTGGTGCTGGAGTAGTTGGTCCAACTGGCCCTACAGGAGACCAAGGTATTGCTGGTATAAATGGAATTAATGGTTTAAATGGAGCTACTGGTGCAACTGGTGAGCAAGGTTTGCCAGGAATTAACGGAACAAACGGTTTAAATGGTGCTACGGGAGCAACTGGCGAGCAAGGTATTGCAGGAGTTAATGGAACAAACGGTTTAAATGGCGCTACTGGAGCAACCGGTGAGCAAGGTTTGCCAGGAATTAACGGAACTAACGGTTTAAATGGAGTAACTGGTCCAACAGGAGAGCAAGGTATTGCAGGTGTTAATGGAACAAACGGTTTAAATGGTGCTACTGGAGCAACTGGTTTTTTACAAAATGGAGCAACAGCGGGTAATACACCGTTTTGGAATGGTACAAATTGGGTAACAAATAGTAGTAATATTTTTAATAATGGAGGGAATGTAGGAATTGGGAATTCAACTCCGGCAGAGAAGTTAGATGTTATTGGAAACATCAGTTTTAGCGGAGCTATAATGCCAAATGGTCTAGCTGGTTCAGTGGGACAAGTTTTAGTTTCAAACGGAACTGGCATGTCCCCAACATGGGAACCGATCTCTACTGATTTTTGGGGTTTAAACGGAAATGTAGGGACTAATTCTAGTAGTAATTTCATTGGTACAACAGACGAGCAAGCGTTTACTATTCGAACCAATAATATACCAAGAACCCGAATAACTACTAAGGGGCAAATTGAAGTTTTAAATACGGGACAATCTGTTTTTATTGGAGAGGAAGCTGGATTAAATGATGATTTGTTATTAAGAAAAAATGTTTTTGTTGGAACTAGTGCAGGTAGAAGCAATACTTCTGGAGAGTTTAATACAGGAAATGGTTATCAAGCGTTGTATTCAAACACAACAGGATATGGAAATACGGCTACAGGTACTAGGGCATTGGCCAGCAATACCACTGGTATCGAAAATGTTGCCAGTGGCTATTATGCTCTACGATATAATACTACAGGAAATTCTAATATGGCATATGGCAGTTGGTCCTTATACTCTAATACAACTGGATACGGTAATTCTACAATAGGAAGTTCGGTCCTATTTTATAACTCAACAGGTTATTATAATACTGGAGGGGGTATTCACGCACTTCGATACAATACAGAGGGATATCTTAATACAGCACTGGGCGTTAACGCATTATTTCAAAACACAACGGGGAATTACAATACAGCACTGGGCGCAAATGCTTTTTTAAGTGGCGCAACATATTCAAATTCAACAGCGTTGGGGTATGCTACAGCTATTACAGCAAGCAATCAGGTTAGAGTTGGAAACGCCAATGTAACAAGTATTGGCGGTCAGGTTGGTTGGACAACAGTATCCGATGCGCGCTTTAAAAAAGATATTCACGAGACTGTTCCTGGTTTAGCTTTTATACTTAAGTTACGCCCCGTTACATATCATTTGGATGTGGACAATATTGAGAAATTTTTAAAAACACCAGATAGTTTACGTAAAAAAGAATTAGAAGTCATTAAAAGTAAGATGCTTCAAACTGGTTTTATTGCTCAAGAGGTTGAAAGTGCAGCTCAGGAAATTGGATATGATTTTAGCGGTGTTGATAAACCTAAAAATGAGAACGATTATTACGGCTTGAGATATGCAGAATTTACAGTCCCTTTAATAAAAGCTGTGCAAGAACAACAAGAAATTATTAACGATTTACAAGCTCGTTTAAATGATTTGGAAATGAATTCTACTAAATTAGATAACTCAACTGATGTAAAAGAAGTTTCAAGACTTTCGCAAAACACACCAAACCCTTTTAATCAAAACACATCAATAGATTATTTTGTTGCAGAAGGTGCAAATAATGCAGTAATGTATATTTATAGTATGCAAGGGCAACAAATAAAAAAATATTTTTTAGATCAAAAAGGTAAAGGAACAGTAATAATTAATTCAAAAGATTTAGTGGCAGGCATTTATCATTATTCTTTAATTGTTGATGGTAAATTGATTGATACTAAGAAAATGATTTTAACACAATAATTTTAACACAAAATTTTAAACAAAAAAAACCGATAAATTCGGTTTTTTTTTGTTTAAGTATTTTTTGTATCTTAACATCAAAATCAACTAATGACGGTTACAAATAGCAAATACAATTGGATAGCTAGCTTGCTTATTGCAATTAGTATTTTAATTGCGTATTCAAACCATTATCACAACACATTTCATTTTGATGATTCGCATACGGTTCAAAACAACTCATACATACGAGATATTAAAAATATTCCGCTTTTTTTTCAGGACGCAAGTACTTTTAGCACGCTTCCCACTAACCAATCTTATCGTCCAATAGTAAGTACAACCTTAGCAATCGATTTTTGGGTGGGTGATAGTTTAGATCCGTTTTGGTTTCAGGTTTCGGCTACTATTTGGCATATTGCGTTATGTATTTTAATCTATTTTTTATTTGTTAAACTAAATACGTTTACAATTGATAAAAGTAAACAAAAGCTAATAGCACTTTTTGCAACACTAATATTTGCAGTGCATCCTGCAGGTGCAGAAACTGTTAATTACATTATTCAGCGTGGCGATTTACAATCAGCTTTTTTTGTTGTGTTAGCAATGATATTGTATTTGTATTCAGAAAAAAGCAGAAAATATTATTTGTATTTATTGATTGCATTTATTGGCTGCTTAGCAAAAATTACAACAATAATGTTTATTCCAATTTTGCTGATTTACATTTTTTTGTTCGAGAAAAATAATTCGCTACTAGATTTTTTTAAGTATAGAAAGCTAAAAACAATTATACCAATTTCAATACTTACATTGTTAGTTGGCGCTTTAATTTATTTATTTATTCGTAAAATGGAGCCCGAAACTTGGGTTTCTGGCGGCACATCAAAGTACTTGTATTTAATAACGCAGCCATATGTTATTGCGCTGTATACAATAAGTTTTTTTGTGCCCATACATTTAAGTGCAGATACAGATTTATTAGTTTTTGAATCAATACTAAATGCTAAAGCTATATTTGGGCTATTGTTTTTAATGACTCTTGTTTTTGTAATGTTTTGGTCGTCTACCAAACAAAATTTAAAAGGAATAACCTTTGGTATTGCTTGGTATTTGCTTTGTTTATTGCCAACCTCTAGCATAATTCCTTTTTCTGAAGTGATGAATGATCACCGTGTTTTTTTACCTTATATCGGTTTGTGCATTGCAGTAATTCATACACTTTATTTTTTGTTTGAAAACGCGAAAAAATATTTTGTTTCGGTTAAAGATTACGAAAAATCGATAATAACGTTTTTTGTAGTAGTAATACTTTCGTTTACATACGGAACTTATCAGCGTAATAAAGTTTGGTTAAGCGATGAATCATTATGGTTTGATGTTGTAAATAAGAGTCCTAATAATGGCAGAGGACAAATGAATTATGGTTTAACTCAAATGGCTAAAGGAAACTATGATGAGGCTGAAAGGAGATTTTTAAAAGGTTTACAGTTTATCCCTAATTACTCGTATTTGCATGTTAATTTGGGGGTTTTATATTCTTCAACAAATAGGGTTCAACTTGCAGAAAAGCATTTTTTAAAGGGATTAGAATTTGCTGGCAACAATCCAAATCCTTGTTTTTTTTATGGCCGTTTTTTATTTCGTCAAAATAGATTACTAGAGAGTGAATCCTATTTAAAAAAGGCAATTCAAATTTCATCAGGTTATATTGAAGCTCGACATTTTTTAATGGATGTTTACTACAAGCAAAACAAAACTAAAGAGTTAAAAGAATTGTTCACTTCTACACTTGTACTTAATCAGCAAGATATGAAAGCCTTATATTATAGTAATTTAGTTTATTCAGGAAAATCTCAAACAGAATTGTTACAAGAAAATGTAGTTAGAACACCTACTTATGAAGGTTTTATAGATTTAAGTTTACAGTATTATCAAAGTAATAATTTTATAAAAAGTATTGAGGCTGCCGAACAAGCTTTAAAAATTAATCCTAAATCATCAAAAGCATTAAACAATATAGGCGCTGCTTATGGTGCAATGATGGTTTGGGAAAAACAAATAGAATATTGTAGCAAGGCTCTTGAAATTGAACCTAATTTTGAAGTGGCGAAAAACAATGTGGTATGGGCAAAACAGCAAATTGAAATTATAAAACACAAAAAAAAATAAGTGTGCATTTTTTTTTAAGCAAAGAAAAATATTTAAAATATTTTCTCCCGATAGTGCTTTTTGTCTGGGGATTATTTCAGGTTTTTTTTGGAGAGCAAATTGTTGCCAATCAAGGTTTAGGTTGGGATGGATTTAGATACGCATCGCTAACTCAATACTTAACAGAAAGCCCAGAACTAGATAATTACACCGTGTATAGAATATTTTTACCAGCGCTAATTAATTTAATTTCAACTGTTTTTTCTTTTACAATTTCTGCAAAAAACATAATTGTTTCTTTTCATATAATTCATTTAATTTTACTTCCAATATCTGGGTATTTTTTTGTTTCTATTATGGAACATTATAATTTAAAAAGCCAAACAAAACTATTGGGAATAATTTTGTGTTATATCAATTTTGCAATTTTAAAATTTACACATTACTACCCCGTAATGATGGATAGTGTTGCTTTTTCATTGGCAATTATTATATTTTATTTGTTTCTTAAGCAAAAAACATTCGATTATATGTTGTTGGGTTGTATTGGTGCTTTTATTTTCCCAACATTATTTTTGCAAGCCTTATTTTTGTTTTTGTTCTCAAAACCATTTGAGTTTAAATCCAAAAAACTAATAATATTTATTTCGCTAACAGTTTTTTTTATCCTTATTCAGTATGTTCTGTTAAAGAGTAATATGCTTAATAATGATGTTTTGTATAGTTTAAAAGTACAAGAAAATTATTTTTTTATCAGCGCGCTAATTACGGCTGTTTTAAGTACTTTTTTTATTTATGTGTTTTTTAGTGTAAATGTAAAATCCTTTTTAGTAGAAATTTTTTCAAAAAAAAATGTTTCAAAAATTGTTGTAGCCATGCTATTTATAATTGTGGTTGCTCTTGTTGCTGTTTTGTTAAATGTTCACGAAAAAAAATCAGAATATTTAAGCTTTACACTAATATTGTTTAAGTTTTTTATTACGGGCAATACAATGCCAGGAATTAGTGTGGTAGCACACACAACTTATTTTGGCGTTGTTGTTTTTATAATGGTTTTGTTTTGGAAAAGTTGGCTTGTTGAAGCTAATAATATAAGTTCGGGCTTATTAATTGTTTGTCTTTTAATTTTATTTAAAGTTGGTATTGGTTCAGAGTCAAGAGCAATTATAAATATTTTGCCTTTTCTAATTTTTCCTTTATTACTTGTACTTAACAAATTAAATATAAATTTCACAAGCATTTTATTCTTGTTTTTAAGCAATGTTTTTATTTCAAAAATTTGGTTAAAACTCAATGGTGAAGCAACTTGTGAAATTGATCAATACGGCACTTTAGGTTTTCCTTGCCAAGCTTTTTTAATGCACCTTGGCCCGTGGATGTCTTACAATGCTTACTGGCTACAATTGATTTTCTTTTTTATTTTTGCTATCATTATACTATTAATTTTTAGAAAAAAAATATTTACTCATGGAAAACAATAATCAAACTCAAGAAAACAAAAGAGGAAAAGTTAGTTTTACTACTGTTTTACTATTGTTAGTATTAATAGTTCCTTTAGTTTTTATTTTACTAAATAAAAAAAACGAATCATTACCTACTGAAAATAATCAACAGCAGACCACAACTTCGATAAGTCTATTAGAGCAAGCTAAACAAGTGGTTGCAAGCACACCTAATTACAGTGCTTATTTGAACTTAAGTTTGCAATATTATAATTCGGGTATGTTTGAAGAATGTATAGCTGCTTGTAATAAAGCCTTAGTGTTTAATGCGAAAGGAGACGCGGCATATAACAACATAGGGGCAGCCTATGGAGCACTTGAAAATTTTGAAAAAGAAATTGAAGCTTGTGAAAAGGCTATCGAAATTAATCCAAACAATCAATTGGCAAAAAACAATTTACTTTGGGCTAAAGAGCAGTTGCAACTGACTAAAACGGATTCTTTACAAGTAAAAAAGAATTAAATATTTTGTTTTCTTAAAAGGCTTATTTGTTCTGCAATTAAACCTAAAACAAAAAATATAATTCCTGTTATTATACCAAGCATAGCTCCAACACTAACTCCTTTTCCTTGCAAAATAATAGGTAGTCCCCAAGCAGTTGATGCTAAAATAAATAAGATAGATAAAGGAATAAAAATGCGCATTGGGTTAAACAATACAACAATGTTTACTATTTCACGAATTGTATCTATAGCTGTTTTTGTAGAAATAGTGCTTTCTCCTGCTATTCGTTTGTTAATGGTAATTTCTTTTTCTAAAACACGATGCCTTTGACTAATATAAACAAGGGCAATAACATCGCTATATGCCATGTTGTTAGGGCAAAGCTTAATGTATTTTTGAGCCAATTCTGTGTTGTATAATTTAAGTCCACTATTTAAATCATAAATTGGCAAAGGCATAAGTGTTGCCGCTGTTTTTCTTATTATCCATTTTCCAATACTGCGATAAGTTGTTGATGCTTGTCCTTTTCTGCTACCAACAACCATATCTGCGTCGTTTAGTTTGCAATAATTTAAAATAGAAGTTACATCGTTTAAATTATGTTGTCCATCAGCATCAATTGTTACTACATATTTTGTTACAGCGTTTTCAATACCTGATTTAATAGCTCCTCCATAACCTTTGTTTAGCTTATGATTTACTATTGTAAAAAAACTTTTTTGATTTGCATGTGCTAACAATACTTCCATTGTTTTGTCTTTTGAACCATCGTTAATAGTAATCAATTTATAATTATTGTTTTCGCAAAACGAAAGAACTTCTGGTAAATATTTTTCTAATGACTTTTCTTCATTATATGCTGGGATAATTATCGTTAATTCTTCCATTAAATAATTCCCTCCTTTATTAAATCGTGCAAATGTATAAAGCCAACATAACTTTTGTTGTTGGTAACAATTAGTTGTGAAACATTATGTTTTTCAATAGTTTGTTTAGCTGTAATAGCAAGTTCTTCAGCGTCTATTTGCTTTGGGTTTTTGTTCATTATATCTTTTGCTAACACAGAATTAAAATCCATATCGCGCTCTAACATTCTGCGGATATCTCCATCGGTTATAACTCCTAATAAAACATCATTTTCAATAACGGCAGTAGCGCCTAAACGATTGCTCGATATTTCTACAATAACTTTTTTTATTGAGTCGTTAGGGCTAACCATTGGTTTTGCATTTAAAACTGCCAGTTCACCAACTTTTAAATAAAGTTTTTTTCCTAAGGCTCCACCGGGGTGATATTTTGCAAAATCTGAACTCGAAAACCCTCTAGAATCTAACAAACAAACCGCTAACGCATCGCCCATGGCTAATTGTGCAGTAGTGCTAGATGTTGGAGCTAAGTTATTTGGACAAGCTTCTTTTTCTACCGCTGTATTTAAAACATAATTGCTTTGTTTCGCTAAAAACGAATTCGGGTCGCCTACAATTGCAATAAGTTTGTTATTGCCTTGTTTTAAAAGCGGAATCAATACTTTTATTTCAGCAGTATTCCCACTTTTTGAAATACAAATAATAACATCGTTTTGTTGTATTGTGCCTAAATCGCCGTGTATTGCATCGGCAGCATGCATAAAAACAGAGGGTGTTCCTGTTGAGTTTAGCGTAGCCACAATTTTTTGACCAATAATGGCACTTTTTCCAATGCCAGTAATTACAACGCGTCCGTTACTGTTTTTTATCGCATCAACCGCAAAAACAAAATCGTCGTTAATGTATTGTTTTAAATTAAGAATTGATTCTGCCTCTATTTGCAAGGTTGATATGGCAAGGGCTTTGATTTTATCGTCTGTTTTTTTCAATTAGTATAATTTTCAAAAAAAGGTTAACAATGTGTGGATTTTTAATTTTTTTTTGTTATATCTTTACGTAAGAATAGTACAAATATAAAAAATCGTTATATATAATGTTGGAAGTGGAGTTATCTCTTACAGAAGCCTTGCAAAAGTATTTTGGCTTTGAGAATTTTAAAGGAGAACAAGAAGCAATCATTCAGAGTGTTTTAGATGGCAAAGATACGTTTGTTATCATGCCAACGGGTGGCGGAAAGTCAATGTGTTATCAATTACCTGCTTTAATGAGCGAAGGTACGGCAATTGTTGTGTCGCCGCTAATTGCATTAATGAAGAATCAGGTTGATGCCATTCGTAATTTTGGTACTGATGACGGGATTGCTCATTTTTTAAACTCATCGCTTAATAAAGCCGAGATTACAAAGGTTAAAAAAGATATTTCTGAAGGAAAAACAAAATTATTATACGTTGCTCCCGAATCTTTAAATAAAGAAGAAAACATTGCTTTTTTCAAAGAAATAAATATTTCGTTTTTTGCAATTGACGAGGCACACTGTATTTCGGAGTGGGGACACGATTTCCGCCCAGAATACCGACGTTTGCGCCCAATGATTGAGGAAATTGGTAAAGTGCCTATTATTGCTTTAACAGCTACCGCTACACCAAAAGTACAACAAGATATTCAGAAAAATTTAGGCATGTTAAATGCCAATCAATTTCGTTCTTCATTTAACAGAAATAATTTGTATTACGAAGTGCGTCCTAAAACGGATGTAATTAGAGAAGTAATTAAATACGTTAAAACTCAGCAAGGTAAATCTGGAATTATTTATTGCCTAAGCCGTAAAAAGGTTGAGGAAATGGCTGAGGTTTTGCAAGTTAATGGTGTAAAAGCATTAGCTTATCACGCAGGATTAGATGCAGCTGTTAGGGCAGAAAATCAAGATAAATTTTTGATGGAAGAATGCGATGTAATTGTTGCTACAATTGCATTTGGAATGGGTATTGATAAACCAGATGTTCGTTTTGTAATTCACCACGATATTCCAAAATCATTAGAAGGATATTATCAAGAAACTGGTCGCGCAGGTAGAGATGGAGGAGAAGGAAATTGTGTGTTGTTTTATAATCACGAAGATATTGTTAAACTAGAAAAATTCTTAAAAAGCAAACCAGTTGCCGAGCAAGAAATTGGAAAACAACTTTTGCAGGAAACTGTAAATTTTGCTGAGGCTTCTAGTTGTCGCCGTAAAGTATTATTACATTATTTTGGTGAAGAATACGATGAAACAGGTTGTAATGGAAAGTGCGATAACTGCTTGCATCCAAAACAAAAATTTGATGCAGAAGATAATATCGTTTCTGTTTTAGAAACGGTAGAAGCTATTCAAGAAAAATTTAAAGACAGACATGTAATCAATATTCTTACAGGCACTTCTACTGCGCAAACAAAATTATACAAGCACGAAAATTTAGAAATGTTTGGAAAAGGAACTGATCATAACGATAAGTTTTGGAACAGCATTATTCGTCAAACAGTTGTAGCGAGTTATTTATCAAAAGACATAGAAAACTACGGATTACTAAAATTAACCGAAAAAGGAAAACAATTTTTAGAAAAACCACACTCTGTAATGTTTACAAAAGATATTGATTTTGAATCAACATCTGATGATGACGATATAGTTGGTGGTTCTGGTCAAAAATCTGCAGCATTAGACGAAGCTTTGTTTTCGATGCTAAAAGATTTGAGAAAGAAAATTGCTAAACAAAAAAATGTACCGCCATTTGTTGTTTTTCAAGATCCTTCGTTAGAAGAAATGTGTACGCAGTATCCAATAACGTTAGATGAATTAAAAAACATATCGGGTGTTGGAGGCGGAAAAGCTACACGTTTTGGACAAGAGTTCGTCGCCTTAATTAAAAATTATGTAGAAGAAAATGACATAGAGCGTCCAATGGATTTTGTTGTAAAATCTATCGCTAATAAATCAGCGGCAAAAGTTTACATTATTCAAAACATTGATAGAAAGCTACCTTTAGAAGATATTGCTTCGGCAAAAGGTTTAACAATGAACGAAACAATTACAGAAATTGAAAGCATTGTTGCTTCTGGAACCAAAGTAAACATTAACTATTACATTGATGAGGTAATTGATGATGATAAACAAGAAGAGATTTACGATTATTTTAAAACTGCCGAAACCGATAGTATTGATGAGGCTTTAAAAGAATTAGGAGAAGAAGATTATACCGAAGAAGAAATTCGTTTACTGCGAATTAAATTTATAAGCGATTTGGGTAATTAATTTTAAATGATAAAAATATAAAGGCTTCCAGAATTTGGAAGCCTTTTTTATTAGAAAGAATTGCAAGATTTATTTCACAAACATATACATCCACAACGTGCGCGACCAACGCATGATTGGCGGTTGTATAAGTAATAATAGTATTGCGTTTACACCAAGCCACCACATTATTTTTTCGTTAGTTGAAATACCAACTGTAAAAAACCAAACTAAAAAAGTAAACACACAAAACGCAACTGTTAATCCATAGCTTACATACAATGCACCATAATAAAAACCAGTTTCTATTTCACTAGGATTACCACAAACAGGGCACTTTTCGTTCATAGTTAAACAGGTTTTTAGTTTGTAAGGATTTTTTACTGCAAAAATATTTCCTTCTCTGCATTTAGCGCATTTGTTGTTTAATATGCTTAAAACTAAATTGGGTTTGTTGTGATTATGAGTAGTGTCCATAATTTTGAGAATTGTTCCGCAAAGGTACTAATTAAAAATCAATTCGGTAGCTAATTACAGGCACAATACTCGATTGGTAAACATACGTTATTTGTTGTTTATCAAAATCATAATCTTGTTTCCAAACATTTTTATGGGCTGTTACATTCTGAACATCTAAAGCCAAAATACTCGCAAATTTATTTCTGTTTATTTTGTATGCTATTCGTAAATCAGCACGCCAATAATCTGGCATTTGTAACGAATATGGGTTTGTTTGTAAATAAATGGTTTCGCCCATTTCAGCCGATTTATTTGCATCGATTGGGCTAAACCAATATCCTCCCATATACACTAAACGTGAGCCTAATTCTAAAATACCTTTTTTAAGTTCAAATTCTTTACCAACTAACAAACTATAGGTTTGTTTCATGTTAAATTTGGTGTTATAAGTCGCCGCAGTGTGTGTTTGGTATTTACTATCAAACCAGCTGCACGATAATAAAAAGAAAACGCCTTTACTGAAAAACTTCTCGACTGTTAAATCAATTCCTTTGTTAGTTCCTTTACCTTCGCTTACTAAAGTGTCTCGGGCAAAACCATCGCGTTCATTAAGTAGCATGTAAGTGCTGTTTTTATCGTATCCAATTGGCAAATTAAACAATTGCTGATAATAAGGTTCTACTTTAATTCTAAAATTATCCGTTAAACGTAAGTCGTAAGATAAAATGTAATGATGTGCTTTTGTTAAATCTAAATTTTTGTTTGGATAATATACACTACCGTTTGATTGAGTAATTTCAGTAAAATAATTTCCTAAAGGTTGCACTTGGCTGTGTAAACCATAAGCAAAACTAATAGATTGATTATCCCAAAAATCCCATTTTAAACCTGCGCGTGGCTCTACCGAATATGTATTGTTTAATGTTAAATACATGGCGTGTAAACCAATATTTGCTGTTAAACTGGAGCCAATTCGTGTTTTAAGTTGTGCATATGGCTGAATTAAATTTGTGCTACCTTTTCCGTTTATGCGTGGCTCAACAATTCGTGTTGTTCTGTTAAACAGATTTAACTTCATGTTGTAAAATAAATTACTCACTAAAACACCTGTTTTTAAAGTGTTTTTAGCATTAAATTTATGATTGATATATGTGTGCAATGTATAACGACCAGACAAATATTTTTCGCGAGAATAAACAGATTCTTGCAAATTAGTTTGCGCTGTATCTTCATTGTATTCAACCTGACTAGCGCCAGCCATTGCAATTGATTTGATATAGGTTTTTGGACCTAAAGTATACAACCAAGTTACACCCGTTGCGCCCATGTGTGTATTAAATCTGTAATGCAAAAAATCGTTTCTAAATTTCCATAACGAAGTATCTTTTTCAATTACACGTTCTTCTTTACTAATTCCTACTAGCCCAAAAACAGTAAATATTCCAGCTTTAGCTGTAGGAATTGAAAAATTAAAATTAATATCTTGATAGGTGTTACTTACATTTTTACCAACTAAATAAACGCCCATTTTATTTAAAATCCCTAATGTTGAATAACGATAATTGAACAAATAAGAACTGTTTTTTTTATTTGAAAACGGACCTTCTGTTGCAAACTCTAAACCTAACATTCCGGCCTTTGCTGTAAATTCTTTTTTCTCGTTATTTCCTTTTCTAAATTTTAAATCGAACACAGCAGACAATGCGTTACCATATTCAGCGGCAAATGCTCCTGTAGAAAAATCAGAATTATCTAACAAACTTGCATTAATAATACTTATACCGCCTCCTGTTGAGCCTCGTCGTGCAAAGTGATTTGGATTAGGAATGTCAATTCCTTCTAAACGCCACAAAACACCAACAGGCGAATTACCACGTACAACAATATCGTTGTTATTATCTTTTGCTGGAGCAACACCAGCAAATCCTGCTGCCATTCGCCCAACATCGTTTACGCTCGATGCATAACGCTGCGTTTCTTCCACGTTAAATGTTCGCGCACTAACTGTGCTCATTTCGTTTAATGGCTTATCTTTTGCACGTTTTGCAACAATTACTACTTCATCTTTTTGCACAACAGCCTGAACTAAATCAATCGTTAAAACGAGTTCTTTTGCAGAATTAATAAACACTTCGGGCAATATAAAATCTTCGTAACCCAAATAAGAAAACTTAATGTTTTGGCGACCAACAGGAACTTTTTCTAATCTAAAATTTCCATCAATATCGGATGCTGCACTTATTAAAGGATTTGAATTTACTATGATTACGCTTACTCCTATTAGTGGTGTTTTAGTGTCTTTGTCTAAAATTTTACCACGCACTAATTGAGTGTTTGTGTTTTGCGAAAACGCAAAATTAAAAAGTGAAATTAGAAATATAAGCAATAGATTTTTTTTCATAACATTAGCTTTAATCAAATATACTAAAATCTGTTTTATTAGCTGAAATGTTTTTATATATTTGAACTGAAATGAAAAAACAAATAAAAAAAGCAGAGTTAAAAGTGCCAGCTAAAAAGCAATTTTTATCAGTTGCAGAATGGTTATTGTTTGCGCTGGCTTTTTTAATTTATGCCAATACAATATTTCACGACTATGCCTTAGATGACTCGATGGTAATAACCAACAATGCATTTACAAAACAAGGTTTTTCTGGAATTTATAAGCTGTTAAGTAACGATACGTTTTTAGGTTTTAGTCAGGAGATGCTTGGCGATACAGATACAAAAAACCTAGTTCAGGGCGGACGTTACAGACCATTATCGCTTATAACCTTTGCTTTTGAATGGCAATTGTTTGGTAAAACGCCATTCGTTAGTCATTTTATAAACGTTTTGCTTTTTGCTCTTACTTGTGTTTTGTTGTATAGGTTGTTAAAACTATTGCTACAATCAATTGATAAAAATCAAAACGAGTTTTTAAGCATTTCTTTTTTAGCAAGTTTACTTTTTGCTTTGCACCCTTTGCATACCGAAGTAATAGCAAACGTTAAAGGTAGAGACGAGTTACTTGCTTTTTTATTTAGTCTTTTAGCTTGGTATTACGCCATTAAAAATATTGAAAAATTAAGCGTTAAAAATTATTTCGTTATTGGTTTGTTGCTTTTTTTAGGGCTGTTATCAAAAGAATCTGCAATTACATTTGTCGCAATTATTCCTTTATCATTAGTTATATTTAAGCCAGAATACAAAAAGCAAAATCTATTACTTTTCGCTTCTATTTTTGTTGTTTCAATAATATTTGTTCTAATCAGACAGGCTATAGTCTTGCCCCCCGCAGATAGTTCTATTGGAGGGTTAATGAACAATCCATTTCAAAACGCAAGTATTGGCGAAAGAATCGCAACAGCTTTTTATACCTTTACCAAATATTATCAGTTACTTATTTTTCCTCATCCTTTAACTTACGACTACTATCCTAATCATATTTTAATTCAAAGTTTTTCATCGCCATTAACTCTTGTTGGAATAGTTTCAACAGTTTTGTTTTTGGGTTTAGCTGTTTATTATTTCAAAAAAAACAAGTTGATTAGTTTTTCAATTTTATTTTTCTTTGGCACTTTCTTTTTAGTGTCTAATATCCCTGTAAATATAGGTGCATTTATGGCAGAGCGTTTTATTTATATGCCATCTTTAGCAATTTGTTTATTTATTGCGTTTTTAGCAAACAAGTTTATTAAACAATCTACTATCAAGTATGCATTTATTGCTTTGTGCCTTTTATTTGCAGGCAAAACATTTTCAAGAAATTTAGATTGGAAAAATAATAAAACATTGTTTGAAGCCGATGTAAAAACATCATTTAACAGCGCGCACGTAAATAAAAATTTAGGAGAAACTTATTTAACCGAAGCTTCAAAAGAAAATGATGCGATGCTGAAAAAGTTGCTTTATGATAAATCAGCAAATCATTTAATTAAAGGCTGCGGAATTTATCCCGATTATTACGATGCTTGGGTTAGTTTGGGAAACAATTATTATTACAGCGCCAAGTTTGATAAGGCAATTTTGTGTTATTATATTTCAATTAAATTAAATCCAGAAAAAAGCATTCGTTTATACAGAGCCATTGCTGATGTGTATGGTTTAAATTTGGGCAATTATAAAATGAGCATTTTGTATATGAAAAAAGCATTGAAATTCGAAAAAGCTCCAGCTCAATTGCTTACAAACATTAGCATTGCCTATTATCGTTTAAAAGATTATGAGCAAGCTATTGCATATACAAAAAAAGTTTTGCAAATTGAGCCTTCAAATAACGAAGCAAAAACAAATTTATACGTGTTTGAAACAGAATATAAAAACACTCAAAATAAATAATTATGAGCAAGCAAAGAGTTACAATAAAAGTTGACGGAATGACTTGCGGTCATTGTACGGCTACCGTAGAAAGATTAATTAAAGAGTCTGACGGAATTTACGAAGTAACTGTAAGTTTAAACGAAGGCAATGCAGATGTGCTCTTAGATCCGTTTAAAACGGATAAAGAAAAACTAAAGACTTCAATCAACGAAAACTCAACTTACAAGGCCTCTTAAGAGGCTTTTTTTATAATGAAAAATTACGAAATATATTGTGGAGGAAAGTTCGTTACCTCTAATCAGAAATTAGAAACAAAAAATCCTTTTTGCAACGAAGTGTTTGCAACAACTTATTTAGCAAGCACAGAACAATTAAACAATGCTATTGAAGCCGCTACTTCTGTACAAAAACAATTAGCTCAATTAAGTAGTTACGAGCGTGCAGATATTTTAATGCAAATTGCGAATGATTTATTTTTGCAACGCGATTATTTTGCATCTATACTTTCGCAAGAAAGTGCAAAACCAATAAAATATGCTTTAGCAGAAATAGATAGATCGATACAAACGTTTAAAATAGCCGCAGAAGAATGTAAACGTTTACCTAAAGAGTACATTAGTTTGGATTGGACTTCTGCAGGAAAAAATAAAGAAGGCTTAATAAAATATTTTCCTATTGGAATTGTTGCGGGTATTGCACCATTTAACTTTCCGTTGAATTTAGCCGTGCATAAAATTGCACCAGCTATTGCTTCGGGTTGTCCAATAATTTTAAAACCATCTTCAGCAACTACTTTGTCGTGTTTGGAGTTAGCAAAAATAATTGATAAAACGAATTTACCTAAAGGCGCTGTTTCTATTTTGCCGATGAACAGAGAAACAGGAAATAATTTGGTAACAGACGAGCGAATTAAACTGCTTTCGTTTACTGGTTCGCCAGATGTGGGTTGGAAAATGAAAGCAAATGCAGGTAAGAAAAAAGTAGTGTTAGAATTAGGCGGAAATGCTGGTGCGATTGTAAGCTCAAGCGCTGATTTAAAATTAGCAATATCAAAATGTGTGTATGGTGCTTTTGTTTATTCAGGCCAAGTTTGTATTCATACACAACGAATTTATGTTAATAAATCAAAGTTTGATGATTTTGTTGCGGGCTTTGTTGTGGAAACTAAAAAGTTAAAATTTGGAAATCCTGATGATGTAAGTACAGATGTTTCTAACATGATTGACATGGAAAATGCTGTGCGAGTGGAGCAATGGATTAATGAAGCAATACAAGCAGGAGCTAAATTATTAAGTGGTGGAAAACGAAATGATAATTATATAGAACCAACTGTTTTAACAAATACTTCAACAACAATGAAAGTAAATTGCGAAGAAGTTTTTGGGCCTGTTGTAGTTATTGAAAGCTATACAGATTTTGAAAAAGTAATTGAAGAAATAAACAACACAACATTTGGCTTGCAAGCAGGAATTTTTACCGATTCGCAAAGCGAAATTAATTATGCTTTTAATAATTTAGAAGTGGGTGGTGTAATTGTAAACGATGTTCCAACTTTTAGAGTAGACCACATGCCTTATGGCGGAATTAAAGATTCCGGATTAGGAAGAGAAGGAGTTCGCTACGCTATACAAGATATGATGGAAGCAAAAATTTTGGTTCAATAATTTTAAAACAAATTAAAACCCAAGCCAAATTCAAAACGTATTTCGTTTAAGCTCATTGGTGTTCTAGCATCAGATAAATGTTTACCACTCACATACCGCGCATTGATGAAAAAATGCGCGTATTTTTTTGCATAATAATTAAATCCTAAAACACTCGAAAATAAAGGATTAGCAGTTGTCGAGCTCGTTTGAAAATTGTTTTTAGATTGAGAAATAGCCACACCTGGCTGCAAACCTAAATAAGGATCGAAATGCGAATTGGTTTTAAAATGATAAAGCGCACCAAAAAATAATCCGTGATTTTGATTTGGAATATATTCGTTAGTTAAAACAGATTCTGATAAATTATTTACAAAATAATAACCATCGCCTCTAACCGAAATTTTGTTGTTTGTGTAATACTCAATATTTCCTGTAAGGTAAACACTAGAGACTTTGTTTTTTGGAAAATAACCCGTAGAAAATGTTAGCGTAGTTCGACTTAAGTTTTTGTGAATGAACTGCTGATTTTCTTCTTGCGAGAATAAATTACCACATACAGAAACAAAAATAAATAGTGCAAATATTATTTTTTTCGATTCCATAAGTTGGCAATTTTATAATTCATACTTAAGGTGGTAAGCAAGTGTCCTTCTAATCCTTGATGCGCAGCTTCTTCAATAAATAATTCTTCAACACCAGCAGAATTAGTATGGGTGTGCGCATCAATTTCTTTTCCTAAATGTAACATGTATTGTGTTGTAAGCGACACATCAAATGCTTCTGTAATGTTGTAATGCGCTCCAATTCCGCCTTGCACAGCTGAACTCCATCGGCTAGCTTTAGTAAAATTATTTACTACGATACCTGCATTGGCTTGCACTTCTGTGTAATCAAAACAATGACCTGCAATAAAATAAGGTGTAATTTTTTTTTCTTGAATTGGATTTTTTGTTGGATAAAACAAAACCGACCAACCAATGTGGTAATCGTGTCTTCTGGCCAATCCAGCTATATCAGTTGTTATGTAATCGGTAAACCAATCGGTATTAATGTTTTTGTGCACACGAATTCTAAATTGTCCGCCAGTTCCAATGCCTGTTTTTCCATGGTCGCCAAACAAACTTAAAGTTGAACGCATACCTAACGAAAATTGTCCTGCTTCGTTTTGTGACTGAGACACAAAAGGTATTCCTATTAAAAGAAGTAAAAAAAGTGTTTTCATAATTATATGTTAAAAATACAATTTTCTGACTAATATCATGCTTTACTTGTTAAACAAACGTAATTTTGTTCCGAAATATTGTTGCTATGGACTCCAAAAAAGATAAAAACTTTATACGAATTGTAACCATTACCATTGTTTTAACTTATTTAGTAATTCTTGCCGGAACTGTTGTACGCACAACACAATCGGGTATGGGTTGTCCTGATTGGCCAAAGTGTTTTGGGCAATGGGTTCCACCAACCGATGAATCGCAACTACCTGCAAATTATCAAGAAATTTATGCGCATCGTGGTTATGCCGATACTACTTTTAGTGCTTATCACACTTGGGTTGAATATGTAAATCGTTTACTGGGTGTTTTAGTTGGTTTAAGCATATTTGCAACTGTTTTGGCTTCGTTTAGGTATTGGAAAACAGATAAGTTAGTTGTGTTTTTATCTTTTATTTCTTTTGTGTTAGTTGGATTTCAGGGTTGGTTGGGCGCATTGGTTGTTGCCAGTAATTTGGCGCCGATAAAAATTACAACTCACATGTTGGTGGCGCTTTTGTTAGTTGCGCTACTAATTTATATTTTATACAGAGTTAAGTTTAAAGGTAAACAAGAAACAATTTTTGAAAATAAAATTAAATATGTATTATACATTGTTATAATATTGTCGATAATTCAAGTAATATTCGGAACACAGGTAAGGCAGGAGATTGATGTAATAGCCAAACAAAATAATTTTTTGCTGCGCGAAACTTGGATTGATTCTTTATCATCAATATTTTTAGTACATCGTTCATTTTCTATACTAGTTTTTGCGGCAAACGTTATGTTAATTTATAATGTAATTAAATCAAAAATAGCTTCGTCAAAAATAATATCTACACTTAAATGGGTTGGAATTGTTTTGTTTATTGAGATTTTATCAGGGATTGTTTTAGCTTATTTTTCTGTTCCAAAAGCAATGCAGCCAACGCATTTGTTGTTCGCTTCCATTTTGTTTGGCATTCAGTTTTATTTGTTTTTGCAATTGTTTTTTTCAAAAGCTGTTAAAAGCGCATAAAAATACAGTAACATTAAATGTAATTGTATATATTTGTGTTATAATTTGAATTACCATGAAATTAGAAGATGAAATAAAACAGCAAAAGTTTAAAAACGAATATCAAAAAGTTGCTATCAATATCATCTACACCGAAAGTTGGTTAAAGGGATTGCAATTAACAAGGTTTAAAAAACATGGCGTTTCTAGTCAGCAATACAATATTTTAAGAATACTGCGTGGTCAGTATCCAAAACCTGCAACGGTAAATTTATTAATAGATCGTATGTTAGATAAAAATTCTAACGCTTCGAGACTTGTTGAAAAGCTGCGTTTAAAAAACTATGTAGAAAGAACGATTTGCGAAGACGACAGAAGAGCCGTAAATGTTGCCATTACTCAAAAAGGATTAGATTTGTTAGAAAAACTCGATTCGATGGAAGACGAATTACAAAAAGAATTGGGAAGTATTTCTGTTGCAGAAGCAAAAGAACTTAATCGTTTGCTCGACAAAATAAGAGGTTAATTTTTATGAAAGCTCTTGCTTCTCTCTTGTTATGATTACTCCCGAAAAGGGCGCTAAAACAAGTGTTTATTTAGCCAGTTCTCCAGAAGTAGGAAACACCACAGGCGAATATTTTGATAAATGTAAAGTAAAAAAAGCAGCAGCATTAGTTTACGATAAAAATGCGCAACAACTCTTATGGGATTCATCAATTATTATGGTAAATAAAATTTTATAATGTTAACACAACAAGGCACACAACTTAAAAACGAAAAATTAGTTTTATTTTCTTTAGCGCTAATTCAGTTTACCCACATCATGGATTTTATGATTATGATGCCCTTGGGTCCGCAGTTAATGCGCATATTTGAAATTACCCCCGCACAGTTTGGTTTAATAGTTTCTGCTTATACTTTTAGTGCTGGAATTTTTGGCTTTTTAGGAGCTTTTTTTATTGATCGTTTCGACAGAAAAGCAGCTTTACTTTTTATATATAGCGGCTTTATTATTGGCACTTTGGCATGCGCTGTTGCTCCAACATACCATTGGTTATTGGCTGCTCGCGTTTTTACAGGAATGTTTGGCGGTGTTGCAGGTGCACTTATTTTATCAATTATTGGCGATGCAATTCCGAACGAAAGACGTGCTTCTGCAATGGGAATTGTAATGGCAGCTTTTAGTTTAGCTTCTGTTTTTGGAGTTCCATTTGGTTTGTATATGGCAAATAAATTTTCGTGGCATGCTCCATTTTTATTTATTGGCTGTATTGGTTTTGCAATTATTGCATTAATTTCATTTGTTATTCCTAGCATGAGAAACCACATTGTTGCTAAGTTAGATAGACCTGGCCCATTAAAAGTAATTACAAACGTTACTACAAATCCAAATCAACTTCGCGCTCTATTATTAATGTTTTTATTAATGTTAGGACAGTTTTCGGTTATTCCTTTTTTAAGTCCGTATATGGTGGCTAACGTTGGCTTTACAGAAGCAGACTTAACTTACATTTATTTAATTGGTGGATTTGTAACCATATTTAGTTCGCCAATGGTTGGAAGGTTAGCTGATAAAATTGGACGATTTAAAGTGTTTACTTTATTCGTAATAATTTCGTTAATTCCTTTGTTTGGAATAACAAATATGCCCAAAGTAGAAATGCCTTATGTGTTAGTTATAACTTCCATATTTTTTATCTGTGCTGGTGGGCGAATGATTCCAGCTTCAACAATGGTAACGTCATCGGTTTTGCCAAAACAACGCGGGAGTTTTATGAGTATTAATTCTTCCGTACAACAATTAAGTGCAAGTTTAGCAGCTTTTATTGCAGGTTTAATTGTACAAAAAAATGCAGCAGGCGAATTAGTAAATTACAACTACGTGGGCTACATAGCAATAGCAGCTAGTTTACTTGCCATTTTAGTAGCTTCTAAAATAAAAGTGGTTGATGAAGTTAAACCTAAAACTGTTTAAATTTATCTAATTCTGATTTTACGTAAATAGCAATTTCTTTTAATAAACCTTTTTTAAACGGAGAAGTTAAGTTGGCTTCTTTTACTAATTCTAAAAACGATTGGCTACCACCTTGTTGGCATAAATGCAAATAATCTTTCCAAGCATTTTCTCTATTCTCACTTGCTTTTTTCCAGAACTCAAAAGCACAAACTTGTGCCAAGGTATAATCAATGTAATAAAAAGGTGATTCGTAAATGTGGCGTTGTTGTTGCCAAAATCCACCTGAATTTAAAAACGCACAATCTTCGTTGTCTTTATGCGGAACATATTTTTTTTCCAACTCTAACCATTTTTCTCTGCGTTGTTTTGGAGTTAAATTTGGCTCATCGTAAACTATATGTTGAAACTCATCAACAGCAGCACCATAAGGCAAAAATTGTAACGCTTTGCAGATATGTGAGTGCATAAATTTTTCGGTGGTTTCTTCAAAAAATAAATGCATCCACGGATAGGTTAAAAATTCCATACTCATCGAGTGAATTTCACAAGCTTCGTAAGTTGGGAAATTATATTCAGGAAGCGTAAAACTTCTGCTTTCAAAGCACTGAAATGCATGGCCAGCTTCGTGAGTAAGCACAACAATATCGTGCGTAGTTCCATTGAAATTAGAAAATATATACGGACTTTTTGCTTCTGGAATATAGGTGCAGTAACCGCCCGTTGCTTTTCCTTTACGAGCAGTTAAATCCATCAATTCGTTGTCAATCATGAAATTAAAAAACGTTTCTGTTTCTTTAGAAAGTTCTTTATACATAGTTTTTGCGTGGTTCACTATCCATTTTTCTTCTCCTTTTGGATTAGCATTACCATCTAAATAATAAAGTGATTCATCGTAGTAAAATAATTTATCAAGGCGAATTCTTTTTGCTTGTTTTTTTCTTAATTCGCTGGCAACAGGCACAATGTGTTCAGCTATTTGATTACGATACGATTTTACCATTTCGGCATTGTAATCGCCGCGTAACATTCGCGCATAGCCTAATTCAACAAAGTTTTTAAAACCTAGTTGCTTTGCAATTTCGTTTCTTGTTTTTATTAATTCATCAAAAAGTGAATCAAGAGATGCAGCGTTAGTTTCAAAAAAAATATACTTTGCTGTATTTGCGTTTTTGCGAACACTTCTATCTACCGAAGATAAATAAGGATCTAATTGAGAAAGATTTAATTCTTTTCCGTCAAAAGTAATTTTTGCAGAAGCTAATAATTTAGTGTATTCGCTGCATAACTTATTTTCTTGTTGTAGCAAAGGCATTACGCTTTCATTAAAGGTTTTTAATGATAAATCAGCTATAGAAAAAAGTTGTTTGCCAATTTCTTTTTCTAATTCATTTCTGAATTTAGAATTTAAAATTGTTTTGTAATACTTATTAATTAAGTTTTGATAACGTGGAGAATTTTCATCAAAAAAATCTTGTTCTTCACTGTTTTTTTCGTTGCTCGAATCTAACGAATAGTTAATACTTGCAATAGTCATCATCGATTCAAAATGATTTCTACTATTATTTATTTGAGTAATTATTTCTAACTGTTTTTGTGTTGAATTTGCTTTTTCAAAAGAAGAAAGTAATTCAGCAAAGTTAGTTTCAACACTTGTTAAATTTGGACGTGTGTATTTTATTTCAGAAAATTTCATAATCAATCAACTATTAATGTGTGCAACGGTAATGTGCTGGTTTTTTTCGTCGTTTTCTACGTATCCGTCTCGTAGCCTAACAATTCGGTGTGCGTGTTTAGCAATATCTTCTTCGTGAGTAACAATGATAATGGTGTTGCCTTTGCTTCTTATTTCTTCAAACAAGCCCATTATTTCTATTGATGTTTTGGTGTCTAAGTTTCCGGTTGGTTCATCGGCTAAAATTATGGCAGGATTGTTTACTAACGCTCTGGCAATTGCTACACGTTGTCTTTGTCCGCCACTCATTTCGTTTGGCTTGTGATGCATTCTGTTTTCTAAACCTACATCGCACATTACTTTTTTAGCACGTTCTTCTCTTTCTTGTTTGTTGTAGCCTGCGTAAACTAATGGTAAAATTACGTTTTCGAGCGCAGTATATTTTGGCAATAAATTAAATGTTTGAAAAATAAATCCGATTTCACTGTTTCTAATTTCGGCTAACTCATCATCATTTAATTTGCTAACGTTATGATTATTTAAAATATAAGTTCCAGAACTCGGTGTGTCTAAACAGCCCAAAATATTCATCAATGTTGATTTGCCTGAACCAGAAGGTCCCATTAAAGCAACGTATTCGTTTTGGTAAATGCTTAAAGAAACATTGTGTAGTGCGTTTACTATTTCGTTTCCAACTTTAAAACTACGTGCTATTTTATCTAATAAAATTACTTCCTTCACAAATCGAATTTTGATTATTGTTTAAAGTTAGTAGATTAAAACCGAATTTTAAAATGTTGCTTTTTTTGTTCCGTTCTAAAAAACACTAAACCCATGTAATACAAGTCAACAGTAACGGTTACAGCTTCGTTGTTTTTAATTGTTTCCCAAGCTTCTTGCATTTCAGCCGACCAATTTATATCATCAAAAATAAAAACACTTTTAGTTGAGTGTTTTTGCAAACACAAATAGAAATAATTTAAGGTAGGTTTTTTTTTATGATTGCCATCAAAATAAACAAAATCGCAAGTCTTTAACTCGCGTAATAGTTTTGGTAATTCAGTGTCAAAATTCCCAGTAATTGTTGTAACGTTTTTTAGTTGAAGTAAGTCAAAGTTTTTTTTGGCAATAAATTGCGCATTGGGATTTCCTTCAATTGTGTAAACTAATTTTTTTTTATTTGCGCTAGCTAAATAACCTGTCCCAATGCCAAGGGAAGTGCCTAACTCTATTGTGTTTTCAGGATTAAAATAATTAACTAATTTAAAAAGTAATTCTCCTTGTTTTTTATTTTTTCCTGAAACTTTAGCAATTTCACCAATTTTTTTTTGTTTTGTATTTCCTTTGTTAGAGCCAGCGCCTAAATCAATAATCTCTATAGTTTGTTCGTTGTTACGAACTTTGTCAAAAAAGCTATTTAGCTTCTCAAAATCATAATATTCTTGCTCAGAATAGATAACATAGTTCAACAAATCAAACACAAACGGAGAATGTACTCCATGTTCGTTTGTTGCGTTTAAATAATGTTTTATAAAGCTTTTTACTTTGCTTGTTAACGACATTATTTTGCCTTTAGTTGTTTCTCGTTTATTTTGTATTCAAACAAAGGTGTGCCACTTGCACTATATGTTATAATTGATAGTTCACGATTATTTTTCTCTCCAGTTATTTCAATTTTCCCAAAGTTATTTTCTTGTATTAAACTACCTTCAATTCGGTTTGGATTATTTAATTCTTTAGATTTTGATATATCGTGAACGCTCGAAGTTAAAGGAGAGCAAGTGTACTCATACAACTCATAAAAATCAGCATTCGGTTTAAATTTTAATAGCTCTGTAAAATGTCTATCGCCCGAAATAAATAAAACACCATCAATTTTATTGTTGGTTATAAAACTCATCAAATCGTTGTACTCATAGCTATACTTACAAAACAGCTCTTTACTCGCTAATTTATTTTGCACTTGCGAGCCACACACAATAAATTTAAAAGTTGATTTTGATGAAATTAAACTGTTTTTTAGCCACTCTAATTGTGTGTTTCCTAAAAAGTTTTTTGCAGGGTTTGGCTTGCTATTAAGTGAATCTGGGTAATCGTTTGCACTTCTAAAATATCTATCGTCTAGTAAAAAAAACTCAGTGTCGCTCCACGTAAATTTTGAGTACACACCTTCTGATTTGTAACTTTTTGCTGGCCAATAATTTTTAAAAGTTTCGGCAGATTTATTTTTCAAATCGTAAGTATAATTTCCATCATTTGGTCCGAAATCGTGGTCATCCCAAGTGGCGTAGTTAGGACGAGAAATTAATAAGCGTTGCAAATCTTTATGTTTTCTAGTGTGCGAATATCTTCTTTCAATTCCGTATTCAGAACTATAATCGGCTTCTCGTAAATAGGTGTTGTCGCCCGTCCAAAGCATAAAATCTGTGTTTACATTGAACATAGCATCAAAAATGGATGTGCTTTGTCCGTATGGCTTTCCAGGTCTATCGTACAAGCTATCGTTAATGTATGTGCACGAGCCAAGCAAAAACGAAAAGTCAGGAGCATCTTCGCGCCACTCCCAGTTTTTTTTTGTAGTAAAAATTAGTTTTGGTTTTAATTCTTGTTTGATATTGTCTAATAAAACTTCGCAATCGTAAGTTTTTCCTGGCGTTAAGCCTGTAATAATTAGTTGTAAAGGATTAAACTCTTTGCCTAATTCTCCTTTAAATTCAATGGTTTTAAAATCTGTAGAGTTGTATTTTTCCCAAAAATCAATTTCAACTTTTTTTACTTTTGAGTTAACTTCTAACCAAATGCAAACACTTTCGTGTTCAATCCAAGAAATCATCGGACCAGATATTATATTTTCGTTTAATTTAATTTTTGAAGCAGGAGTGGTTTTTTTTTGAGAGAAAACGCTATGTTGTTGAAAATGAACTAGTATAGTTAAAAGCACTATTTTTCTGAAAACTGTATTCATATGTTTATATTCAATTTTGGGCGAAATTACACCAATTTTACTTGTTTTTATTAATACTAAAAGCTAACTTTAGTATTCTAAAAATAAAGGTATGAAAATTTTTACAACAATTTTCTTTAGTTTGTGTGTTGTTTTTGTGTTATTTACTTCAACAAGTAGAGCGTCTTCAACTCAAGATAATTTTAGCATCATAACTCAGAATAGTAATGAAAACAAAGTTTTTAAATTGTATTTTAAAAACGGTTTTTTAAAAGAGGGAGATAAAGAAAAAATTAAGTCGGCCTTATTAGAAAAAGCACATATAAATGATATTGTAATTTCTAACCAAGATGGATTTGATATTTTTACAATTAAAACAGAACAATACATTGAGAAAAAAAATATTACAACCATTGTAAATAGACTAGGTTTTTATTTTGATAAAAAAGGCAGCATTAGTTTAATACAAGATTAATTAAGATTATGAAAGCAATAAATAAAATACATTTATATCTTTTTATAGCAAGTTTTTTTGTGTCGTTTAATTTGTATGCACAACCCGGCTCGCCTACTTGTGTTGGCGCAGAGGCTGCACAAATTACTTTACCTTTTTTTCAAGCAAATTTAACTAATTGTGGATTTAATAATTTTACAGCAACAAACACTCCTGTTTGTGGAAATTCATCTTATTTAAGCGGACAAGATAGATTATACGCATTTACTCCTTTAGAAAGTGGTTTTGTTATAACAAGTTTAACAACAGCTTCAACTATAACAGATATTGGTTTGATGATGTTTAGAGGTTGCCCTACTTCTGGTTCTTGTGTTGGGAATGCTAACGGAGATGGTGGAACACGTATTATGCAAGGAGAAGTGATAGCGGGCGAAACGTATTATGTTTTAGTTAGTACTTGGTCTACTCCCTTGTGTATGGCAAATTATAGTTTAAGAATTTCTTTACCAGGTGGAGCTTTACAAGGCACTCCAAAAGTAGATTGTATTGCTGCAACACCAATATGCTCGTTAACATATTCTGAAGGAACTATGGCAACAAACGAAGGAAATCCCCCGTTTGATGAAGAAATTAATAGTGGCCCAAGTTGTTTGGGTTCTGGAGAAAAAAACGGTAATTGGTATTCTTTTACGGTTACTCAGCTAGGTAGTTTTACTTTTATTATTAACCCAAATACAAATTCTGATGATTATGATTGGGCTTTATACGATATTACAAGCTATACATGTGCAGATATTTATACCAGACCTGAATTAGAGGTTAGATGTGATTATTCTGGCAGTGTTTGGACTGACAATGGAAATACAGGATTAGATGGTAGATTTGATCCTGATGATACTGAGTTTGATGCGCCTATTAATTTGGCGTCTGGAAGAAACTTTATGTTGTACATAAGTAATTTTGAGGATGGAACAAGTGACGGTTATACCATTACTTTGGGTGGTACTGCTGATATTTTTGATGATGAGGGGCCAACATTTAAAGATATTATTCCTGCAACATGTGGTGATTCTACCTTAATAGTAAATTTTACAGAACCAATAGATTGCGGTGCAGATGTGAGTCGGTTTAGGTTGGTTGGTCCTGCTGGTGTGCACAACATAAATCAAAATTATACAAGTCCTAATTGTTTAAATCCTACCGCTTTTACATTTGTAAACAACCTCACTGTTAAGTTTAGTCCGCCAATAACTGCTCCAGGCGTATATACTTTTACTGCGCAGGCGGGTGCTATATCTTTAATTGACAAGTGCGGCAATAACAATTTAGTAAACCCAAGCCAACCATCGCCAATTGTAACTTTTACAATTGCACCTTTAATTACAACAGCCACACAGGTTTCTAGTGTAACGTGTTTTGGTTTTAGTAATGGGGTTGCTACAGCAGTTGTGCCATCAAGTATTGTATCTTATACTTATTTGTGGAATACAACACCAGCAAAAACAACTAAAGCAGTTTCAGCTTTAGCGGCAGGTACATATTCTGTTGTTGTAACTTCGCCAGCAGGATGCTCTGCTCTACCGGCAACTGCAGTAATAAATGAGCCAGCTATTGTGCCTACACCCACACTACCTTTTAGAGCTTTAACCTATTGTTTAAACTCTACACCTCCAGTACTTATTGCTTCATTTACGGGTTCAGGAACGGGCACTGTTAATTGGTGGCCAACTCGAGTTGGTGGAGGTCCGCCAAGCACAACAGCACCAAGACCCACAACTAATGCGCTAGGGATAAAAAAATATTATGTTAGTCAAACTGTTGGCGGTTGTCAAAGCGTGCGAGATAGTATTATTGTAGAAATTATTGATTACGACAAACCATATTATAACTATAATCCACGAGAATATTGTTTAACTGGAGCCACAAATCCCACACCTGTTTTTGGAGCCGGTGCTACCTTGGGAGGAACGTTTACTTCAGGCGCTGGTTTGCAGATTAATGCTTCTACAGGAATTGTAAACTTGTCAACTAGTTCCGTTGGGGCGCATGTTGTTAAATATTCTACACCAGGAAGTTGCGCAAAAGATAGTTTGATTACATTAACTATTTTAGCTCCTCCAAATCCAGAGTTTGAATACCCAATTACAGAGTTTTGTCCTGGAGATGTTTCTTTAGAAAAGGTTCCCGCTCAGTTAAACGATGTTGGTGTTTTTACATCTCTTCCTACTGGAGTTGTTTTTGAAGATACACAAGGAACAATTAATTTAAAAAACACTCCTGCGTCTGCTGTTCCTTATATTATTACAAACACCATAGCTCCGAGTAAAGGTTGCGCATTAGAAAAACATGATTTTCAGTTAGGTATAGAAACTTTGCCAAAAGTTGATTTTACAGCAGATACCTTTGCTAATTGTTTTCCATTATCTACAAACTTTAAGGCAATTACATCACCAGCAGGTGGAACTTATTATTGGACTTTTGGTGATGGAGATTCTAGTTCAATAGATGAGCCATTTCATTTGTTTAAAGATACTGGTAGTTATGTTGTTAAATTAGTTTATGGTAAACCAGGCTGTAGTAGTTCTGTAGAGAAAACAGCAACTTCGCATCCGCTTCCAATTGCAGAATTTGTAACAAGTCCTGAGCCAGGAGTGGTTGGTTCTGAACAAAGATTCATTGATGAATCAATTGGAGCAACAAAATGGTTTTGGTCTTTTGGCGATGCTGGTGTTTCTGAAATACAATCGCCTCTTCATACTTATAATAATGATGGTGAGTTTGAAATTATACAAATTGTGGAGTCAGCAAATGGTTGTAGAGATACTACCTCTTACAAATTGATGGTTGAGAATTTAATTTCTGTGTTTTTCCCAAAATCATTCACACCAAATGGCGATACTAAAAATGAAGTTTATGAAGTTAAGGTAAGCGGAATAAATCCTAATCCAGGTAGTTTTGAACTATCAATTTTTAATCGTTGGGGTGTTCGAGTTTATTACTCAACTGACTATGCTACGCATGCGTGGGATGGTGGCTCAACAGAGTCTGACAATTTATATATAATGAAATTAACAGTTCAAGATAAAGAAGGGAATTTTTATAATTACAAAGGAACAATCACAGTTATAAAGTAGAGAATACAAAAAATTATTGAATGGGATTAATAGCTAACCACGCCATTAATCCCATTCCTGTTTTTAAGGCGTTTTCGTCAATGTTAAAATTGCTAGTATGCACATTTTGTGCGTTTTCTCCATTTGTACTTGCGGTTCCTAATCTGTAAAAACAACCTTGAATTTGTTGTGTGTAATACGAAAAATCTTCGGCGGTCATTCTTAAATCCAAATCAATTACATTTTCATTTCCCAAAAATTCTTGTGCTTTAGTAATTGCATTTTGTGTTAATATTTCATCGTTAGTTAAAAACGGATAACCGCTTTCAATTTTAACTTCGCACTTTGCGTTGTTTTCTATCGCAATTGTTTCACTAATACTTTTTATAATTTGATGTGCTTCTTTTCTCCATTTTTCATCAAAGGTTCTAAAAGTGCCTTCAATGTTTACTTCGTCAGGAATTACATTTGTTGCGCCTTTTCCAATAATATTTCCAAATGCCAAAACAGTAGGAATGTTCGGGGTTTGTTTCAACTTCTCTTCCATAAAATAATTATTTAGTGCCAACAATATTTTAGAAGAAACAAGGAGCGGACTGTTATACGTGTTTGGCATGGCAGCATGACCACCTTTTCCAATTATTTTTAAATAAATTTCATCGGTTGATGCCATGTACATTCCTTTTCTAAAGCCTACTTTTCCTGCTGTAAGAGAGGGAAATACATGCTGACCGTAAATAGAGTTTACTTTTGGATTATTTAAAACACCTTCTTTAATCATTAAGCTTGCGCCGCCTGGTAATTTTTCTTCGCCTGGTTGAAATATTAATTTAATTGTGCCTTCAAATTCTGTTTTTAATTCAGATAAAATTTTGGCCGCACCCAATAACGATGCTGTGTGTACATCGTGTCCGCAGGCATGCATTACACCATTATTTATTGAGCAATAACTTACTTTGTTGGTTTCTTGTATGGGTAAAGCATCAATATCTGCGCGTAAAGCAATGCATTTTTTAGCTGCATTTTTTCCTTCAATTAGGGCAACAATTCCTGTTTTTACAATTCCTTTTGTATAAGGAATTTTGTATTCATCTAATTTTTGGCAAATAAATTTACTTGTGTTGTGTTCTTCGAAAGAAAGCTCGGGATGTGCGTGTAAATGTCTTCTTACAGCAATAATTTCTTCTAAATATTCTGAACTAAGTTGTTTTATTTTTTCTTTTAGCACGCTATTTATTTTTGATTATTTGCCTAAAATAAGTTTAATAGCAAGCAATAATAAAAAGCCACCAAAAATCTTTTTCAGCATTGCTTGATCTATTTTTAATGCTGTTTTAGAGCCTAAATATGCGCCAATAATAAATGTAGATGAAATGATTGCTGCCGTTTTCCAATCAACACTACCATTTTTATAATAATTAAAAACAGCTAAAATTCCTATCGGGAACAAAAACATAAACAAGGTTGTGCCCTGAGCCAAATGCTGATTGTAACTCAATAGATAAACCAGCAAAGGCACTATAACAACACCACCACCAATACCAACAAGTCCGCTCATAAAACCCGCAAATAAACCGATTGATAAAAGTATTATGATTGTGTTTGCTGTCATTTTAAAAATCTAAACTAAATGATAAATAAAAAATACGTGGCTTTTTTTCGCCATCATCAAAACCATAAGCCCAGTCGGCTCTAATAAAATAGCCAAACAAGCGGCTACGCATTCCCCAGCCGTAGCCATAAACAAATGGACTATATTTTTTTTGTAATATAACGGTTATGGGATATGCTGTAATAATTTGTTCGTTTGATGTATTGTCTTCAGCCCACGGAGTAGTTCCTGTCCAAGCTGAGCCTACATCTCCAAAACCGACTAACTGAAAATTATTTAAAAAATCGGAACGCATAGGTCTGTTTAATAAATATTGAAAAACTGGAAAGCGCAATTCGCTATTGTAAACTATAAAATTATTTCCGTTACGCACATTTTGATTAAAGCCTCGCATATTGGTAGCAACAGCCTGAAACGCATATTGCTGCGCATCAGATACTCGCGTGCCAGTATTAAAAATTGGCGAATTAGAAAGATTAATCCAGTTATCTACTCCTCCTAAATAGTAAACTAATTTTTGACTGCCTTGCGATGAACTACCAGCTACACGATTTGCCCAAATTAAATTGCGATGAATTTTTTTGTAGTTTCTTACATCAAAACCCAAAACGGCTAAGTTTTGTTTTAGGTAGCCTGTGTTATTAAAATATTCTGCAAATAATTTTAAGCGTGTGCCATTGTAAACGTTTATTCCTCTGTTTAATGTATTATCAAAAACATATTCAGTTTTTAAAATTATCCAATTGTCAAAACTTGTTTTTTTAGCAAGGTTAGCGTCGTTAAATGCTAAAAACGTTCTTCTGTCATTTCTCCAAGATACACTTCCTTTAAGTGCTGCAACTTCGCTAAATGGATAACTTATTCCGTATTTTAAATGATGCGTTTGAATTTTTGGAGCATTATCGCTTCGGCTAACCGGAAAACTTTGTCGGTATAAAGTATAGTATTTATCTACACGTTGGCTTCTGTCTTGATATTGTAACATAGCTTCGTTACTTCTTAAATCGGCAGAAAGGCGAAAGCCGCCAACAATCCTGTGGTCTTCCATTACATCACTCAATCCAATTTTTAATAATCCATTTAAGCCAGGATTGTAATAATATTCACCACCAGTATAAACTTGATAGTTACTATTTAAAAAGTTGTTATCGAGTTGAGATACAACTTGATCTATTGTAAATACTTTTAAATAATTGCGTTGTTTTGGAGGCCAAGATAGATTTGCTGTAATTATGCTGGTGTCTGCTACTTGCGGAACGTTATATTTTTCTGTTTTGTTATTGTTGGTTATTTCAATTGGTTTTAATCCTTTTTCTTCGGTTTTTTCTTGATTTACTATAGGGTTTGTTTCTGTTGTAATAACTGGTTTTTCTCCTTCAAACGTATAGTTTTTAAGAATTGATTCACTACTAGAATTTGCAAAACTTTTAGTTACAACTATTTTTTTATTGTTTATCGTGGTGTCTTTTATAACATCTTGATTTTGTATTGAAATAATACTTGAGCTTTTAAGGTTGGTAGAAACATTTTTAATTGATTCTGCAGGTGAAATCAACGCGCCTGATATTGTTGATTTTGATAATTCAGAATTTACTAATCTATATTTTTTGTTTTGTAAAAATACACTTGTATAACTGCTCGATTTAGAATCAAAATCGTACTCTAAAATATTGCGTGAAAAATCGGTTAGTTTGCTTTGATTAGAAAAATAGCGGTAATGTTCGGTTGTATCAACAAACGAAATTATACTATCGAGCTTTGCGTTAAATAAATTTTTTGTGTTTTTATGTTCTGCAATAAACAAAGTATTTGCATTGTCTAAAGACTGTGGATTTCTTTCGTTTGTTGCTAGTGTGTTGGTTAAGCGAAGTAGAGTTTTGTTTTTTGAATCTAAATCGTAAACAAATAAATCGTGCACGTAGCTAAACTGAGAAGGGTTATTTTTTGCATCAAAACGAATGGTGTCGTCTGTTCTGTTTGAACTAAAAACTATTTTATTGGTGTTGCCAATAAAGCGAGGATTTAAATCATCAAAAACATCCTTTGTTATTGGTTCAAGTTTTCCTGATGCTGGAATAAAAGAAAAAATATCGCTTTGTCCGTTTATGGTTGCGCTCATCACCATTTTTTTGCCATCGCTGTTATAGGCTAAATCAAGTATTTTATCTATAGCAAACAAGGGTGGTCGGGCGGTAATTTTTCCATCTTCTAAATTGTAGATGTTTATTTTTACTTCGCCATTAACTTCATTTACAATCGAACAGAATTTTGAGCTCGGATGCCATGCAATTAGCGGATAACTGTAATCGTTAATACGATCTATTTTTTTTCCGCCTTTAAGTATTAACGAAGTTTTTTTGTTTTCTATATCGTAAAGATAAATTTTGTATTTACCCAAATCGTTTGATGAATACAAAGCATACTTTTTGTTTGGGCTTATTTTATATTGCGTTAAAATTGTGTTTCTGTTTTTTTTCGAAACAATTTTTTCTTCGTTTATTTTTTCTTTTTCATTTACAGAAAATTCGTTTTGATAATAGGCAAAATAATCGTTTGTAATGGTTCTAAGCGAGTTTCCTAAAACAAATAAAAACCCACTTTCAGCATTTCTGCTTACTCGCGTCATATACATTATGTTAGGAATTACAGCTCTACCAAACGTTTCGTCAATGTAATGCCAAACTGCATGGCCGGCATCTACCGCATCGGAGCCATACAATTGATTAAGTTTTTTGTACTTCCCACTTAAAACTCCATCTTTAGTTTTGTTTTCAATTTCGCTGTTCCAACCTTTTGCAATGTATGCAATCAAGCCTTTTACGTACCATTCGGGTAAATGCAACATTGCCGAATTACGCGCCATTTCGCGCCAACTACCTTCGTATAATAATTGATAGATTAAAATTTCTGTAATTCCAGCGCGAATTTGTTCTTCGAGTTTTTGATGATCGCCTTCAAAATAAATAAAAACTTTGCTGCCTACAATTCTTGTTTCTCCGCCAACGTTGGCAGTTTCTGTGCCTGCTAAACCAATATTGCTTTGTTTAAAATCGGATAAGTTGTTGTAAACAATAAATTCAATTTTATCGTCGATGGTGTAATCAAAAATTTGTTCTATTTCGTTAATGTGTTTTTCTGCAGCTTGCGAAGTAAACAAAGCTGTTTCTTTTCCGCCTAAATAAAAATAAACGTCAAATCGTTCAAACTTATAAAACTGCCACAAAAATTGATTGTATTGAATTCGGTTTTTACCAAAATCGTTTCGTAAACCATTGTAAAATTGAGCATTTGCGTTAGAGCAAAGTACAATAAACAGCGTTACAAAAAAATATTTAATAACTAATGATATTTTGCTTGTTGAAGTATGCATAATTCTATAGTAAAGATACTAATTTTGCTAATAATACTTGATTTTTGCATGATAAATATTCAAATTTTTGCAGTTAACCCTTTTCAGGAAAATAGCTATGTTTTGTTTGACGAAACAAAGCAATGCGTTATTATAGACCCAGGTTTTAGCACAAGCAGTGAGCAACAGCAACTAATCAACTTTATTGAGAAAAATAATTTAGTCCCAAAACGCTTAATTAATACCCATTGTCACATTGACCACGTTTTAGGAAATAAATTTGTAGCCGATACATTTGGTTTAGAATTAGAGGCTAATGAATTAGAAATAAGTGTTTTAGCAAGTGGCGAAAAAGTTTCGCATATGTACGGAATTCCATATGAGCAATCACCTGATATTCAAAAGTTTTTAGCTGAAGGAGATACAATAGAATTTGGCAACTCAAAACTTAGTATTTTATTTTGCCCAGGACATTCGCCAGGAAGTTTAGTTTTTTATAATGCTGAACAAAAATTTGCAATTGGTGGCGATGTGTTGTTTTATGGAAGTATTGGCAGAACTGATTTGCCTGGCGGACACCACGAAACACTTATTAATTCTATTAAAACAAAGTTAATGGTTTTGCCTGGAGATGTAGAAGTTTATCCTGGGCATGGGCCAAAAACAACAATCGAATTTGAAAAAAATAACAATCCTTTTTTATAAAAAACAACATGGCTGAATTAGTAAACAACATTGATAAAGTGCGTGAGTTTCACGATGCTTTTGGAATTTCGAACGCAAAAGATTTGGTTGCAAATTTATCGTCGAACGATTATTTGTTGCGTTACACATTAATGCGTGAAGAAAATGAAGAATATTTAGACGCTTGTAAAAATGGTGATATAGTTGAGATTGCTGATGCACTTGGCGACCAAATGTATATTTTATTCGGGACACTTTTAAAGCATGGTTTGCAACATAAAATTGAGGAAGTGTTTAACGAAATACACCGAAGCAATATGAGTAAACTAGACGAAAATGGTAAAGCTATTTATCGCGAAGACGGAAAAGTAATGAAAAGCGAAAAGTACTTTAAGCCCAATATTAAAGCTATTTTGGAGAAGGAATAGTTTTTTTACGTTTTTGTAAAAACTCCATTATAGTAATATTTCCTAAAAGTAACGTTAAGGCATATGCTGTATCTTCAATAGGTATAGTGTAAAGTCGTATTCCTAAATTTTCGGCATTGTCGTATATCACAACTGGTATTGCAGTTAATATTCCGTTAATAATAAAAAACGGAATTAAATGCACAAAATACGCAAGCCAGAATTGGCTTAAATACTCACTTTTCCATACAAATGCGTGTAGTGAAAGTAAAATAGCTGCAGTAAAAAAATTGATTGATGTATAACTCTTTTCTAAATTAAAAATAGCTACCCAAAGCAAAATAATTATGGCAGCTCTGGTAATAAACGGTGAATATATTTTTAAAATATCTTTAGTTATATACGCATTTAAACATTCGTAAATAAAAACGCTTGCAAATGGAACTATAATAAAAAACAGCCATTCTTCGAGCGGCAAATTAATTAAGTTTATGCCGATTACGTGACTTGGGTTAAAACTCCAAATACCATGTTCTGTAAAGGCTACATCCCATACAACAAAAAAAGTTAACACAATTAATATGCTCGGAAAAAGATATTTCCACTTTTTGTAATAAGCTACTTTTTTATCGAAACTTAAAACAAAAGGTCCTGCAAAACTAAAAAGCATTAACCATAAATATGTTGACATGCGCTGTTAAATAATTTTGTTTTTGTTTCGTGCTTCTAAAAAATATTTAAAGGGAACAAGTAACATTCCAAAATTTTCGCCATCGTGTTTTTCTAAATATTTGTGATGAATTTTATGCGCTCTTCTAATGCCTAAAACGTATGTGTTCGACCAGTTCCTCAATATTTTAAATCGTTGATGAATTACAATATCGTGCACAAAAAAATAAGCTAAACCATATAATGAAATTCCAATTCCAATAAATAATCTAAAATCGCTATTCATAATTCCTGTCATGTAACAATAAGCGCTTGGAATGGCAAAAATTAAAAAGAAGCTATCATTTTTTTCAAAAAAACCAGGTTCAACTTGATGATGATCTTTATGAAGATACCACAACAAACCATGCATTATGTATTTGTGCGTAAACCAAGCCACAAACTCCATTATACAGAATGTAACTACTACAATTACTATGTTAATAAAAATATTCATAATTAGTTTAACAACAATAAATTAAATTTGTTTAGTATAAATAAAACCACAAAAAACACTAGCTGAGTAGCATAAACATAAGGAGCTATTTTGTTTTTTACATCGAATTTTAAATTCCAAATCATAAATTGAAAAAAGAAAGAAACAACAAACCATGCTAAATAATTTTGTAGCGGAACAACATCGTTTTTCCAAAACCAAAAATTAAAAGCAGGAGCAAGTTGCTCAATAAAATAATCGATAAACACCATGAAAACTGCTGCTAGAGCAGATTTTAAATAAATGTTTTCTGTAAATAAATTACTGATGTGCGCTGTTGCTAAACATAAAATTAACCAGTTAACGCCAATAATTACAGGAATTCCTTTTACTAAAAAACCCAAATTATTTCCGTAATAATATTCGCCAAAAATTCTGCCTGTGCGCACACCCATTAATTCTACAGCAAAACCAGCTGCAAAAATTAAAATGAGGTAACGAATAAAATCTTTAGAATAATCTTCGTGATAAACCAATAAAACCGATAAAGTAAGCAATAAATTAAAAGGAGTTAAGGCAACAAATTCGTTTCCTTTTACATAAATCCCTACTAATCCTACTGTGTGAAAAATCACTAGAATAGCAATTCCTATGCGTACATCAGACTTTATGTAATTTATTATTTTCAATTTAGTATTGTTTTTCTTTAATGAGTTGTGCAGTAATTTTTCCAGATAATATGGCTAATGGAACTCCACCTCCAGGATGAACGCTTCCTCCACAAAAGTACAAACCATTTATGTCTTTTGAAAAATTTGGGTGTCTTAAAAAAGCTGCCATTTTATTATTTGATGCATTTCCGTAAAGTGCGCCCAAATGCGACGATGTTCTTTCTTCAATTAGTATTGGGTCTAAATAATCTTCAAAAGCAATTAGAGGTGCTACATCAAGCCCTAAAATGCGATTAAGTTTTTTTAATACATTTTGTTTTGTTTGTTCTTTTATTGCTTTCCAATCTTGCCCAGAATTGTTAGGTGTGTTTACCATAACAAACCAATTTTCGCAGCCATCTGGCGCATCTGTTTTTAGTTTTTTTGAAGTAATGTTAATGTATATAGTCGGATCGTTATATACTTCTTTTTTAGTAAAAATTGCATCAAACTCTTCTTTATAGTTGTTGCTAAAAAAAATATTATGCAAATCTAATTCTTTAAAATTGTGTTTAATTCCCCAGTAAAATATGAGTGCTGACGAGGATTTTTCTTGATTTAAAATTTTATCGGGATGTTTTTCGTAAGGCAATAGTTTTTTGTAGGTATGAAAAACATCCATATTAGAAACTACAATGTCAGCATCAATTTTAGCATTGATAGTTTGCACACTAATAACTTTTTTATTCTCAACAAGTATTTGTTCTGCCTTTGTGTTTAATGAAAATTTAACGCCTTTTTTTAAAGCGATATTGTAGAGTGTATCTGTAATTTGATACATACCTTTTTTTGGAAAATAAGCTCCAAAACCATGCTCAACGTGCGAAATAATGCTAAGCATGGCAGGTGTTAAATATGGGCTAGAGCCATTGTACGTTGCAAACCGATTAAAATATTGAACCAGTTTAGGGTGTTTTAAAACTGCTTCGTTATGCTGATTTAAGGTTTTAAATAAACGGTAGTGCGAGAGTTGCAAAAGTGCTTTCGCTGTTTTTTTATTGGTAAAGTTTTTTAGTTGATGCAAACTTTGTTCTAAAAAAAGTTCACCAATTAAATGATATGTTTTTTCGGCGTGTTTTAGGTGTTTTACAATCGGTTCTGCCTCTACGTTTAATTTACTTTTTAATTCGTCGGTAAATTTTGTTAGCTCAGAATAAGCTGAAAATTTTGTGCCATCTTCAAAAAAGTAATTACAAACTAAATCTAGTTTTTCAAAATCAAACTTTACTTCTTTTTCTAAACCACTTTCTTTTATTAAATCTAAAACGAGATTTGGCAAAGTAAACAGCGAAGGTCCTTTGTCAAAACGAAATCCATTTTGTGAAAATTCGCTCAATTTGCCACCAACATAATTATTGCTTTCTAAAACAGTAACATCGTAATTACCATTAGCCAAGCGTATTGCGGTTGATAAACCTGCAACACCCGAACCAATTATAACTACTTTTTTCTTTTTCATTTTGTTACAAATACAACCATTTGGTTTAAATATTGTTTAATTTTAAGCATAATTTTATTTATGCGAACATTTCATTTCATTTTTTGCTGGTTTTTGTTTGTCAATGGCGTATTTGCACAAAATCTTATTACACAAGATTCTGTAGATACCGATAAACATTATTTTCCTATAGCAGTTGGTGTGTCTTTCAATTCCAATAATTTTCATTCGGGTATACGATTAAGTGTAGAAAAAATACACGAGATAAACCGTCACGACAAATACAGAGCCGATTCTGTTTACAAAACAAAATATGGAGTAAAGTTTATTAACTATAATTTTTTGTACAACAGAGATAAAGATTTTAACACGAGTTTTAGTCTTGGTGCCGATTACGGAATGCGCAGAGTAAAGAAAAAAGGACGCATGAAAGAGCTTGTTGTTGGTTTAGGAATTACCAAAACCTTTTTAACCAAAGCTGCTTTTACTGTAGAAAATAATCAAGTAAAACAAAAATCTTTGCCAGGCAATTTGTATGGTAATGCAAACATAATGGCTGGTTTTGGTAAAGATTATTCGTTTACAAAATCAATTCCCTTAAAGTGGCATATACGTGCAGGTGCAAATATTTTGTTTCCTTACGGAAGTTTTATAATGCCTTATTTTGCAATGGACATGGGAATTGTTTACCGAATTAAAGCTAAACCATTCGCAGTAAAATATACTATTAAAGACAATTTAAACTAAATCAAAAATGAAAAAATATAGTTTACTTTTTTTATTGATTACACTTTTTGCTTCGTGCAAAAAAGAAGTTGATTTTAGTTTAAAACAAAATGCCAACGAGCAATTTTATTTAAAAGATGGAAGAAGCAACATGCCTGTAAAAGTGCAAGGCAACACCGCATCAAAAGTATTTATTTTAGTAATACATGGTGGACCAGGGGGCGAAGCCATAACTACTTATAATGGAGACATTACCGCAGAACTTAAAAAAAGATACGGCGTAGTTTTTTGGGATCAACGTAATGCAGGAAACACGCAAGGAGCAAAAGGCGAAAAACTATCAGTTAGTACCTATGTGAACGATTTAGAAAAACTTATTTTTTTACTTAAAAACAAATATGGCGACGACAATAAATATTTTTTATACGGTCACAGTTGGGGTGGAATGCTAACTTCATCATATTTAATTAAAGGCGATAATCAAAAAAATATTGCGGGTTGGATAGAAGTAGATGGTGTGCATAATTGGCCACTAAACGATGTATTAACCCGAAACATGATAGATAGCATTGGTACAATAGAAATGGCAAATAATAGAAACGCCAACGACTGGAAAGAAATGGTTGATTTTTGCAGAAAATTAAAATTACCAACCGATTTAATAAACTCTAGTAAACTAAATAAATACGCTTTTAAAGCAGAAACATTAATGAAAGATTCCATTGCGCAAGAAGCAGGTTTTCAGTTTGGTAACCGAAGTATGGCAAATATTTCGAGTAGTTTCGCTCACTCCACTTTTATGGGTTTTAATTCAGGTTTGTTTAATGAATTAACAGTTGCCACTAACTCACCACAATTGGCAAAAATTACTGTACCTAGTGTTTTTTTGTGGGGCAGATACGATTTTGTTGTGCCACAAGGAATGATGGTTGATGCGTTTTACACGGTAAATTCAACCTACAAAGAAGCTTGGACATTTACCTATTCTGGGCACTCGCCCATGTATAACCAAACCAAAGTGTTTAACGAAACCGTTATTAATTTTATTGAAAAGGTGAGGTAACTAGATATGTAAAAAACTTCAAAAACTAAAAAAGCCCCAAATTTGGGGCTTTTTCGTTGTCCGACTAGGTCTCGAACCTAGACTCTTCTGTACCAAAAACAGACGTGTTGCCAATTACACCATCGGACAATTTTAAACTCGATGTTTGAGTTTGGGAATGCAAAATTATCAAAATTTTTAAAACTCAAAAAATTATTTTCACATATTTTAAAAAAACACTTCGCAATATTTTCCTAAATTCGCAGTTTAGCGTTTTAAAATAATACTTTACACCATTAATTATATGACGAATTATAAAAAGTTAAACAATATCATTGGTTGGGCAGTTTTTGTTGTTGCATCCTTTGTTTACCTAGCTACTATTGAGCCTACAACAAGTTTTTGGGATTGTGGCGAGTACATTGCAACTGCCTACAAACTAGAAGTTGGTCACCCACCCGGCGCTCCTTTGTTTAACCTAATTGGTCGTTTCTTTACTTTATTTGGAGGAGGGCCAGCTAATGCAGCCATGATGGTGAATGCTTTAAGTGCCATTGTTAGTGCTTTTACTATTTTATTTTTGTTTTGGACAATTACAGCTCTTGCTCGCAAAATTGCCCTTAAAACTGGCGAACTTACCCAAGATAAGCTAATTGCTATTTTTGGTAGTGGTGTGGTTGGAGCTTTGGCTTACACTTTTTCTGATTCATTTTGGTTTTCTGCTGTTGAAGGCGAGGTTTACGCAATGTCTAGTATGTTCACAGCAATTGTGTTTTGGGCTATTTTAAAATGGGAAGAAGTTGCCGACGAGCCACATAACATTCGTTGGATTGTGTTAATTGCATTTTTAATGGGATTATCAATTGGAGTGCATTTACTTAATTTATTGGCTATTCCAGCCATGACTTTTATTTTCTACTTCAAAAAATACAAAACAACTACACGCAATGGTTTTATTTTAGCAGGTATACTTTCTGTTTTAATTTTAGTAATCGTTCAAAACGGAATTATTCCAGGTATTGTTAGCTTATCTGCAAAATTTGAGTTGTTTTTTACAAATTCGTTAGGTTTACCTTTTAATACAGGAACTATAATTTACGCTGCATTAATTATTGGCGGAATTATTTGGGGATTGCGCTACACGCAAAAAAACAAAAAAATTATTGCAAACACAGCCATTTTGTGTTTCACGTTTATTTTAATTGGTTATTCAAGTTTTGCAGTTTTAATTATTCGTTCGCAGGCTAACACACCAATGGACGAGAATAATCCAGAAAATGCAATCAACTTGTTATCTTACTTAAATCGTGAGCAATATGGTAGCTGGCCAATTTTACACGGACAATATTTTAATGCACCCGTTGTTGATTATTTAGACGGAAGTCCTGTTTATACAAAAGACGAAAAGTTAGGTAAATATGTAATTACCGACGAAAGAAAAAGTACAATTCCGGTTTACGATCCAAACTTTACAACGTTTTTTCCACGTATGCACAGTAGTCAAGATAACCACGAAACAGGTTATAGAAACTGGAGCGATATGCGTGGAACACCAACACCAGCAACCGATAGAAATGGTGAGCAAACAATGATTAACAAACCGACTTTTGGCGAAAATTTAAGATACTTTTTTAACTATCAAGTAATGCACATGTATTTTAGATACTTTATGTGGAATTTTGCGGGTAAGCAAAACGATGTGCAAAGTCATGGTGGAATTATGAAAGGAAACTGGTTAAGCGGTATCGACTTTTTAGATTCATCTCGAATTGGAGCAAGAGCAAATTTACCTGAGCATTTTAAAGCTAACAAAGCGTTTAATCGTTTTTATATGTTGCCATTTATTTTGGGTTTAATAGGTTTATACTTTCATTACACAAAAGATAAAAAAGATGCATTTGTTGTAACGCTTTTATTTTTCTTTACAGGAATGGCAATTGTAGTTTATTTAAATCAAGCTCCATATCAGCCTCGTGAAAGAGATTACGCTTATGCTGCATCGTTTTATGCGTTCGCCATTTGGATTGGCTTTGGCGTATATGCGCTGTACGATATGCTTAAAAAGAAAATAAACGCAACCACTGGTGGTATAATCGCAACATCTTTAGCAATGATTGCTGCGCCAGTTTTAATGGCAAAAGATGGTTGGGACGATCATGATAGATCGGGAAGATATACTGCTCGCGATTTTGCATTTAATTATTTATCATCGTGCGCACCAAATGCAATATTATTTACCAATGGTGATAACGATACTTTCCCATTATGGTACGCACAAGAAGTAGAAGGATTTAGAACCGATGTACGCGTGGTAAATTTAAGTTTATCAAATACCGATTGGTACATAGAGCAAATGCGTCGTAAGGCTTATGATTCTGATCCAATTCCGTTAAGTTTAACAGAAGCTCAATATCGCCAAGGTACACGCGATTATGTGCCAATTTATCCTAACGAAAGTTTAGGTTTAGATACTGCTCGTTATTATCCAATAAAACAATTATTAGAGTTTGTTGCTAGCGAAGAACCGAAAGCAAAATTAGCTACGCAAGGCAACGGAGAGTTAGCTTACTTACCGACTAACCGAATTTTTATTCCTGTTGATTCTGCAACAGTTGTAAACAACGGAACAGTTCCTAAAAGTATGGCTGATAAAGTTGTAAAAGGTGGTATTCGTTGGAAAATTAACAAAAGCTATATTCTTAAAAACGAGCTAATGATTTTCGACATTTTAGCAAACAACAACTGGAAACGCCCGGTGTATTTTGCTATTACAGTTGGCGATGATAGCTATATGTTTTTACAAGATTATTTTCAGTTAGAAGGTTTGGCCTATCGTTTAGTTCCTGTAAATAATTTAAGTATGGACGGGCAAGAAGGTTTTGTTGATACAGACATTATGTATAACAACATGATGAATAAATTTGCTTGGGGCGGTATGGAAACAGGTAAAATTTACATGGACGAAAACAACCTAAGAATGACCTACAACCTAAGAAATAATTTTGCACGTTTAGCAGATGCATTAATTAGAGAAGGCAAAAAAGACAAAGCAATTAAAGCTTTAGACAGAGCTATGCAAGTAATGCCAAAAGAAATTGTGCCTTACAATTATTTTATTTTACCAATTGCAGAGTCGTATTATAAAGCTGGTCAAAATGCAAAAGCAAACGAAATTTTAAGTGCATTAGCAAAACAATACGATGCAGAGTTAAATTACTATTTTTCGTTAGGGCCCGATTTTATTTCTAAAACAGAAAACGAATCGCAACAAGCTATGAGTATTTTGCAGCGTATGTTGCAAGTGAGCAAAATGTTTGGCGAAGAAAAATTAAATAAAGAAGTAGATGCTGTGTTTAAAAAGCACGAGCAAACCTATTTACGCTATTTTCAATCTTAATTAAATAGCCCACGAAAGTGGGCTTTTTTTATGTTTACATTAAAAAGCTCATACTCCGTTTTTAGTTTTCTATACCCCAAATTACTTTGGAATAAAAGCAGAGCAGAAAAAGTAATTTACTTAACTTTTGATGATGGCCCACTACCCGAAATAACGCCTTGGGTATTGACGCAACTAAAAAATTACAATGCAAAAGCTACGTTTTTTTGCATAGGCGATAATGTTTCAAAACACCCAGAAGTTTTTCAGCAAGTTATTGATGCTGGTCATATTGTTGGCAACCACACAAATAATCATTTAAATGGCTGGAAAAATAAAACCGCAAATTACATTGAAAATGTAAGTTTAGCAGCCACAAAAATAAATTCAAAATTGTTTCGTCCGCCTTACGGGAAAATCACACGTAAACAAATTAATTTGCTAGATAAAAACTACATAATTGTAATGTGGGATGTGCTGAGTTACGATTTTGATGCAAGCATTAGCGGTAAAAAATGTGCCGACATCGTGTTAAAAAAAGCTAAAAATGGTTCAATACTGGTTTTTCACGACAGTTTAAAAGCAGAAAAAAACCTAAAAACAGCCTTGCCTATTGTGTTACATACGCTTTCTGAAAAGGGTTTTATGTTTAAGTCGCTTTAAAAATTTGGCAAAATTTTTGAGGGTTATTTTACTAAATTTATTACTAAATTTGAGCTACAAGAAAAACAACTACACAATAAAAATATGAGAGGAATAGCAATTTTTTTAATTTTAGTTTTTGCGTCAATTACTTCTTTTGCTGGTGGAAAAGATGCTTATTTAATTAAAGTAAAATTAAATGGTTTAAAAGATACAGTTTGTTATTTAGGTAACCATTTTGGCGATAAGCAATACATTAGAGATACTGCGCGCATTGACAGTAAAGGAAATGCAGTTTTTAAAGGTGACAAAAAATTAGATGGTGGAATTTATTTAATAATAATGCCCAGCAAAAAATATTTTGAAATTATTGTAAATGATGATCAAGATTTTGCAGTAGAAACTGACACTTTAGAATTTATTAAAAACGCAAAAATTACGGGTTCAGAAGAAAACAAATTATTTTTTGACTACTTAAACTTTGTTTCTAAAAAGCATACCGAAGTTACTCCTTATCGCGCGCTTTACGATAAAAACAAAGGAAAAGATTCAGCTAAATTTTATTTAGATAAGATTAATACAATTGATAAAGAAGTAAAAGATTACAAAATAAATCATCAAAACAAATATCCACAGCACGTTATTACAGCAATTTTTAAAGCAACTAAAGAAATTGATATTCCCGAAACGCCCAAATTAGCTAACGGTAGACCCGATTCAACTTTTTCCTACCGTTATTACAAAGCACATTTTTTCGATAACATCGATTTTTCTGATGATAGATTGCTTCGCACACCAATATTTCATCAAAAATTAGAGCAGTATATGAAAAATATGATTTTGCAAATACCTGATTCTATTAATAAAGAAGCGGACATGATAATTGCAAAAGCAAAAAAAGGTAACAAAGAAATTTTTAAATATTGTGTTTGGTACATAACCAATACTTACGAAACATCAAATATTATGGGTATGGACGCTGTGTTTGTGCACATGGCTGAAAATTATTATACCTACGACCAAGCGTTTTGGGTAGATTCAACACAGATATTTAAAATAAGAGATAGAGCTAGAATTTTAAAACCATTGTTAATTGGCAAAGTAGCTCCAAACTTAACTATGTTCGACGATTTAGGAAAAGTACAATCCTTACACGTACAAAAATCGCCTTATACAATTTTATTGTTTTGGGATCCAGATTGCGGACACTGTAAAAAATCGATGCCCTTTGTAAAAGAAGCATACGATAAACTTAAAACAAGAGGTGTAGGCGTGTTTGCCGTTTGCACAGAAGTTGAATTAGATAAGTGGAAAAAATACATTGAAGAAAACAAACTAGACTGGGTAAACGTTGCCGATGCAGAGTTTAGAACCAATTTTAGAGCGATTTATGATATAACCTCTACACCGCAGATTTATATTTTAAACAGCAAAAAAGAAATTATTGCTAAAAAAATTGGTGCAGAGCAATTAGAAGAATTTATGGAAAGAGAATTAAAGAATAAAAAATAATTAGTGAGATATAAAAAAATCCCGTCTCGATAGCAATCAAGACGGGATTTTTTTATGATATAAGTTTTGTTTTTACTTATTCAAAAGCATTAAAACCAGTAACATCCATACCTGTAATTAACAAGTGAATATCATGCGTTCCTTCGTAAGTAATTACAGATTCTAAATTCATCATGTGGCGCATAATTGGGTACTCGCCTGTAATGCCCATTCCTCCATGTATTTGGCGTGCCTCACGAGCAATTTGTAATGCCATATTTACGCTATTACGTTTTGCCATAGATATTTGAGATGGTGTAGCTTTTTCGTTGTTTTTTAACACGCCCAATCTCCAGCACATTAATTGCGCTTTTGTAATTTCGGTAATCATTTCAGCTAATTTTTTTTGTGTTAACTGAAAAGCACCAATTGGTTTTCCAAACTGAACTCTTTCTTTAGAATAACGTAATGCAGAATCGTAGCAATCCATAGCAGCGCCAATTGCTCCCCAAGATATTCCGTAACGAGCAGAATTTAGACAACTTAACGGTCCTTTTAAACCTTTAACGGTTGGGAATAAATTTTCTTTAGGAACTTTTACATTATCAAAAACTAACTCTCCGGTTGCACTCGCTCTTAAACTCCATTTACCATGAGTTTCGGGTGTTGTAAAGCCTTCGTAACCTCTTTCAATAACCATTCCTCTAATGGCACCTGTTTCATCTTTAGCCCAAACTACAGCTATATCAGCAAACGGAGCGTTAGATATCCACATTTTAGCACCATTTAAAACATAATGGTCGCCTTTATCTTTTATATTGGTAATCATACCGCTTGGGTTAGAACCATAATCTGGTTCAGTTAAACCAAAACAACCCATCATTTCGCCACTAGCTAATTTTGGAAGGTATTTGCGTTTTTGTTCTTCTGTACCAAAAGTATAAATTGGATACATTACTAACGAACTTTGCACAGATGCAGTAGAACGTAATCCAGAATCGCCTCTTTCTAATTCTTGCATAAGCAAGCCATACGAAATTTGATCTAAACCTGCACCACCATATTCTTGTGGAATATATGGGCCAAAAGCACCAATTTCTGCTAAGCCTTTTATCCATTGTTTTGGAAACTCAGCTTTTTGACAAGCATCTTCCACAATCGGAGAAACTTCTTTTTTTACCCATGCGCGAGCTGCGTCGCGAACCATTTTATGTTCATCAGTTAAAAGCTCATCTAATAAGTAATAATCAGGAGCTTCAAATAAATCAGACTTTGCCATTGTATATTGTTTTTATCTTTTTGAGTATGCAAAAATAGCTATTTATTTAACTTGTAAAAGCTAAAGCAATAAATACCTAAAATTGTTTAGGCTAATTATCAAATTTAGAGGCATTCTATATTGATTGTATTACTTTTGCAAAAAACAAGTTGGCTCGCAAATGAGTTTTAAAAACCCATCGGTAAATCAAATTCGCTTTATTACTGTTAAAGATAGTTCGGCTATGGATACTGTTTTGGCTCCAAAACTCAGAGTTAGAAACTATAATACCGATTGGGTTTTTATATTGCTTTGTTTTTGTTTTGCTATGTTTGCTTTTATAAATACGGTTTACAAAAAGCGTGTTTTGCAGTTAATGAAAGCCTTTTGGGTAAGTAATTACTCCAGCCAACTTGTAAAAGCCGAAAATGTTTTAATAAAACAAGCCTCATTATTACTGTCTGTTTTGTTTTTGTTTAGTTTTTCGTTGTTTTCTTATCAATTAGTTCATCATTACTATCGAAATTTTCTGATTTACTCAGGGTTAGAGCTCTATTTTTTAATAATGCTGTGTTTAATTGCTTTTTATGCTGTTAAACTGCTTTTTTTTACGTTAGTGGCGTTTATTTTTAATGCTGATGGCGAAACAAAAGAATACACATTTAATGTTTTTTTAATAAACCAAACCATTGGTTTGTTATTGTTGCCTTTGGTAGCTTTAATAAACTATTTGCCCGCTAATAATCATGCGGTTTTGCTATTTATTGGCTTATTGCTTATTGTTTCGTTCTTTTTGTTTAGAATAATTAAAGGATTAGTTTCTTTGTGGTTTTCGGGAGTATTTTCTAAATCGTATTTATTTTTATATCTTTGCGCCCTAGAAATTTTACCATTAATTGTAATTGGAAAGTTTATTTTTGATAAATACCAATTGTAACGAGTGTAAATAAAGAGAAGAAAAGGGCTACTATGAACTTAAAAGTAAAAAGTATTCTTGTTACTCAGCCAAAACCTGAAACCGATAAGTCGCCTTATTTCGACTTAGCGAAAAAATGCAATGTAAAAATCGATTTCAGATCGTTTATACATGTAGAAGGTGTTCCTGCAGCCGATTTTAGAAAAGAAAGAATAAACCTACCCGATTATACCGCTGTAATTTTAACTAGTAGAAACGCTGTCGATCATTTTTTTAGAATCTGTACAGAAATGCGTTATACAGTACCCGAAACGCTAAAATACTTTTGTATTTCTGAATCTACAGCTTATTATTTACAGAAATATGTTGTGTTTAGAAAAAGAAAAATTTTTCATGGTAAACAAAAATTTTCTGATTTGATTGATACTCTAAAAAAACACAAAGAGGATAATTTTTTGTTTCCAGTTTCTGATATTCACAAAGAAGAAGGTCCAGAAATATTAGACGAGTTAAAAATTAAATATTCTAAAGCTGTTATTTACAAAACAGTTTGCAGCGATTTATCTGATTTGGCAAAGGTAAACTACGATGTTTTGGTGTTTTTTAGTCCTTCTGGAATAAAATCATTGTTTCAAAATTTCCCAAAATTTAAACAAAACAATACGCGTATTGCTGCATTTGGACCTACTACAGTAAAAGCCGTAATAGAGGCTGGTTTAAAGCTAGATATTGAAGCGCCAATGCCTAAAGCACCATCTATGACAATGGCTTTAGAACAGTATATTGCAAAAGCAAATAAAGGCAAATAAACGGTTTGTTTATTATTACTACCTTTAAGTGATGCGTAAATTATTACCTAAAACGACTCGCTTAAAAAGCCGAAAAGACATTTCTTTTATTTTTTTAAAAGGTAAATCTGTTTTTGTACATCCTATAAAAGTGAATTACAGCATTAATACCGATGAAAAATCGGTACAACTAGTTTTTGGAATAAGCGTATCAAAAAGAAATTTTTCAAAAGCAGTAGATCGTAATCGTATAAAACGTTTGCTACGCGAGTCTATCCGCTTAAACAAAAGTGAATTAGAAATTGAACTAAACACTAAAAACATAAAGATAAAATGTATGTTTGCATACATAGGCAAGCAAATGCCCGACTTTGCTTTAATCAACGAAAAAATTATTTTAACTTTACGTCAACTGAAAACAATAAATGAACCAAGTTCTTAGTTTTCCTTTAATAATATTGATTAAAGTGTATCAACTTTTAATATCGCCTTATTTGCCTAATGCCTGCAGATATAATCCTACTTGCTCTCAATATGGATTAGAAGCATTAAAAAAATATGGACCTATAAAAGGAGGTTGGTTAACTTTAAAAAGAATTTTATCTTGTAATCCTTGGGGTGGCCATGGTCAGGACCCAGTACCATAAACAGAATTAGAATGAAAAATAGATTTAAAAAATTAAAAATTTTTGTTGTAATTATTTCAATTGCCATTTCAGCTTTTGTAAGCAGTGCCTTTGTAGATAATTACTTCGAAATATCTAAAAACATTGATATTTTCACTACGCTGTTTCGCGAAATAAATTTGTATTACGTTGATGAGGTAAAGCCTGGCGAAATAATAAAAAAAGGAATTGATTCTATGTTAGAAGCTTTAGATCCTTACACCAACTACATTCCAGAAACAGATATTGAAGATTATCGTTTTATGACAACAGGTCAGTATGGTGGAATTGGCGCTTTGGTTCGTAAAAAAGGCGATTACATTGCAATTGCAGAACCTTATGAGGATTCGCCTGCTGTAAAAGCGGGATTAATGGCTGGAGATTTAATTTTAGAAGTTGAAGGAAAATCGATTAAAGGAAAAAACACCGAAGATGTAAGCAAAATGCTTAAAGGGCAATCGGGCACGCAAGTAAAAATTTTAATTGAAAGACCAGGTGAACAAAAACCAATCGAAAAAATAATTACTCGTCAAGAAATTAAAATTAAAAGCGTTCCTTATTTTGGCGTTATTAAAGACGATGTAGGTTATATTCGATTAACTCAGTTTACAGAAAATTGTAGTAAAGAAGTAAAAGCTGCTTTTGACGAATTAAAAACTAAAAACAATGTTAAGTCTATAATATTAGATTTAAGAGGTAATCCGGGTGGTTTACTACATGAATCAATTAATATTGTAAACTTATTTGTAGATAAAGGTGTAGACGTTGTTAGCACTAAAGGAAAAGTACAAGAGTGGAATAAAACTTACAAAGCACTTAATGTTCCGGTTGATGTAAATATTCCTGTTGTTGTATTAATAAACAGAGGTTCAGCATCAGCATCAGAAATTGTTTCGGGTTCTATTCAAGATTTAGATAGAGGTGTTGTATTGGGGCAACGCTCTTACGGAAAAGGTTTAGTGCAAACCACACGCGATTTAGTTTACAATTCTAAACTAAAAGTAACCACAGCAAAATATTATGTGCCAAGCGGAAGATGCATTCAGGCTTTAGATTATACACATAGAAATAAAGATGGTAGCGTAGGAAAAATCCCTGATTCGTTAGTTACAAAATTTAAAACAAAAAACGGAAGAGTTGTTTTTGATGGAGGAGGAATAAATCCAGACATTACAACCAACATAAAAGAATGGAGTAAAATTGCATTTAGTTTAGAAGCAAAATCGCATGTGTTTGATTTTGCAACAAACTACAGATTAAAAAATCCAACAATATCTAACGCAAAAGAATTTAGATTGACTGATGCTGAATACGCTGATTTCGTTGCCTTTGTAAAAGATAAAGATTACGACTATGTAACAGCAACAGATAGATTATTAAAAGATTTAAAACAAACTGCCGAAAAAGAAAAATATTTTGAAGCTGCAGCAAAAGAATACGAAGCTTTAAAAACAAAAATGATGCACAACAAAAATGACGATTTAATTACCTTTAAAACGGAGATTAAAGAGTTGTTGGAGCAAGAAATTGTATCGCGTTATTATTTGCAAAAAGGTAAGTTAGAAAACAATTTACAAAAAGATAACGATGTAAAAAGAGCGATAGAAATTTTAAACGATAAAAAATTCTATACCGATATTTTAACAGGAAAATATATTGAGCCTGCTAAAACAGAAGTAACAACAATTAAAAACTCTAATAACGACGAGCAAGAGGAACAACCAGCGTTTGATGGTGAGTAGTTGAGAGTAGAGTTATGATTTATTACAAAGAGTTTAACAATAAAAATGTTTATTTAGTTGCATTAGCTACTCTTGCAATTGGGCTTCCGTGGTCTAACTTGTTAATGAGCATTGCTCAAATTATTTTAATAGTTAATTGGATATTTGGATTAGATTTTAAAAATAAGTTTGCTCTTGCAAAGCAAAATACATCTTTACTCTTAATAGTATCTTTATCTGTTTTGCACCTTGTTGGCTTGTTGTATTCATCAAACTTTACTTATGCTTTTAAAGACATAATAAATAAACTCCCGCTGTTTGTTTTGCCTTTGGTTATAGCTACTTCAAAGCCGCTTGCTAAATTTGAATTTAAATTTATTTTGTATTTTTTTTGCGCCGCTACAGTTATAACTACGTTTTTAAACTTAGGTTATTATTTTGGAATTTTTGTAGATATAAATCACCCAAGCGGATTTTTTTCAAACTACATTTCACACATTCGGTATTCATTAGTAATTTGTTTAGCTATTTTTATTTTGTTTAATTATGCTTTTAGAAAAAGTGAGCTATCAAAAAAATGTTTTGTATTAGCAGTAATTAGTATTGTGTGGTTGATAGTTTATCTGTTTTTGTTAAAATCGCTAACGGGTATAATTGTTTTTTTTGTAGTAACAATCGCCATATTTTTTTATTTTAGTTTTATACAAAAACAAAACTTTGCTAATAGGTGGATTTTTATTTCGCTATTAATAATTTTTATTTTCACTGTATTTTCATTTTATAATGTTGTAAAAAAATATTATGAAACAAAACCACTTAACTGGAAAACTTTGGAATTAAAAACAATTAACGGAAATAATTACGAGCATAATTGGCTTGGTAATCAGCGAGAAAATGGTAATTACGTAGGTGTATATGTTTGTTGGGTAGAGCTTGAAAAAGAATGGGTTAAAAAAAGCACAAAAAATTATATGGGCGAAGATAGTCTAGGTCAATCGTTACGATTTACGCTTATTCGCTATTTGGCATCTAAAAATTTAAGAAAAGATTCGGTAGGCTTAAACGCGTTAAGCGCACACGATATTAAAATGATAGAAAGTGGAGCTACCAATTTTTTACCAAAACAAGGTTTACATGCGCGTGTAGAAATGCTTTTGTTTGAGTTTGAAAATTATATGCTGGGTGGCAATCCAAGTGGACATTCGGTTGCACAGCGCTTAGAGTATTGGAAAACCGCAATGAGTATTATTAAACAAAATTTTTGGTTTGGAGTAGGCACGGGAGATGTTAGCGATTCCTTTAAGCAAGCTTACATTGAAACAAACTCACCATTAGATGAGCGGTGGCGACTAAGAGCACACAACCAATATATTTCAATATTTGTTGCCTTTGGTGCTTTTGGCTTTTTAATTTTTTTCGCGTCATTATTTTCACCAATAATTTTATTGTATAAAAAGTCGACATTTAACTATGTTGTTTTTTTAATAATTGTTTGTTTATCATTTCTTACCGAAGACACCTTAGAAACGCAAGCTGGCGTTACTTTCTTTGCTTTTTTTAATTCTTATTTGTTGTTTGCCTACAGAAAGGAAAAACAAAAATGAAATCCATTTCGGTAGTAATTCCAAATTATAATGGAAAACAATTATTAGAAAAAAACTTACCAGCTGTTTTTGCAGCATTAAAAAATGTTTTAGATTACGAAGTTATAGTTGCGGATGATGCATCTATTGATGATTCTGTTAAGTACATTGAAAGCAATTGGCAAAACGTTTTTTTGGTAAAAAACACAATAAATGGTGGCTTTTCTAAAAACATAAATTCTGGTTTTAAGGTCGCTTCAAAAGAATTAGTATTGGCTTTAAATAGCGATGTGCTTTTAAGCGAAGATTATTTTGTTGATCAGTTTAAATATTTTGAATCTCCAGAAACATTTGGTGTTATGGGGAATATTTACAATAATGGCAAATTAATAGATGCTGCAAAATATCCGGTTTGGAAAGCAGGTAAATTAGTAACTACTTTAAACGTAGAAATTTTAAGTGAAAATCGAGAGTGGATTCCTACTTTATTTTTGTCGGGAGCAAATGCCCTAATGGAAAGAAAAAAGTTAATGCAGTTAAACGGTATGGATGAAATTTATTCTCCATTTTATATGGAAGACGTTGATTTATCAGTAAGGGCGTGGCGAATGGGTTGGAAATGTTATTACGATCCAAAATCTAATTGCAATCATATTATTTCTTCAACAATTGACAGTAACAATAAAAAAAGTTTCGTTAAATTTATTTCAAAACGAAACAAATTAATTTTTCATCACATTCATTTAAGCGGATATAGAAGATTATTTTGGCAAACCGAAATTGTTTTTAATTTGTTGTATAGATGGCTTTCTTTTTCATGCGATTATTACAAAATTTATGTCGAATTTAAGTCGCAAACGGAATCTAAAAATAAAAGAAATGAATTTCCATTTTCGCTACAAACGGTTACAAATCAAATTTTAACATTTTATAAAGCCCTAAAAATCAAGCTTTTTTAAATTTATCGAAAAAAACCAATTGTTAAACCACAGATTTCGCTAAATTATACTATATTTACTTCCAAAATAAATTTGTCTCATGAAAAAGTATTTACTAATTTTTATAGCTTTAGTTACTATAAACCAAATAGGTTTTTCTCAAACAATATTGTGCACACCACCAAGCGATGTTTGTGAATCGGGTAATTACAATATAGCTTACACAGCTGATTTTACCCCTGGGGCAAGCAATATTTTTACAGTAGAATTATCTGATGAGTTTGGTCTTTTTGGTTCTCCATTAGTAGTAGGTAGCGCAGTTAGCACTTTATCTACAGACAATATAAGTTTTACTATGCCCTCCTCATTTGTACCTGGTGGAGTTTATTTTATTAGAGTAAATTCATCAGATATTCCTGTAGACGGAACTAGTGCTTTTATAAATGCAATTAAACCAAATGCAGATGCTGGTATAGATCAAGGTATTTGTTCAACTGCAGGTTCTGCAAATTTAATAGCATTCGCAGATGATTATACAAATGTATCGTGGGTTTCAAACGGAACAGGTACATTTTCTCCAAACAATACTGTTCTTAATCCAGACTATATTCCTAATGTTGCAGACGAAGGACAAACTTTAACTTTAACAATGATTGTGTCTCATTCTTCGTGTCCATCGTCTGACACGTATGATGATATGTTGCTCACTATTGAAGCACAAAGTAGTGTTAATGCAGGTTCTAACATTATTATTTGTGCAAACGAAAATGTTAACTTATCAGGAAGTTTATTTGGTATGGGTGCTATATGGTCTAGTTCTGGCGGAGGTTTTTTTGATAATTCAACCTCTATGAATGCAATTTACACTCCTGATGCAAATGATATTATAAACGGATCTGTTCAATTAACTTTAAGCGCAGTAGGAGGTGGTTATTGTTCTGCGCCTTCAGATGCTGTAGATATAACAATTAACCCAGGCCCAACTGTAAATGCAGGTTTCGATCAAAGTATTTGCAATGGACCATTTACAACCTTATCGGGTTCTTTTACGGGTGCTACAGGAATAATTTGGTCAAGTCCAACAGGAACTTTTACAGATGATACCGATCCTTCATCAGATTATTATCCTTCAGGTTTAGAGTTTTCTGCAGGCGAAGCAGTAATCGCTATTGAAACAACTGGTAATGGAATATGTATGCCAGTAAGAGATACTGTGTTTATCACTTTGTATAACGCTCCGGTCATTGATGCAGGTTTAGATCAAACAATTTGTGAAGGAAGCAATGCTAATCTTAATGGTTTTGTTAATGGTGGACCACAAACACCAACCATGTTTTGGTCAACAACAGGTTCTGGAACATTTACAGATATAAATGATCCAAATGCTATTTATACACCACATGCAGCAGATATTACAGCTGGAAGTGTTAGTTTAATTGCAAATGCTGTTCATGGTTCTTGTTTAAACTATAGAGATACAATGCAAATTACCTTTAAACCTCTTCCTGTTGTAAATTTTACAGCACCCGCATCTGCTTGTGCTTTTAATCCAGTTACTTTTACTGATGTTTCTACCATTTCTTCAGGTTCAATTGTTGGGTATAATTGGTTTTTTGCAGATGATAGCTCTACAGGAAACACATCTACAATAACTCACTCTTATAATACAGGAGGTGTATTTGGAATTACTTTAGATGTTACTTCCGATTTAGGATGTGTTTCTTCTGGAGGCTGGAATATTATTATTACTTCAGGTGTAGATTTAGCAATTAACGTAATTGGTAACGATACCATTTGCCAAGGCGAAAGTTTAATTTTATCAGCAGTAAGTAGTGATGCAACTTCTTATAATTGGTTAAATACAGCTGAAACTACAACTACAATACATTTATCTCAACCAACTGTTTCTGAATATTATGTTGTGCAGGCACAAAACGCTAGCTGTAGCAGAAAAGATTCTGTATATGTAATGGTTAAAATGAAACCATCATTATCTTTTACTATTACCGATGCAACTTGCGGAAACGCTAATGGTGCGGCTACAGCCTTACCTTCTGGTTCTTCGCCTTTTCAATATTTATGGAATCATAATGGTTCAACAGTTGCTTTTGTAACAGGGCTTATAGCTGACTCTTATTTGTTTACCTTAACAGATAAATCAGGTTGTACACAAACTGCTTATGCAAATATTGGTAATGCAGATGGACCAGTAATTTCCGGTGTTTCAAACACTAACGCAAGTTGTGCTAGTGTGTGCGATGGTTCTACAACAGTTTCTGTTAGTGGTGGAGCTGCTCCTTATGTTTTTAATTGGGGAACTTTAAGCGCTGCTAACTCTCCGAGTGTATCTGCAATATGTGTAGGTAATCATTCGTTTAGTATTACTGATGCAAATAGTTGTGTTACAAATGGAGTTGCATCCATTTCAGCAAACGGAACCGACCCAATTATTTTTGGTAAAGTTTCTTTATCATCAACAGGAATAAATAATGGAGTTGTTGAATTGCTTGGCAACACTCCAGGTACTTTGGCAATGGCGGCTTACGCTACTGCAAACGTTGATGCGAATGGAAACTATGTTTTTTCTGGAGTACCTGCTGGTTCTTATTTGTTATCGGCTGAAGCTAACGACGTAGCGTATCCTTTTGCCGCAAAAACGTATTATGTAAACGCAAACAATTGGTTAGATGCAACGTCTGTTTCAGCAACATGTAATACAAGTGCAGAAAGAAACATCAATTTAATTGGTTTTGCAGCTATGACTGGAAGCGATTTAGTTAGAGGAACTATTTACGATTTAAATCCTGGTAAAACAAATGTTGTTGGCGATCCAATACCTGGTGTTGATGTTTCGTTAGAGCAAAACCCCGGAGGAATTATGGTTGCGCAAACCACAACAGATAATGATGGTAAATACGAATTTGCAAACGTACCTACTGGAAGTTTTACATTATTTGTAGATATGCCAGGTGTGGGTATGACTTCATCTCATGAAATTGTTACTGGTGGTGGAGCAGTTCACGAAGACAATAATTTTTATGTGGATTCTGCACTTACCATTTATTCAACCGAACCCGTTACAACATTATCTTCTGTTAAAGAAAACAAAAAAGAGCTTGTTGTAAAAGCGTATCCAAACCCGTTTACTTCGCAATTAACTGTTGCTATAAACGCAGAACCAAATGCAGTTGCCACTATTGCTTTGTATAGCATTTTAGGAGAAAACATTGTTGAGCTTGAAAGTAAATTACCTAGAAAAAATAATCACATTGCTTTAAGCAATTTAGAAAAACTTAAAACAGGAGTTTACATTCTTAAAATAAAAGTAAATCAAACCGAAGAAATTATTCGGGTTGTAAAATCAGAGTAAAATCAACTATCATTAACTGCAGAGGTAATAAAGCAAAACAACTTTATTACCTTTGTTTTGTTTTATGGAAATAGCGTTTAAAGAAGATACACTCAAATTATTTGATTTTAATCAGGTAAAACTTTTAGTAGAAAATTATGCACGAACAAAAGGTTCAAAGCAATTAGCTAAATCTATTTTTCCAGTACACCGAAACTCAGCATACGAATTACTGCAACAAACAGCAGAACTGCATTCGGTTTTGTTAAACAAAAATCCTTTTCCTGATACCTTATTCGAAGACTTTGAAGCCGAAGCCAATTTGTTGTTTATACAAGGATCTGTTTTAACCGAAAAACAATTTATTAGCATTAAAGCTGCTGCCGAGATAAGTTCGCACATTACAAAATATTTAAAAGATAGAGAGGAGCTTTTTCCTGCTTTGCATTTGCTTTTTTCTACTTGTTTGCCTTGTCCGCAATTAATAAAAGCAATTGATGTAATAATTGATGAACAGGGTTCAGTGCGCTCATCAGCATCAAAAGAATTAGCAAATATTCGCCACGATTTAGATAGCAAACGAAGAGAAGTTGACAGAAAGTTTCGCAACTATATTAACCATTTAAAAAAGCAAGGTTGGTTGCGCGATAGCGAAGAAAGTTTTTATAACGGACGAAGAGTTTTATCGGTTGTAGCAGAACATAAACGCGATGTAAAAGGTATTATACATGGTTCTAGTGAAACTGGGCGAACTGCTTTTATTGAACCTATTGATAACGTTGAATTAAACAACGATATTATTGAATTAGAACAAGAAGAAAAACGAGAAGTTTTTAGAATATTAAAACAGCTTACGCAAGATATTCGCGAGCACAAAGACTTGATAAAAAACTATTATGTTGCTTTAACGCATTTAGATTTTACTCGTGCAAAAGCTTTGGTGGCAATAGATTTAAATGCTTGTTTGCCAAAAATTAACAAACAATCAACCATTAAATTAGTTAAAGCATATCATCCGCTTTTGTATTTGCAAAATAAAACGGGCAACAAAAGCACCATGCCACTAAGCGTTAGTCTAGATAAAAACAATCGTATTTTAGTAATTAGCGGGCCAAATGCAGGAGGGAAATCAGTAGCCTTAAAAACAATTGGTTTGTTGCAAATTATGTTGCAAAGCGGTTTGCTGGTAAGTTGTATGCCCGAATCAGAAATGTGTTTTTTTAACGAATTGTTTGTAGATATTGGCGATAGCCAGAGTATAGAAAACGAGTTGAGTACGTATAGTTCTAGATTAGTTAAAACAAAACTATTTTTAGAAAAAAGTAATGCTCGCTCATTAGTTCTAATTGATGAATTTGGAACAGGAACAGACCCAGAACTTGGTGGAGCAATGGCAGAAACTGTTTTAGAAGAGTTAAATAAAAAACAAGCTTTAGGAATTTTAACTACACATTATACCAACGTAAAAGTGCGTGCTGAAAAATTAGCAGGTGTAATAAACGGAAGTATGTTGTTTGATGTAAATACTTTGTTACCAACGTATCAATTATCGGTTGGGCAACCGGGTAGTTCGTACACGTTTGAAGTAGCTGAAAAAATAGGCTTTCCTAAGGAATTAATACAGCAAGCCAAAGCAAAAGTATCTGACGAAAAAATAAAACTAAATCAAATTTTAGTAACCATACAAAAAGAAAAAAACGCAATTACTAATCAGTTAAACAAACTACGCGAAAAAGAAAAACAATTAGCTTTTGAACGCGAAAAGTATGATGAGTTAGCTGTAAGATTAGAAAACAAGTTACTTTCTACAACCGAAAAGCAAACTGAAATTGGGCGTTTAGCTGATATGGGGCGCAAGCTAAAATTACTAGCCGAAGAATGGGAAAGTAGCAAAGACAAAAAAGCAGTAATTCAAAAATTTGTGAATACAGTTACTGCCGAAAAAAAGTTAAAAGAAAAAGAAAACACTGCCGAAAAAAGAGAAAAACGTAAACAAAAAGCAATAGAACAAGTGCTTTCTAAAATAAGTGTGGGTGTGCAGGTAAGGCTTGTAAATACGAAGTTAGAAGGCGAAGTTATTGAAGTAAAAAAAACAAATGCAAAAGTAATTTTTGGCGATAAAATAAGCACAGTTTCTTTAGAGAATTTGCAGGTGTTGTAGTTTTAACAACAAATAGTTTTGTCAGATTTAAAATTTTATTATATTTGGTAATGCTTTAAGTCTTATAATGGTTGAATTGTATAACTATGCGGGTGTATTAATTTTACAGCAAAACAATGTAGAACAAAACACTAAAATTGAAACTACACAATTACCAACTGGAATTTATTTAGTGCGTATAAGTACAGAAAAAGAATCTGTTTGTAAAAAAATATTTGTTCAACATTAATTTAGTGCAAGTATGAAAAAAGTAGCTTTTTCACTTTTTCTTTTGTTTAGTTTTGTTGTGAGTATGGCGCAAACACCCTACCCTGTTTCTACTTATACTAAAGATTCTGTTTTTATTCCAGACATTCACGCGAATATAGGTAGTATACCATCGAACACTCTTAATTATGCTCGCTTTTATGTTTATAAACCTATTAATTACAACCCTTTAACTAGCCCAATATTGTTTGGTTGTTATGCTACTGGGGCTAATGGTTTAGATGTTGCTGAAGCACTTCAAACAATGGCAGATGCTCGAGGTGCTTTAATTGTTGCAGCTCATTTTGTTACTCGAATAAATGAACCTGCAACTTTTATTTCTGACTCATTATTTGGTAATTACCCTGTTGGTGGTTGGGGTAGAGTTTACCCTGGCACACTATTTTATAAATACATTTATAGAAAAATTCTAAAAGAAGAAGGGAGAGATTCAATTCCTTGTTACATGATAGGTTTTAGTGCGGGTGGTCAATTTGTAAGTAGATATATGCTTTGGAGACAATCGTATCCTGACTCTATTCCAATCAGAATGGCTGTTTCATGTAATCCCTATTTTTATACTTTTCCTACTAAAGTTTATAGCGGTACTGCGATGTATTATTACAGTGGTTTAGACATGGCTCAACAACCAAAAGATTCGGCTAATAAAATATATGATTATATAGGTTGTGATGAACACATTAAACAATATTACCAAGAAAATTATGCCGTTTTAATTGGCGATGCAGATACATCACCTCTTAGCGATAATGCTAGTGCAATGGCACAAGGCAGTAATAGATACCAAAGGTCTTATAATTTTTATCAATTTGGTTTGGCAGATGCACCTAATTATGGTACAACTTTAAATTGGCAGTATTACGAAATACCAGGTGTTGGGCATGACCAAGGAGGTATGTTTTATACCAAAGAAGTTGCCACGCACACCTACAGCATTGCGGAGCATATTTTATTTGATAGTCCATATAAAAAAGTAGAACGCATAGCACCTTTGGCTGATTTTGTTGCAGATAAAACAACTTTAAACTTACCAAATACTTCTGTTCAGTTTACTAACAAAAGTACTTTAGCAACAAGTTATTTTTGGCAATTTGGTGATGGAACGTATAGTGGAGAAGTTAACCCATGCCACACCTACACCCAAAAAGGAAAATACATTGTGCAATTAACAGCCTATAACGATGCGGGTTGTTCCAATTGGTTAACAAGAGAATATTACATAAACATAAATGGTTCAGGTACAGCAATAGATGCTTGCCCTGTAACAACACTTACAACAATAACAGATGTTGGTATAAAAGAAAGCAAAGAAGCATTAATTAAACTGCAACCCAACCCAAGCGTTGATGAAGTTTTAATTAGTTTTGGTAATAACGAAGCAAAACAAATCGAAATAACTACAATTACAGGCGAAGTAATTTTTAAAGAAAACGTAACTAATAAAACCGAGTTAAAAATAACAACTAAAAATTGGAGCAACGGGATGTATTTTGTAAATGTGCAAAATACAAATCAAATACTAACGCTCAAGCTACTGGTGCAGCATTAAGTTTTAAATAGATGCCACACTTGGCGTAGTTTGCAACTACGCTACACTATCTATTATAAAACACATCTAACTTTTGTAAGCAAACATAAAAATTTAAAGGATACTTAAGCGTAGTTGCAAACTACGCTTAGAGAAGTAATCAATAAACTACTTACTATATTCTTGTTCAAAAAACTGTATGTAGTTATCTAGTTTTTTGTCTTTAAACAGAATTAAAAAATTATCACTCGAAATATAGAACAAGTTTTTTTGTTGCGCGCTTATTTGTTTAAACACATCGCTTTGCTCAATTATTTCGAAATAATTTTTTGCTTTTGCTTTGTTAGCATAACTTTTTACTACAATTAAACCTTTTCCATTCATTTCGTAATCACTAATATTTAGTGTAACTGTGCTAAAATAAGTGTTGTTGAAATCAGAAATGGCTGTTTTTAATTTGGTTAATTTGTCCATCGGAATTGCAGCAATAAAATAGTGTTCTGCATCTGGCGAAGTATTAAAATCCCACGTTTGTTTTTTTGTAGTATCGCTTACAGCGGGCACAATATTTTGTTTGTTGTTTTTTATTTGTGTTAAAGCTTCGTTTACCAAAGGCATAACATCATCTTTAGGATAGTTGATTGCAATGGCTTTTAGCATACGTTCCATTTCATCTATAGAACCATTTTTCCCCGTGCAAAGCGCTGTAATGTATTCAAACTTAGCTTGTAAATAATTGTTAGGATACAATTGATTTGCTGAGTTGCAAATACTTAAACATGGTGTGCAGTTGTTTGATTTGTAGGCTTCAAAAGCCTCTTCGTAAAGCAAATCTACTTTTTGTTTTTCGCTTGTTTTTTTAGAAATAGCATTTGGGTTTTTAATTATTTCGGCATAATCGCTATCAGGATATTTACTTAAAATTAAATTTTTGTAAGTGTTGGCTTTGTCTTCATCACCAAGCGATTTATACAAGCGGTATAGTTGATAATAACAAGGCAATTGGTATTTGTTATCAGGATAACGCGCCAATAATTTCTCGAACGATTCAACAGAAGCTTGTTCAATATCTAATTGTTCTTTGTAAATAAATCCTAAGCTATACAACGACTCAATAATTTTTTTATTTGAAGAATCAAGAAGTGCGTCAGTAGTTGGAACGTTAGTTAAGTAATCTTTCTTCTTTTGTTCCAATTGTTTTTCTTCAATTTCATCTGCGCTTAAATCAGCAGTTGCTCCGCCTGTTTTTGTAGAATCGCTTGCTGAGTTGGTATCGTCGGGAGCAGTCATTACGGCTTGTTTATCGCTTCTTCTCCAATTGTCTTCTAACTTGCGTTGTCCCCACTTACGTTGAAACTCGACAACACCTTTTGTTAAGGCAGCAGAGTTGTAAAAATACCAAGTGCTACCCGACGCAAAATTATCTGCACTAGCATTATTGTTTGTACTTGTAAATGCAGAATTGGCTGCTTGTTGCGCTTTAAACTCTGCCTCTTCTAAACGTTTTTTTTCTGCTTTAACTTCGTCGTCAATTATTTTGCTAACGTATTTTTCTCTTTCTTTTTCGCTCATGCGCGCAATACGTTGCAAACTATCTTCGCGCTCAACAGTTAAAATATGTTTTACGGCCTCAGTTAAGGCTATTTTACGTTCCAAAACAGTTTCGTAATCATCATAATCTTTTTTAAGATTAGCTACTGCTGTGTCGTAATAAGCTTGAGAAGGTTTGTAATTGGCGGTATAAAAATAATGTTCGCCTAATTTTAAAGCCGATAAACCTTTTTGATGATTATTTTTTACACTGGTTTCAATGGATTTTAACAATAGTTTTTCCATTGTTTTTTTGTCGCCTTCTTTTTCTGCAATTTCTGCCAAAGCATAATTTAACTGATCGTAAAAATCTGAATTTTTAGAATCTTTAGCCATTTTTTGCAAACGCTTTTTAACTCCTCTTCCTTCTTTCGACATTGGATTAAACGAGCGCGACTCATTTATTTTTGCCTGAAAAGCCATATCGTAAGTCGCATTCATTTTTATTACAGCTTCGTAATATTTTAAGGCATCTTCGTTATTATTTAATTTTTGATTGAGCTGTCCTAAAATAAAGGCGTAACGAATTTTTGTTTTTTTGTTTTTTTCTAGCAGATAAGCTTTTGTTAAATACTCTGCCGCGTTATCGTAATCGTTTTGTTTTAAATAAAAATCGGCACAAATAGCCGAAAATTCTCCTTCGTATAATTTTTTAGGAAATTTTTTATCGTTTTTTAAAAACTCTAAAATTTCTAGTGTTTTAGAAAACGTAGTTAATTCGTTGTAAGTTCGCATTTGCCACAAAAGGGCTTCGTATTTGGTGGGTAGTTTTTTGTATCTGCCAGCAACGTATTCAAACACTTCTAGTCCTTGAAAATAATCGTGTTTATAAAAGTGCGTGCGACCAATAAGCATATAGGTTTCGTCAATCCATTTGCAGTATTCAGTGCCTTTAATTAGCATGGAATGGCGCTCAATAACCAATGAAGCTTTTTTGTAGGTTTTATCTAAATTGGGAATAATTGGGGTAAATTCTTTTGGGTCGTAACCATATTGAAACACCGAAAGAATTTTATCGTAATCGTCTTTTTGGTTTTGAGCGAGAGTAGTTGTTGCTTCGTTTAAGCTCTCGTTAGCGTTAAAATAACCGTTAAAACGCGAGTTTAGGTTGTGGTAATTGCGCGTTACTACTGTGTTTTTTTTGGTAGAACAGCTTTCAAATACGCACAAGCCAACGCAAACAGAAATAAATATATATAGTTTAAAAAACTTCAAAATAGAGCCAAAGGCAAATTAGTACAACAGTATATAACTGATAAGTTGCAAAAATATTTTATTTTTTGGAGAAAATACTATTTAATTTGGTTTAGAAGCCAAAATAAGTGTGTATAAATAGGTTTTTTAAAGCAATATATGTGTTCGCATTTTGCTGTAAAACTTTATGAATCTAGCATAAACTTTAATTCAAGAGACGCGCGCGAGCCCGACAAAACGCGAAAGCGAGTGGCTTTGTGAAAAGCATTCGTTTTGTCTTGACTTTTTTTGGTTCGTTTTTTGTGTCAAGACAAAAAATGAACGTAAAGAGCCACAATAGCTCGTTATTTGGCGCCGCTGTTTAATTAAGGGAAAGAAACTAAGTTCTGCATTTGCTTGTATTCAAAGAACAATCCCTCAAACCTTGTTTCTTGCGGTTTTTATGTTACCTTTAGTGAGAATGATTTTATTACAATTTGAAACAGCGTTTTGTGTGTAATAATTTTCTTAGTCATTTCTCCCCTTAATTTTTTTCGTATTTCAAAACAAAAACTAATTACAGTATAACTAGAAATTATCTGTGAATTATGTAACAAATTACACTTGAGGTGTAATGCTTTTTTGCTTGCGATATAGGTACTTTGTTGTTAACTTTTTAAAATAGACTTTTGAAATTATTTATTAAATATATGGTTAGTAATCGCTGCAAAATGGTAGTGAAAGACGAGCTAAAAAAGCTGGGTTTACACTTTGTGGTGGTAGATTTGGGCGAAGTAGAAATTATGGAAAACTTATCAAGCTCACAATTAGTGAGCTTAAAAGATGGTTTGCTAAACTCTGGTTTAGAATTGATGGATGATAAAAAAGCAATGCTTATCGAAAAAATAAACATTGTTATTACAGAAATGATTCATCACACAGACGAGGTGCCAAAGGTAAATTACTCGGATTACATCAGCGAAAAATTAAATTACGATTATACGTATTTATCTAATTTGTTTTCGGAAGTAAAAGGAACAACCATACAACAATTTATTATCATTAATAAAATTGAGCGCGTAAAAGAATTTTTGTTGTATGATGAATTAAACCTTACTGAAATATCATACAAATTGCACTATAGCAGTGTTGCGCATTTATCTAATCAATTTAAAAAAATAACAGGTTTAACTCCATCTGAATTTAAGAAATTAAAAAACAGAAGCAGAACTCCAATTGAAGAATTGGGAAAAGAATAACCAATAAAAAGAAGCTAAACGTATGATGAGTGAAAATAGAATAATTAGCACAGAGTTTTCTAAAAGTTTAATAGAAGCCAACTTAGATCCATTAGTTACCATTGGTATTGATGGAAAAATTTTGGATATGAACAAAGCCTTTACTCAGTTTTCTGGAATAGCGCATAAAGAATTAATTGGCTCTAATTTATTTAGTTATTTTACCGATTCAACAATAGCAAACGAAATATTTAATCAGGTTTTTGCACAAGAAAAAGTAATTGACTTTCCTTTAGAATTTTTTCGTAAAAGCAAAAAATCTACTGATGTATTGTTTAATGGTTTAACCTTTAAAAATCAAGAAGGGCTTGTAATTGGAGCCGTTATTGTTATTAGAGACATGACGCAAAAAAAATGGGCAATTGAGTTAAGTATTGCAAATAAAAAATTAGCATTTCAAAATAAAGAAAAAGAAAAACGAGCAGCAGAATTAGGCATCGCTAATACAGAACTTGCCTACCAAAATAATGAAAAAGAAAAGCGAGCCACAGAGTTAGGAATAGCAAATAAAGAATTGGCTTATCAAAACGATGAAAAAGAAAAACGCGCTACAGAGTTAGGTATTGCAAATAAAGAATTAGCTTATCAAAACGACGAGAAAGAAAAACGCGCTGCCGAATTAGGTATTGCTAATACGGAGCTTGCCTATCAAAATGATGAAAAAGAAAAACGTGCCACAGAGTTAGGAATAGCAAATAAAGAATTGGCTTATCAAAACGATGAGAAAGAAAAACGCGCTACAGAGTTGGGTATTGCTAATAAAGAATTAGCTTATCAAAATAACGAGAAAGAAAAACGCGCTGCTGAGTTAGGAATTGCCAACACAGAATTAGCTTATCAAAACGACGAGAAAGAAAAACGTGCAGCCGAATTAATTATTGCAAATTATGCACGAAGTTTAATTGAAGCAAGCCGCGACCCGTTATTTACAATTAATACCAACGGAAAAATTACTGATATAAACCAAGCTACGGTTTATGTAACTGGGCTTACAAGAGAGGAATTGATTGGCACCGATTTTTTTAATTATTTTACTGAACCAAAAAAAGCAAAAGAAGTTTACAAGCAAGTTTTTAAAAACGGATTTGTTGTAGATTACCCACTAACAATAGTTGATGGCGATCATACTCCCGTTTTATTTAATGGTTCAATCTATAAAGATAACAAAGGAAATATATTAGGAGCAGTTGTTATTGCGCGCGACATTACAGAGCAAAATAAAAACGAAAGAGAATTAATTGAAGCAAAAATATTTGCAGAATTTGCTACCGATATTGCCGAAGAAGCAAAACAAAAAGCTGAAAATGCAACCGAGATTGCAGAAAACGCATTAAAATCGAAGCAGCAGTTTTTGTCTAACATGAGCCACGAAATTCGTACGCCCATGAATGCAATTATTGGCTTTACAAAAGTGCTTTTAAAAACAGATTTAACAGATAAACAAAGAGAATATTTAAATGCAATAAAATTAAGTGGCGACGCTTTAATTGTGTTGATAAACGACATTCTTGATTTAGCAAAAGTAAATGCAGGCAAAATGATTTTCGAAAAATTGCCTTTTAATTTAGACGAGTCGATAACAGTAATGATACAATTGTTTGACACAAAAATTCAAGAAAAAAATTTAACAATAACTAAAAATATTGATGCTAAAATTCCTAAAATAGTATTAGGAGATTCCGTTCGATTGCATCAAATTATTTTAAACTTATTGAGCAATGCCATTAAATTTACAAGCAAAGGAAAAATTATTATATCAGTTAATTTAGTAAAAGAAGAAGAGGATAAAATAAGTATAGAGTTTTCTGTAAGCGATACAGGTATTGGTATTTCGCCAGCAAAACTGGAAACTATTTTCGAAAATTTTCAGCAAGCATCGAGTAACACGTCAAGAATTTTTGGAGGTACAGGTTTAGGATTAGCAATAGTTAAGCAGTTGGTTGAAAAACAAGGCGGAACAATTAAAGTAGAAAGCAAAGAAAATAGTGGTTCAACTTTTAGCTTTATTCTTGAGTTTAAAAAAACAAATGCAAAAATGGAAGTTGAAGTTGATTTAGAAGATTTAAGTCCAGAAAAAAGAAACATAAAAGTATTAGTTGTTGAAGATATAGCTTTAAATCAATTACTAATGAAAACCATATTAGATGATTTTGGGTTTGAAAGAGACATTGCGAGCAATGGAAAAATCGCTATTGAAAAAATGGAAAACAACACTTATGATATAATATTAATGGATTTACAAATGCCCGAAATGAATGGCTTTGAAGCAACAGAATACATTCGTAATGAGCTAAAATCTAGTATACCAATTATTGCTTTAACAGCAGATGTAACAACAGTAGATTTAGCTAAATGCAACGCTGTTGGTATGAACGATTATTTAGCAAAACCAGTTGATGATAAATTGCTTTACAACAAAATTGTTGGTCTCGTAAAAAAATCAACTTTAACTTCTACAGTTGAAAAACAAAATGTAAAAGAAACTAATTTTTCAAAAATAGATTTAAATTATTTAACTAAAAGAACAAAATCAAATCCTGTTTTAATTACAGAAATGATTTATTTATATTTAAAACAAACACCCATTTTAATTTCAGAAATGAAATCGAGTTTGTTAGAAAAAAATTGGGATTTGTTACAAGCATCGGCTCATAAAATGATCCCCTCTTTTTCTATAATGGGCATTAGCAAAGAGTTTGAAGATTTGGCAAAAAAAATTCATGAATATGCAAGCACGCAAAGCCAAACCGACCAAATTCACGAAATGGTTGTAGTGTTAGAAAATGTTTGCAATCAGGCTTGTGATGAATTAAACCAAGAATTAGAAAAAATTAATAAAAGTAATTAATACCATGAGTGAAATTAAAACAAGAATATTTTTAGTAGATGATGACGCCCTGCTTTTAAAATCAATGGAAATTGAATTTTTAAACAACACCGATTTTATTGTTGAAACATATAGCACTGGAGAAGAGTGTTTAGAAAATTTATATAAAAATCCTGACATTATAGTTTTAGATTATCAGTTAGATGGTATTGAAAAACGCGCAATGAATGGATTACAAACGCTAGATAGAATAAAATCGTTTAGCACAGAAATTCCAGTTATTATGTTGTCGTCTCAAGATAAAATTGAGGTTGCCGTAAAATGTATGCACCACAAAGCTTTTGATTATGTGGTTAAAAGCGAAACATCGTTTATGCGTTTGCAAAAAATTATCAGTACAATTTTTGAAGTTAAAAAAATGGAAAAAGAATTGAATTGGTATATGAACAGAATGTAGTTCTACTAATTAAAAAAAAACGTTTTGTTGCTTGTGTATATTAAATGCGTATATTTATATAGTAATTACTAGTTAATTGCGCAAGAAACACTTTAAGTGGAGAGCTAACACTAACTAAGTTAGTTCAATGTTTGGATGTCTAATGCTATTATATAATTAATATAGACATTTAAATGAACTCCACTTTTCTTCATAAAACAAAAAAACCAACAACAAAAATTGAAAATAGTAATTTTCCAATAGTTGCTATTGGAGCATCAGTTGGAGGTTTAGAAGCAGTTAGTGTTCTACTTAAAAATTTACCATCTAATACAGGCATGGCATTTATTTATGTGCAGCACCTAAGTCCCGACCACAAAAGCTATTTAACATCAATTTTATCCAAGCTCACTAAAATGAAAGTGCAGCAAATTGATGATATGGAATTAATGAAACCGAACAACGTTTATATTATTCCGCCTAATAAAGGAATTAAAGTAACAGATGGACATATAAAGTTACTTCCTCGTTTAAAAATTAATTCTACCATTTCAATAGATGTGCTTTTTTCCTCGTTAGCTAAAACACACAAAGAAAATGTTGTTGGCATTGTTCTATCTGGTTATGCAAAAGATGGAATGAAAGGATTAAAAGCAATTAAAGATGCTGGAGGCATTACTTTTGCTCAAGACCATTCAGCTCAAGTAGCAAGTATGCCAAATGCAGCAATTGCAATTGGTGTTGTTGATTTTATTTTATCGCCAAAAGAAATTGCAATAGAGTTAACTCGATTTAGCAAAAACAATTTTAAAAAATCTGTTATAAAACAAAACAATACAAGTACCTCATTAATTAAAAATGAAGAAACACTTGAAGATAATAACGCGGATTTAAAAACTATTTTTGAACTTTTATTTAAAGAAACAGGGGTTGACTTTAGCCACTATAAAATGCCTACTATCAAAAGGCGTTTAAATCACAAAATGATTCAACGTGGAATAAAAACAACTAAAGAATATGTAGCATTATTACAGAAAAAAAATAATGAAATAGATTTACTTTACAATGATTTGCTGATTAATGTAACTGGTTTTTTTAGAGACAAAGAAGTTTTTAAATATTTAAAAACTATTTTGTTGCCAAAACTTCTTAAAAGTAAAACAGCAAACGATACACTTCGCATATGGGTTCCTGCATGCTCATCGGGGCAAGAAGCATACTCAATAGCAATTCTATTATGCGAATTGCAAGAGAATAAAACAAAAAAAATACCAGTACAAATCTTTGCTACTGATTTGAGTGAAAATATAATTAAAACTGCTCGAATAGGTGAGTATTCAGCAAGCGATATAAGCGAAGTTCCACAAAAATATATAAAACGTTTTTTCACAAAAGATGGTGACAATTATCAAATTGTAAAAGAAGTTAGAGAAATGTGTGTGTTTGCTCCCCACAATATTCTACGCGATCCACCCTTTTCGCGAATGGATTTTATTAGCTGCCGTAATCTTCTTATTTATTTTGATGTTGCAGCACAAAAAAGAGTATTTGCAACATTACATTTTACTTTAAAAGATGACGGGTATTTAATGTTAGGAAAGGCTGAAACAACAGGAACAGCCTCTCAGCTTTTTACCTTAGTAAATACTAAATTAAAAATTTATTCTCGCAAAAAGAATACAGGCATTTTACAAATTCCCGAATTAACTCCGCGTTTTTCAAAAACAAATTTTAATACTAAAAAAACAAATGGTCTTTCAAAAACAACTTCAATAAACCCAACAGGCATTGAAGCTGCAATTGATTCAATACTGCTTTCTCGCTATACACCTGCTTGTGTAGTTGTTAATAAAGACATGGAGATATTGCAGTTTAGAGGACCAATAAATTTATTTTTAGCACATCCTTCAGGAAAAGCAAGCTTAAATATATTAAAAATTTCACGACCGGAATTTGCTTTTGAAATGCGTAATGCAATTCAAAAAGTAATTAAAACAAAGCAATTAGTAAGCAAATCAGACATTGAAATTAAAATAGAATCGGTTTCGCGAAAAATGACTTTGGAGATTAGTCCTATTAAAATTGATTGGGACCAACCTTTGTTGCTTATTGTTTTTACTTTGCAACAACACAATGAAAGTGATATTGAGCCAGGAAAAGGTGGATTAAGAAATACAATTCAAAAAGATAAAAAAATAAAGGCATTAACTGATGAACTAAATAATACACGTTCAGAAATTAATTCCATTATCGAATTGCAAGAAGCTATTCATGAGGAATTACAAGCTGCTAACGAAGAAGCTGTTTCATCTAACGAAGAATTTCAAACGCTAAACGAAGAGTTAGAAACATCAAAAGAAGAAATTGAAGCTACAAATGAAGAGTTAATTTCTACCAATCAGGAATTACAAATGCGTAATGATTTGTTGTTAGAAGCGCAACAATATTCTGATGCAATTATTTCAACAATTCATGAGCCAATGTTAATTTTATATAAAGATTTTACTGTAAAATCGGCAAACAAATCTTTTTATAAAAAGTTTAGTGTAAAAAAAGAGGAAACAGAAGAAAAGCTTTTGTTTGAATTGGGAAATAAACAATGGAATATTCCTCAGCTTCGCAAAATGTTTTCTGACATAATTACCAAGAATAATAATTTTGAAGATTTTGAAGTTACACACACGTTTCCTCACATTGGAGAAAAGACAATGTTGCTTAACGCAAGTCTTATTATTCAAAAAACACATCGTGAACAACTAATTCTTTTTGCTATTTCTGATATTACTGAAGCTAGAAAATTGGCGTATGAATTAAAGTCAAAAGAAAACGCTAAAGAATTAATCATTGCAAATAAAAAACTTCTTTTTCAAAATACAGAAAAAGAAAAACGTGCTAAAGAATTAATTATTGCGAATAAGGAACTTGCTTTTCAAAATGAGGAAAAAGAAAAACGTGCAGCAGAATTGATTACAGCAAATAAAGAATTAATATTTCAAAACGAGGAAAAGGTAAAACGAGCTGCAGAACTTGCTATTGCTGATGCAGAACTTAATTTTCAAAACAAAGAAAAAGAAAAAAGAGAAATTATAAATAAAGAACTTGAAGAAGCAAAAAGTAAAGCAGAAGAGGCTGTAAAAGCAAAACAGCAATTTTTATCAAATATGAGTCACGAAATACGTACACCTATGAATGCAATAATTGGGTTTACAAAAGTGATATTAAAAACAGATTTAACAGAAAAACAAAAAGAATATTTATCAGCTATCAAGGTGAGTGGCGATGCACTAATTGTTTTAATAAACGATATTCTTGATTTAGCAAAAGTTGATTCGGGTAAAATGACATTTGAGAAAGTACCTTTCAAAATGAAATCTTCAATAACTAGCGTGCTTCAGTTATTTGAGGAAAAAATGCAAGAAAAAAATTTATTGTTGATTAATGAATACGACAATAAAATACCCGAAATTTTACTTGGCGATTATATGCGTTTGCATCAAATTATTTTAAATTTAATTAGTAACGCTATTAAATTTACAGATAAAGGAGAAATTACATTTACTGCTCGATTAGTAAAAGAAGACGACAAAAAAGTATGTGTTGAGTTTTTGGTAAGCGATACTGGTATTGGAATTGAGAAAAAAAATATAGAAACTGTTTTTCAAAAATTTCATCAGGCAACTAGCCAAACATCTCGTTTGTTTGGAGGAACAGGCTTAGGCTTATCTATTGTTAAACAATTAGTAGAAGCTCAAGGCGGAAGCATAAAAGTAGAAAGTAAAATTAATAAAGGCTCAACGTTTAGCTTTAAGCTTAATTTTGAAAAAGCAAACGATAAAACCGTATTAGATATTGAACCAATAGAGTTAGAAACTAAAATTAAAAGCATAAAAGTTTTAGTTGTAGAAGATGTAGCTCTTAATCAATTATTAATGCGAACTATTTTAGATGATTTTGGATTTGAACACGATATAGCAGATAACGGGAAAATAGCGATAGAAAAAATGCAAACAAAAACCTATGACATTGTATTGATGGATTTACAAATGCCCATTATGAATGGTTTTGAAGCAACCGATTATATTCGCAATACAATGCATTTAGATGTTCCTATTTTGGCTTTAACTGCAGATGTAACAACTGTTGATGTGGTAAAATGCAAGGCAATAGGTATGAATGATTATATTGCAAAACCTGTTGACGAAAGAGTACTCTACGCTAAAATAATTGGATTAGTAAAAAAGCAACAATAGAATATTTTATTTGTAAAATGTAATTTGCAAAATATGTAATATATGTAAACTTGATTACTAAAAGTGTAATGCTTTTTTTTCGGAATCTTATCAATTTTGTTTTGTGAAAACGTATTCACAAAATAAAATTTTAAAGGATGAAAAACATCAAAACAGCACTACTTGCATTTTCGTTATTATTTATTTGTAACACTACATCTTTATTCGCAGTTAATAGTATGTATAGCGATTCAGCATCAGCAAACAACCGATTCGAGCACCCTAATACAATTGAGTTAACTCAAAACTTAAACAAACTACAATCGGTAGATAAGTCAGAATTAAACTTCTCTCAAAAACAAGCCTTAAAAAAAGAAATTCGTTCTAATAAAAAAAGTTTAGCTAATTCAAGTGGTGGTATTTACATCTCTGTAGGCGCTTTACTTCTTATTATTATTCTTTTAATTTTATTTTTATAAAATGACTTTCCCTATAAGAAATGGATTGCCCGATTTTAAAGAAGATCCAAACGGAAAAATTAATAGTTCAAAAAAACAACCAAGCAAATTTTATTTAGTGCTTGATAAAGGTTTTTTTACTCCGCTAAATAATTATGTTATTTATCCAATTAAAAAACTTGTTAAAGAGTTTAGCGTAAATAAATATGTAGTAATGTTTATTGTTGCCTTTATAGCCGTTATGATACTTGTTATTGCTGGCTACCCAGTGTGGGATTTTTTTGACTAAAGTATTTGTGTGATTAGTAAATTGAGATAACACTCTGCATATATATGTAGGGTGTTTTTTTTGTTTTTATAAATTTTTATATCTGTAATTGATGTAAACTTTTTAATTTTTTGTATAAAGTTTTTAGTGCTATTCGGTATCACCTTTGCTTCGTGAAAATTAATTCACTTAAAACTAAAAAAATGAGAAAGAAAAAACTATTATCAATACTCGCTATTTTGCCAATTGCATTTGGCATTAGTTGTAAAAAGGATAAATTTATCGAAAATGTAGGTTTATGCCCTCTTGTACTAATAACAAGCCCAGTAAATGGAGCAGTTAATGTACCACTTAATAAAATCGTTACGGTAACGTTTAACGAAAAAATGAACCCGACAACAATTACTACAGCTTCATTTACATTAGTAAATGGAACAAACATTGCTGGAGCGTTATCTTACGATGCAGAAACAGCAACAATGAGTTTTAAACCAACATTGGCTTTAAAACCAAACACTACTTATACTGGTAAGGTTACTACGGCAGTAAAAGATTTGACAGGTAATGCTTTGCAAGCCAATTACATTTGGTCGTTTAGCACAGGTGCTATTATTGCTCCTATTGTTATTGAAACCGACCCAACTGCAAATGCAACTAATGTTGTTTTAAATAAAGTTATTTCAGCAACATTTAATATGCCAATGGATGCAGCAACTATTAACACTACATCTGTTATAGTTAAGCAAGGTACAACAGCAATTACTGGAGCTGTGGCTTATGCTAACAATATGCTAACTTTTTCTCCATCAGTTGCATTGGTATCAAACACTAGTTATACAGTTACAATTACTACAGCTGCAAAAAGCTCAACAGCAATTGCAATGGCAGATAATTATGTGTGGGGATTTACAACAGGTTCAACACTTGCACCAACAGTTATATTAACTGATCCTGCAAATAATGATATTGATGTTCCATTAAATAAAATTATTACTGCTGATTTTAGCGAAGCAATGGATGCTACAACAATTACATCTGCAACGTTTACTATTACAGATGGTGTTACGCCAATTGCCGGAACGGTAACTTACTCAGGTGTTAGAGCAACTTTTACTCCAAGTAGTAATTTATTATCAAATAAAACATACACAGGTACAATTACTATTGGAGCTAAAAACCCAGCTGGTGTTGCACTTGCAGGAAATTTTATTTGGACATTTAAAACTGTTACAGTTGTTCCTCCTACAGTTATATTAACTGATCCGTTTAACAACGAAACTAACGTAAACTTAAATAAAATTATTACTGCGACTTTTAGCGAAGCTATGGATGCTACAACAATAACATCTTTAACTTTTATAATTAAAGAAGGAACAAATGCTGTTAGTGGTGTAGTTACTTATGCTGGTACTGTTGCAACATTTACTCCATCTGTTAATCTTTTATCAGGTACAACGTATGTTGCTACAATTACAACTGCTGCTAAAAATTTAGCAGGTACTTCATTAACAAATAATTATGTGTGGACTTTTTCTACAGATGCGCCATTAGGTCCAGATCCAATTGTTTTAAACACAGCTGATAGTTATGGAATATTTGCAGCCGCTGGAATTACAAATGTTGGTGCAAGTATAATTACTAATTTAAATGTTGGAATTAGTCCTGGATTCCGTTCTTCAATTACTGGATTTTTTGTAGTAGATGGTGGACCCGGTGTTATTAACAATGGTCAGTTTTTTGCTGCAGATGATGCTGCTCCAACTCCTGCTAATTTAATATTATCTAAATCGCATTTACAAGCGGCTTATGACGCTGCAGAAGGAGCTACTACGCCAGCACCCGCAGCTATTTTAGGCGATTTAGGAGGTCAAACATTAGCTCCTGGTATATACAAAACAGCTTCTGATATTTTGATTCAATCGGGTAATTTAACACTTGATGCACAAGGCGATGTTAATGCTGTTTGGATTTTTCAAGCAGGAACAGCACTAAACACAATTGGTGGTGCTCCTTTTCCTTCAGCAGCTGGCGGTAACGTTATTCTTACTGGTGGTGCAAATGCAGATAATGTTTTTTGGCAAGTTGGTAGTTCTGCTACAATTGGCGACTACACTTCTTTTAAAGGAAACATAATGGCATTAACATCTATTACAATGAATTCAGGTTCTGAATTAGTAGGAAGAACACTTGTTTTAAACGGTGCTGTTTCTTTAAGCGGAACAAATAAAATTACAAAACCATAATTAATTAAAAATGAAAGCTATAAATAAACTTAAAAAGGAATCTTGCAAGGCAAGGTTCCCATATACACTGAACGTTAAAAAACTAGTACTTGGTACTTTAATTTTAACTGGTATACAAACTACTACACAAGCACAAGATACTTTAAACACTAAACCATCGTGGTGGTTTGGTGCTGCGGGTGCAGCTAACGTAAATTTTTACCGTGGCTCTACTCAACAATTAACAGCAGATTTTGCTCCTCCAATTGCGTTTCATAACGGAACGGGAGTAGGCTTATATGTTGCGCCACTTATTGAATATTACAAGCCAGAATCTCGTTGGGGAGTTATGTTACAAGTTGGTTACGATAGCCGTAGAAGCAAATACGATACACAAACTACACCGTGTAATTGTCCTGCAGATTTAGAAACTAAACTTACTTACATTAGTATTGAACCTAATTTACGTTTTGCGCCATTCAAATCAAATTTCTATTTGTATGCTGGTCCGCGTATAGCTTTAAACTACGATAAATCGTTTGTTTACAAATTAGGAAAAAATCCAGAGTATCCTGATCAAACTGAAAATGAAGCTATTACAGGAGATTTAAGTGATGTAAACAAAACAGTAATATCAATGCAAATTGGTGCGGGTTATGATATTCCGCTTACTGCTGAAGCTAAACGTACACAACTTGTACTTTCTCCATTTGTATCTTTTCATCCTTATTTCGGACAAGATCCAAGATCTATTGAAACATGGAATATTACAACTTTACGTGCAGGTGCTGCTCTTAAATTAGGTGTTGGTCATAAAAAACACAAAGAAGAAGCGGTAGTTGCCGTTGTGCCAGACAAACCTAAAGAACCAGTTGTGGAAACAGTTGTAGTAGAAAATACTAAAACAGGTTTTACTGTTAACTCTCCAAAAAACATACCCGCAGAACGTTTGGTTGTTGAAACTTTTCCGTTGCGTAATTATGTGTTTTTCGATTTGGGTTCTAACGAAATTCCAGAGCGTTATGTTAAACTTAATAAAAATCAAGTAGTTGATTTTAAAGAAGATCAAGTACAATTGTTTACACCTAAAAATATGTCAGGCCGTTCAGAAAGACAAATGGTTGTGTATTACAATGTATTGAATATTCTTGGTGATAGAATGGTTAAAAATCCTTCTACTAAAGTTAAATTAGTTGGTTCTACAGAAAGTGGATCAGCAGATGGTTTAATTTTAGCACAAAACACTAAAAAATATTTAGTTGATGTTTTTGGAATTGAAAGTTCAAGAATTGATGTGCAAGGTTTAGATAAACCAAAAAACTTATCTACACATAGTGGCGGAACGAAAGAATTAGAATTGCTTTACCAAGGCGAAAGAAGAGTTTCTATTGAAAGTGCTTCTCCAGAATTGTTAATGGAGTTTCAAAGTGGCCCTAGTGCACCTTTAAAACCAGTGCAAATTCTTACTGTTCAAAAAGCTCCTGCTGATAGTTATGTAACATTTAGTGTTGGCGAACAAAAAGAACCTTTTACATCATGGACTTTAGAAGCTAAAGATGATAAAGGTACTGTTCAAACATTTGGACCATATACCGAAGATAAAGTTAGTATTCCTGGAAAAGATATTTTAGGAACAAATGCGAAAGGCGATTATAAAGTAACAATGATTGGTATTACCAAAAAAGGTAAAACAGTTAAATCTGAAGCTGATGTAAGTATGGTACTTTGGACTCCTCCTGTAACAGAACAAGCAATGCGTTTTAGTGTTATTTACGAATTCAACGAGTCGAATGCAGTTCAAATGTACGACAAGTATCTTACTGAAGTTGTAGTTCCAAAAATACCTAAAGATGGAAAAGTTATTATACATGGTCATACCGATGTTATTGGCGACGATGCAAATAATAAAAAACTTTCTGCTGCCAGAGCTAATGATGTTAAAACCACAATGGAAAAAGCATTAAAAGCTAAAGGAAGAAATGATGTTACTTTTGAAGTAATTGGTTTTGGAGAAGATGCTAACACTGCACCATTCGAAAACAAATATCCTGAAGAACGTTTTTACAACAGAACAGTTTTAATTGATATTGTTCCGGCGAAATAAATTTGAAAATTGTTTTTTAAAAAGACTGCCTGATTTTTATCAGGCAGTCTTTTTTGTTTTTAAATTATTAGTTTGTTGGCACTTATACAATTACTTGCTTTTTATAATTCTGAAAGCTGTCTGATTTACAAAAGTAAATACGGGGCTTTATAGTTATACTAAATAAAAGAAAAGCAACATTCAAATAACTATCTTATTAAAGCACACATGGAAAAAGTGTGAATAATGTAAACATAAAAAAAATTGTGTAACACATAAATAGTTAAAGATACCCACCTTTATAACATAAAATTTAATATATAAACATCATGACAGTATCGAAAAGTATAGGGATTTGGATGGATCATTCCACTGCTCATTTAATGGAATTTACAACCTCCATGAAAACAGAAATTATAACATCAAAATTTACACACGAAGAAAAAGAACAGAGCCTAAACAAAAGTGAAAACCTAATGCACAATAAAGAACAACATCAACAATCTGAATATTATAAAAAATTAGGCGAGGTTATTAAAAATTATACTGAAGTAGTTCTTTTTGGTCCTACTGATGCAAAAGTTGAATTGTTTAATCTGCTAAGAGAAGATAATCATTTTTCAAAAATAAAAATTGAGGTTAAGCAAACCGATAAATTAACAGAGAATCAACAATACGCTTTTGTTAGAGAACATTTTTCAAGAAAATAAATTCTGAATTTTAAAATTATTACGATGGAAAACGAATTAAATTCTGAAGAAAAAATAAATAAAATTGTTGCTAATATCCACGAACAAATTCAGCCAGCTCTTTATGAATATAACCCTCATAATGAAGAAAAAAATGTTGAAATGGAAGCGGATTTGAATGCTAAAATTTTGAAATCAACAATGACGATAAATGAAAAATATCCGGAGTTATCAAAATATATTGATGAGATGCCAATAACAATTCCTGATGAAAAACATCCGGAAATTACAATTCAAAATTTGTGTTCCTATTTAAATACATTAAATAATGTGCTAAATAAATATGTTAAAGAACACCCAAAAAAATAATTTATAAAAATAAAACTATGAAAAATTTTAAACTACTATTATTTGTAATTGCATTACTATTTACTAATATAATAAAAGCACAAGTAACTATAAATATTGGCACTCCCCCGCCATGGGGTCCAGCAGGATATTCGGAAGTACGTTATTATTACTTACCAGATGTAGAAGCTTATTACGACGTTAACTCATCTATGTTTATTTATTATGGAAATGGAATTTGGTTACGTAGAAATCAACTTCCTACTCATTACAGAAACTACGATTTATATGGTGGTTACAAAGTAGTGATGACAGATTACAGAGGAAACGATCCGCATATTTATTTTAAAGAATATAAAAGAAAATATGCAAAAGGTTATCGTGGTGGCCCGCAAAAAACAAACGGACAAAAACCAGGAAAAGGTAACTCACCACAAAAAAGTGTAAAACAAAATAATAAAAGCGCAGCGCCACATAAAACACAAGTAAAACAAAATGGTGGCGGACAATCTAAACCACAAGGAGGCGGACAGCACAAAAGCGGTGGTGGAGATGGTAATAAAGGAAATGGCGGCGGCGGAAAAGGAAAAAAATAAATGTGATTTTAAATTCACAAACGAATTATTTTAAAAAATAAAAGAATGAACATTAAAAGAATCTTTGGAACAATATTAACTGCGCTAGGAATAATAGCATTAATTTATTCGGCAATATTATTTGTAAATACATTAAGTGGTGCACATGCAGTTAAATCGCTAATAGTATATAGTATTTTAGGACTTATATTTTTTATTTCTGGTATTAGTTTAATTCGTACAACAAAAGATGAATCATAAGCGAATTAAGCAATACTAATAACATGCAAAAATTAAAAAAAACGCTACTCGTACTTATTACCACCATTTTAATTACTTGTATTGTAGTTGTTGTTTTTATATCATCAATTGCAAAATATGTTGTAGAAAAATACGACGAAAAATATACTGGGCGCCAAATAACATTAGATTGGGCTTACGTAAATTTATTTACAGGATATGTTTATATACACGATTTAAAAATTTATGAGTTCGAAAACCCTTCAAAAAAAGAGCTTTCAGACAGTTTATTTTTTTCTGCTAAAAGTTTAGTGGCAAATGTTTCTATGCTTAAATTGTTTTATAAAACATACGAAATAAGCGAAATAACATTAAATAATCCTTATGGAATAGTTATTCAAAATAAAAAGGATTTTAATTTTAATGACTTAATAACTAAATTTTCTTCAAAAGAAAATGCGGATATAAATAAGCCACCAGTACATTTTAATTTACTTAAAATAAAAATAAAAAATGGTGAGTTTCATTATCGCGAAGTTACAACTCCAATAAGTTACTTTATTAAAAACGTAAATATAGATAGCGAAGGCTTATACTGGAATGTAGATACAATTGCAACAAAATTTTCTTTTCAATCAGGATTAGGCACAGGAGATATTAATGGTAATTTTACTATTAATACTAAAAACAAAGATTATAATTTGGCGCTTCTAGTCAAAAAATTAAATCTGAGTATAGTTGAACAATACCTTAAAGATTTATCTAACGATGGTAGTCTTTCTGCAACATTAGATGCAAATATAAAATCGAGTGGCAATTTTGTTGAAAAAGAAAACGTTACTAATTCAGGAACACTTGCCATTAACGATTTTCATTTTGGAAAAACACCTATTGATGATTATGTTTCGTTTAAAAAATTGGTAATTGCAGTAAAAGAAATTAGCCCTAAAAAGCACATATATTACTACGATTCAATAGCTCTAACTCAACCTTATTTTAAATACGAACGCTACGATTCGTTAGATAATGTGCAAACTATGTTTGGTAAAAAAGGGGCTACAATTAAAGCCGCAAAAGATAATGCCGAACGATTTAATTTATTAATTGAAATAGCTAATTATATAAAAATACTATCAAAGAATTTTTTTGAAAGCAATTATAAAATTAATAAGCTAGCTATTTATAATGGTGATTTAAAATATAATGATTACGCTTTAAATGAAAAGTTTTCAGTAGAATTAAATCCGTTTTTTGTACTTGCCGATTCTATTGATAAAAAGCACAACAGAGTAAAAGTAGTTTTAAAATCTGGGATTAAACCTTATGGAAATTTCTGGGTAAATCTTAGTATAAATCCTAAAGATAGTTCTGATTTTGATATGCAATATAATTTACAAAAATTGCCACTTGCAATGTTTAATCCTTATACTATTTCGCTTACATCGTTTCCTTTTGATAGAGGTATGCTAGAATTTAATGGCGTTTGGAATGTTAGAAATGGAAATATTAAAAGCACAAACCATTTAGTTATTATAGATCCCAGAGTTGGAGAACGAATAAAAAACAAAGGCGACAAGTGGATACCTATGCGGGTAATTATGGCGTTAGTTCGCGAATTTGGAAATGTTATAGATTACGAAATTCCAATTACTGGCGATTTAAAAAACCCTAAATTTCATTTAAAAGACGTGTTGTTTGATGTTGCAGAAAATATTTTTGTTAAGCCAGCAAAGCTTCCGTATAGAGTAAAAGTAAAAAATATTGAAACAGAAATTGAAGACGCACTTACATTAAAATGGGAAACAAAAAGTAGTAATCTTTTCCGCAAGCAAGAAAAGTTTAGCAGAAAAATGGCAAATTATTTAGCCGATAATCCTGATGCATTTATTTATGTTTATCCGCAACAATTTACTGCTAAAGAAAAAGAGTATATTTTATTTTTTGAAGCAAAGAAAAAATATTTTAAAAGCAAAAATGCAGGGGTTTTTAGTTACAAAGATTCTATCGCGGTAGAAAAAATGTCAGTAAAAGAACCATTATTTGTAAGTTATTTAAATAAACATAGCAATTATAAAATAAATACAATTCAAGAAAAATGTTTTTTGGTTGTAGATTCTGCTCTCATTAATAATAAATTTAATCTATTAAATAAGCAAAGAGAAAAAGTATTTATAGCAAGTTTAAAAAATAAGGCTGTAGAAAAACAAGTAAAAATTTATGCTGGAAAAAGTGTTGTTCCTTACAATGGTTTTTCATTTTATAAAATTACTTATAAAGCAGATTTGCCAGACGATTTAATTAAGGCGTACAAAGATATGAACGATTTAAATAACGAAGCACCACGTAATAAGTTTAAAAAAGACCGAAAGAAAAACGAAAATGTTTTCTGATGACATCTAATTATATGTGAATAATGTAATATAATTAAATTGTTTTGTAACGATTGATTTTGCATTAGCACCATCTTTGTAGCAATAAATTACACTTTAAATTTCTTGTTATAAAATGGCAATTACCTATTATATGCTGCAAATGCCTCCGTTTTTGCTTTTTGTTTTAATCGTTTTTTTCTCAGCACTTTTTACAACCGTTTGCACTTATGTTTTCCGAAAATATGTTCGTTTAAATATTTTACGATCGCACAACGAAGTAACAGGATTTCTTTATTTATCAATTGCAAGTTTCTATGCTTTGTTACTAAGTTTTGTAATGTTATTGGTTTGGGAACAATATAACGAAGCACACAGCAACATGAGTAAAGAGGGTAGTTCTGCAATGAATTTATATCAAGACATTAAGCATTATCCTGATACAGTTGAATCTAAAAAATTAATGACTGTATATCTAAATTTTGTTTATAACGTAGTTGACGAAGAGTTTCCAAGTATGGAAATGATGAAGCAAAGCAGAAAAACACCCGAATCGTTTAATAAAGTTTTTTATGTAATGGAACATCTAAATCCTAAAACTCCATTTCAAATTCAACTTGTTTCTCAAATGTTTAGTCATCTTAGCGAACTCTCTATGTATAGAGGATTACGCACATCTTCTATTGATGCAGAAATACCATCGCCAATTTGGTTACCAATAATTTTTGGAGCACTTATTACTTTTTTGTGTTCATTGTTGTTAGATATTGAACATAGCAAAATGCACATTTTGTTAAATGCAATGTTAGGTGTTTTTGTTGGCGCATTTATTTTTATTATTATTCTTCTCGATCATCCTTTTACAGGAGAACTTGGTGTGGAGCCAAAACTATATAAGCAAATATTTACACTAGAACAATGGGCTACTGAATCTCCAGTTTCTAATACAATTATTATTAAATAACAAAACAATTTATATGAAATTAAAACATTATTCTTCTGCATTTTTATTTTTATCAACACTATTTATTGTTTCGTGTACATCGCACGAAAAAACACCAGACGCTTTTGATCTTGTACAAGAACAAAAATCGCAAACTAAAGATTCTAGCATTGAGCTTGTTGTTACTAACGAAGTTATAAAAAAAGTTGAATACACTAGTGAGTGGATTGTTTTTAAAAATGGCATAGACAGTAAAATTAAAAACAACGAAAAAAAAATTAAAGAAATAAAAGGAATGACTAGCACTAATTCCAAATTATATAAAACAATTGAAAGTTTAGAAAAAGAAAACAACGACTTGCAAAAGCAATTAAATATTTACAAAGAAGACGAAAAAGTAAGATGGGAAAATTTTAAAGCAGAAATTAACCACACAGCAAATAATATCGAAATTGATTTAAAAGATATTAAATTGAATAATTATAAATAACAAGTGTGATTTATATAACTTATTGTTAGAGTTATATAAAATTTCTTCCCTCATAGTAAAGACCTTTGCTCTGTATAAAAATTCTTTTATACTATAATACTGAGCAAATGAAAACAAAATTACTTTATTTAATAGGAGCATCATTTTTAATTACAAACTTAAGTTATAGTCAAGCACCAAATTTAGGCACAGCAGCAAACTTTGTTTTGTTTTCTTCTAACGGAGCAGTTAGTAATGTTGGTATTTCTCAAATTACTGGCAACGTAGGTACAAATAGCGGGTCGAGCACTGCTTTTGGAAATGTAAATGGTGTTATGAATGATGGTAACGGCGTTAGTGCACAATGCGCTGCCGATTTACTTATAGCATACAATCAATTAGAAAGTACTGTAGCAACATTATTTCCTGTTGGTAATTCAATTGGTAATGGAGAAACACTTACACCAGGTGTAAGATCTATAACAGGTGCCACAACATTAGATTTAAATTTAACATTAGATGCTCAAGACAATTCTAATGCAGTATTTATTTTTAAAATTCAAGGAGCATTTTCTGCAGCAGCACAATCAAAAGTAAAATTAATAAATGGCGCATTGGCTTGTAATGTTTTTTGGAAAGTTGATGGCGTAGTAAGTATGGCTACAGGTTCAACTATGCGCGGAACAATAATTTCTAACGGAGGAGCAATTAATTTAAGTGTAGGCGATACATTAGAAGGTAGAGCACTTACAACAAATGGAGCAATAGAAGTTAATGGAGTTTTAGCTTACATTCCAACAGGTTGTGGTAGCGTTGTTCTCTCTGGTCCGCTTGCACCAACATTACGTAGTACAGAATGTTATGCATTGTTCTCTGCATCAGGCGATGTAACAAACACAGGTATTACCACGGTTAGTGGTGATGTAGGTACAAACGTTGGTTCAACTACTGGTTATGATCCATTATTAGTTTCTGGGAACATTCACCAACTTCCAGATGCTTCTACAGCGCAATGTGCTGCAGATTTATTATTGGTTTACGATTACGTAAATACATTAGCTTACGATATTAAATTATTATATCCAGCACAGTTTGGTAGAAATTTAGTGCTAACGCCGCATACTTATTTAATGGATGCCGCAGCAACACTAACCGATACTGTTTATTTAAACGCTAAAGGAAATGCTAATGCAGTTTTTGTAATTCAAATAAATGGTGCTTTATCTACAAGTACATACTCTAAAGTTATTTTAACTAACGGTGCACAAGCAAAAAATGTTTATTGGAAAGTAGAAGGAGCAGTAAGCATAAATAATTATTCTGTTTTTTGCGGAACAATAATTTGTAACAATGGTGCTTTGGGAGCAATAAATACTGGAGTTACACTTAATGGTCGTGCTTTAACAACCGCAGGTGCTTTAACAACAACAGCTGTTACAGCTACAATGCCAGCCGGCTGTAATGCTTTAAACACAGGTGTTTCTGATTTGTTTAATGATGAGAAATTGATTACTATTTATCCAAATCCATTTTTAAATTCAATACACATTACAAATACAAACTTAGAAGCTAACACTAATTTAGAGTTAAAAATATATACTGTTTTAGGTGTTGAAGTTGTAAGCAAAGTTTTGAATCAAAATGAAACTACAATAGATACAAACCACCTTTCTGCTGGTGTTTATTTTTATCATGTTAATTCAAACAACAAAACAGTTCAAACGGGTAAAATAATTTCGCAACAATAAATAGTTAATGCGTAAATAATGTAACTATTTAAAGCGTTTGTGTAACATAACAAACTGTTATTAAAGCAACCTTTGTAGTGCAAAAATTATTTTGCAAATAAATATTAATTATGACAAACTTAAACGAATTAAAAGGAAACTGGAACGAAACAAAAGGAAAGTTAAAACAAAAATTTGCAATACTTACCGATAATGATTTACTATTAATTGAAGGAAAACAAGACGAATTGTTAGGGAAACTTCAAATTAAATTGGGTAAAACTAAAGAAGAAATTAAAAAAATAATATCAGAATTATAAACCAAAACAAACAAAAATCAAAATGAAAAAATCAATTTTTAAAATAGCATTAGGAGTTTTTGCAGTAACAACAGTAGTTAGTTGCACATCATCTGCCGACAAATTAAAGGAAGCAGAAGAAAAAGTAATCGAATCAAACAACGAATTACAAACTGCAAACGATGAATATGTTTCAGATATTGAAGCATACAGAATTGAAACTGCAAAAAAAATAGAAGAGAATAATAGAAGCATAGCTGCGTTTAATTTAAGAGTTGAAGGCGAAAAGAAAGAAGCTAGAGAGCAATACAAAAAAGATATTGCAGCGTTAGAACAAAAAAATAGCGATATGCAAAAAAAATTAGATGAGTATAAAGCTGAAGGTAAAGAAGGTTGGGAATCTTTTAAAGCAGAGTTTAATCACGATATGGAAGAGTTAGGTAGAGCATTTAGTGGCTTAACTGAAAGAAGCAAAAAATAGTTAATTGGTGTGTTATTTTAATTAGTTCCTAATTAAGAGGAAGAAGAGTAATGAGTTTTTCATTACTCTTTTTTTATTTGCTAAAACGTAAAATGTGTAACATAAGTAAATACTAATGTAACGATTGTACTAAGCAAATACACAACCTTTGTGGTGTGAAAATTAATTCACATTAAAAAATAATAACCATGAAAAAAATATTCTTAATAGCAACAGTTGCTTCTGTTTTATTTTCAATAAATACAAAAGCACAAAATAATGATGTAGATTCTCGCGAAAAAATTTCGTTCGGAGTAAAAGCGGGAGCAAATTATTCTAACGTTTGGGATGAGCAAGGTCAAGATTTTAGAGCAGATTCAAAATTAGGTTTTGCAGGTGGTGCTTTTTTAGGAATTCCTATTAATAAATTTATTGGTGTTCAACCAGAAATATTATTGTCTCAAAAAGGATTTCAAGCAAGTGGTACTTTGTTAGGTTCGCCTTATTCTCTTACACGCACAACAAATCATATTGATGTTCCTGTACAATTACAAATTAAGCCTGTGCAATTTTTAACATTACTTGCTGGCCCACAATTTTCGTATTTAATGAGTCAAAAAACTACTTACACTTGGGGCGTAAATAGCACAGAACAAGAACAAGAATTTAATAACGATAACTTACGCAAAAACGCTTTAGGTTTTGTTGTAGGTGCAGATATTAATATCGATCATTTTGTGTTGTCTGGCAGAATGGGTTGGGATTTTCAAAACAATAATGGTGATGGATCATCATACACACCAAGATACAAAAACCAATGGTTACAGTTAACTGCAGGTTTAAAAATTTAAAACAATTACAATTAAATAAATAATAAATCAAAACAATCAAGAATGAAAACAGGAAAATTAATTATTGCAATAGTGCTTTTTATAGCAAGTAACAGCGCCTTTGCCCAGCAAGAAACAAAATCATCAACATCAGAAAAATACGGTAGCACATTAAATGCAGGTTTAGGAATTGGTTACTACGGCTACATTGGTCAAACCACTCCAGTATTGCATTTAAATTATGAATTTGATGTTGCTAAAAATTTCACACTTGCACCTTTTATAACGTATTATTCTTATAAAAAATATAATTACTGGGGCGATCCAAAATATACTTACAAAAATTATTACTATCGTCAAACAGTTATTCCTATTGGTGTAAAAGGTACTTATTATTTTGACGAAATTTTGGGTGCAGGTTCAAATTGGGATTTTTATTTAGCGGGCTCTTTGGGTGTTGCTATTAGAAAAACAACTTGGGAAAATGGTTACTACGGAAACACAACTGTATATAAAGGTAATTCTGGTTTATATCTTGACGGACACATCGGAACAGAATATCATTTAAACAACAAAGTAGGTTTGTTTCTTGATTTAGCTTCTGGTCTTTCAACATTTGGTTTAGCTATTCATTTATAAAAAATTAAAAACAATGGGAAATTTATTATACACAATTGCAGTAATATTAGTAATACTTTGGGCAATAGGTTTTGTTGGTTACAACATAGGAGGAATAATTCATGTATTATTAGTGATAGCAGTTATCGCAGTTATACTTAGAGTTATTCAAGGAAGAAAAATACTTTAAAAATTATTAATCAATTTAAAAAATAAAAAGATGAACACAACAAGTAAAGTTTTAATTGCTGCGTTAGCAGGAGTTGCAGTAGGTGGTTTGTTAGGCGTATTATTTGCGCCAGATAAAGGTTCTGAAACAAGAAGAAAAATCGCTAAAAAAAGTTCTGATTCACTTGATGGAGTGAAAGAAAAGTTAGAAGATTTGTTGAGCAGTTTTACTGAAAAATTTGATGCTGTTAAAGAAGAAGCTGTTAGTCAGTACGAAAATGGCAAACACAAATTTGAAGAACTAAGAGACGAAGTTAAAACTCAAAAAAGCTAATACCTTTTTGATTTAAACCTATAAAACCATAAAATTTTGGAAAACGACACACCTTTAATAGAACCGATTTTTGAGAAAATTGAACAGTTTGGAAAAACGAGTTTAACCTTATACAAATACAAAGCAATTGATAAATCAGCAGATATATTATCTAGTTTTATTTCTCGATTTTCATTTCTACTTGTTTTTTCTTTGTTTTTAATATTTGCAAATATTGGGTTGGCGATTTGGCTAGGCACATTGTTCGCAAGCTTATACATTGGTTTTTTGTGTGTTGCCGCCTTTTATGGTTTTATAGGTTTTATATTATATTTCTTATTGCACAATTGGATAAAAAGAAAAGTAAGTAATTCCATCATCTTAAAAATGATAAATTAATATGACAAAAATTACAAACGCACAAGAACTTAGGCAAGCAATTGTTTTGCTTGAGGAGCAACAATCAGCAGAAGCTAAAATTTTAAAAGTTGAAATTAAAGAAGCTTATGATAATTTGAATCCAATAAGTTTAATAACAAAATCTATTAAAAAATTTACAAGTTCACCAACCGATCAGGCTGATATGCTTTCAACAGCGATTAGTTTAGCCTCGGGCTTTATTTCTAAAAAAATAATGGTGCGTGAAGAAGATGGACCATTAAAAAAAATACTAGGTACTGTTATGCAAATTGGTATAACAAATCTTGTTTCAAAAAATACCGATGGAATAAAATCAGTTGTTTTGTTTTTAATAAATGCTTTTACTAAAAAGAAAGAAGTTAAAAACCACGATTATAGATAATTTACAAAATTAAAATGGACAATAACAATCAATCAATTATATTTCCGGCTTACGCTAAAATTTCATTTACATTAATTACAATAGCTTTAATTGTTGTGTTTATGTATTTTGGTCAGCAAATATTACTTCCACTTTTGCTATCATTATTGCTAGCAATTTTGTTACGACCAGTAGTGGTTTTTTTAAATCTAAAAATTAGAATTCCTCACGTTATTGCAGTTTTGTTAGCAGTTATTCTATTTGTTTTAATTGTGTCAAGCGTTGTGTTTTTTGTTTCGTGGAAAGTATCTGATATAACAGACGATTGGCAACAAATAAAAACAAATTTCTTTTTGCACTACAAACATTTACAACAGTGGATTAAGTTAAATTATAACATGAGTTATAATCAACAACAAGGTTATGTTGAACAAATAAAAAACGAAACTTTTAGTAGCGATAGAAATTTAATGGGTAGCACCTTAAATTCGTTTACATCAACATTAGTTAACGTTGTTTTAATACCTATTTATACTTTTTTAATTTTATTGTATCGTAAACTTTTTGTTGAATTTTTATACAAAGTAGTAAGCGAAAAAAATAAAACAACATTGGTAGAAGTACTTAACCAAGTTAATGTAGTTGTGCATAGTTATATTGTTGGTTTGTTTATCGAACTAATTGTTGTTGCAACTTTAACTACAACTGGTTTTCTCATTTTAGGCGTAAAATATGCTCTTTTGCTGGGAGTTATAACTGCAGTTTTAAATTTAATTCCTTACATCGGAATTTTAGCTGCGGGTTTAATAAGCATTTTTGCAACTTTAGGAAATTCAACAGATGTATCAATAATTGCAGGAATTATTGTTGTAAATTCTTTAGTTCAATTAATTGATAATAATATAATTGTGCCAAAAATTGTTGGTAATAAAGTACGAATAAACGCATTGGTTACTATGGTTGGAGTTATAATAGCTGGTTCAATTTGGGGTGTTTCTGGCATGGTACTTTCCATTCCAATTACCGCCATTTTAAAAGTAATTTTCGATCATTCCGAACCATTAAAACCAATTGGTTTTTTATTAGGAAATCCCGAACCAATTGCAAAATCTACATTATTAACCAAAGTATTAAATATAAAACTAAAATCTAAATAAAATGAAACTAAATATTGGAATTCCCGATTTAAAAATTAAAGCTACAACCGATTTATTAAATGTTGTACTATCAAGCGAAATGAGTTTGTATATAAAAACTAGAAAAGCGCATTGGAATGTTTCTGGAGATAGTTTTATGGAGTTACATAAACTGTTTGAAGCTCAATACAAACAACTAGAAGAATCTATTGATGAAATTGCTGAACGTATAGGTAAATTAGGACACAAGACAATTGGAACAATGACGGAGTTTTCTAAATTGTCTTTAATCAAAGAACATCCTGCAAAATACCATTCTTCAAAAGATACGATTAAAGAAATTGTTGCCGACTACGAAACAATAATTATTCATTTACGAAAAAATATTGAAGGCACTAATTCTAAAAACATTGATGCTGTAACAACTGATTTTATTATCGGTTTAATGTCAGCGCACGAAACAGCTGTTTGGATTTTAAGAAGATATTTAAACTAGTTTGTTTTTAATAAAATAAATAATGGAAGAAAATTCAATTACATATTTAAGTAGCTTTTTTAAAAAAGTAAAACAATATTTTATTGAAATTTCTTTATTTGCTTCGTTTTGTATTCAGTTTTTTAAACAAGCTTTTCGCCCATCTTTTGAGTTTAAAGAATTAATAAAACAATCCTATTTAATAGGATACAAATCTTTTTCGTTGGTTGCCATTACAGGCTTTATTATGGGACTTGTTTTAACCATACAATTGCGTCCAACTTTAGTTGAATTTGGTGCAGAATCATGGTTGCCAGCTATGGTGGCTGTTTCTATTATTCGAGAAATTGGCCCAGTAATTACTGCATTAATTTTTGCGGGTAAGGTGGGTTCAAGTATTGGTGCAGAATTAGCTTCTATGAAGGTAACCGAACAAATTGATGCCATGGAAGTTTCAGGAATAAATCCATTTAAATACATTGTAGTTACACGCGTGGTAGCTGCAACTTTTATGTTACCATTGTTGGTCATTTTATCCGACGCTATTTCTTTGTACGGAGCTTTTGTTGGTGTAAATTTAAAAGGTGATGTTAGTTTTGCTTTATTTGTTTTGCAAGTATTCGAATCGCTTTCTTTCGCCGATATTTTCCCTGCTTTTATTAAAACAATTTTCTTTGGTTATTTTGTTGCAATAATTGGTTGCTACATTGGTTACAATGCTAGTAAAGGCACAGAAGGCGTTGCGCAAGCAGCAAATACATCAGTAGTTTTTGCTTCTTTATCAGTTTTTATTTTAGATATGATTGCAGTTCAATTAACCAGTTTATTTTCATAACATGGATTCTACTGTAGTTAAAATAGAAAATTTAAAAAAACAATTTGGTAATAATAAAGTACTAGATGATTTAAGTTTAGTAGTAAATAAAAATGAAAATCTTGTTGTTTTAGGAAAGTCGGGCAGTGGTAAATCTGTACTTATTAAATGTTTAGTTAATTTAATAAAACCCGATTCGGGCAATATTATTTTGTTGGGCGAACAATGCAACGATTTATCAGATGAAAAAATAAATTTACTCCGAAAAAAAATTGGATTTTTATTTCAAAGTGCCGCTTTGTATGATTCTATGTCGGTTAAAGAAAATTTAGAATTTCCGTTGCGTGATATAATTTTTGAATCAGTTGTAGAAAAAGAATCACTGGTGCTTGAAGCTCTAAAAAATGTTGGTTTAGAAGAAGCAATAAATAAAATGCCTTCTGAGTTATCTGGCGGAATGCGTAAACGAGTTGGTTTAGCGCGTGCGTTAATTTTAAAACCAGAACTTATACTTTACGATGAACCCACAACAGGTTTAGATCCAATTACATCAAAAGAAATTAGCAAATTAATTTTAGATGTACAGAAAAAATTTAATACCGCATCAATAATAATTACACACGATATTGAGTGTGCAAAAATTACAGCAAACAGAATTATTGTTGTTAAAGACGGTAAAGTTTATGCTGAAGGTAGTTTTAAAGAATTGTCACAGTCTAACGATGAATGGGTACGCTCATTTTTTGAATAAATTAAGAATTAGTATTTGTGTAGTTGCACAAAACTTTATAAATGAGCATTTACTTAAATTCGAGAGACGCGCGCGAGCCTGACAAAACGCGAAAGCGAGTGGCTTTGTGCAAAAGCATTCGTTTTGTCTTGACTTTTTTTGGTTCGTTTTTTGTGTCAAGACAAAAAATGAACGTAAAGAGCCACTGTAGCTTGTGGCGCAGAGATGTTGTTTAGTTAAATGAAAGAAAATAGTAGCACGTTTTAGATACAGAGTAAAATAAATTATATCATGGAAAAAACAACAAGTCAACATGTAAAGTTTGGAATTTTTATTTCAACAAGTATTTTGCTTTTTATATTAGCCTTATATTTTATTGGCAAACGCCAACAATTATTTAGCAATACTTTTCATATCAGCACAATTTTTACGGACATAAACGGATTGCAGATTGGTAATAATGTTCGCTTTTCTGGAATCAATGTGGGCGTGGTTGATGATATTCAACAAATATCAGATTCTACTGTAAGGGTTGATTTAATTATTGATGACAACTCAAGAAAATTCATTAAAAAAAATGCAACAGCCACTGTTGGTTCTGATGGATTAATGGGTAATAAATTAATAATAATTATTCCGGGTGAGTCAGGTCAATCAGAATTAGCAAATAACGACATTATTACGTCTGCACAATCCATTACAATGGACCAAATTTTATTGCAAATAAAAGTTACAACAGATAATGCAGCAATAATTACTGATGATTTAGCAGTTATTATTAATAATATTCGAGAAGGAAAAGGAACAATTGGAAAACTATTGGTAGATAGTGTTTTTGCTCAAACGCTCGATGATGCGCTAGTAAACATTAAACATGGTGCAGGTGGTTTTAAACAAAACATGAAAGCTGCTAGCAACAATATTTTATTAAGAGGTTTTTCTAAAAAGAAAAAAAGCGAATAAAATATTTATAGTATACTCTAAACGTATATAAAAATTTACTTACAGATATAGCTAAAACGTTAGTTTACTTTAATAAAGCAAACTCTTTTGCAAAATAACTTAATATTACTTTTGCCCCTGCGCGTTTAATTCCTAAAAGTGCTTCTAACATTGCTTTTTCACCATCTATCCAACCATTAGCAGCAGCAGCTTTTATCATTGCATATTCACCACTTACGTTGTAGGCTGCAACAGGTGTGGAAAAATTATCGGCCAACAATTTAATAACATCTAAATAAGGTAAAGCAGGTTTTACCATAATAAAATCTGCGCCTTCGGCTATATCTAATTCTGCTTCTAACAAAGCTTCTTTTGCGTTTGCAGGATTCATTTGATATGTTTTTTTATCGCCAAATTTTGGCGCTGATTCCAAAGCATCTCTAAATGGTCCGTAATAAGCGCTTGCATATTTTGCCGTGTATGCCATTATAGAAACATTTGTAAAACCTTCTTTATCTAAAACGTTTCTTATGTAACCTACTCTTCCATCCATCATATCGCTTGGCGCAACAATATCGGCACCAGCTTGTGCTTGCGCCAATGCCATTTTCCCTAACACTTCTAACGTTTCATCATTTATTATTTCACCATTTTCAACTATGCCATCGTGTCCATCGCTGCTATATGGATCCATGGCTACATCGGTAATAATACAAGCTTCAGGTAACTGCTTTTTTATTTCACTAACGGTTCGTAGATATAGACCATCATCATTCCAACTTTCAGTTGCGTGTTTATCTTTTAATTTTTCATCAATATTCGGAAATAAAGCAAATGCTTTTACGCCCAAATTCATACACGACTCTATTTCTTTCAATAATAAATCAGGACTAAAACGAAATATGCCTGGCATTGATTTAATTTCAGTTTTTTTATTGTTTCCTTCTTCAAAAAATAAAGGAAAAACAAAATCTTTTACAGATAAATTATTTTCTTGAACTAAATCGCGAATTACTTGCGACTTGCGGTTTCTACGTGGACGGTGTGTAATATTTCCCATAATTAAATAGTTTTATTTTTTAGCAAATTGCATAAACAGATTGTAACAAACCCAAATCGTCAAACGAAACAGGTTGCTTGTGCACTCTTGCTCCAAAACGTTTTAGCGTTGCAGCAGTTGCATCGCCCATGGCAATTATTTTTTGCTCTGGTGTTAATTTATTTTTTTCGAAAAACGCTTCCACATTACTAGGGCTTGTAAAAATACAAATGTCAGTTACAGAAACAGGTTCTTCGTTTTTCTTAATAGTTTCGTACACAAATAAATCTTTTACTTGTTCTTGTTTTGTAAATTGTTGTTGAATGCTTTTTAAACTTCCTTTTGCAATCGGGAACAAAACTTTTTGAGCGCCCACTCGCGCAGCAAATTGTTTACCCACCATTTTAGTGTCGGTTGAATTACCAATAAAATCGCACGATTTACCAAACTTACGTAATTCTTGTGCCGTAGCTTTACTTATTGCGCCAAATTTTGTTGCTGCATTTAAATTTGGACTTTGTTCAAAATAAAATTTAACTGCATGTTTACTTGAGAAAAATACCCAGTCAAAAATTTCTTCCAACTTAAACGGTACCGCTTGCATTTCAATAAGCGAACGCATATTTACTTTGAAACCATTTGACGATAAGTTATTGCAAAGCTGATCGTTTTTGCGTTGGTCGCGAGTAACAAAAACAGAACATGGTTTTATTTGGTGTAAACGTTCTACAATTTTTTGTGCTACATTTTCTGTAGTTTCTGTTTCCCAATATAAATATTTAGGTGCTTCGTTCCATTTGTCTGCTTTAGATACATAAGTTTTAAAAACTGTGTTTCCTTCGGTATCTTCGTCTCTATCGCAAAATACACCTAATGGTAATTGGCAACCGCCATCTAATAAATTTAACACCTTACGCTCTATGCCTATGCACTCTTGCACTAACGAATCGTTTAGTTTAGAAATTATTTCTTTTACTGCTGTATCGTTGTCTCTAATTTGGAGACCTAACACTCCTTGTGCAGGAGCCGGAATAAATTCTTTTGGATCTAAACGTAATACGGTAAATCCTTCTAAATCAATTTTTAAACGATTTACGCCAGCGTATGCCAACATAATTGCATCGTATTCTCCGTCACGTAATTTTTGTATACGAGTGGGAACGTTTCCCCGTAAATCTTTTATTTCTACATCGGGTCTAAAACTTAGTAACTGTGATTTTCTTCTAGCGGAAGAAGTTCCTACAACAGCATTTTTTTTGAAATGAAATTTTTGTTTTAAATCTTCAGCTTCTTTTCTAATCAATAATAATTCAGACGGGTTTTCGCGATACGAAACAGCAGCAATGGTTAATCCATCAGGAAATGTAGTAGTTAAATCTTTGTGTGAGTGAACTGCTAAATCTATTTCGTTGCTTAGTAACGCGTCTTCTAATTCTTTTGTAAAAAATCCTTTACCTTCTAATTTATCAAAACTCAAATGCTGAATTTTATCGCCTTGTGTTTTAATTATTTTAAGTTCAACTTCTACGTTTAATTTTTTTAATTCTTCAGTAATAAAAGTTGCCTGCCAAAGTGCTAATTCACTACCTCTAGAGCCTATAATGATTTTATTCATTCCTAATTAATATTTTTTATTTAATATGTAATATTAGTTTTGTTGCGAGCTTTTACGTGCAGAAGCCAGTATGCTAGCAAGTTCTTTTGCTTCGTTTAATAATAATTCTACTTTATCTTTTGGCAATATTTCAGTTTCAATAATCATGTCTAACCAAATATAAGACTCATCTGCTTCTTCAAAAGCAATGCTTAGTTTTGCAACAAAAGCTGCTCTAGACTGCCCAATACAAGCGGCTCTATAATTTGCGTAAGCCGACATAGAACAACGCATTAATTGGTTTTGAAAATATTTTCCACCTTGATTTTGTGGCAATGATGATGTTAGTTTATAACAGCGTAATGCAAATGTCTTTAGTCTTTTTTGTAACTCAAATTTATCCACAAATATTACATCCTAAAATATTAAATATTACATCTTAAATTGTGTCGTCTAATAAAACTTCTTTCGCCATTTTCATAGGAACGCTTATGTATTTTTTTTCCATGTAGGCTAATACTTTTTCTAAAACTGCTTTAGCATTTTCATCCATAGTATCTATCTCTTTAGCAAACACTTCGTTTACAGCAGTTTCTTTTATTTGTTTTACTTGTTGTGGAACAAAACTCATGGCAAGTTCTGCTTTTCTAACGCGCTGCATACCTGTGAAGTTTATAATAGCTTCATCAATAATTACATTAACAGCGTTTAGCTCTTTTTTACGCTCAGCCATGTTTTCGTTAGCAATGGCTTGTATCGCGGCTACATCAATAAAATGGACTTTATTAATTTGCAGTATTTGTGGGTCTGTATCAGTTGGAACTGATAAGTCGATTATTATTTTTTTATCTGTTTCACCATTTAAAAGTGAGCGATACAGGTCAGCAGAAATAATGTGTTCGGCAGCAGCAGTACAAGTTAAAATTACATCAAAACCATTTTTATAGTTTTGTAATTCGCTTAATTTTTCTGCTTTTCCGTTTAATTCTTTCGCTAATAATTCTGCATTAGGTAAAGAGCGATTAAAAATGGTAAAATTTTTAAAACCATGCTTCTTTAAAAATTTTGCCATTAAGTTGTTGGTTTGTCCAGCACCAATTATTAAAAAGCGTGCATCTAATTTTACATGCAATTCTTTTAATTTTTTATAAGCTAAAGAAACAACAGAAACTGGGCGAGTAGCAATTTGAGTTTCGGTATAAACTTTTTTCGCGGTTTCAATTGTGGTGCGCATTAATATGCGGATTAAATCGCCCGTTAATTCCATTTTTTTGGAATTTTCGTAAGCGTTGCGCACTTGCGTAATAATTTCTCTTTCACCAACCACAACCGAATCTATTGAAGAAGCTACATTGTAAATATGTCGAACTGCTTCTGCTCCATCAAACAACTGAACTTGGTTTTGCAAAATTTCATCTTCAACAACGGAAAATTCTTTTTTAAATGTTTTTAAAAATCGAACAGAAAAATCAGAATTTAGTTCTTCATCGGTAACAAATACAAACTCAACACGATTACAAGTGCTTAAATACATAAGCTCATCTAATTTCATTTGACTTTTTAAGTGATGTAAATGTTCTTTTACTTCCTCATCACTCACATGAAATTTTCCAATTTCGTGTAAATCAACTGTTTTGTGTGTAATCGCTATAACTTTAAGTCTGTCCAACGCTCTTTTTTTGTATAGCAAATTTTAAGCAAAACATCTTTTTTATTGTCATAGTTCTGTCAGTGGAGTTTTATTTAGATGTTTTTTCGATAAAATGACTCAAAATGCCTTTAATTGTTGAATTAACAGCTAATAAACATGACAAATATCATAAAAATTTTAAAACTAAATAATTGTTAATTTTTAAAAAAAGCATTATGTCAACTCAAAACAATATCTACATTTGTCGCGCTTTTATCGAATTTAAGTTCAACTAAAGTGTTACGATTATTTATTTTGATTTTATGAGATATTATATTTCTTTTCTTTTTTTGTTTCTTAGTTTAACTGTTTTTGCTCAAAAATATTCTGTTAGCGGTTATTTAAAAGATGCATCAACAGGCGAAGGGTTAGTTGGTGCAACTGTTTCTGTAAAAGGAACAAGTAATGGCGTTAGCACCAACGTTTACGGCTTTTATTCGCTTACGTTGGACAAAGGAAAATACACTTTACTAATTAATTATATTGGTTTTGCATCACAAGAAAAACAAATTGATTTGAATGCAAACACTACAATCACATTAGATTTAGCAGAATCGAATGTTGAGTTAAAAGAAGTGGTTGTAAGCTCAGAAAGAGAAGATGCCAATGTTAAAAGCATTCAAATGAGTGTGAATAAAATTGACATTAAAGACATAAAAAAAATTCCGCAATTTTTAGGCGAAGCAGATGTAATTAAGAGTGTACAGCTATTACCGGGCGTTTCTACAGTTGGAGAAGGAGCCAGCGGATTTAATGTTAGAGGTGGTGCCGCCGATCAAAATTTGATTTTGTTAGACGAAGCTCCTGTATTTAATTCATCACATGTGTTTGGTTTTTTTTCGGTTTTTAATCCTGATGCTGTTAAAGATGTAAAATTAATTAAAGGTGGAATTCCTGCGCAGTATGGTGGTAGAGCATCTTCTATTTTAGATGTCCGAATGAAGGAGGGAAACAACAAACGTGTTGCTGTAAATGGTGGTGTAGGAACTTTGTTTAGTCGTTTAAGTATTGAAGCGCCAATTATAAAAGATAAAGCTTCGTTTATAGTTGCTGGCAGAAGAAGTTATTTTGATGTTTTTTTTCCATTTGCAAAAAACGAAGCTGTGCAAGATGCAAAAGTTTATTTTTACGATTTAACTGCAAAAGTAAATTATACTATTAGTGACAAAGACAGGGTGTTTTTATCCAGTTATTTCGGACAAGATGTTTTTAGTCAAGGCACAAAAGATGGTTTTGGTTTTGATTATGGAAACGCAACGGCAACAGCACGTTGGAACCATATTTTTAGTAGTAAAGTTTTTTCAAATATTACTGCAGTATACAGCAAATACAATTACGGTTTAGGTGTAGGTGATATAGAAAAAGATGGTTTTGAGTGGAAATCGAACATTATAAATTACACATTAAAACCTGAGTTAATTTATTATCTAAATAGTAAAAATACAGTTACGTTTGGCGGACAATTTACCTATTACAATTTTGTACCGGGTACTTTAAAATTTGCTAGCGCTGGAGCAACAAGTACAATTACAGCAAAAGATAAATTCGCAAACGAAAACGGAGTTTATTTAGCTAACGAGCAAACATTAAACCAAAAATGGAGTGTTCAATATGGCTTGCGATATAGTTTATACAACTATTTAGGAAAAGGAACACAATACAATTTTAATGACACAATACCTGGATTACGAAAAGCTTTGCTAAGCGAAAAAGAATTTGGAGACAATAAATTAATGCAACAATATGGGTTTTTTGAACCGCGTTTTGCCATTAAATACGAGGTAAACGAAAGTAGTTCTGTAAAAGCATCTTATAATAGAATGAGTCAGTACATTCATTTAATTTCTAATACTGCTGCTAATACTCCCTTGGATGTTTGGAATCCAACAACGAACAATATAAAACCGCAATTGGTTGACCAAGGTGCGATGGGTATTTTTAAAAATTTCGGAAAATCAAACATGTACGAAAGTTCAGTAGAGGTGTTTTATAAATACATGCAAAACCAAATTGATTACATTGATGGTGCTAATTTATTGTTAAACGATTTGTTAGAAGCTGAGCTGTTAAACGGAATTGGTAGAGCTTACGGAGCTGAGTTTTATTTAAAAAAAGCTAAAGGATTATTTACAGGTTGGATAAGTTATACAGCATCGCGTAGCGAAAGAAAAGTGAATGGTATAAACGAAGGCAATTGGTACGCAACTCGTTTTGATAAACTGCACAACGTATCCGTTGTAGCTATGTATGATATTACTGATCAATTAAGTGCATCGGCAAATTTTGTGTATGGTAGCGGAACACCAACTACATTTCCAACTAACCGAGTTGAAATACAAGGATACATTATTCCGTATAATACAGATAATACTAGAAATAATTATAGAATTCCTGCTTATCATCGTTTAGATTTAGCCGCAACTTATACTTTTAAAAAGAAAAAAGTAGATCAAAATTTTGAGCATAGTTTAGTAGTTTCAGTCTATAATGTTTATAATAGAAGAAATCCGTTTTCAGTTTATTTTAGAACAAATCCTGCAAATCCACAACAAACAGAAGCGGTTCGTTTTGCAGTATTAGGAAGCTTTGTGCCAGCAGTGGCGTATAATTTTAAATTTTAGTAAAAATGAAAAAAATATTATTTATACTAGTTAGTCTAAGCATTTTTTTAGTTTCTTGCGAAGATGTTATTGATATAGAATTAGAACAAGGCACACCTTTTTTGGTGGTTGATGCTTTTTTAAATGACAAAGCCCAAAATCAAAAAGTAAGAATTACACAATCGGCACCTTATTTTGAAAATGTTCCTGCTAAAGGAATGACGGGTGCTACAGTAAATGTTAGCGATGGTTTAGGACGTAGTTTTAATTTTGTTGATCAAGGCAACGGAGATTATGTTTTACCAATTAACGCAGCTGATAGTTTGCCTTTTGCCATAGTTGGTAATTACTATAAATTAGAAATTAAATACAATGGAGAAACTTATTCATCTGAAGCTTTACTAAACAGAACAGCGCCAATAGATAGCATTTTTGCAACATTTCAAACCAATTCGTTTGCAGGGCCAGATGACGCTAAAGATGGTTATGCTATAGATTTAAAATCGATTGACCCGCTTGGCGAAGGCGATACCTATTGGTTTAAAGTGTATAGAAACGATACATTATTAAACCGACCAAGCAATATTGTGTTGGCTTTTGATGCCGCTTTTGGTCCGGGTTCTGATAATATTCAGTTTATTCCGCCAATTATTTTTGGACTAACGCCCCGTCTATATCAGAAAGGCGAAAAAGCAAAGGTTGAAATTCATTCCATTAGTCCGTTAACATACCAATGGTTGTTTGAAGCACAATCGCAAATGACGAATGGTGGCTTATTTGCAACTCCACCTTACAACATAAAAACAAATATTAAAAACAGCACTACCGATAAAACGAAACAAGCCATTGGTTGGTTTGATATTTCTTCGGTTTCGACTGCGGAGATTGTTTTTTAGAATTCTAAGTGTCGCTAATATTTAAGCTTAGTTGCAAACTATGCTTAGTGGAGGTTTGAGATAACTTAATTGTTTTGAATGTTTAAATTCAACTATGGCAAAACAATTCTTTACTTTTTATACTTCTTTTCTTTAATTTTAATACCTTTTAAATTATAAAATTCTTCCTTAGAAAGTAAACCGTTTTCATAATAATATTTCCAAGTATTTATTTTTTTACCACAAATAGTTTCACCATATTTTCCTGATGTAATTTCAGCATATTCTCCTATTTCCTGAATAAATCCATTTTTATAATATCTTTTATAAATGCCTTTGTAGCATTCCGCTAAATAACCTTCTTCCAATTTTAGACTGTCCTCGTCAAAATAAATAAAATAACAACCCTCTCTCGCTTTTTGATTTCTATACTTTCTAATTGTATCACTTAAGTTTGAAAATTTTTGATAAACCTCTAATGTTACATTTGTACCATTTATAAAACATTCTTTTTTGTGTGAATTATATTCTGCACGCACAATACTATTCTCAGACGGATAACAGTAAATAGTATCCTTACATTGAGCATTTGCTTTAATTATGAAAGAAAATAAATTAATTACTAAAATTAAAATAAAGATTATTTTTTTATCCATAATTAACAAAGTGCTTTCAGTTTTCACTTTTATAAAGTATTGCTAAATGGAGTCAACCGTAATAGTTTATACTATTTACTCTTCCTTTTTACCTAAAAACTCAAAGTCCAATTGTTTTTTAACTAAATCGGCGCGTTTTATTTTTACCATTATTTTGTCGCCCAACTGATATTTTATTTTGCTACGGCGTGCATACACACAATAATTTTCTTCATCAAATTCAAAAATATCGCCACCTAAATCTTTGTAGCGTATTAAACCTTCGCAGCGGTTTTCTACAATCTCCACAAATATTCCCCAGTCGGTAACACCAGATATAAGTCCTTCAAACTCTTGGCCAATTTTATCGGCCATGTATTGTACTTGTTTGTATTTAATAGAAGCGCGTTCTGCATCGGCTGCACGTTTTTCATTTTCAGATGAATGCTTACATTGTTCTTCAACAACTTCTGCATCTACTTCCATTATTTTAGCTGTGCCCGCATCTTCTGCTAAATATTGCTCTAACAAACGGTGCAACATTACATCGGGATATCTTCTGATTGGTGAAGTAAAATGCGAATAAAAATCGAACGACAAACCATAATGACCAACATTTTTCGTGCTGTATATAGCTTTAGCCATGGTGCGTATAGCCAATTGCTCAATCAAGTTTTCTTCTTTTTTGTCTTTAATATCTTTCATTAATTTATTTAAAGACGAAGAAATAGCTTCGTGCGAATCGGTTTTTATTTTATAACCAAAGCGCGCAATTAAAGCGGAAAACTGCTCTAGTTTCGTTTCGTTTGGCGAATCGTGAATACGATAAACGCAAACTCTATTTTGTATTTGTGCTTTATTGTTTTTATCGATTGTAATTTTTTTACCGCAATACTCAGCCACTTTTTTGTTGGCCAACAACATAAATTCTTCAATTAGCTGATTGCTGTCTTTCATGTGTTTAATGTACACGCCAGTTGGGTTTCCATTTTCATCTAAATGAAACTTAACCTCTAGTTTTTCAAAAGCAATAGAACCTTTTTTAAATCGTTCGGCACGTAACTTTTTGGCTAGCATATTTAAAGTAACAATTTCTTCTTTATACTCTCCTTCGCCTGTTTCAATAACGCTCTGTGCACCTTCGTATGTAAATCGTTTATCTGAGTTTATAATTGTTCTACCAAACCATTGTTTTAAAACATTTGCTTCTGCATCCATTTCAAACACTGCCGAAAAACAAAGTTTTTCTTCGTTAGGTCGAAGTGAGCAAACATTATTAGATAAAACTTCGGGTAACATAGGCACAACTCTATCTACCAAATATACCGATGTTGCTCTGTTGTAAGCTTCATCATCTAAAATAGTTCCGGGTTTTACGTAATGCGAAACATCTGCAATATGAATTCCAATTTCCCAATTTCCGTTTTCTAATTTTTCAATAGATAACGCATCATCAAAATCTTTGGCATCGGTTGGGTCAATTGTTAGCGTAGTAATTTTTCTAAAATCGCGTCTCTTTTTTATTTCTTCTTCGCTAATTTTAATGTCAATTTTATCTGCTGCTTTTTCTACTGCCGGCGGAAATTTGTAAGGCAAATCAAACTCAGCTAAAATGGCGTGCATTTCGGTATTGTTATCACCTGATTTACCAAGCACTTCAATAATTTCTCCTGTTGGATTTTTTTTGCCACCCCAATCAGTTAACTTAGCAATAGCTTTATCGCCATGTTTAGCGCCTTTTAATTTTCCTAAAGGAATAAAAATATCAAAACTAAGTTTATTGTTATCAGGAATTAAAAAAGCAAAATTAGCGCTAACTTCAACTCTACCAACATAATCTGCTCTACCACGTTTTATTACTTCTAAAACTTCACCTTCTCTTTTTCTTCCTTTTCTAACAGGGAACAAATAGACTTTTACCGTGTCGCCATGAAAAGAACCATTTAAATATTTAGCGTGAATAAAAACATCTTCATCGCCCGCAGGCGTTAACACGTATGCGTTTCCGCTTGGTGTAAATTCTATTACACCAGTCATATTTCTATTGTTTACTTTTATTTGAAATTTATTTTTGTCAACCAAACTTATTAAATCGGTATCGCACAAATTATCGAGAATTAAGTTTAATAAAAGTTTCTCGTCATGCGTTTCAATTTTTAGAAAAGTAGCTATTTGTTTGTAGCTAAATGTTTCTGCTGGAGAAGCAGATAAATACTGTAGAATTTCGCCTACATATTTTTGTTTATTATTTCTCTCTAATTCTTTTCTTTTTTTCTTCGACATGGTAATATTCTCTTTTTACTAAGGTAATAATAATATTCGATATCTAAAACCTTTGTTGGCTTTGGAGTCTGTTGATTTTATTGTTTTATACAGAAAATATTTGTGTTGCCTAAAACATTTTAATTATTTTTTGTTATATATTTACAAAGAGCAAAATTGTTGCAATGAAAAAATCATTTTTTTTATTCTTTATTTTAACTGTTAGTGGTCTAACTTTTGCTTCTACTAATAATTTGCAACAAAACATTAGCGAGCTAAATAAGAATGCGGCTAATTTTCTGCACAAAGACCCAAACTTATCGTTAACACTATCAAAAAGCGCTTTAAGCTTAGCCAATAAATACAATAATAAAGAAGCGCAATCAGAATCGTATTTTAATATCGGTATGGCTTTTTATGTAAAAGGTCAGTATGCGCGTGCACTCGAAAGTCATTTTGAAGCGCGAAGAATTGCAGAAAAGTTAGAGAATAAAAAATATTTAGGCGACGCAAACATTGGTATTGGTTTAGTTTACCACGATGAAGATAAAACGAATTTAAGCAAGCAATATTTTAAAGAAGCGTATGTAAATTATGTGCAAGCTAATAGCGAAAAAGGAATTGCGCATAGTCTTAATATGTTAGGTTACGCTTACGCTAGAGAAAACAACTTAGATAGTGCAATTTATTACTACAATAAAACGCTTGCTGTTTGCGAAAAAATCAACGACCCAGAAGTGCTAGCAAGTGTTTATCAAGATTTAGCAACGGCTTTTGCAAACATTGGTAATGCTAACGATGCTATTAAATACCACAATACCTCATTAAAATATTCTTATTTAATTGGTAGCGCATACAATATGATGTTTTCGTTAAATGGTTTAGGTGAAATTTATTTTACAAAAAGTGATTTTAAAGAATCTGAAAATAATTATAATCAGGCTTTGGAAATTGGAATAAAAAACGATTTAAATCCAATGCTTGTAAAAACGTATAATGGCTTAATGAATTTAAATTTTGCAAAGAAAAATTTTGAGAAAGCTTTTGATTACCAAAAAATGTATAGTCAGCTGAAAGACTCTTTATTTACTGTAGAAACCAACAATAGAATTGTAGATTTAGAAAAACGAATTCAAAAAGAAAAAGAGATTTTACGTACACAGTTTTTATTAAAAGAAAATTTGTTTCAGCAAAGCGAATTAAAGCGCGAAAAAAATTTAAAATACTTTTATGTTGGCGTTGCTTTTTTAGCACTTTTAAATTTTATTTTATTGTATAATCGTTTTAATGTAAAAAAACGAAGTTTAGATTTGGTTCGCAAAAAGAACAGGAAAATTAAGCTACAGAAGAGAAAAATTGAAACAAGAAATTTTGATTTATACAAAAAAAACAAACACATTCAAGATAGTATTTCGTATGCCTTAACCATACAAAATGCTATGATGTTAAAGCAAGATGATTTAAAGAAAATTTTTCCAAAACATTTTTTAATTCATAGCACTTTAGAAACCGTTTCTGGTGATTTTTTCTGGGCGTATCAGCACAATAATTTAAAATTTATAGTTGTTGCAGACTCTACAGGGCATGGTGTTCCTGGTGCTTTTATGAGTATAATTGGATTAGAAGCTTTAAATACTATTGTAATAGAAAACGCTACAGCACAGCCTAGCGAAATTCTATTTAAGTTAGACGAGAAAGTTCGACAAGCATTACAACAAAATGGAAATAATATTGAGTTAGGAAATAGCATTGATTTAGCTTTTTGTGTAATTGATTCTGATACAAATACAATTTTATTTTCTGGTGCAAAACGTCCGCTATTATTTGTAAACGCATCCGAAACTAAATTGATAAAAGCGAGCCATTTTTCAGTAGGAGGTAATGTTGGAGTAAATAAATATTTTGAAACACACACAGTGAGTTATACAAAAGGCGATAAGTTGTATCTTTTTTCTGATGGAGTTACAGACCAGTTTGGCGGGCCAAGAGGTAAAAAACTAACCACAAAACGATTGGTTGCTTTTATAGAATCTATTCATTTAAAAGAAATTGAACAACAAAAAATGGATGCCAATCGATTTATCCAAAATTGGAAAATTAATCAAGAGCAAATAGACGATCAGCTTATTGTTGGAATCGAACTTTAGTTAGAATGGATTTACTTTAGAAATAATTTTTTCAAAAAGTGTTTTCCCCATTAACTGACTTAATGTAAACTGAACATACACGCCTTTTCCGTAAGCGTAATTATACCTATAAAAGTTAGATTTAGTATAGCTAAGCGACGAATAAAAATTATAACCCAACTCTGCTTTTATACTAAACGATTGCCCGATAGAATAATTTGCATTTGCAAATGCAGCCCAATTTGTATTGCTAATGTTTGTTCTTTTTTCTTGAAACAAAATTCCGCTTTTATAACCATCAATTGTAACTCCTGAGTTAATAGTTAATTTGTTGTTGAGTTCGTAAGCTACGCTAACATAGGCTGGTAGCGTATAGTTTAAAGTTAGTTTATCAGATAATGGTTGAGCTCCACCAAAAAACGGAACGGGTAAAAAATATTTATCACTGTAACTTAGTAATGCGCCGTAATAAAAGTTTTTTCTTAAACTTCTGATGTGAAATCTACCACCAATTGCGTTGGCTCTTAATGCAAAATGATTTAAGGTTTTGTTTTCTTCAGCATGATTAAGCGAAACATTATAAAATAATATTCTGTACTTTTTAGTTAGTTTTAAACCAAATATACTTGCCGAAAAATTGTACAATTGTTTTTGTGGCAAACTATCAAATTCTATTTTAACACTTCTTCTTTCAACACGAATAGAACCCATTGTTTGCGAAGCTTCTAGCTCAATAGTTTTTAAACTGTTTTTGATGATGCTTTTTAGTTTAAAATCAGATAAATCGATTGCTCCATCTACTTTAAATTTTGTTTTAATTGGAAATGTAAAAATCGCTCTTTGTTCAAAATTACTGTATTTACCAAGTGTATCACTAAATTTTATAGGCACAAAATAACGCGATTCTATTTTTATCCGCGGTCGCCATATTTGATCAATTTGTTCTACATCTATACTTTGTGCCGATGCAAAAACAGAAATAAAAATAAAGATAAAAAGAAGTTTATTTTTTTTCAAGTTCATCAAAAACAGTTTTAGCAGATATGGACAAAAAGTTAGTAATTGATTCACTTGTTTCTGTTAAGGATACAGCATTAATTCCTAAAGGTGCCCACCTTGTTGGAAACATTGGGCGAATATTAGTGTACAAACCAATTGTTTTTTTATTTAATGCAGCTGCAATGTGCAATGGTCCTGTGCTAGCACCAACAATTCCATCGCAGCAACTAATAAAATCTATAAACTCATCTAAAGTAAATTTGCCTGTTAAGTCAATTACTTCAGGATGCTTTTCAATTAATTCTTTTTTAAACAATTCGCCTTCTTGTTTTGTACCCGAAAAAAACAATTGGTATTTATTTTTATCAAGCATTTTAATCAATTCAGAAAAATTATCAAAACCCCATTCTTTTGCGCTACCCTTAGATTTTGGATGCAAAATTATTTTTATTTTATCAGCATCTAAAAACGAAAAATCAGCAGTTGTTTTTCTGTTTAAATCAAAGCCATAAAAATCAACTATTTCATTTAACGAAAAATCTGCCTTTATATCAAGTGGTTTTAAAAGTTCAATATTTAATTGCGCTTCGTGTTTATCAGAACTTTTTCGTTTTAAATTAACTGTTTTGTTGCATGTTAATAAATGAAAAATCCGCCGAAGAGTTCCTATTCTAATAGGTATTTTCGCTTCTTTAGCAACTTTAGCTAAAATTTTATTTGGGAAAACATGTATAAAAGTGCTAATGTTTTTTTGTTTAAAAAAACTCACTAACTCGCTGTGTGTATGTTTTTCTAGTGTGTCAAAACTTATTGCTTCATCAATATGTTGGCATCTATTTAAAATAGGTAATGTGTAGTTTCTACCTAAAAAAATAATTTTGCAGTTTGGGTAGTTTTTTTTTAGCACGCCACACATTGGTAATGTTAGCACAACATCGCCAATGCTATCAGTACGCGAAATTAAAATGGTTTTATGGTTTAAATCAATCAACGCTATTTCCTTTTGATAAATGTAAATTACGTAGTTTTTTATATTTTAAAAAAGTAGCGTAAGCAGAAATTCTACTAATTTCAAAACCTGCAAAGCCATCTAAAATGCCTAATTTAACTATATAATCGCGAATAAATTTTACAACAGGACTAAAAATCATTTTTAAAAAAGGAGCTTTTTTGCCTGCAGTATATTGAGCTTTTGCTAAAATAGTTGTAAAGTAATTTACTTGTTTATAATGGTCTTCTTTTGTGTAATAACTATAATGTAAAATATTTCCTTTTACCCAAAGTGTTTTTTCGTCGCCTTCAAAAAGTTCGTATTTGTCATGCGGATTTGTTCCTCGCCAAGTTCCTTTTCTTGAATCCCAAAGGCGCAATTTTTTATCAGGATACCAGCCACAATGGTAAATCCATGTGCCACAATAATTAGTTAATCTGTTGAAGTAATAACCATCGTGTGTCCAATTCGCTTTTATGTTTTTTATCGATTCAATAAGTTCATCATCTAAAGCTTCGTCAGCATCAAGCGAAAGAATGTGTGGAAATTTTGCTTGTGTTATTGCAAAGTTTTTTTGTTCAATATGTCCATCAAATTTATGTTCAATAAAACGTGCTCCGTGCTCCGTGCAAATTTCTTTTGTTTTATCTTTCGAAAAAGAATCAATAACAACAATATCATCTGCAATTTCTTTTACAGAATTTAAGCAGCGTTCAATATTTCGCTCTTCGTTAAAAGTTATTATAACTACTGAAATTTGCATTTATAGTTTAGCCATTACTTTTACAATGGTTTCAGGAAAATGCTTTTGCTCTAACTGGTATATTTTTGTTGCTAAAGTTTCCACCGTTTCGTTTTCTGAAATACTACATTTTGTTTGAAAAATAATTTCTCCTTTGTCGTATTCTTCAATCACATAATGTATAGTTATTCCAGTTTCTTTTTCATTATTAGCTAAAACAGCTTCGTGTATTTTAAAACCATACATACCTTTTCCGCCATAATTAGGTAGTAAAGATGGGTGTATGTTTATTACCTTGTTAGGATAGAGTTTTAGTAATTCAACAGGAATTGGTCTTAAAAATCCAGCTAAAACCAACAAATCGATATTGTTTTCTTTAAAAAAAAAGATTAGCCTTTCGGGATTCTCAATTTCTGCATTAGAAAAAACAAAACTACTTACACCAAGTGCTTTTGCTTTATTTATTACTCCAGCTTGTTTTCTGTTAGTAATAACAAACGAAACATGTATACCAAATTGTTTGTTTTGGCTAAAATAGCGAATAATATTTTCAGCATTTGATCCATTTCCTGATGCAAAAACGGCTATGTTTTTCATTATATATTGTATAGTTTTAAATTTTTAAGTAATTAACGAGATAATTGCGCTCGAAAAATAGATTAAAAAATCAATTAGTAAGCAAAAGTAGCCTATTTTGTAATAATATTAGGAAGTCGAAAAAATTACTTTTCAACTAAATATACTGTTAATTAACTGATAATCAATAATTAATATAATAATTGTGTGCAAAAAAACATTAAAAATTTTGTTTTGTAAACAATAAATTTTTTCTTTGTGGCTTCAATAACTTAAAACAAAATAAAATGTCAGACATTTCAACAAGAGTTAAAGCGATTATCGTTGACAAATTAGGTGTAGACGAAAAAGAAGTTACACCAGAAGCGAGCTTTACAAATGATTTAGGTGCAGATTCATTAGATACTGTAGAATTAATTATGGAATTCGAAAAAGAATTCAATATTGCTATTCCAGATGACCAAGCTGAAAACATTGGTACTGTAGGACAAGCAATTTCTTACATCGAAGCTAACGTAAAGTAATCCGTTAAAAATCAATGGAACTTAAACGAGTTGTTGTTACTGGCCTAGGCGCTATTACGCCCTTGGGTAATACTGTTTCAGAATACTGGAATAATTTAATTAATGGTGTTAGTGGCGCCGGACCTATAACAAAATTCGATGCCTCTAAGTTTAAAACCCGCTTTGCTTGCGAAGTTAAAGGTTTTAATGTAGAGGATTTTATTGAACGAAAAGAAGCGCGTAAGCTCGATCTTTTTGCTCAATATGCTTTGGTTTCTGCTGATCAAGCTTTTAAAGATGCTGGATTAGACACGGCTACTATCGATCCTGATAGAGCTGGTGTTATTTGGGGTTCTGGAATTGGCGGATTAGAAACTTTTCAAAAAGAATGTTTTGAGTTTGCTAAAGGCGATGGTACTCCTCGTTTCAACCCTTTCTTTATTCCTAAAATGATTGCTGATATTGCCTCTGGTCATATCTCAATTAAATATGGTTGGAGAGGTCCTAATTTTACAACTGTTTCTGCTTGTGCTTCATCTACCAATGCATTAATAGACGCTTTTAACTATATTAGATTAGGTAAGGCAGATATTATTATTTCTGGTGGTTCCGAAGCTGCTGTTAACGAAGCTGGTGTTGGAGGTTTTAATGCTTTACAAGCACTTTCTACGCGTAACGATAGTCCTGAAACTGCTTCTCGTCCGTTTGATTTAGATAGAGAAGGTTTTGTTTTAGGAGAAGGAGCAGGGGCTTTAATTATTGAAGAATACGAGCACGCAATAAAACGCGGTGCAAAAATATACGTTGAGTTAGTAGGTGGTGGTTTAAGTGCAGATGCACACCATATTACTGCGCCACATCCAGAAGGATTAGGAGCAACCAACGTAATGAAAAATGCTTTAAGCGATGCTTATATGAAACCAGAAGATATTGATTACATCAATGTTCACGGAACTTCAACTCCACTTGGAGATATTAGCGAAACTAAAGCCATTTTATCTGTTTTTGGAGAGCATGCTTATAAACTAAATATAAGTTCTACAAAATCTATGACAGGTCACTTGTTAGGTGCTGCAGGAGCTATAGAATCTATTGCATCTATACTTGCAGTTGTAAACGACATTGTGCCTCCAACAATTAATCATTTTACTGATGATCCTCAGTTTGACTCTAAATTAAATTTAACGTTTAACAAAGCTCAAAAACGTACTGTTAATGCGGCATTGTGCAATACTTTTGGTTTTGGTGGTCATAACGCATCGGTAGTGTTTAAAAAGTATAAGGCTTAATTTTTGCCAATAGCATTTTCTAAATACCTTTTTTCTAACGCTGACGATAAACAATTATTACAAGCGTTAAAATTATTGCTCGGATTTTATCCTAAAAATCTATTGCTTTATAAGCAAGCATTTCGCCATAAATCGGTAGCAAGCCAAATTAGAAACGATTTTAAAGATAGCAACGAACGCTTAGAATACTTAGGCGATGCTGTTTTGGGCTCAATAGTTGCCGAATATTTGTTTACCAAATATCCTTACAAAAACGAAGGTTTTTTAACAAAACTCCGTTCCCGAATGGTAAGCCGACAAAGCATTAGCGCACTTTCATCTAAAATGGGTATTGAGCGTTTTATACAAGTTTCTAGCGATAGTCAGCCCAGCAAAACAATTAATGGCAATGCCTTAGAAGCTCTAATCGGAGCCGTTTATTTAGATGTGGGTTACAACAAAACAAAACAATTTATTTTAAAAAGAATTGTATCCAACCACATGGATATGGACGAGATTGAGCATACTGATAAAGACTTTAAAAGTAAAGTGGTAGAGTGGGTGCAACGCGAGAAAAAAACACTTAAATTTGAAGTGGTAGAAGAGAAAGGAAAAAATCACGAAAAGTATTACATAGTAAACGTAATTATAAACGAAGTAGTAGAAGGTTTTGGAGAAGGAAAATCAAAAAAAGCAGCAGAACAACATGCTTCAGAAATAGTTTGCAATAAATATAACATCAATTAAAAAATGTCGAAAAATATACTCAAAGTTGAATACAGTTACGATTTTGAGTTGATTGGAATTGCAGACAGTGTGCCCGATTACAAATTGTGTTGGATATTAAACTCTGCATTAGGCTGGCGATTAGAAAAAAAAGACGACATAAAAGTACCACAAACAAAATCGAAATATAAAATAACAGATACACCTCAATTATTCGAAAACGAAGAAGTAAACGAATCAAGTCATCCGCTTTATGTTTTTGAAGACGAGCCCAACGATGTAAATTATCTTGTAATTGGAAACAAAAGCAACGGCTTACTTTTTTTGCCCGAAACCCCTAGAATCAATCATTTTTTAATGATACAGGGTTGGTTAGAAGACGATAAATTAACACAGATTGTAGAAAAAATTAATCAAATTCCTTTCATTAACACCGCATTTAAGCTTAACTTTAGGGAGTTTGCAAACAAACAGAATTTAATATTTGAATATGATAAACTTAAACAGAACGAAAATAGTAGCTACATTAGGACCGGCTTGCTCAAGCCCCGAAGTGTTAGAACAAATGATTAAAACTGGAGTTGATGTATTCCGCATCAATTTCTCTCATGGCGATTACGACGCAGTAAAAGAAGTAGTTAGCAACATTAAAAAGCTAAACGAAAAATTAGGAACGCACGTTGCTATGCTTGCCGATTTACAAGGTCCAAAACTTAGAATTGGAGAGGTAGAAAACAACGAAGTTATTTTAGAAGAAGGTAGCCAAGTTACTTTTACATCGGAAAAATGTATGGGCACTGCAACGCGTTTGTATATGACTTATCCTCAGTTTTCTAAAGATGTTAATGTTGGCGAAAAAATATTAATTGAAGACGGTAAGTTTATGTTAGAAGTAATTTCTACCAATAAAACTACAGAGGTTGTTGCTAAAGTAATTCACGGCGGAAAACTATCTTCTAAAAAAGGAGTGAATTTACCCAACACAAAAATTTCGCTTCCGTGTTTAACAGAAAAAGATTTAAAAGATTTAGAATTTGCACTTTCTGTAAACGTGCAATGGATTGGATTGAGCTTTGTTAGGAGCGCAGCAGATATTATTGAGTTGCGTCATATCATCGCAAATCATAAACGTAGAACACGTATTGTAGCGAAAATAGAAAAGCCAGAAGCTGTTGCCGATTTAGATAATATTTTAAAAGAAACAGATGCAGTAATGGTTGCCCGTGGCGATTTGGGTGTTGAAATACCAATGCAAGAAGTGCCAATGATTCAAAAAACAATTATTAAAAAATGTTTAGCACTTTCTAAACCGGTAATTGTTGCAACACAAATGATGGAAAGCATGATTGTTAATTCTACGCCAACAAGAGCTGAGGTTAGTGATGTAGCAAACTCTGTGTTAGATGGAGCAGATGCAGTAATGTTAAGCGGAGAAACTTCTGTAGGAAAATATCCTGTAAAAGTTATTGAAGCGATGCAAAAAATTATTCACGATGTAGAAACAAAAGGATACAATTACAACCGCGAAAATCCGCCAACAAATTATAATTCGGAGCGTTTTATTACCGATTCTGTTTGCTACAACGCAAGTAAAATGGCACAACAAGCTGGTGCAAAAGCAATCATTACAATGACGCACAGTGGCTACACAGGATTTAAATTATCAGCTTATCGCCCTAATGCAAACATTTGTGTGTTTACCGATAATAAATCTATTTTAGAAATGTTGAATTTAGTTTGGGGTGTGCGTGGTTTTTATTACGATAAAAACATTAGTACCGATCACACTATTGATGATATTAAACATTACATAAAAATGCGCGAAATTGTTCGTCAAGGCGATTTTGTAATTAACATTATCAGCATGCCTTTAAATGAAAAAGGCAAAACAAACACAATGAAATTAAGTGCAATAGAATAATAATTTAATAAAAAATAAAAATGGGATTTGGATCTGAATTTAAAAAATTTGCATTAAAAGGAAACGTAATCGACTTGGCTGTGGGGGTTGTTATTGGTGGAGCTTTTAATAAAATTATTGGTTCTTTAGTAGAAGATATTATTACACCTTCTATTTTAACACCAGCATTAAAAGCAGCTAACTTAACTAATTTAGCGGACCTAACCATTCCAGGTACAGCAATTAAGTATGGTAATTTTTTATCTACATGTATTTCGTTTATTATTGTAGCTCTTGTGCTTTTTATGGTAATTAAGGGTATAAATGCTGCCAAGAAAAAAGAAGAAGAGTTGCCTCAACCACCTGCAGAACCAACAGCTCAGGAAAAACTATTGATGGAAATTCGCGACGAACTAAAACGCAAATAATTTTTTAAGCGCCTTATGGGCGCTTTTTTATTTTTATGAAAGTACACATTAACAGCAAGCTACCAAACGTTAGTACAACTATTTTTACGGTAATGTCTAAATTGGCAAGCGAGAATAATGCAATTAATTTATCACAAGGTTTCCCGGGATTTAATATTGATGATAAATTAATAGAGTTGGTTAACAACGCTATGAAATCGGGTTTTAATCAATATGCGCCAATGCCTGGCCTACCTGCTTTGTTGCAACAAATTGCAATTAAAACCGAAAAATGTTATGGCTATTTGCCCAACACCGAAACTCAAATTACAATTACCGCAGGAGCAACTCAAGCTATTTATACAGCTATAACTGCTGTTGTAAAAAACGATGACGAAGTAATAATTTTTGAACCCGCTTACGATTGTTACGAGCCCGCAATAGAAGCTTGTGGCGCTAAAACAATTCATATTGCTTTGCAGTTTCCAAACTACACTATCGATTGGAATTTGTTTAAAGATAAAATTACTGCTAAAACAAAATTGATTATTATTAATTCGCCAAACAATCCAACAGGTAGCATTTTAACACAACAAGATTTAGATACATTGTTTGACTTAATAAAAGATAAAAATATTTTTGTAATTAGCGATGAGGTTTACGAACACATTGTTTTTGATGGAGTGCAACACGTTAGCGTTCTATCGCATACACAATTAAGAGAACGAAGTTTTGTGGTTTCATCGTTTGGTAAAACCTTTCATACCACAGGTTGGAAAATGGGTTATTGCATTGCACCCGAATTTATGATGAAGGAATTTAGAAAGTTTCATCAATACATTGTTTTTAGTTGCAACATGCCAATACAAGCGACTTTGGCTGAATATTTAAAAGATGAAAAAACATATACTTCTTTGCCAGAGTTTTATCAAACTAAAAGAGATTATTTTTTATCGAAAATAAAACACTCACGCTTTATACCTATGAGTTGTAAAGGTTCTTATTTTCAACTACTAAATTATGCGGCAATTACTAATGAGAATGATTTTGAATACGCAAAAAAATTAACCGAACTACATAAAATAGCTTCTATTCCCTTGTCTTCGTTTTATCACGATAAGCAAGACAATAAAGTGTTGCGTTTTTGTTTTGCAAAAACAAACGAAACACTTGACGAAGCAGCAAAAATATTGTGTAGTATATAATTAGTTTTTGGGTTTATTTTTTACCAAAAGATTTTCTTACAAATTTATTTATCGCTTTCATGCTTTTTTCGGGTTCTTCAAAAAAGCCCATGTGACCGCTGTTTTCTAGCAACAAAGTTTCTGTTTGATGTGCGAGTTGCAATTGATGCTGAATGTTTTCGTATGGAATTACCAAATCGTATTTTCCGTTTATAAATAAAACAGGATAATCAACAAATTTTAAAACCACCTCACGGTTAGGGCGTATCTTCATGCCTTCTAAAGCATCAATAATTCCTTGTTGTGTGGTTTGCATCGCAATGTCTTGTGCAAACTTTACTTTGTCGGATAGCGTTTCTAAATTATGCGGTGCAAACAAACGTTTAACCGCTTCTGCAATGTATTTGTGTGGAGTTCTTTTAACTAAACGAATTGCTTTATCTCGATCTGTTTTTTTCTCATCCGTATCAGACGCAGCAGTGCTATGAAACAAAACTAAACCTTTTATGTAATCTGGAAAATTTTCGGCAAAAGCCAATGTAACGTAGCCTCCCATACTATGACCAACCAAAACATATTTTCTTAATCGTAAATGATCTAGTAACGCTTTTACACTTTCTGCCATTAGCTCCATGGTATGCACATAGCCGTATGAAGCCGACTCGCCATGCCCAGGTAAATCTACAGCAACTACTTTAAATTTTTTAGAGAGTTCTTCAATGGTGTTATTCCAAGTGTTTTTCGATTCTAAAAAGCCATGCAGCAATACAATACACCTGCCTTTCCCTTGTTGGGTAAAAGCAATTTTTTCTTGTTTAAATGTAAAGTATTCGGTCATTTTACTTTTTCATCAACTCTTCAATTTCTTCTGCTTCAATCGGAATGTTTTTCATTAAATCAACAGGGCCGTTTTTAGTTACTAAAATATCGTTTTCAATTCTAATACCTAAACCTTCTTCTTTAATGTAAATACCTGGTTCGCAAGTAAAAACCATGCCTTCTTCTAATCTGCGGTTAAAGTTGCCTACATCGTGTACGTCTAATCCTAAAAAGTGAGAAGTGCCATGCATAAAATATTTTTTATATGCTGGCCACTCTGGGTTTTGATTTTTTATATCGTTGGTTGTTATTAATCCTAAATCAACTAATTCTTTTTCCATTAATTCGCCAACTGCTTTGTGGTATTCTGGAATTAAATTGCCAACTGTAAGCATATTAATTGCAGTTTTTTGTACACGCAAAACAGCATTATATACTTGTTTTTGACGAGCAGTAAATTTTCCGTTTACAGGTACAACTCTTGTTAAATCGGATGCGTAGTTGGCATATTCTGCAGCAACATCTAACAAAATAACATCGCCATCTTTGCAAACTTGATTATTATCTACATAATGCAATACACAAGCGTTTGCTCCCGATGCAACTATTGGTCCGTAGGCAAAACCACGCGAGCGATTTCTTACAAACTCGTGTACTAATTCTGCTTCTATTTCGTATTCGGTAACACCTGGTTTTATAAAATTTAATAAGCGTCTAAACCCTTTTTCGGTAATATCGCAAGCTTGTTGTATCAAATCGATTTCGTATTGCGATTTGATGGCTCTTAACTTATGCATAATGGGCGCACTACGCTCGAATTTATGCAAAGGAAAATTGGACATTATTTTTTTATTGAAACGCATTTCGGCAGTTTCAACGTCAATATATCGGCGTGTATGTTCGTTGCTGTTTAAATAAATATGCTCTGCCTGAAAAATTAAACCTTTTATAAACGATTCAAAACCTTGATTCCACAAAACTGTTTTAATGCCCGAAACTTCAAAAGCTTGTTTTTGATTTAGTTTTGCACCTTCCCAAATGGCAATGGTTTCGTTGGTTTCGCGCACAAACAATATTTCTTTGTGAGCGCCATTAACTGCATCAGGATAAATTAAAAGTATTGTTTCTTCTTGGTCAACACCTGTTAAATAAAACAAATCGGAGTTTTGTACAAAACCCATCGAGCCATCTGCATTGGTAGGCATTATATCGTTGCTTACAAACAAAGCAATAGAATTTGGTTTTAAACTTTGCGCAAAACGCTTTCTGTTTTCAATAAACAATACCGAATTAATAGGTGTGTATTTCATTGTAAAAAATATTTTCTGTTAATTTTAATTGAAACAAATATACAAGTTTTTAGAACTTGTTTAAAAGGGAAGTTTGTGTTATTGGTGAGTAAATTGTCCGTTGCGTAAAAAAGCTACAGTTTGTTTTAGTACAACTTTTTTTCTTACTACAAATACGTGGTCGGCTTTGGTAAAAAACACATCGCTTTCGTTTTCCAAACGCATTTTTTCTACCGAAATAAATCCATCGTTGTCGTTTTTAATATACGGATTGTAGCCTTTTTTCTTTCCTCGCATTCCAATAACAATTCCAACTGTTGTATTGGGTTGAGGTAAACGATTTGCATACGATGTAGAATCGGTACGCATATTTTTTACGTTTGGTCCCAATAATTTTTTAAGCATTTTAAATGAATCAAAAATATCTGCCATTTCAGCACCTTTGTTGGGAGGAGCAATCATTACCACACGATAAATATGTGGAAAATTTGCATCTTTGCTTGCGTATTGAAACAAGGAACGAACTACTAACCCGCCCATAGAGTGCGTTACAAACGAAACAGTATCAACATTTGCGTTTTTTAAATCATCGTATAATTTTTTTCCGATACTGTCTAATTCAGAATATACACTTTTGTATTGATAAATTTCGGTATTATAATGTTCTTTTTTTAAATGTCTATTAAGTTTACGTACTAACGCTAATGGGCTTGCGTAGCCGTGAATAACATATACTTTGTGTGTTGCAGAAACAGGAGAAACAGATAATAAAAATGCAATAAAAATCAGTATTGAAAAATAGTGTTTCATTTTCATTTTTTGTTTATTTAAATTTAGTACAGTTGAGTTGGTAAAACAAGTGTGAAAATAATTTAGAATTAATTTAAATAACAATAAAATAGCGCTAAAGCGAACATTTTTTGCTTGTGTAGGGTTTTAATCCTAAAATTAAGCAGATTATTATTTGTTATTGTTAGCTTAGCTGTTAATTTTGCCTTCTGTAAATGTATTTAATTTTTACAAAATAACTATTATGTCAACAGTTTCAAAATCTATGCTCGACTCCTCAATCGGTAAAAAACTTGTAATGGGTATTACTGGATTGTTTTTAATTTCGTTTTTATTGGTGCACTGCTTTTTAAATGCGCTAGCTTTAGTAAACGATGGTGGATTAACTTTTAACGTTGGTGCGCATTTTATGGCAACCAATTGGTTAATTAGAACAATGGAATACGTATTGTTTATTGGTTTATTAGTGCACATTTTTCAAGGTTTGATTTTAACATTGCAAAATCAAAAAGCGCGTCCAATAAAATATTCAACAGTAAATGGTAAAGCCAACAGCAAATGGTATTCTCGCTCAATGGGATTATTAGGGACTTTATTGTTAATGTTTTTAGTAGTTCACTTAGCTCACTTTTGGGTGGTTTCTCGCTTTACAGGAATTCCTACTGTTGATGCAAATGGGCACGAAGATTTGTATAATGTAATGCTAATTACTTTTAAACAAGGTTGGGTAATTGCATTGTATACATTTTCAATGTTTTCGTTAGGTTACCATTTGTTACATGGTTTTCAAAGTGCATTTCAAACATTGGGTTTAAATCACAAAATTTATACGCCAATTATTAAAAAAGCAGGCATTGGTTTTTCAATTATTGTTCCTGCTGTTTTCGCAATTATTCCTTTGTATTTCTATTTCTTTAAATAAAAAGTATTTTAACTATGGCATCTTCACCAAAATTAGACGCTAAAATTCCAGCAGGAGATTTAGAACAAAAATGGACAAAATACCGCTCCACTGTTCACTTAGTAAACCCAGCAAACAAACGTAGTTTAGAAATTATAGTTGTTGGTTCGGGCTTAGCAGGTGGTGCAGCAGCAGCTACTTTAGCCGAAATGGGCTACAAAGTAAAAGTATTGTGTTACCAAGATTCTGCGCGTAGAGCTCACTCTATTGCAGCACAAGGAGGTATTAACGCAGCAAAAAATTATCAAAACGATGGCGATTCAACGTATCGTTTATTTTATGATACAATTAAAGGAGGCGATTATAGAGCGCGTGAAGCTAACGTTCACCGCCTTGCAGAAGTTTCTGGAAATATTATTGACCAGTGTGTTGCGCAAGGTGTTCCTTTAGCAAGAGAATATGGCGGATTATTAAGTAACCGTTCGTTTGGTGGTACACAAGTACAACGTACTTTTTATGCTGCTGGACAAACAGGACAACAATTATTATTAGGTTGCTACAGCGCATTATCACGCCAAGTGGGTTACGGAAATATAGAAATGTTAAACCGTCACGAAATGCTTGATGTAGTAACTATTGATGGTATTACTCGTGGTATTATTGCACGTAACTTAGTTACAGGCGAATTAGAAAAACATTTCGGTCACGCAGTATTACTTTGCTCAGGAGGTTACGGAAACGTATTTTATCTTTCTACTAACGCTATGGGCAGTAACGTAACTGCTGCTTGGAAAGCTCACAAAAAAGGAGCGTTTTTTGGCAACCCTTGCTTTACACAAATTCACCCAACATGTATTCCTGTTTCTGGCGACCATCAATCTAAATTAACTTTGATGAGCGAATCGTTGCGTAACGATGGGCGTATTTGGGTTCCTTTGAAAAAAGACGATAATCGTAAACCAACTGATATTCCTGAAGAAGAAAGAGATTATTATTTAGAAAGACGCTACCCAGCTTTTGGTAACTTAGTTCCAAGAGATGTTGCATCACGTGCTGCTAAAGAGCGTTGTGATGCAGGTTTTGGCGTGGGTAATTCTAAATTAGCAGTATACTTAGATTTTTCTGCATCGTTTGTACGTTACGGAAAATTAGAATCAAACAAACAAAATATACATAACCCATCTCACGAAGAAATTCTTAAATTGGGTAAAAAAGTTGTTGCAGAAAAATACGGTAACTTGTTTGACATGTATCAACAAATTACTGGCGAAAATCCATACGAAGTGCCAATGCGTATTTATCCAGCTGTGCATTACACAATGGGTGGTGTTTGGGTTGATTATAATTTAATGACTACCGTTCCAGGACTATACGCATTAGGCGAAGCAAACTTTAGTGATCACGGAGCTAACCGTTTGGGAGCATCTGCATTAATGCAAGGTTTGGCAGATGGTTATTTTGTTATTCCATACACAATTGGTGTTTACTTAGCGGATGAAGTATCTCGTATGAGTGCTGAAAAAGCAAAAGCAGACAGCATTGATAAATTAAAAACAAATCATCCAGAATTTGAAAAAGCTTTAACAGAATGTAAAGCTACAATCGATAAATTGTTTGCTATTAAAGGAACAAAATCTGTTGAAAGTTTCCACAAACGTTTAGGTAAAATAATGTGGGACAAATGCGGAATGGCGCGTAACAAAAAAGGATTAACTGAAGCTATACAAGAAATAAAAGCTTTGCGTGAAGAGTTTTGGAGAGATGTTCGTGTAATGGGTGAGGCAAATGAGTTTAACCCTGATTTAGAAAAAGCAGGTCGTGTTGCTGATTTTATTGAACTTGGAGAGTTGATGTGTGTTGATGCTTTACATCGTGAAGAAAGCTGTGGAGGTCACTTTAGAGAAGAGCACCAAACTCCAGAAGGAGAAGCAGAACGTGATGATAACAACTTTGCTTATGTAGCTGCTTGGGAATATAAAACTACAGGCAATTGGGAGTTACACAAAGAGGAGTTGAAATACGAAAATATTAAAATTGCAGCGCGTAATTATAAATAGGCATTAGTAACTAGGCACTAGGGAATAGATGTAAAAGAATGAACGAAAAAATAAAAACATACAGAGATTTAATTGTTTGGCAAAAATCTGTTGCTTTTGTTACAAGTGTTTATACTACTACAAAATTATTTCCTCAAGAAGAAAAGTTTGGAATTGTTTCTCAACTTAATCGTGCTTCTGTATCAATACCTTCAAACATTGCAGAAGGTTACGGTAGAGAATCTAGTAAAAACTATTTGCAATTTTTAAAAATTGCTAGAGGTTCTTTGATGGAGACTGAAACATTAATTGAAATTTCAAAAAATTTAAATTTTATTAATGAATTAACTTATAATTCAATGACAAATGATTTGAATGAGATAAGTAAAATTCTTCAAGGATTAATTAAAAGTGTACAACAAAAAATAAATGTAAATTAAATTTCGTAATGGGCCTATTGCCTATTGCCTAACAACTAACTACTATTTTAAAATGGGAAGTGGATCTGAAAAAGTATTAAGCCTTACACTAAAAGTGTGGAGACAAAAAAATTCAAAAACGGAAGGTAAATTTGAAGAACATAAACTAAGCGGTATTTCTGTTGATATGTCGTTTTTAGAAATGTTTGATGTATTAAACGAAAAATTAATACACGAAGGAAAAGAGCCTATAGCTTTTGACCACGATTGCAGAGAAGGTATTTGTGGTATGTGTAGTATGCACATTAACGGCAGACCTCACGGACCAAAAGGACATTTAGATGGCGAGTTTAAAGAAGAATTAAATGTTGGAATTACAACTTGTCAATTGCACATGCGTTCGTTTAAAGATGGCGATACAATTGTTGTTGAACCATGGAGAGCAAAAGCATTTCCAGTAATTAAAGATTTGGTTGTAGATCGTGGAGCATTTGATAGAATTATTGCTTCTGGAGGTTTTGTTACAGTAAATACTGGTAATGCAAAAGATGCTAATAATATTTTAATTCCTAAAACTGCAGCCGACGATGCTTTTAGTGCAGCAGCTTGTATTGGTTGTGGAGCTTGTGTTGCAGCTTGTAAAAATGCATCAGCAATGTTATTTGTAAGCGCAAAAGTAAGTCAGTTAGCATTGTTACCGCAAGGTAAAGTAGAAGCTAAAGAACGTGTTGTTGCAATGGTAAATGCAATGGACGAAGAAGGTTTTGGTAGCTGTACTAACACTGGTGCTTGCGAAGCAGAATGTCCTAAAGGAATTTCTTTAGAGAACATTGCTCGTATGAATAGAGAATATATTTCTGCGAAAACAATGTAATAAGAAGAAAGAAAAAATAAATACTTAAAAGCTCCGAAATTTTCGGAGCTTTTTTATTTTACAATAAATTTACATCTTGCAACGTTGCTTGCACTTGCTACATTTTCAATAATTAAAAAAGCTTCTAATGTATATGTGCCCGATTTTTTAGGGTTTTCTATAATAAGTCCGGTTTCAATTTTTGTTAGAACATCTGTTTCTAATTCGGCTCTGCGATATGTTGGAGCAATACAATTTCCATCTTCATCAAATAAATTATAGGCAATTAGTAAAGGTGTTTTTAAACTTGGTATAGAAGAAATTTTATTTTTTGTAAAGTTTAGAATGCTTAACGGAACAATTGTAAAATTATAATGATTGGAGTAATAATAAGCATGATTAAAAAATACTGCTGCGTTTATTTTGTTGGTATAATTTATATTTATGGAATCAATTTGTTGCGTATTTAATTTACGATAAGCGCCGTTATCTAAATTAAAATAAGGTTTGTATAAATTGTTGGAACCAAACCAAAGCGGTGCCCAGTCTGGGCCTAAAAACACATTTGGTTTGTTTAATAAGCTATCGGCTTGGTTTATATCATCGAGCAAATAAAATGTTTTGGATTTTTTATTTACTGAGGAATGCAAAAGACTTTCAAAAGGTAAAGCCCAACGTACCCAAGCGTATTCCCACGGAAAGTTAGATGCAGCTACTAAATATTTACTGCCTTTAATTTTTTCTGAATTTTTTTCTAAACGGCTAATGTAATCTAGGCGCATTGTAAATACTTCGTTACTTAAATAAATGCCTCTTACGTTTATAAATAAAAGAAGAATGATAATACTATTTCTAAATTTAACCGACCAATTTTTTGTATAATAATCGCAAAAAGGTAATGCAACCAATACGCCAAATAAAGTGTAATAATTTTGATACATAATAGGTGATTCGCCTCGGTAGTAGGTAATTATTATGACTAAAAAATAAACAACACTATAAAGAATTGTAAAAATCGAAAGTAATTTGTGTTTAGAATTTATTACACTTATAAATAAGATAATACTTAATAAAATAAAACTCAAATAATAATTTAAAAAAAAAGCACCAAAGTACCTTGTGCTTGGAAGCTTATAAATGTTCAGCAATTCTTTTAAAAAGGTAGACAAACCAACATATTTTCCTTCGTCGTAATCGCTTTTGTTTAGCATTTTTAAATAAATGTAATACCAAACCAATGTAAACAGTAAGAATAAAATTTGTGATTTACTCAAATAAATTTTGTCGCGAATGGCTATGTAAATCAATACAAACACCACTAAAAAAAGTGTGATAGGATTACATTGCGACGCAAAAATAATAGTGAGTAAAATTAAAAACGCATGAATAAATTTATTTTTTAAAAAAAAGCCTTTCACAAAATTATCGCAAAGCGCATATAAAAAAACGCAAACAACAATTCCTAAATGTAGTTCTGCTGTTGCATAATAAAACACATCGCGATAACATAAACACATAGATAAAAGCAAAATCCAAATGGCTTTTTCGTGTTTTAAAACTTTATTTATTAATAAATAAAAAACGAAATAGCAAAGCGTAAGCGAAACAGAATAGGTTTTTAAAAATGCTTCGAGCGATGCACCAAGTTTAAAAGCAAGCCATGGTAAAAGTTGAGGTAGTAGCTGTCCCCAGCGCCCAACAACAACATTGTAACTTTTTAAATCAATCATTCCGAATGCAAAGAATGATGAGTCAAAAGTCATCATTCTTTGTTGGTAAAAAACATACGATAAAATAAATAGAACAGTAAAAAACACTGAACTACTTATGTTGGCTAACTTACTTATCGTATTGTTGTTTTGCATACGCTAAAAATACAAAATTATATGGTATTGTTTTTTGTTAAATTTTTGTATTGTTTTAATAATGGAAAAATAGCGATTAGCACAAATAATGCGCAAGCTAAATACGCCCAAATTACATTGTTGCTTTGCGAAAAAAACGGAATAGAAAATAAACTAGCAACAATAAATCGTAGCAATGTATTTATCATTTGAAAAACACTGCTTGTTCTGCCAATAATATCATTTGGAATATGATGAAACAAATAAGTTATACGAAGTACTCTAGAGCCAGCGTTTGTTATGCCCATGAGTATGGAGAAAACAAAAAAGTAAAACACACTTGTGAAAATAAAGCAACCAACAAAAAGCAAAACGGTTACAATCATTAAACTTAAAATAGCATTTATGGTGTTAGTGTTTTTAAATAATTTACGAATAAAAAAACCTGCAAACAAAGCTCCAAACGCATAATATATTTCTGACGAAGCATACACATCAGCACTTTGGTGTAAATGATTGTTTACATACATAGGCAACAGCATTTGCACTTGCACCAACAAAACAACAAATATGGCTAATGATGTATTTCCAAAAACAAAAATGGCTTTGTTCTTTCGTAAAAAGCTAACGCCGTCTTTTATTCGTGTTAGTAGTTTTTCGGAAGTTTTGACTTGATAACTTTGTGTATAAGGAATTTTTAAAACAAATAACACAGCGATAAAATAAGTGCAAGCGTTTAATAAAAATATTTCTTGTAATGTCCAAGGGCTAAATTCAAATGGTAAACGAATTGTTGCGCCTAACAAATTTAACGCGCCGTGCTCTGTGCCCGACATTAAAATGGCTGCAATTGCTCCAGATAACACACTGGTTGCTTGTCCTTGAATTTCTGCTAAGGAATTAAATTTTCCGTAATTTTCTTTGCTCGAAATTTCTTGCCCAAAAGCATAAACAGCCGGATAGTGAATGTTGTAATTTAAAATTGTAATAAAAAACACCGAAACAGCCAAATAACTTGGTGTTTCATGTAAATAAAACCCAATGCCCGATATTAACAATAAAAAGATTCCACTTACTAAATTGAGTAATAAAAATATTTTTTTGCGCGAATATTTATCAATTAACGAGCCAGCGTAAAGCGCCCAAAACATACTAATTAAAGTAACTACAGCGTATATAATTCCAAATAAATCGGGGCGATTTAAAACCTTTGTAAAATACCAAGGTATAGCCAACATGCTAATTCCTTGCGAAAAGCCCGATACAGCATTTGCACTTAATAAGAATAGTAAAGCTCTTTTATTTTGCATAATTTTATACAAATCTACAAAAGCTATTGGTATAAAAATGATTGATAAGTACGATTCGGCAAAGCGAAAGATTTATACGCCAAATGAAGCTTTAATTAAGATTCAAAAATGGTGCGCCTATCAAGAGCGTTCGCAATACGAGGTAAGAAATAAGTTGTATGAATATGGATTACACTCTACCGATGTAGAAAATATAATTGTAGATTTATTAGCAAATAATTTTATAAACGAAGAGCGTTTTGCAAAAGCATTTGCAAGCGGAAAATTTAAAATTAAAAAGTGGGGCAAAATTAAAATTAGATCGGAGCTAAGAAAAAAAAAGGTAAGTGAATATTGCATTAAAAAAGCACTTAGCGAAATTGATGCAATCGAATACTACAAAACGTTAGAAAAAGTATTGGCAATAAAAGCAAAATTGGTAAAAGAAAAACATCCACTAAAAAGAAAATATAAACTAATGCAGTTTTTAATTAGCAGAGGTTTTGAAGGCGATTTGGTTCGCGATGTTGTGGAGAATGAGTGATTTTTCTTTTAAGTTTTATACAAAGAATATAAATACGTTTTATAAAACTAAAAACTCACTAAATATTGAAATTCTTTTCTTTTGTCTTGATACAAAAGAAACAAAAAATCAAGACTGCTGAAAAATTAAACAAAAATCTACATTTCGATTTTTTCACGTAACCAAAGCCGTTCGTGCCTCACACAATCCAATCAACTCACTCGTTGATTACTTACAAAACCCAGCGCTAAAAATCTCATTTGATTTTAAGTTTTATTTTTCAAAGGTCAGTCCTTTGTAAAACTCTTATTGCAATTATTGATAGTGTTTTATTACTTATACTTTATTTTATAAACTAAAATAATAGCCGCTAACAAACTAGTTATTGCATTGGCAAAAATTACAGGATAATTATTTGTTATTACACCATAAATCAACCAAAACAATACACCAGCAGTAAATAAACTATACATACTTAACGAAATTCCAGATGTGTTTTTTGTTTTTATAGTTTGTATGGCTTGAGGTAAAAACGACAGGGTAGTTAGTAGAGCGGCTAAAAAGCCAATAATATCGATAGTTTTCATAGGTGTAAAAATACGAATAATTTCTTTTTACGAGTAAAGCAAGTTCCCATAATTATTTGCTATTTTTGAATAACACAATATATAATGCAACTAATGAATATTAGCATAACCAAAACAGACTCTTCTAAATTAGTAAGTGTAGATTTTTCTAATTTACCATTTGGTAAAATATTTTCCGACCACATGTTCATTGTTGATTTTATAGATAATGCTTGGCAAGCACCTAAAATAGTTCCTTTTGGCAAAATGGAAGTTAGTCCCTCTGTGTCGGCCTTACATCACGGTCAGAGTATATTCGAAGGACTAAAAGCGTACAAAAATAATAAAGGAGAGATTGTTTTGTTTCGCCCGTTGGATAATTTTAAACGATTAAACAAATCGGCGCAACGCATGTGTATGCCTGAGGTTCCAGAAGATTTGTTTATGAGCGGATTAAAACAATTGGTAGATTTAGATAAAAATTGGGTGCCAACTGGCGAAGGAAATTCGTTATACATTCGCCCAATTTATTTTGCAACCGACGAAGCTATTGGTGTAAAACCATCAGAAAATTATCGTTTAGTAATTTTTACTTCGCCAGCTGGTCCGTATTTTAATAAACCAATTGATGTTGTTGTTGAGCGCCATTACTCGCGCTCAGCAGAAGGCGGAACAGGTTATGCAAAAGCAGCGGGAAATTATGGAGGGGCCATGTACCCAACAAAACTAGCACAACAAAAAGGTTTTGATGCCGTTTTATGGACAGATGCCATAGAAAATAAATGGTTAGAAGAAGGTGGCGCAATGAATTTAATGTTTGTTTTTGGTGAGAGTTTAGTAACGCCCCCCTTAAGCAATAGTAAGCTAGCTGGCGTTACGCGCAACACAATTTTAACCATTGCAAAAGATTGGGGAATAGATGTAATAGAAAGAAATATTTCTATTGATGATTTGCTTGAGCAATACAAATTAGGAAACGTAAAAGAAGCATTTGGTTGTGGCACAGCAGCAAATATTTCGCATATTAATTCAATAACAGTTGGTGAGCAAAAATTAGCATTACCAGCAATAGAAACCAGAAATTTTTCGAACAAAATGCTAAAGTATTTAAACGATTACCGCTTGGGCATTTTAGAAGATAAGTTTGTTTGGATGCAAAAGGTTTAAGATGATTAATTGTTTGTTAAGTGAAACAAAATGGTGATTTTTAAAAACGTAATAAAAGGTACATCACGGATATTTTTTTCTATACTAGTTTTGATATTGTCAATTCCTTTTGTTTCGACATATGCTCAAACAACATTATCAACAGATACAAATGTTTGTCTTCGCTCAGCTAGATCAACACAACTAGGTGAGTTTATTCCAATTGATAAAAATGGAGTTTCAAAAAGTTATTACCAAGACGGTAATTTAAAAAATGAGGCGTTTTTTATAAAAAAGTGTAAGGGCTTTTTCTGTCTTAACATGAGATGGATAGAACATGGGAAATGGAAATTTTACGATGAAAAAGGTAAATTGATTAAAGAAGAAACATGGGAAAGAGGTTCACTTATAGAAGAAAAGAGTTACCCCTACTAAGCGTAGTTTGCAACTACGCTTTTGTATTTTATAAATTATATATTGTAGCGTAGTTGCAAACTACCCTAAGAGCGCGGAAAGTATCCGCTTGTGTTCAACTGCAACTTCATCATAATGTCAGTTTGTTTGTCATCGCCAAGCATAAAAACATGTTTATCAAATTCTACAAAACCATTTTTTTTATAAAAATTAATGGCTCTTGCGTTTTCTTCCCAAACGCCTAACCACAAATAATTTGCGTTTTTTTCTTTCGCTATTTGTATTGCTTTTTCATACAATAATTGTCCTACATTTTTTCCATGAAACTCTTGCAATACATAAATACGTTCAATTTCTAATGCATTATCATCATTAAGTTCTGTTTGAGCTGCACCAAAGTTTAATTTTAAATAGCCAATAATTTTCTCGTTTAATTCAGCAAAATAAAACACAGAGTTTTTATTTTCTAATTCGCTCGTTAATTTATTTATAGAAAGATTTTCTTCTAAATAATTAGTCATGTTTTCTTCTGTATTAAAAGCAGAAAAGGTTTCAAAAAAAGTTTGTCTACTAATTTGTTGTAATTGATTTACATCTTTTAGTGTAACTTTTTTTAAATTGATGTTTTGCATTGTAAATTATTAAATTAAAATGGAGGTAATTTTTATAACTAAACAGTTATTCCAATAATCAACACATCATCTACTTGTTCGGTGTTTTGTTTCCAGTTGGCAAAATAATTTTCTAAAATTTGTTTTTGTTCGGACATTGTTTTGTCTTGTACAGAAACAAAAAGATCTTTCATTTTTTTCTTTGTCATTTTTTTGCCAGCTCTTTCTTCGAGCGGACTTGCGCCTCCAAACTGATCGGCGTATCCATCAGTAAATAAATACAAATTTGTTCCTTGCGCCAATTCTAAATTATGTGTGGTAAAAGGTTGAGCAAATTCATATTTACCAATGGGTTGTTTATCAGCTTTTAGTTCAACTAATTCGTTTTTTACAAAATACCATAAGGGATTGTGCGCACCGCTCCATTGAATTATTCTATTTGTTTTATCTATTCGGCAAAGCGAAATATCCATTCCGTCTTTTATTTCATCATCACTTTTTTTAAAGGCATCAACCACAAGCTCTCTTACTTTATCTAAAATTTTACCAGTTTCTGTTATTCCAAATTCGTTAACAGCTCGGTTAAGGGCGCTGCTGCAAACCATACTTACCATTGCTCCTGGCACACCGTGACCAGTGCAATCGGCGGCGGCAATAAAATAAAAGTTTTCTATTTTATCAGCCCAATAAAAATCGCCTGCAACAATATCTTTTGGTTTGTATAACACAAAACTATGTGGTAAATTTTGTTGTATTTCGCTGCGAGGCGGAAGTATTGCTTTTTGTAAACGTTTTGCGTAAGTAATGCTATCTATAACTTCTTTTTGATGTTCTTCTACTAATTGTTTTTGCTGTTCTATAATACGTTTTTGTTTTTGCGTTATTTTAAATCGGTTAATTACAAAACCTAAAAAAATAAGCACTAGCGCCAATCCACCGAGCGTGAATTTAAAAATTAGTTTTTGTTTTTGTTTTTCTTCTTGTGCAATTAGATTGGTTTTGTCTTGCGCAGCTTTGGTAGCAGCAGCTTTTTTTTCAAAATCATAAGTCATCTGACTTTCAATGGCTTGTTCTTTTGTTTCTTCGTTCACTAAACTATCGCGGTAACGTATATACAATTTATGGTTTAGGTAAGCTCCTTTAAAATTTCCTCTTGTACTATCTAATGCCTCTAAGCCAGCATAAGTATCTCTAGCCCATAGTTTACTCCCTAATTCTTTGCTTAGTTGTAGTGCTTTGTTTAAAGAATATTGCGCATCAGTAAATTTTTTTAATTTGATTTGAAGCACACCAATATTTCGATAAGAAGCGGCAATACCTTCTTTTTGTCCAATCTCTTCGCGTAATTTTAAAGCAGCTAAATGGTTTTTTAAAGCATCGGTATAATTTCCTAAATCATAATAATTAATACCGATGTTGTTGTACGACATGGCAATGCCTAGTTTGTCGTTTATTTCTAATCGAGTTTTTAAAGCTGCCTTATGATTTTTTAATGATTCTGGATAATTAGCTTGAAACATATACAGAACACCAATATTGTTGTAGGAGTTGGCAATGTCTTGCTTAATATTTAGCTCTTCGTATATTTTTAAGGCAAAAATAAAGTTTTTTAAGGCATCATCTAAATTGCCTTGTTGCGCATAAATTGTTCCAATATTGTTGTAGGTATCTGCAACGCCTTGTTTATGGTTTATCTCATCGTATATTTTTAATGCAGCAAAATATTTTTTTAATGCGTCAGGATAAATACCCTTGTTCATAAAAATAATTCCTGTGTTGTTATAGCTATTGGCTATACCTTTTTTATAGTTTAATTTTTCTGCCAATACAAGTGCTTGTTTAGTTAATGCAAGTGCAGTATCGTAGTTGCCAATTCTTTGTTGCTCCCAACACAATTTGTTTAGGTGTGTTACTTTGTTAGTGTCGGCTTTATCAGTTTTTAAAAGCGTTTTGAGAGAATCTATTTTATGATTTTGTGCAAACACATTGCTAAACGCAAAATTGCAAACTACAAAAAAGAGAACTTTGTATTTCATATTATTGAGATTGCAGTTTGTTGATTTAGTAATTACGAATTTACACCTTAATTTATATTTAAAGCAAAAATAGAAATGAAATAGAAAAAGGGACTCAACACTTTTTTACATGTTAAGTCCCTTTCAGCGGAGAGGGCGGGATTCGAACCCGCGGTACCTTGCGGTACACAAACTTTCCAAGCTTGCACGTTCGGCCACTCTGACACCTCTCCGATTGTTATTGTAAATGTATAAAATATTTATTCGGCTTTTGTTTTTTCTAATCTTATTTGGCGCAATAATTCTTTGCCAATTCCGCTTTTCCAATACTTTTCCCGTTTCCTAGCTTCAACTCTATTTTCGCATTTCTCCATAAAAATTAATAAAAAAGGTCTATACGGTTTTGTTGTTTTTTCATAGCCTAAATTATGTCTTTTTATTCTTTCGTCAATATTAGATGTTAATCCAACATAAATATAATTTTTTTCCTCACTGGAAATAGCATAAACGATATAATTCATGTTTCAAAATATGATTCCAATCCTTTTTACCAAGTTTGCAGTAAATGAAGATTCGGCCCTGTCTGCCGACAGGCAGGCACTCTGACACCTCTCCGAAGGCTGGCAAAAGTATTAAATTTAAACTTACTTTCCGTTAAAAGTATTCATGGTGTTGTTAATGCCTGCTGTACCAAAAGCTTTAATGGCTTCTGTGCATTTTTCAATCCGTTCGGGCATTATTTTGTTTTCTTCTGCAGTCCACTCGCCCAGCACATAATTAACTTGTGTGCCTTTTGTAAAATCGCTACCAACGCCAAATCGTAGGCGCGCATAGTTTTGTGTTTGTAAAGTTTCTTGTATGTTTTTTAAACCATTGTGTCCGCCATCACTACCTTTCATTTTTATACGAATGGTGCCAAAAGGCAAAGCTAAATCGTCGGTAATAATCAATAAATTTTCTATACTGATTTTTTCGGCTTGCATCCAATAATTAATTGCTTTGCCGCTTAAATTCATGTAAGTGCTTGGCTTAATTAAAATAAATGTTCTGCCTTTAAATTTTAATTCGGCAACCGAAGCAAGTCGGTCCGTTTTAAAACTAATATTGGACGCCTTAGCTAAGGCGTCCAATATAATAAATCCTATGTTGTGGCGGGTGTTGGCGTATTCGTCACCAATATTGCCCAAGCCTGCAATTAGGTATTTCACTTAGCTAAAAATTATTTCTTTTTAGCAGCTTTATCGTCAGCAGCAGCTGCAGTAGCAGTGTTACGAGTAGCTTTAACAGCTGAAATAACAACGTTAGCAGGCTCTAAAAATTTTAAACCAGAAATGTTTAAGTCACCAATTCTGATGTCTTTTCCTATTTCTAAGCTATCAATTTTCACTTCAATAAAATCAGGTAAATCTTTTGGTAAAGCTTTAACTTTTAATTTACGTAAGTTAGTTACTAATTTACCACCGGCTTTAACACCTGGAGCAACGCCTGAAAGTTTAACAGGAATGTCCATAATTGTTAATTTACCATCAAATAACTCTAAAAAGTCAATGTGTAAAATTTTATCACTTACTGGGTGAAATTGAATTTCTTGAATTTTTGTGTTGTACGTCTTTCCGTCAACTGTAATTGTTACGGTTTGAACTTCTGGAGAATACACTAATTTAGAAAATGCATTTACTGGAGCGTAGAAACCTACTTGAGATGTTCCACCATAAATAACGCATGGAACGTTACCTGCTCTACGTAAATCGTTTGCATCTTTCTTCCCTACATTCGCTCTAGGCGAACCGCTAATAGAAAAAGCTTTCATTGTTTTTTTTGTTTTTGGTTAGTATTAATTGAATTGTATTAAAAAATAAAATTTTTGCTTATCGACTCGTAGCTATGTACTTTTCCTAAAACATCGCCAAACAAACCTGCTACACTTAGCACTTTTATTTTTGATGATTCTTTTTTTAATGGAATTGTATCAGTTACTATAAGTTCTGTAAGTAATGAGTTTTCGATAGTTTCGTAAGCTTTGCCCGATAAAATTGCGTGCGTACAAACGGCTCTAACAGATGACGCACCTTTTTCCATCATCATATTAGCGGCTTTGCTTAATGTACCTGCTGTATCGCAAATATCATCAACCAAAACAATGTCTTTGCCTGCAACATCACCAATAACAGTCATGTTATCAACCACATTGGCAACAGAACGCTGTTTGTAGCAAATAACTAAATCACTATCTAAGTGTTTTGAGTAAGCATTTGCACGTTTAGAACCGCCCATATCTGGCGCAGCCATAGTTAAGTTGGGAAGGTTTAAGCTTTTAATGTATGGAATAAAAATAGATGAAGCATACAAATGATCTACAGGTACGTTAAAAAAACCTTGTATTTGATCGGCATGTAAATCCATTGTCATAATGCGCGAAACACCCGCTGTGCTTAATAAATCGGCAGCTAATTTAGCGCCGATGGCAACACGTGGTTTATCTTTTCTATCTTGACGGGCTAAGCCAAAATAAGGCAAAACCGCAATAATTTCTTTAGCAGAAGCACGTTTTGCAGCATCTACCATTAACAATACTTCCATTAAATTATCAGAAGGAGCAAAAGTAGATTGAATAATAAAAACCTCGCAACCTCTAAGCGTTTCTTCAAACGAAGGCTGAAACTCGCCATCGCTAAAGGTTAGTAAGCGCATATTACCTAATTCCTGACCATAAGCATTAGCAATTTTAGTTGCTAAAACCTTAGATGCTGTGCCAGAAAATATTTTTACTTGAGCTTCCATGCTATTAATCTTTTGATTCTGCGGGGTGCAAATGTAGCATTTTTCTTTTAATTATACCATTTTTAATGGTAGTGAAACTAAAATAATTTTGCTAAAACAAAACTATTAGATACTTTTGCGCTCTACTTAATAAAAAAATGCCCAGTTGGCGGAATTGGTAGACGCGCTGGTCTCAAACACCAGTAGGAAACTGTGCCGGTTCGACCCCGGCACTGGGTACAAGCTTGGTAGCTTCCAATTATCAAGTTTATAAAAACCTCATTTTTGAAAAAGAATGAGGTTTTTTGGTTAAAAAAGCTAAAGTTGGCGTAATAGTTTTTAGACTTTGCCTAAGTAAGCGAGAGCAATTTTTACAAATCTTTATACTCATTTTCAAAACATACTCTTAATTTCTACTAAACCACTTAATTGTTATATTTAGGGTAATTATTAAGTACAGAATTGCCTCAGAATTTTAATTGAAATTTGTAATATGAAATTACTTTTGGTAGAAGATGAAAAAAGTCTTTCTGATTCAATCAGCACATATCTTAAACAAGAGGGTTATTTATGTGAAGTTGCCACAGATTTTAAATTAGCAACTGAAAAAACAGAGCTCTATCAATATGATTGCATTTTGGTTGACATAAGTCTACCCGATGGCAACGGACTTAATCTCGTTAAATCGCTTAAAAAACTAAAAGCGCAAGCAGGCATAATAATTATTTCAGCAAAAAATTCGGTTGATGATAAAGTGGAAGGTTTAGATTTAGGCGCTGACGATTATTTATCAAAACCTTTCAGTTTAGCTGAGTTAAACTCAAGGATTAAATCGGTTTTAAGAAGAAGAAAATTTGATGGTAATAATGAGGTTGTATTTAATGAAATTACCATAAAACCTGATGATTCGTCTGTTTATATCAACAATGCTGCTGTATCATTAACAAAAAAAGAATATGATCTTTTGCTTTTTTTTGTGAGTAACAAAAATAGAGTTTTAACAAAAGAAACAATAGCAGAGCATTTATGGGGAGACGCAATGGATATGGCAGACTCCTATGATTTTATTTATACTCACATTAAGAATTTGCGAAAAAAATTATTGGATAAGGGTTGTCAAGATTATATGAAAACTGTTTACGGAATGGGTTATAAATTTTCAGAAAAATGAGATTATTAACTAAAAATACTTTAGTGTTACTTTTTGTAACCTTAATTGTTTTTTCTGCAGGAGGATTTATTTTCTATTCGCAACTTAAAGCTATTATTAACGAAGAAGCCGAAGAAGCATTATTCATAAAAAAAAACGAAATAAAAACGTACGTTTTAAAAAATAAAAAATTACCCGAATCAATTTTGTTAGAAGAAGTATTGCGTTTTAGCGAAACGATAATGTCAGTTACAGAGAGTTTAGCTGATACAATAATATACATTGAAAATGAAAATTTGCCTTTTAAACAATTGAGTTTTAATGTAGAGTTAAATAAAAAAAATTATCAATGCACCATTAGTAAATCTTTGTTTGAAGCAGACGATTTAGTAGAAACTATTTTTCAATCATTTTCAATTATTATAGGTTTGCTAATAATTGTTTTTATTACAATTAATTTTCTGTTTTCAAAAACCATTTGGAAACCATTTTTTAAAACATTGCATCAAATAAATGAATATGATTTAGAAAAACATCAAGTTTTAAACATTGAACCCATCGCAACTAAAGAGTTTAATCAACTTAACGAAGCAATAAAAAAAATGACACAAAAAATAGCTAACGATTTTAATAACCTTAAATCGTTTACTGAAAATGCTTCTCATGAATTACAAACGCCATTAGCAATTATTAAAAGTAAAGCAGAAATTTTATTGCAAACAGAAGGTTTAAATAGCGAGCAAGCAAAACAAATAATTGAAATTAATCAAACGGTTAGCCGACTAAGTAAGCTAAATCAAACGCTTTTGCTAATTAGTAAAATTGAAAACAATCAGTTTAGCGCAGCAGAAAATTTAAGTTTCACTAATTTAGTTAGCAATAAATTAAAGCAGTTTGAAGATTTAATTGAAATGAAGCAATTAAAAATAGATAGTGCTTTAGAAAGTGTAATGGTTACAATACACCCAATGTTAGCCGATATTATTGTTTCTAACTTACTTTCAAACGCAATAAAATACACGGATAAAAATGGGGAAATAAAAATAAATTTAAATTCAACTTGTTTTAAAATTTCTAACCAAGGAAAACCCTTAAAAGCAAATCCAGAAAAGTTATTTGCTCGTTTTTATAAAGAAACAGAAGATTCAACATCAACTGGATTAGGATTAGCACTTGTAAAACAAATAGCTATAATTAATAAAAGCAATTTAAGCTACGAGTATATAAATAATTATCATATTTTTAGTTATTATTTTTAACTACAGATTTGCTTCAAATTGTTTTACTAATATTGTATTATAAACTTAAAATCTATAAAAATGAAAATTGTATTTACACTTTTAACATTAGCTACAACACTAAGTGTTGCTAATGCACAAACAGTTAAAGAAACAGAAGTGCCAAATCCTGTAAAAGAAGCTTTAAAAAAACAATACCCCGCTGCACAAGTTGAAAAATGGGAAAAAGAAGGTGCAAATTTTGAAGCCGAATTTCATGTAAATAAAATTGAAACCTGCGCTGTTTACGATAGTAATGGTAAGTTTATTGAATCAGAAATTGAAATTAAAGAAACGGAATTACCCAAAGCTATTGCCGATTATGTTACAAAAAATTTGTCTGGTAAAAAGATAAAAGAATCTGCTAAAATTACTGATGCAGCAGGAAAAGTAAGCTACCAAGCCGAAATTGACAACATAGATTATATTTTTGATTCAAACGGCTCAATGCTTAAAAAAGAAGAAGAAAAAGAGCAAGATAGCGACAAAGATTAATAATTGATTTTAATAAATAAATTAAGAAAACAGAGCAATTATTTAGCTCTGTTTTTTTTTGCTTAAAATTATTGGCTATTAAAGAAATATAAAGCGAAAAGTTTTCTTTATAGGGTTTTTATGAATTAAAATAATTTTCACCCAAAACAAATTGACAATTTAATTAAGGCTTACAACACCCAAGTGCATTTCGCTGTTCATTTTAGATATCAATTAATTTAGTGCGAACTAATTTTGAATTCTAGTAATATTAAAATGGTTAAATTTCTTATCTTGTCGAATATCTATGAGCGACAAAAAAACAATAAAAGAATATTCGTCAGCTTTGTTTGTTGAAGAAATAAATAAAAGAGTTAGCGTATCTCAACAAGAGTTAAATGCTTTTTTAAAACTTTGGGAATTTAAAAAATTTAAAAAGAACGAGTTTATTTTAAACGCTGGAGAAGTTCCCAACTTTTCAATATTCGTTGTAAAAGGTTGTTTGCGTCAATATATTGTATCCGAATCTGGTGAAGAGTCGATTGTTTATTTTGCCGAAGAAAGACATTTTATTGGTGATTTAGCCGCTTTACGAAGTAAAACAATTTCTAATTATAATTTTCAAGCTTTAGAAGAATGCGAACTGTTAACCATTAGTGCCGATAATTGGGCAAAAGCATTTGTTGAATTTCCGTGGTGGACAGATGCGCATTTAACTGGGTATCAAAAATGGACCGTGTTGTTACAGCAACAGTTGGCCGAACGCCACACATTAACAGGAGAAACAAGATATTTAAATTTGCTAAAAGCAAAACCTAAATTGTTTCAACGTGTGCCACAGCACTATATCGCTTCGTACCTAGGCATCACTCCGGAAACATTAAGCCGTATTCGAAAAAAAATTGTGAAAGAGTAATTTCTTGACAAATGTCAACGTTTTAGAGTAGCCTTTACCTGTAGCTTTGTTCCATAATCTTAAATTATATTTTATGGAAAATAAAAAAACAGTGTTGGTGATTGGAATAGATCCTGCACTAATCGATTTCTCTTCTCCCGAATTTGCAGCCATGCCAGGACTTACAGCTGAAAAAGTGGAGTGTGGAATTAAAAATTCAATAAACCAACTTAATGCAGCAGGATACGATGCGCATTTATGCTGGACCGATTTTGGCGCAACTGCCATTGATGTTATAAAACAACAATTACAAAAAATGGAATTTGCTTGTGTGCTAATTGGCGCAGGAATTAGAAAAGTAGATTCTAATTTTTTGTTTTTCGAAAAAGCAATCAATGCTATTCACGAGCAGGCTCCAAATACAAAAATATGCTTTAACACAAACCCTATGGATACAGTAGCTTCTGTTCAACGTTGGGTATAATTAATATTAATAAATTAAAATTTAGAAAAATGAAAAATAGTATAAAAATTGTTTCAGTATTCATGTTGTCTTTAGTTATGTCTGCAATACTTGTAGCAGCACCTTTTAAAAACGGAAAAGTAATTATGGTAGTTACCATAGAAGTAAATAATTTTGCAGAATGGAAAAAAATATTTGACGCAGGTGCGCCTGTTCGCGAAAAAGCAGGAATAAAAGTAGTAAGTGTTTGCACGGCAACCGGTAACGAAAACCAAGTTATTATTATAGAAGAAGCAGTTAATGCTCAATCAGCGCACGACTTTTTAGCACTTTTAAAATCGAAACAAAAAGATGGCGACATGTCTAAACTAGATATTAAAATGTACGATAAGGTTGAGTAACGATAAACTCTTTTCTACAAAAATTAATTTTAAAAACCTCATTCTTACTAAAGGATGAGGTTTTTTTAAGTGTTACAATTGTTACCTTACTTAAAATGTTTTATGGTTACTTTTGTTTTACTAAATTAATATGGAAGTAAAACTCGGCTTAAAAGAAAACATAAATCAGTTTGTATTGCTGATAATTGTAAACGCTTTTGTTGGCGGTATGGTGGGCTTAGAGCGTTCCATACTTCCGCAAATTGCCGAAGCCGAATTTCATATTGCAGCAAAAACTGCTATTCTATCTTTTATAATTGTTTTTGGTATTGTAAAAGCCATTACCAATTATTTTACAGGCGCACTCGCTAATAAATTTGGTAGAAAAAATTTACTCACAATAGGTTGGTTATTTGCCTTGCCTGTTCCGTTTATTTTAATGAATGCTAACAGTTGGAACTGGATAATTGCTGCTAATATTCTTTTAGGAATTAATCAGGGATTAACTTGGAGTAGCACTGTAGTAATGAAAATTGATTTAGTTGGCGAAAAAAATCGTGGCTTAGCAATGGGTTTAAACGAGTTTGCTGGTTATTTAGCAGTTGCTGTTGTGGCCTTTGTTACAGGTTGGGTTGCCAGCGAATATGGTTTACGACCGTATCCGTTTTACATAGGCATTGTACTTTCGGTTGCAGGATTATTAACCTCTTTAATTTTTATAAAAGACACAAAACACCATGTAGCGCAAGAAGCAAAAAGTAGTACTATTCCTAATTTAAAAAATGTGTTTTGGGATACTACTTGGAAGGATAAAAATTTGGGTTCGGTAACACAAGCTGGGTTAATAAACAATTTAAACGACGGAATGGCTTGGGGATTATTTCCTATTTTATTAGCTGAAAAGAATTTTAGCATTTCGCAAATTGCTATTGTAACTGCTGTTTATCCTGCTGTTTGGGGTTTCGGACAATTGTTTACAGGAAAAATGGCCGATTATTTTTGTAAAAAAAGTATGTTGTTTTGGGGAATGTTTTTGCAAGGCATTGCTTTATTGTTTTTTGTTTTTGCATCGTCGCTTATGCATTATATTATTTTAGCTTCAGTTTTAGGCTGGGGAACAGCTATGGTGTACCCAACTTTTTTAGCTACCATTGCCGAAAATACAAATCCGCACGACAGACCTAAAAGTATTGGTATATTTAGGTTATGGCGCGATTTAGGTTATGCTATTGGTGCAATTCTTACTGGTATAATTGCCGATGCTTTTGGAATTGATGCGTCAGTAATTGTAATAGGAATGCTTACCGTTTTTTCTTCTTTAGTTATTCAAAACAGAATGCGTTGTAAAATTAATTCTCCGAAACTGACGAATTGGTTTTTAAGAAAATAATTATTTTACAAATTCACTTTTAAGCCTTTTGCTTTGTAAAAATTTATAATGAGTTGATAGGGACCGTATTTATGTTGTGCCTCGGGAAAGCTATCCAAATAAGGACCTTTTCCATAATCAATAGGTTTACTTTCTTTATTAGGGTAATCAAAATAAACGGGTTGCGGTCTTTTATGTAAAGAATCATTATTTATAAAAGCTGCCACATCAAATGCTTCTTCAATAGTAAGTGTAGGTTTTTTGTAATTTGCGCCATTGGGCATATTGGCATAAATAAATTTTGCTGCTTTTGTAACTCTGTGCATACTGCTTCCCGCTTGGTAGCTTTGTGTGCCCCAAAGCGGAGGGTATTCGTAACAAATGTTATTTGCTTTCATTTTGCCTTCACCATCTTTACCATGACACAATGCACATTTTTGTATGTATACAGTTTCTCCTTTTTTTGAGTCTGCAGCTCTTTCCAGTAAATCAATTTCCATTAGTTTGTCGCCTTCTACATGTCCGCCAACAGGTACATTTTCGCCCAACCATTTAATGTAGCAACTAATCGCTAAAATTTCTTTACTATCTAATGGCAGTGGTTTTCCGCTGTGTGGTCTTTCAACGCAATTATTTATGCGTTCTGCAATATTAAGCACTCTGTTTTCTCTAGCTCTGTATTGTGGGTATCTTCCGTGCGTGCTAAAAAAATTTATTCCATAAGGTTTTGTTCCAGCGTCTAAATGGCAGTTTTGGCAATTCATTTTATTGCCTAAATATTTTCCGTTTTTTCCCTCAGGACCAATGTAGTAGGCGGTGTTAATTATTAATTCTCTACCGTATTTTACTAGTTCTCCAAATTCATTTTTCGGAATTAATGATGTATCAGGAGCGATATAAATGCCCGCGACTATATCTGTTTCAGTAATTTGTTTTTTTTCTACCTTTTGATTGCAAGCAAAAATCGCAACACTAAATAGTGCAAAAAAAATTATTCGTTTCTTTGTAAAAGTGTTTATCATTTCAAAATTTCTCGATGCAAAGAAAATGTATTTTTTTTAGTTTATTCGTTTTCCTTTTTGTTAAAACTTCGTTTGCTCAATATTTCCCATCAAATGATATTGTTTTAAATTATACACAAATTGCTTTTCAATACCCTGAAATAAAGGAGTCTACAAGTTATTCAATTCAATTAGAAGAGAATGAATTGTATAAAATTAATTTGAATAAATTTTTAGTAAAAGATAATTCAACAATATGCATTATTAAGGATTTAAACTTTGGAAAAAAATACAAATGGAAAGTTACTGCTTACAATAAAAACAGCGCAGTTTTAAGTGAGTCGGATTGGCACTACTTTAGCACAGCTACATCGCCCTTAATTGATACTACTATTTTTAAAATCAAAGTAATTAAAAACCAAAAATCTAAAATAGATGATGGAATAATTTGGTACGATAATTTAAAATTTGCAGCAGATAGAAACGGCAAGCCTGTTTGGTTTTTACCCAATATGCCTGAAAAAGAAAAGCCCGATGCATCCATTCGAGATTTAAAATTAACTAATTCGGGTTCTGTTACTTTTATTGGAATTACTGATGTTTACGATTGCGATTTACAAGGCAATTTACTTTGGACAGCCCCAAACAATGGAAAAGTAAGTGGTACTAAAAGAGAAGATTATCATCATGATTTTCAAAAATTGAGCAATGGAAATTATTTGGTGTTAGGAAAAAGTTTTACGAAAGAAAAATCAACAGATGCTAACGACACCACTAATTATACGATTGAACATGGCACAATAATCGAGTACGACACAGCTGGAAACGTACTTTGGTTTTGGGATTCGAGAGATTATTTAACAAAAGAAGATGTTTTTAAAAAGCCAGAAAATGCCAAAAAATATTTAACATCAACACACATGAATGCTTTCTCTATAGATAATAATAACGAATTTATTTATGCTGGTTTTAGAGATTTGCATCGTATTATTAAAATAGAAAAAAAATCTAAAAAAGTTGTAGCAGCTTTCGGCCAAATACACCCTAACGATTCTATTAGTAATAAAAGTACTTTTTTCAAATTTCAACATTCGGCAACTATTTTAAAAAACGGAAATATTGCGGTATTAAACAACAACGATGTTAAAGCAAAAAAAGATAACGTTTCGAGTGTTGTTGTTTTTACGCAAACAAATAATAAACCGAAAGTTGTGTTGGACTTTAAACTAAATTTTGATTCTCTTACTGATGGTAAGTCAAGCAAAACGGGTAATGTGCTAGAATTACCCAACGGAAATTTGTTGGTATGCGAAGGGGCAATTAATCGTGTTTTTGAAACAGATTACAATAAAAATATTTTGTGGGATGCTTTTATGTTACAATATACACCACAAGATAAAAAATGGAAACCCAACATGCAGTACCGCACAGCATTTTCTACGTCATTGTATCCCTTTCTTTATAGTGTTTCAAAATTTTCTTATATTGATAGAGTTGTTTCTTTCAGTTTGTTTAATGAAGGTTCTAATCACGATATGTACAATATTTGTTTTTATGAAAATGATAAACTTCTTCAAAGCACTTCTTGTCAATTAAATTCTGGCGCATTTAAAAGCGTAAAGCAAAAAGTTCCTCTAAATTCAACTTCATTAAAAATTGTTTCCCTAAACTCTTCTATTACCAAAGAAATTAAGCTGAAATAAAAAACTATAAATTATATGTATATACATGTAATAGTTTTTGTACCTTTGTAGTATAAAATTTAAAAGCATGAACAGAAAATCTTTTCTTAAATCGCTTGCCGTTTTACCTTTAGCTGGAGTTGCCATGAAATTAAACGAACTAAACAAAATAACAGAACCCTTTTCGGCCACAGAGAAAATGCCTGTCTTGTTTTTAGGACACGGAAGCCCGATGAACGCTATTGAAGAAAATGAGTTTGTGCGAGAGTGGCAAAAATTAGGTAAAACTCTTCCTAAACCCAATGCTATTTTGTGTATTTCGGCACACTGGGAAACCAAAGGGACTTTTGTTACTGCTATGGAAAAACCAAAAACAATTCACGATTTTGGTGGCTTTCCGCAAGCACTTTTTGATGTGCAATATCCAGCACCAGGTAGTATAGAATTAGCTAACGAAACCAAAAAAATAATTACCAAAACCGATGTAGCTTTAGATCACCAATGGGGATTAGACCACGGCTGTTGGAGCGTTGTAAAACATTTGTACCCAAATGCAGATGTGCCCATAATACAAATGAGTATGGATTACACACAAGCTCCGCAATACCATTACGAATTAGCACAACAATTAAACGCTTTGCGCAAAAAAGGAATTTTAATTGTAGGCAGTGGTAACATTGTGCACAATTTAGGAATGGTGGCTTGGGATAAAATGAACGTACCAAACTATGCTTTTGATTGGGCAATTGAAGCCAATGAAAAAATAAAATCACTAGTAATTAATAACGATTACAACAATTTAATTAATTACAGAAAACTCGGAACAGCAGTAAATTTAGCAGCTCCATCGCCCGATCATTTTTTACCATTGCTTTATACCTTAGCGTTAAAATCTGATAACGATAATGTTTCCGTGTTTAATGATAAAGCAGTTATGGGTTCGTTAACTATGACTTCCTTTAAGATAGGCTAAGAGCGTTAGTTTTGATTATAGTTTTTTTTTAAATTGCATTTTAAATTTTTTGAGTATTCGCATTTTTACCACAAAGCCTTATGAATAGCATATCCTTAAATTCGAGAGATGCGCGTGAGCCTGACAAAACGCGAAGGCGAGTGGCTTTGTGTGAAAGCATTCGTTTTGTCTTGACTTTTTTTGGTTCGTTTTTTGTGTCAAGACAAAAAATGAACGTAAAGAGCCACCGCTGCTTGTTAATGTAGTTGGTGTTTAATTAAAAGAAACAAAGTTTTGTACGTTTGAGTATACTCACATTTTAAATTTAAAAAATAAGTGAATAATATAATTTATTTGTAAAATTATGTAACAGCAACTTTATTAAATGTGTTCATCTTTGCAACATTACTCAACAAGCATTTTGCTTTTAGAGCACATTTAATAATAAATAGTATGAAAAATATAATTGGCTTAGTTACTTTATCAATGGGTGTAATAATGTTAAGTTGCGCTAGTGAGCCAGCAAAAACGGATATAGTTGTTGTTCCTGCTCAAGCAGCACAGCCAGAAAAAACAAATACAATTGTTATAGAAAAAGAGTCGCAACCAAAATCTACTACAATAGTTTTAGATAAAAACGGAATAAAAGTTGAAGCAAAAAAAATTGATGTAACAGTTAAAAGCGAGTAAATTTAGCTTATTCAGCACACATCCTTTTATTTTTGCCATAGAGCCTACTGGGGGGAGTTCAGCTCAATTACTCATGGCAGATGGTTATAAGTAGTAATAGCTTCGCAGTTTAAATTTGGTTGTTTGCGTTAGCATTAATGTTCCTTATTCGTTTTCTAATTGTTTCACAGATTAAGTCTGCCGAAACAATTAATTTATCTAAGGTTTCTTTTCCATTATCCCAATATTCAGCCTTCTTTCTGTCGCCATATTGGACTTCGATTATCTCAGACCTTATTAGTATGATTATTTTACTAAGTTCGTTATAAACTTGTTGGTCATAAAATGGTTTGTTTTTTTCAGTCAATGAAATTAGCTCGTTACCGACAGCTACGACTTTTTGAACATTTTCGTTTGTTTGCTCTTCATAAGTTTTTTCTTTATCTCTAAAGCTAAATTTTGGTCTAAGATGGAAAGATGCTTCCTTTAATTCAATAATTTTTTGCCAAACACTTTCGTAAATAACAAATTCTTTTTCAAATTGGATTTTGTGAACGTGGATTTCTTTTTGACCTTCACTTTTTACTTCTTCAATTTTTTTATTCAATACAAAATTCCAAATGGCCAGAATAATAGCTGGAATTATTGCAATTAATAGTCCAGAGTCGGAAGAATGTCCGCAGTTTAAAATTATTAATTCGTTTATCATTTTTCTATATGTTTCTTACCGAAATGATGTTCGACATTATTGCTATTATATAAGTACGTCATAAAAGTAGAGTTTATTCATTCACCAAATATATTCATTTTTCTATACTATCAAAAGCTATGTTTAGGCTTTACAAGCTAAATGCTTATCTTTAAAGCCGTAACAAAAAGCTTTGCTAAAAATTTTAAAATGAATAAACCTGAGTTTGAAGATATATACATGGAGCTAGCCGAAAACCTAGCTAAACGCTCGCATTGCGTTAAAGCGCAGGTGGGAGCAGTGCTTACTAAAGATACACGCATTATTTCGTTAGGCTACAATGGTCCACCTGCAGGCACACACAATTGCGATATTGAGTGGCCAGAAGAAGGTTGCCCGCGAGATAGCAAAGGAAGTTGCTCTTTGGCATTGCATGCCGAACAAAACGCTATTTTATACGCTTCAAAAAATAATGTAGCTATGGATGGAGCCACTTTGTATGTAACGCTTTCGCCTTGTATTGCTTGCGCTAGAATTATTTATACCATGGGCATAAAAAAAGTAATTTTTAAAAACTCGTATGCCGAGTATAAAAAAATTGGTACCGACGAAGGTGTTGAATTTTTAAGAAAATTTGGCGTTGAGGTTAACAAGTATGCAAGCAAGTAGCCTTATCTTTGTAATCGCTTTTTAAAAACCAAACAACGTGTCAGATTTAACTCCATTCGAAAATAATTTTACAACACCGCAACCACAGCAAAATCCTAAAAAAAGATTTAATCCGTGGTCGCCATTAATTTATGCTTTGCTTTTAATAGTGGGTATTTTTCTGGGTTTTCAATTCAGTAATAATTCTTCTGCAAAACTATTTTTAAAACAAAACAACACATTTACAAAAATTAACGAAGTACTTAATTATGTTGAAGAAGCCTATGTTGATACCATTTCTAAAAGTAGTTTAAGTGAGTTGGCTTTAAATGCAATTATTCAACAATTAGATCCGCATTCGGCTTATATTCCTGCTGCTGAGATTGCAGAAATGAACGAACCCTTACAAGGTAATTTTGAAGGAATAGGAATTGAATTTAATTTGTTAAACGACACCATAATTGTTGTTTCTGCTTTGTCGGGTGGTCCGTCTGAAGCTGTTGGTATTCGTGCAGGCGACAGAATTGTTAAAGTAGAAAACAAAATTGTAGCGGGTATAAAAATTAAAAATAACGATGTATTAAAAATGTTGCGCGGACAAGGCGGAACAAAAGTTAAAGTAGCTGTTGTGCGCAACGGAAACCGCTCTCCAATTGATTTTACAATTACACGCGGTAAAATTCCTATTTATAGTTTAGATGCAGCCTACATGGCAACAGCAAATATTGGTTACATAAAAATTAGTCGTTTTGCTGCAACAACGTATGATGAATATGTTGATGCTTTTAACAAACTTAAAGCTAAAGGAATGCAAAAATTAATTTTAGATTTACGCGGAAACCCAGGCGGATTCTTAAACGCAGCCATTAGTTTAAGCGATGAGTTTTTAAGTAAAAACAAAATGATTGTTTACACGCAAGGCAAAGCTCGACCAAAAGAAAATTATTTTGCAACAGAAAAAGGTGGTTTTGAAAAACAAGATTTAGTTGTTTTGATTGATGAAGGATCGGCTTCGGCTAGTGAAATTGTTGCAGGTGCAGTTCAAGATAACGATAGAGCAACTGTTGTTGGTCGCCGTTCTTTTGGTAAAGGTTTAGTGCAAGAGCAATCAGATTTTGCAGATGGTTCTGCTTTACGCCTAACCATAGCGCGTTATTACACGCCAACTGGTAGAAGCATTCAAAAGCCTTATAAAAATGGAGAAGCAGAAGATTACTACAGTGAAGAGCAATCGCGTTTTTCTCATGGTGAATTGCAACATGAAGATAGTATTAAATTTGCTGACTCCTTAAAATACAAAACACCAAAAGGAAAAATTGTGTATGGCGGTGGCGGAATTATGCCCGATGTGTTTGTGCCTATTGATACCAACGGACGTTCGTTTTATTTAACCGAATTGTTTTATACTGGATTAATTCAGCAATTTGCATTAACCTATGCTGATAAGCAAAGGGAAAAATTAAAAAAATATGTGTCGTTTGATAATTTTAATTCAACATTTAAAGTAACGGATGTTTTATTAGAAGACTTGTTTGCTTTTGCAGAGAAAAATAAAGTAAAACGAAATGCAAGAGAAGCGCAGCAATCAAAAGCATTAATTAGTTTGTACTTAAAAGCTAATATTGCTCGTAATATTTGGCGAAACGAAGGTTATTACCCAGTAGTAAATAGCAACGATAAAGCTTTTCAAAAAGCAGTAGAAATTTTAAATACTCCAAAAAATGCACTTTGATTTTAACGAAATATTATCCATAACAATGGTGTTGTTTGCGGTAATTGATGTGGTTGGTTCTATACCTGTAATTATTGATTTACGCGTAAAAGTAGGTTCAATAAATGCAGAAAAAGCATCGTTTGCTTCCTTAGCAATTATGATTGTTTTTTTATTTATTGGCGAACAAATTTTACGAATTATAGGTATTGATTTAGGTTCGTTTGCTATTGCGGGTTCATTCGTTTTGTTTTTTATTGCGATTGAAATGATTTTAGGAATCCGTTTGTACAAAGATAGTGTGCCTAACACTGCTTCTATTGTTCCGATTGCTTTTCCGCTAATTGCAGGCGCAGGAACCATTACAACTTTACTTTCGCTTAAAGCACAATACCATACCGAAAATATTGTGGTGGGCGTTGTTATAAATATTCTTTTTGTTTACGTTGCGCTAAAAAATGTTGGTTTTATTGAAAAGGTTTTGGGCGAAGGCGGAATCAATATTTTACGAAAAGTATTTGGAGTAATTCTTTTGGCTTTAGCAGTAAAACTTTTTAGATCTAACGCAACGCTTTTACTCTAATGATTTCAATTTATACTGATGGCGCATCACGTGGTAATCCTGGTCCTGGTGGCTACGGAATTGTTATGCTTGCGGGGCAACATCGTAAAGAAATGTCAGAAGGATTTAGATTAACCACCAACAACCGAATGGAATTAATGAGTGTAATTGTTGCACTCGAAACCATAAAAAAAGATGGTAACCACGTAACTGTTTTTTCAGATTCAAAATACGTGGTAGATTCTGTAGAATTGAAATGGGTTTTTGGTTGGCAAAAAAAAGGATTTAAAGGAAAAAAGAACGAAGATTTGTGGCGTAGATTTTTATTAATTTATCCAAAGCACCAAATAAAATTTGTTTGGGTAAAAGGGCATGCCAGCAACAAAGAAAATAACCGTTGCGACGAATTAGCAGTAGAAGCAGCCTTAGGCAAAGATTTAAAAATTGATAGCGGCTACGAAAACAATCCCGAAAACAAATTGAATTTGTAATAGTTTTTTACCACATAGAAACATAGAAAACTTTTCTATTGAGTTAAATATAGTTTGTATAGCGCTTTTCGCAAAGCGAAAAACTATGTTTTTCTATCTTTATTGTTTTTACTATGTGTCTATGTGGTTAATCTGCGAGGCACGAAGCAGTCTGATGGATGTATAATAAAGCTAATTAGTTTGCTTCGTCATTCTTCCTCGCAAAGTTGTTGCGCTTAAAGATTCTTCGTTTCAGAATTACATGCACACCCAGTTTGTCATGCTGACGTAGGAAGCATCCGCTCTTAGCGTAGTTTGCAACTACGTTTAGCAGTGGTTATAAAATCTGCGAGGTACGAAGCAGTCTAATGGATGTATAATAAAGCTAATTAGTTTGCCGCGTCATTCTTCCTCGCAAAGTTGTTGCGCTTAAAGATTCTTAGTTTCTCAGAATTACATGCACACCCAGTTTGTCATGCTGACGTAGGAAGCATCTTTTTTATTTTTTAAAAGAGGAATATGTGTTTTAAGGAAATCAACTTTCGTTGGCACAAGCGGACACTTGCGCTAGATTGGGGTTAATTTTTACATTTTATTTGCCTTCCAGTCCAAGAGTGTTCTCCTTTAGTTTGAACCCATATTAAACACTCCTTTAGTTTCCCTTTTCTGTATATTTCAGTTAACATTGGAACATATTCTAATTCAGATATGTCATTATGAAAGCAAACTATTTTAGTATAAAAAGTCTTGTTTTCAATCATACCCTTTTCATTATATGTTTCACTAAGAAACCTAAATCTAGGCCAATAAGAGTCTTCATTAATACCTTTAAATTCTGACAAACTGTCCTTTGGTATGTGATATAATTCTCTAGAACTTATTTTCTTATTTTTATATGAATATAAAATATAGGTAATAGTATCATTGGATTTTAGTACTTCTTCAATAACGAAATTGTTTTTGTATGTTTTTTGTCTTACTAGCCAACCATCTATAAAACATTTTATTGTAAAACTGTTTAGATGTTCTTCTGAGTTGCTTATTTGATATGTTGTGTCCGATTTATCGCTTTGAGCAATCACATATTCTATGCTTAGAATGTAGAGTAAAAAAGTGATTAATCTTCTCATAAATATTTTTCTTAGCACTCCTTCTGGTGCAAGCGTCCGCTTGTGCTTTATTTAAAATTAAATCTAAATACCACCTTTACCTTCGTAAAACTGTTTTAAGTTTTTGTCGTTTTCTTGCGCAATTACTGCTTGAATAATCTTATCTAATTTTTCTTTGCTTATTTTGCTTTTAGCGTTTATTGTAGTTAACTCTTCTACTTCTTTTTCTCTGCCGCTAATTTTCGCTAAATTATCCATCTGGCTTTGAGAAGTTTTAATTCTTTCGTCATACATGTCTCTAACCTGTGTAAGCGTATTGTAGGCAGATAAACGCATCCACCATTCTTTTTCGGTTTTAGCTGCTGTTTCGTAAATGGGCAAAGCGTTATTTATTACAGTATCGTTTTTACCTAAAATAAATTTAGAATAATTTTGCAAAATACTGTAACGATAAAAACCGGTTTGTTTTTCTAATTGATTTAAAAAATAAGCATTATCGCTTTCTGTTCCATTAAGCGCATATATCTCGCAAAGCGAAGATATAATAGCAAACGAACTATCTTTTTCAAAAGTTTTTGCAAAATCGTAAGCTAAATTGCTGTCTTTTTTATTTAGCGTTTCTAAAGCTTGTGCTGCAACCGAATACGATTTATCGTTAGTAGCTGCTTTAATTATTTCTAACACATCGTCGCCAGAATAAAATTCACCCAATGCTTTTACAGCCGATGCTCTAACGTAAGAACGTTTATCTTTTGCAGCCAACTGCATAAGTTTTGGTTCTAACATCGATTCGTTTTGTTGTGCAAAATCTTTTTTAATTCCGCGAATAGCTTCTTCTCTAATTGCCCAATGTTTATCGTTAAGTGCTTTGTTAATTATGTCATTGCAAACAGGATTTTTTTGATTTTTTATGGCAAATTCTAAAGCTTCTAATCGGTCTAAATAATGCGGCGCTTTTTCTATTTGAAATAAATAATTTTCAGCAGTTTTGTTTTCAACTTTGGTGCAAAGCAACATTTTTTCTGCATCAAAATTTACCAGTTGTGGAGCAGTGCTACAATCAAATAAAAACTCTTGTTCGGCTTTATCTATAAAAATTGCATGCGTTGTTTTTTTGCCTCCAACATAAATATCAATTTTGGTATGTACTTTAAACAAAGGCGCTTTGGCAAAATTTTGTTTTTGAGCTATAGTTACTTTTTGTTTTTTTGTGCTGTCCATGTACGCATAATTTATTTCAAATTCTGGATGACCAGCGGATAAAAACCATTGATTAAAAAACCAGTTTAAATCTTCGCCAGTAACTTCTTCAAAAGCCAAACGCAAGTTGTGAATTTCAACCGATTTAAATTTGTTGGTGTTTAAATAAAGCTTTAGCGATTCAAAAAAAGCGTCATCGCCAACTTGTTTTCTTAGCATATGTAATACGCGTCCTCCCTTGTTGTAGGAGTGGCTATCAAACATATCTTCTTTATCTTTATAATTAAAACGAATTAAATTTTCGGGATTAGCACCACCTCTTGCCAAATAACCCAACATACTTTCGTGTTGTTTGTAATCGGCTTCGTCGGCACCATATTTATATTCGTTCCATAAAAATTCGCCATAGGTCGCAAACGATTCGTTTAGTGGTAAATTACTCCACGATTCGCAAGTAACATAATCGCCAAACCATTGGTGAAACAACTCGTGAGAAATAACATCTTCGTTAGTTTCGTCTAATAATTCTCTATCGGTTTGTTGCACATATTCTCCATGCAAAGTTGCAGTGGTGTTTTCCATAGCGCCCGAAACATAATCTCTAACAACCACTTGCGAATATTTTTGCCAAGGAAAATCAACACCTAATTTTTTAGAATAAAATTCCATCATCTCTGGAGTGTTTCCAAAAATTTGATTGGCATATTTTGCATACTGCGATTCTACCAAATAATTTACTTCTAACTCTCTCCATTTATCTCTAACAACAGCAAATTCGCCAACAGCCATCATTACTAAATAAGGCGCGTGTGGTTTATCCATTTTCCATTGGTCAGTACGAGTGCCATCTCCATTTTCAAATTGGGTTTCTAACGTTCCGTTGGATAGCGTAGTGTATTTTTTATCTACAGTTATAAAAATCTCCTGCGTCATTCTTTCGTTTGGCGAATCAATTGTAGGGAACCAGCAAGAACTTGCTTGTGTTTCGCCTTGTGTCCAAACTTGTGTAGGTTTATTTTTTTCGGTTTGTAATGGATTAATAAAATACAATCCTTTATCTGATGTAATGGCTGCACTTCCTTTTGTAGCAATCTCTTCGGGTTTAGCTTTGTAATCAATAAACAAAGTATAGGCTTCGTTTCGTGTGTATTCTTTGTCTAATTCTATTGTAAGAATTTTATCGTCGTAAGTATATTTTAAAGGTTTTTTTTCTTTGTTAACTACAAGTGCTACTTGAAATATTTCGAAAGAAACTGCATTTAATTTTAGTTGTTTTGTTGAGTAAAAATAGGGTTTGCAGGTAAGTGTTGCTTCGCCAATTAATTGAGATTTTTTCCAATCGAATTTAAAGTTAAGTGACGTGTGGATAATATCGTTTTCAATTTTATTGGTAGCTCTGTATTCTGGCTCATCGTTAAAACCATTTACAACTAAAGTATCGAAGTTGTAAATAGGAGTTTGTGAAGTTTGTTTATTTTTTTTTGAAACAGAACACGAAAAAATAAAAGTTACTGCAAGAGTAAATAGTAAAATATTTACCTTTTTATGTGAATTCATTTGAATTAATTTGTTCAAAGTTGGGTAAAAAAACACGATTTGTCAAATACTTTGTGCATTAATATAGAAGATGTTATCTTTGAAAAAAATACTTGAGTATGTATAAAGTAAAAGTGAACAACAACCAAGAGCACACAATTGTTTTAGATAACAATCACCCCAACACGGGTTCAATTGATTCAGCTTCGTTTGAGCTAGATTTACTGAAAAGTAAAGAAGGCTTGTTTCACGTTATTAAAAACAACAAATCTTATACGGTTGAAGTTGTTAAAATTGACAAAGAAGAAAAAACAGTTCAGTTAAAAATTAACGGAACAACTTACACATCTCAAGTAAAAGATAAGTTTGACGAATTGCTAAAAAACTTGGGGTTTGATAAGCTTTTAGCAACTAAAGTAAACGAAATTAAAGCGCCAATGCCTGGTTTGGTATTAAATATTGTAGTAAATCCTGGTGATGTAGTTAAAAAAGGCGATGTGGTTATTGTACTCGAAGCTATGAAAATGGAAAACAATTTAAAATCGCCAGCAGATGGTGTTGTTAAAAAAATTGCGGTTCAAAAAGGAAACGCAGTAGAAAAAAACCAAATATTAATACAGTTTGAGTAAAATTTAATTTCCGTAAATTGTTTCTACAACACTTTGTCCAACTGCTTTTAAAGTGTTTTTGTCTATCACACTCATATTGTCTTTGTGTGTGTGATGATAAGAGCCAAAATCGCTTCGGTTTTTATCCCATTGAATAATATCTATTGTAGGTATTTTAGCAAATTGATTTATGTATAAATGATCATCGGTAATAGGTCCAAATTTATCATATACAAAGTAATTAGAGTAACCTAAACGAATTGCATTATCCCACATTTTTTTATTTACCCAAGAGGCGTAATAATCGCTACTAGTTTCCATTAAAAATGTTGCGTCTTTTGCGCCAACCATATCTAACAAAATACCATATTGCGCTGAGTAATTAGCTTTGTGTTTGTTTTTTGCCCAATATTGAGAACCTAAACACCAAGAATCTTCCATGCCTGCATCGCTTTCTCTTGGCTCACCATAATCTTCTAAATCAAATAAAATTATATCTATTCCTAAAGTTGATTTTTGTTCTTGTAGTAAACGAGCAATTTCTAACAACACCCCAACACCACTAGCGCCATCGTTTGCACCATCTATTGGTTGTTCTTTTTTACTGTTGTCTCTATCTGCGATATGGCGTGTATCCCAATGTGCGCAAAGTAAAATTCTGTTGGGTTGATTAGGATTAAAACTCGCAATAATGTTTTTTAAATCGAAAGTTTTTTTGTCGTAAGTATTTACTTTTCCATTTTGAACCATTACCTCAGCGCCATAATTTTTTAGTTTAGCTGTCAAATAGTCTGCACATTGTTGGTGATTTTTTGTACCAGGAACTCTTGGGCCAAAATCAACTTGTTTTTTTATAAAAGCATAAGCGCTATCAGCATTAAATTGTGGTGTTGCAACCAAAACTTTCTTTTCTTCTGTAAGTATGTTTTCTTCTACATTTTGTTTAGTAGCTGAATCATTACTGCAGGCAACAAAAAACAGAGTTGCTACAACTAAGCAAATAAGTTGATTTATTTTTTTCATTTTAAATTATTAAGCCAAATTCCAAGTAGTACCTTCTTTATTATCTTTTAGTTGGATATTGTTTTTTGTTAGTTCATCTCTAATTTTATCGCTGGTTGCAAAATCTTTGTTTTGTTTTGCATTTGCTCGCATTTCAATTAAAATTTTTACAACGCCATCTAAAACATCTGCATTATTATCTGCGCTTTCATTATCTACAACAAGCCCTAAAACGTTAGTAGTAAACTCTGTAAATGTTTTTTTAAGTAATTCTAAATCAGCTTCTGTAATGGTTTCTGTTCCTGCGTTTACAGAGTTTATAATGCGCACCGATTCAAACAACTGTGCTAATAAAATGGGCGTGTTAAAATCATCATTCATTGCATCATAACATTTCTGTTTCCATTCTGCAATGTTTGATGTACTTGTGCTTGCTGCTTTTAAATTTTGCAAAGTTTCGTAAGCTGCCATTAAGCGTTTAAAGCCCTTTTCGGCTGCTTGTAATGCTTCGTTAGAAAAATCGAGTGTGCTACTATAATGTGTTTGCAACATAAAAAAGCGCACAACATTAGCTGTATATCCTTTATATAACAATGGATGATTTCCAGAAAATAATTCGTGTGGTAAAAATGAATTTCCTAAAGACTTACTCATTTTTTGTCCGTTAACAGTTAGCATGTTGGTGTGTACCCAATAGTTTGCAGGATTTGTTTTGCAACAAGCATTGTTTTGAGCTATTTCGTTGGTGTGGTGTGTAGGTACTAAATCCATTCCACCACCATGTATATCAAAAGTATCGCCTAAATATTTTCTGCTCATAGCCGAACATTCTAAATGCCAACCCGGAAATCCTTCGCCCCACGGAGATGGCCATTTCATTATATGTTCGGGCTTTGCTTTTATCCAAAGTGCAAAATCTAATTTGCCTTTTTTATCATCTTGCCCATCTAAATCACGAGTATTACTTTGTAAATCGTCTAAATTTCTGTTCGATAATTTTCCATAAGGAAAATCTTTCATGTATTTTTCTACATCAAAATAAATCGAGCCTTTTACTTCGTAAGCATAACCATTCGCAATTATTTCTTTCACCATTTCTATTTGCTCTACAATGTGCCCAGTAGCTGTAGGTTCAATGCTTGGTGGCAAATTATTGAACAAGCGCATTACGTTATGAAAATCTACGCTGTAGCGTTGAACAATTTCCATTGGTTCTAATTGCTCGAGTTTTGCTTTTTTAGATATTTTATCTTCTCCTACATCAGCATCGCTTTCTAAGTGTCCAGCGTCAGTAATGTTTCGCACGTAGCGTACTTTGTAACCTAAGTGCAAAAGATATCTGTACATAATATCAAACGACATAAATGTGCGGCAATTGCCCAAATGTACATCGCTGTATACTGTTGGTCCGCAAACATACATGCCCACTAAAGGTGGATTTAGAGGTTTAAATATTTCTTTTTTACGTGTGTAGGTATTATAAATTTGAAGTGTTTGTTCCATAAAGTGATATAAAAAAAAAGTCCCGAAATCAATCGGGACACTAATTTGATGAATATTATTGATTTAAAAAATTATTTTTTAACTTCTTCTTCTCCAGTTTTAACACCGCCTTTGTATAAAGCTGTTTTTACATGAGTTGTTCCTTCGTAAATATAAACTTTACCTTCTAATAATTTACCATCTTTAAAAATACCTTCTTTTTCTGGTTTACCAAATCTTGTAAATGTTTTGTTAAATCCATCAGGTATTTGACCAACAGTTAATGGTGTTTTAGCAACATTTGTTGTGGTTTCTGCTTTTTTAACTTCAGCTGGTGCTTCTTCTTTGGAACCTTCTTTTTGGTTAGGCTCGTATGATTTAGATTTTGCTGCATCAAAAGCACCATCAGCATAGTTTTTTTCTGCTTTTAGCGAACCGTCTTCAAAATATTCTTTAATAACACCGTTTTCTTTACCATCTTTCCAATCGCCTTCAATCATTATTTTTCCGTTAGGATGATAATATTTTTGAACTCCTTCTCTTTTTCCTGTGCTATTGTGTGTCCAAACGTAATTTAACTTGCCTGTTTCGTAATAAAATTTATGATCGCCAATCCAACGATTATTTTCCCACTGACCTTCTTCCATTAAATTTCCGTTTTCATGATAAAAACGAGCGTAACCAGATGGACGGTTGTTTACGTAGGTTAACTCGTTGTTGAGTTTGCCATTGCAATAGTATTTTTTCCAATTACCAACTTTTTTGCTGTCAGCATAACTTCCTTCTTCAATTTTTGCTGTTTCTTCGCAATTAGGAAGTTTTTTTATTTTGTTAGTAATTACCCAAAAACCTTGTTTAAGGTTATTTACGTCAGTATAGTTAATAGTATCACTACCAACCAACTCAAAAGACTGGGCTAAACCGATTTTACCGGCAATAAATAAAGTTATGAGTAACATCTTCTTCATTGAACAAGGCACTTTATGTCTTTTAGCTAATTATGCGAATGTATAAAATTTAATTTAATTTTTAACACATTTACATTATTTATTATTCGTTTTACGTTAATTTACCTAAGTAGGTTACACTTTAATATAAATTTTTTAAATTTTTAAGCATATCCTCAGTCATAGCTTCAAAACTAAATTTATTAACCCATCCCCAGTCATTATTTGCGTAGCTATCATTTATTGATGCTGGCCAACTATCAGCTATTTGCTGTCTAAAATCGGGTTGATAAGCGATTTCAAAATTTGGTATGTGTTTTTTTATTTCGCTTGCTAATTGTTTTGGAGTAAAACTAATTCCTGCTAAGTTGTAGCTCGATCTTATTTTTATTTTTTCTGCATCAGCGTTCATTATCGAAATGGTAGCATTTATAGCATCTTCCATATACATCATTGGCAATGCGGTGTCTTCACTCAAAAAACAAGTATATTTAGATGTTTTAAGCGCTTCATGAAAAATATGTACCGCATAATCGGTTGTTCCGCCACCTGGTGCAGATTTGTATCCAATTAATCCTGGGTATCTTAAACTACGTACATCAACTTGATATTTATTAAAATAATATTCGCACCAACGCTCGCCTGCTTGTTTACTAATTCCGTAAACAGTGTTAGGTTCCATAACAGTATATTGCGGCGTGTTTATTCTAGGTGTTGTAGGCCCAAATACAGCAATTGAGCTAGGCCAATATACTTTTTGAATGTGTTTTTCTTTTGCTAAATCTAAAACGTTAAATAATCCGTTCATGTTTAAATCCCAAGCAAACATTGGGTTTTTTTCTGCTGTAGCTGATAAAAGAGCCGCCAATAAATAAACTTGAGAGATGTTGTGTTTTTTTACAATTTCAAAAAGCTTGTTTTTATCTAAAACATTTAACGATTCGTAAGGTGCAATTTTATCTAGTTCTGCGCCAGCAATTTCTTTAATATCAGAAGCAATTACATTTGCAACACCGTGTATTTTTCTAAGATTATCAACTAATTCGGAACCTATTTGACCCCCAGAACCTATAACTAAAATTTTATCAGACATAATAATATAGCTAAATAATAACGCGTTTTTTATAGGCTCTAATGTAGAAATATTTGTTTACATTAATTAAAATCATGACAAAAATCAGTATTTTTAAGTTTTAATTTTCAGTAAATTTGCCCAAAAGCTTATCATGGTACTTCATAATAGAGTCGATAAAAGGATTCTTAAAGAAAAAATAGCTAACGATACTACTCCTAGAACAACGTTATCGTTCTATAAGTATGTTATTATAGAAAGCCCTGCCACACTAAGAGACCACTTATTTAAAATGTGGAATGAATTAGGCGTATTAGGCAGAATTTATGTTGCCCACGAAGGAGTTAACGCTCAATTATCTTTACCAACTTCTAATTTAGAAAATTTTAGAAATACAGTAGACCAAGATGCTCGTTTTAAAGGTGTTCCGTTTAAAATAGCAGTAGAAGATGATGGGAAATCATTTTATAAATTAGCTGTTAAAGTCCGCGAAAAAATTGTTGCCGATGGTTTAGACGATAGTGCTTTTGATGTTACTAACGTAGGAAATCATTTAACAGCAAAGCAATTTAATCAAGCTTTAGAATCGCCAGATACTATTGTTGTTGATATGCGCAATCACTACGAAAGTGAGATTGGTCATTTTGAAGGGGCAATTTGCCCTGATGTAGATACTTTTAAGGAAGAATTGCCAATTGTGGTAGATATGCTAAAAGATAAGAAGGATAAAAAAATTCTTATGTATTGCACAGGTGGCGTGCGTTGTGAAAAAGCAAGCGCTTATTTAAAACACCACGGATTTCAAGATGTAAATCAACTATATGGCGGAATTATTGATTATGCTCGCCAAATTAAAGATGAAAACTTACCTAATAAATTTGCAGGTAAAAATTTTGTTTTTGATGATAGAATGGGCGAAACAATAGGCAACCAAGTTATAGCGCATTGCCACCAATGCGGGAACGCTTGGGATACGCACGTAAATTGTGCTAACTTAGATTGTAATTTGTTGTTTTTACAATGCCCAACTTGTGCCGAAAAAATGAAAGGTTGCTGTAGCGATGAATGTATGGAAATTGTTCAGCTACCAGAAGAAGAACAAATAAAATTAAGAAAAGGAAAAAATAAAACAGATACCTTAATGGTTTTTAAAAAAGGTAGATATTCAAATTTTAAAAGCAACGTAAAAAAATAAACTATGCCTTTATATCACAAAGTTGGTAAGTTTCCCGCAACAAGACACACAACGTTTTATAAGCAAGACGGAAAATCTTTGTACTACGAACAGTTATTTGGTACCGAAGGTTTTCATGGATTTTCTTCATTGTTGTACCAAGTGCATCGTCCTACACAAATAAAAGAAATTTTAAAATCGTATGATGTTTCTCCAAAAATTGCGGTAGACAAAAACATTAAACCTCTTTTATTACAAGGCTTTAACGTAAATCCAACTAACGATTTTTTAGAAAGTAGAGTTGCCATGTTGGTTAATAACGATCTGCACATTGGTTTAGCTGCACCCAAAAAATCGTTAACTACTTATTTTTATAAAAATGCAGATGCCGACGAAATGATTTTTGTTCACAAAGGTTCAGGAAAATTAAGAACCATGATGGGCAACATTAATTTTGAATATGGCGATTATTTAATTATTCCGCGCGGAATGATTTATCAAATTGAATTTGATACTGAAGAAAATCGTTTGTTTTATATTGAATCGTTCACGCCGATTTATACACCAAAACGTTATAAAAACAGCCACGGACAACATTTAGAACATTCGCCATTTTGCGAGCGCGATTTTAAATTACCAACAGAATTAGAAACCCACGACGAAAAAGGTGACTTTTTAATTAAAGTAAAAAAAGAAGGAATGATGCACGAAATAGTTTATGCAACACATCCTTTTGACGTTATTGGTTGGGATGGTTATAATTTTCCGTGGGCATTTAACATTAAAAATTTTCAACCGATAACTGGCAGAGTGCATCAACCACCACCAGTGCATCAAACCTTTGAAACATCAACATTTGTGGTTTGTTCGTTTTGTCCGCGACTTTACGATTATCATCCGCAAGCAATTCCAGCGCCATACAATCATAGTAATATTGATAGTGATGAGGTGTTATATTATGTTGATGGCGATTTTATGAGTAGAAACAATATTGAGCAAGGACACATTACTTTGCATCCAAAAGGAATTCCACACGGACCAGCTCCAGGAGCCTACGAAAGAAGCATTGGACAAACGGTTACAGAAGAGTTAGCAGTGATGGTTGATACGTTTAGGCCACTAAAAGTAACAGAAGCCGCTTTAAAAATTGATGATGGAAAATATTATAAATCTTGGGTAGAATAACAAATTAAGAATTGTTGAAATAGAGAATTTATATCGGCAATTAAAAAAATTTGTAAATTCACTAACTCAATAAATCAACAAATAATTAAAATGAGTAAAGTAGTTAAAAACGTTGAATACGGATTAGAAAAAATATTTGAAGGTGCGCAAGATTTTTTGCCTTTATTAGGAACAGATTATGTAGAGTTTTATGTAGGCAATGCTAAACAATCATCGCATTTTTACAAAACAGCATTTGGATTTCAATCACATGCTTATGCAGGATTAGAAACTGGTTTAAAAGACCGCGCATCCTATGTGTTAAAACAAGATAAAATACGATTGGTTTTAACAACGCCATTAAATAGCGATTCGCCAATTGCTGAACACATAAAAAAACATGGAGACGGTGTAAAGGTTATTGCACTTTGGGTAGAAGATGCACGCAAATCGTTTGAGGAAACTACCAAACGTGGTGCCAAACCATTTATGGAACCAACTGTAGAAAAAGACGAACATGGTGAAGTTGTACGCTCAGGAATTTATACCTACGGCGAAACTGTGCATATTTTTGTTGAGCGTAAAAATTACAATGGTGTATTTTTACCAGGATACAAAGAGTTGAAATCAGATTATAATCCAACATCCGTTGGTTTAAAATTTATTGATCACATGGTTGGTAATGTTGGTTGGGGCGAAATGAATACTTGGGTAAAATGGTACGAAGAGGTAATGGGTTTTGTCAACTTTTTATCGTTTGACGATAAACAAATTCATACTGAATACTCTGCTTTAATGAGTAAAGTAATGAGTAACGGAAATGGCAGAATAAAATTTCCGATTAACGAGCCTGCAAAAGGAAACAAGCGTTCGCAAATTGAAGAATATATTGATTTTTATGAAGGTTCTGGAGTACAACATTTAGCAGTTGCAACAGATGATATTATTAAAACAGTAACCGAATTAAAAGCACGAGGAGTTGAGTTTTTACCACCACCACCACAAGCTTATTACGATGAAATTCCTACACGTTTAGGAGCACATCGCGACATGATGAAAGAAGATATTGCAACACTTCAAAAATTATCAATTTTAGTTGATGCCGATGAAGATGGATATTTGTTGCAAATATTTACCAAACCCGTTGAAGATCGTCCAACTTTATTTTTCGAAATAATACAGCGTATGGGCGCTACAGGTTTTGGAGCAGGTAACTTTAAAGCATTGTTTGAGTCTATAGAAAGAGAACAAGCAAAAAGAGGAACATTATAAATTATTACAAAAAAATCGAACCCAGCTTTTGTTGGGTTTTGTTTTTTAGTATATTGCATAAAATTAATATTTACGCTATGAAAAATTTAAAACTATTTACACTTGCTGTTGCTGCCTCAGCTATTTTATTTGCTTGCAAACCCACAGCCGAAGAAGCTCGCAAATACAACGACGATTTAATTGCAATTGAAAAAACACTTTCTGAAAAAGAAAACGCTTTTATCGCAACTTTTGCTGATGATAAAACAGTAGAAGAAAAAAACGCAGCGTATTCAGATTTGGTAAAACAAGCCAACGAATCAGTTTCGAGTGCAGAAAAAATGCCCGTTTTTGATAATAGTACAGCTTATTTAGATGCTGCAAAAGAGTATTTTGCAACAATTAAAGGTTTAACCAATAATGAATACAAACAGATGTTAGACTTGGCTTCTAAAAAACAAGAAGAAGTAACCGAAGATGATGAAGCAAAATACAATAGTTTAATTAAAACTATTCAAGAAAAATCAGATGTTATTTTAAATAAAATACAAAGCGAGCAATTAATATTTGCTACAAAATACAATTTTAAAGTAGAAGAAACTACTACAGAAACTAAATAATTTCGGCTGTTTTAACCAAAAGCTCTAACAAATTTGTTAGAGCTTTTTTTATTCAATCAGTTTTACATCTTGCATATACATATGCATTAAGCGTGATACCGCATAATTTTGCAACGTATTTATTTTTATATTGTTTTTGTTACTGCCAATTTTTTTAGTTTTTATATGCAAAAAAGTGGCGTAAATTACTTGGTGGCTTAAAATGTGTTTGTATTGCTTTGATGTGTTTTTAATTGTGTAATCAGCGTTTTTATTAATTTCTAAAAACGTTTGCGACTCCATAATTTTTTCTAACTCAACATTTGATTCAAATTCAAGCAAAGGGAATTCGTATAAATGTTGCCAAATATCTTTCTCCATTCGTTTATTAATAATTGTGTTTTGTTTTTCGTCTTCTAAAAACAAATAATAAAAATACCGATTGCGTTGTTTTGTTTTTTTAGCTTTTACAGGAAGTAAATCAATAGTGTTTGTTGCAAATGCTTGGCAATGTTCATGGATAAAGCATTGTTTACAATCAGGATTTTTTGGTTTGCATTGCATAGCACCAAATTCCATCATGGCCTGGTTATAAGTTGCTGCGTTTTTTGGTGGTAAAAGCTCATTCGCGAGCTTAAAAAACTCTTTTTTACCTTCCGTGCTATCAATAGGTGTGTTTATTCCAAAAACTCGTGATAAAACACGGTAAACATTGCCATCAACACAAGCGTGTGGTAAATTATAGGCAAAAGATGCTATTGCGGCAGCTGTGTAATCGCCAATTCCTTTAAGTTGTTTTATTTCGTTGTGCGTTTTTGGGAAAATGCCTTGGTGTTGGTTCTGGATTATTTTGGCTGTAGCGTGTAAATTTCTAGCTCTAGAATAATAACCTAAACCTTGCCATAATTTTAAAACTTCTTCCTCATTTGCATTTGCTAAATCCTCAATAGTGGGAAATTTCTCTACAAAACGATGAAAATATTCCATTCCTTGAGCAACTCTTGTTTGTTGAAGAATAATTTCTGAAAGCCAAATTTTATATGGGTTTTTCGTGTTTCTCCAAGGTAAATCGCGCTTATTAAGGGTGTACCAACTAATAATTTCACTAATAATTTTCATACTTAAATACTTGGTACTCAATTTGCTGTGTAGTGTTTTAGAATATTGTTGTATTTTTACAACAGATAAACTACAAATAAGTTTAACGTAAAATTAAATAAGTAAAATGACAAAAGCTCAAATTATTTCAGAAATAGCAGATAAAACTGGGGTAGAGAAAATTGCAGTTCAGGCATCTGTAGAGGCGTTTATGAAAAGCATTAAAACAACATTAATTAAAGGAGATAACGTTTATTTAAGAGGCTTTGGAAGCTTTATAGTTAAAAAACGTGCAGAAAAAGTAGGTAGAAATATTTCTAAAAATTCGTTACTAGTTATACCCGCTCACAACATTCCAGCTTTTAAGCCTGCAAAAATTTTTACAGAAAAAGTAAAGAAATCAGTAAAAGTGGAGTAAATTTGCAGCCCCAATAAAGGCTCAAATTAATGAAAACAAAATTCACACTTAGTCAAATACTCGTTGCGGCGGGCTTTTTGTGCATTTTAGTTGCGCTTTTGTTTGCTAATAAAAAGTCGGATAAAAAACCTGAAACAGCTCAAAAATCAGAAAATCACCAACATCAACATTTCGATTTTTGGGTTTTGAGCGATTCTATTAATGCTGTTTTAGATAAAAACCTTCAAGTTTTTGTTAAAGAACAAAGCGTTTTAGCTCAAAATGGCAATTTAACGTCTATCGATACTTTAGTAAAAATTTACGGTTTAAATAAGCAACCCATTCTTGCTTCTTTATGGAAAGAAAAAAGAGCCGAAAAAACCAATTCGTCAAAAGATTGGGCAGAAACTGGGACTCGTTTTTACGTTTCTAGTCAGTTTTATCCTAATTTTAGAAACGATTTAATGGACAAAGCCATTCATTCGTTAGAAAAAGCATTAGAGATTGAACCCACAAATATTGATGCAAAAATAAAGTTAGGCGTTTGTTTTGTAGAAAGCACACAAGAGCCAATGAAGGGCATTACGCTATTGCGAGAGGTTTTACAAGTTGACTCAAACAACATTGACGCACATTTAAATTTAGGCTTATTTGCCATTCAATCAGGGCAATACGACAAAGCAATTGAACGATTTAATAAAATTTTATCAATAAATCCTGAATATATCGAAGCTTATATTTACCTTGGTCAAACTTTTGCCAACAAGGGAGATAAGAAAAAGGCCATTGAGATATTGGAGAAGTACAAGCGTTTAAACAAGGATGAATTGATAAACGAACAAGTAAATAAATATATTAACGAACTAAAAACCAGTTGATTATGCCAAGTGGAAAAAAAAGAAAAAGACACAAGATTGCAACACACAAACGTAAAAAACGTCTAAGAAAAAACCGTCACAAAAAGAAAAAATAGGCTTTTAGCTTGTTTTTCTCTTTGCTAAATCTTGGCAAAGTAATTTATAACGGAAAATACATACAAATTCCCACTTTGGTTATCATTGTGGGAATATTGTATTTGTAAAAACTTAAACTATTTACGGTGAACTTTGAATTAATTATTGATTGTACTCCGACTGAGGTAGTAATTGCCCTTTTGCGCGATAAAAAACTTATTGAGTTACATCGCGAAAAAAAGAACAATGCTTTTTCGGTAGGAGATATATATTTAGGTAGAGTTAAGAAAATTATGCCGGGTTTAAATGCAGCTTTTGTAGACGTAGGCTACGAAAAAGATGCTTTTTTACACTACCTTGATTTAGGAGCTCAATTTAATACACTTGCAACTTACACCAAAAGTGTAGCATCTGGCAAACAAAACTCTAGCGGGTTAATGTATTTGCAAATGCAACCCGATATTGATAAAGGAGGAAAAATTAATGAAATTCTTACTTCTAATCAAAATATTGTTGTGCAAATTGCAAAAGAACCAATTTCTACAAAAGGTCCGCGTATTAGCTCCGAAATTTCTTTAGCAGGAAGATACATTGTATTGGTACCTTTTTCTGATAGAATTTCTGTTTCTCAAAAAATTAAAAATCCTGAAGAAAAAGATCGTTTAAAAAAATTGATGCAAAAAATAAAACCAAAAAACTTTGGCGTTATTATTAGAACCGTTGCATCAAACAAAACAGTTGCCGAAATTGAAGGCGATTTAAACGATTTGCTAAAAAAATGGGAGCACATGTTTAACGAGCTTAAAAAAGCTACCCCTCCAAAAGTAATTTTGGGCGAAATAGACAGAAGCAATGCCATTTTAAGAGATTTGCTAAACGAAACTTTTAGCAGCATACACATTAACGACCAAGGTATTTATAACGAAATGAAAGAATACCTTACTACAATTGCTCCAGATAAAGCCAAAATTTTAAAATTACATACCGATAAAGAACCTATTTTTGATAAGTTTGGCGTTGACAGACAAATTAAAGGTTCGTTTGGAAAAAATGTAAATTTAAAATCGGGCGCTTACTTAATTGTTGAGCATACCGAGGCAATGCACGTTATTGATGTAAATAGCGGACACAGAGCAAAATCTGACGAAACACAAGAAAGTAATGCCTTAGAAGTAAATTTAGAAGCTGCTACAGAAGTTGCTCGCCAATTGCGTTTACGCGATATGGGCGGAATTATTGTTGTAGATTTTATTGATTTACACAGTGCAGAAAACAGAAAAGTTCTTTTTGAAAAATTAAAAGAAGAGATGAATAGCGATAGGGCAAAACATAATATTTTGCCTCCAAGTAAATTTGGTTTAATACAAATTACTCGTCAGCGTGTTCGTCCAGAAATGAACGTAAATATTTTAGAAGAGTGCCCAGCTTGTTTGGGAAGCGGAAAAATACAACCTAACGTTCTAATCATTGACGAAGTAGAAAAAAATTTACGTTACATTGTTAAAGAGTTAAATCTAAAAAAGATTACATTATCTATAAATCCTTATTTAGCAGCCTATTTAACCAAAGGTTTGTTATCTATTAGATGGAAATGGTTTACAGAATACAAGCAATGGATTAAAATAAAACCAATGCAATCGTACAATATGTTAGAGTATCATTTTTTAAATGAACACGACGACGAAATAGTTTTGTAGAATTTATTACAAATAAAAAAGCTCATCAATCGATGAGCTTTTTTAATGTTGTTTTATTTTGTTTAGTTGTTCACCAACGAGATATCAAATTGAACTAAATCAATAAACTCTTGTACACGATCATCAACATCTTCTTGACTTAAGCCTACTAAACGCTCTGTACCGAATTTCTCAACGCAGAACGAAGCCATTGCCGAACCAAAAATAATTGCTCTTTTTAAATTGTCAAAAGAAATATCATTAGTAGAAGCTAAGTAACCTACAAATCCGCCCGCAAAAGTATCGCCAGCACCAGTTGGGTCAAACACATCTTCTAACGGAAGTGCAGGTGCAAAAAAGACTTGTTCTTTGTTAAACAACAAAGCACCGTGTTCGCCTTTTTTAATAATTAAATATTTTGGGCCCATTGCTAATATTTTTTGAGCCGCTTTAACTAATGAATATTCGCCAGAAAGTTGACGAGCTTCTGCATCATTAATTGTTAAAACATCAACCAAAGCAATTGCAGCAAGTAAATCATCTAAAGCAGTTTCCATCCAAAAATTCATTGTATCCATTACAATTAATTTAGGACGTTTTTTCATTTGTTTAATAACTGAAAGTTGAACTGCAGGAACTAAGTTACCTAACATTAAAAACTCACAATCTTGGTATTGTTCAAGCACTGTAGGATTAAACGTAGCTAACACGTTTAATTGAGTGTCAATAGTATCTCGCGTGTTCATATCGTTGTGATATTTTCCACTCCAGAAAAAAGTTTTTTCGTCTTTTCTGATTTCTAAACCATCAACATTTGTATGATGATTTTTTAGTAGTTGAATATGTTCTTCAGGAAAATCACCACCAACAACCGAAATAAGGTTTAGGTTTTTTGCAAAATACGAAGCAGACAAACAAATAAATGTTGCTGCACCGCCCAAAATTTTATCGGTTTTTCCGAAAGGTGTTTCTAAAGCATCAAAGGCTACAGTACCTACTACTAAAAGACTCATAATTAATTGAATTTAATTTTTTTTACAAATATATTGTTTATTTGAATTTGAAGTACTAATATTGCACCCGAATTAACAATTATTCTTCCTTAGCTCAGCTGGTTAGAGCATCTGACTGTTAATCAGAGGGTCGCTGGTTCAAGTCCAGCAGGGAGAGCAGAAAAAAGCCGAACAATTTGTTCGGCTTTTTTTATTTTCATACAAAATCTTTATTTTTTAATATACACCTCTGTGCAGTTTCTGTAATCCATTGGGTTAAAAAAGTAGTTTTTAACGCTACTTTGTACTAATTTAAAATTTTGGTCGTACCACAAAATTAAAACTGGCGCTTCGTTCATTAATATTTGATCGGCTTTAACCAGCAAGTCGTTAGCAATGTTGTCGTCTGCGGCAAGCAAAGCTTCTTCGTATAATTTATCAAAACTTTCGTTTTTAAATCGAGAAGTGTTTGGATACGATGGTTCTGTGGTTTTTGCAGGAACGTGTTTTGAATAAGCCAATGGAAAAAAGCTAATTGGCGATGGGTAATCGGCAATCCAAGCGGTTCTAAACATATCGCCTTCTCCTTTCTTTTCTGCTTCAATTTTAGAAGAAAGAGGCATTATTTCAAATTCTAAATCTATATTTAAATTGTTTTTAAGTTGTTTTTGAATTTCTAAAGCAACCAATGTATTTCTTGAACCACCGCTATTTAATTTTAATTGAATGGGTTCAAGTCCTTTTCCATTAGGATAACCAGCTTCTGCTAATAATTTTTTAGCTTTTTTAATATCTAAATTGTATCCTTTAACTGATGTTGTTTTATAGTTTTTAAAACAAGCCGGAACAATACCGTAAAATCCTGCGTTGGTAGCTTGTCCGTTTAAAACCTCTGCAACAATTTTATCTCTATCAATAGCGTAACTGATAGCCTGGCGTAGTTTTATGTTGTTAAAAGGTTTTTTGGCAGTATTAAAAACATAAAATTGAGTTGACATGTTTGGCGATAATTCCATTATGTATTTAGCGTTTTTGCTTTGAAACGATTCCATTTCGGAAGCTAAAAATTCGTTAATCGATTTTATTGGAAGTCCGCTGTTTACAATGTCTAGCTGCTTTTCTTTAAATAATTTTAATTCTTCTAATTGGTTAGCGTTAAAAGAAATTACAATTGAATCTAAGTAAGGTAAATTTTTACCAGCTTTATCTTTTAAATAATAAGATGGATTTTTTATTAGCGCTACTTTATTTTCTGATTCTAATTTTTTATAAACAAACGGACCGCTTCCTACACTACATTTTTCACCATATTTAGCAAATGCTTCTTTTGCGATAACTGATGTTGGAACAGAGCAAAGTATTTGCAAAAAAGATCGGTCAACTCTTTCTAAAGTAATTTGTAAAGTGTTTTCGTTTATTGCTTTTACGCCTTCGAGCGAGAAGTTTGGTTTGCCATTTTTTGATGCTTCGAAATATGCGTTTGCACCTTTTACTAAATCTTTAAAAGTGCTGCTAAACGACTGATTAAAAGCTGAGTTAGAGCACAATAATTCAAAGCTGTAAACAAAATCTTGTGCGGTTATTTTTCTTCCTTTTCCATCTGCAAAACATTCGTCGTTTTGAAAATAAATATCATTTCGTAAAGTAAAAACATACACTTTTCTAGTTGAGTCAATAGTCCATTTCTCAGCTAAACAAGGGTTTACAGATAAATCTTTAGGATTAAATTTTACTAATCCTTCAAAAACATGATTCGAAATATTGCTAGTAATTAAATCTACAACCGAATGTGGAAATATGTTTTGAGCTTCATCAGTTTCGTTTAAATAAAGCACTTGCGAACCTTCTAATTTTGTAATTTCTACATCACTTTTTTCATCGGTTTTTGTTTTGGAATTATTGCACGATAACAAAATTGCAGCTAAAGCGAAAAAAAGGAGTTTATTACAGTTTGTCATGATTGTTTAGTTTTTAAAATAAAAACAACAGTTTTTTGATTGGGCTGAAATTTATAAATTTTTTTTTAGAAAGCAAGCGTTTTAAGGCAAATTATAAAAAAACTTCGCTAAACAGAGATTATTTTACCTACAAAGTGAATTTAATCAGCATTTTATTTTGTTTTTCTAAAATAAGGTTTTAATATTGCATTCTAATAAATAAAACTGCAAAAGATTATATATTTTGTGTTTATGAGAAAACTTTTTATTTCTGTTGGTGTGTTCTTTGCTTTATCAGTGTCATCTGCGTTTGCTGGTGAGATTGTTTTAGAGGGAAATTATCAAGGGAAAAACTTATATGTTCAAAATCCATTTGCTGGTTCTGGTGTTGGTTTTTGTACTTTTGAGGTTACTGTTAATGGAGAGGTTGCTACTGACGAGTTAAGTTCTAGTGCTTTTGAGATTGACTTCACTTCTTTTCAATTAACTGTTGGACAAAAAGTTACGGTTGTTATTAAACACAAAGACGATTGCAAACCTAAAGTATTAAATCCAGAAGTATTAAAACCACAAAGCTCTTACGAAATTGTTGCTGGCTCAATGAAAATTGACAAAGAAGGAACAATGACATGGCAAACTAAAAACGAAAGCGGTAAACTTCCTTTTATAGTTGAGCAATATCGTTGGAACAAATGGGTTAAAGTTGGTGAAGTAGAAGGAAAAGGAAAACCTGAAGCAACTTCTTACTCAATGAAAATTACTCCACACTCTGGCGAAAACAAATTTAGAGTTAAACAAGTAGATTTTAAAGGCCCTAATTATTCATCTGCAGTAACATACAGAGCCGTGCTTCCTGAAGTAACTTTTGCTCCTTTAAAAGTTGACAAAGAAATTATGTTCTCTGACCTTACAATGTATGAAATTTTCGATATGTACGGAAACATCGTTAAAAAAGGATCTGGTAAAAAAGTTGATGTAGGCTCTCTTAAAAAAGGTGCATACTATATAAACTACGATAATAAAACTGGAGATAAATTTATTAAGAAATAATAGTTCAATTGTATTATATAAGCCCCTTTCGGGGCTTTTTTTTTACCTAATAATTTATGAGAAAAGTAGAACATATTGGTATCGCTGTAAAAAACTTAGAACGTTCAAACATTACATTTAGCAAGCTTTTTGGAAGAGCACCCTACAAAACAGAAGTTGTAGAAAGCGAAGGCGTTAGCACTTCATTTTTTATGATGGGCGATAGTAAAATAGAACTTTTAGAAGCTACAAATCCTGATAGTGCTATTGCTAAATTTATTGATAAAAAAGGAGAAGGAATACACCATATAGCGTACGATGTTGAAGATATTTATGCTGAAATGAAACGCCTTGAAGACGAAGGTTTTGAGCTAATTAACAAAGAACCAAAAAAAGGTGCGGACAATAAATTGGTTTGCTTTTTACATCCCAAATCAACAAATGGAGTTTTAATAGAGCTTTGTCAAGAAATAAAATAAGTTTATTCAAACAAATCAAAAATAGTTTCTGAGTCGAGCAAATGATGCGTGTGAATGCCTAGTTTTTTTGCGCTTTCTATGTGTTGTATGCTGTCGTCAATAAACAAAGTGTCTTGTCTATTTAAATTATTTTTAGAAAGCACAAATTCAAAAATTTCGGCGTCAGGTTTTCTTAAATTTATTTCGTGCGACAAATAGATTTTATTAAACGCGCTGTTAAAATAATCAAGTGTCATTTGCTTATCTATTTGTTTAAAAAACGCATCAGCGTGTATCTTGTTGGTGTTACTTAATAAAAATGTGTTGTATTTATTTTTAAGCTGATGAATTAAATTCATTCTTTCAATAGGCAAATCAAGTAACATTGCATTCCACGCATTTTGTATGTTTTGATTTGAAATATCTAACTGCGTAATTGTTCTTATTGTGTTGTAAAAATCATTTTCGCCAATTAAACCTTTTTCTAAATCGTTAAACAAGTTACTTTGCTTGGCTTTAGAAAATAATTCGTCAAAATTACTTACACCTAAATTTTGAAACGCTTGCGAGGTTAAATGGTAGTTTATGTTGATGATTACGGCACCAAAATCAAAAATAATGTGCTGTATAGAATTAGAAAATGTAGACTTTAACTGCATAATGTAAAAATAAGTTTGCAAATTAACCACAAAAAAGTAATTTTGCAGTCCTAAAATTAACTTAATTGTTAATTCGGGCCTATAGCTCATTCGGTTAGAGCAACTGACTCATAATCAGTAGGTGCCTGGTTCGATTCCAGGTGGGCCCACAAAAGCGAATCTAGATTGGGTTCGCTTTTTTATTTTTCTCTATTTTTAAAATGATTGCTTGTTATATTCTGTATAGTGAAAAATTAAATCGATTTTACATTGGAGTAACTCAAAATGGAGTTGAAGAAAGGATAAAAAAGCATAACGAAATTTTTTACGGAAAGACTGCTTTTACAGCAATAGCAAACGATTGGAAATTATTTTTATGCATAGAAGTTGCAAATTATAATCACGCTCTACGAATTGAAAAACAGATATAGAAGATGAAAAGTAGTGTTTATGTTAAGAATTTGGCTAAATATCCAGAAATGATAGAAACTTTAAAAAATAAAACTAACTGATTCTATGGATTATATTTTGGGCAGTAGGTTGCCTGGTTCTTCCGATAGCTATCGGAACAGGTGGGCCCACACAACTCTCCCGATTACTATCGGAACAAGTGATTGAATAAGCGAATCTAAATTAGGTTCGCTTTTTTTGTGTTTTGAATTTTAAAGCCCTAGCTAAATTTTTATTCTTGGCACTCCATTTGCTTTTATTAAAATCAAGTGAAATAATTTAAAGTGGTTTTGTTATTTTTTTTAACTTTATAAAACCCAAAGAGGCTGTAGTTGATAAACGAATTATGCGATATACTTTTTTATTTGTAGTTACCTTGTTTTTCTTAAGCTTTGATGCAATTGCTCAAAAGGGACAAAAAACACAAAAAGTTCAGCCTCAGCACGAAGAAATTATATATTCTTTTGTAACATCAGAAAACAAAACGGTAGTAATAGCTTTTGAAAAGCAACAAAATTATGTTGTGTTTAGATATGGAACGAATGAAAAAGTTGAGGTTGAAATTAGAGAATCGAAAACTACTGCAGAAAAAAAATTCAAATATTCTTTTTTTAAACGAGGTACTCCAAAACACACTAATTACTTAGATTTGAATTACTTAAATGTAAATGTTGGCGCTACACAATATGTTATTTTTGAAGATTATATTGCATTAGGTGTGGAGCCCGAAATAGGCATTATTATTACCGATGCCAATATTGGCGATAGAAAAGAAATTAAAGGAGATCTTACAACTAAAAAAGGAAGCTTAAACTTTTTTAAAGAAAACGAAGATTTTGTAGAAATGTCTACAAGTGTTTTTCGTTAATTATCTGCTGCATGCCATTCAACAAATGACGTAGCTGTTTCTCTCAGTTTTAATGAATGTAATTTAACTTGTTTAGGTAAATGAATTTGTAACACTTTAGCAAATTCAATAATCATATTTTCGCAAGTTGGTTGAAAATCCATTTTAAAAAAATTATCGCCATAGCCATAATCAGCTGGATTTAACTTAGCATGTGGCGTTTTTGCATTAACCATAAAAGCATGATCGTATTTATCTACCACATGTTCTTTTACAATTTTTTTTATGTCGCCAAAGTCAATTACCATTCCGTTTTTTACGTTGTTAATGTCGTCAATTGGTTTACCCGATACCGTAACCGATAAATGATACGAATGCCCGTGTACATTTTTACAAGCACCATCGTAACCGTATAAGGCGTGCGCCATTTCAAACGTAAACTCTTTGGTAACTCTAATGTTATTTTTCATCGCTCTCGTCTTGTTTATTCCACACCGTAAATGTAGAAATATCGTTTAAAGTATTGCTCCAATTTCCTTTAAAAGAAATGGCTCTGTCGTCTATATAAATGTCTGCCATTGGTTTTCCAGCAGTCCAAATTTTATCAAAAGGAATTTCGTGCGTTTTTAACCATTCTTCCATCAATAATTTTTGGTCGGGCTCATCTTTTTTTCTGAAGATAAAATTATTTCTAGTACTAAAAATCATCAAATAATGGCCTTCACTTTTTAATTTTTCTAAAGCTTCTTTTGTTCCTGCAACAGGATTGTCATAAATAGCACCGCCATTCCAGCCTTTAGAATATTCGTGAATTACGCCGTCAAAATCGATTGCAATTTTTAGTTTTTTCATTATTCTGTAATTTTACCTACAAAGGTAAAAAATCTTGTGCTAAATAAAATTTTTATACATTTGCGCTGTTAATGGTTTTTGAGTTTTAATAATTTAAAGCTAAAAATTAAAAGGGAATGTGGTGAAAATCCGCAACAGTTCCCGCTGCTGTAAGTTCTAAATGTGTTTTTAACAATCTTTGCCACTGTTTGCAAAAGCGAATGGGAAGGCGTTAAAAAACTGAACGAGTCAGAAGACCTGCCAATAACAACATAAACTTTGTGCTTTCGGAGAAAAAGCAATAGGTTGCAACTTGTTTAGGTAACACTTAATTGGTTTTGGCTTAGTTTTCTTAAAGCACGCAATTTTTATTAAATGCGTATTTGCTTTGTGCTTTTATTTTTTTACAATTTTTGTTTTGCTCAGCAGAGTATAACGGATAGTGTATATGTAATTAAGCAAGTAGAAATACAATCGGGTAAAAATCAATTTTATAAAAAAGCGAGTAAAAACCAAAGTTTAGATTCTAGCATAATTGATTTGCAAAACTTTTCGCTTGCAGATATTTTAAATAGAAAATCGCCTGTGTTTGTAAAAAATTACGGACAAGGTGCATTGGCTACACCTTCGTTTAGAGGAACATCTGCCAATCATACAGCGGTAGTGTGGAACGGTTTTAATTTGCAAAGCGCTATGAACGGAACTTTTGATTTATCATTAGTGCCTGCATTTTTGTTAGATAATGTGGAGCTGAATTATGGCGGACAAAGCGCACTTTATGGAAGTGGTGCAATTGGCGGAGTAATACAATTATATTCTCAGCCAAAATTTCAAAATGATTTTACAGTTCAATTGTATGCTAGTTATAATTCTATTTTAGATAGAATGAATGGAATTAAAGTAAATTATTCCACATCAAAATCGCATACTGTTTTAAAATATTTAAATCAAGATAATAAAAACGAGTATCAATTTTATAATTATTCAAAACCTAAATCGCCATTGGAAATTCAGAAAAATGCAAGCCAAAAATCGAATGCAATTGTTTTTGAAAATTATTTAAACTTAAAAAATAATCAAGTAGTAAGTTTTAAAACATGGTATCAAAAAAACGATAGAAATATTCCATCTTCTATTTTTTACAATTTGGGTTCTGCCAACCAACAAGATGAAAACCTGCGTGTTTGTGCCGATTGGATGAAGTATTGGGGTAAAACAAAACTGTCAGTTAGGGTTGCAAACCTTAACGAAAATATTGTTTATGAAGACAGTTTATCGTTTTTAAAATCGGTAAGCAATTCTAACACTTCTATTTTTGAAGCAGATGTAAAAAGAGAAATTTTACCAAATCATTATTTAGAGTTAGGAACAAATGTTACTTACATTGCTGGCAAAAGTAATGGCTATTCTTCACTTAATCCAGTAATAAATAAACAAGCACTTTTGCTTTCGTATAAAGCTTTGTTTTTAAAAAATTTATCTGGAATATTTTCTGCACGACAAGAAATATTTAATGGAAAAGTAGTTCCTTTTACTTTTTCGGGAAGTTTAAATTACACAATTTTAAAGCAATTAGAATTGTTTGTAAAAGCATCTAAAAACTACAGACTACCTACCTTTAACGATTTATATTGGCAACCTGGAGGTAATATAAATCTATTGCCAGAACAAGGCTATTGCGAAGAAATTGGTTTGACTTATGAAATAAAAAACACCAAAAATGAATTAAGAATTGAAAATACACTTTACAATAAAAATATAAAAAATTGGATTATTTGGTTGCCACAGTTTGGTTACTGGAGTCCGCAAAACATTTTGCAAGTGTGGAGTAGAGGATACGAAGCAGCTATAAATGGAAATGTTGCAATGAAAAAAGCAATTGTGTTTTTTGATGTTCGATACAATTATGCTTTATCAACCAATCAAAAAACAAATTCGCCAAACGATGCTTCGCTAAATAAACAGCTAATTTATGTGCCTATTTATAACACGCAATCTACAATAGGCTTTGCGTATAAAAAATTTAAAATAGATTACAATCACACTTACACGTATTATAGATATACAACGTCTGATAATAATTATTACTTAGATCCATTTCAAATTTCAAATTTATCAGCTTCATACATAACCAAGCAATATAAAAATTGTGCGGTAACACTTGCTGCTCAAGTTAATAATTTATTTAGCAAGCAATACGAAGTGCTTGCTGGCAGGCCAATGCCAATCCGTTTTTATCAATTATCATTAACTCTAAAATTTAATAAATCTCAATTATGAAAAACAAATTTTACATTTTAATCGTTTCCTTGCTTTTTATTTTTAATGCAAGTTTTGCTCAACTTATAAATCATCAAGTAGTTGTTGTAAGTGGTGGTAATTTTAGTAATACTAGCGAAAAAGTAAGGATAGGAACTTACAAACCATTTAGCAAAAACTATTATCAGTTTGATAGTATTGACGGTAACTTTACAAATGTTGCATTAGTTAACGAAGGAAAACTTTTTGTTAACGCTAAAGATATTTTATATAAATACGATTTAGATACTTACACGCGCGAATTGCAAGCAACAATTCCAGGCGTTAGTGCAATTGCTGTATCTGGCAATAAATTAGTTGTTGCAAGAAATTATGGAGCTAGCGATAATTATGTTCAAATTTTAAACAAAACAAATTTATCTTTTATTGCGTCTATACCGCAAGTTAGTGACGAGTGCCATAGCCTTGTAATTGTTGGCGATACTGCATATGTTTCGGTACCAGGTAATTGGATGGCAACAACAGGAAAAATTGCAATGATAAATTTGGCCACAAATACTTTTATAACTGAAATTGATTTAGGAGCAAATGGCGCTGGAATAAAAAATTTATATGTACGCGGTAATTTTATTTATTCTATTAATACTGAAAATAAAGTAATAACTAAATTAAATACTGTTGATAGAAGTTTTACACATAATGTACTATCAACTGCTAACTTGTCTTCTCCAGCTGGTGTTTGGGGCGATACACTTTATACTTCTTTAGAAGGAAGTCAGTGGAGTTCAGAAAATTTAGGGACTTTAAGTTTAACTTCTTTTACCGCTTTTAACACAAAAAAACTTACAGGCAATTTTTCTAATTCGTTGTTAGATACTGTTACTTCAAAACTATTTTGTGCAAAAACAGATTATAGTTCTTATGGAGATTTTTTAGTTTATGATTTGCAAGGAAATAGATTGGATAGTGTAAGAGTTGGTGTATCGCCCGATGCTTTTGGTATTGATTATAGAACAACGCATGCGGTAGATTTTTCATTAAGTAAAACAAACGCATTAGATACTGATGTAATTACAATTTCTCCTTTTTCAACTGGAACTGTTACAAGTTATAACTGGACTATAACTCCTGCTGTAGAGTTTGTAGAAGGAACAAACAGTAGTTCTGCTTCTCCAAAAATTAAAGCAATAGCAGGAAATTATTCAGTTAAATTAAACGCTAATTTTGCAAGTGGAAGTGATGTAGAGTATAGAAAAAACATTTTAACTATTAACTCAACAGTATCAATAGCAGACGTAACAAAAAGTAATGTTAAGTTATTTCCTAACCCAGCGACAGATGTTTTAACTATTTATGATTTTATTGGTAATGCTGTTTTTGTTGATGTTCAAGGCAAAGTTGTAAAGTCGGTTTCAATAACTGAAAATACTAAAATAAATATTTCTAACTTAGAGAATGGAATTTACTTTGTTCATTTAAGTAATTCAACAACAAAAAGTGTTTTAAAATTTGTAAAACAATAATGAGGTATTTTGCTTTTTTTTTAATTTTTATTTCAGTTAATTGCTTTGCACAGTTTGCTCCACCTGCCGGTCAAGCAGGAACTACAGCAATTGATGGAACTAGCTCTGTATTTGTAAATTGGGCAAATGCATGCACAGTTACAAGGGGTTATGTAAACGTTTCCAATACTTCAGCAGGATTTGCTAGCACAGGTTTAGCCTCTTCTGCATGTGGCAAAGCGTTAGAAAGTGGAACCTTGAGTTTGGGAGATGGTGGTTCTGCAATTTTAACTTTTCCTTTCGGAATAATGAATGGGAGTGGAGCTGACTTTGCTGTATTTGAAAATAGTTTTAGCGATGATTTTTTAGAACTAGCTTTTGTGGAAGTTAGTTCAGATGGAACAAATTATTTTCGATTTCCTGCAACATCAAATACACAAGTCAGTACGCAAGTAGGCACTTTTGATTTATTAGACGCAACTAAACTAAATAATTTAGCGGGTAAATATCGTGCAGGTTATGGAACACCATTTGATTTAGAAGAATTAAAAAATGAAGCAGGTTTAGATGTAAATAAAATTACACACATAAAAATTATTGATGTTGTAGGCAGTATAAACGCAACACATGGAACAAAAGATGAAAATGATAATTTAATTAACGATCCGTTTCCTACTGAATTTGCTGCCGGTGGTTTTGATTTGGATGCAATTGGTGTTATTAATCAAAATGCAATTGCTGGTTTTTTAGAACAAACGAATTCTTCTGTTTTTTCTTGTTATCCTAACCCCGCAAACTCTAATAGCGATTTTTTTATTGAAACAAATTTACAATCAACTGCAACGGCAATTGTTTACAATGCATTAGGAAGTGTTGTTTTTGAAAATGAAATAAAACCATTTACAAAAAACGAATTAAAATTAAATGCAGGAATTTATTTTATACACATAGTTTCTGAGAACCATATTTTTCAAACGCAAAAGCTAATTGTAAATGAATAAAAATATTTATTTGTTTTTTTTGGCAGTTATTTTTTTGTTTTCATCTTGTAAAAAAGATAAACCAAAAAAACTTGACAATTCAATTTCAACTTTTGCTAATGGTGTATTTATTTTAAATGAAGGAAACTACACTTGGAACAACGCTTCTGTAAGTTTTTACGATTTTAAAACTAACACATTAACAGATGATGTTTTTAAACAAGCCAATGAATTTTCGTTGGGAGATGTTGCGCAGAGTATTTCAAAAATAAATAATTCGTATTTTATTGTTGTAAATAATTCTAAAAAAATTGAAATTGTTGACGCACTCACGTTTAAAAAAACAGCTACGCTCACAGGTTTTAAATCGCCACGCTATTGCGCTTTAGTTGGTGTAAATAAAGTGTATGTAACCGATTTGTATGATAATGCAATTTCTGTTGTTAATTTGATTGATGCGAAAATTGACAAAAAAATTTATTGCAAAGGTTGGACAGAACAATTACTGCAGTATAAAAACAATGTTTATGTTACAAATTTAAACTCAACTTATTTGTATGTAATTGATGCGTTAAAAGATGAATTAAAAGATAGTATTGCAATTGGTTACGGCTCAAACAGCTTGTGTTTAGATAGCAACAATAAATTATGGATAACTTGTAATGGCAATACTAGTTTGGGTTTAAAGCCAAGCGTAAAAAAAATTAATCCAGAAACAAATCAAGTAGAATTAACTTTTGAAACAGAAAATGGTGCTAACAATATTTGTACGAATGCAACAAAAGACACAATTTATTTTTTAAGTAAAGATGTGTTTCAGTTCGAAAAAAATAGCGCAAGTTTGCCGTCAGCACCACTAATTAAAGCAGATAATTTGAATTTTTATGCATTAGGAATTAAGCCTTTAACTGGAGATGTTTTTGTAAGCGATGCAATAGATTATGTACAACAAGGAACAATTCTTAGGTATGATAATAAAGGAAATAAATTGGCTGAATTTAAAGCAGGTATAATTCCAAATGGTTTTTTATTTAAATAGAAAAGCCCTCAATTGAGGGCTTTTTAAATTATATAATTTTGTTTTAGAATTTATAACCGAAGTTAAAACCCCCAGCGAGCATACCTCTTAAACTCACCATTGGAATCCCTCTAACTGAAACTTTAGCTGAGTTGGAATTTACATCAACAGAAACTGCTCCATTACTAAATCTGCCTAATTCGCCTATATTGTCTGTTATGTCATTACTTAAAGCATCTTGTTGGGCAGGAGTTAAATCAAAATCATCGCTTTTTACTTCAAAAACAAGTTTTCCAGAGCCAGCTCCACCGCCTAATATCCACCAATCAAAAGCAAAATGTTTTCCAACAATCCATTGACTTCCAAGCATTAAGCCAAATGTAGAGCCTCCATATGAACCTTTAAACTCGTATTTTCTAGTTGTCATAGTAGAATCTATTTGAATATAATCTGCACCTAAAGTATATTTAGAATAACGCATATATGGTGCTAAATAAAAACCATGTGGTGCTTGTTTTTCTTCTTTTTTACCAGGATAAAAACGGAACTCAGGCGTAATTGCCCATCCTTTCATATAAGGTAATTGATAACCATCAGCCTTATTATTGCTATAGATTTGAGATGGAATTTCTCTTTTTAAGAAATTACTGTAGCCTAAAGCTACCGACATGTTTTTATGAAATCCTAATTCGTATTGCAACGAAATGTTTTTTAAAAATAATTGCGAAGCATTTAATTTAACAACATGTGCTAATTTTTTTTCGCCTTCGTTAGTTTTGTTAATTGTGAAGGGTTTTGAATTGTTTGGAAGAAATTTTTCTGAGCTAACATTTAATTTTGTTTCAGCATTAGCTATTGTTGTAATTCCTATACAAATAGCTGCAATAAAGTTGATTTTTTTCATTTTTTTGAGTTAATTTTTTTTAAAATTAATAATTCATTTGATAATTCCTATAAAATATAATCGGTATTTAAAAAATTTGATTTACGTTCCTCAATAATTTCAGTAAGAATCTTTTTATTAATATCTATATCTTTCCCTGCAACCATTGTCCGTATTGAGAAAACACGCAGCGCATCTGATACGCTTAACGTTCCTTCGGCTGAGTCTTTTCTTCCGTTAAACGGAAACATATCTGGTCCACGTTGACATTGACTATTAATATTTACTCTACATACTTGATTCACCAAAGGGTCAATTAAATCGGCTAATTGTTTAGAATCGGTTCCAAAAATACTTACTTGTTGTCCGAAGTTAGAATCAACCATGTATTGAATAGGTTCTGAAATGTCTTTAAAAGATAAAATAGGTACAACAGGTCCAAATTGTTCTTCGTGATAAATGCGCATTTTACTGTTTACAGGATAAAGAACTGCTGGATATACAAATGATTCGTGTGTTGCGCCGCCATTTTCATTTATAATTTTTGCGCCATTTGCAACCGCATCATCAATTAATTCTTTTAAGTATTTTGGTTTGTCTAACTCCGGTAAAGGAGTAATCATAACACCATCTTCCCAAGGCATTCCCATTTTTAATTTTTCTAATTTTTGCACATATAGTTTGTTAAACTCATCTGCAATTTTTTCGTGAACAAAAATAATTTTAAGTGCAGTACAACGTTGTCCGTTATACGAAAGACTTCCTAAAATACATTCGTTAACTGCTAGTTCAATATTTGCATCTTGCAATACAATTGCTGGATTCTTAGCTTCTAAGCCCATTACAGAGCGCAAACGATTTGGTTTTGGATGTGCTTTTTTTAAGATGTTTGCTATTTTACTTGAACCAATAAACGAGAATACATCTACTTTTCCACTTTCCATTAATTTTGCAATGGTGTCTTTACCGTGTCCGTAAATCACGTTAATTACTCCTTTTGGAAACGATTCTTTAAATGCATTAAGTAACGGATGTATAAGTAAAACGCCGTGTTTAGCAGGTTTAAAAATCACAACATTACCCATAATTAAAGCAGGAATAAGCAAAGCAAATGTTTCGTTAAGCGGATAATTGTATGGCCCCATACAAACAGTAACTCCTAACGGTCCGCGTCTTATCTGAGCGTAAATTTCGCTTTTCATTTCTATTCGCGACGAATCTCTGTCTAATTTTTTTAGCCCATCAATTGTATCAATTATGTATTCAATTGTTCTATCAAATTCTTTTTCAGAATCTTTAAACGATTTTCCAATTTCCCACATTAATAATTTTACAACACTATTGCGTTGTTCTTTCATCATTTTAGTAAAGCGCAACATGTGCTCAATACGTTTTTTTACTGACATGGTCGGCCATTCTCCTCTGCCTAAATTGTATGCTTTTTGAGCTGCATCAAGTGCTTCAAACGATTCTTTTTCTCCTAAAATAGGAAAAGAGCCTAGTTTTTTTCGCGTTAATTTGTTGTTTTCGTTAATACAAACAGGCGAATAAACATCTTGAACTTCGCCATTCCATATTTTTAATTCTCCGTTTACTAAATATTCTTTTTGATTTAATTCTTCTGTTAAGTCCATGTTAGCAGGTATTTCTGCCGCAGTTGGAAATTGAATTTTTGTTGAATTTTGCATAATTTTTTTTTATTATCTTTTGTCTCAATACCAAATATAAAAAAAAAGCGTAGCAATTGCTACGCTTTGGATAAAATAAGAATGTTAAAATTAATAAGAAAGGTTTGGAGCAAGCCAACGCTCAGTTTCTTCTAAACTCATATTTTTACGTTTTGCATAGTCTGATACTTGATCTTTTGTGATTTTGCCAACTGCAAAATAATGAGATTCTGCATTAGCATAATACATTCCGCTAACGGCCGCTGTAGGCAACATTGCCATACTATCGGTAAGCGTAATGCCTGTTTTTTTTTCTACATCTAATAATTTAAATAAGATAGGTTTTTCGGTATGGTCGGGTTGCGCAGGATAACCTGGTGCAGGACGAATGCCATCGTATTCTTCTTTTATTAAATCGTTTGCATTAAAATTTTCGTTTTGTGCATAGCCCCAAATTTCTTTACGAATTTTTTTGTGCATTAATTCTGCAAAAGCTTCTGCTAATCTATCAGCTAACGCTTTGAGCATAATGGCACTATAATCGTCGTGATTTTGTTCAAACTTTTTCACATGTTCGTCAATTCCAACGCCTGTTGTTACTGCAAAACCACCAATGTAATCAGTAATTTTTGTGTTTTTAGGTGCTACAAAATCGCTTAGCGCTGTATTGTATTGTCCGGCAGGTTTTTTGGTTTGTTGACGCAAAGTATGAAACACAGAAATTGCTTTTTCTCTCTTTTCATTTTCGTAAATCTCAACATCATCGCCATTGCTGTTTGCAGGAAAAACTCCAACAACTGCATTAGCTTGCAACCATTTTTCTGAAATTATTTTTGATAACATTTCTTGTGCTTCATCAAATAATTTTTTTGCTTCGATTCCTTTTTCTGGATCATTTAAAATTTTTGGATACGAACCTTTCATTTCCCAGCTATGGAAAAACGGTGTCCAGTCAATGTATTCCGAAATTTCTTGTAAGGAATAATCATTGAAATTTTTTACACCAATAAAATTTGGTTTACTTATCGTTTGTTTGCTCCAATCTATTTTGTAGCTGTTTTCTCTAGCTTCGTTTATCGAAATAAATTTATTTACCGATTGTGCATTTTTATTTTGCAATCGAACTCTTTCGTAATCTTTATTTATTTCTTCTAAAAAAGGTTCGCGCAATTCTTTCGATAATAAATTGCTACAAACGGGTACAGATTTTGAAGCATCGTTTACATGAATTACAGGGTGCGAATAATTTTGTGCAATTTTTACAGCAGTATGTACTTTAGATGTAGTTGCACCGCCAATCATTAATGGAATGGTAAATTTTAAGCGTTCCATTTCTTTGGCAACGTAAACCATTTCATCTAGCGAAGGCGTAATTAATCCGCTTAATCCAATTATATCTACATTGTGTTTTTTGGCTTCGTCTAATATTTTTTCGCAAGAAACCATTACGCCTAAATCTATAATTTCGTAATTGTTGCAAGCTAAAACAACGCCCACTATATTTTTACCAATATCGTGTACATCGCCTTTAACAGTAGCCATTAAAATTTTGCCCGCATTTTTTTGAGTATTACCACTTTTCTTTTTTTCTTCTTCTAAATAAGGTAATAAATACGCAACCGCTTTTTTCATTACGCGTGCGCTTTTTACTACTTGAGGTAAAAACATTTTTCCGCTTCCAAATAAATCACCAACCACATTCATTCCGTCCATTAACGGACCTTCAATTATTTCTAAACTGGTTGAATATTTTTGTCTGCATTCTTCAACATCAGCATCAATGTAATCAACAATACCTTTTACCAAAGCATGACTCAATCTTTCTTCTACAGCTGTTTTTCGCCACTCTTCATTTTTCTCTTGCTTCTCTTTTCCTTTTCCTTTAACGGTTTCGGCGTAGTTAATTAATTTTTCTGTTGCATCGTCTTTTCTATCCAACAATACATCTTCAACTAATTCTAATAAATCTTTTGGTATATCATCATAAATCTGTAGCATTCCAGGATTTACAATTCCCATGTCCATTCCTGCTTTTACAGCATGATACAAAAACGAAGAGTGAATTGCTTCGCGCACCATATCGTTTCCTCTAAACGAAAACGAAACATTACTTACACCGCCACTAATTTTTGCGTGTGGTAAGTTTTGTTTTATCCATTTTGTTGCTTCAAAAAAATCAACTGCATTTTTTCTGTGTTCGTCCATTCCTGTTGCAACAGGAAAAATGTTTGGATCGAAAATAATATCTTGTGGCGGAAAATTTACTTTGTTTACTAATGTTTCATAAGCTCTTTTACAAATGTCAATTCTGCGTTGTAATGTATCTGCTTGCCCTGCTTCATCAAAAGCCATAACAATAACTGCAGCACCATATTTTTTTACTAATTGAGCTTGTTCAATAAATTTTTCTTCGCCTTCTTTTAACGAAATTGAATTAACAATTGCTTTTCCTTGAACACATTTTAATCCTGATTCGATTACATTCCATTTAGAAGAATCTATCATTATTGGTAGTTTGGCAATGTCGGGTTCGGCTGCTAATAAATTTAAAAATTTTACCATTGCGCCTTCGCTATCTAACATGCCTTCATCCATGTTTATGTCGATAACTTGTGCTCCGCCTTCTACTTGGTCGCGAGCAACAGCAAGTGCTGCATCAAAATCTCCTTCAATAATTAGTTTAGCAAATTTTTTAGAACCTGTTACGTTTGTTCTTTCGCCAACGTTCATAAAATTACTTTCAGGACGAAGCGTTATAGGTTCTAATCCACTTAAATGTAATAACGTATCGGGCATTGGTTTTTTACGAGGCGTTGCTTTTTTTGCTAGCTCAGCAATTTTTTTAATGTGTGCAGGAGTTGTTCCGCAGCAACCACCTACAATATTTAAAAAACCATTTTCAATAAAGTCGTGTACGTGATTACCCATGTCTTCGGGCGTTTCGTCGTATTCGCCAAATTGATTGGGTAAGCCTGCATTTGGATAAGCACTTACAAAAAATGGAGATTTTTCTGAAATTTCTTTAATGTACGGACGCATTTCTTTTGCGCCTAATGCACAATTTAAACCAACACTTAATAAATCAACATGCGAAATAGAATTTAAAAATGCTTCGGTAGTTTGACCAGATAAAGTTCTGCCGCTCGCATCAGTAATAGTTCCAGAAACCATTACAGGCATTTTTCTGTTTATTTTTTCGCAATAGTTTTGTATGGCAAATAATGCTGCTTTTGCATTTAAGGTATCAAATACGGTTTCAATTAAAATTACATCAGCCCCGCCATCAATCAATCCGCGAATTTGTTCGGTGTACGCTTCAACTAATTCGTCCCATGTTATGGCTCTAAAACCTGGGTCGTTTACATCTGGCGATAAGCTTAATGTTCTGTTAGTTGGCCCTATTGCGCCAGCAACAAAAGCACAATCTCTACCTTGTCCTTCTGGCGAAGCTAAAAATTCACTGATTGCTTCTTTTGCAATTTTAGCCGATTCAAAATTTAGCTCGTAAACAATGTGTTGCATGTCATAATCTGCCATGGCAATGCTTGTAGCGCTAAACGTATTTGTTTCAATTATATCTGCGCCCGCTTTTAAATATTCTTTATGAATAGTTTTAATAATTTGTGGCTGCGTAATAGAAAGTAAATCGTTGTTGCCTTTTACATCTTTATGAAAATCGCTAAAACGTTTTCCTCTAAAATCTTTTTCTTCGAGCTTGTATTGCTGAATTAAAGAGCCCATTGCTCCATCAATTACTAAAATTCTTTTTTCTAGTTCAGCTTTAATATCTGCCATAATTTATAATTAAAAAAAAATCTCTTCTGTTGTCAGAAGAGATTTTATATTGTTGTTTATTAAATTTAAAATGTCTCTGACTTATCTTTTCTAATTGCTTAGAACGTGAATTGGCACCTTCTTTTTTTTAGTTTAAAGTTCAATGTTTAAAGTTCAAAAGCTGTACTAACTTTAAACTCTACACTATAAACTTTTAACTTTAATCTAAGGGTTGCCAAGGTTTCAAAGGGCACTATCCCTCCACCTTTCTTGATAAGTTAATTTAAAAGAACGAAGTACAAATTTAGTCTATTCTACGTTAAATTGCAAGTTTGTTTTTAAGCTTGTTTTTTCCAACCTAATTGCACTAGTTTGTTGTTGATTTGTTTGCGAAAAAAATACCAAGTTGCTGAAACCAGCAATATGTATGGTATTGCCATTAAAAACAAAATGCCTGTATTTAAATTTTTTGCTACATCGCCACCTCCATTTAAGTTAGATTCTGGTGCAACTCTACACATAGCGCAACCTTGCGCCATGGCTTGTTGGTTAACAAATAGTATTGCCACTAAAGCTAATAGAATAAAAAATGTTTTTTTAGTGCGCATAATACGGACTTATCATTAAGTAAACAATAACTCCCGTTACGGCTACATATAACCATATTGGGAATGTAATTTTTGCTAATTTTTTGTGTTTGTCAAATTTTTCGGAAAGTGCTTTTACGTAGGTAAATAAAACCAAAGGAATTACTGCTACAGAAAGCAATATGTGTGTAATTAAAATAAAGAAATAAACCAATCTTAACATTCCTTCGCCACCATATTTAGTGCTTTCACTTGTTATGTGATACGTTACGTACATTACTAAAAACAACGATGATAATATAATTGCAGTCGTCATTAACTTTTTGTGCAACTCTATTTTTTTATTTTTAATTGCTATAACTGCGTTTATTAAAACTATTGCTGTTAACCCATTTATTGTTGCATAAATTGGCGGTAAAAAACTAAAATCGAAACCGTCTATTTTTATTCCAAATAAAGCGGCTACAGCCAACGGAATAATAATAGACAATACTATTATTTTTTTTTTGTATTTGCTTTCAAAATCGGGTGTTGTATTAGTATCCATTTTATTTTATTCTGTAAAGTTGATTTAAAACTTTTACTTCATCTAACATTCTATTTACCTCAGTTGTTTTGGTTCCGTCGTAAATTCCTCTCACATTTCTGTTTAAGTCAACTAAATATAAGTTAGTATAAGTTAAACTATCTAATTCTCCTTTTCTAATGCCAAAGTTTATTCTTGCCCAATGTTCTATTTCAGATTGTTTTCCTGTATAAAAATTCCAAGTTTTAGGACGTGTGTGTACTTTTTTTGAAGTTTCTGCTAGACTTTTTAAATTGTCTTTTTCAGGAGTTAAATTAATTGAAAGCATTGTAAAATTTTTAAGGTATTCTAATTTGTCTTGCGCTCTAAATAAAGAAGCAGCCATTTTATTAGAATTATCAATGTTTTGTAATGTGAAGAAATTGACAATTAAAACTTTTGATTTTAGTGATGATGTAGAAAAAGAATTTCCTTCTAAATTTATTAAATCTATTTCTTTAACTGCATTGTAAGTTGTATCCTCTTTGTCCGAAATCATTTTTGGACCATAATAAGGAAGCGTTTTATACAACGAAGCTTTTGCTTCAATAATTAAAGGCTGACGAATAAAGAAATAATAAAATAATAAGCAAAGAATTGCAGGCAATAAAAAAACTGCGAATAAGAACCAAGCTTTTCGAAGTGCTTTTGGTAGCTTATTCGCAGTCATATATTTTAAAATTTAATATTAATGGTGTCCGCCGTGTTCTGCAGAAGTTTCTTGTGGTGCTTTATTAATAAAGCTACGGTAAACTTTTGAGTAAACGCCTTCTACCAAACAAATCCATATTAAATACAATATAAATACAATGTAAGGTACAAGTATTGTAATTTTTAAACCTTTGTTTTCGTGACCTAAGTGCATAAACTCAGCCACAATGTAATAAGCTTTAAAAAGTGTTCCGCCAATAAAAATTACTTTTAATAATGCTGGCGAAAAGCTTGAGTTGTAAAAACCAATAACTAATTCTACCAAAGTAATAACTAATAAAATCCAAAACACTTTCCAAAGTTGTTTTCTTTTTTGTTTTCCTTCAGTTTCGTTGTGTTGCGCTAAAAACTCATATCCTGGGTCGTAATCGTGAAATCCGCTCATAGTTTTATTTTTTTAAAGATTATAGTAAATAGAAGAATGTAAATACAAATACCCAAACTAAATCGACAAAGTGCCAGTAAAGACCAACTTTTTCAACCATTTCGTAGTGTCCGCGTTTTTCGTATGTACCTTTTAAAACATTTATGTAAATAATTAAGTTAATGATAACACCACTAAATACGTGGAAACCGTGGAAACCCGTTATTCCAAAAAAGAATTGCGCAAATAAAGGCGATTGACTGTATTCATTATTTGTCATTGTTGCTCCATATACTTTTTGCAGTACAATTTTTCCATCAACCATCACTTCACGTAAATGTCCTTCAGGCGTGCCAACAATAAAGTGAAACCACTCCCAAGCTTGAGAACCAACAAACATTGCTCCTCCAATAATTGTCATTAACATCCAAAAAGCAACTTGTTTTTGGTTTTTACGTTGTCCTGCTTCTACAGCTAACACCATAGTTACAGAACTCATAATTAATATAAACGTCATTAAACCTACATAGGCTAATGGAATGTGACCTTCGTAAAACGGAAAGTGAGTAAATACATTTTCAGCTTTAGGCCAAATGTCGTCAAATTTATGACGCATAAATCCGTAAGCAGTTAGTAATGATGAGAATGTTAAGGCATCCGAAATAAGGAAAAACCACATCATTAGTTTACCGTAAGTTGCACCAAATGGAGAAACGTTTCCTCCGTTCCAAAGCTCTTTTGTGCTTAATGTGTTTGAATGTGAAGACATAATTCTTAAGTTTTAACGCGCTAAAATTAACAATTTTTTTATTTTTATCGTACAAGAAGTAAAAAAATAAATAAAAACACCCATAAAATATCCAAGAAGTGCCAAAAAATGGCTGCTAGCTGGAGTCCTAATATTTTTTCGGAAGTGTATTTATTTTTAAAAGATTTGTAAATAACCACAAAAAGAGTAAAAATACCTGCTATTAAATGAAATAAATGCAAGCCTGTAATTGCATATAAAAAAGAACCAGCTGCATTGCTTTGCTTACCTGCAAAAAATATTTTTTGATTAACTAGTTCTGACCAACCTAAAAATTGAAACACAATAAATAATATTCCTAAAATTAAAGTTAAAAGCGCACCTAGTTTTACATTTTTAAAATCGTTTTTTTTAGCCGCCGAAACGCTCATGTTTATTGTAACGCTCGATATAATGATAGCTCCAGTGCTAAACCAAAACTGTTGAGGCAAATCAAATTTAATCCATCTGGTTTCGCTCATACTAACAATGTACGCACTAATTAATGCTGCAAACAACATTACCATACTACCAATTGCTACGTACAATAATGGTTTTGATGCTTTCGCTTTTATTTCGTCTTGAATTGAAAAACTTTTTGCCATATTAAACCTTGTCAATAATAAGTGATAACTGCACTACTGGCAAATAAATAAATGAGCCAAACATTAATTCGGATGCGGCTTTTAATGAAAGTGTGCGGTATAATTTTAATGCTTGAATAAAAAACAAAACACTGCAAATTCCTATGATAACTGCAGATATCGGTCCTGCTAAATTAAAAGCATAAGGTGTTAAACTTACTGGCAATATCATTAACGTATAAATCAAAATTTGAAAAGCACTTGCTTTATCTCTTTGGTTTGAAGGCAACATCAGTAATCCTGCTTTTTTATAGTCGTCATCTAAACGCCACGCAATAGCCCAAAAATGAGGAAATTGCCACATAAATTGTAAAGCAAAAACTATTATTGCACCAATATCAAAAGCATCGGTAGCGGCTACCCAGCCTAACATTGGTGGTATTGCTCCCGGAAAAGCTCCAACAAAAACTGCAAATGGTGTGCGTGTTTTTAATGGCGTGTAGGCTGCAACATACAATACTAAAGCTAGTGTGCCTAAAAGTCCTGATTTTAAATTGATAAAATAAGTAAGAATAAAAATTCCTGCTAAAGCCAATATTGACGAAAAAATAAATGCTTCGTTAATAGTTAATCTGCCGCTTGGTAAAGGCCTATTGCAAGTTCTATTCATTAACTTATCAATATCCTTTTCAATAATCATGTTAAAGCCGTTTGAGGCTCCAGTAATTAAATAACCGCCCAAAACCAGCCAGGCAATGCTTTCTGCGTTAATTTGTTTTGCTGCCATTAAGTAGCATAACACAGCCGAAAGAACTACAAAAATATTTAAACGAGGCTTTGTTAACGCAACAAAATCAACCAATTTAGACTTGGTTTGCATCTTTGCGTTTTCAGAATTTATTGTTGCGTCTTTTTCTTCCATTACCCAATAGGGTTATTTTAAGTGTGCAAGTTTACCAATTATTTGCCAATACATCAACACAAAATGCTTGTATTTAACAAATTTAGACTGAAGTTAGTCTGCTTGCTTTAAGCATTGTTTATTAAAAGACTAATAATCTCGGTATAGATTGAAAAGAGCCGTTTTAAGACCAAAAATTAACCATGTTTCTTTTGTAGAAGCAATGTTATTACTTTGACTTCTAAATTGAACTCCTGCAAATACGCGCAATAAATACGCACTGTTTATTTGGTAATTTAATTTAAACTCGGTAAAAAGTAATTTGGTGTTGAGCCCTTGTCCTACAAAATTTCCATTATCGGCAGGTCTAAATACATACGATTTATAAACGTTTTGTCCGTAATTAACTGAACCAGTATCTAAACCAATGCTACTTGTAACAATTTTTAGTTCTGGAATCCAATTTTTGTATTGGTACGAACCTAAAGCAACTACTTCTTTAAAGTTAGCACCGTATGGATGCGCTAATGGCTGGCCAAAGTGTGCGTAATTTTGTAAAGGCAAACCATGCGAGTAAGTATATGGTCGTGCATAATTGTATTCAATTTGTCCGTATAAGTTTTTAATCCACAAGGCATCAAACCATTTTGCACCTAATTGAAAGGATTGTTTGTTTGCCCACCAACCTTCTTTTGCGCGAATATATTTTAAATAAAATTCATCAATAGCTATTTGACCATACAGCCAGATTTTTTTTGATAATTTAAAACGAGAACTTGCTCCAAGTATTGCATTATCTGGCGAACCTACTGAGTATTCAATTGGTCGGAAAAAAATAACAGGATTTAAGTAATTTACATCAAAACCATTTCCACCTAACGTATCGCGGCTATCCCATACAATGGTTTCAAAAATACTAAAGTTAAATCGCTTGGTAACATTCCAACTCAGGTAATGTATGGAGCTGTATTTTTTTTGATAACCAGAATTAATTTTTGTGCTTAAACCTATATCATCCATTTTTGTGTATAGGTTAATGTATTTAAACTTCCAGATGTTGGTGGTTATTTTAAAATAGGGATAATTGTATGCGTTATCGCTTAGCAACATAGATCTGTATCCGTCGCCAAAAAAGTTTTTTCCGTTACCTAATTGAAAGTTAAAATATTTTGTTGGCGTGTATGAAACGTAACCCGATAAATTTGAACTTGCATAATTGTTTTTACCAAATTTTGTAGCATAACCAATGCTAGGAACAGCTTTTGAAAGTGTAATAATGCTATCTAAATAATTGGGTGCGATGAGATTTCCGCCAAAAGCAGTAAAGTTTGCAGCTATTTTTTTACCAATAGTAACATCGGCATAAATACCTGCAAATGCAGAAGAACTAGATGTTTTGGCAGAAAGAAAATCGAAATGCAAAACAGGGTTTATGTTTAAAGCAAAATTACCTGAACTTAAGTGAATAAAATTTTTTGAGCTAATCCACTTTTTAGAAGATTGTAGCGTGTCGCTTAAACTTATTGAATCTGCAGTGAATTGTAAATCTTGTGCAACAAAGGGCTTAACGTTTGAATGAAAATTTGTAAAATTTTTAGAAGAAGAGAATTCTGTTTTTAAATTAAATTCGTTGCTTAAAGGTAAATTAAGTGTTTGCGCATTGAGTTGTATGAATGCAAAAAAACAAAGTAAAGAGAATATTAATTTATTCATCTTCATTTTCAACATCGTCTTTTTTTACTCGCTTCGAAGTGATTTTTACCAAGTAGGGTATTTGAAAAATAATTGAAGCAGATAAAATTACTAGTAAAAGTAAGATACTTGCATCAATAAATTGAAGTAAAACAGTTAAGCTAATAATCAAAACAGATGCGCCATAAAGCAATAAACAAGTGGTTTTGTGGCTTAATCCCAACTCTAACATTTTGTGGTGAACATGGTTTTTGTCTGCTGAAAAAGGATGGTTTCCTCTTACAATTCTGTAGATAAAAATGCGCATAGTATCAAACAATGGAAATATTAAAACTGCTATTGCAAAAACAGGTTTAGAAATATTTTTGAGTGGCTCAACCAATAATGCATTGTCAAATTCAATAAGTTTAATGGCTAAAATAGCTGTAATTATGCCAATTGTGAGTGAGCCCGAATCGCCCATGAATATTCGAGCGGGAGAAAAGTTAAAAAACAAAAATCCTAAAAGTGCACCCGACAAAGCAAAAGCTAAACTCGCCGAAACATAATCGCCTTGTATGGTAAACCAACCTGCAAATGCTAATGAAGTAATTAAGCCGATGCCGCTGGCAAGGCCATCAATACCATCAATTAAATTAAAGGCATTAATTATTACAATAATTGTAAAAGTAGAAAGGAAAATACTAGCCCAAAGTGGAATTTCGAAAATATTAAAAATGCCATGTAAACTTTTAATTCTAATGTCTGCCATAAGTACAATACACAAAGCAATCAATACGTTTGCCATTAGTTTTTTTATTGGCGCAGTTCCAATAATATCGTCTTTAATGCCAACAAAAAAAAGTGTGAGTGTTGCAACAATTATATAATTAAATTCTTGCATTTCTTTACTTGGGTACCAAAGTGCATAAGCAAAAATAGTTGCACCAAAAATTATTATACCGCCAATTGTTGGGATTTTACGTTTGTGTAATTTCCTTTCGCTGGGCTCATCGTGCAGGTTTTTTAGTTTAGCAACCAATATAAGCGAAGGTGTAAAAAACACCGTAACCATAAATGAAGTTAAAAATGCAAATATTAATGATTCCACTTTTGTGCTTTGTTATTTACTATCTGTAGGCAAAAATACATAATTAATCGGATAACTTAAAAATCAAAGTAAGTATTTGTTAAGCTAGTTCGTATTCCTAAATATACGTATTGTGTTGGCAAATTAGAAAAACTATTTTTAAAGTCTCTAAAAGTAAAGCCTGCAAACACATTTAAATTAGTGCTTGGGTTTAGTAAAAACGATAGTCGCGCTTCTTTGTAAACAATATTAGTTTTAACTCCTTGTAATGTTTGGTAGCTTAACGCAACGTTATTGCTGGCGTTGTTGTTTGTTGTAAGCAATTCTTTACCGCTATTATTAGTTGCCGAAGAATCTATACCTGTTTGAATTGAATTTAGTTTTAAATAAAAATAAATTCGCTTCCAATTATAATTGGCTATTACAACTGTTTCTTTATAGTTTGCGCCTAAAGGGCTAGCTAATGGCTGATTGTAGTGTGTATAGCTTTGGTCAGGTTTTTTATGGCTGTATGTGTATGGGCGCGAAACGTTATATTCTGTTTGTAAATTAAAGTTTTTAAACCCAAGTGGTTCCATAAATTTTAAACCAATTTGCCAAGCATTTTTATTTTTAATTGAATTTTTAAAAGGGTCAAAATCATCAAGCGCTAGTTGAGCATAAGTAAGAATACTTTTGTGTAATTTAACAGTAGCATTTAAACCCATTACAACATTGTTTTTCGACTGCCACCCGTTTGCTATAGCGTTTACGCCAATTATAGGATTTAGACTATTAAAATTAAATCGAGGAAATTGTGCTGTGCGTGTTTGCCAAATAATTCCTTGAAAAAGCATTAGCTCAACATTACGATGAGGTTTGTATCCTAAAAATTGAAAGCTGGCTGTTTTTTTTCTGAAAATTCCTTCGTTTAAAGATGTTAAGCGAATTCTTCCGTTTTGTACCACTTGAAACGAAGCAAACATACTGCTGTAATAAAACTTTTTACCTTGATAAGTAAGTTTTAAATAGGGATAATTAAAAGCGTTGTCTGATAATAAAACAGAGCGGTAACCATTGCCAACAAAATGTTTTCCGTGACCAGCTTGCACAAATAATTTATTTTTTACAGCATAAGTAAAATGGCCAGAACTCATGGCGTAATCAAAACCATTTGTTTTAAAAGTTTTTACTCTTCCAGAACCTGGAGAAACTTCGTATTTAGTAATAAAAGAAGAAACGTAGCCTGGAAAAAAAGCTTGATTTTCGTAAAAAGATGTTTCGAATGAAAAATTATTGTTAATGTTTCCTTTTACCAATAAACCTCTCGTGTTTCGGTATAAATTAGAATCTGGTAAAATATTATCTCTGCCATTTTCCATGTGTGCTACAGGGTCAATAGTAAGTTTTAAATCGCCAGTATCAATTAAAATAAAGTTTTCTTGTAAAAGTTTTCTGCCTACCCAGTTTCTTTTTTTCTCTTTATAGCTAACAGAATTATGTTTTAGTAAAAGAGAATCGTAAGCAATTGTTGATGCCACAAAAGGTTTTATGCTTGTAAACGGAATTTCTTTAGCTTGAAAAATATCTTTCTCAATCCAATTATTGAATTCTAAATTTAACGGAAGAGTTTGTTGTTGAGCAAATGCAAATTGTATTTGAAAAATAAATACAAATCCAAAAGCAATTAAAATATTATAGAATACCTTTTTCAACAACTTCTTTGTAAACAGATTTAATTCCTTCTTCTAATGTAATTTTATATTTCCAACCAAAATTTGCCAACTTACTTACATCCATCAATTTACGGGGAGTTCCGTCGGGTTTAGATGAATCAAAAACAATTTCGCCAGTGTAGCCAACTGTTTTTTTAACCAAAAGCGCTAAGTCGTTAATGCTAATATCTGTTCCGCTTCCAATGTTTACAAATTGTTTTTCGTTGTAGTTTAAAAGCAAATAAAAGCAAGCATCAGCCAAATCGTTAGCGTGTAAAAATTCGCGTAATGGTTTTCCACTTCCCCAAACTTCAACCTGCGGAGCGTTAGCTAATTTAGCTTCGTGAAACTTGCGAATTAATGCAGGCAAAACGTGCGATTTATTTCTGTCGTAATTATCGTTAGGGCCGTACAAGTTTGTTGGCATAGCCGAAATATAATTGCAACCATATTGATCGCGATAAGCTTCTACCATCTTAATGCCTGCAATTTTTGCAATAGCATAAGGTTCGTTAGTATATTCTAATTCGCTGGTTAAAAGATATTCTTCTTTAAGTGGTTGAGGTGCTAGTTTTGGGTAAATGCACGATGAACCTAAAAACAATAATTTTTTTACTCCATGCACATACGATTGATGAATTACATTATTTTGAATCATCAAGTTTTCGTAAATAAATTCGGCACGGTAAGTATTGTTGGCTAAAATGCCACCTACTTTAGCGGCAGCTAACACAACATATTCTGGTTTTTCTTTTGCAAAAAATTCTTCAACTGCTTTTTGATTTTTTAAATCGAGTTCGCTAGAGCGCTTACCAATAATGTTGGTGTAACCTTCTGCTTGCAGTTTTCTATAAATGGCAGAGCCAACCATTCCGTTGTGCCCCGCTATGTATATTTTCGAGTTTTTTTCCATTAAAAAAGCTTACTCGTTAAAGTTTAAAACTGAGTGCCCGCCTTCTAATAAATATTTATCTCTTTTAAATAAAATAACATCAGACGCTACCATTTCTTTAGCTAATTGCTCAACTGTGCATTTTGGTTCCCAACCTAATTTAGCCTTTGCTTTTGAGTAGTCGCCAATTAATAATTCAACTTCTGCAGGTCTAAAATAACGTGGATCTATTTCTACTAAAGTTTTACCTGTTTTTTTGCAAATTCCTTTTTCATCAACTCCAGTTCCTTTCCATTCTAATTTAATATCAACTTCGCTAAAAGCCATATCGATAAAAGTACGAACAGTAATTTTTTTGTTGGTCGCTAACACAAAATCATCAGCTTCGGAGTGTTGCAACATTCTCCACATGCCTTCTACATAATCTTTTGCATGACCCCAATCACGTTCTGAGTCTATGTTACCAATGTATAATTTATCTTGTAAACCTAAACTGATTTTTGCAGCAGCTCTAGTAATTTTACGCGTAACAAATGTTTCTCCTCTTACCGGACTTTCGTGATTAAACAAAATACCATTGCAAGCAAACATTCCGTAGGCTTCACGATAGTTTTTTACAATCCAAAAAGCATATAGTTTTGCAACACCATATGGGCTACGTGGGTAAAACGGAGTTGTTTCTTTTTGAGGAACTTCTTGTACCAAGCCATACAACTCAGATGTAGAAGCTTGGTAAAATTTAGTTTTTTTCTCTAAACCTAAAATTCTGATTGCTTCTAACAAACGCAATGTTCCTAAAGCATCAGAGTTTGCTGTATATTCTGGCGTTTCGAAAGAAACTTTTACATGCGATTGTGCCGCTAAATTGTATATTTCATCAGGCTGAACTTCTTGCACAATTCTAATTAAATTGGTAGAATCGGTTAAATCGCCATAATGCAAAAACAAATTTACTTTTTGTTCGTGCTGATCTTTGTATAAATGATCGATTCTATCTGTATTGAATTGAGAGCTTCTTCGCTTAATTCCGTGTACAATATATCCTTTATTTAATAAAAGCTCAGCTAAGTATGAGCCATCTTGTCCGGTAATGCCCGTAATAAGAGCAATTTTTTGTTTTTGCATGTTTAAATAATGAGTTACAAATATAGCTTTTTTGCTTTATTATACAAAAAGGAGGTTATCTCACGGATAACACTAATTTTCACAGATTGGTTTTTCTGTGTATTTCTGCGTAATCTGTGAGCAATTTATCTCTCACGGATAACACGGATTTTCACAGATTTTTTTGTTTGCGGAATGTGTTAGCGACTTATTCTCTCACTGATAACACGGATTTACTCAGATGAGTTTCTGTGTCTATCTGAGTTATCTGTGAGCAATTTTACAGATGAACTTCTTGAATTACATAACCATTAAATTGCAACCTCTTACGTCGGAATTGTCAAAGCGCCCTAAAACACTAAATTTTTTGTTATTTAAGCTTTTTCCTAAATCTTGCGTGGCAATAAAGGAGCAAGAGTATAAATTGGCCAAGTCTATAACGTTAATTCCACCCGTTTTTTCGTTTTCAACAAAGTGAAATGGGTCTGTAGTTTCGCGAATTAAAACACGCATCCAAGGCGGAGTTTCAAAAATTCCGTTTCCTTTGGAATAGGCTTGAGACAAAAGCTCCGTCATACCGTATTCAGAGTGAATGGCTTTTGTTTTAAAGCTTTCGCAAAGGAGTTGGTGTAATTCTTCGCGAACAAGTTCTTTTCGTTTTCCCTTCATACCACCTGTTTCCATAATAATTACATCGCTTAAATCGAGCTGATGATTTTCTGCTAAATCGAGCAAAGCAAAACTAACGCCTAAAAGCAAAATCTTTTTTTGTTGTTGTTTTGCTTTATTAATCGATTCAATTAATTCGGTGTGATTATTTAAAAAAAAACCGCTTAACTCGCTGTTAGAGTTTTTTATTAAATCTTCAGCCATTAAAATTAACGAAGAACCTTCTCTTTCTAAATAGGATGGGAGCAAAGCCAAAACAACGTAGTTTGAAATATCTCCATAAAATAATTCGAAACATTTTTTAAAACTTTTGTAATATAAATCTTGTTTTAAAACGTAGTGTTTGCTTTGTATTCCCGATGTGGTAGCACTGCTTAAAAAGCAAATTTCGGGTTCTTGACAACCACTTACAATTTTGTGCGATTTAAAAAACTCTATAGGTAAAAACGGAATTTTGTTTAGGCTAGAAATGCGTAAAGGATTTATGTTTAACGATTCTAGATACTTTTTGTAAACGGCATTGTTTTGTGCCTGAAATTGAAACACTTTTAGGGCAATAGTTGTAAAGTTTTGCTCGTTTACTGCAAAAATTTGTTGTTCTAATTGGCTTATGTTTTGATTGTTTAGCACTTAGTGTATTGATTAATTTTTTACCTTTATAGTATGATGAAAATTGGTTTAAAAATTGTTTTACTTTTTAGTTTTATTGCTTTAGTTGCATTTGCATGCAAAAGAAAAGACAATGTGCCCGATGAACCACAAATTATTTTTAAAGATTTTTTGGTGCTAGGTGACTCCGCAAAGTTAATCATAAAATTTACAGATGGCGATGGCGATTTAGGCTTATCGGATTCGGATACTGAACCACCTTACGATTTTAATACGTTTATTACCTATTACGAAAAACAAAACGGAACTTTTGTTGCCAGAGATTTGCCTTTTCCGTTTAACTACAGAATTCCTGTTTTAAATAATAGTGGAAGAAAAAAAGAATTAAACGGTGAGTTGCAAATTACAATTGCACCAACGTATTACGACCCATTTTCGAGCTACGATACCATTAAATATTCTATTTACATTCAAGACAAAGCTTTAAACAAAAGCAATGTTATTGAAACGAATGAGATTGTTGTTCCTAGATAATTTAAAGTTCAGGGTTTGATTCAAGATTTCAAGTTTAAAATTCAAAGATTTTAATTTAATTATTCAATTATTGATTCAAAGATTTTCTTTGGGATATTGGGTATAGGTTATTCTATGAGCTTGGGCGAGCTTGCTTTATTAAACAATATGATAAAGTCAAAACATTTTTTTGGAATTATTTTAATAAAAGCCAAGCTATTATTCTCTGGATTATAACTAGCTCCAATATCATGTATTTCAATTTTTTTGTTTTCACCAAAAATCGAAGTAGTTGTAAAATAAAATCCGTTATCTATTTGAAACTGTTCATAGATATCTCTTCTTTTTAATTGAATTAACTCAAAAACGGATACTTTATCTTCATTCATTTTTTTTGCTACAAACTTTCCAATTTTAAAATCAACTCCAACAGGAATATATTGAAACTTAGTTTGAGACGAGAGATATCCGCCTACTGTTTTTAATGACGGCTCTTCATAATTAATTTTTGATATGTGCCCATTATGAGCTGCAAGAATAATATTTCCAGAAAATAAATTTATTGCCCATATTGTATTTTCAAACATAATACTATCTCTATAATTTGTTGCTGCTAAAATATTTTTATTGAGCATAAATTCATTTAAAGTGTAACTGTAGGGAATTATTTCAATTAAACGAATAAGAAATTTTCTTTCTATTTCTGAATACATTTTTAAACAAACAGAGCCATCTCCAACCGTTTTTTTTAAATTTTCAATCTTATTTAGAAAGTTGTTTTTTTCTTTTTTTTCATTGTATCTTCTCTTTGCTATTATTTCTCTTAGCTCTGCTATATCTTTATCAGCAACAAAGGATTTTTGGATTAATACAGATTTATCAAAAAGTTCAAGATTAGCCTTCAAATTTTGAATATCTATCCCAACAATGTTGTTTTTAATTGACGTGTTATTGTTGTTTTCGCGCAAGATTATAAGTTCGCGCTTAAACTCCTCTGTTTTTAAATAAAAAAAATCAATTTTTCTGATTATCGAATCAACAGAAATTGATGAGTTAGGATTGTTTAAAAAATCGAACAAATCTAAGTTAATATGAAAAGGCATTTCAATAGCCATACAGGAAAATTTTATTGGAGAACTTTTCTCTAATAATGAAAACCTTAATTCATTAAATTCTTTTGCGCCATGAACAGATTCGCCAATACCTAATATTAGTCCATTTTTATTTATGCTCGCACTATCAACCATTTCAAACAAACTAGTTATAGTGAGTTTTTGAAGTAACTTTTGTCCAAAAGAATTTGAAGATAAATGGATGAATAATATTAAACTAGCAAATCTAATTTTCATCATTTAAAAACAATTGTAATAAAAATTAATAGTACTAATTTCCACTTAACAATAAGATATTCAATTACTGTCTCTTAAAAGAGACAAACGAATAAAAATAATAACAACAATTACTTTAATCTTATAAAGCTTAAACAGCCTTGCTATTCGATTTTTTTCCTACTAAAGAAATTGCATTTTTTACAATAGCTTCTGCATCAAAACCACACTCGGCATACAATTCTTTTTGTTCGCCGTGTTCTATCCATTTATCGGGCATACCCAAGCGTTTTACTTGTGCGCTATACCCATGTTCTGCCATAAATTCTACAACAGCGCTGCCCATTCCGCCTAAAATAGTTCCATCTTCTACGGTAATTACTTTGGTAAATTTGGCAAATACTTCGTGTAATAACGTTTCGTCTATTGGTTTTGCAAAACGCATATCGTAATGCGCTGCACTTATTCCTTTTTCGGCTAATTCAGCAACTGCTTTTACAGCAAAATTTCCGGGATGCCCTATGGTTAAAATAGCAACATCGTCGCCATTGTTAATTTTTCGTCCAGTACCAACTGCAATTTCTTTAAATGGTTTTTTCCAATCAACCATAACACCGTTTCCGCGTGGGTAACGTATAGAAAATGGTCCGTGTTTACCCAATTGAGCAGTGTACATTAAGTTGCGTAACTCTTCTTCGTTCATCGGTGCCGAAACTACCATGTTGGGTATGCAACGGAAATAAGCCAAATCAAAAGCGCCGTGATGTGTTGGTCCATCTGCGCCAGCAAGTCCACCTCTGTCTAAACAAAGTACAACAGGTAAATTTTGTAAAGCAATATCGTGCACAACTTGGTCGTAGGCGCGTTGCATAAACGACGAATAAATATTACAAAAAGGAATTAATCCTTGTGTAGCTAACCCTGCGCTAAATGTAACAGCGTGTTGTTCTGCAATACCTACGTCAAAAGCTCTGTCGGGCATTGCTTTCATCATAATGTTAAGCGAACAACCTGTTGGCATTGCGGGAGTAATTCCCATTATTTTTGGATTTTGTTCTGCAAGCTCAACAATTGTATAACCAAACACATCTTGGTAACGTGGTGGTTGAGGTTCTTTAGGAACAATTTTTACAATTTCGCCTGTTTCTTTATTAAACAAACCGGGTGCATGCCAAATGGTTTGGTCACCATTTTCTGAAAACTCAAAACCTTTTCCTTTTTTGGTAAGTACATGTAAAATTTTTGGTCCAGGAATATCTTTTAAATCGTTTAATACTTTAGCTAAGCGAACCACATCGTGTCCGTCTACTGGGCCAAAGTATCTAAATTGTAACGATTCGAATAAATTGCTTTGTTTTAAAAGGGCTGATTTTACAGCGTTTTCAACCTTAGAGGTAATTTGTTGAGCATTTTTTCCAAAGTTGGAAAGTTTCCCCAACAAAGTCCACACTTCATCTTTAATTTTATTGTAAGTGTGTGATGTTGTAATGTCAGTTAAATATTCTTTAAGTGCGCCAACGTTCGGATCGATAGACATGCAATTGTCGTTTAAAACAACCAACATGTTTGTGTTTGCAACACCACCATGATTTAATGCTTCAAAAGCCATACCCGCTGTCATAGAACCGTCGCCAATTACAGCAATGTGTTGTTTGTTTTTTTCTCCTAAATAATTTGATGCAATAGACATACCTAATGCTGCCGAAATAGAAGTAGAGGAGTGACCAACGCCAAAAGTATCGTATTCGCTTTCGCTACGTTTTGGAAAACCGCTAATGCCTTTGTAAATACGATTGGTATGAAAATTATTTTTACGACCAGTTAAAATTTTGTGTCCGTAAGCTTGATGGCCAACGTCCCAAACCAATTGATCGTAAGGTGTATTAAAAATGTAATGTAAAGCAACTGTTAATTCTACAACGCCCAAACTTGCTCCAAAATGACCTCCTTTAACAGAAACTACATCAATAATAAATTGACGCAATTCGTTGCTAATTTGAGGCAATTGATCTTCAGTTAATTTTTTTAAATCAGCTGGAGAATTTATCTCTTTTAAAAGAGGACCGGGAGTAATTTCCATAAAAAATGGTGTTGGGTTTGAAGAAGTAACAAAATAGTAGCGAACTTGTTTTTGCAAGTTCGCTTTTTTAACTATTAATGGTGATGACCGCCAGCTCCGTGAACGTGACCATGGTCTAATTCTTCTGAAGTAGCTTCTCTAACTTCTAAAACCTTGCCTTTAAAGTGTAAATCTTGTCCTGCTAAAGGATGATTAAAATCCATTTTAATGGTGTCTTTTGCAATTTCTTTAACAACGCCTTGTAAGCGGTTTCCTTCGCTATCCATCATAGGTAGCATGTTACCAACTTTTATCATTTCAAGGTCTAATTCGCCATCTTCGCCTTTAAATGCGTCAACAGGAATACTAACTAAATAATCAGCTTCTACTTTTCCGTAACCGTTTTCTGAAGTAATTACAAAATCAAAACTATCGCCAACTTTAAGACCAGCTAAGTTTTTTTCGAAATCATCTAAAACAGCACCAGTTCCACTCAAAAAAACAAAAGGTTCTTCAACACTCGTTTTTTCAACTAATTCTAATACACCTGTTTCAGGATTTTTTGAGCTTAAGTGATAGTCAACAGCAACCACTTTTTCTTTACCAATAATCATTTATAAAAATTTAAAATATTGAGTAAAGATAAGAAAAAGTGGTAAAATGACAATACTATTGAAATAGCTTTATAATGTCGTTTAGATTGGCAAACAGCATTAATGAAAGCAAAATTGCCATACCAATATATTGCCCATATTCCATTGCTTTTTCTGATGGTTTACGACCTGTAATTACTTCCCAAAGTAAAAACATTACGTGTCCGCCATCTAAAGCAGGAATCGGTAAAATATTCATAATGGCTAAGACAATAGATAAAAACGCTGTAAAGCCCCAAAAACGTTGCCAATCCCACTCTGGTGAAAAAACTTTTCCTAAAGTGATAAAACCACCTAAGCTTTTGTAAGCCTCTGTTTCGGGCTGAAACAATAGTTTTAATTGTTTTATGTAATCGCTAAACGTGCTGTACGCTTTTTTTACACCACCAGGAATTGCTTGAGCTAAAGAATAATCTTTTGTAGAAATAGTTAAGTAATTGTCAATTGTTTTTGGAGAAACGCCGAGCAATCCACTTTCGGGAACGGTTACTTTTACACGAGTTTCGGTATTATTTCGCAACACAACAACTTCAATTTGTTTGCCTTTGTATTTTTGAATTTCGGTTCTAAACTCATCAAAATATTCTGTTTTGGTTGAATCTAATCCAATAATTTTATCGTTTTCGAGAAGGCCAGCTTTTTCTCCTTCAGAATCTTTTACAAAGCCTCCAATTTCGAAGGGTTGGCGCGGAAAGATAAACGCGCTTTGCGATTTAATTAATTGTTGAATGGCATTGGCCGGTAAAACTAAATCTTGCTTTTGTCCGTCGCGCTCTATTTGAACAGTTTTTGCGTTATTTAAAATAATTTCAGCTGGAATTTTATTAAAATTTTCTACGGTTTTATTGTCTAACGAAAGTACTTTGTCGCCGTTTTTAAAACCCATATTTAATGCTGTAGAATCGCAATAAATGCCATATTTTACATTTTGAGTTGGTAAATATTCTTCGCCCCAAGCCCACAAAATGCAGATGTAAATAAAAATTCCTAAAATTACATTTACGGTTACGCCACCCAACATAATTATTAAGCGTTGCCAAGCTGGTTTACTTCTAAATTCCCATGGTTGAGGCTCTTGTTTTAATTGCTCTTTATCCATGCTCTCGTCAACCATACCTGCAATTTTTACATAACCACCAAGCGGTAGCCAGCCAATTCCATATTCAGTATCACCTCTTTTTATTTTAAATAGAGAGAACCAAGCATCAAAGAATAAATAGAATTTTTCTACGCGCGTTTTAAAAAGTTTAGCCGGAATAAAATGTCCTAGCTCGTGCAGCACAACTAAAATTGATAAACTTAAAATAAGTTGCGATGCTTTTATTAAAATTTCCATTGTTGGGTTTAAAATTTAGATTGCAAAATTAGTAATTTATATGGAATGATTTTTTAGATTATGTTACTAGCCAATTTCCTAGTCTCAGCATCGGTTTCGATGTAGTCTTGTAATGTTGGTGTTTTTACAAAATTAATTTTTTGTAAGCAGGTTTCTACTACATCGCTCATTTGTAAAAAACCAATTTTATCTTTTAAAAATGCATCAACAGCTATCTCGTTAGCCGCATTCAAAATACAAGCTTTGTTACCTCCTTCTCGCATAGCATAAAAAGCCAAGTCTAAATTTCTAAATGTTTTTGTGTCTGCTTTTTCAAAAGTAAGTTGCGGGTAATTTAAAAAATTAAAACGCGGAAAATCGGCGTAAATTCTATTAGGATAGGCTAGCGCATATTGTATAGGTAATTTCATATCGGGCAAACCCATTTGCGCTTTCATACTACCATCAGTAAACTGAACTATAGAATGAATGATGGATTGCGGATGTACAATTACATCAATTTGTTCGGGCTTTAAATTAAACAACCATTTGGCTTCAATCACCTCTAAACCTTTGTTCATAAGTGATGCGGAGTCTATGGTTATTTTTGCACCCATGTCCCAGTTAGGGTGTTTTAAAGCTTGCGCTTTAGTAACTGTTTTTAGTTCTTCAATAGATTTTCCTCTAAACGGTCCGCCACTTGCAGTAAGGTAAATTTTTTCAATCTTGTTGTGAAACTCACCCGCCAAACATTGAAAAATTGCTGAGTGTTCGGAGTCAACAGGATAAATATTTACTGCTTTTTCTTCGGCCAATTTTGTAACGATTTCTCCAGCAACAACCAATGTTTCTTTGTTAGCCAAAGCAATGTTTTTTCCTGCTTTTATTGCTTCAATAGTTGGTATTAAACCAGCGTAACCAACCAATGCAGTAAGCACAATATTTATTTGTTCCATTTGCACCACTTGCGAAAGCGCATCATTGCCAGTATAAACTTTTATTGGATAAGTGCTTAGTGCATCTTTTACTTTTGTGTATAAAGTTTCGTTACTAATTACAACAGCGTTGGGCTGAAACTCAATGGCTTGTTGTATTAGTAGGTCGGCGTTGTTTTGCGCTGTTAAAACTTCTACTTCAAATAAATCGGGATTTGCTTTTATAACGTCTAGTGCCTGTGTGCCAATAGAACCTGTGGAACCTAAAATGGCAACACATTTTTTTGTTTCGGTTGTACTCATTAAAAATTAATGTATTCTTGTGGGTCTATTGGAGTTCCTTTATACCACAATTCAAAATGAAGATGCGGGCCAGTGCTTTGCTCGCCAGAATTACCAATAATTGCAATTGCTTCGCCTGCTTGAATTCTGTTGCCAATTTTCTTTAATAACACAGAATTGTGTTTATAAACAGAAACCAAATCGTTGTCGTGTTGCAATTGTATAACGTAACCCGTTTCTGGAGTCCATGACGCAAAAACTACCGTTCCGTCTAATGTAGCTTTAATGGCTTCGTCTTTTTTAGCCACCACATCAATTCCGTAATGGTCGGGGCTTGCTTTAAATTTATTGCTTACAATACCTTTTACTGGAGCAAAAAACAAGAAATTACTAATTCCTTTTCTGCGACTTTTTTCCGTTGTTAAACTATATTTTTCTTGACTTTCAATTTGTTGTCTAAACAACGAATCTTCTTTTGATGGTTTAACATCTAAGTTTTTGTATTGCTTGGTAGAATCTTTTTTTGCATCAACGTCTTTATCTCTTTTAAAATCGCCGTTAATAATATTTTTAATATTGTTAATGTATAAATCTTTGTTTTCTAGCTCTAGTTGAATGCTATCTGTTTTAACTTTTAAGGCAACCAATTCGCGTCTCATGCCTGTGTCAGCATAACCAGGAATGTACTCGCGCAAAGGAGTAAAAGCAATAATGTAAATAATTAGCGTAATCATTAAAATAGAAAATACACCAAGCGTTATAAATATGCTTAAAGGAGTTAGCACCACCGAAAACTTTTCTTCAAAAGTACTTTCATTCATTACCACAAACCTAAATTTGGTTTTAAGGTAATTAGCGAATGCTTGTCTTTTGGTTTTTGGTTTTTCGATACTCATTTGTGGCTATCAGCGTGTAAATATCGTAAAAATTACCTAAAACTAAATGCTAAACATTCTTAATAAAGTATAAAGCAAAAAAAACGCACCACATTGGTGCGTTTTTTTAATAAAATATAAGGTTTTAATTACCCAAACATAACGCTTCCTGCAAATCCTGTTTCAATAGGATTCATACACATTACAGGTATTTGCGCGTCGTTAGTAATAATATCAACTTCGTCGTTACCAACTATTGCATCAGTTATGCCTGAGCCATTTTCTGTCATAATAGCAATTAAATCTGCATTGTTTGAAGAAGCAAATTTTAAGAATTGTTTAACAAAATTTCCTTTTTCTTCAGCAATAACTACTTCGCACTCTACACGGTGCATTTGTAATTCTGCTTTAGCAAAGGCAGTATTTCTTTTAATTGCATTTCTAAACCACTCATCGCTTTCGTTAGCAGCAAAAATAAATACTTTACTACTAAAGAATTTTGCCATCGATATAGTTAAAGATATTTTTTGCTTGCTATCTTTTGTCATATCCATTGGTAATAAAATGTTTTTATAACCATCTTTAATGTTGCGCTCTTGCACAACAACAAAAGGAATATCAGAATTAGTAATTACTTTAAGTGCGTAGCTACCTGTTATGTGTTGAAACCCTTTAACGCCATGGGTTCCCATAATGATAAGTTTAGCGTTTATTTCTTTAGCAACACCACCAATATCATCAAAAATATTGCCTACTTTAACAATAGTGTTCACTTTAATGTTGTTTGATGACTCAATAGAGCGAGCAGCAACTTCAATTTTCTCTTTCACATCGTCTACTTCTTTTTCTTTACCCACTACGTGTAATAAAGTTATAGTGCCATTTACACTTTTTGCTAAATGTAGCGCATGATTTACAGCGCAATCTGCCACTTTAGTAAAATCGGTTGGAACTAAAAAAACGTTTGATTTTTCGTTAAGAGCACTCATATAATATGATTTATGATAAAATTTCGACGACAAAGGTACTAAATTCTTTCATTTAAGATACTTTAAAGTTAAAATTTGCTTTTAATAGTTTGCAAAAAGTAAAAATATATGAGATAAAAGCACTACTTTTGCACCTCAATTAAAAAAAACATGCAAAATATTCGCAACATTGCCATCATTGCTCACGTAGATCACGGTAAAACCACTTTGGTTGACAAAATTTTATTACAAACAAAATTATTCCGTGAAAACCAAGAAGCAGGAGAACTAATTCTTGATAACAACGAATTAGAGCGTGAAAGAGGTATTACAATTCTTTCTAAAAACGTTTCTGTAAACTATAACGGAACAAAAATTAACATTATTGATACGCCAGGTCACAGTGATTTTGGTGGTGAGGTAGAACGTGTTATGAACATGGTTGATGGTGTGTTAATTTTAGTGGATGCTTTTGAAGGTCCAATGCCACAAACTCGTTTTGTTTTGCAAAAAGCATTACAAGCTGGTAAAAAAGCAGTTTTAGTTATAAATAAAGTTGATAAACCAAACTGTCGCCCAGATGAGGTTCATGATCAAGTTTTTGATTTGTTCTTTAACTTAGATGCTACTGAAGACCAATTAAATTTCCCTACAGTTTACGGTTCTTCTAAACAAGGTTGGATGAGTGGCGACTGGAAAACACCAACTACCGATTTTACACATTTATTAAATGCAATAGTAGAACACATTCCTGCTGCTCCATTTTACGAGGGAACACCTCAAATACAAATTACATCTTTAGATTATTCTTCTTTTGTTGGTCGTATTGCGGTTGGTAGAGTTCAAAGAGGAACAATTAGAGAGAACATGCCAGTATCTTTAATTAAAAGAGATGGTAAAATTATTAAATCAAAAATTAAAGAATTATACACTTTTGAAGGTTTAGGAAAAGCTAAAGCAACAGAAGTAAAATCTGGCGAAATTTGTGCTATGACAGGTATTGAAGGTTTTGAAATTGGCGATACTATTGCTGATATCGAAAACCCAGAAGCATTACCTCCAATTACAATAGATGAGCCTACAATGAGTATGTTGTTTACCATTAACAACTCTCCGTTTTACGGAAGAGAAGGTAAATTGGTAACTTCTCGCCATTTACGTGATCGTTTAATGAAAGAAACAGAAAAGAATTTGGCTTTACGTGTTGAAGAAACTGATAGTGCTGATTCTCATTTAGTTTTTGGTAGAGGTATTCTTCACTTGTCTATCTTAATCGAAACTATGCGTAGAGAAGGTTACGAGTTACAAGTTGGTCAGCCACAAGTTTTAATAAAAGAAATTGATGGTAAAAAATGCGAACCAATTGAGATTTTAACAGTAGATGTTCCTGAGAGCGGTTCAGGCAAAGTTATTGAAATGGTTAGTCAACGTAAAGGCGATATGTTAATTATGGAGCCAAAAGGCGATATGATTCACTTAGAATTTAGAATTCCATCTCGTGGTATTATGGGCTTGCGTAATAAAATGCTTACTGCAACAGCAGGTGAGGCAATTATGGCGCACCGTTTTGATAAATACGAACCTTGGAAAGGCGAAATCGCTGGACGTATTTCTGGTTCATTAATCTCTATGGAACAAGGTACTGCAATTGCTTATTCTATTGATAAATTACAAGACAGAGGATTTTTCTTTGTTGATCCAGGTGAAGAAATTTATGGCGGTCAAGTAATTGGCGAACATACTCGTCCTGATGATTTAGCTATAAACGTTACAAAAACAAAAAAATTAACCAATATGCGAGCGTCTGGTACAGATGATAAAATGCGTATTGCACCAGCAGTTAAGTTTTCGTTAGAGGAAGCTATGGAATATATACAAGGTGATGAGTACGTGGAATTAACTCCAAACTCAATACGTATGCGTAAAATTTATTTAGATGAGGGCGAACGTAAACGTATGGGTCAAAAAATGACAGCATCTGCTTAATAGCTTTTAAAATAGTTTACAATAAAAACCCTCGAAATTTTTCGAGGGTTTTTTGTTTTATAAAATGAAAATTGTTGTTTTATATTTCGCACCTACGGCGCTTAGTTTTGGTTTGTATTTGTTCTACCAATAGTTCGTTCCTACGGAACTAGTAAAAACTCCGTAGGAGTTTGCTCTTTATAGAAATTAAAGAAAATAATTTTAGCGCCATAGGTGCGAACTTTTTTTATAATCTAAAACAAAAAAAATCCTCCCAAAACGAGAGGATTTTATAAAGTAGCTTTTATTGGAAATTATCCGTTGTTTACGTCAAACATTAAAGCGTTAGTATCAAAAGCTAAACCATTTGCTTCTGCAGAAGCTTCTTCTTTAGCAGGCGCTCCGTTAGTTTTAGTTTCTGGTTTTTTAGCTTTAGCAGCTGCAGGAGCAGCAGTTGTAGCCATACCTTTTAATTCTAATTTATTTTCTTTTAAAAACATACCAAAGGCAATTGCTTTTTTTATGTTTTCAATGTTTACAGAAAATTCGAATTCGTCTTTTGCAGCAAAAGCAGGTTTAACTGAAAAAGCAATTTCGTTATCTAAACAATAGTCGAATACTAATTGTGTGTTTCTGCGTTTTACGCTAATTGTTGTGGTGTTGTCGCTCATGTTTTTATGTTTTAGGAATTAATTTGTTTTTACATTTCTCTAAAGCAAATTTACAAAAAGTAGGTGTTAAATTCAAGCTTTTTAGTAAATAAAAAAAGCCGCTGATTAGACGGCTTTTAGTGAACTTAATTTATTTACTTGGTATGTTTATGATAAAACCACCGATTTAATTAAAGAGTTAAATATTGCCATACCGTCTGTATTGCTCAACAAGGCATCTGCAGCGCGCTCTGGGTGAGGCATCATTCCAAAAACATTTTTACCGGCATTGCAAACTCCCGCAATATTTTCTAAAGCACCATTAGGATTACTTTCTTGCGTAACGCTTCCGTTAGCATCGCAATATCTAAAAATAATTTGTCCGTTTTTATTCATGTCGGCTAAGGTTTTTTCATCAGTAAAATATTTTCCTTCGCCATGTGCAATAGGTATTTGCAAAGCTTTTCCGGGAGTTAAATCTGCTGTAATTGGCGTTGAATTATTTGCTGCTGTAATAAAAGTATTTTTACAAATAAATTTACGAGAGTCGTTGTGCATAAGTGCACCTGGTACTAAATCAGCTTCGCACAAAATTTGAAATCCGTTGCAAACGCCTAATACAAAACCACCTTTAGCAGCATGATTCATTACGTTTTCCATAATCGGAGAAAAGCGAGCAATTGCTCCAGAGCGTAAATAATCGCCATACGAAAAACCACCCGGAAGCACTATAAAATCACAGTTTTGCAAAGATGTGTCTTTATGCCACAACGTTACAACTTCTTGGTTTAATTGGTTTTTTAAAGTGTAAACCATATCCTCGTCGCAATTGGAACCCGGAAAAACTACTACGCCAAATTTCATTTTGTTTTAATTTTAAATTATTAAGCTGTTAAAATACTATTTTCTGTGTTGCTATAATGTTGCAAAACATCATTTAATGTTTCGTATATTTCGTTTAAATCGTTACTCATCACCAACTTCATTCTGTATTCTTTAAAATGATCTAAACCTTTAAAATAATTAGAATAATGCCTTTTCATTTCTATTATTCCTAAATTATTTCCTTTCCATCTTATCGAAAAATCTAAGTGTTTTTTACAAACTTCTACACGTTGTTCTATGGTTGGTTTAGCAAGATGAGTACCTGTTTCAAAAAAGTGTTTTACTTCGTTAAAAATCCACGGATAACCTATAGAAGCTCGTCCAATCATAATGCCATCAACACCAAAGGTGTTTTTCATTATTAACGCTTTTTCAGGACTATCAACATCACCGTTTCCAAAAATAGGAATTTGAATACGTGGATTATTTTTTACTTCACGAATTAATGTCCAATCGGCTTCGCCTTTATACATTTGCACGCGTGTTCGTCCGTGTACAGTAAGTGCTTTTATGCCAATATCTTGTAAACGTTCGGCAACTTCTAAAATATTTTTTGTGCTATCGTCCCAACCTAAACGAGTTTTAACGGTAACAGGTAAATGTGTAGATTTTACAATTGCAGAAGTCATTTCAACCATTTTAGGAATATCGCGCAAAAGCGCTGCACCAGCACCTTTGCAAGCAACATTTTTTACTGGGCAACCATAATTTATATCAATTAAATCGGGACCGGCAGCACTCGAAATTATCGCCGACTCACGCATGGAGTCTATGTCGCTACCAAAAATTTGAATTCCTATTGGACGTTCGTAATCAAAAACATCAAGCTTTTGTTTGCTTTTGGCTGCATTTCTAATTAAACCTTCAGATGAAATAAATTCGGTGTACATTAAATCGGCGCCGTTTTCTTTGCATACCGCTCTAAACGGCGGATCGCTAACGTCTTCCATAGGAGCGAGCAACAAAGGAAAGTTGCCTAATTCTATATCGCCGATTTTTACCACTTAATTGATTAATTTAGCACAAATTTAATGAATATAGATGAACTCTAAACTTTTATTAGCAGATAAAAAGCCTATTTCTCAACTTTTAGTTTTATTGGCATTTGTGTTTGTTTCTGTGGCACTATTTGCAATACTTTCGTTAGTTGCGAGTGTTTTTTTGTTTGATATAAACATAATGTCGCCCAATGGATTAACCGATTATACCAATCCTAATGTAATTGCCGCGCTAAAATTTATGCAGTTTTGGCAAGCCTTAGGTTTGTTTGTTTTTCCACCAATTGCATGGGCATTTTTGGTTTCTAAAAACAGAATGGAAGTATTAGGTTTAAAACAAACTCCAAATCTAATTTATGTGGCTTTGGTTGCGTTGTTGGTTATTTTTGGACAGCCATTAATTAATTTTTTTGCTGAAGTAAATCAAAGTTTAGTTTTGCCTGAGTTTATGAGTGGAATTGAGCTGTGGATGAAACAAAGCGAAGAACAAGCCGCAATAATTACCAAAGCATTTTTAAAAATGGATGGCGCTTTTGATTTGAGTTTAAATATTTTAATAATTGCACTTTTACCAGCAATTGGCGAAGAGCTTTTGTTTAGAGGAGCTTTGCAACCACTATTAATTAAAACAGCAAAAAATAAACATTTAGGCATTTGGTTAGGAGCAATTTTGTTTAGTGCAATGCACATGCAGTTTTATGGTTTTTTGCCACGCATGTTGCTTGGAGCCGCTTTTGGCTACATTTATTTTTGGAGTGGAAATTTATGGTTTCCCATTTTTGGACATTTTATAAATAATGGTTCGGCGGTTGTAATGGCTTATTTAATTGGAATTGAAAAGTTAGATGAAAGCGCAGAAACTATTGGAGCCAACTCAGCAGTTATGGTATTGGTAAGTGCTTTTGTGAGTTCGGTTGTGATGTGGTTTTTCTTTAAAAACCGCCGAAAAGAAAGTATTATAGCGTAAGGAATAAATTTTTATCTTTGAGCTATTAATAGGGGAATTAGCTCATTTGGCTAGAGCGCTTCGCTGGCAGTGAAGAGGTGATCGGTTCGAATCCGATATTCTCCACCACATTTTTACTTTGAAAAAATCGAGTTTATTTTTTTTATTTTTTTGCTTTGCAATAAATAGTATTTGTTTTTCGCAGGATGCTGAAAACGATAGTATTGATGCTTTGTTAGAGCAATGTAAATCGGATACACAAAGAGTAAATCTTCAAATACAAATTGCGCTAAATTTATTAAACACTGACTTAAAAGGTTCGTCAGAATATGCGCAACGAGCCAATCAATTAGCAGAAAAGATTAGTTACAGAAAAGGTGAGGCTTATTCGTATTATGCAATTGCAGAATCGTTTTATGTGCAAGGCGATTTTGAAAAAAGTAAATTGTTTTACAATAAATCTTTAGTTATTTACACCGAACTGAATGACGATAAAGGAATTGCAGAAACCAAAAATCATTTAGGTGCACTTTTGCATAAACAAGGTAATAATAATGATGCACTAACGCTTTGCATAGATGCGCTAAAGTTGTTTGAAAAAATTAAATACAAAAGTGGAATTGCATCAGCATACATTAATGTTGGTTTAATATACGATAATTTGCAAAACTATGATAAAGCAATAGAGTTTTACAATAAGGCAATTGTATACGCAAAAGAAGTAGATGATTTAAATACTCAAGCTAGTGCAAACAATAACTTGGGAGGGATTTATACTGACACAAAAAAATACGATTTAGCTATTGAGCATTTAACTTTATCGATGCAATTAAAAGAAAAAATTGGAAATAAAGTTGGAGTTGGTTCGTCGTTAAATAATTTGGGTGCAGTGTATTACGAAATGAAAGAGCTTGATAAAGCATTAGAGTTTTTTAAAAAAGCACTCGAAATTAAAACTGAGTTAGGCGATAAAAACGGAATATTTTCTTCAACCAATAATATAGGTTCTGTTTATTTAGAAAAAAAAGATTATCAAAATGCTTTAAGTTATTTTAAAACATCTCATGAGTTAGCTCTAAAATTAGGTTCAAAGTATAATATTTTGTATTCGTTAGAAAACTTATCGAATGTTTACAAAGCCTTTGGCGACTACAAAACAGCGCTTGGTTTTCAAGAGCAATACGCAAGTTTTAAAGACACCATTTATAATGCCGAAAATTCAAAAAACATTGCTGAGGTTCAGGCGCAATTTGAAACAGAAAAAAAGCAACAAGAAAACGAAATACTTAGTTTAAAACTTAAAAACGAATCTTTTTTAAAATATTTATTTATAGCATTAACAGGTTTGTTTTTATTTGCAGCGTTTTACATTTTTAAAAATCTTCGTCAGAAACAAAAAATAAATAAATCGCTCGAAGAAAAAAACAGAATAATTGAAGAACAAAAACTAATTGTAGAAGAGCAAAACAGAGGGATTACTGATAGTATAAAATATGCAAAGCGCTTGCAAGAAGCAATTTTACCACCTCTTGATTTTGTAAAATCGCACTTAAATGATTTTTTTATTTTTTACAAACCGAAAGATATTGTTGCTGGAGATTTTTATTGGGTTGAAACTAAAAACGATTGGGTGTATGTAGCTGCTGCAGATTGTACGGGTCATGGTGTGCCGGGGGCGATGGTAAGTGTTGTTTGTTGTAATGCGTTAAACAGAGCTTTGCTAGAATATAAAGAAGTAGAACCGGGTAAAATTCTTGACAAAACAAGAGAGTTGGTGTTAGAAACTTTTTCGCGTAGCGATAAAGATGTGAAAGATGGAATGGACATAAGTTTGTGTGCAATAAATAAAAAAACAAACGAAGTTAAATGGGCTGGTGCTAATAACGCTTTGTGGATTGTAGAGAATAATTCTGTAAAAGAAATAGCATCTAACAAACAAGCAATTGGCAAAGTAGATAATCCTGTGTCCTTTACTACACATAGTTTACAGTTAGAAAAAGACACTTGGATTTATTTAACAACAGATGGTTTTGCTGATCAATTTGGTGGTGAAAAAGGTAAGAAATTTAAATACAAACCGCTAAAGGAATTACTTTTAACAAACAGTAATTTAACTCCAGAAGAGCAAAAAGAAAAACTACAAATTACTTTTACCCAATGGCAAAGAGATTTAGAACAAGTAGATGATGTTTGTATTGTTGGAGTTCGACTTTAAATGAAAAACGTTAAAGATTATAACCACTTAATTCTAATTTTTTCAATAATAGTTTCATCTTATTTTTTGTATTCGTCAAGATACTATGCTTTGCTAAATTCTGACGATGCATTAAATATTTTAATGGCACATAATTACAAATGGCCTCAAGACATATACTGTTGGGGCCAAAACCGAGGAGGAACTTTAATTGCTGTACTCGCTCAACCATTTATAAAACTATTCAGTTTTAAGGCGATTAACGCAGTTTCTGTAGCTAATTATTTAGTTTTAATACTTGGTTATTTTTGTTTTTCTAGTTTGTTTAAAAATAACTTTAGTAAAGTTGTTTTTGCTGTTATTTGGTTTTTGCCATTTCAGCGTTTTGTTGATATTACTCGTTTTCCTATTGGTGTTGAATATAGTTTAATTGCTGTGTTAATTATTTTACTAAATAGTTTGTCAAAAACCGATAGTGTATTAAAAAAGAATTTGCTTCTAATTAGTGTGTTGTTAATCAGTTTAATTGCAATTTGGGTTTCTGATTTAGCTATTGTTTCTATATGTAATTTGTTTTTTGTTTCATTGCTTTTTAATTATTTTAAAAATAAAAAATTCTCAAATGACAAAACTATTTTAATCTATTTTTTAGTGGGTATTGTCTTTGTTTTTTTATCCATAAACTACGTTAAATCTATTGTTAATGTTCAAAATGACAACTATTTGCTGTTAAATAATTTTAACGAAATAATACGAGCGTTAGTAGTTTTAGTAAATGCAAATTTTGATGTTTTAGTTTTTAAAACAAAAGAAATATTGGTGAGTATTTATGCTTTGCTTACTGTTTTGTTTTTATTGTTTTTAACGGCGTTCATTATAAAAAAGAAATTAGTTAAAAATCTTTTTTTAAATCAATGGATTGCTTTTTTTCTGCTTGATTTTATAATTATTTTTATAGTGTTTTTAGTTGCGAGTTGGGTATTGGCAAATGGAATGGGGCGTTGGTATTTTGTTGCTACTTATATTTCTTTGTCGTTACTTGTTTTGTTAATTATTGAACAATTAAACAAATACAATCTTAAGTTGAAATTTTTTAAATTTGCTTTGCTTATTATAGTTTTAGTTGGTGCAATTAGCCCAGTTTATAGCATGAAATATAAAAATCCTAAACGATTAATACCTATGACAGATATTATAGTAGAGTTTAATAAATTAGGCAAAATTGGCGTGATTGGCGAGTACTGGAACTCCTATATTATATCTTGTGCAAATCCCGATAGTATTGTGGCAACACCACACGATATGTGCGAGATTAAAAACAAAGCATTTGTTGGTGAAGTTTTTAGCCGAAAGAATATTTATGTTGTAAGAGATATGTGGATGGATTATTTTCCGGATACGCTTTTGCAGTTTGGGAATATTTTAATTCAAGATGGAAAGCCTTTTGAATTAGGCGATTGCAAAGTGTGTAAGTATAAAAAAATAAAGTAATTATTATAGTAGAAACTTACTTCCAGTTTAATGTATTAACCAATTTAAATACATCTTCTTTAATAAATGAAGATACTGGTTGTATAGAATCTACATTGGTTTGTACATTAAAGTACAAAGCGCCACGTAAAAAATGTTTAGTGCTATCAGTTAAATAAAACTGTAAGCCAGATGCTGTTGCGCCATCAATACTATAAATTAATCCGTACACTTTTTTATTGGGGAACGAAACTAGCTCTTCGTTAATTGCTTCTGCCTTAACAATGTGTTTGTAAGCCAACATTCTAGAGTCTTCTATGTGTTTATCTATATCCTTGTTGATAGATGAATAACTTAAATGTAAACGTGCGTTAAATGAGTTAAAATCAACATTTTTCCAGCAGGTATTTTTTTGACTTCCTTTGTAATCGTTAACCACTGCGTAAGTTGGGTAATCGAATTGAAAAGGGCAATCGCTAATAAATGTTTGATATTTTTTTTCGGGAAAATTTATTCTAAAAAAACCTTTTGGCTTTGGTGCATAATCGCTTGAACAAGCTGTTAAAAAAGTAATAAAAACGATAAATAATATTTTTTGCATTGCTCTAATTTTGCTACGCAAATGTAGTAAATAAAAAATCCCTCTTTAAAACTAAAGAGGGATAATTGTTAATTGAACTTTTTAGCTGTTAAAACGGTAAATCTCCACTTCCAGTATTGTTGCCATTCGTTTCTGTGCTAAATGCTGCTTCTTGATGATTTCCGTTTGTGTTATCGGTTTCAACTCTGTTGTTGTAACGAACAATAGATATATTATCGGCTACAACTTCTGTAGCATAACGTTTGTTTTTGTCTTTGTCTTCCCAACTGCGGGTTCTAAGCTTACCTTCAATATAAACGGTATATCCTTTTTTAAGGTTTTTTTCGGCAAACTCTGCTTGTCCTCTCCAAAGTACAATGTTGTGCCATTCTGTTTGTTCAACTTTCTGACCATTTTTGTCTTTAAAAACTTCTGTAGTTGCTAATGGAAAGTTTGCTACCGCAGTTCCACTATCTAATCTCCTTACTTCAGGGTCTTTTCCTAAATTACCAATAAGAATTACTTTGTTAACGCCGATTGAAGCCATAAAATATCGTTTTTAAGTTTATAGTATGACAAATTTATCAAATTAAACGATAAAAACAAATATTTTAACGATGAAAATATTGCGAATTGGTAAGATATTCTATTTTCGGAGTTCAAAGTTTTTACCAAGATATACTCTTCTTACGGTTTCGTCGGCAGCTAATTCTTCTGCGGTTCCTGCTTTTAAAATTTTTCCTTCAAATAGTAAGTAAGCTCTATCGGTAATAGTTAAGGTTTCGTGTACGTTGTGATCGGTAATTAAAATGCCAATGTTCTTAGCTTTTAGTTTATGTACAATTGCTTGAATGTCTTCTACTGCAATTGGATCAACGCCCGCAAAAGGTTCGTCTAGCAAAATAAATTTTGGATCAACAGCTAAGGCTCTAGCTATTTCTGTTCTTCTTCGTTCTCCGCCCGATAAAAAATCGCCACGGTTTTTTCTAATATGTTGTAAGCCAAATTCATCTAATAACGTTTCGAGCTTATGCTTTTGTTCTTCTTTCGAGAAATTTGTCATTTCCATGACAGCGCTAATGTTATCTTCTACAGTCATTTTTCTAAAAACAGAAGCTTCTTGTGCTAAGTAACCAATACCTAACTGCGCTCTGCGATACATTGGTTCTTTAGTAATTTCTTTATCATCTAAAAAAATTTTACCACCATTGGGTTTTATTAAGCCAACTGTCATGTAAAAAGTAGTGGTTTTTCCGGCTCCGTTTGGGCCAAGTAAACCAACTATTTCCCCTTGATTTACTTCAACAGAAACACCTTGAACAACATAACGGCTCTTGTATTTTTTAACTAAATTTTCGGTACGTAAAATCATATTACAAATTTAGTAATTATTTAGTAGTTAGAGTACAACTGTTTTTTTACGGAATTTTTTCAAGTAAAATTATTAACTTAGTATTAGCCTAAAACGCAAATATAAATGAAAAAACTTGTCTTTTTTATAACCATGTTATTTTCGATTTCAGGGTTTACACAAGAAATTAATGGAGATAGTGTGCCAGATAAAAGTGCTGAATTCCCTGGAGGAGAAACAGCATTATATGAATTTTTGAACAATACAATTAAGTATCCTGAATATGAGTTTCAGCAGAGAATTGGAGGGAAAGTTTATGTTTATTTTATCATAGATGAATCAGGGAAAACAAAGGACATTAAAATTGCTAAAGGAATAAAAGATGCTCCAGCTCTAGAAGATGAAGCAATACGTGTAATAAAAGCAATGCCGTATTGGATACCAGGTATACATAATGGAAAGCCAACAGCAATGCAGTTTACTATACCAATTCTGTTTAACACACGTCGTCAAACTGAATTAGCACCCGCTACCAAAAGCAGTATAATATTGCCCCCGCCAAATCCTAAATTGCTTCCTAAATAGTTTTATTGATTGCAGAAGTTGTGCTAAAACGAAAATTGCACCTTTAATTCCCTGTTTTTATTATGTGTTTATCCGTATTATTTGTGAGCAAAACTTGTATTAGAAACTAAATTGTAAACTAACCCTAACTCCAAATTTAGCAATATCTGCTTTATTAGCATTATCTAAATAGCTTAAACGCCATAAAGCATCAACTCTAATTATTTTTAAAATATTTTCTACACCAATGCCTGCTTCGGCATAAGGTTTTGTATAACTAAGTGTATATAAATTTGTGGGAAATAAAACGTTGTTAATATTGCTAGTGTTTGCGCTACCAACAATTGCTTTTGCAGAAGCTACTTCTCTCCATTTTAATCTACGCATTAATGGTAAATGATTTAAAAAGAAACCATCAAAATGGTGAGTTATACTTGCAGAAACATATTCATCACTAACAAACTCTAAAAAGTTCATCATGTTAAAGGCATTTATATCGTAGCCATACGTTTCGTTACCTGAGTGAAGCTCCATTAACGGATAAGGAACATTACCTAAAATTTTTCCGCCTTCGATGGTGTAATCAAAATAACCTATTGGACCTATGCGTAACCTATCATCCATTCTAAGTTTTAGTTTGTGGTACGAATAATTACTTTTTAATACACCTTTTAAACCCGCAACATAATCAAACTGAAATATTGGGTTTCGCGTTCCTAAAGATGTTCTGTCGAATTCGCCCTCTAAAAATTTTTCGTCGTAAGCAAAGCGAGTATAAAAACCAATTTCTGAAGTTTTAATATTAGCTATGTTGTTTAGCGTACTATCTGCAGTATAAAAATTGTAGGCATAAGCTGGAGATAATGGCGTAATAATTTTATGTTGTAAAACTACACGAGAGTTAAAACCTTTAAACCACTCTTTGTCGTAATACATTTTGTATTGCTCAATTTCAGTTAAGTTAGAAAGCGGATTTCTTCTAAATAAAGAAGAAAGAATATTATCTTGACGTATAACGTTCTGTCCCTGTCCTAAAACTTCGTAATCGTGTTTGTAGTTAAACCACAACATTTGGCGTGTTGGTTTTTTTTGTAACATCCATCTAAAACCAGCGCTGTATTTAAATTTTTCGTCATTTAGTCCGTAAGCTGTGTAGCCGTTTAATTCAAACCACTTACTAAATTTATTGCTTGTTCTTCCGCCTAATTTAAATCGATGTTCTTCAACTCTATTGTAACTATAAATACTTGTAACTGGACCAATTTCTATATAACCCCAAGGTTTGTAGCCCGAAGCCAACATTTGTATTACGCTAACATAATTTTGATAGGGTTTTAATGTTTGAATGGTATCCACCATTTTATAAATCATGGTTTCGTTTTTCGATAAACTATCGTGGCGTGCGGTTTGCCAAAACGAATCATCTTTTTTATCGGCATCGTCAGCAACAACAATATTATCGGCTTTTTTAGCGTAAAACTCTTCTGGTTTAGGTTTGTTTATTTTAAAATTATTATACGATGTTGTTTTTCTTCCGTAAAAACCAGTTGTCTTTTTTTGTAAAGCAAAATCAACTACTAATTTTTCTTTACTTCGCATCCAAGTACTATCTACATACGCGTATTCTTGTATAACGTTTAGTGTATTTACGAAGTTTAAGTTTGCATCGTCAGCAATGCTCATTTCTAAACGTTTAACAGCAAAAGTTGTGTCGTTAATCCACATGTTTCCTGCAAAAGTAAGCTCTTGTTTGCGGCGTGGTTTAAACTGAATATGGTAACAATAATTACCATCAACCATCAAACTGTCTAATAAATAATATTTGTAGTAACCAATTCCATTGTCGGAAATTGGGCTTGCAAAACTTTTTCCAAACACAATAATGTTGTTGTCGTAAATGTTTATGTTTTGGTACATATCGCCCATAACCTGCGATACGCTTTTGTTTTCCATACCCGCAATTTTTGAAGCTTTAATTACTTCGCGTTTAAACTTTGGTTTGTCGCGGTAATACATTTCCGAAATTGTTTCCGAAATAAAAAATGGTAAATAAGGTTTTTCGGTTTTGTTGGTGCTATCAATATTATCAAACACAAAATCAAACGGTTTCATTACACGGCTTTTCTTTAAGCCTTTTCCAATGTTGTTAATGTCAAACTCAATTTTATTGTATACTTCGTATTCGTACGAATCTAGTTTACGATTATCGTTATTCGGTTTATTTTTTTCTACTAAACGTAAAATTCTATGCGCAGGATTTTCGCCTGGTTTAATTACAACTTCTTTTAAATTAATTGTGTTTGCTGCTAAATAAAAATCGATTTGTTGTGTTTTTCCTTTTGCAACTGCTTTTCCAATTTTAATATAACCCACATACGCAACCGTTAAACTATCGGTAGGAGAGGAAGTTACAATGCTGTAATTTCCATCAAAATCGGTTGTGGTACCCACACCACTATTTTTAAAAACAACGCTAACAAAAGGCAAAGGTTCTTTTGTATCATTATCATATACCTTGCCAGTTATTTTTGTTACTTGCGCTATTGTAGGCAAAGTAAAAAATAAAATAAAAAGAGAAATGTAATTTTTTAGCATTTTAATTTTTTTCTAATTCTTCCCAAAACTCAACGGCACGTCTAAGATGCGGAATTACTATTGAGCCACCAACTAAAAGTGCAATAGAAAACACTTCAAAAATTTCTTTTTTGTTTATGCCACAATCTTTTGCTTTTTCTACATGGTATTTTATGCAATCATCGCAACGCAAAACCATTGATGCTACAAGCCCTAACATTTCTTTTGTTTTTACATCGAGTGCACCTTCGGCATACGCGTTTGTATCTAAATTAAAAAAACGTTTAATAACTAAATTGTCGGCATCCATAATTTTTTCGTTCATGGCTGCTCTGTAGCTATTAAATTCTTCTACCATTTTGCTCATACTAATGTCTGTTTGCAATTATTATTTCTGAAACATAAACGCCTATTTTTTTTACTTCAGGCTGATTCGATTTAAATTCAGCATCACCCAAAACTTCGTTTTGATTTGTGCTTTTGTCATCAAAATAAAATCTTCCGCCAAAGCAAGGCAATTCTGTTTCTAATTTTCCTTTATTAAAACTTAAAAAGCCACCTTCGTAATCCCAGCCAAAACCAGTAAACGAAACAGGTACATTGCCATTTAGTTTTTCTAATTCTGCAATTGGCGTACCAATTTTTATGCCATTTGCAAAGCTGTACGGAGAGTTTTTTTGCTGAATTTTTATAGCAGAAATATTTTTAAATGGAATTTCGCTTTCTTCTTGCGAATAAAAAATGAGTTCTTCGGGTTTGTCTTTAAAAACAACTAAGCTCATAGTAGCAAATTCGCCTTCTGCAAAAACTGAATCGTATTGCATATTTTCTTTTCCAACTAAAGTTTCTATTTCGGTAACAGTTGAACTAAGCATAATGTTTCGTGCACCATTGCAAGTTATTTCGTAATTCGATTTTTCTGTAGTAACAGAGTCTGTAATTGCGTTTTCTGTTGTTACTTGTTCTGTTTTTTTAGAATTGCAACTTATTAGCGCAATACAACAAATAAAAAGAAGTAGTGTTTTTCTCATTGGAGTCTTAATTTAAACTAAACTTAATTAGTTTTTTAAACAATAAGAAATTTAAGGCAATAAATTATTCAACAGGTTTATTACGAATAACGTAAGCTGAAACAAAAATGCTTATTTCGTAAAGAAAATAAAGTGGAAACGCTACTAAAAGCTGTGAAGTAATGTCGGGCGATGGTGTAATAACTGCCGACACAATTAAAATAACAACTACGGCGTGTTTTCTAAATTTACGCATAAATGTAGGTGTCATTATACCGATTTTGGATAGGAAATAAACCACAATAGGCAACTCGAAAACTATGCCCGCAGCTAAAGTTATAGTAGTAACTGTAGATATAAACGAACTCATTTGTATGGTGTTTTTTACTTCCACACTTACTTGATAGGTTCCTAAAAAATTAACAGAAAGTGGAACAATTACGTAGTAACCAAATAGCACACCAATTAAAAATAACATAGATGTAAAAAACACAATTCCTTTTGCGTAACCTAACTCTTTTTGGCGCAAGGCTGGTTTAATAAAACGCCACAGTTCCCATAACAAATAAGGTAATCCGCAAATTAAACCGCCCACAAAACTAATCCACATGTGTGTGGTAAACTGGGCAGATAATTCGGTGTTTATTAATTCAAAAGGAATTTCGGTTATGCACAACATACCGCCTGCACCTAAAGCTTCATCGAGCTGGCAAAGCATTCTGTATGTCCAAAATTCTGGATGTTTAGGCGCAAAAATAATGGTATCGAACAAAAACTCTGGAAAACAAAATAGGGTAACGGCAATTGTAAAAATTACGGCAGCACTCCGCACCAAGTGCCAACGTAGCACTTCTAAATGTCCTAAAAAAGACATTTCGCCCGATTTATTAGAGTTGTTGCCGAATAGTGCCATAAAATATTGAGGTGCAAAGATATGTTTTTTTGATGCGTTTTACTTTTATTTGAAGTCTAAATTATCGTAGAATAGTGCTTTTTTGCTAAAAAATATTTGATTATATCTTTTTTTATTCTAAATTGCATATAGAAACTTAAATTCATTCCAATATGAAATCAGTTTATACATTTTTCTTGTTTTTCTTTTTGATTATAAATTCTTCCATTTTTGGTCAAAATTGTTTTCAAAAGTTGTATAAGGATTATTCAAGTTTTAATACGATAAATAATTTTTTCGATAATACATTTATAGTATCTGGTAATGTAAGTGATTATGTTTATCATATAAGTATACTTGATTCAAGTTTAAACCCAATTTTCACCAAGATAACACACAATTTTTTAGTTTATAAGCTTGTAAAACAAACAAATGACAAGTATTATGGATTAGGCGCATTTGTTTCAAATGATACAGATATTAGTGTTTTTTTTAGTTTAGATAAAGATTTAAATTTCGTGGCTTTAAGATCATATTATTTTGTTGGTGGTGAGTTACAAGATATTAAGGTTTTAAATGATAATAAGTTTGTTATTTGTTCTCAAAGTACACACACCGGTATTGGATGGAAAGTCGCTTTGGTTGACACGCTTGGTAATACAATTTGGAATAAATCTGTTGGTGGAAATTTTTCAAAAAACTCGCAGCCTTTTGTATCTATAACAAATCATAATGAGATTATATTATCAGGAACTTCAAGAATTTTTGACTTGCAAGCACAGAATTACAATGAAAATATAGGAGTAGTTAAACTAGATACATTAGGTAATATTATTTGGGGCTACGATTTTGGCACAGAACAACAAGAATCAACTTCTCGTAATATTGTTAGTTCAGATGGATTTATTTATATCGTTTCAAGGGGAATTAGTACAAGTACTAACTTAACTAAGATGGCACCTTTCGTAACTAAATTAGATTTAAATGGAAATGAAGTTTGGTCTAAAGAGTTTTTATTTCCTGATGACACACATTCTATTAATATTTACGAAGATGCGGATTCAAATTTAGTTTTATTTTCAAATATCTATTATAGAAATTCTCCATATTCTAAAACAAAGCCTTTAAGTTTTTGCATAGATAGAAATGGTAATCCAATTTGGGCATATACCTATGGTAATAGTTTGCCTGAGTTTGACCCTTCAAGTATTTTAACAGGCATCATAGATGCTAATGGTTACAATCTGAGTTCAGGTATTAAATGGTATGGGCCAGTATCCACAAATGATTTTGGAGCGATTATTATTAAAGCTGATAGACTAGGTAGAACATACTGCGATGATACTTTAGTGAATTTTTCATCTTCAAATATCAATTTTAATTGGACACCTATAGACTCTTCTTCGACATCTAGTTTTACTGAAGTATCAACATCAATTAATTCTTTTCAACAATTTACATCTCGAGTCGAAGAACTTTGTAGCGGCGACACAACCAATTACACTTTAAAAGCACCTAAAATTGACAATTCAAAAATTGCAATTAGCATTTATCCAAACCCTGTAAATAAATCTATTAATATTACTTGTAAGGAGTGTAGTTTAAAAGATAACCTTGAAATTTATAATAGTTTTGGTCAATTAGTTTACAAAACTAATTATAGTTCAACTATTGATGTCTCTAATTTTAAATCAGGTATTTATTATCTCCGCATTATTAATAATGTTAAAGAAGTAAATAATTTCAAAATTATTAAGCAATAAAAAAATTTAGCTCGCGCAAGCATTTGTTTTTAGAACACAAAAAAAACCGCTTATTAAGCGGTTTTTTTATTTGTTATAATTATAACTTCTTTTTGGTTTCTACCATTTCGTAGCCTTCAATAATATCGTTTACTTCAATATCGTTAAAGCCATCAATGTTTAATCCGCATTCAAAACCTTTTGCAACTTCTTTTGCATCATCTTTAAATCGTTTTAACGAACCTAATGAGCCTGTATGTATTACAATTCCGTCTCTAATTACGCGCACTTTTGTGTTACGTGTAACTTTTCCGTCAATAACCATACAACCTGCAATTGTACCCAATTTGTTAATTTTAAATACTTCTCTAACTTGTATGTTGCATACAATTTTTTCTTCGTACTCTGGAGCTAACATTCCGAGCATTGCAGTTTTAATTTCGTTTATGGCATCGTAAATAATACTATACGTTCTAATATCAATTTGCTCTAGTTCTGCAATTTTTTTAGCGTTACCAGTTGGTCTAACCTGAAAGGCAACTATAATTGCATCAGATGCAGAAGCCAACATTACATCACTTTCAGTAACTTGTCCTACTGATTTATGAATAACATTTACCTGAATTTTTTCGGTAGATAATTTAATTAACGAATCGGTTAATGCCTCAACAGAACCATCCACATCACCTTTAACAATTACGTTTAATTCTTTAAAATCTCCAATTGCTAAACGTCTTCCAATTTCGTCTAACGTTATGTGCTTATGCGTACGATAACCTTGTTCTCTTTGTAATTGTAAACGCTTGTTAGCAACATCTCTTGCTTCGCGTTCATCATCCATTACTTTAAACTTATCGCCAGATTGTACTGCGCCTGTAATACCTAACATCATTACTGGTGCAGATGGTCCGGCAGCTTTTACAGTTTGTCCGCGTTCGTTAACCATTGCTTTAACTCTTCCGCTATAGCAACCTGCTAACACAACATCGCCCACTTTTAAAGTGCCTGCTTGAACTAACAATGTAGTTACGTAACCTCTACCTTTATCTAAAGTAGATTCTATAATTGTACCAACTGCATTTTTATTTGGATTTGCTTTTAAATCTAAAATTTCTGCTTCTAGTAAAACTTTTTCTAACAATAAATTAATGTTAGTTCCTTTTTTAGCTGAAATTTCTTGTGTTTGGTATTTACCGCCCCACTCTTCAACTAAAATATTCATCTGCGAAAGTTCTTCACGAATTTTATCTGCATTAGCGCCTGGTTTATCCATTTTGTTAAATGCAAATAAGATAGGAACGCCAGCTGCTTGTGCGTGATTAATTGCCTCTTTTGTTTGTGGCATCACATTATCATCAGCAGCAATTACAATAATTACAATATCGGTTACTTGTGCACCACGTGCACGCATTGCGGTAAACGCTTCGTGACCTGGTGTATCTAAAAATGTAATGTGTTTTCCGTTGTCTAACTCTACAGAGTAAGCACCAATATGTTGTGTAATACCACCAGCTTCGCCGGCAATTACGTTTGCTTTACGAATATAATCTAATAAAGATGTTTTACCATGATCTACGTGTCCCATTACGGTAACGATAGGCGAACGGAATACCAATTGATCTTCAGTATCTGGAATATCTTCGCTAACCGAAACAGTATCTTCTGCACTTACAAAACTTACAGAGTAACCAAACTCTTCTGCAACAATCGAAATTGTTTCAGCATTTAAACGTTGGTTGATTGAAACAAATAATCCCAAACTCATACAAGTAGAAATTACTTTTGTAACTGGTTGACCAATCATTGTAGCTAATTCGTTTGCAGAAACAAACTCGGTAACGCGTAATACTTTTTTATCAGCTTCAAGCATTTCTTGCTCTTCGGCCATTTTATCACTAACCTCTTGGCGTTTTTCTCTACGGTATTTAGAGGCTTTAGATTTTCCGCTACCACCGCTTAAGCGAGCTAGTGTTTCTTTAATTTGATTTTGAATTTCTTCTTGCGTTAACTCGTGTTTAACAGCAGGAGTATTTCTTGTGTTTGGTCCTCTACGATTATCGTTATTAAATCGTGGTCTACCTACACCGCCGCCGCCATGTGTAGAAGTGCTAGTACTTGCAGCACCTGGTGCGCCTGGAGTTGCTGGTTTTTCAAATTTCTTTAAATCGTCGCCCGAATTAATTCCTTTTTTAATTCGTTTACGTTTTTTCTTACTTGGATCTTCAAAGTTTGCTGACGACGAAGCAATTGGTTGTTTCTTTTTATCTTGTGCTACAGGTAATTCTATTTTACCCATAATTTTAGGACCTTCTAACTTCTCGTATTTAGTAGCTAAAAAATCTTCTTTTGCTGGTTGATTGCTTGTGTCTTCTGTAGCTAGAGTTGCAACTTCGGGAGTAGTTTCTGCCACTGGAGCAACAACTTCTTCTTTTGCAGGAGTAGCTTTTACTTCTTCTGCAGCTGGTTCAACAACATCTTTCTTTTTCGTTTTTTTAGAAGCTTTTTCTGCTTTAACTTCTTCTTCTTTCGCCTCTCTATCTTCTTTTAATTGCTCTTTGCTTTTCTTTTGAGGTTTAGTTTTTTGATTTAAGGCATCTAAATCTATTTTCCCAACAACGTTCGGTCCGGTTATAGTATTGTCTGATTTTTCTTCAGTTTTAGCTGTTGCTTTTTTTACTGGTTTTTCTTCAGCAGCAGGAGCTTCAACAATTTTCTCAACAACTTTTTCAGGAGTAGGAGTTGCAGCAATAGTTACATCTTTAATAATAATTTCTTGCGGCTCATCTTCTTCAACAACTTTAGTAATTGTTGGTTCAACTACAACTTTTTCTTCGCGTTTAACTTTACTTAATTGTAACGATTCTTCTTTTACTGAACGTTCAGCAGCATATTCTTTAAGCAAAATTGTGTAAACATCATTTTCAATTTTTGTAGTTGGTTTTGAGTCGATGCTTATACCCTTGTTGCCCAAAAAATCAACGATGGTACTTAAACCAACGTTAAATTCTTTTGCCACTTTGCTTAACCTTTTTACTTCTGTTTCTGACATATTATTTGTTGTAGCTTATTGTAAATTTTGTGCACTAATTTTTTTGAAGTGGGTTTTATTTATTCAAACTCCGAAGCTAAAATTTTTCTTACTTCTTCAATTGTTTCCTCTTCTAAATCTGTGCGTTGTGCTAATTCTTCTTTTGGTATTTCTAATACACTTTTTGCTGTATCGCAACCAATTCCTTTAAGTGCATCAATAACCCAAGAATCGATTTCATCTGCAAATTCTTCTAAATCCACATCTTCCACATCTGTATCAGTATCACGGAATACATCAATTTCGTAACCTGTAAGTTTAGATGCTAATTTAATATTGTGTCCGCCTTTACCAATTGCTAAAGAAACTTGATCGGGTTTTAAATATACTTCTGCACGTTTATCGTCATCGTTTAATTCAATACGCGAAATTTTTGCAGGGCTTAATGCTCTTGTAATGTATAATGAATTGTTTGTTGTAAAATTAATTACATCAATGTTTTCGTTTTTTAACTCACGAACAATTCCGTGAATACGAGAACCTTTCATACCAACGCAAGCACCAACTGGATCAATTCTATCATCATAAGATTCTACAGCAACTTTAGCTCTTTCGCCTGGCTCGCGTACAATTTTCTTAATAGTAATTAAACCGTCAAATACTTCGGGAACTTCTTGTTCAAATAATCTTTCTAAGAACATTGGCGATGTTCTTGATATAACGATTAGTGGATTGCTGTTTTTCATTTCAACACGAACTACTACCGCTCTAATGCTATCTCCTTTTTTATAAAAGTCGGTTGGCATTTGTTCAGTTTTAGGTAAAATCATTTCATTACCTTCATCATCTAAACAAAGAATTTCTTTTTTCCAAACTTGGTAAACTTCGCCAGTTACAACCTCTCCAACTCTGTCTTTATATTTTTTAAAGATTCCGTCTTTTTCTAACTCTAAAATGCGTTGTGCTAAATTTTGACGAACAGATAAAACTGCTCTTCTTCCAAATTCTTCTAAACGAACTGGCTCAGGCAATTCTTCGCCTAATTCTAAATCTGGTTCAATTTTTTGTGCTTCAGCAAAACTAATGTGTTTTGTAGAATCGTATTCAAAGCTGTCTTCAGCAAATTCATCGTCTACAATCAGACGATTTCTCCAAACTTCTAAGTCACCTTTATCAATGTTGATAATGATATCATAGTTATCGTCTGAACCGAATTTTTTGATTAACATGGTTCTAAAAACATCTTCCAAAATGCTCATCATTGTTGGACGATCGATGCTTTTAAATTCTTTAAATTCCGAGAATGATTCAATTAAATTGACAGCTTCCATTTTTTACTTTTTTATTTAAACTTTACAATTCCTTTAGTTTCTTTTACAGTATCAAATGATATGGTGATATCATTTTTTTCAATTTGTTTTTTATTCGATTTTTTTGGTGTTTCGGCGCAAACCAACATTTCTGTATCGTTAACCGATTTTAATTCTCCATCAAATTGAGTTCCGTCGTTAAGTGTTACTCTAACATTTTTGCCAACATGTTTTTTGTATTGACGCATTGTTTTAAAAGGATAATCAACTCCTGGCGACGAAACCATTAATTCGTAATCTTCTTTTTCTCTATCAATATTGGCTTCTATGTGGCGAGTTACTTTTACGCAATCTGCTATTTCTAAGCCATTGTCTCTATCAATAAAAATATATATTTTGTTTCCTGTTGCAATATAAATATCTACAATAAAAAGCTCGTCGTTATTAAATAGCGACTCTACTAATTTTTTTATTGTATCTACGTTTAGCATAAATTTTTTAAAATAAAATAGGGGACTTTTTGTCCCCTCTAAATATTCAACCTATAAATTTTGTGCAAAGATAGTATAAATTATAATTAAATAGAGTAATTGTGTTTTTTTTTCGATAAAAGTGAACTTTTATTAGGTTAATCTCGTTAAATCTAATAAATTTGAAAACAATTTAGCAGACTAAACAATTAAAATATACGCTTATGAGCTCGTTATCAAGCAAAAACAACAAAATAATCAATTGGATGTTGGTTGTTATTTTTACTATGGCTGTTTCTTTATCTTCGTCGGTAGCAGTTTTTGCTCAAGATGAAACTAATAAAGAAGCTGTTACTGATACTGCGGTTAATAAAACAATGAAATCTCTTTTTTCTGAAGCCAAAAAAGTAGCCAAAAAAGATGATGGCAATATGTTTTCTATAATAATGATTAGCGTAGTTGTTATTATTGTAATTATTGCTGTATGGTTAAGTTTTAGACCAGACGAAGAAGACAGAGCTAGAGAGAAAAAGAAAAAAGATGCTGCCGCTGCAGCAGCTGCTAATGCAACTAACTAGTAGCTTTTTTACCCATATCGTATTTAACTTTGTTTATTAGTTTGCCTGTTTTATCATAAAACAGCCAAGTTCCATTCATTTTATTGTGTTTCATTTTGCCTTTGCTGCTAATGGTTTTTCCATCGGTATGCCACATTATTTTAGTGCCTTCTTGTTTGCCGTTTTTAAAACTTATTTGTTGCATTTTTGCGCCGTAATCATAAAAGAATAACCATTTACCTTCTTTTTCGTTCTTTTTGTTTTGTCCGCTTTCTTTTAAAATTCCAGTTTCTGTAAATAGTTTCCATTTACCTTCTAAAACTCCTTTATTTAAATTAATGTCTTTTAAAACAATTCCTTTTTCATTATAGTATTTCCAGTTTTTATCTTTTAAACTTTTTTCGTAAAAACCAGTGTAGCTAATTTGTGCAGACGGAAACCAACCTTTCCATGCGCCAGTCATTTTTCCATCTTCAAAAGAACCTTCATCTTTAGCTTGTCCGTTTTCGTACCACGATTTCCATAAACCTGTTTCTTTACCTTTTAAGTAGTTTCCTTCTTGTAGTTTTTTGCCGTTTTCAAACCAAGTAGTCCATAAGCCGTTTTTTACATCTTCAGCATAATTCCCTTTTCTCCAAATTTTACCATCAGCATAATAAAAATTCCACTCGCCAACTCTTTTGTTGTTTTCAAAATTGCCTTTCGATTCTAAATTTCCTTTGCTATCGTAATATTTCCATTCTCCAATTTGGTTTTCTTCATCTAAACTGCCTTCCATTTCTTTATTGCCGTTTTCTCTGTACCAAACCCAATTTCCAGATTTTTTATTGTTTTTGTAAAAACCTGTTTTTAATATTTTTTTATCGTCATACCAATATTTACAAGGTCCGTCTTGAATTCCTTTTTCAAAAGTAATTTCGTACTCTTTGTAATTGTTAGGATTGTAATTTGTCCATAATCCTTGTTTTTTTCCAGCAAGATAATTTCCTTCTTCTCTTTTTATTCCATTACTAAAATATTCTACAACTGTACCCTGACCGTTAGTTACTAATGCAACTCCGTTTTTATTGTAATATTCTTGTAAAAAATAGTCGCCATTTATGTAGTTTCCTTTTTCATGAATCTTTCCATCGTTATAATATTCAATGCTTTCGCCGCTAGTAATTCCTTTTTTGTAATTGATTGTTTTTTTTAGTTGACCATTATCAAACCACTCATTAAATAGTCCAACTAAAGTGTCGTTTTCAAAAGTTCCTTCGTTTTGTTTTTTACCATTTTCGTAGTAATAAACCCATGTTCCAAATTTTCGTATTTTTTTGTATGTGTTAATGCTTTTTACATTTCCATTGTCATACCATTCGGTCCATATGCTATCGGGTAAATTATTTTTGTAATAACCATTTAGAGCCTTGTTACCTGATGCGTAAAAATATTTCCAATTGCCAAGTCTACTTCCTATTTTATATTCTTCTTCTGCACTAACTTTTCCGTTTTCAAAATACTTAATCCATTTGCCATCTTCCTTACCATTTGTATAATTTCCTTTTATAGCAATGTTTCCGTTTTTATGCCAAAAAGTGGAGGCTCCGTGAAGCATTCCTTCTTTGTAATTTTCTTCGCTTTTCTTTTTGTTTTCTTCCCAAAATTCAGTTTTTGGTTGTGCGTAAATAGCGGTAGTAAAAACAGTTATAAAAACAACTGCAATTAATTTTTTGTAAAAATTAAAAGTCATATATAAGGTAAATTTTTTAGTAAAGTTTTGGGTAGTTTATATCGTCCGTAACAACGAACGAACTAGAAAAATCATTTTTAATATCTTTCAAAAATTTCTGAGCTTCTAAGCGGGTTCTAAAGTCGCCAACTCTTATTTTAAAGTTAGGCTGTTGGTAGTTTTCGTAAGCAGGAACTTCAGAGTATAATTTTAAAAATTTCGCTTTTTCATCTTTCGCTTTTTCTCTATCGCTACCAAAATGAATTTGAACTCTATAACCAGGAATCGTTCCTTTTTTATCACAATTTTCTTTGTGTTTTTCGTTTAGTTTTTCAATTTTTTTTTCTTGTGCTGAATTATTTTGAGCATATAGATTTATAGTGCACAACAGAAAAATTAAAATGATAAAAGTTGAAATAGAGAATTTTGTAGTCATTTATTTTTTGTAAATTTTATACAAAGTTACTTTATCTTTTGGCTTACTAAAAATTGATAGATAAACTTAATGTTTTTTACGATTAACATATTTTAACTGAGCATTTTAAACGCAACGTTTTAGCTTTAATTATATGATAATCAATATGTTAAATTGTAACGAATTCTTAATTTTTGTTAATGGCGATTTTTAAGGCTCCTTATTTAGAATCGTTATAAATTAACAAATCTATGACAATTTTATGTAGAAATATAGATTGTAAATTAATCATTCTTATAATTTTGCGTCCGATTGTAAAAGTAATTTAGGCTGAATAATAAGAAATATATGAAAAGTATGCGATATACTTCACTAAGAACCAAATTCGTAACCATTTGTTTAATTACGATTTCATTACTTGTAAGTTTTTCGGTTTCTGCGCAAGATGCTGAAAAAGGACAAAAATTATTTAAGGGCAATTGTGCATCATGTCACGCCTTAGATAAAAAAGTTGTTGGACCTGCTTTGGCTGGAGTAGCCGACAGAGTTCCAAAACCATCTGAAGAATGGTTAATTAAATGGATTAAAAATTCTGGCGAATTAATTAAATCTGGAGATGCTTATGCTATAAAAGTATTTGAAGAGTATAACAAATCTCCAATGCCTGCTCAATCAGTTTCTGATCAGGATATAAAAGATATCTTAGCATACATTGCTAATCCGCCTGCTAAAAAAGAGGATAAAAAAGAAGACAAAACAGCTGGTGCTCCTGTTAAAGAAGATGGTAATACAATTATGTATGTAATGTTTGGCTTAGCAATTTTATTTATTGTTTTAGCTTACATATTATCAGGTATTAGAAATTCGTTAGAGAAATTAATTCGCGAAAAAAATAATTTACCTGAGCCTGCTGAATATACAAGAAAAGAAAAAGCTTACTTATGGAGTAAAGAAAACAAAAAACTAATTGCAATTATTACATTAATTGTAGTAGGTTATTTTTCTCAAGCTGCTTGGTATTCAATGAAAGATATTGGTGTGTTTACAAACTACCAACCAGAACAACCAATTAATTTTTCTCACAAAATACATGCTGGTCAAAATGGTATAAATTGCCAATACTGTCACAGCAGTGTAGAAAAAGGAAAATCTGCTGGTGTGCCATCTGCTAATGTTTGTATGAACTGTCACAAATATGTATCAGAAGGGCCAGTAACTGGTAAAACAGAAATTGCTAAAATTTATGCTGCTTTAGATTACAATCCAGAAAAACAAACTTATGGTAACAACCCTAAACCAATTAAATGGATTAGAATTCACAACTTGCCAGACCATGTTTATTTTAATCACTCACAACACGTAAAAGTTGGTAAGCAAGAGTGTCAAACTTGCCATGGTCCAATTCAAGAAATGGATACTGTAAAACAATTTTCTCCTTTAACAATGGGATGGTGTATTGATTGTCACAGAAAAACAGAAGTTAAAATGGAAGGCAATCCATACTACACTGACTTACATGCTAAGTTAAAAGAGAAATTTAAAGGTCAACCAATTACAGTTGACAAAATGGGTGGTATCGAGTGCGGTAAATGCCACTATTAATAAAAGAAAGTAAGTTCCTAAAACAAACAAAGGATAATTCATAAGAAGAATATGAGTAATACCAAAAAGTACTGGAAAGGTCTGGAAGATCTAAACGATAATCCAGAAATTATTAAAAAGGCTCAAAGAGAATTTGCTGAAGAAGTTCCTGTAGATCAGTTTTTGAGCAGTAAATCATTAGACGAAACTTCTACACCACGTAGAGATTTCTTAAAATTCTTAGGGTTTACAGTTACAGCAGCATCTTTAGCGGCTTGCGAAGCACCCGTTAGAAAAGTAATTCCTTATGTTGTAAAACCAGAGGATGTTACTCCAAGCGTTGGAACTTGGTATGCTACAACTTATTTTGATGGTAACGATTTTGCAAATATTTTAGTAAAATCTCGCGAAGGTCGTCCAATTAAAATTGAGGGAAATAAATTATCTGTTGTTTCTAAAGGTGGAACAAATGCTAGAGTACAAGCATCAGTTCTTTCATTATACGATTCTGCTAGATTAGCTAACCCTACTATTAAAGGTGCTAATTCTACTTGGGATGCTGTTGATAAAGAAATTACTTCTAAATTAACTGCTATTGCTGGTAAAAACGGTAACATTCGTTTATTAACTTCTACAATTATTAGTCCGTCAACAAAACAAATAATTGCTGAGTTTATTGCAAAATACCCAACTGCAAAACACGTTACTTACGATGCAGTTTCTTATTACGGCATTCAAAAAGCAAACGAATTATCTTTTGGTAAATCTGTAATTCCTACTTACAACTTTGATAAAGCAAATGTAATTGTAAGTTTAGATGCAGATTTTTTAGCTACTTGGTTAGCTCCAATTGAGTTTTCGGCACAATATGTTAAAAACAGAAAAGTAAGCAAAGAAAAAAGAGAAATGTCTCGCCACATTCAAATTGAAGCAAACTTAACCGTTACAGGTTCTAATGCGGATATGAGAATCCCTGCAAAACCTTCTCAAATTGCTAACGCGGCTTTAAGTTTATACAAAGCTTTAGGTGGAAGCGTTTCTGCAAAAGCATTGCCATTTGATGCTAAAATCGCATCAATTGCAAAAGAATTACAAGAAAATAAAGGTAAATCTTTAGTTATAGCGGGTTCAAACGACCCAAGCGTTCAAGTTGTTGTAAATGCAATCAACAATTTGTTAGGTAACTACGGAACAACTATCGATTTAGATAACTATACAACTACAAGACAAGGTAACGATGCTGAAGTAGTTGCTCTTACTGAGCAAATGAAAAAAGGTGAAGTTGCTGCATTGTTTATGTGGAATGTAAATCCAGTTTACACAACTCCATCAACATCTGGTTTTGCTGCTGGTTTAAAGAAAGTTGAACTTTCTGTTTCTTTTGCTGATAGAGCTGATGAAACTGCAAGTTTAGCACAATATGTTTGTCCAGATAATCATTACTTAGAATCTTGGGGAGACGCAAGTGCAAGAGTCAATCAACATTCATTAATTCAACCATTAATTTACCCATTATTTAATACACGTTCTGCACAAGAATCTTTATTAAAATGGAGTGGCTCTGCTATAACAAATTATCAAGATTATGTAAAAGCATATTGGGAAAAAAATATGTTCCCATTGCAATTGGCTGAATCTAATTTTGCTAATTTTTGGCAAAAAGCATTACACAATGGCGTAATGGAATTGGCTCCTGTAGCTGCTGCTACTTTAACTTTTGCTGCAGATGTTAATGCTGCTGCTTCTAAAATTGCTGAATCAACTGCAAAAGTTGGTGCTTGGGAAATTACACTTAACCAAAAAACAGCAATGGGTAATGGTAATCAAGGTAACAACCCTTGGTTATTAGAAATGCCAGATCCTATTTCTCGTGTTACTTGGGACAACTACATTACTATGTCGCCTAGCGAAGTAGAAAAATTAGGTTTCAATACACAATTAGGTTTAGACGAAAAAGCAGATGTAATTGAAATATCAGTTAACGGAAGAACAATTAAAGCTCCAGTTTTAGCTCAACCAGGTCAAGCTGCTGGCACAATTGGTATTGCTTTAGGTTATGGACGTACTGCAGTTGGTAAAGCAGGAAATAATGTTGGAGCAAATGCTTACGAATTAGTTTCTGTAGAAGACGGTGCAATTAAATACAACAATTACAACGTAACAGTTGGAACAACATCTTTAGATAAATATTTCCTTTGCTCAACTCAATCTCACCATACTTTAATGGGTAGAGATATGGTAAAAGAAACATCTTTAGCTGAATATAAAAAAGATACTAAAGCAGGAAACGTAAGACCAACTTTTGAAGTAAAAGAAGGACACGATCACGTTAAAAAAACACCATCAGAATTAGATTTATGGGCCTCTAAAGAAACGCCTGGCTTTGATAGACCTGGTCATTTCTGGGGAATGGCAATTGATTTAAATTCTTGTATTGGTTGTGGAGCTTGTGTAGTTTCATGTCAATCAGAAAATAATATTCCAGTAGTTGGTAAAGATGAGATTCGTAAAACTAGAGATATGTATTGGATACGTATTGACCGTTATTACTCATCTGCAATGACTGAAGAAGTTGCTGAAAAAGAAGGAAAAGGTGTTATTGATATGTACAATGCAATGGAAAAACCAGAGGATCAACCTCAAGTTGTTTTCCAACCTGTAATGTGTATGCACTGTAACCATGCGCCATGCGAAACGGTTTGTCCGGTTATTGCAACTACGCATAGTAACGAAGGTTTAAATCAGATGACTTACAACCGTTGTGTTGGTACAAAATATTGTGCAAACAACTGTCCATACAAAGTGCGTCGTTTCAACTGGTTTAAATACCACGATAATGCTCAATTCGATTACCACCAAAATGATACAGTAGGTAAAATGGTATTAAATCCAGATGTTACTGTACGTTCAAGAGGTGTAATGGAAAAATGTTCAATGTGTATTCAACGTATCCAAGAAGGCAAATTAAATGCTAAAAAGGATGGTCGTAGAGTAAACGATGGCGAAATTCAAACAGCTTGTTCTCAGTCATGTCCTACAAATGCAATTGTGTTTGGTGATATGAATGATAAAAATAGTAATGTAGCAAGTTTAAAAGCTGACGATAGAATGTATTATATGTTAGAAGAGTTAAATACTCAACCATCAGTATTCTACATGACTAAAGTTAGAAACACAGAAAATAAAGAAGCTTAATATTAGAAAATTCTTAAAGTAGTAGTATGCAACAGGAATCACCGTTAAGAAAAGCGCTTATATTAGGAGATAAATCACTTCATGATATTACTGAAGATGTTTGTCGTCCTATAGAAGGAAAAGCGAGCAAAGCATGGAAAATAGCCTTTACAGTTTCTGCAGCAGCATTGTTGTGGTGGGTAATTTGTATTTCCATTACAGTTGGAGAAGGTATAGGTATGTGGGGTATTAATAACTCAATCGATTGGGGTTGGGATATTACCAATTTCGTTTGGTGGGTAGGTATTGGTCACGCAGGTACTTTAATTTCTGCAGTATTGTTATTATTCCGTCAAAAATGGAGATTATCAATTAACAGAGCAGCGGAGGCAATGACAATTTTTGCCGTAATTTGTGCTGCAACTTTCTTGTTATCACACATTGGTCGCCCTTGGTTACCATACTGGTTATTCCCTTTTGCTAATCAATTTGGTTCTTTATGGGTAAACTTTAACTCACCGTTAGTTTGGGATACTTTTGCGGTATCAACTTACTTTACTGTATCGTTAGTATTCTGGTATACTGGTTTAATTCCTGATTTTGCTGTAATTCGTGACCGTGCGGTTGCAAGAGGCGATAAAGCTAGAAAATTCTGGTATAGCTTATTAAGTTTTGGTTGGGTAGGTTCAGCTAAAAACTGGCAACGTTTTGAAGAAGTATCATTAGTACTTGCTGGTATGTCAACTCCATTAGTACTTTCGGTTCACACAATTGTATCAATGGACTTTGCTACTTCTGTTGTACCGGGATGGCACACTACCATTTTCCCTCCTTACTTTGTGGCTGGAGCTATCTTCTCGGGATTTGCAATGGTGCAAACCTTATTAATTATCACGCGTAAAGTTTTAAATTTACAAGAATACATCACAATTTATCACATTGATATGATGAACCGTATCATTATGATTACTGGTTCTATTGTGGGTGTAGCATATATTACTGAGTTCTTTATTGCTTGGTATTCTGGTGTAGAATATGAGTCTTACGCATTTATTAACCGTGCTACTGGTCCGTATTGGTGGGCATATTGGGCAATGATGACGTGTAATGTTATTACACCACAGTTATTCTGGTCTAAAAAATTACGTGTAAACATTGCTGCTACATTTATCATCTCCATATTTGTAAATATAGGTATGTGGTTCGAGCGTTTTGTAATTATCGTAACTTCTTTACATAGAGCTTACATTCCATCAGAGTGGGCAATGTATTCTCCAACTTGGGTTGAGGTAGGTATTTATTTAGGATCTATAGGTTTATTCTTTACATTGTATTTATTGTTTGTTAAATTCTTCCCAGTAATTGCTATGAGTGAATTAAAAACAATTGTAAAATCTTCAAGTTCTCAAGCAAAAAAGAAAGGAGCACACCACCATGAGTAAGCATATATTTGCCATCTTCAGCGATGAAGATGTATTGATGGAAAACATCAAGCCTTTAAGAGCAAAAGGAGTGAAAATTAAAGATGTATTTTCTCCGTTTCCAGTTCACGGAATGGATCATGCATTGGGTTTAAAAAGTTCTCGTATTTCTATTTGTGCATTTCTTTACGGAATGACAGGTTTAGGTTTGGCAATTTTAATGACTCGTTACATGATGATTACCGATTGGCCAATGGATATTGGTGGTAAACCAAGTTTTGAGTGGTATAAAAACGTACCTGCTTTTGTTCCTGTTTTATTTGAATCTACAATTTTTTGTGCAGCTCACGGTATGGTTTTAACTTTTTACCTTAGAAGTAAAATATTACCAGGTGTAACAGCTTTTGTTCCCGATTTGAGAATGACTGACGATAAATTTGTGATGCAAGTTGAATTGAAAGACGAATCGACAGAAAGTGAAGTTACTGCTTTGTTAAAAGCACATGGAGCTGAAGAAGTAAAAGAATACGGCAAATAATTTTTTGAAACGAAATAGTATGAAATACTTAATGAAAAGTATAACAGAATCAAGAAAATGGGCAATGGTAATTGCTGTGGGTTCAGTAATGGCTGTTACTTCATGTAAGCAAGATCCATTAAGTCCTGGAACTGAATATATGCCTGATATGTACAGAGGCCCTGCCTTAGAAGCATATGGCGAAAACGATTTTTTTAAAGATAGCTTAAGCTCTAGAAAACCAGTAGAAGGGACGATTTCTCGCGGAAGAATTTCTAATGCTCCGTTTTCTGTAAACAGCACAATTTACGCTTATGCTAATACTCCTGAAGGATATGAAGCAGCGGGTGCAAACTTAAAAAATCCGTTTAATGCAACTGATGCAAACATTGCAGAAGGAAAAGAATTATACACTAAGTTTTGTGAAGTTTGCCATGGTGGCGACGGAAAAGGCGAAGGTAATTTAGTAGCCATTGGCAAATTCCCTAGCCCGGGCGCTTATGCTGCAAAATTAGCTGCTGGCTTAAACGAAGGTAAAATGTTTCACTCAATTACTTACGGAAAAGGTTTAATGGGAGCTCATGCATCTCAAGTATCTAAAGAAGAAAGATGGAAGTTGGTAATTTATGTAAATGAGTTAATTAAACAAGCTGGTGGAGTTATTACCACCGTTGTTTCTACAACAACAACTACATCAGTTACAACTAAATAAATATTAATTTAAAAGTATAACTTACAACAATCTCTAACAGAAAAATTATGGGAGAGCACTCAATACAGCATACCGAGATTAAAACGTATACGGTAACCAAAAACAATAAGCTACTTGCCTTTATATTAATGGGTGTAGGTTTAGCTTCTATTGGCTATGGTTTTGCAGCAGATCCATTAAGAGAATGGGCAAATTTATTACTTAGTAATTTTTACTTAATGGCAATTGCATTAGGTAGTTTGTTCTTTTTAGCTGTGCAATATGTTGCAGAAGTTGGTTGGTCGGCGCAATTAAAAAGAATTATGATGGCAAATAGCATGTACTTAATACCTGCTACAATACTAATGATTTTAATTTTTGTGTTTGGTCATCATGATTTATATCACTGGACACATCACGATTTAGTTGACAAAGCATCGCCACACTACGACAAAATAATTGACGGAAAAAGTGGTTATTTAAACGTTCCGTTTTTTATGATTCGTTTAGTGCTTTACGCTATAATTTGGGCTGGTTCTGCATTATTATTGCGTAGAGAAGCTTTAAGAGAAGATTTAAATGGTGGAACTGTTCATTATTTTAAAAGTTCAAAAATATCAGCTACATTTTTAGTTTTGTTTGCTGTAACTTCTTCAACATCTGCTTGGGATATCATCATGTCTATTGATGCGCATTGGTTTAGTACTTTATTTGGATGGTACGTTTTTGCAGGTATGTTTGTTTCTGCTTTAACAGTAATTACTATGATTACTATTTACTTAAAAAAGAGCGGTTACTTGCCAAATGTAAACGAAAGTCACTTACACGATTTAGGTAAATTTATGTTTGCTTTCAGTATTTTTTGGACGTACTTATGGTTTGCTCAATTTATGTTGTACTGGTATGCTAACTTACCAGAAGAGGTAACTTATTTTATTGAAAGAGTTGATCACTTTAGATTTTTATTCTGGTTAAATCCAATTATTAATTTCATTTTCCCTTTCTTAGTGTTAATGACACGTGATGCAAAAAGATATAGCGGTTGGGTAGTAACTGCAGGTGTGGTTATGTTATTTGGTCACTGGTTAGATTTGTATTTAATGATTATGCCAGGAACTGTTGGTCATGAGCACGCTCACTTTGGTATACCAGAGTTTGGAACTTTAGCATTTTTTGCAGGATTGTTTATTTATGTAATGTTTACAGCACTTTCTAAAGCACCGATTGTTCCAAAAAACCATCCAATGCTTGACGAAAGTTACCATCACCATATTTAATATTAAAATTTAGATTTACGCGTTATGATGAATTTATTAATACTATTAGTAGTCGTTTTTGCAATTATTGCAATATTACGATTAATGAAAGTGTATGAGTTAACTGCAGAGCTAAAAGGCGAAACAGAAGAAAAAGTAAAACAAAAAGATATTCGCTTTAATGCCGGTATGATGATTGGCGCTTTAGTATTTATTTTTGGATTTTGTATTTTTCAATTAGTTAAATACAGCCATGTTATTTTACCAGAATCGGCTTCAGAACATGGAGTTGATGTAGATAACTTGATGAATTTTAACTTAATTATTATTTCGATAGTTTTTGTTGCAACTAACTTTTTATTGTTTTATTTTGCTTCTAAATACTACTTTAGACCAGGTAATAAAGCAACGTTTGTTTCTCATAACAATAAACTAGAAATGGTTTGGACAGTTATACCTGCAATTGTATTATCTGTAATTATTATTTATGGTTTAACTACTTGGAATAAAATTACTTCAGCAGTTGAAGGAGAAGCTATAAACATTGAGTTATACGCAAAACAATTCGACTGGACTGCTCGTTACGAAGGTAAAGACAATGTTTTAGGGTCTTACGATTATCGTTTAACTTCGGATACAAATCCTTTGGCTTTGGTTACTGAAGATAAAGCAAACAATGATGATATTTTAGTAAAAGGTGAGTTTCATATTCCTGTTGGAAAAGAAGTTATGTTTAACTTCCGTTCTAGAGACGTTATTCACTCTGCTTACATGCCACACTTTAGAGCGCAAATGAACTGTGTGCCAGGTATGATTACAAATTTCCATTTCAAGCCAATTTTAACAACAGCTGAAATGAGAAAAAAATTAAATAATCCTGATTTTAATTACATTTTATTGTGTAACAAAATTTGTGGAGCGGCTCACTACAACATGCAAATGGATATTATTGTAGAAACTCCAGAAGAGTACAACAAATGGTTAGCTGAGCAAAAAACATTTGCAATGTCTAACGTAGTTGCACCAGTAGAAGAAGTTAAAACACCAGAAGTTAAAGTTGATTCTTTAGCAGCTGCACCAAAAGATACAGTTAAATTAGCTACAAAATAATTTTAAAAAAGTAAGTTTATGTCGATGGATACACACGCACACGCAACGGTACATGAGCATGATAACCACGCACATGGTCACGACGATCACGATCATGATCACGAGCAAACATTTGTAGAGAAATATATTTTCAGTCAAGATCACAAAATAATTTCTCGTCAATTTTTAATTACGGCTATTATAATGGGTGTTATCGCTATGATGATGTCTGTTTTCTTCCGTATGCAATTAGCTTGGCCGGGTGAAAAATTTACAATGCTTGAAACATTTTTAGGCGATTGGGCTCCAGGAGGAGTAATGACTCCAGATATTTATTTGGCATTAGTTACCATACACGGAACCATAATGGTGTTTTTTGTATTAACAGGCGGTTTAAGTGGAACTTTTTCTAATTTATTAATTCCATTGCAAATTGGAGCTAGAGATATGGCTTCTGGTTTCTTAAACATGTTGTCGTATTGGTTTTTTGCAGTTTCTAGTGTAATAATGGTTGCTTCTTTGTTTGTAGAAACAGGGCCAGCATCTGCAGGATGGACAATTTATCCTCCATTAAGCGCATTACCAGAAGCAATACCAGGTTCTGGAACAGGTATGACAATGTGGTTAGTTAGTATGGCTATATTTATTGCTTCTTCGTTATTAGGAAGTTTAAATTACATTGTAACCATTTTAAACTTACGTACAAAAGGTATGACAATGACTAAATTGCCACTTACTATTTGGGCATTCTTAGTTACTGCAATTTTAGGTGTATTATCTTTCCCAGTTTTATTAGGAGCTGTTGTATTATTAATATTTGATAGAAGTTTAGGAACTAGTTTCTATTTATCTGATATTTTTATTAGCGGACAAGCTTTAGAGCAAACAGGTGGTAGCCCCGTTTTATTTGAGCATTTATTCTGGTTCTTAGGTCACCCTGAGGTTTACATTGTAATTTTGCCAGCTTTGGGTATTACTTCAGAAATTGTAGCAACAATGTCGCGTAAGCCAATATTTGGTTACCGTGCCATGATTGGTTCTATTTTAGCAATTGGTTTTTTATCGTTTATAGTTTGGGGTCACCACATGTTTTTAACAGGTATGAATCCGTTTTTAGGTTCTGTATTCGTGTTTACCACATTACTAATTGCAATTCCATCTGCAGTAAAAGCGTTTAACTACATTACTACTTTGTGGAAAGCAAACATTATTTATTCTCCAGCTATGTTATTTGCTGTAGGGTTAGTTTCAACGTTTGTTACAGGTGGTGTTACAGGTATTATATTAGCCGATTCTGCTTTAGATATTAATTTACACGATACGTATTTCGTTGTAGGTCACTTTCATATAGTAATGGGAGCATCTGCCATATTTGGTATGTTTGCTGGTGTTTACCATTGGTTCCCTAAAATGTTTGGTCGTATGATGAACAACAAGTTAGGTTACGTTCATTTTTGGTTTACATTTATTAGCGTGTTTGGAGTGTTTTTCCCTATGCACTTTACAGGTTTAGCGGGTGTACCAAGAAGATATTATTCAAACGAAGCATTTGCTATTTTTGATGGTACAGTAGAAATTAACGTATTAATTACAGGTTTTGCAATATTTGGATGTTGCGCACAAGTATTATTTATTTTTAATTTCTTTTACTCAATTTACAAAGGAAGAAAAGCATCTCAAAATCCTTGGAAATCAACAACATTAGAATGGACTACACCAGTAGAACATTTACATGGAAACTGGCCTGGTGCAATACCAGAAGTACACCGTTGGGCTTACGATTATAGCAAACCGGGTAAAGACGACGATTTTGTTCCGCAAAACGTACCTTTAACTCCAGGAGAAGAAGAACATTAATAAAATTAAAAACCCTCGAAAATTCGAGGGTTTTTAATTTTACAAAAGCATAAAACAAAGGCGTTAAAGCATTTTCAAATAGTTGCATACATCCTTGTTTTTTATACATTTGTAATACACAAGTGTACAAAATGGCAAAACGCTCCCTCTTTATATTTTTACCTTTTTTGTTTTGTACATTGTTTTGCAATGGGCAAGGTAATTTAGTTGCAAACGGTAGTTTCGAAATATACAGTACTTGTCCAAGTAGTTATAACGTTATTGAGGATGCTGATGGTTGGGTAAATCCAACACAATACTCACCCGATTATTTTAATATTTGTGATAACACACCGTTTAATAGTGTACCTCAAAATTCATGGGGGGTGCAGGCAGCACATTCTGGCAATGCTTATGCAGGTATTATAACGTATTGTTATGATAACTTTTCAAGTTGTGATGCCAGAGAATATATACAGACAAGTTTAACGAGTAGTTTAACAGCTGGCAATCAGTATTTTATTAAGTTTTTTGTATGCGCATCAAATCTAAGTTCTTATTCAACAAATGATATTGGCATTTATATATCAAATAATGCTATTTCTGCCACTAATATTTGGAATTTGCCATATACCCCTCAAATCAAAAATAATTACACCATCCAAAAATTAAACGACACCCTGAATTGGACTGAAGTATCTGGTATTTATACTGCTTTAGGTGGTGAAAAATTTATTACGATAGGCAATTTTTATACTGGTACTGATTCTGATACAAGTCACAATAACTTTGGAGAAATGTTCGGATTTGGTTATCATTATATTGATGACGTTTCAGTTTCATTAATTACAGCAATTGACGAAATTAACAAAACTAATAATTTTATTTTTCCAAACCCAAGTAAAAATTTTATAAGTATTAATAATGCTTATCCAATAGAAGAAATTGAAGTCATAGATATGCTTGGTAGTAGTCAACTCAAGATAAATAATACATTAAATAAATCTGAATATATTCTTGATGTTTCGTCTTTACAAAATGGAATATATTCACTCAAAATTAAAACTCTAAATCAATCTATATCAAAACGAATAATTATATCTAACTAAAATTATTTAAAAAGAGTAAATAATATTAAACAAAAAAGGCTTTCGATTTCGAAAGCCTTTTTTATTGTTTCTCTTATTCAAAATAAGTCCAAGCTACAATTCTACTTTTTTTGTTTCCGTGTTCCATGTCAAAAGTTTGACAATGTTTTGCACCCGCTTTTTTGAGCTCAAAATAAATCATATCTAGTGTACTTTCTTTAGAAACTAAAGTAGTAAACCACCCACAAGATTTTGCAAATAATTTACTTTCTAAAATTAATGTTGAAATAAATTTTTGTTCACCGCCTTCGCACCACAACTCATTATTTTTTCCGCCAAAATTTAAAATGGCTTTCTGTACAAGTTCTTTTTTTAAGTTAGTCAATTTTCGTAAGCTAGCTTTTTCTGCTTCTTTTGCAGAACTATGAAATGGAGGATTACAAATACTTACATCAAAAAAATCATCAGCTTTTACAATTCCATTTAAAATTTGATTTTTGTTTTTTTGTAATCGTAGCTCAATTTTATTTTTTAAAACTGAATTATTATCTATCGTAATTTGCGCTGCTTGCAATGCATTTGTATCAATATCTGAGCCAACAAAATTCCAGTTGTATTCTGTAAGACCAATTATTGGATAAATACAATTTGCACCAACTCCAATATCTAAACAATTTATTTTTTTGTTTTTTGTATCACCTACTAAATCGGCTATAGTATGAATATAATCTGCTCTTCCTGGAATTGGCGGACATAAATAATTTTCTGGAATATCCCAATTAGCAATTCCATAAAAGTGTTTTAATAAAGCTTTGTTTAGTGTTTTTACAGCATTGGGATTAAAGAAATCAATTGATTCATCACCAAATTTGTTTACAGAAACAAAAGCTTTTAATTCTGCGCAAGTTTTAGTTAGTTCTTTAAAATTATAACGTTCTCTATGTTTATTGCGAGGATGTAATGAGTTCTTAGTCGTTTTTATTTGGTTATTATTTTTCATAAATATTTAAGTATAAAAAAAGCTCGCTTTTATGCGAGCTTTTAACTTATTATTTTACTTTAAATGTTAAGCTAACATCATAACTGGGTTTTCGATAAACGCTTTTAGTGTTTGTAAAAACGCTGCACCTAAAGCACCATCAACTACTCTATGGTCGCATGATAAAGTAACTTTCATCATATTACCAGGAACTACTTGGTTGTTTTTAATAACAGGCACTTGACGAATACCACCAACTGCTAATATACAAGCATCAGGAGGATTTACGATTGCAGTAAATTCTTCGATACCAAACATCCCTAAGTTAGAAATTGTAAATGTATTTCCTTCCCAATCTGCTGGTTGTAATTTTTTCTCTTTTGCTTTTTTACCAAACGATTTTACTTCGGCAGAAATTTGTGATAATGTTTTATTATCTGCAAAACGAACTACAGGAACTAACAATCCATCTTCAACAGCCATTGCAACACCAATATTAATGTGGTTGTTGTAACGTATTTTATCGCCTAACCAACTTGAGTTTATTTTTGGATGTTTGCGTAAAGCCATTGATACAGCTTTTACAACCATATCGTTAAACGATACTTTTGCTTCTAACTGTGTGTTAATGCTTGTGCGAGCTGCCATTGCATTATCCATATCCATATCTACCGTTAAGTAAAAATGTGGAGCGCTAAATTTGCTTTCAGATAATCTGCGAGCTATCGTTTTGCGCATTTGCGAAACTGTTTCTTCGGTATAGCTTTCAACACCAGTAAATGTAGCTGAAGTTGCTCCACTTTGAGATGGAGTAAAATTTTCTATATCTTTTTTTACAATTCTACCTTCGTCGCCACTGCCTTTTACTTTGGTAATATCAATGCCTTTGTCTTCTGCAATTTTTTTAGCTAATGGAGATGCTTTTATTCTTCCATCAGAATTATTTGATGCAGAAGCAGTTTGTGTTGTGCTTTGTTGCGGAGCAGCAGTTGCAGCAACTTCTTTTTTCGCTTCTTCTTTAGCAGCAGGAGCAGAGCCACCACCAGCTAAAAGAGCAGAAATATCTTCGCCTTTTTGTCCTAAAATTGCTAATATAGAATCTACTGGAGCACCTTTACTTTCTTCAACTCCAATATGTAACAAAACACCATCTTGAAAAGATTCAAAATCCATTGTTGCTTTATCTGTTTCAATTTCAGCTAATAGCTCACCAGATTTTACAGTGTCACCTACTTTTTTATGCCATTTAGCAACAACCCCATCGGTCATTGTATCACTTAGTTTAGGCATTCTAACTATTTCAGCCATTCTTTTATAAAATTTTAATTCTTAACTCTTAATTTTTAATTCTCAACTCCTAACTCAACACTCTCAGCTCTCAATTATATTTCCTGAAAAGGATAATTTTCTTCTGCATAAACATCTTTATACAACTCATCTGGAGTTGGATACGGAGATTCTTCTGCAAACTGAACAGACTCTTCTACCAATGCTTTTACTCGAGCATCAATAGCTTCAATTTCAGCATCTGTTGCGTATTTATTTTTCTTAATTGTTACTAATACTTTTTCAATTGGATCTTGTTTTTTGTATTCTTCCACTTCGTCTTTAGAGCGATAGGTTGCAGCATCACTCATTGAGTGACCTTTGTAACGATACGTTTTCATTTCTAACAAAGTTGGGCCATCACCTTTACGAGCTCTAGTTACAGCTTCTTCAATGGCTTCGTGCACAGTTTCGCAAGTCATACCATCAACTTGTTTTGAAGGCATTTCGTAACCATGACCAATTTTGTATAGGTCTAGAACGTTAGATGTACGTTCTACTGAAGTTCCCATTGCGTAATTATTATTTTCGATAATAAAAATTACAGGAAGTTTCCAAAGCATTGCCATGTTAAACGCCTCGTGCAATGCACCTTGACGCACAGCACCATCGCCCATATAACACAAAGTAACGTTTTTGTTTCCTTTAAATTTATCTGCAAAAGCAACGCCTGCACCTAATGGAATTTGTCCGCCAACAATACCATGTCCTCCATAAAAATTAAATTCTTTAGAGAAAATATGCATTGAACCACCTTTGCCTTTAGAGCAACCCGTAGCTTTAGCCATTAACTCGGCCATAACATATTTTGGGTGCATACCCAAACCAATTGGATGAGCGTGATCGCGATACGCTGTAATCATACTATCATCTTTGGTTGTTGCAGAAACTGCAGCAGCAACTAGTGCTTCTTGACCAATGTATAAATGGCAAAAACCACGTATTTTTTGTTGAATATATAATTGACCTGTTTTTTCTTCGAACTTACGCATCAACAACATCGATTCGTACCATTTTAGGTAAGTTTCTTTTGTAAACTTAGTTTTAGCCATAATTTGTATCTTTTAGTTTTGCAAAATTAACAGAATTTGAACACCTACAAAGGTTTTTTACTAATTATTCAATGCTTTTGAGTTAAACATAAACGGTAATAAATCTTCGATGCTGTTAACTCTGAAAATTTTACCCGTTTGGCCACTCATAATTATTTCGATATTATTACCAAAAAGTGTTTCGTATTCGGCAATTACTTGTCGACATGCACCACACGGAGAAATTGGTTTGTCTACAGCTACTTGCGTTGAATTCGCAGTAATTGCTATTTTTTTAATAGCTGCTTTTGGATGCAAGGCGTGAGCCGAAAATATAGCAACACGTTCGGCACAAATACCCGATGGATAAGCTGCGTTTTCTTGGTTATTGCCAGAAACTATTTCGCCATTATCTAACAAAAGCGCGGCTCCTACAAAAAAGTTAGAGTAGGGCGCATAGGCATTTTTTGAAGCAATTAAAGCAGCTTCCATAATTTGTCTGTTTTCTGGCTCAAGTTCCTCAATTGAGTCGTAAGTTTTTACAGTAATACTGATTGAAAATTCGTTTTTCATTTCTATAAATTTGAATGATTTTTATTTTTGAAGCAAAGTAACTGCGTAAGCAACAACGCCTTCTTGACGACCAATAAAACCCATTGTTTCGTTTGTTGTTGCTTTTATTGAAATATCTTCAATATCTAATTTTAAAATTTGGGCAAGTGTAGTTTGCATTTGCAAAACGTAAGGTTTTATTTTGGGTTTTTCTAAAACCAAAGTACAATCTACATTACTTATTTTCCAGTCTTTTTCTGTTATTAAATCTAATGTTTTTGCTAAAAGAATTTTACTATCTATGCCTTTATAGGCAGCATCTGTATCAGGAAAATGTACGCCAATATCGCCTAAATTTGCCGCGCCTAAAAGCGCATCGCAAATGGCGTGTATTAAAACATCTGCATCTGAATGACCAAGTGCTCCTTTTTCGTGAGGAATTTTTATACCACCTAACCAAAAATCTCTTCCCTCAACTAATTGATGAACATCAAATCCTAATCCTACTTTTATTTTCATAATGGTCTCAAAAGTGTAAAACAAAATTTATATAAGTTTTACAATCTATTTATTTACTAAAGTAGCAAATATTCTACAAAACAAACAACAATCACTTAAATATGTTGCTTATGTTTGCGCTTAAGCTGCAATAAAAAAAGCTCCTAAATTTAGGAGCTTTAAATAAAATTAATTCAAAAAAATTATTCGGTAGTTGCGTCTGTGTCTGCTTTTTGAGCTTTATCAAAATTAAATACGAGTGTAAATCTTAATGTGTTTTGCAAAGGATTATTTTGTGTTGTGGGTATTAAGTACGAAAAATCTAAACCAAAAGCATTGTAACGTAAACCTAAACCAAGTGTAGCGTATTTACGATTTCCTTTTGTTGGGTGTTCGTAAAAAAATCCGCCTCTTACGGCTAATAAATTATCATACCAATACTCAACTCCTGTTGAATAATAAAATTCTCTTAACTCTTCTTTTCCTCCACCTGGTGCATCAGAAAATGAGCCGAACATACCTGCAGGAACTGTTCTGTTTGGGTCTGCGCCTTGTGCAACAACAGGATTTCCATTAGGGTCGCGAACAATTTGCCCTTGTGCATCTACTTCATAAATAGGAGAGGTAGGCACTAATAATTTATTTGCGTCTAATAAAAATGTAAATGAATTATAGTCGTCTAAATTAACAGTTAAACCTCCACCCAATTTCATGTTAATAGGAATAAAATCAGCGTAAGCAGCATCGCTATATCTTATTTTTCCACCAATGTTAGAAATATTTAAGCCCGCATTTATTTTACCTTTTTTATCACCTAATTTAATTCCGTCTTTTGTGTAATAGCCAGCAACATCAGCAGCAACAGTTTGTCCGGGTTTTGTTGTGTTACCACCAACTACCTGACCGTTAGTTAGGTTAGAATAAATATATCGGAAAGCAATACCACCAGAAAACTCTTTAGATAATTTACGAGAATAACCAGCGTCAAAAGCAAATTCGTTAGGTCTAAATTGTCCTGTAACGTTTCCGTTTATGTCTGTAAAAGTGATATCTCCTAACGAAAAATAACGTAACGAACCTGCAACAACTTGGTCTTTTCCGATTTTTTTGTAACCTGTTAAATAGCTCAAACTAATATCAGGAACTAATCTTCTTAACCAAGGCACGTAAGACATTGAGAAGCCCATATCTTTGTCAATAAAGGCATACTTTGCTGGGTTCCAATGCATTGAATTTGCGTCGGGACTTGAGGCAACGCCAGCATCTCCCATTCCTCCAGCTCTAGAATCTGGACTAATCATTAAAAAAGGAACAGAAGTGGTAATGGTATTTAATTCGCCACCACCAACTTGATTGCGTGTAATTTGACCATGAGCATTTACTGCTAAACAGCCTAACATTGCAACGCTAAAAATATTTTTAAAATTTGCCATTTATGAGTATTCGATTTACAAATATATAATTTTAAATAGTTTAATTCAATAAAACGAGTTTTTCGTATTGTTCAGCGCTTTTACCATCGGGCGATATTACTTTTATCTTGTAAATATAAACTCCTCGCCCAATTTTATCGCCAAAATCATCTTTGCCATCCCATTCCATCTCATCAGAACGAAAACCATTCGTTAATATTGTTTGATCGATGGTTTTTATTACTTTTCCTGAAACGGTAAATATTTGAATGGAAACATTAAGCTCTGTAAATGGCTGATTATGCTCAAAAAAGAATTTTGTTTTTGTTGTAAATGGATTGGGGTAATTTAAAACATGACTTAATGCAACTTCTGCTGATTTTGCAACAACAAAATCAATACTCGATTTTTCGGAATTGTTATAAACGTCCCATATTTTAAAATCGATTGAGTGTTTACCTTCATCTAATTTAGAAAACGGATAAATTACTTTACCGCTTTGATAAGTGTTTAAGTCTGCTTGATAAAAATCGTTTAAAACGATAGATTTTTCGGTATTGTTATCTAAAATAGCAATAATGTCGTGTCCAATTCCTGCTCCAACAGTGTTTACGCCATTTTCATCTTTAACATAAGCTAATAAAAGAGGTTCTTCGTTGGTTACGCTACCCGAAACAAATTTATCGTCGTTCATATACAATTTTATTTCTGGGCCTGTTTCATCAATTGGCGCATTGTTGTTTAATCCGCCAATTATAAAGTTTTCGTTGTAGCCATTTGCGTCATCTGTTTCTCCTTCTGCAAAATAACTAATTCTGCCTTTTCCAAAATTGTAGGATATATCTTTTGGAACAATAAACGAAAAAGAAAATTCTCCGTTTGCTACTGATATTTTACCACGATAAACTGCGTTTTGTTGTAAGTTGTATTTTATTTTAGGACTGTCTGGGTCGTTAGCCATTGTTGATAGTTCCGCAGATTTATCTAAAACAGTTGGGTAAATAATTCCATTAAAATTGCTGAGTTTAATTCCGTTTTCGTTGGTAACAATTCCAGTAACCGAAACTTTACTTAAAGCTTTTAAAGTATCGGTAATTGCTTGAATAGTTATTCCATTAATTGATGTTGTTACAATTTTATTTTTAGGATAATGTAATTTAATTGCAGGGTCGCCAAGCAACGAAAAATTTCTATGATTTGTAGAAAACGAATTTGCACTTAAATTTTTTGTTACTCTAAAAGTTTCTCCAATTGTTTTTATTTCATTGTTTTGTTTTACAAAAACGTTTTTGTAAAAGTTTTGATTTAAAACAAAATTCGGACTGCTAAAAACTAATCGAGTAGTAGTAAGCAAACCAATACCTCCACCATTTGCTTTTAACAAAACATCTTCTCCAGCCGATGTTCTATTGGGGTCGTCGAATCTACTAAATTCGCAAGTTGCTGTTACAAATAAAGGAAGTTTTTCTTCGTTTTGCCAGCTATTAATGTCGCCGACTTCTAAAATACGTTCGTGCCCCCAGCCTGTTTCTCCTCCATGCCCCGTATAATTTACAATTAAAGCACCCTTGTTAACTCTATTGTTTAAAGCTGATTTCACTTCAGGATAACGCTGACCGCCAGATGAAGATTCTTGTTTGTATGAATCAAAATAAATTTTATCTACGTTTATTTCTCTAAAATTTGTATCAATGTAAACCGCTAATTTATCTGCATCGCGTAAATGTAAACCGCCATCTTGATCATCGCCAACAAAGCATACCACGTTTTTCCAGTCGCCAGCACTTAAACTTTGTTTGTTGTTTGTAGTTGTGTTTGTTTTCCGCTCAACGTAGCTGTATAATTTATCTACAACAATTTTTGCTTCTGGCATTGTTTTAACGGGTAATCTTCCAATTGCAACATCAACACCATCTCCTAATCCATTTCCTTCGTTATCATCTAACAAACCAAAATAATCATCGCTTACGTACGAATCTATAAATGATGTTGCGTTTTGAGATTGGTAACTCGGGATAAAATTTGTGTTATTTATTTTTGATTTGTAGTTGTAAGATGCATCACCAAAAAGTAATAAATGTTTTGGGTAATTTGAAGTGTTTGTGGCTCTATCGTAAAACATTTTCATAAAATATTTTATGGCAGTAATGTCTTGCGAGCCACTAGAAAACTCATTGTAAATTTGTTGTGGCGTTACTAAATGTATGGTGTAACCATCGTATTGTTGATGCAATTGAGCTAAGCGTTGCGCCTCAGAATAAAAATTTGGATGTGCAATAATTACCATATCAGCAGTTGGTAAACCGTGTAAATTTTGATTAGTAACACGTTCAATAAATACTGGTCTTTTCAAATTATTTTTATCGTTTGTAAAAACAAAAAATTCTTTTAGTGAGTCGGTTTCTGAAACAAAACTTGTTCCATTTAGGTCAATAATAGAAGCGTTATAGGGTTGCGTTACATCTAATAAAAATTGTGTGCTCGAGTTAAAATTAGCAACAGTAAATTGTGTTTTTTTATTTGCACCAACACTCTGCAAATCTCTAAACGAAAAGTTTAAAAGACTAGCATCAATGTTTGCTCTGGTAATAATTTCAAAATAATTTAGCCAGCCTGTAGCTGTTGAAAAATTTGGGTTTTTATTAAAAATTGCATTGATAGAATAATCTGTTGAATTGCTAATAAAATTTAACTTACCAAAAGTTTCGCTAGCTGGATCTTGCCAGTATTCTAAACCAATTTCGTAAGGAGTTAAAGTTAAAGTATTGCCTTGGCAGTTTATTGAAAAATTACTTGCTGGAGTTGATCTTGCAGCTACACTTGCTTTTAATAAACTATTTGAATTTAACACTGCATTGGGTATACTAACGTTAAAGGCATATGCGGTTTGGTTTTCAAATTTTTCGCCATACCATTCTTTACCCGATTTAACTATGTTTTCAATGTCTTTTTCGTGAAAAACTAAATAATCGTAAGATGAGCTAGTTTCTGTAGGAACTAAACTATTATTGTTTTTATGTTCTATTCTTTTACCAGCACCTAAATCAAAAGTTAAAAAGTAATAACTAGTGTCAGAATAAATATTTTGTTCGTGGTAAAATTCTTTAGAGCTATTTATTTTCCATTGGTGTGGACCTTTTCCAAAAAAAACAATGTAGTCTTCTTTGTTAAATTTGCCATCTGTTTCTCCAAAAACTAAAATTTTATTTTCTAATAAATCATCGGGTTTTGCTTGGCTGTTTTGCTCGCTTAAAATTCCTGTTCCGTTTCCGTAAACACGAATATTTCTTGGGTCAATATTATCAACATCAACGCCCATAAATTTTAGCATTGTGTAATCAACTTTATACACAGCATCTTCCCAAACACCTAGCCTATGCCAATTACCACTTTTTAAAACTGAATTTTGAGCGTAGTTTTGAATAGATTTTTTACTTTTATTTTGCGCATTATTGTTGTCAGTATAATTTATTTTTGCGGAAATTAATTTTTCAATTTTTCCAGAAGTGTTTTTCCGAAAAGGAATAAACTCAACTATTGTGTTACTTGTTTTTTTGTTGCTAGAATAAAAAGATTGAATATTTATTTTGTCTGAAATTAAATCTTTGTGTTTTTCAACAACAGCTGATTGTTCAGGATTTAATTCAATATATTTTTCATCGCTTAGTGTAATTGATTTAGAATCTACATTTCCGTTTGTAGAAATAGATTTAACTACAATTGGTAAATTATGTTTGGTGAAATTATAATCAGCCTCAAGGCAATTGATATAAGAAATTGAATAATTTTCTGTGAAGGCTTTTTTTTCGATTTTACCCCAATTTAATTGTAATGAAACGGAATTATTTTGGGCTACAGCTATTTTCGACAAAAAGCCAGGGCCAATTAAAAGGGAAAAAAATAATGTTTTAAAATAATTCATAATAATGTTGTAACAAACTCACTATGAGCTTTGTTTTACATTTAAAATATAGCAACGAATATCTTAAATTAATATTGTTTAAACACTACAAGCCAATTAAATTTAAAATTTGTCAACTTTATTTTAAATTTTTCGTAAACTTGTCAAAATATAGAGAAGTTACACTTATATAATATACTTGGCGATGAAAAAAATAACCCTTATCAGTTTGTTAGCAATTATGTTTTCGGCTGATGTTAGTTTTGCGCAAGACCCCCATTTTACTCAGTTTTATGCTAATCCGTTGTATCTTAATCCGGCTTTTGCTGGTTCTGTAAGATGTCCGAGATTTGTAATGAATTACAGAAATCAATGGCCTGGTATACCTGGCGATACTTACGTAACGTATGCTGCGTCTTACGATCAGCATTTTGATGCACTTGGTGGTGGTTTGGGTTTAAGTGTAATGAACGACCAAGCAGGAAGCGGAAAATTAGCGCAAACTTGGGTAAACGCAATGTATTCTTACCAATTAAATGTTACGCGTAAATTTACGGTAAGAGCTGGTTTTCAGGCTAGTTATATTCAAAAAACAATTGATCCAAATGGATTAACTTTTGGAGACCAGATAGATCCTCGTAATGGGTTTGTTTACCCAACAAGTGAAGACATTAAAGGTAGAGGAAAACCAATGTTTGACTTATCTGCTGGTGTTGTAGGTTACACAAAAAACTTTTTTGTAGGTGCTGCTTTTCACCATATAGCTCCTGAATCAACTAGAAACGAAGCTTTTATAGACCAAAGTATTTTACCAACAAAAATTACTGCACACGGAGGAGCAACAATTCCTGTTGGTAATGGTGGAGATGTTACTATTTCACCCAATATTATTTTTCAGCAACAAGAAAAGTTTCAAACCTTAAATTTAGGCTTCTATTTTAACAAAGGGCCATTTGTTGGAGGTTTGTGGTATAGAAGTGAAGATGCTATTATCGTTTTATTAGGAATTAACTATAAATTGTTCCGTTTTGGGTATAGTTATGATGTTACAACCTCTAAATTGGGCAGTGTTTCCAATGGTTCTCACGAGTTATCGATGAGCTGGCAAATGTACTGTAAACCAAAAAAGAAAAAGTTCCGCACAATAAATTGTCCATCTTTTTAGTTATTAGTATTGTAAAACAGAGAAATTTTTAGATATTTGTCATTCTATATTAAAAAACATGAATAGAAAAATTGTAAAATTTGTAAAAGCCTCATCGTTAGTTTTGTCGCTAACATTGGCTACATCTTGCGTGCAAGAGACATCAAACGTTACTGGTTGGGAGTATAATAATCCAGAAAACGGTGGTTTTCAAGTAATACCTTATACAGAACAAGAAACTGGTCCTGGTTTAGTTTTGATTGAAGGTGGTACTTTTACCATGGGTAGAGTTGAACAAGACGTAATGTATGATTGGAATAATATTCCAAGAAGAGTTACTGTGTCTTCTTTTTATATGGATGAAACAGAGGTTTCAAACATTAATTATTTGGAGTATTTATATTGGCTAAGAAACGTTTTTGGAGCCGATTATCCTGAAGTTTATAAAAAGGCATTGCCTGATACACTAGTTTGGAGAGACGAATTAGCGTATAACGAGCCTTACGTAGAATATTACTTACGTCACCCGGCTTACCAAGATTACCCTGTAGTAGGAGTAGATTGGTTGCAAGCGAATGACTTTTGTTCTTGGAGAACTGACCGTGTTAATGAGTACATCTTAATACGCGAAGGTTTATTAGACTTTGACCCTACAAACTGGGTTAACGAAAATAACTTTAATACCGATGCTTATTTAGCGGGTCAGTACGAAGGTTTAATTTTGGCTAATATACCTGATTTAAATCCAAAAAGTAGTGGAGAGCGTAAAGCACGTATGGAAGATGGTATTTTGTTACCTAAGTATAGACTACCGACCGAAGCTGAGTGGGAATTTGCTGCTTATGGTTTAATTGGTAATACAATGGAAACATTAATTACTGACAGAAAAATTTATCCTTGGAATGGTTCTTATACTCGTAATGCAGATAGTCGCTACTTAGGTGAAATGATGGCTAACTTTAAACGTGGTAGAGGTGATATGATGGGTACTGCAGGTGCACTTAATGATAATGCAGATGTTACAGCTCCTGTGTTTGCATACTGGCCAAATGATTATGGTTTGTATAATATGGCTGGTAACGTATCGGAGTGGGTTATGGATGTTTATCGTCCATTATCTCCAGAAGATAACAACGATTTCCGTGCATTTAGAGGAAACGTTTTCCAAACACAAGTTCGTGATGAGGAAGGTAATATTGCTGAGAAAGATAGTTTAGGTAAAATTAAATGGAGAGATGTTGAAGTTGATAAAGATAATTTAGTAGAACGAAGAAACTACAAAAAAGCAGATAATATTAATTATTTAGATGGTGAAACAATCACTCAAGCTGGTGCTGATTGGACTACAGCATACACTCCAGGTGGAGAAAAACCTGAAAGTAATGGTATGTATGAGTTTGGTGCTCACTCAATGATTAATGATAAAGCAAGAGTTTACAAAGGTGCTTCGTGGAAAGATAAAGCTTACTACATGAGCCCAGGTACTAGAAGATATTTGGATGAAAAACAAGCTACTGATGCAATCGGTTTCCGTTGTGCAATGGTAAGAGTTGGTAGCCCAAGAGGATTATAATAATTTTAAACAGAAACAAAAAGCCTTCGAAATTTCGAGGGCTTTTTTGTTTTAACTCTGTTTTGTTAATTCATATTCTTTAAAAATGTTTTTTGTTTTTATTAATTAGTTAAAATTGTAATAAAGAGACAAGTGTTATGAAATATACTACTACACAAGAATTATATTCAATTTTTAAAGAAAAAAAAGAGATAAGCACAGACACTCGTTCTATCAAAAAAGAGAGCTTATTTTTTGCTTTAAAAGGTGCTAATTTTAATGGTAATACATTTGCTTTAACCGCAATTCAACAAGGTGCTTCTTATGCCATTGTTGATGATGAAAAATTAGCAGACAACAAAAATTGTTTGTTAGTGCCAGATGCGCTAACAGCATTGCAAGATTTAGCAAAATACCATCGCCAACAATTAACTATTCCTATAATTGCTATAACTGGTTCTAACGGGAAAACAACAACTAAAGAATTAATTAGAGAGGTTTTAGCTACACAATTTTCGGTGTATGCTACAATTGGTAATTTAAATAACCACATTGGTGTTCCGCTTACCTTGTTAAGTATTAACGAAACGCACCAAATGGCTGTGGTAGAAATGGGTGCAAATCATCAAAAAGAAATTGAATTTTTATGCAATATAGCTTTGCCAGATTATGGTTTAATTACCAACATCGGTAAAGCGCATTTGGAGGGTTTTGGCGGAATTGAAGGCGTTATAAAAGGCAAAACAGAAATGTATACATACATTCGCGAAAACAACAAAAAATTGTTTGTTAATGAAGATGATCAGTTGTTAATGGACTTATCTAAAAATTGTACCAGAACAACTTATGGAATTAGTCCGCTAGCAACAACGCAAGGAGCGTTAGTTGTATCCGAACCATTTGTTGCTTTTGTTTTTGAAGATATTAATAAAAATAAACAGACTGTTTCATCTAATTTAGTTGGAGTATACAATCTTCCAAACTTATTGGCAGCTTGTGCAATTGGTAATTATTTTTCTGTAAGTGGAGAAAATATTAAAAAAGCAATAGAAAAATTTACACCAACAAATAGTCGTTCGCAACAAATTATAAAAGGTAGCAACACAATTATTTTAGATGCATACAATGCTAACCCAACAAGTATGATAGCAGCCATTATAAATTTTGCAAATATTGATGCGGAAAATAAAATTGTTATTTTAGGCGATATGCTTGAGTTGGGCGATAGTAGCTTAAAAGAGCACCAGCATATTGTAAATATTTTAAAACAAAATCAGCTAACCGATACTGTTTTAGTTGGACCATTTTTTAATGATATTGAAAATATTATTAATGCAAAACTATTTAAAACAAGTGCAGAAGCTTGTGAATTTTTAAAGAAAATGAATGTAAAAAACTCAACAGTTTTAATAAAAGGTTCGCGCGGAACAAAAATGGAAGAAGTGTTAAATGCATTTGCAGACTAAGGTGATTTATTTCGATTATAACGCTACAACACCTGTAGATAAAAGAGTTTTCGATGCTATGACTCCTTATTTTTTAGAAAAATTTGGAAATGCATCATCAAAAACACATGCTTTTGGTTGGCAAGCCGACGAAGCTGTAAAAAACGCTAGACAGATTACTGCCGATTTTATTGGTGCAGAAGTGCAAGAAATTTTATTTACATCTGGCGCAACCGAATCGTTGAATTTGGCTATTAATGGTTTATTTAGCGTTTATCACAAAACAAAAAATCATATTGTTGTTGCTAAAACCGAGCACAATGCCGTGTTAGAAACCTGTAAATTGTTAGAAGAAAAAGGCGCAACAATCACCTATTTATCAGTTGACAGATACGGATTAGTAGATGCAAACGAATTAGAAAAAGTAATTACAGACAAAACTCTTTTCGTTGCTATAATGCTTGTTAATAATGAAACAGGCGTAATTCAACCTATAGAACAATTAGCTGAAATTACACATAAGTACGGAGCGTTTTTTGTTTGCGATACTACACAAGCTATTGGTAAAATAAGAGTTGATGTAAACGAATTAGGAATTGATTTAGCATGCATTTCTGCACATAAACTATACGGGCCAAAAGGAATTGGCGCACTTTATTTTAGAAGAAAAAATCCGAGAGTTAATTTATTTCCAATAATTACGGGTGGCGGACAAGAAAGAGGATTGCGCGCAGGCACAATTAACGTACCAGGCATTGTTGGTTTAGCTAAAGCTATTGAGATTGCAGAAAGTGAGTTGTGGGAAAACGCTTCAATAATATCAAAACTGCGAACTCGATTAGAACAATATTTAATAGATTGTGGCGATGTTACAATAAACGGAAGCACCAGAGATAGAATTTTTAATACCAGCAGTTTGTGTTTTAAAGGAATAAAAGCAGAACGATTAATTGCAAAAGTTTCGGGTATTGCATTTTCTACAGGTTCGGCGTGCACATCTGCATTGGCTGAGCCATCGCATGTTTTAAAAGCTATGGGTTTAACCGATGAAGAAGCTTATGCGTCAGTGCGATTAAGTTTAGGCAAATACAACACCGATATAGAAGTTAGAAACGCTATTGATGAAATTAGCAAAGCTGTAAAAGAGTTGAGAGGTAATTGATTTGATGATATGCTAATTTGAAAATGAGTTAATGTGCTAATTTTTTTTAGTGATTAATTCAGTTTGTAAAAAAACACACCTTGTTCTGTAATAGTTTTCCACTCCTCTTTTTTTAAATTCTCAAATTCTAGTTTTTCATAAAGTTCTTTACTACATTTTATTTCAAAAGTAAACTGATTAGGATCCGTTTTATTTATACCGATTAGAGTGTATGTAACATCGAATTCATTTCTTGTTGCATGTTTTTCTATAACTGATAATATGTATCTAGAAATATCTTCTACTCTGTTAAAAGTCTTGCTTTTTTTAAATTGGAGATTAAAACTGCCTTCAAATTTAAATTGTGGACTATAATCAAATAAAAAAGTAGGGTCGTTTTTTTGAGTTGTTAAATATTCGTTATAATGTTCTTTATTTTTGAAAATTATTTTTTCAATTTTATAGTTAAAATGGTGATTCCTACTGATTTTTTTTAATTTTTTAATTTTAAAATTGTATATTTTATTGTTTATTAAAATAGTTTCGAAAGTGGGATTGACATAAAAAAATTTGATTTCTTTATAGTTTTGAATAATACTTATTCTTATCGATGGGTTTTCCAAAACATTTCCAGTCAAATTTTCCCCTAGGGTTAATTTAGAAATTATTCTTTTTATTTGAACAGGATTTTCAACTATAAAATTGAAATTTTTATAAGTATCGTCATCAGGCGGAAAATTTCTGCATATTAATTTAGTATTACTATCTATTATAGATTTATCTACTATTAAGTTTTCTTGTGCGTAAACTTTTATTTGGATTAAAAAGGATATTATGATTAAAAATAGCTTTGTTTTCATAAATTAATTTTTGTTAAACTTACTTCCCCTTCAACATATCCATTGGATTCATTGGGATTTTTTTGGTAAACTCAATTGGAAATCTTCTTGGCACTAAAAACGAACGTACTTTTAAATCCCCTTTAATTTTTAGTTGAGGTCCGCCTTTGCTTAACAAACCTGTTAGCGCACCAATACCACCATTTATTAAATCGTCAATTTTTGCTGTGATTTTAAACGTATGCGATTTTTCTGAATTTTTTGGTATGCGTACATTGTTTTTAATTTTTACATCGCCAATTGTCATACCGCCTAACGAACCTTTTAAATCGGTGCCAGTAACTGTAAAACCAATGTTGTTTGGGTTTTTAAGTGTCATGTTTATTTCTAACTCAACACCGTCTTTATTTATTTTTAAAATTTTTACAGCATCAATCGATGCTATTTCTACTGGCTTAATTTCGCAAGCAGTAAACGTAAAAAGCACTGCAAATAAAAAAGTAAAAAAGCTAGTTTTTTTAAATTGAAGAAGAGGGTTTATCATAAGTATTTTGTTTTAAGCAAAGGCTAAATTTAAGTTTAAAGTTTGCGTGCTTGATTTTTTTTGTAGTCTGCTTTCGCAAAACAACATGGTTTCTGTGCTATCAATTGTTTTGTCAATTATTGTGCCTTGTTTTATTTTTGTATCGTTAGTCGCCAGCCAAGCAAACGTATTGCGCGCTTCTGGTTGGTAATGATCTAAACCACCCATTGAGTTGTGGGCTTTATTTCTACCATGTTCCGTAACTACTAAAAGTGTAAATTCTTGTTTGCTATCTACATTCATTTTATAAATGTTGGCCAAAAATTCGTCTACTCTTTTTAAATGATTTTTGTATTCGGTAAAATTATAATGTGCTACATCAGCACCATCCGCATCAACCACAATAAAGTCAGCACCATCTACACTGTTTGAATAGTTGTATGAATCAAGAAATTTTTCTTTGTCTTTTAAATCAGTATAAATGTAAGCGTAGCCAGAGCTTATTTTACTTTGCCAAGGCTGATTTAAAAAGTTGTTGTCAATTTTTGTGGTGCCATTTAGCAATGCGTATTTTGCATGAGAATGTGTAATCTCAGTTCCTGAATAGTGTACGTTGTTAAATAAAACACCTTTTTTGTAAAGGCCATTTTCTTTTGCAAAAAAAGTAGGCATGTTAGTTTCGTTCATTGCATCTTGCAAACGAATTCCACCGCTAAGAATTACCAAAATAACTTTATTTTTTTCTGAATTAGTTGACGCAGAAATAAGTTGTGGTGCTAACGCTAAGCCTGTAGCTACAATAGAAGTGGACTGAATAAATTTACGTCTGTTCATACAAAAAAAATAGGTTAAGTAAATAAGTATAATCAAAAACCCTGCAAGAGTGCAGGGTTTTTAAAAATTATTTTTTTGTTAGTTCAGTGTAATTTTTAAAAAACAAAGGAATAGTTTCAATTCCTTTTAAATAATTAAATACGCCGTAATGTTCGTTTGGCGAGTGAATTGCATCAGTGTCTAAACCAAAGCCCATTAAAATAGATTCTAATCCTAAAACCGATTTAAATAAAGCAACGATAGGAATACTTCCGCCACCACGCGTTGGCACTGGTTTTTTACCAAATGTTGTTTCCATAGCCATGCTTGCCGCTTTGTAAGCTGCGCTATCAGTTGGAACAACAACAGGGTTTCCACCGTGGTGAGGACGAACTTCTACTTTAACCGATTTTGGAGCAATGCTTTCAAAATGTTTTTTAAATAATTCTGTTATTTCATCAGATACTTGATTAGGAACTAAACGCATCGAAATTTTTGCAAATGCTTTTGAAGGTAAAACTGTTTTTGCGCCTTCGCCAATGTAGCCACCCCAAATTCCGTTTACATCAAGGGTTGGTCTAATGCCAGTTCTTTCCATGGTTGTATAACCTTTCTCTCCGTGGATATCTGCAATGTTTAAATCTTTTTTGTATTCATCTAAATTAAACGGAGCTTTATCCATTTCAGCTCTTTCTGCTGCGGTAAGTTCTGCTACTTTATCGTAAAAACCAGGAATTGTAATGTGATTGTTTTCATCGTGCATTGATGCAATCATTTTTGCTAAAATATTTATTGGGTTAGCAACACCACCACCATAAACACCTGAGTGTAAATCGCGGTTAGAACCTGTAACTTCAACCTCTAAATAACTTAAACCACGCAAGCCAACATCAATTGATGGAGTGTCGTTTGCAATAATTGATGTGTCGGAAATTAAAATAATATCAGCTTTTAATTTTTCTTTATTTTTTTCTAAAAACGGACCCAAATTGCTAGAGCCAACTTCTTCTTCGCCTTCAATCATAAACTTTACGTTGCACGATAAAGTATTCGTTTTCATCATCAATTCAAATGCTTTTAGGTGCATATACATTTGCCCTTTATCGTCGCAAGCACCACGCGCATAAATTTTTCCGTCTTTAACAACTGGTTCAAACGGAGGCGAAGTCCATAATTCTAAAGGATCGGCAGGTTGTACATCATAATGACCATAAACTAAAATAGTTGGCAAATTAGCATCAATCATTTTTTCGCCATATACAATTGGGTAACCACCTGTTTCGCAAATTTCAACTTTATCAGCGCCAGCAGCAATCATTTTAACTTTTATAGCTTCGGCAGTTTTTAAAACATCTTGTTTGTATTTTGGATCGGCACTAACCGATGGAATTCTAAGTAATTCAAACAATTCTTCTAAAAATCTGTTTTTGTTTTGTTCGATGTAATCGGTAATATGTTTCATAAAAAAAAGTTTTTGTTAAAATTAGCATTAAAAAATTGAATTTGGAACCAGTTAGGAGTTGTTTTATGTGCTAGGTTTAACAATTTTTATTATATTTGGGTTTAAACTTTTTTCAGTTGAGAAAGTATTTTTTTCTAGTATTTGTTTCATTAATGATTGTTGTTAGTTTTTCAAAAACTAGCAAGGCTACACATATTGTTGGGGGCGAAATTTATTATGATAGCTTAGGGAATAATAAATATAGAGTGACAATAAAAGTATACAAAGATTGTTCACCACTAGTAACAACGCCATTAGATAATCCTTTGTTTTTGGGAGTTTTTAATAGTGTAGGAACATTGCTTTCTACAGTTGAGATTTCGCCATCATTACAAAATGTTCCGATTAATTCTCCAGATCCTTGTGTGACAATTCCAAGTGATTTATGTGTCCAACAAGGTACTTATATCACAACTTTAACTCTTTTACCTAGAGTTGGTGGTTATGATTTGTCATATCAACGTTGTTGCAGAAACGGCTCTATAGAAAATTTAGATGATCCTGGGGGGCAAGGTTCTACATACACTATTCATATTGCCGGTTCAGAAACTGGAAACATAGATAATGGAAGTCCTCGCTTTACAAATTTTCCACCACCTTATTTATGTGCAAATACACCTTTTACTTTTGATCATTCTGCTACCGATCCTGATGGAGATGTTTTAGTTTATTCTTTATGTCAACCAAATCAAGGTTTTGACGTAGATGCTCCAGGAGGCCCAATTAATTTTCCTATTAGACCTACTGAACCGCCACCTTATCCTGGCGTAAATTATCTTGCTCCGTACTCAAGTGCATTCCCAATTGCATCTAATCCTGCAATTGCAATAAATGCTACAACAGGAGAGTTAACTTTAACACCAACACAACTTGGGCAGTACGTTGTTGGAATTTGTGTTTCAGAGTTTAGAGATGGTGTTTTGTTAACTACTAACAAAAGAGATTTTCAGTTTAACGTGGTTAGTTGTAATAACGTAATTGCTGCTATCCCAAATCAAACTATTTTTTGTAATGGCTACCAAGTAAATTTTGCTAGTACAGGTAGTGTTAACGCAACAAATTTTCAATGGGATTTTGGAGTAACATCATTAACAACAGATGTTTCTAACTCACCAAATCCAACTTATTTTTATCCTGATAGTGGTGTTTATAATATTAGATTAATAGCAATAAGTTCAACAGGAGCTTGCCGAGATACTTCGTATTCTACTTTTAGAGTTTACCCTGTTTTGCAACCCGATTTTGCTCAACCTGATAGTTTGTGTTTGCAAAGTAATTCGTATAATTTTAATGCTGGCGGTGCATTTACTACAGACGCAACATTTTTATGGAATTTTGGAAGTGGTGCTAACAGAGCCAGTTCAACGACAAGAAACAATGCAAATATTTTTTATAATACTACTGGCACTAAAATAGTTTCGCTCACTATTTCTCAATATGGTTGCACCGAAACGGCCACAAAAACAATGCATATTTCTGAAAGTCCTGAAGCAATTATTGGCAATCCAGTAAACGATTGCACGGGTTTAACAGTTCAGTTGCAGAATTTAAGCACAGGAGCTACAAAATATTTTTGGGAATTTGGAGTTACTTTTTCTTTAAGTGATACATCTTCGTTATTTCAACCCAATATTACGTATCCTGATAGTGCAACTTATAATGTTAGGCTAATTGCTATAAACGCACAAGGCTGTAGAGACACCATTTTTAAGCCTACAAAAGTATATCATATACCTTTGCCAGATTTTGTCATTCCTCCGCAACAATGTGTACTAAATAATAATTATTCTTTTGTTGGGGCGGGAACAAAGGTTTATCCTACATCATTATTTAGTTGGACTTTTGAAGATGCAATTCCTGCCACTGCGAATGTTAAAAATCCATCGGGAATAAAATTTAATAGTGCAGGAGTTAAAAATGTAACTTTTACTGTTAATCAAAAAGGATGTTTAGCTTCTAAAACAAAACAAGTGGAATTGGTTTCGATGCCTGAAGCTGGAATATCTGACATTACACAATACTGTGTTGGTTTAAATGTTGATTTTACCAACACAAGTTCTAACGCAACAAGTTACGTTTGGGATTTTGGTATAACAACGCTTACAACAGATGTTAGCACGATTGAAAACCCAAGTTATCAATATCCCGATAGCGGAAAATATATGGTTACACTTGTTGCTGTAAATCAAAATGTTTGTAGAGATACCATTAAAAAATTGTTTTATGTTTTTCCTTTGCTACAAGCATTTTTCGATAAGCCCGAAAACGATTGTATTGATGATAACTTATACTTTTTTTTAGGCAAAGGTGTTTATGGAACAACAGCGACTTATGAATGGAATTTTACTGATGCAGAGCCCCCAATGTCGTCAATAATAAATCCTCAAAATATTGTTTTTCAATCGCCAGGAATTAAACCCGTGAAGTTAATTTACCGCGAAAATGGTTGTGTAAAAACGCATTTAGACACAGCGCATATTTTTAAAATGCCAATTCCTGAATTTACAGCTCCTACAAAAATCTGTTCTCCTTTTGAAGTTCAATTTGAGAATAAATCGTTTGCAGAAACAAAAATTAAATACCTTTGGAATTTTGGAGATGGAACAACCGATACAGTTATGAATCCGCTACACGTTTTTCCTGATAGCGGATACTATGATATTAGTTTAACAGTTACTACAGATAGCGGATGTATTGCGAAAGTTAGTGAGATAAAAGAAAGATATATTTTTACAGAATACACGCCAATAGCGAATTTTGAAGTGCTCTCGATTGACACTATAAATTATCGCCCTGTTTTTCAGTTTATCGATAAATCTAAATTTGCAGTAAATTGTATGTTAGAATTAGGTAATGGAATTGACACCACAGATTGCAACATGACCAATTATCAATACCCAATTGATGGCGAATACAATGTAAAACAAATTGTAACCAACAGTTTAGGTTGTAAAGATGAAATAATTGTTTTAGTAGATAGCAAGCCAGAATTGTTTATTTATATTCCTAATGCATTTACACCAAATGGCGACGATAAAAATGAAGCTTTTATGCCAAAATGTAGCAACGAAACCGAATTTGAAATGGAAATTTTTAACCGTTGGGGACAACGAATTTATAACTCTGCAAACAGCCGAAAAGGCTGGAAAGGAAACGTAAACGATGTGGATACAGATTTAGCACCACAAGGTGTTTACGTGTATAAAATTAAAATTAGAGATTATCAAAAAAAGCTATACACTTATACCGGTAGTGTTTCTTTAATTAGATAAATTGTTTGGGAAAATAATTTCAAACACATTTCCTTTTGGTTCATTTTTTTTAATGTGTAATTGTCCGTAGTATTTTTCTACAAGCGATTTTACTATATACAAACCGAGTCCGGTGCCTTTTGTATTTCGTGTTTCTTCGTTGCCAATGCGATAAAACTTTTCAGTTATTTTTTCTTTCTCTTCTTCAGGAATTTCTTCACCTTCATCACAAACTTTTAAAGAAATTGTATCTTCGTTTTGCACTAATTCTAATGTTATTTGGCTATTACTAGGGCTGTATTTAATGGCGTTTTCAATTAAATTATTTACCATAAAAACCCAATCGTCGTTGGTGGTTGCTAACAAAATATTTTCTTGAATGTTTTGTGTAAAATTTTGTTTTGTGTTTGAATTGTTTTTAAAATTTTCAATTAAAAAAGCTGTCAATTCACTTATATTTATTTCTTCTATAGTTTCGTTTACATTTGCACTTTCAATACGCGTAGCTTGCAAAATTTTTTCTACCAAATCGTTTAATCGTTGCGTATCTGCCAATGCATTGTTTAAAATTTTAGTTTGCATAGTTTTGTCTAAATCTCGTTTTAGCAACGTTTCTAGCTGTAAGCGAGCAGAGGCAATTGGCGATTTTAATTCGTGAGTTACAGATAATAAAAAGTTTTTTTGCTGTTTGTTTATTTCCAATTCTTTTTGAAATCCTTTTTTTACTCTGCTAATTCCATAAATTAATATGATTAAAAAAACCATTCCCTCACCAGCAATCATGAGTAAACGATTGTTGAGTTTGGCATTAAGTATGTTTTGTTTGTTTGATGTATCTGCTGGACTATACGAACTTAAAAGTATTGATTCTGTTTTGTGTACATACACTTCAGAGTTTAAACTAAACAATAAATACGACCACCAGGCAAATTGTATTAGTACATAAAATACTAATAAATAAAATAACAAAAATGGGCGTTTGTTTTTTTGCATAATTGCAATTAATGATTTCAAATTTAGTAATTTGTTTACTATGTGCTTATTTTTATTTTAACTTTACTTTATAAATTTCTCTTATGAAAAAAATAATAGTTCTATTTTTAAGTATATACGCTCAGTTTGCTTTTGCGCAAAACAGCGAAATGAGTTTGGTTTTTATTGGTGATGTAATGCAGCATATGCCTCAGATTGATGCAGCATACGATTCTTCGAGTAAAACGTATAACTACGATTCGTGTTTTGTATATGTAAAACCAATTTTACAAAATGCAGATGTTGCAATAGCTAATTTAGAAATTACTTTAGCAGGAAAACCTTATTCGGGTTACCCTCAATTTAGCGCGCCAGATGCTTTAGCGCGTGGCCTAAAAAATGCAGGTATAAATTATTTAGTTACGGCAAACAATCATTCTTGCGATAGAGGCAAAAGCGGAATAATTAGAACCATTAAAGTTTTAGATAGTTTAGGAATTGAGCATACAGGCACTTTTGTTGACTCACTAGAAAGAGAGAAAAAAAATGTTTTGCTAATTGAAAAAAACGGAATCAGAGTTGCTATAATAAATTATACGTATGGTACAAACGGAATTCCTATTCCAAAACCTACCGTTGTAAATATTATTGAAAAAGAAAAAATAACTAACGATGTTACAAAAGCAAAAGCATTGCGACCAGATAAAATTATTTTAGTGGTGCATTGGGGCAACGAGTACGAGAGAGTTCCTAACGCATTTCAAAAAGATATTGCTAAATTTTGTTTTGAGCAAGGTGCTGATATTGTGATTGGCTCGCATCCACACGTATTACAACAGTTTGAATACACACAAAGAATTGATACGCTTGATGATATGAAAGTGAAAGAAAATATTGTTGTGTATTCGTTAGGCAATTATGTTTCTAACCAACGCGATAGATATAAAGATGGTGGCGCTATGGTAAAAATAGTTTTGCAAAAGAATTTATTAGGACAAACAAAAATAAAAGAGCAAGGCTATTTTTTAACTTGGGTAAACAAAGCATTTGTAAATGGCAAAAATCAATATTATATTTTGCCAGCTTCGCAGTTCGAAAACACTGTTGGAAAGCTTGACGCAACTGCTTTAGAAAAACTAAAACTATTTACAGAGGATAGCCGTAGTTTATTTAAAGAGCACAACAAAAGCTTTACAGAATATAAATTTGATTTTGTAAAAAACGAATGGCGTTTGGAGTAGTTATGAGTGAAGAATTATGAGTTAATATTTTCTCAATCCTTGAGTCCATTTTAAACTATCGGGTAAATTTAGCCCATAATTTTCAAACTCTTCTTTTGTCATAAGAATTTCATTTTCTCTAAGATTTTGAGGGTTGTAAATAACAGGAAAATTTTTCCGTAGAAATATTTCTAAATCATGAAATCGCACTTTTTTACTATCCTTATAAACAGTCCCTTTTTCATCTTGAAATTTATAACCAAAATAAACGCCAGAACTTTTTCCGTAACTACGGTGTACGCTTGTAATTGTTCCGGTTGAAACTAAGCCAACAATTTTTAAACGTTTATCAATTTCTTTTTGTTCGTGTAATGAAAAAGGAATGAATATAATGAAAAAAACTAAAATTATAGAACATAATATTATGTATATGATTTTAGATGGTGATGATTTCATATCTATTTGTTTTGCTCTTCAATCTCAAGTGTTAATTTAACAAAATCGTTTACAGATAATTGCTCTGCACGTTTGGCTAAATAAACAGAAGTAAATTCAGGAGGTGTGAGCGATTTTAATGCATTACGCAATGTTTTTCGGCGCTGATTAAAACCTGTTTTTACCACACGTATAAATTTTTCTTCGTCGCATGCTAAGTTTTGTACTTTATTGCGAACTAAACGTATTACACCCGATTTTACTTTTGGTGGTGGAGAAAAAACGGTTTCACTAACCGTAAATAAATATTCAATATCGTAATACGCTTGCAAAAGTACACTTAGTATTCCGTAATCTTTATTGCCTGGAGGCGATGCAATGCGCATAGCCACTTCTTTTTGAAACATACCAACTACAATAGGCACCGTGTTTTTATACTCTAAGGCTTTAAATAAAATTTGAGAAGAAATGTTGTATGGAAAATTTCCTATTAGAGCAAATGGCTTTTTATTAAATAATGATTCTAAATTTAATTGTAAAAAATCGCCTTCAATTATTTTTTTATTTAGTTCAGGAAAGTTTTTTTCTAAGTAACCAATCGATTCGCTATCAATATCTATTACATAAGTATTGTAATTTTTATTTTGAATTAGGTATTTGGTTAAAACGCCCATTCCAGGGCCAACTTCAAGTACTAAATCATATCCTTCATAACCATCAATTGCTTTTACAATATTAAGAGCAATTTCCTCATCACGTAAAAAATGTTGTCCTAAATGTTTTTTTGCTCTTACTTTATCGTTCATGTTTTTATTTTTTTACACCAATTGTAATAAGGTTCTAAAAGCTACAAATCTGCCTTCAAAATGTTTTTTGGCTTCAAGCTGTAGTCTAGTGGCGTGTTTCTCTCTGTATTCGTTGTAATCATTCATATTGGCGCACATGTATTGTATGGAGTAGGTTATACCTTGTTCTTCGTCAATCAAAACTTTACAAAATCTATTTTCAATAAACAAACCAGTTTGCATTACTTCTGGTATATGTGTTTCTATCATCCATTTTAACCAAGCATCATGCGCATCATGATCTACATTTACGGTTACGTTATAAATTATTTTACTCATTACTTTAGTCGTTAGTTTGTAAGCAACATTATTAATTTGCACATTATCAAATCAGCACATTAGTTAATTAATCTTATCTCCTCTTAAGTTTCTAAATCTTTTTCGTGCCTCTACACCATAAGTACTTCCGGGGTATTTCACCAATATTTGTTGGTAAATTTCCTGAGCTTTTTGTGTGTTTTTAAATTCATATTCGTTGAGTTCAGCTAAATAAAAATAGGCATCATCTCCTAAAATATCTTCTGCATATTCATTTGTTATTTTTTCTAACATGCTGGCGGCTAAAGTATATTGTTGTTTCTTTTTATAAATTTTATACTTTTTAAAAAGTACATCATCGCTTATTGTGTGTCCCGAAAATTTTTGTGCGATAGAATCTAAAGTAATTAAAGCCAAACTATCTTTATTTTGAAAACTTAATAAATCAGCTCTAGAGTATATTAAAAGTGGTTCTGTAATAGAATCTAAGCCTGTATTATCCGTTATTAAAAGCGAAAGATAAATAGCGTCGTTAGCAATTAAACGTGAAGTAGCTGCTTTTAAAATATCTAATTGAGCTTGTGCCCAAAAAAAATCACCATTGTAAAAAGATAGTTTTGCGTTTCTAAATTTCGCTTCTTGTCCTAGTGGTTCTGTTCTATATACTTTTTCTACTTGCGAATACAGTAAAGAACTTTCCCAAACATCGCCAGAAAGTAATAACACATCGCCTAGCTCTAATTTACATTCTGCTAATTGCTGTTTATCGCCATTTTGAAAAGTAATTGCTTTTTGGAGAATAGAAATGGCCTCGTCAATTTTATTTAAATAGAATGCTTTTAAGTGCGCATATCCTTTTTGTAGTGTTAAGGTTTGTGCCGATTCGCCTAATTCAGCAAGTGTTGTGGCGTAATTTTTTTCTAAATTTAATAAATCGAATGTTGTATAGTTGTTGCTTTCTGTAATTTTTTTGTTGAGCACATTTACCAATTCCATTTTTGCAGAATTGTAAAAATAATTTTCAGTTCCTTTTGTAATTATGTATTCGTAACACTTAATGGCAACATCATAATTAGTATTACTAACGCAAATAGAAGCTAAATTCATTATTCTACTTCCGTCTTGTTTAGCACGTTTATCAAGTGCTTTGGTTTGTGTAAAAGCAGCATCAAAATCTTTATCTTGAATAAATTGCCAAATTAGCAATTCGTAAAAAACAGTTTTATTCGGATTTTTTTGTGTTTCTCTCAAGGCAACTCGCTTTAATGCATTGCTTATTTTTTTTTCTGTATCGTCTTCATACAAAGTAGAAAGAGCGTTTTGAACCGTTGTTAAATAATTTTCATTGTCATTTAAAATGGAAATATATTCTTCCATCATTTTTTCTGTATCGCCCATTAGGTAATAAGCTTGAGCTATCTCGAAATTAAAATTGTAAAAATCTTTTAAATTTTTTCGGCCTTTTTGATAGGTTTTAAGTGCAAATTCGAATTGTTTTATGCTTATAAAACTTGTGGCTAAATCGTTAAAATAGTTTTGTGATGGCAAAGCTTTTTCAATTACTTTATTGTAATGTTTTTGTGCTTTTTCTTTTTCGCCTTGTTTTTCGTAAAGGTTTCCTAAATCTACATCAAATGATGGGTCGGCAGGATTTCTTTTAATTTGTTTTTTTATAAGCTTTTCGGCGCTTTTGTAATCAGGAATTTCGTAGTAACAAGTAATTAACGACTTGTAATATTTTTTTTCTGGACTTTGATTAAATAAATGTTCGTAAAGTTCTAAAGCTTTATCGTACTCTTTATTGTCTTGATATTGTTTGGCTATTTTTTCTAAATCTACTTGAGCATAACTTTTAAAAAAAAGCAAAAGCAAGGCTAAAGCAAAAACAATTTTATGTTGTAACGCTTTAGCCATTGCAGTAATTATTTTATTTTAATATTCTTGATAAACTCGATAATTAAAGGGTTTAGCGAGTCAAACTTGTGATATTCAAAATTCAATGTTTTTTGTCTTTCTTTTGCTAAGTCAATTAGTTTAACGCATTCTTTTCTTTCTGTCACAATAAATTCTGCAAACTGTTCTTTTGTTATTTTTGTAGAAGTTAAATCAGCTTTTAGTTTTTCGAGTTGAGTAATGGAGTAATCAATGTTTAATTTTAATTGATCTTTAATTTGATTGTATTTTTTTATTTCTTTACTCACTACTTTGTAATCTTGAAACATAAAGCCAACTTGTTTTGACAAAGAATCTTTATAGTTTTTAGAAAAATAACTGATATTAGAATCTACAATAAACTGAAGCTCTTTGTTTTTGTCTTCGCTAATAGTAGCAACAATGTTTTTAGCATTTTCTAATTCTGTTTTTAAAGAATCAATAACCGCAACTTGCTCTGTATTGTTACTTGTACAGCTCGAAAATTGAATTAGAAAACTAATGCATAAAACGAATAAAAGTAATTTTAAATTTTTCATAGTCAAATTAATTGATGTATTCAAAACCAGTATATTTTACTAGTGCTTCTGGTATTTTAATTCCTTTATCTGTTTGATTATTTTCAAGTAATGCAGCAACAATTCTTGGTAAAGCTAATGCACTACCATTTAGTGTATGAGCTAATTGTGGTTTTTTATCGCCATCTTTAAAACGTAATTTTAATCGGTTACTTTGAAAAGATTCGAAGTTTGAAACGCTACTTACTTCTAACCAACGTTTTTGAGCAGCACTAAACACTTCCATGTCATACGTTAAGGCAGAAGCAAAACTCATATCGCCAGCACAAAGCTTCAAGGTACGGAACGGTAGTTCAAGTTTTTTTAATAAGTCCGCAACATAATTGCGCATATCTTCTAAAATTTCATACGATTTATCAGGATGCGCTATTTGCACAATTTCTACTTTATCAAATTGGTGTAAACGATTTAAACCACGAACATCTTTTCCGTATGAACCGGCTTCTCTTCTAAAACAAGGTGTGTAGCCCATGTTTTTAATTGGTAATTGTTCTGCTTTTACAATAACATCTCTGTAAATATTTGTAATAGGAACTTCAGCTGTAGGTATTAAATAAAACTGATCAACTTGTACATGATACATTTGTCCTTCTTTATCCGGCAATTGTCCTGTTCCAAAACCCGATGCTTCGTTTACTAAAATAGGTGGTTGTATTTCTGTGTAACCCATTTTATCTGCTTCATCTAAAAAGAAATTAATTAAAGCGCGTTGTAGTTTTGCACCTTTTCCTTTATAAACTGGAAAGCCTGCACCAGTTAATTTTACACCTGTTTCAAAATCAATTATATCGTACTTTGTTGCGATTTCCCAATGCGGTAAAGCATCTTCTTTTAAAGTTGGAATTGTTCCGTGTTCGTAAACAACAGCGTTGTCTTCTGGTGTTTTTCCTTCAGGTACAGAACTGTGTGGTAAGTTGGGTAAAATCACTAATAGATTTTGCAATTCTATTTCCGTTTTTTCTAACTCAACTTTTAAATTTTTTGACGATTCTTTTAAAGCAGCTGTTTTATTTTTTAAATCATTTGCTTCTGCAACGTTTCCGCTTTTAAATAATTCGCCAATTTGTTTGGCAAGATTATTTTCTGAAGCAAGAATTTCATCTAACTCATTTTGAGTTTTTTTTCTTACATCATCTTTAGCAATTATTTGATCAACAATTGAAATGTCTTTAAAATGTTTTTTTGCTAATCGAGCAATAACATCATTTTTGTTTTCTTTAATATAGGCAACTTGTAGCATGATTTTATCTTAAATGTGTTGTAAAGTTAAGGTTTGCTTTTGAACAAAAAAAAATCTCTCCCTGCTCGGAAGAGATTTTAATTTTATAGTATTATTTCGTCTCCCGATTATTGAACCGGAACAATCGAAACAAAAGATTTTGCGTCTTTTTTCTTTTTAAATTCAACGATACCGTCAACTAAAGCAAAAAGAGTATGGTCTTTACCAATACCTACATTTAAACCTGGGTGGTGTTTTGTACCTCTTTGACGTACAATAATGTTACCAGATAGTGCAGCTTGACCACCATAAATTTTAACGCCTAAACGTTTACTGTGAGATTCGCGACCGTTGTTTGAACTACCGGCGCCTTTTTTATGAGCCATGTTTTAGTTTTTTTTTAATTTAAAATTATGCGTTAATCGCTTCAATAGAAATTTTAGTGAATTGTTGGCGGTGGTTATTCCACTTTTGATAGCCTTTTCTTCTTTTCTTTTTGAAAACGATTACCTTATCACCTTGATCATGACTAAGGATTTTAGCAGAAACTTTTGCTCCGCTAATAACTGGGGCGCCAACTTTTATTTTGCCTGCATCATCAACTAAAAGAACGTTGTTAAACTCTACTTTAGAATCAACTTCGCCTTCTAAACGATGAACAAAAATTTGTTGGTCTTTCTCAACTTTAAACTGTTGCCCCGCTATTTCTACAATTGCGTACATGTTTTTAATTTATTTTTGTTAATAATTTTTGGGAAGGCAAATATACAGATTTTTATTAAAATACAATAATTATTTGTTTTTTTTACTAAACTCATACCGCAAATAATTGATTTGGCTGCGTTTTTATTGTTCAATTTATTTGCTTTTAATGCGATTTTGTTTCATTTTTGAGCAAATTAATACCTTATACTTATGAAAACCTTAAAAAATCTATTATTATTTGTGCCTTTGGCTTTATTATTAACTGGCTGTCCGTATAATTCAGAAATTGCTTTAGACGAAAAGCCTGCTGTAAAAGTTGACGAAAGACTTCTTGGCTCTTGGGAACAAAAATCATCATCGAGCGATTACGTTTATACAGTTACTAAAAAAGACGATTTTACTTACGTTTTTGTGAAAGAAAACACAAAATCTGGCGATAAACAAACGTATAATGCTTATACAACTGATATTGATGGAACAAAATTTTTGAGTTTATGGCAAATTAACGAATATGATTCTAAGCCATCTTATTATTTTTATAAATTGGTAATTGAAAAAGATTATTTAATTAAAATGGTTTCTGTAACCGAAAACATTGACGAGAAATTTGAAACTGCTGCTCAAATGAGAGAATACTTTAAGAAAAACATGAATTTGAGTTTCTTTTACGATAAAACAGAAGAAGAATATATTAAAAAATAAGTACACTTAAATTGTTTAAACTTAAAAAGCTGTTGCAAAACAGCTTTTTTTGTGCAAAAAAAATCCCTCTTTAGCGGAGGGATTGGAAACTTAGAGAGATAAGTTGATTTTAAAAATCATCATCATCATCGTCATCAAAGTCTTTGTCAAATTCTAAACCTTTCAAATCATCATCTAAATCATCAAACTCATCGTCAAAGTCTTTTGGGTTTTTGCTTTTCTTAACGTCTCTTGTTTTCGTTAAGGGCTTTAACTTTGCTGGTTTTTTTAATTCGTCAGATCCTGAAGCCTTTTTAGGATTTGCTGCTCCGCTTGTTTTTTTAGTGTTAACTGGCTTTTTCATTTTAAATAAAGTGTCCAATATGTATTTCGTCCGACAATTATACATTATTTCTTTTAAAAAGTTTCAAAATCAAAAAAAAAAATAATGATTATTATTTAATAATTTTGCCCCAACAAGTTTTACCAATTAAAACTGCCCTATTTATGAAGGATTTATTAGAAAAGTTTGAGAATAAAAAACCAGAAATTGTTTTTGAGTGGAAAGATGCCGAAACCGAAGCCGAAGGTTGGATAGTTATCAACTCGTTAAGAGGTGGTGCAGCCGGTGGAGGAACTCGTATGCGTAAGGGTTTAGATAAAAGAGAGGTTGAATCACTAGCAAAAACAATGGAAGTTAAGTTCTCGGTTTCTGGCCCTGCTATTGGCGGAGCAAAATCTGGAATTAATTTTGACCCAGCAGATCCGCGTAAAAAAGGAGTTTTAGAGCGTTGGTATAAAGCTGTAATGCCAATTTTAAAAACTTATTATGGTACTGGTGGCGATTTAAATATAGACGAAATACATGAAGTGATACCCATTACCGAAAACTATGGCTTGCAACATCCTCAAGAAGGGGTAGTAAACGGACATTTTGGTGTAAACGATGCGCACAAAGCACAACGAATAGCTCAATTACGAAAAGGAGTTTCTCAAGTTTTAACTGATGTTAAGTACTCACCCGATGTTACTAAAAATATTTTAGTAGCCGATATGATTACGGGTTGGGGCGTTACCGAAGCAGTTCGTCATTATTATGATATTTATGGCGGAAACATAAAAGGTAAACGCGCAATTGTGCAAGGTTGGGGAAACGTTGCTGCCGCTGCTGCTTATTATTTAGCGCAAAACGGAGCAAAAGTTGTTGCTATTATAGATAGAGTTGGCGGATTAATTAATACTGAAGGTTTTACTTTTGATGAAATTAAAAATTTATTCGCAACTAAAAACGGAAACGCTTTAAACGCTCCTAATCTAATTCCGTTTAGCGAGTTGAATGAAAAAGTTTGGGCTGTTGGCGCAGAAATTTTTATACCAGCAGCTGCATCAAGAATTGTTACGCAAAATCAAATTGAAAAAATGATTGCAAATGGTTTAGAAGTAATATCGTGTGGCGCAAATGTACCTTTTGCTGATCCTCAAATATTTTTTGGACCAACGGGAGAATTTACAGATAGTAAAATAAGTTTGATTCCTGATTTTATTGCCAATTGCGGAATGGCCCGTGTGTTTGGATATTTAATGCAAGAAAATTGTGATATGAGCGATAAAGGAATTTTTGAAGACGCATCTCTTACAATTAAAAATGCATTACAAAAAGCGCATACAAATAATAATAGCAAAACAAATATTGCTAAAACAGCGTTTGAAATTGCTTTAAAACAATTGTTATAAAATGTCGGTATACACTTATTTGCAAAAAGAAATTTTAGGAAACACACTAGAAAACTACTGCTGGTTTCTTGGGATAATACTTACAGGCTTGTTGCTAAAAAGATATTTAGCAAAAATTTTATCGTTATTAGTTTATCGATTATTAAAAAAACAAGTTAGCGATGTTGGTTTCGATCACTTTTTAGAATTAGTAAAAAAACCATTCGGAACATTTGTAACACTTGCATCTATTTATTTTGCCGTTCAATACATTGATTTTCCTAAAGCTTGGCATTTTGCTTCGGTAGAAAAATTTGGAGCAAGAATGGTTATTTATCGATTGTTTTTGGTTGTAATTATTGTTTCTGTAACTCAAATTGTTTTGCGGATTGTTGATTTTTTTGGATTAGTTTTAATACACAAAGCCCAAAATAGCGAAAACCCAAGCGATCATAGTTTAATTCCATTTTTAAAAGAATCAATAAAAGTTATACTGATTATTTTAAGTCTGTTCTTTGTTATGGGAACTGTGTTTCATTTAAATGTTTCGTCGTTAATTGCTGGTTTAGGAATTGGAGGTTTAGCAATTGCTTTAGCAGCAAAAGAAACTTTAGAAAATTTATTGGGTTCGTTTACTATATTTTTTGATAAACCATTTGTGTTAGGAAATACAGTTAAAGTTGATGGAGTAGAAGGAACAGTTGAAAAAATTGGGTTTAGAAGCACACGTATTCGTACTTCAGACAACAGCGTAATTACTATTTCTAACAAAAAAATGGTAGAAAATAAATTAGAAAATCTTTCGCTTCGCATTAAGCGTAGAGCCAATTTTAATATTGGTTTAAAGCCAACTATTACATCGGTTGTTGTAAAAAAAATTGTTTTAGAAATGGAGCAAATAATTAATACAAACGATTTTACAACAAAAGACGGAACAATTACTTTGTCGGATATTGGTTTAAATGGCTACACTATTAAAGTTGATTTTTTTGTAAAAGAAATGGATGCAAAATTGTATCAAGATGTTCGCGAAGAAGTTAACTTAAAAATTATTGATGTAGTATTAAATAATGGCGCAGAGTTTATTTTTCAAGATTCGCCAGCAACAAACTAATCAATAAGGTGCAAAAAAAAATAAAACAAAATATAAGCGCTGTTACTGATATAAAAATTAGCAAATTATTTACCGATTTTTTTGAAAGTGAAAAAGCCGGAGGCTTGCTATTAATAATCTGCACCTTGTTTTCTTTATTAATTGCCAATTCAGGTTTTGGAGATTCGTACTTAAAATTTTGGCATTTTCAGTTTAATAATTATTCGCTAGAACACTGGATTAACGATGGCTTAATGGCTATTTTTTTTCTGTTGGTTGGTTTAGAATTAGAGCGAGAAGTTTATGTGGGCGAATTGTCATCAATAAAAAATGCTTCGTTGCCAATAGTTGCAGCAATAGGCGGAATGTTAGTTCCAGCGTTATTGTATTTTATTTTAAATTCTGGCACGGCAACTCAAGCAGGATCCGGAATTCCTATGGCAACAGATATTGCTTTTGCAATTGGCGTGCTTTCACTTTTAGGAAATAAAGTTCCTGTATCGTTAAAAATATTTTTAACAGCACTAGCTGTGATTGACGATTTAGGAGCTATTTTAGTAATTGCTATTTTTTATACAGATACTTTAAATTGGTTTAATTTAAGTATTGCAGGAGCAATTTTTGTTGTGTTATTAATTTTAAACAAAGCAAAAGTTCGTAATTTAATTCCTTATTTAACACTAGGAGTTGTTATGTGGTATTTTATGTTGCACTCTGGTGTTCACGCCACAATAACAGGTGTTTTGGTTGCTTTTGCAATTCCATTTGGTAGTTGCGACGAAAAATCTACATCGCATATTTTGCAACATATTTTGCATAAACCAGTTGCCTTTGTAATTCTGCCTTTGTTTGCATTGGCTAACACAGCTGTTATTTTCGAAAATAACTGGCAAAGTGGTTTGTTAGGAATTGGAAGTGTTGGAATTATTATTGGGTTAGTTGTAGGAAAACCTTTGGGTATAACTTTATTTTCTTACTTAGCTTGTAAGTTTAAAATTTCTCAATTGCCAAGCGATTTAAATTGGAAAAAAATTATTGGCGTTGGCTTTTTAGGCGGAATAGGTTTTACCATGAGCATTTTTGTAACACTTTTGGCGTATAACAATACCGAAATAATAAACACTTCTAAAATCGCCATTTTAGCCGCATCTATACTTGCTGCTATAATTGGTTTTGTTTGGTTAAAATCAAGTCTTAAAGAATAAATCAGAAATAATTTTAAATTTAATCACCGCAAATCGTCATTTTAAGTTTGGATTTACGGTGATTATTTTTTATCTTTGATGTATGATACAACGTTTTAAAGATAAAGAAATAGAAAAATTATTAGGTCTTTTTCCTGTTGTTGCTATTATTGGCCCTCGCCAATGCGGTAAAACAACAATGGCAAAAAAAATAGCAGCTAAACTAAAAAAAGATTCCGTTTATTTTGATTTAGAAAGTCCGGCTGATAAATCGTTGTTTACACAACCCGAATTTTTTTTAGAGCGCATTTCTCAAAAACAAATTATTATAGACGAAGTGCAGCGTTTGCCAGAGTTGTTTGCTATACTTCGTTCGCTAGTTGATAAAAACAAACAAAAAGGAAAGTATCTTTTGTTGGGTTCGGCATCGCCTAATTTGGTGCAAGGTGTTTCCGAAACGCTTGCTGGGCGAATTGCTTATTGCGAAGCGCATCCATTTAATTTATCCGAACTATATAAAAAACAAAGCGATTTAAATAAACACTGGTTTAAAGGCGGATTTCCTGATGCTTGGCTCAGTAAAAATAACGATGCTTGGTTTATTTGGATGGATAATTTTTTTAGAACTTTTGTTGAGCGCGATTTAAACATGTTGTTTGGCGTAAATTTTAATACGGTAATAATGAATAAACTTTGGCGAATGTTGGCACACCATCACGCACAAGTATGGAATGCAGCCGCTTTTGCCAAAGGACTTGATGTTAGCCCAACAACTATTAATAAATATTTAGATTATTTAGAAGGAGCGTTTATGGTGCGTAGGTTGATGCCTTATTTTACCAACGCAAAAAAACGACTAGTAAAAAGTCCTAAAATATATATTCGCGATAGTGGTATGCTGCACTATTTGTTAGATATTACAAAAGAAAGCGATTTAAATTATTCTCCAAGTATAGGTTACAGTTGGGAGGGTTATGCTATAGAGCAAATTTTACAATTATTGCCCAATCATATTAAACCATTTTATTACCGCACAGCCGATGGTAGCGAAATGGATTTGGTGCTAGTAAAAGGATTAAAACCAATAGTTTGTATTGAATTGAAAACAACCAACTCACCAACATTAAGCAGAGGTTTTTACGAAAGCATAGCCGATTTAAAATGCACAAATAATTTTGTAATTACTCCGTTTCAAAAAATAAACTATACTATTGATAAAACTATTGAAGTATATGGCTTGCACAGTTTTTTAAACGAAAAATTATTGAAGTTAATTAAGTAATATGACCGTAAATCATCAGTTTAAGTTTTGATTTGCGGTAATTATTTGTTTTGCAAAAAAGCAAAATATTTCATTAAAAGAAAAAATGAGTCAGCTGAAGCTGGTTTTAGAATGTGATATTGAATAATTGAATTTAGTTCGTTTAGAAAAAGGAAGAATAAATCCTATCACAATTTTTCACTTTGGCAACACTAGAAGTTTCTGTATAAAGGTATGTTATGAGCATCATTAACAAACATATGTTTATAATTACAACTCTTGTACAATAAACAGAGCGCTTCTACGCTTTAATTTTAGAGTTTAAAATTATAACTATGTTTTTATCAGTGTTATTGCAAATTACCGAAACAACAACTGCTGTTGCTAATACTGTAGCGCAAGCTGCTGCTGCACCTAAACAAGATTCTTTATCGCTTTTAGACTTAATACTAAAAGGTGGATACATCATGATTCCAATTGGTGTGCTTTCTTTAATTAGTATTTATGTGCTTATTGAACGATGGATAACCATTAAAAAAGCAAATAAAGTAGATAAAAACTTTATGAATACAATTAAAGATTTTATTCATAACGGAAATATTGAAGCTGCAAAAGCTTTGTGCAAAAACACATCAACACCTGTTGCTGCGGTTGTTGGTAAAGGATTAGCTCGTTTGGGTAAACCAAGCAAAGAAATAGAAAGCGCTATGGAAAGTGTTGGCAAAGTTGAGCTTTCTAAATTAGAAAAAAACATGAGTATTTTAGGAATCATTGCTGGTATTGCACCTATGTTTGGTTTTATTGGAACTATATCAGGTGTAATTAAAATTTTCTACAACATTTCATTAGCAGATAATATTAGTATTGGATTAATTTCTGGTGGTTTATACGAAAAAATGATAACCTCTGCGGCAGGTTTAGTTGTTGGTGTGTTTGCATTTGTGAGTTATCATTTATTAAATGTGGGTGTTGATAAAGCAGTTACAAAAATTGAAACTAGCGCAATAGAATTTAGCGACATTATTAACGAACCTGGCGCATAATTAGTTAATAGTTATGAATTAAGAGTGCAGAGTTAAAATTTAAAAACACGAATTGTAATGAAATTAACCAGAAATAAACATCGTTTTGCTGCTGAGGTAGGCGCTTCATCAATGAGCGACATCATGTTTTTTTTGATGTTGTTTTTTTTGATTGTTTCTACTTTAGTAAATCCAAGTGTAATGAAGTTGATGTTGCCAAAAGCAAAATCAACACAAACACTTAGCAAGCAAAATTTTATTTTAGAAATTTCTAAAGACAAACAATATGCATTAAATAATGCAATGGTTGCTTTTGAAGAACTTGAAACTAAATTAAGGCTATTGGTTGCTGGTAAAGACGAAGCTACTGTTGTTATTAGAGTTGATAAAACTTTAGCTATTCAAGATTTGGTTGATGTGCTCGAAATGGGAAACCGCTTAAAAGTAAAAATGGTGTTAGCCACCGAATCTCAAAAAAAGTAAACAATAATTTTAAGTCTACTAACGTTTAACAATTATGCAAAACCAATCAAATAAAAGCACAAAACTATATGCCATAATTGGCACTTTGGTTTTCCATGCTTTAGTATTTGCTTTGTTTTTATTTATAGTTTTTAAAACACCAATTCCTCCGTTTCCAGATACTGGTCCTCCAGGAATGGAAGTAAATTTTGGAACATCAGAAGATGGAATGGGCGATATACAACCTGATAATTATACGGGCGAAAATTCAAACTCAGAAGAAAATAGTTCTGAACCAGAAAATAATCCTGATGTTTCTGAAGAAGCAATCGTTACACAAGAAACAGAAGATGCTCCCGAAGTAAAAAAAGTAGAGCCTAAAGAAAAAAAGGAAACAAAAGTGGCTGAGGTAAAACCTATTGTGCCCAAAAAAGAAGAGCCCAAAAAAGAACCTGAGCGTGCTGCAAATCCTAATGCAATGTACAAAGGCAAAAACAAATCGACTGGCGGTAGCAGTGGCGAAGGCGAAACAAATAAAGCTGGCGATCAAGGAAAATTGTATGGTTCTAAAGACGCTAAAAATCATGGAGATGGTTCTGGCACGGGCAACACTCCAGGCAATGGTGGCAACGGAAGTGGAGGAAATGGCAGCGGAATTTCGTTTAGTTTAGCAGGAAGAAAAAAAGTACAATTACCAGTTCCTAAATCTAGTTTTCAAGAAGAAGGAAAAGTAGTTGTAGAAATTACAGTTGATAGAGAAGGAAAAGTTACCAATGCTAAACCAGGTGTTAAAGGCTCAACCACAACCGATCCACAACTAATGGCCATTGCAAAAAAAGCAGCTTTAGAAGCAAAATTTAATAAAGACCCAGAAGCTGCCGAACTACAAAAAGGACAAATTATTTATAATTTTATTTTGAAGTAAAATAGTTAAACGCAGAAACTTTGATTTTAAACGCAGAGAAAACGGAGTAACCGCTGAGTAACGCTGAGATAAATAGAAAGATGTTGTTTAAATTAACTTCAGAGAATAAAGAGAAAACGTTGAGCTACTTAGAAATAAAATTCAGTAGCTCTCAGCGAAAGCTCAGAGCCCTCAGCGGTAAAAGAAAATAAAAAATCTCACAACTATCACTAATGACCGAAAATCAAATTACAGAAATTGTTATTGGCTGCGCTATTAAAGTTCATAAAGCTTTAGGTCCTGGATTATTAGAGTCTGCTTACGAGGCATGTATGGAGCACGAGCTGCAGAAAACAGAATTGAATATTCAAAGACAAAAAGCTTTACCTGTAGTTTACGATGAAATAAAATTAGATTGTGGTTATCGTTTAGATTTAATAATAAATGATAAAGTAATAATCGAAATTAAAGCAGTTGAGGCGCTTCACGATATTCATCTTGCTCAAATTTTAACTTATTTAAGATTATCTGATTGTAGAGTAGGATTATTAATTAATTTTAATGTGCTCAAATTAACCGATGGTTTAAAAAGAGTAGTAAATAATTATTAGGAAAAACTCAGCGGCACTCAGCGCAAACTCAATTGCCTCTGCGTTAAACCAAAAAACACAATTAAATAAAAAAACTCAGCGGTTCTCAGCGAAGTCTCAGTACCCTCAGCGTTAAAAAACATGACCTACAAACAAACATTACGCTATCTTTTTTCTGCATTACCAATGTTTCAACGTATTGGTGCGGTAGCTTATAAAGCGAATTTAGATAATACTATTGCTATAGATAATTTACTTAGCAATCCGCATAAAAATTTTGTTTCTATACACGTTGCGGGTACAAATGGAAAAGGTTCTACATCACATTTTTTAGCATCTATTTTGCAAGAAGCAGGTTATAAAGTTGGTTTGTATACTTCTCCACATTTAAAAGATTTCAGAGAAAGAATAAAAATAAACGGAAAAAAAATAGCACAAAAATATGTTGTAGATTTTGTAGAAATACACAAAAATAGTTTTGAAAAAATACAACCTTCTTTTTTTGAAATGACTGTTGGTTTAGCTTTTCAATACTTTGCGGATAAAAAAGTAGATTTTGCAATTGTTGAAACTGGCTTAGGCGGAAGACTAGATAGTACAAATATTATTTCACCTATTTTAAGTGTAATAACAAATATAAGTCTCGATCATCAAAATTTATTAGGACCAACTTTGCAACATATTGCAAAAGAAAAAGCGGGTATTATTAAACAAAACACGCCTATAGTTATTGGCGAAACTCAGGAAGAAATTAAAACTGTTTTTGAAACGTTTGCAAAGTCAAAAAAAGCACCTATTTATTTTGCAGATAAAAAGTATAAAGCGAGTAATGTAAAATATTTATCCGATAAAAAACTACAATTGGTTTTGTCTATTAAAAAGGACAAACAAATTTTTATTGAGAATGTAAAAAGTGAGTTGTTGGGATTGTATCAGCAAAAAAATATTCCTACTGTTTTGCAAGCTGTTGAAATTTTACAAAGTCAAGGATTAAAAATATCAAAACAAAATTGTAAAAATGGTATTGCCAAAGTAATTGAAAATACTGGCTTATTGGGCAGGTGGCAAGTTTTGCAAAATAAGCCTTTGGTAATTGCAGATATCGGTCATAACGAAGGTGGAATAAAAGAAGTTTTACAACAAATTAAAAAAACAAAACACCAACATCTTAATTTTGTGATGGGTGTTGTTAGCGATAAAGACATTGAGAAAATAATGAAACTACTTCCTAAAAAAGCAAGTTATTATTTTTGTAAACCCAATATTCCGCGTGGTTTAGATAGTGCTACGTTAACAGAAAAAGCCAAGCTTTCTGGAATAAACGGTGTTGATTGCAAAACAGTAAAAAAAGCGATTGCAATGGCAAAAAAACAAGCAGATAACAACGATTTAATTTTTGTTGGCGGTTCTGCTTTTGTTGTTGCAGAAGCTATTTAGCAACAACAATTCTTTCTACGTTAGTTTTATTATTCGATTTAATTTTAATCAAATAAATTCCGTTTTCTACTGATTCAGAAATAGAGTAACTATTCGTTTTATTCGGTTTAAACGCTTGAATTACTTTTCCATCAATTGAAATGAGCTCAATACTTTCAGTTGTTAAATTATTTAAAATCGAAAAATTTTCAATTATTGGATTTGGAAATAGTTGCAATTCGTTTTTTTCGGTGATTTCATTAACGCCTACTGTAGTATTTTCTGAAGCTGTTAACGTTGATGCAAAAGTTAAATCTCCACTATCGCTGTTACTTGAATTGGCTGCAATAAAAGAACCATAAAAAGTAACATCGCCAGTTCCTTCAGCAGGAGCAACCCAATCAAAAGTCCATGTTTTTTGATTACTTGTGGCGCTGGTTCCGCTTGTGGTGTGGGTTATATATTTGCTGCTTCCAACTAATTTTGTTTGAGTTCCTTTGTTTATTAAAGTTCCTAATAAATCGCCATTATCGTTTTGTGGAGAAATTTGAAAACCAAACTTATTTATACTTGTTCTGCTAATACTTGCTGTTATTGTGTAGGTGCTTAGTGGTGTGTAGCCTTCCGTAGGTATATCGCTGGTTATTAAATCTGTTAATGCAGAAATTGTACCATTATGGCAACTTGTACAGTTAGAAGCATCACCTGGCGAGTTGGTTTTGCCCGACGGGGCTCCACTTCCATTTCCCATTAAATTAGAATTGTTGAACAATACAGTACACACTATTATTACTATAAAAATCCAACTTGAGCTAAAAACAATCTTACTTTTCATCTTTTATACCGATTATAAGTTTAAAGTTACCAATAAATGTACATACATCTAATTTTATTTGAAATTCTATTTTGTTAAAAACTAAAAACTTTCAATAATAGAATAATAAACAGCATAATGATTATTTTTGTTTTATAATTGATTGTATGCTAAGCGTTATTCCTAAAGAACTTCCTACTCCTAAATTACATGCGTATTTGCAGGGTGCAATTGGTCCACGACCTATTGCTTTTGCTAGTACTATTGATAAAGATGGAAACCCAAATTTGAGTCCGTTTAGCTTTTTTAATGTTTTTAGTGCTAATCCGCCAATGTTAATTTTTTCGCCAGCTCGCAGAGTGCGCGATAATACTACAAAACACACATTAGAAAACGTAAAACAAGTTCCAGAAGTTGTAATTAATGTTGTAAATTATAACATTGTTCAGCAAACATCTTTAGCAAGCACAGAGTATGCAAAAGGAATTAATGAATTTGAAAAGGCAGGTTTAACAGCGGTTGCATCAGATTTAGTAAAACCTTTTCGAGTAAAAGAATCGCCTGTACAGTTTGAATGTTTAGTTAGAGATGTTATTGCATTGGGTGATCAAGGCGGTGCAGGAAATTTAGTTTTGGCTGAAGTAGTAAAAATTCACATTGACGAAAGTGTTTTAGATACGAATCAAAATATAGATCAACAAAAAATAGATTTAGTTGCGCGTATGGGTGGCGATTGGTATTGCCGTGCTTTTGGCGATGCTTTGTTTGAAGTTGCTAAACCACTTGTAACTATTGGAATTGGAGTAGATTCAATTCCGCGTAGCATTAAAAATAGTAAAATATTAACAGGCAATAACTTAGGTCAGTTAGGCAACGTAGAGCATTTGCCTACCGCCGAAGAAATTGCAAAATATAAAACCTCGGGTGTAATTGCAGAAGCATTTCAAGATTACGGACATAACCTTCCGCACCTTGAAGAACATTTGCACCATATTGCACACCGCTTATTAGAAGATGGAAAAGTAGAAGAAGCGTGGAAGGTTTTATTAACCATTAAAAATAATTAAAAGCAAATATATCATGTTTAACATCACAGGAACCCTAAAAGTAAAAACGGCTACACAGCAAGTGTCAGACAAGTTTAAAAAAAGAGAATTCGTTATTGTAGAAAATAGCTCTCCTTACCCTCAGTTTATTAGTTTTCAATTAACGCAAGATAAATGCAGTTTAATTGATAATATTATGGAAGGAAACGACATTAAAGTTTATTTTAATTTGCGTGGTAGAGAATGGCAAAGTCCTCAAGGCGAAACAAAATATTTTAATTCGTTAGAGGCTTGGAAAATTGAAATGGCTGGACAAGCAGCTCCACAACAAGCTCCACAACAATTTAATAATTATGGTGCTCCGCAAGCTACACCGGCTCCAAGTGCTGCACCAAGTGTAATGGAAAACTTTTTAAAGAAAGACGACGAAGACGATTTGCCGTTTTAATAGAACTTAATAAAAAAAACGTCCCGTTCCGATTGCTGTCGGGATTCGGGACGTTTTTTTTGCAAACATATTTTTTTGTCTTGGTGAGTCACGGCGAAACATCTATTTTTTTTAGATTCTTGAATGTGTGTATAGAATAACAACCCAGGGGAAATTTGCACATTTAGCAAATTTATTAATCAGCACATTATATTTTTATTCCAATAATTAGAATATCATCAACTTGTTCTAAAATGCCTTTCCAATTTTCTAAAGCGTGTTTTAGTTTTTGTTGTTGAACCTCCATTTCTTCATCACAAATAGAAAGTAACAATTGTTGTAAAGGTTTGTATTTGAATTTTTTAGCTTTTGGTCCGCCAAATTGATCTGGAAAACCGTCAGTTAGTGTGTAAATAATATCTCCTTTTTGCAAAGGAATTGTTGTGCTAGTAAATGATAAGTAATCTCTATCGTGTTTGCCCACAGGCATTTTGTCGGGTAATAATTCTATAAGTTGGTTTGTCATGCTGACGAAGGAAGCATCTCCATTTTTAGATTCTTCGCTCTGATCAGAATGACATTTGCGTATTATCCAAACAGGGTTATTTGCAGCAGTGTACATTAAGTTTTTCTTTTCTTTATCAAAAACAAGAATACTACAATCCATTCCATCTTTTCCTCCTTCAGCACTTCCATCTTCGGCTAGCGATGCAATTACTCTTTTTCGGGTATGGTTCAAAATATCTTTAGAATCAATAAAACCACGCTCGTTTATAGCTTCGTTTAAACAAGAAATATTTAACAAACTCATAAAAGCACCCGGAACGCCATGCCCAGTACTATCGGCAGTAACTAAAGCAAAATTTTCGTTTTTAAGTTTTGATGCCCAATAAAAATCGCCACTTACAACATCTTTTGGTTGAAAATAAATAAAGTAAGAATTCTGGTCAAAAGGTTGTGAGTTTAAGTTTTCGTCTAATAATTTTTTACTTGCTAGTAATGCGTGTTGAATTCTTTTAGCATAATTAATACTATCCGTAATTTCTTTGTTTTTTTCTTCTACAATTTCTTTTTGTTGTTCAATTTCGTGTGTTCGCTGTTGCACAACTTGCTCTAAAGCTTGATTCTTTTTTCTTAATTGCTTTTCGCGCGATTTAATTAATAAATAAATTAAACCTATACCAACCAAAACACACAAGGATATAAACCACCATGTTTGATAAAACGGCGCAGGAATTGTAAAACTAAAACTTGCTGGCTCTGTACTCCATACGCCATCATTATTACAAGCCTTTACTAAAAAAGTGTATTTACCAGCTGGTACGTTTTTGTACTTTGCAAAAGTTGCATCTTGTCCATCAACCCAATCAGCATCATAACCTTCTAACTTATATTTGTAACGAACTTTATTTCCATCGCGTAAACAAATGCCAACGAAATTAAATTTAAACTCGGAATGTGCGTCAATATATGTTTTGAAGTAATTTATCGTTTTTTCGTCTAATGGTTCGTTTAATATTCCAAATTCATTAGTAGATAAATAAACGCTTTCTAAATAAATTTTTGGAGCTACTTTATTACTTACATCTAAATATGGGTTTAGCTCAGCAACGCCATAAGCACTATTAAATACAATGTTGCCATTTAATAAATTAAAAAAATTAGGGGTTGGCTCTATTATTTTATCAGTTAATTGTTCTGAAGTTAAATTTTTAAAATCTACAATTTGTAAATAACCAGAAGCATTGTTATGCGAAATGAAAAAACGATAATCTTTTGAAAAATAAACTGAAAATAAACTGTTTGCTTTTAATAAGTTGTTTCTATCCAATCGTTTAAAAATGCAAGAATCTTTTTTAAACTCTAATTCTAATGCACCAAATGTACCATTACATTGATAATATTTTGAATTATATTTTATTGCTTTACTTGTCCACACCTTAGATTTTTCAATATTATCATCTACTTTATTTTGTTTATAGGAAGTTATTTTATTCCCTTTTTTTTGATAGACAAAATCTTTACAAATTAATAGAACATCGTCGGTTTCATTTTCGGGAAACCAAAGCACTTTAAATTTTTTCAAATTAACTTTTTGTGTAATTAATTCGTTTTTTTCTAAATCGTATTGCAATAAACTCAAACTATCGTTTGCAATAAAATACAAACTGTTATCTTGGCAATTTAAATAAGTGCCATCAACAATATCTTTTTTATAAATTATTTCGGAATTGTGATTGTTAGCATCAAAATACAAAACTGATAATTTACTATTTTTAATAAATTTTATATCATCATCATATTCATCATCTTTTAGTATAGTAGCATAATACTTTGGTGTAGCAATAGTTTTATGAATAAATTTACCATCTCTATTTAACTGTGCATAAGATAATTTACGAACCAAAACATCTTTCTCAAATAAATACAATTCTTCTAACTGACCATATCTCCAGGTGCGATTAACTCTATTTTCAAAAAAAATTGTTTTTTTATTTCTTCTAAACTCACCCTCAATGTAATGATGATGACCTTCTTTTTTATGGTCATGATTAAAACGTTTAATTGGCTTTGTCAATTGGTATGAGTTTATAACTGAACTGCTTTTTAACAGGCTTAGCGTTGTGTTATTATCCTCGTATTTATAAACTGTATTTTCACTGAAATGGATTTCCCTCTTTTCATCCTCAAATTGCTCAACTGCATCTTTTATGCTTAATTTAGATGGAGAGCACTTGTACAAGCCATTTGCGGTTGATAGCCAAATATTGTTTTCATTGTCTTTTAAATAAAAACTAACATGAGTTTCGCACTCTTTAATACTTAAATTATAACAGAGTGGTGATACTGTAAAACTTTCAAAATCTAATACTTTATCTTTTATCAAAAATTGTGTTGAGCTAATTTTTAAATGTTCGGGCAACACTTGACAGCTTTTATATTCTACTTTGTTTAATATTGCCCCAGTTTCTAAATCTATTTTTAAAAGATTATCACCAATGGTAAGTAAAGCTTGTTTTCTAATTATATTTAATTGAAAATTATAAGTATCTTCTAAACCAATTTCAACTGATATCCATTCTGTTTTGGAATTGTCTACTTTTAAAACGTACAGCTTATTGAGTTTAAGTACTAAAGCATAAAATAAATTATTGTTTATTACTTCAATATCAAAAAATTGACATTCTACATCTATATCAATTTTATATTTTTTATTGGTTTCAAAATTATAGAACTCTTTGTCGTATTTACTTTTTTCATCATTAAATGGAGTGTACCATAAATTACCCAAATTATCGAATACATAATTTTTAGACCATTTTTTTAAATCTTCTCTAAATGGAATTTTCCAACTTTTTTTACCGTCGAATATATAATCAGGGTATGTCGTTCTGCCATGTTTATCAAAACAACCAAAATTCCAATAATCAATTTTACCATTATTGGTATTAACATAACTAGTGGCAAAAGAATCAATTTTACAAAGCTCAATTTTATTATTCTTAACTTTACCTAATCCACCAAATGTATTAAAAAACATTGCTGAATCACGTTCAACAAAACTATGTGACCCTAAATAGATCCCAATAAAATCATAATTTGGTAAACTGTAATTTTTAAAATGTTTACCATCAAAACGGCTTACGCCATGCCCGTTCGCAATCCATAAAAATCCTTTTTTGTCTTGATATAATCCAGCACACCTATCATCCAATAAACCATCTTTTATATCGTACTTTGTTGCGTAATAACCTTGTGCCATGCAATTGGCAATTGAGGAAATTAAAAAAAGGCATAGAAATATTTTAGTTTTCGTCATAAAAATTAGCTAAGCCAAAATACTAAAAAAATAATGGATTATAGATTTACAGACCCAAATTGGCTCATTAACCTATTTTCAAACTAAAAAATTTTCGTATAGCTCGTCCTTGCGACGAAGGAAGCAATCTACACGTAGCATTTCCATTTTTAAAAGACTGCTTCGTGCCTCGCAGTGACGGAACTTAGAGTTGCTTCGTTCCTCAGCAGGACAAAACACCACACTCGTCTTTGCGTGCCTTGAGCCGCAATCTCATTGTTAGTAGGAGATGGCGGAGCGAATCCGCCATGACGGTAGAAAGTATTAAAAACAAAAAATCCCGAAATTACTTTCGGGATTTTATGATTAAAATGTTTTTAAGGTTAAACTATGATAGTTTTACGTTTACTGCATTTAATCCTTTTTTTCCTTCTTGAACATCAAAAGTTACTTCATCATTCTCTCTGATTTTGTCTACTAAACCAGACACGTGTACAAAATACTCTTTTTGTGTTGCTTCATCTTTAATAAAACCGAAACCTTTAGTTTCATTAAAAAATTTTACTGTTCCTTTATTCATGATAATTAATTGTTTGTAGCAAAGCTAAACATATTTTTTTTTATACAAACTAAATTTGTCAAAAAATTGAAAAATTAGCCTTTTATGCCGCTTTTAGTTTATTTAGTGTGGATTTTTTGAGTTTTTCGAGTGCATATTCAATAGTAACTTTAAACTCTTTTTCTTTTAAAGAAGGCAGTTCAAACATGGCATCTGTCATAATTGCTTCGCAAATACCACGTAAACCTCTAGCGCCTAACTTAAATTCAATAGCTTTTTCTACAATTAAATCCAACGTAGCTTTATCAAAAGAAAGCGATACGCCATCTATATCAAAAAGCTTAGTGTACTGTTTTATTAATGCATTTTTTGGCTCTGTTAAAATTCTACGCAAAGCATTTGCATCTAAAGGATTTAAGTAGGTTAAAACTGGCAAACGACCAATTAATTCGGGTATTAAACCAAAACTTTTTAAATCGCTAGGCGTAATGTATTGCAATAAATTGTCTTTATCTATTTCTTCTTTGTCTTTTTTAACGCTGTAACCAATGGCTTGTGTATCTAGTCTTTTCGCAATTTTTTTGGTTATTCCGTCAAAAGCGCCACCGCAAACAAACAAAATATTTTTAGTGTCAATTGCTACTAGTTTTTGTTCAGGATGTTTTCTTCCGCCTTGTGGTGGAACGTTTACAACAGAACCTTCTAATAACTTTAATAAACCTTGTTGCACACCTTCGCCCGAAACATCACGAGTTATTGATGGATTATCAGATTTGCGAGCAATTTTATCTATCTCATCAATAAAAACAATTCCACGTTCTGCAGCGGCTACATCATAATCAGCCGCTTGCAACAAACGTACTAAAATGCTTTCTACATCTTCGCCAACATAACCTGCTTCAGTTAAAACAGTTGCATCGGCAATACAAAACGGAATGTTTAATACTTTAGCAATAGTCCGCGCTAAAAGCGTTTTGCCAGTGCCTGTTTCGCCAACCATTATTACATTCGATTTTTCAATTTCAATTTCGTCGGTTGCTGTAACCGATCTTTGATTTAAACGTTTGTAATGATTGTAAACAGCTACACTCAACACTTTTTTTGCATCTTCTTGCCCAATAATGTATTCGTCTAGGTGAGATTTTATTTCCATTGGTTTTAGCAATTTTAATGCGCCAAAACCTTCTTTTTGTTTGCTTTGTATATCTTCTTTTACAATGCTGTGCGCTTGTTCAATACAAAAGTTGCAAATGTGCCCTGTAACACCTGCAATTAAAAGTGTTACATCTTTTTTATCTCTTCCGCAAAACGAACATTTAATTCCTTTTTCTGCTGCCATTTTTAAATTTTTTACAAAAATACACCGAATGTATTTATATATGAATTATGTTAACAAAAAAAAGGTGCTTGAGTAAGCACCTCTTTCTTAAAATTAAATCACGTAAACTTATTATTTATTGTTTCTAATTAACACTTCGTCAATCATACCATATTCTTTAGCTTCTTGAGCAATCATCCAGTAATCGCGCTCGCTATCTTTGTGCACTTTATCAAAAGTTTGACCAGAGTGTTCAGAAATAATTTGATACAATTCTTCTTTTAACTTTAACATTTCGCGTAAGTTAATTTCCATATCTGTTGCAACACCTTGTGCTCCGCCAGATGGTTGATGAATCATAACGCGCGAGTGTTTTAAAGCAGTACGTTTACCAGCAGCACCTGCACACAAAATAACCGCACCCATTGATGCTGCCATACCTGTACAAATTGTTGCTACATCGCAAGTAATGTATTGCATTGTGTCGTAAATACCTAAACCTGCGTAAACACTTCCTCCTGGAGAGTTTAAATAAATTTGAATGTCTTTTTTATTATCAACAGATTCTAAAAACAAAAGTTGTGCTTGTACAATGTTTGCAACCTGATCGTCGATTCCTGTTCCTAAAAAAATAATTCTATCCATCATTAAACGCGAAAACACGTCCATTTGAGCAACGTTTAACTGGCGCTCTTCAATAATGTAAGGAGTTAAATTGGTAATAGAGTTAGTGTAGCTATCTAACGTGTTGCTACTCATGCCTCTGTGCTTAATAGCATATTTTCTAAATTCGTTGTTGTTAAACATAGTGTAGTTTTTTTATGTTTGTAAAATTATAATTTAATGTGAAGAAGTCAAACTTTAAACCAAAATCATTTTAATGTCAGTTTGACAGCACCGTATTTGTGCTCAGTTTAATGTTAAATTGCTGCATAATGAAAAACAATAGAAAACATTAAATTTTAATTATTGAACTTTGAATCTCCAACCTTAATTAAGCATGAACTCATTAATAAACGAAACAAGCCCGTATTTACTTCAACATGCGCACAACCCTGTAAACTGGTATGCTTGGAATAACGAAACCTTAGAATTAGCAAAAAAGCAAAATAAAATGATGTTGATTAGCATTGGCTATTCGGCTTGTCATTGGTGTCACGTTATGGAGCGCGAAGTTTTTGAAAACGAAGATTTAGCAAAAATAATGAATGAAAATTTTATCAATATAAAAGTAGATAGAGAAGAGCGTCCAGATATTGATCAGGTTTATATGTTGGCAGTTCAGCTAATGACGGGGCATGGAGGCTGGCCTTTAAATTGTTTTACTTTGCCCGATGGTAGACCAATTTACGGAGGAACCTATTTCCCAGCACAAAAATGGAAAAACATTTTACTCAATTTAGTTGATTTGTATAACAACGATGCTACTAAAGTTTTTGAATATGCCACACGTTTAACGCAAGGTATTAAAATGTCGGAATTGGTTGAAACTGTTGAGGAAGACAAAGCTTTAGATATTTCGGTTTTAAAAGAAGGAGTAGAACATTGGAAACAAAGTTTTGACGATGAAAATGGTGGTCCTCGTAAAGCACCAAAATTCCCGATGCCAAATAATTATTTGTTTTTATTAAAATGGGCTAAATTGTATAATGATGTTGAGGTAAAAAAACACGTTGAGTTTACCTTAACTAAAATGGCTTTTGGTGGAATTTACGATCAATTAGAAGGTGGTTTTGCACGCTATAGCACAGATATAAGTTGGAAAGTGCCACACTTTGAAAAAATGTTGTACGATAATGCACAGCTAATTTCGTTATATAGTTTTGCTTATCAAGAATTTAAAAATCCAGTTTTTAAAGAAGTAGTTTATCAAACAATAGATTTTGTAAAACATAATTTTTTAAATAATGATAAACTTTTTTATTCTGCTTTAGATGCTGATAGTGAGGGCGAAGAAGGGAAGTTTTATGTTTGGAAAAAAGAGGAATTACTAAGTGTTTTAAAAAATGATTTTGAATTATTTTCCGATTATTACAATGTAAATGAATTAGGTTTTTGGGAGCACGAAAATTATATTTTGCTTAGAAATAAAACAGATGAAGATTTCGCAATAAAGCACAATCTAAATCTTGAAGATTTAAAATTAAAGGTTAAAGTTTGGAAAAAGTTGTTGCTTGCAGAGCGAAACAAAAGAATAAAACCAGGTTTAGACGATAAATCGCTAACTAGCTGGAACGCTTTGCAAATAAAAGCATTAACAGATGCTTGTTTAGTTTTTAACGACGAAACTTTTTTGCTACAAGCAGAGCAGTCGATGCAAAGTTTGTTGAGATTTTGTAAAGCTCCCGAAGGGAATTTGCTACATAGTTTTAAAAACGGCAAAGCTACCATAAATGCTTTTTTGGAAGATTATGCTTTTGTAATTGAAGCACTGAATAGTTTGTTTTTAGCAACAGGAAATGACTTGTGTTTGCAACAATCACAAGAGTTAACCGAATATTGTTTTGTTCATTTTTACGATGAAAAATCAGGTTTGTTTTACTTTACATCTAATTTAGATAAAGAATTAATTTCCAGAAAATTTGAATTAAGCGATAATGTTATTCCTGCATCTGCTTCGGTAATGGCAACTAATTTATTTATTCTTTCAAAAATTACAGGTAGCGAGAAATATGAAAAAGCGGCTAAAAAAATGCTTTTATTGGTAATCGATAAATTTCAAGATTATGGTTCTGCCTATAGCAATTGGGCAGTTTTAGCTTGTTATTATTTGTTTGAAAGTAAAGAGGTTGTGATAAGTGGCACAGATGCAAAGCAGTTTAGGAATGAAATGTATGCAGAATATTTGCCTAATCATATTATTGCATTAAACCAAAATATCAGCAATTTAAGCTTGTTTAAGCATCGTTTTGATAAAGACAAAACTCAAATTTTTGTGTGCGAAAACAACTCCTGTCATGCTCCGGTTTTATCAACAAAAGATGCTTTAAAACTACTTTAGTAAAGTAATAAATGTTTAAATGGAGAGCTTAAATTTGTTACAATGCAAAAATTGGCTTTTTATTTGTTTTTTACTTTGTTGAGTTTGGGCGCAAGCGCTCAAATAAAAGTGCCGTATGCTTATATCGATAATCCTATTGAAATGGAATTCGATTCAGCGTTTATTCGTAAAAACAAAATTGCTTACATCGAAAACGTAAATTACGTTCGTCACGAAAATGATCGTATTGTTCAAAAAGGACAAAACAACACGTTTATTTTTAATAAAGCAGGTTTAATTGATACGCAATTTGTAATTACACGAATTAACTATGTGCATTTAGATACAATGGTTTTATTGCATTACCATTTGCCAAACAAAACAATTATGCGCCGTAAAGCTGGCGATCATTTTATTGCTACTTATTTAACTTACAACGACTCATCACAAATTATAAAATCGCTTACATCACGCGAAACCAACACGAGTATAATTCCTGGAGATTTTAAAATTGGAAATCAAAAAACCATTAGCGAAGAATCAATTTCTTACGAATGTATTTCGCCCAATCAAATAAAGAAAAACTTTTATAACGACGAAGGAAAATTATTTAAAACAGCCATTATTATTAAAGATTCTTTGGGAAGAGATATTGAAGAGAATGGCACTTTTACGGCTACTAGCGTTAAAATGAATTATAAAATAAAATACGATGATTTAGGTCGGATTTACGAAAAACAATATTACACAGATGCAATGGGAGAGTACTCTGAACGCAGTGTTTTTCATTATGATTTTAACGGAAAATTGAGCAGAGGAGAGTACTATAAAAAAGACGTGTTACAGCACAATAAAACTTTTTATTACAATAGTAAAAATGGTTTGATGGAAAGCATTATGCTAAAGTTTCCGAACAATAACGATATAGAATTTATTAATTATTATTTTCATTTTATTGGCGAAAAAAAGGAAGTTTCTAAGCTAGCAAGTTCAGAAAATACAACAGAAACTACACCAAAACCTGTTGTAAAAAAATCACCCAAAAAACCAGTAAAAAAGGGTGCTAAAAAACCTGTAGCGAAGGGAAAGAAGAAGTAATTACTGCACTTTAATTCCTGTAATGGCTTCGTTAATATTGAGGATGTGGTCGCCAAGTTTTTCGCAAGCAGAATACAAGCCGCTATAATACAAACCACTTTTTATATTGTATTCTTCTTTACTTTCTTCTATGCTTAAAAAATGTTGTTCTCTTATGTTGTCTCTTAAACCGTTTAATTGAGTTTCTAATTCAATTGCTTTTTTCATGTCTACTTTTTTAATCGGCGAAGATAAATTCGTAATCATTAACTCGAACGATTTATTAATTACCGTAAACATTAATTTTAAATTGTGACGTTGTTCGGGTGTAAACCAAGCCTTATCTTTGGCTTTTCGCTCTATGTTTAACGACATTTGATAGCACAAATCGCCTATTTTCTCCATATTGCTAACAACGCGCAGCATAGCTCTTACATTTTTTAAACCATCTCTGCTAATTTCTTGTTGCGAAACTTTTATTAAAAAGTTGGCAATTTCTATTTCAATACGATCAATAATTTCTTCGTATTTATTTATTCGGTTATAAAGTTCTTGTGTTTTTTCGGCGTCGGTTTCCGTAATTAACTCAGGAATAAAACTAAACATGCGCTGCGTTATTTCTGCGTATTTCACCATTTCTTTTTGCGCTTCAAATAGCGATAACTCTGATGTTTTAAGTAAACCTGTTTCAATAAATTCTAAATGGAATTTTTCGTTTTCTTTGTTTTTTGCAACAACAAATTTTTCTAATTTTTGACTCAGTGTTTTTATAAACGGCATCCATAATAATGTATTTAATAAATTAAATAAGGTATGAAATAGTGCCAGTGCAATTACTAAATTATCTGGATCGGCAGATGGTAACTGAAAATTTAAGCTTGTAAACAAATAGCTTATTAAGTTTGAAAAAACTGGAATTAAAAAAAACATCCATACAACGCCAGCCGAATTTATTATTGAATTGGCTAAGGCTGCTCTTTTTGCGTGTACGTTTCCAGCTACAGCTGTTATATAAAGCGAAATAGTTTTACCAACGTTTTCGCCTAAAATTATGCAAGCACTACTTTCAAAATTTAACCAACCATGATAAGCTAAAACAATTGTTAATGCAACCGCAACCGATGACGATTGCAAAACAACTGAAAGTAAAACACCAATTATTAAATAAATAAATTTTCCTGAAATACCATAGTCGGCAATAGAAGTAAAAATATTTAAAATGCTTGTGTGTTCTTGAATATTGGAGATTAGTAAGTTGATGAAATTTAAACCTAAAAATAAAAGCGAAATGCCAATTAAAACTTCGGCTGTAGATTTTAAATAATCTTTTTTGCTATAAATTAAAATAGGTAAGCCAATTCCAATTAATGGTAATGCGGCAGATACAACTGTGTATTTAATTCCAAAAAAAGCAATAATCCATGCGGTAGAAGTTGTGCCAATATTTGCACCCATTATTACAGCTATAGATTCTGAAAGTGTAATAAAACCAGCGTTTACAAAGCTAACAATTAAAGAAACGGTTGCCGACGAAGATTGAATAATAGTAGTAATTATTAAACCCGATACAATTCCATAAACAGAATTTTTAGAAATGTTTGCTAAAATTTTGCGAAGATAGTTGGCGAAAATTTTCTGCACTCCATCGCTCATTAGCTTCATGCCATAAAGAAATAATCCTAAGGCTCCAACTAACGATAGCAGTTGAAATACAGTTTGTTGCATGTTTTAGTTTATAAAATTGCTCTAAACAATAAGTATAGAAGTGCAGATAAAATCATGGTAACGGGAAGTGTTAACACCCAAGCCAACAAAATATTTTTTATGGTTTTTGGTTGCAAATTACTCATGCCTTTGTTAGCCACCATACTGCCTGCAATGCCACTCGATAATACGTGTGTGGTGCTTACTGGCAAACCAAAATAAGACGATAAACCAATTGTACTTGCCGCCACTAACTCTGCAGATGCGCCCTGAGCGTAAGTTAAATGTTGCTTTCCAATTTTTTCGCCAACGGTAACAACAATTCTTTTCCAGCCTACCATTGTGCCCAATCCTAATGATATTGAAACCACTAGCACAACCCAAAACGGAGAGTAATCGGTTAACTCTTTTATTTTTTTAATTTCACTTTTTAATGTTTTTGTTTCTTGTTCGCTTAACTGTAAGTTGCCTCCTTTTACAATTTTATCAATTGATCTGGTAGAAACTAAAATATCTTTACGAATACTAAAACGTTGTTCTTTCGGAATTTCGTTAACGCTTTGTGCGGCAAAAATAGTGCGGTTTACGTTGTCTAAATTTTGTTTTGCCATTGCCAACGATTTTCGCTCTTTACCAGAAAGTTGAAGCGTATCCATTTTTTCAATCATTTTTTCAATAGCTACAACATGTTGTTTGTAGTGCGATGGATTTTTTGTGTTGTCTAAGGCGTAATGAATTGGAACTATACCAATTAAAATAAGCATAATTAAACCAACTCCTTTTTGTCCGTCGTTGGAGCCATGAAAAAAACTAACACCAGAACAAGTTAAAATAAGTAACGAACGAATTAAAAAAGGAGGTTTTTCATTTGGCTTTGGCTCAGCAAATAAAGCTTTGTTTTTTGAAATTCTTTTCATGATGAACATCATAAAAATAGTCATACCAAAACCAAATAAAGGAGACACTAATAACGAAAGACCAATATCGGCAGCTTTGCTCCAGTTTACTGCAGAACCTGTACTTTCGGGCATAAAAGTAAAAGCCAAACCAACTCCTAAAATAGACCCAATTAAAGTGTGTGAGCTAGATGCAGGTATACCAAAATACCAAGTTCCTAAATTCCAAATAATAGCACTTAGTAATAACGCTAAAACCATGGCAATACTATGATAAACGTTTTGATCGATTAAAGATTCAACCGGAAGCAAGTTTACAATGCTCATAGCCACTGCTAATCCGCCAATAAACATGCTCGAAATTACGCCTGTAAAATTGCAAAAGCCCGACCAAATTACTGCTGGTAATGGTTTTAAACTATTGGTGTAAATAACAGTAGCAACGGCGTTTGCTGTATCGTGAAAACCATTTACAAATTCAAAAGCACAAGCTGCAATCAAACAAATTATTAGTAGTATTAAAAGGGTAGTGCTTAAATCAAACATATATAATATTTATAGTGCAAAATTACCTTAACACTACCATAATGCTGGCAAGTTAATGTTAAGTGTGTATTAATTTAATGTTAAGAGGTTTATGTATTTTGTTGATATTCAATTAAATACCAAGTTCAACTTGAAAGCGCCACATCCAATTACTATGGCTTACGTTTGTTAAGAGCCAAGTGTTGGTTTCGTAGGTTAAATCTGATTGTAATTTAATACGATGGCGACGTAAATATTTGCTTCCGCCAATAGCGATTTGTTCTTTTTGCGCAACAAGCGATTTTATTTTTTCTCTAGGACTTGTAATACTATACTTGCCTACAATTTCGTATTTGTTTTTAAATAAATAACTCATTTGTGAATTAATTCCGTTGCCCGCATACACATATTGAACTATCGATTTGTTGTATACGATTGGGTTAAAGCAATCGCGCTGAGCAAATTCTGTTGCCCAAGCCCAACCATTGTATTTAAATAAAACATCTGCATACAATAAACTCACATCTCTTCCTTTAGACATTTTTTCGCCTAATTGCCCGCCCGTTTTTGTTGTGTTTTGATTGTAAGAATAAGCAATCCCAATTGATATTTTTGGTTTAGTTTCTCTTTCTAAATCACCTTCAAAATAATCGCCACCATTTGTAAATCTTCCTAAAGGCAAAAATTCGGCACGAGCCGTATAACACAAGCCAGCATCGCTTGTTACAATGTTTCTGCCTTCTCCGTTTGATAGTGCCCCTCTTAAATTATAAGCCGCTGTTTTTCCAATATTATTTGTGTGATACAATTGAATTCCAAAATCTCTATCAGATGTAAAAACTGAATTAACAATAGAACGATCGGGCATTTGCAATTCGCTTGACGAAACTACTCGCTGACGATTGCTAGGTAATTTTGTTTGTCCGAAACCAATACTAATTTTTTTATTGATATTATAAAAAATAATCGCATCTCTCACCACGTTAGGATATTCGCCACTAGCCGCATCAATATCGCCACGTGCAAAAGCCAATTGAATTTTGTAAACTAATTTTGGGCTAAATGCAAAACCTTCCATTCGCAAACGTAATCTTCTAACTCGCGCTTCAACTTCTTTAATATGTAAATCGCTTTCCGACATTGAGGTTAGTCCTAATCTGTTTTGCATTCTAAATTTTAAAATTAATGAATACAAACTGTCTGGCGCATACAAGCCAATACCATCTCTCATGTTTAAATAGCCCGCATCATCTCTATCTTGAGCAAAAACAGTTGAGGGAATTGACAAAGCAAAAAACAGAATTGCTAATAGTTGAATTCGTAACTTCATATTAATTTAAAATTGCGGCAAAACTATGTTAAAACAAGCCATTCAAATTCATTGTTAGGTTAAGTAATTGTTAAGTAATTATTAAAATAATGATTTATAGCGCTAGTTTTTAAAGTTGTTGGCTCTGTAATTAAAGTTAAAAAATCGACCGTAAATCAATGTAGAATTGTATTTTTGCATAAAGTAAAAAGAGCAGATGCAAAAACGCTGGAATATAAATGATAATATTGATTATCAAGCAGTAAATAGCCTTGCTCAAGATTTGGGAGTTAGCACGCTTATAGCCAAAATGCTGGTTCAGCGTGGAGTAAACACCTACAACGAAGCCAAAGATTTTTTTAGACCAAGTTTAGAAAATTTACACAATCCTTTTTTAATGAAAGGAATGCAAAATGCCATTGACAGAATTTTTGTTGCACTCGAAAACAACGAAAAAATAATGATTTATGGCGATTACGATGTAGACGGAACCACATCCGTTGCTTTGGTTTACTCTTATTTTTCACGCTTTTACAATAATATTGGTTTTTATATTCCTGATAGATACAAAGAAGGTTACGGCATTTCGTTTGACGGAATTGATTTTGCAGCCGACAACGATTTTAAATTAATTATTGCTTTAGATTGCGGCATAAAAGCAATAGATAAAATTGAATACGCAACTAAAAAAGGAATTGATTTTATAATTTGCGATCATCATTTACCTGGAGCAGAAGTGCCCAAAGCAGTTGCTGTTTTAGATCCCAAACAAAGCGATTGCAGTTATCCCTACAAAGAATTATCGGGTTGCGGAATTGGTTTTAAATTAGTGCAAGCACTTGCTTCGCAAAGCGAAGATTTGCCACAAGATTTTTATGATTTATTAGATTTAGCGGTGGTTTCTATTGCTGCTGATATTGTACCAATAACTGGTGAAAACAGAATTTTAGCTCATTTTGGATTAAATCAATTAAACACAAATCCGCGAAATGGTTTTAAAGCCATAATGGAATTGGTGGGCGTTAAAAAAGAATTAACAATTAGTGATATTGTTTTTACAATTGCGCCACGTATTAATGCAGCTGGTCGCTTAGAAAGCGGAAACATGGCTGTAGAGCTGTTGTTAACCGATACCGTTTTATCAGCCACAGAATCGGGTGCGGGATTAAATTTAGTAAATACAGAGCGCAAAACTATTGATACACAAATTACATTAGAAGCTTTTGCAATGATTGAAAACGACGAAGTTCGTTTAAAACAAAAAAGCACAGTGTTATTTAATGGCGATTGGCATAAAGGAGTTGTAGGCATTGTTGCGAGTAGATTAACTGAAAGGTTTTATCGCCCTACAATAGTGCTTACTGAGTCGAATGGATTGGTAACAGGCTCTGCGCGTTCGGTTAAAGATTTTGATGTTTATAATGCTATTGAAGCGTGTAGCGAATTGTTAGAACAATTTGGCGGACATAAATATGCAGCAGGACTTACTTTAAAACCTGAAAATTTAGAAGCTTTTCAAAATAAATTTGAAGAGGTAGTGCAAAGCACAATACAAGAGTATATGCTTACGCCCGAAATAGAAATTGATGCAGAAATTGAATTAAAAGATATAGACGGAAAGTTATACCGTATATTAAAACAATTTGCACCTTTTGGACCGGGAAATATGTCGCCAGTATTTTTAACCAAACATTTAACCGATTTTGGTAATGCAAAAATTATAGGCGAAAAGCATTTAAAATTTGATGCTTGGGATGCCAAAGCCAACATTAGTTTTCCAGCAATTGCATTTGGTTTTGCTGATAAGTATGATAATGTAACAAAAGGTAGTTTCGATTTGTGTTATAGTATAGAAGAAAACAATTACCGCGGACTGACTACGCTTCAGTTTGTTGTAAAAGATATTAGATAGTTAAATGAATATTTAAACATAAAATATATGGAACAAGAATTAAATCAAAATACAGCCATTTATATTGATGCTGAAACAAAAGCTAATTTTTTTGCAATTGCAAAATGGAGTAAGTTTTTATCCATAATGGGATTTATTGGTATGGGTATTATGCTAATTGCTGGAGTTGGAATGATAATAGCGGGTTTTAAATTTGCGACATACATGCCAGCTGGCGTTATGAATTTTGGTGTTTTGGGTTTAATCTATATAGTTATTGCAGGTATTTATTTTGTGCCATTTTATTATTTTTTTAAATCGGCAGTAGATATAAAAAATGGTTTGTTTTCGAATAATCAATTATTATTTTCTTCGGGCATTGCTTATTTAAAATCGCATTTAAAATTTATGGGAATAATGACAATAATTATTTTGTCTCTTTATGTTCTTATAATAATTGGAGCAATTATAGTAGCAATGATTGCACTGTAATAATAATATTCTCACGATGTATTGAAAATAGCAACCGTGAAATATCAAAATTAAACTTTGATATTTCACGGTGTTATTTTATTGCTGATTTTAGACTAGTGGATAAAAAATACTCTACTGATGTTATGTTTACAGCATTTTTGTTTTTAAAAACTTCTTTTCCAGGGTATATAATAAAATTATTTTGAGTTTTTAAATCTTCTATGCAATTATAAAATCCATCTGTTGCTGTAGGTGATAAACTGTGTTTTATTTCTATACAAGCAATTGGTATAATTCCTTTTACTAATATTAAATCAACTTCAGCACCATGATGCGTTCGATAAAAATAAGGTTTTATATGGTAGGGTAATTGTTTAATGATTTCCTCAATAACATAACCTTCCCAAGATGCACCTACTATTGGATTGCCAACTAATAGTTTATTGTCGTTTATATTATTTAAATAATGTAAAATTCCACTATCTCTAATGTAAACTTTTGGTGCTTTTACCATTCTTTTTTTTGCGTTAACAAACCAAGCTGGCAAGCGACGAAGCAAAAATGCTCCTTCCATAAAATCTAAATAGCGATTAATTGTAGGTCCACTAACACCTAGTGAGCGAGCCATGTTTTCTCCGTTCCAAATATTGCCATTTGATAAGGCAATCATGCTCCAAAAGTTGCGCGCAAGTTGTGCTGATATACCTACGCCAAATAAAATTGATAAATCTCTTTCGACGTATGAACGTATAAAGTTTTCTGCCCAACGAAAATATGTGTCATTATTTTTTGCGGTTAATGCCTGCGGAAATCCACCTCTAAACCAATGTTTTGTAATAGTTATATTGTGCGAAGTTGCTTCCGTTAAACTAATTGGAGGAATATCTATATACGAAATTCTTCCCGCTAAACTTTCGGACACGCCTTTAACCAAATCGGGACTTGCAGAACCTGTTAATATGAATCTGCCATTTTTCCGTAAGGTATCTACTTCTGGACGTAGTGCTGCGAATATGTGTGGCACTAATTGTACTTCGTCTATAATAATTATTTTGTCTCTGTTAGCCGAGAAAAACAGTTCAGGGTCGACAAGTTTATTTTTATCTGAAGCTAACTCCATGTCCAAATAAATTGCCTTAGTTTTTTTGCTCTTAATAAAATGTTTTACTAGAGTTGTTTTTCCTACTTGACGAGGTCCTAAAACCGCTATTACAGGGAATTCTTTACTTAGAATGTTTAACTGTTTGGATATGATTTTTCTTTCTATCATAAACCAAAGATATACATTAACCGTGAAATATCAAAATACAACTTTTAATTTTCACGGTGCTACTTCAAAATAATTCGTCCTAATTCGGCAGAAATTTGAATTTTAACTTCTTGTAAATTACGTTGTAATTCAAGTAAGTTCATCATTTCTTGTCCGTCGCCACAGGTTTTTAGTTTTTCTTGATTTTCGTTTATTAATTGCTGCACTCGTTTTATTCGTATGGAATATAAGGTATGGTAAACTGCTTGTTTAATAAGCGATTCTTCTGTTACGGTAAAAATTTTGTGTTTTTCTTCCCAGCGAACGCTAAGCTTATACGTTATATTTATTAAATCAATTGAGTTTTGTTGTATATGTTGTTGTGAATGATGTACAAAATAATTGGAATGCGGTATAGTTTTGTTTTCTAGCAGTAATTGTTTGTACTCATCAAAAATTTGTTTGTACGGAAAATGTATCAACTCAATTTCATCACTATTCAATTCATGAATAATCATTTCGGCAACAGGCACTTGTATTGTTTCTGTTTCTTCTGCTTCATTAGTATGGTCTACATCAATTAATACATCGCCATAATTTAACAATAAGCGTACAATTTCTTTTTCGTGATCTTGCCAGCTATCATCTGTACTAACCGTTAAACCTAATTCTTGCTCTAAAATTGCATTTTCTAGTTCAGCAGGAGGCGCTTCTTCAAAAGTATTTCGTTTAGGTTTGTCGGCTTGCTTGCGTCTAAATTTATTTAATTCAATAAGCAATGTTTGCTCATCAATTTGCATAATTCGAGCGCACTCTTTTACATATACCGAGCGCGTTATACCATCAGGAATTAAAGAAATACTTTCTACAATGCTTTTTATTTGTTCCGCTTTTTTTATCGGATCGTTTTTAGATTCTTCTTGTAAAAGATTTGCTTTAAACGAAATAAAATCAACTGCATTGGTTTGTAAATATTCTTTTAGCTCGTCGCGCGAAACTTTTCTTGAATACGAATCTGGATCTTCTCCTTCGGGCAAAAGCAAAACTTTTACGTTCATACCTTCTTCCAAAACCATATCTATGGCTCGGATTGAAGCTTTTATTCCCGCTTTATCGCCATCAAATAAAATAGTAACGTTGTTGGTGAATTTGCGCATTAAACGAACTTGCTCAATGGTTAAAGCAGTTCCTAATGGCGCAACAGTATTTTCTATTCCTGCTTGATGTAGCGCAATTAAATCTAAATTTCCTTCAACTAAATAACAATTATCTAAACTAACAATTGCTTTTTTTGCAAAGTACAATCCAAATAAAATAGAGCTTTTGTGATAAACTTCTGTGTCGGGCGAGTTTTTATATTTGGCAATATTTTTATCATTACTAAGTGTTCGTCCACTAAAACCAACTACTCTGCCCGAAATATTATGAACAGGAAATAAAACTCTTGCTTTAAAAAAATCGAAAAAATTTTCAACAGCATTTCCTTCTTTACCATCTTTTCTGCCAATTAATCCGCCCGAAACAAGTATGTCTGGATTGTATCCGCTATCAATTGCTTTTTTTGTAAAGTGTGTCCAATCATCAAAAGCATAACCCAATTCAAACTTCGCAATGGTGTCGTCCGTTAGTCCGCGTTCTCTAAAATAACTTAACGCAACACTTTTACCTTCATCGCTATGCCATAAATTTTCTTTAAAATAGTCGGTAGCAAATTTATTAGCTATAAAAATACTTTCGCGTAAACTGGTAGCCTGCTTTTCTTCTTCCGTTTGAACGATTTCCTCAATTTCAATATTGTATTTTTTTGCTAAAAAACGCAATGCTTCTGGATACGAAAGTTTTTCGTGTTCCATTAAAAAACTCACTACATTTCCTGCTTTGCCTGAACTAAAATCTTTAAAAATTCCTTTAGAAGGAGATACTGTAAACGAAGGCGATTTTTCGTTTTGAAAAGGAGATAAACCAATATAATTAGCGCCGCGTTTTTTAAGCGCCACGTATTCACCAATCACTTCTTCAATGTGAGCAGCATCAATAATTAAATCTATGGTTTCTCTTTTAATCACTTATTTTAACTTTTGCAATTCGGCATTGGCTTGTTTAGCAAATTTACCATTTTGTTTGCTAATTTCTTGTAAAATTTCTTTTGCTTTATCGGTTTTGCTTTGCGCAGTATATACTTCGTATTGAAGCCATTGCGCTTCTTCGTAAAATTCTTTTTTAGCACGAATATTTACATTGCAAAAATCGTGAGCTGCTTCGTAGTTTTTAATTTTGAAATAACTATTTGCCGCATAATAAGAAGCTTCTAAACTACTTTTACTATAATAAATTTGTGTGTATAAATTAGCAGCATCTGCATATTGTTTTTTGTCGTATAGTTTTTTTGCTTCTAATAATGGGTTTTCGCTAGTAACTCCTGCAACTGCTCCTTGCGAAACAGACGCTGGTGCACTGGCACTTCTTGTTTCTGTGCTTTTTTTGCGTGTACTTTCTTTTTTAGCTTTTGCGCTTTCTTCGCTTTTAGCAATATCTTTTTTAGCATCGGGTTCAATATCGTCGAGCATAACTTCGCCTTTTGCTGTTTTTCCAGAACCTGTTGTAGTTGCTAATTGAGGAACTGAGTATGTTAAATTCGCATCAATACTTTTATCTTTTTGTTCTGCTCTTGCAAAACTTTCTGTACTTTCTTTTTCGTTTTCAGTAGGAGCGAGTGCCTCATCTTCTGCTAAAGCATAGCCTTCTGCTGGCGAATTATTTTGTATTGAAGTAGTTTCTATTGCTTTTTTAGGCGCTTCTTTTTTAGCAATTGGACTAATATCGTTGCTTGATATTTTTGTTTCTGCAATTTCTTCTTGTGTTGAAGGTGGAGTAGGTTCTTTTTCTTCAATACGTTGTGCTAAATTGTTTTGTTTTAGTTGTGTAGATTGTTGCGAAAAAAACCAAAAACTACCTAAACCAACAATAAATATAGCTGCCACCGACCACCAAACAAATTTAGAATTGTTTGCACCCGAATTAGTAGTAATAGATTTTACACCTTGTTTAACAGATTTTAAATAAGATTCGGCATTAGCTTCGTTTTTTATTAATTGCAAGCCCTCTACCACATCCGAACAAACTTCGCAATCAAGCAAATGATTTTCTATGGCAAAGCGTAAATCTTTGTCAGCCTTATTGTTTACATAGCTTTGCAATTCGTGTTCGTTAAAACACTCTTGCTGCTTGTTTAGCTTATCTATGTTAAAGTGCTTAGCCATTATTTTTTTCCAAACAATTTTTTAAATTTCTTTTTCCGTTTTGCAAAAAGCTTTTTACTTCATTTAAAGTAAAACCTAATTCCTGTGTTATATCTTGATAACTTTTCTCCTGAATGAAAAATAATTCAACGCATTTTTTTTGCTGAATAATTAATAATTCCATACACTTTTCGAGTCCAGTTAACAACACTTCTTTTTCGCTTTTATCTTCTTGATGCATTGAAAGTTGATTTTCCATAACAGAAACATAATTTTCTTCTACATCGGTTCTTATTTTATGAATATTACTGGTTTTGCGTATCTCCATGAGGCAGTAATTACGGGTAACACTGTGCACCCAACTTTTAAAATTACTTACTTCATGTTTTAACAAATCCGTCATTAATTTTTCAAAAATGTGCATGGTAGCGTCTTTACTTTCTTCTCTGTCTTGATAATATTTCATGCAAATGGCTACTACCATGGTAGAATAACGCTCAAAAAGTGCACCAACATATTGTTTATTGCCTGTTTGCTTATATTGCAAAACAAGTTCTAAATCAGTTTGACTATTAAATATGTTGTGAGTTTTATTCAATTTTTTTAAAAAGTGTAAAACGCTTATTTGTCCATAGTGTATCAAATTTACGGCTATTTTTTAATTGTTTTACAAAGTTATTTGGAGAGTTTACATCATCTAAAAAATAGTTGATTTTTGACTCATTTGCCTCAGGAAAGGCTTTAGAATAGCGATAGGTAAGCAAAGCTTGTGCTTTAGGGTAAGTAAAATAAATGGTGTCTTTTGGGGTAGTGTTTAATTTTATAGCTTCCCAGACTTGTAAAGTTTCGGTAGTATATGGTCCATCGGGTTCGGTTTTTGAAGCTATCAAATACTTAATGTTTGGATAATATTGTAAAAGAAAAAAAAGTGGAATTCCATAATAAAATACATTTTTTAAGTATGTATTTGTGATGTGATTTTTTAAAAATGTTATTGCTTCAGCAAATAATAAAAGCATAATGGGAATTATAGGAACTAAAAAACGAAATCCTGCCCCTTGGTAAGGATAGATTAAAATTAGTATCATATAAAAAGATGAAAATAAAATTTCAATTAGATATTTTTTTGCTTTTAAAACGGAATACAATCCTAACAATAGTAAGCCTAATGTAATAAACTGAGTAGGCAAAATTAAAAAGTTTTTAGTTTCTAAATAAGGAATAAACCAATTGTAAATGTGTTTAAAGTAGAATTGTAAATTAGATTGAGTTGTAATAAAAATTTCATCCCATTTAAAATTTGAAGAATAATTTGCGCCACTAATTTGGCCTGTAAAAAGCAGATTTATAATTCCGCTTACTAGTAATATTCCAACACAAATTAAAAGGCTTTCTCTCCAATCTTTTTTCAGAAACGAAATTGCTAACAAGGCTGGAATTATTGCCCAGCCTACGCTTCGTGTGCTGATGAGTAATGCGCCTAAAATTATGAGAAGCAGTAAATTTTTCTTTTTGGTATAATTTATATAAAATAATATTAAAAATGTAACGAATAAAAATTCGCTCATCACTTCATTTTTAAAATGTAGTATCCATGGATTGTAAGCCCAAAGTAAACATAACGCAATAACTAAAAAATGTGAATATTTTGATTTAAGATAATGCCAAAAAAGTAAAACATTTAGCAATAATAGCAAGTGTATTACAATAATATAGTTGCTAATATCTGTTTTTAAAACAGGATAAAGTATGCTTAGAAATATTGAAAATACTGGTGGATAAAAGGTAGGAGCTACAAGAGGATTTAATTCGTTAAAAACATAATGCGTTGGAAATTGTAATTGAAAGCTTGCTGTTTTTTGCGCTTGCATTAAATATAAAGCAAAATCATCGCCCCAATCGTGTGTTTGGTATCTGTTTATAAAAAACACGCCTAAACACAGCAAAAACAAAATGCTAAATGAATAAAGAGTTGTTTTTTTCAAATTCGAAATGCTTGTTAATCCTGTAAAATTGAAATAAAGTTAAATTTTTTTATGGAATGTTATGGAATTTTTATTCTCTCGTCATCAAGTAGGTAAATAACAAATTTTATTCATAAAAAATCTAAATAAATTGAATATGAAAAAAGTAATCTTAACATTTTTAACGCTTGGTATACTAAGTGTTAATGCGGCGAATGAAAAAACAATAAAAGCCAATTTGGATAAAGTAACTGTGTTTAGGCAAGGTGCGCAGTTAAATTATGTTGAACCCATAAATTTTGTGCAAGGCACACAAGATATTATTTTAGAAGGGGTTTCTCCTTATCTCGATCAAAATAGTTTGCAGGCAGAAGGCAAAGGTGCTTTTGTAATTATGGATGTAAAATACCGTTTAACTTACAAAACTCCAAGTCAGCCAAAAATTGAAAAAGCCAATGCAAAATATACTTTGCAACTCAAACAAATAAAAGATTCGTTAAAAATGTATGATTATATGTTAGATGATAACAAAGATAAACGCGAAGCATTAACATTAGAAAAATCGTTGTTACTAAACAACAGAATTATCAAAGGCGAAACTAAAAAAGATTCGTTACAATTGGTTAAAGAATCGTTAGAATATTTGAGACTTCGTTTAAACAATATTAATTCCGAATTACTAAAAATTAAAAAAGAAGAAGCTCGTATTACAGAACTAAAAAATCCTTTATACGAAAGACAAAGCGGTTTAACCAATTTAATTAACGGAACGTATACTCCTGGAGAAAATGAGCAAAGCCCAATACACCAAGTAATTGTTACTTTGTTTGCCGAAGCTGCTGGTACAGGCTTTTTAAAAGTAAATTATTTTATGGGTAATGCAGGTTGGAATTCAACTTACGATTTAAGAGCAGAAAGCACTTCTAACCAAATTCAATTAATGCACCGTGCTAAAGTGTATCAAAATTCGGGTATGGATTGGAACAATGTTTCCTTAACTATTTCTACTGGTTCGCCAAATGAAAATGGATTGCGTCCAACATTGCAACCGTATTATTTAGCTTGGTATGCGCCACAACCAAAAAGAAAATATACAGCAGATAAAAAAGAAAGGTCAAATGATTTTGAAAAATCTGAAGCTTATGGCGCTGCCTATGCTGGCGCAGCTGCACCTTCGCCAAGTTACGATGAGTTAGTAGATGCAAATTACTCATCTAATTATACTGAAGCAACTGAAAGTATGGTGCGAATGGATTACGAAATTAAATTAAAATATACCATTTTGGCTGATGGAAAAGAGCATCAAGTAGTAATTGAAAATAAACAAATACCAACACAGTTTTATTATTCTGCGGTTCCAAAATTAGATACATACGCTTACTTAGGAGCAAAAATATTTGATTGGGAAAACTTGAATTTAATTCCTGCTGATGCCCGTGTTTATTTAGATGGAGCGTATGTTGGTAATTCATATTTGAATCCAAACGAAACAAGCGATACGCTAAACATTAGTTTAGGAAGAGATAAAAGCATTGTGATTAAGAGAAAAAAATTAAAAGATAAGTCGAAAGAAAAGTTAATTAACGAAAACAAAGTGGCAGAGCAGTATTACGACATTACAATTCATAACACAAAAGCCCAAGCTATTGAAATTGAAATAGTAGATCAAATACCAATGAGTAACGACAATAATGTAAAAGTAGAAGCTACTGAGTTGAGCAAAGGAAGCCTTGATGAATTAAGCGGTTTAGTTAGTTGGAAACTTAAAATAAAACCAAAAGAAACTAAGAAATTAAGTTTAAACTATAAGGTAACTGCGCCTAAAAACAAACCAATTTATAATTTGTAAATTAAGTTTTTAAAACAAAAAAGGGTTAACATCGTTAACCCTTTTTTTAATATTATTGAATTGCGTCAAAGTTTTTTTCTTCTATCTGTTTTCCAACTTCATCATAGTATTTCCAAATACCAACTTGTTTGTCGTCTTTGTAGTTTCCTTCGTAACGCACTTTTCCATTCTCGAAATACACCGTCGATTTTCCATCACGTTTTCCTTCTTTGTATTCGCCTTCGCTCCAAATTGTTCCGTCAGGATACCAAGCTTTCCAAGGACCAGTGCGTTTAGCATCTTTCATGTTTCCTTCCATTTGCTTAACGCCATTTTCGTATTTCTCTAAAAACAAACCATTAATAACCTTAGGTTTTTTTGTGGTTTCTTCCGTTTTTGTTTCTGTAGTACAAGCAGAAAAAACAAGCGTAAAAACAATTGCTAAATGGAATAAAAATTTAAAACGTAACATAATTATTTTTCTCTTTCGATGGTATATAAAACAAGTTTTTTTAGCGATTCAACCGCTTCAGATTTTTCTAATTTATTTAAAATAGCAAGTGCTTTGTCTTTGTATTGGTGCATACTTTGTTGCGCGTATTCTAAACCACCACTTTTTATAACAAAATCAATTACTTCGGCCACTTTTTTTGAATCGTTATTGTTGTTTTTTACGATGTTTATAATTCTTCTTTTTTCAAAATAACTGGCTTTGCTTAGTGCGTAAATCAATGGCAAAGTCATTTTCTTTTCTTTTATGTCAATTCCTGTTGGTTTTCCAATTTGCGAATCAGAACCATAATCAAACAAATCATCTTTTATCTGAAAAGCAATTCCAGTAAGCTCTCCAAACTCTCGCATCATTTCAATTTTTTCGGTTGTTGCACCAACGGAAGCCGCACCACATGCACAACAAGACGCAATTAACGAAGCTGTTTTTTGACGAATAATATCGTAATATATTTCTTCTTTAATGTCTAGTTTTCTGGCTTTTTCAATTTGCAACAGCTCGCCTTCACTCATTTCGCGCACAGCGGTAGAAACAATTTTAAGCAAACCAAAATCGTTATTGTCGATAGAAAGTAAAAGTCCTTTTGATAATAAATAATCGCCCACCAAAACGGCAATTTTATTTTTCCATAGAGCATTTATCGAGAAAAAACCTCTGCGTTCATTAGAGTCATCAACTACATCATCGTGTACCAAAGTTGCAGTGTGCAATAATTCTATTAACGAAGCGGCTCTGTAGGTTGATTCGTTAAGTGTTCCTGTTGCTTTAGCCGATAAAAACACAAACATGGGGCGTAATTGTTTTCCTTTTCGCTTTACAATGTATTGAGTTATTTTATCAAGCAATGGAACACTACTTTTCATGGATTTTTTGAAAATAACTTCAAATTCATCCATTTCTTTGGCTACTGGAGCTTTTATTTCGTCAATTACTGCCATTTAAGTCCAAAGTTACTAAGATTATTGAAAGCTAATACGCCCAAATTTATAATTGCTGTTTTTTTGTCCGTAAATGATTAATTCCGATTGGTTTAAATTGCCGTATAAGTGCGGACTAATATAGATTTTTTCATCGGCAGATTTAAATAATTTAACTTTTGCCATTTCGCCATTTTGCGCTAAAACAACCATTGCTGTTACCGAGCGTTTTGGATTATCCATAGTGCGCGGATTAAAGCTATTTCCTTTTTGTAATAAATTACTTGGGTGGTCGTTAAAAATAATGTACACTTGATTATCGTAATCGGTTACTATAAATGAAGAATAAGTTCCTCTGTCGTTTACTGAAAGTTGTTCTTTGGGTATGCGTTTGCTCCACTCAAACATTCCCATTTCATTAAATTTTATGGCAATAATATCGTTGTAATAATAGTAGTAAGTGCAGTTTAACATGCCTGTGCGCATATCGCTGTAGCAAACGGTGTTTTCTTCATACTGCTCAGCTAATAAAATTGTTGAACCATTTGGTAAAATGCGTATCGATTTAAGTAAAAAATCTTGTAATTCTCTTTTTTTGTCTATACGTTGTTGCGAAATAAATTCAGATAAAAAATCTCTATCAAAATCTTTAGTATTGTTGTTTACAATTTGATTGAGTTCGCTATCAATTTTTAAATAAAATGCTCCAGCAATTTCTTGTTCGCTTCGACCTAAATAAGAGTAAAATCCCGCTGCAATAACGTTTCCGTTATTTGCAAATGAAAAAGTTATAGCGCTTACTTTTTTTATACCTAAATCTAATTTGAATTCTTTTAAAGTTTCACTCGATTTCGGAATGTATAATAAACTATAAAAATTGTCTTTACTTTTTTTGTAATCACTATCAATACTCACTTTTGCGAGCAACCCAATGTTTCCGTTATCGTCAATTTTATATTCTTTTATAAAACTTTCTTTGTCTTTGTAAGGTAATTCAAAACTTTTTTTGAACTCAATGCCGAGTGTATCGTTTAAAAAACTACAAGCAAATTTTTCGGTGTTGTTTTTTTGATAGGGTTTGTTGTGATACACCAATACTTTTTTTGTATTGGGCGACACAATAAAATCAAAGCTTCCGCTGTTATTTTTTTTATGTGCTTCAATTTCATCTACTAATACTTCTTTAGGAATAACAAAAGCATTTTCAGTAAGTTTCCACGCAAAGGCCTTGTTTTTATCAGTACTGCTGTCGTAGTAGGAGGTAAATAAAACTAAAGTGTTGTTTAATAAAATTAGTTTTTCAAACTGGTGTTTTTTGTCTTTGGTTTTAGGTAATTGTAATTCTTTAGAATAACGGATTTTTAAACTGAGCGCATCGTATTTTTCAATAAATATTTTTGCGCTCGAAAACAGACTCGCATTTTTTTTTCTAACAATAAAAAAACTAGTACCATCATTGCCTACAAAATCAGTAATATAAGTTTTATTCTGTTTTTTGTGTAAGCTGCCCCAGTCAATATTTATTTGTTGTGCGCTTGTGTTATAGCTTGCTAAAAGCCAAAGCAATGCAACAATAAAATAAAACTTATACTTTATTTTGTTTAAATTTTCTTTCAACGGTTAATGCTTTATTTTTGTTAGCTAACTGTCCGCAGGCTGCATCAATATCTTTACCACGACTTCTGCGTACATTAACAATAACGCCTTTATTCTCTAAATGTTTTGTAAAAGCTTCTAAACGTTCGGGCAAAGTTTGTTGAAACTCGCCACCATCAATAGGATTATATTCAATAATATTTACTTTGGCAGGCACTTTTTTGCAAAAAGCAACCAATTCTTGCGCGTCTAGTAATGTGTCGTTAAAGTCTTTAAACACAATGTATTCAAAGGTTACACGTGTGCCAGTTTTTTCGTAAAAATAGTTTAATGCTTCTGCTAATGCGTCTAACGAGTTTTGTTCGTTAATAGGCATAATGTGATTCCTTTTTTCGTCGTTGGCAGCGTGTAACGAAAGTGCTAAATTAAATCGTACTTCATCATCACCCAACTTTTTTATCATTTTGGCAACACCAGCAGTAGAAACCGTTATGCGTTGCGGCGACATGTTTAAACCTTCGGGCGAAGTAATTTTATTTATACTTTCTAATACATTTTTATAATTCAGTAAAGGTTCGCCCATACCCATGTATACAATGTTGGTAAGGCTTTGATTATAAAAATCGCGTGCTTGATTTTTTATTAAAACAACTTGATCGTAAATTTCGTCAGCATTCAAATTTCTTAATCGTTCAAGTTTACCAGTTGCGCAAAACTTACAGGTTAAGCTGCAACCCACTTGCGACGATATACAAGCCGTCATTCGTGTTGTAGATGGAATTAAAACACCTTCTACCACATTGCCGTCAACCAGTTTAAAAGCATTTTTTACGGTTCTATCGTTACTCTTTTGAAACTCGCCTACTTTAACGGCGTTGATTACAAAATTTTCGTTTAAAAAAGTGCGTAGTTCTTTCGATAAATTACTCATTTCATCAAAAGTAATGGCCGATTTTTGCCACAACCATTCGTACACTTGCTTGGCACGAAAAGCCTTTTCGCCTTTTTCAGTGAAAATTGTTTTTAGTTCATCTAAACTAAGTGCACGTATGTCTTTTAAAGGATTCACAATACAAAGATACGCAAAATTGTTGTTAGATGAAGTTGACAGAATAAATGAAGTTTGGTCTTTAACTTTCTTTATCTTTGAGCATGCGCAAATTTAAAGCTGATATTGTTTATACGCTGAGTAGTTCTCCTATTGAGAATGGTTTAGTTGTTACCGATGATAATGGAACCATTTTACAAGTAAAACAATACGAAAGCGAAGAAAATGTAGAAGTATTGCAAGGAGCTATTTGTCCGGGTTTTGTAAATACACATTGCCATTTAGAGTTGTCGTATTTGCAAAATAAATTATGTGAAAAAAAAGGTTTACACGAATTTATAAAAGAAATTGAAGCCTTAAAACAACCCGCTAGTGCAGAAATTGAGGAAGCAATAAATACCGCTTATCAAAAAATGTACGCTAACGGAATTGTTGCCGTGGGCGATATTTGCAACACCAACGATACGCTAAATGTTAAGCTAAAATCGCAAATTTATTTTCACAATTTTGTAGAGGTTTTTGCATTTCATCCCGATAGGGCAGAAGCTGCTTTTGCAAAAGGGAAAAAAGTGTACGATACTTTTATTGAAAACAAATTAAACGCATCAATAGTGCCACATGCGCCATATTCGGTATCGGATAAGTTATGGAAACTGATTACAGATTTGGCAACAGAAAACAATAGTATTTTAAGTATTCATAATCAAGAAAACGAAGACGAAAATTTATTGTTTACACAAGCTAAAGGAAAAATTTTAGAGCGTTTAAAATCCTTTGGAATTGATACCAGTTTTTGGAAATCAAAAGGAATAAACTCGTTGCAATACGTTTTGCAGTTTTTACCACAGCATTTAAAAAGCTTATTGGTTCATAATACTTTTACTACTGAAAACGATATTGAAAACGCATTAAAAACACACGCTAATTTGTGGTGGTGTTTTTGCCCTAATGCTAATTTGTATATCGAAAATAAATTACCCAATTATTCAGTTTTTAAAAAGCAATTAAATCGTTTAACAGTTGGCACAGATAGTTTGGCTTCTAACCACGATTTATGTGTGCTAAGCGAGTTAAAAATTATTGCGAAACATGCTGCTATTTTTTCTACGCAAGACTTGTTGCAAATAGCTTGTGCAAATGGTGCTCGTTTTTTAGGTATTGAAAAACAATTCGGTACAATAGAAATTGGAAAAAAACCAGGTTTAGTTTTACTAAAAAATTTGGAGCAAAATAATATTTCGCAACAAAGCACAGCACAGAGATTGGTTTAGTTTTTTACCACAAAAGCCACAAAAGAAAACAAAGCACGTCTTTGCGAGTGATAACGGGGCAAACTCTCGCGTATAACTTTGTAAGTAAATGCAATACTCGTTAGACTGCTTCGCTTCTCTCGCAGAAAATTTACTCTGCTATTAACAAGTAATAGTTTTTCTTGCCTTTTTGAATCAAAATATATTTGTTTTTTATTAGATGTGATTCATTAATTATGAGTTCTGCATTGCCTGTTTTTGTTTTATTAATCTGTACGCCACCACCTTTTATCATGTTTCGAGCTTCGCCGCGCGAAGGAAAAATATCGCATTTATCGACCAACAGATCAACAAGATTTAATCCAGCTTGCAATTCTGTTTTGGCAATTGTAGTTTGCGGAACTCCATTAAATATTGCTAAAAAGTCATATTCTTCCAGTTGATTTAAACTTTCTTCAGTACCTTTTCCAAACAATAAATCTGATGCCTCAACAGCAATCCAGTATTCTGTTTCGGAATGTACTCTAATGGTAATTTCTTTTGCTAATGCTTTTTGCAAAATACGCGTGTGTGGCGCTTTGTTGTGTTCTTCAACCAAAGCATCAATTTCTTCTTTGTTTAAAAGTGTAAAAATTTTAACATAATTAACGGCATCAGCATCAGCTGAATTTAGCCAAAATTGGTAAAATTTATAAGGCGAAGTTCTTTTAGCATCTAACCAAACGTTTCCACTTTCTGATTTTCCGAATTTAGTTCCGTCGGCTTTTTTAATTAGTGGTGTAGTTAATGCGTAAGCTTCGCCCACGTTCATTCTTCTAATTAATTCGGTGCCGGTCGTAATATTTCCCCACTGGTCGGAACCACCCATTTGTAATTTTACGTTTTTGCTTTTGCTTAAATGCACAAAATCGTAACCTTGTATTAGCTGGTAGCTAAACTCTGTAAACGACATACCTGTTTCTAGTCTGTTTTTAACAGAATCTTTCGCCATCATGTAGTTTACCGAAATGTGTTTGCCCACATCTCTTATAAATCCTAAAAAACTAAAATCTTTAAACCAATCATAATTATTAACGATTTCAGCAGAATTTTCGCCACAATTAAAATCTAAAAATTTTTCTAATTGTTTTTTCTGGCAATCTAAATTATGTTGTAAAATTTCTTCCGAAATTAAATTACGTTCAGCACTTTTTCCTGATGGATCGCCGACCATGCCTGTTGCTCCACCTACTAGCGCAATTGGTTTATGACCAGCTCTCTGAAAATGAAGCAAAGTCATAACCTGTACCATGTTTCCCACGCCAAGTGAGTCTGCAGTTGGGTCAAAGCCAATATAACCACTTACTACTTCTTTATTTAATAATTCTTCAGTGCCTGGCATTACATCGTGTAACATGCCTCTCCAACGCAATTCTTCAATAAAATTCTTTTTCATAGTGAGCTTATTTGTGGTTTTTTGATGCGCAAATATACTATTTATGAATTTATTTTAGTGCTTACAAAAAACACTTCGCACATAATAATTAATAACTTTGTGTTTGATTATGGTATTAGTAACAGGCGCCACTGGTTTATTAGGTTCTCATTTGCTTTATTTTCTTTTAATAGAAGGAAAAGAAGTTAAAGCGCTTGTTCGAGATTTAGGCAATGTAAAAAAAATAAAGTCTGTTTTTTCCTACTACAATGCGGAGCATTTATTTGATAAAATTAAGTTTGCAGAAGGCGATGTATGCGATTTTTTTTCGATTGTAGAAGCTCTTATTGATGTAAAGCAAGTTTATCATTGTGCTGCATTAGTTTCGTTTGACGATGATGATTATGCTTTGTTGTATAAAGCAAATGTAGAAGGCACGGCAAATGTTGTTAATGCTTGTTTAGAAAAACAAATTAAATTATGTCATGTAAGTTCGGTTGCTGCTTTGGGCGAAGCAAAAGAAAATAATTTGGTTAACGAAAAAGATAGCTGGACAAGTTCTAATAAAAAAAGTGCTTATTCCATTACAAAGTTTAATGCAGAACGCGAAGTTTGGCGTGGAATTGAAGAAGGTTTAGATGCATTTATAATAAATCCTACTTTAATAATTGGACCTGGAAATTGGGGGAGTAGCAGTAGTAACATGATTATTAGTGCCTATAAAGGAATGAGATTTATAATGCCCGGAATTACTGGTTTTGTAGACGTTAGAGATGTGGCTCAGTTAGCAATAAAGTTAATGGATAAGGACGTAAAAAAGGAACGTTATATTTTAAGTGAAAACAATCATTCTTTTGTTGATTTTTATAAGCATGCTTCAAAGTCATTTGAAAAGAAAGCGCCGTCACTTTTTGTTTCGAGAACACTTGTAAATATTGGAGTTCAGTTTTTGAATTTTACAAAACTGTTTGGGAACAAACCACAAATTACCGCTTCGGGTGTTGCATCTGCATTTAATAAAAAATATTTTGATAATGCTAAGGTGCTTAAACTAACTGGTTGGAAGTTTATTCCATTAAACGAGTCAGTTGCTTTTGCATGCGAAAAATATTTGCAAGAAATTAAACAGAACTAACGTTGCGCTTCTGCGTGTTTTTTGTTTAGTTTAAAGGTAACATCCTCGTAAATAGATTTTAAATCTTCAATATGTTTTCCGTACCAAACCACCGATGAATCAAAATCGGCACGTTTAATTTTGTGCTGAAAAAACACAGAATCTTGCAATTTTGCTTTGTTGTAGATAAGTGCACTCTGATTAATGTAGCCCAAATTTATAGTGGCATCAATAATGTGTAAATCCGTCATAACATCGCTCATTTTCTCTGTAGAGAGCACGTAAGCAGGAACTTCTTCAACTACGGCTTGTTCTGTTTCTTCAGAATTAGAGCAACTTAAAACACCAAATAATGCGGTTGCCAAAAAAAGAAAACGAATTGTAACACTTTTCATGTTACAAATATAGTTTACAATGTGCTAAAACTACTACATTTGCATGAAATATTTCTTAAGAGCAAAGTGAAGATTTTTAAAGTTTCAATTGGTGTTTTGTTAGCATTTGTAGTGTGCTACTTTTTGTTTCGAAATATGATTTTAGAATCTGTTTTAGAAAAAAAACTAAATACCTATTCTAAGCGCTTTAATTGCGAAATAAAAGTAGATGGTGCTAAATTAAAGGGTTTGTCTAGCTTTTTTGCAACGCAAATTTCAATTAAGCCCAACCAAGCAGACACACTTTTGGTAATAAAAAATTTAGAAACAAAAATTAGTTTTTTTAAACTATTGGTAGGCTCTGTTCGGCTAAAAACACTTAGCTGCGATGCGTTTTATTTAAATGTTTTTAAACAAGGTGATACAACTAATTATGCCGGTTTTATTCAGAAAAAAGCAGAAAACGATAGTTTACCTAAAGATTCGATAATAAAAGTTTCTAGAAAAAAATCGACTAACTATGCTGGAATTGTAAAGTCGGTGTTTACTAAATTGTTTGATAATTTACCAAATGAAATAAATTTAAAACAAATAGTAATTAAAACTAAAATCGATAATTCGTATTCATTAGCGGTAGTTCCTTATTTTATTTTAGATGGCGAAAACTTTAATACAGCCATTTACGGATTTGAAAACGGCGAGCGTAGCGCTTGGAAATGTTTTGGAAGTATTGATGAATCAGACAACAAACTATTTGTAAGTTTAAATAGTTTTAATGATAAAAAATACCAGAAAAAAATTCCAATTTTAGGAACAAGCCTTGGGCTTACAATAGGTGCGGATACACTTAGTTTTGCAATTACCGAAGCTGATTTGAGTAATGATGAATCTAAATTAAAGGGTTATGTTACTAGCACAAATTTATTAATTAACCACAAACGAATTTCGCCAGAAGACGTTACCATAAAAAAAGGTATATTTAATTTTGCGCTTACTGTTACGCCAACTGCATTGCAATTAGATAGCTCTTCCTCAGCAGTTTTAAATACTATTTTATTGTCAACTTATTTTAATTTCGATAATAAAAATTCAAAAAAAATAGCTTTAAAAGTAAAAATGCGAGAAACAAATTCGCAAGATTTTTTTGAGTCGTTGCCACAAGGGTTATTTCAAAATTTTAAAGGAATACAAACCAAAGGAAAACTAAGTTATAATTTAAATTTCGCAATCGATTTAAGCAATCCCGATTCGGTTGAATTTACTAGTAAATTAGAAAAATCGGGATTTAAAGTTTTAAAATATGGTGAAACAAATTTTTCGAAAATTAACGGTGAGTTTCATTACACAGCATACGAAAAAGGTAATCCCGTAAGGAGTTTTTTAGTTGGACCTTCTAATCCAAATTATACTCCAATTTCAGAAATTAGTCAGTATTTAAAGTCAGCATTAATGACTTCAGAAGATGGTAATTTTTACTACCATGGTGGTTTTAACGAAGGCGCATTTAGACAATCTATCGCAACCAACATAAAAGAAAAAAGATTTGCTCGAGGTGGAAGTACCATTTCTATGCAATTGGTAAAAAATGTTTTTTTAACAAGGAATAAAACAGTTGCTCGTAAAATTGAAGAAGCCTTAATTGTTTGGTTAATAGAATCGAACCGTTTAGTTGGTAAAGAAAGAATGTATGAAGTTTATTTAAACATAATAGAATGGGGGCCAGGTGTTTATGGCATTGGCGAAGCAAGTCGTTTTTATTTTGATAAAAGTCCTTCTGCTTTAACTTTAGAAGAAAGTATTTTTTTAGCATCAATAGTTCCGCGGCCTAAAGCATTTAGATATAGTTTTGACGAAGCGGGTAATTTACTACCACATTTAGAAGGATATTATAAGTTGTTGGGTAATCATTTGTGGGCAAAAGGAGTTATTTCAGAAACTCAAAAAGCTAATTTATTGCCAATAGTCGAGTTAAAAGGTTTAGCTAAAAACAGTGTTGTAAAGCCCGATACAACTAATATACAGCAACAATTATTACCCGAAACGATTGAATATTAATAGATTATTGTTAATTAAATACGAATAAGTATGTTTTGTATTTTAAAAAAATAATATATATTTGGCACCGATGAAAAATTATCTATCGAAACTATTCTTTCTTTTGTCGATTATTTGTGCAAGTAATATAGCTTTTGCGCAAGAAAAATCGTTTGATAAATTATTTGAAGAAGGAGATTACAATCTTGTTTACGAAAATTATAAAAACGCATTAAAAGCCTTTTTACAAGCCTATGAATTAGATTCTACAAATTCAAATGTTAATTATAAAGTAGGTTTGTGTTATTTAAACCAGAATGTAGGCAAATCAAAAGCAATTCCATATTTAGAAAGAGCGGTAAAAAACACAACAAAAAAATACACCGAATTTTATTCAAAAGAACGCAGAGCACCCGAAATTGCTCTTTTTGATATGGCAAAAGCCTACCATCACGATATGCGTTTTGAAGATGCAATTACTTTTTACCAAAACTACAAAGCAACCTTATCTAAAAACAATACTTACCAATTAGAGTTAGTTAATTTGCTTTTAGACCAATGCGAATATGGTAAAATATTAGCGTTAAAACCTGTAAATGTTAAGATTACGAACATAGGAGATAGTATAAATAGTCAGTATCCCGATTATGCAGCTTTTGTAAATGGTGACGAAACCTATATGGTTTTTACTTCGCGTAGAGAAGGAAGCTCTAACGGCGCACGTTCTAAAAAAGATGGGCTTTGGTTTGAGGATTTGTATTATTCAGAACGAAAAGACGAAAATAGCCCTTGGACCGCTGCGCAAAAAATTAGCGATAACATAAACACGGTTAATCATGAGGCTAGTGTTGGTATAAGTACCGATGGGCAAACTATTTACATTTACGAAGAAGAAAAAGTAAACGGGCAACTATACGAAAGTAAGTTAATTGGTAACGAATGGACTAAACCAGTAAAATTACCAAAACCTATAAACGAAGCCGATTATTGGGTGCCAAGTGCAAGCGTTACTTCAGATGGTAATACTATTTATTTTGTTTCTACAGCGCCAGGTGGTTTAGGCGAGAGAGATATTTATAGATGTACAAAAATGCCTAATAAAGAATGGAGTGCTCCACAAAACTTAGGCTCAAAAATTAATACAAAGTTTGATGAAGACGGTGTGTTTATTCATCCCGATCAAAAACAATTATTCTTTTCCTCAAACGGACATAGAACGATAGGTGGTTTTGATATTTTTTATTCTACACTTGATGAAGAAACCAACGAATGGTCTGAGCCAATAAATATTGGAATTCCCATAAACACATCAGAAGATGATCTATTTTATGTAACATCAGTTGATGGTAAAAGAGCTTATTATACTTCTGCTAAAGAAGGCGGAGTTGGCGAAAAAGATATTTATTTAATTACTATGCCCGAAGAAACAGAAAAAAAACTTACTGTTTTAAAAGGATTTTTGGCAACTCGAAATTTAGATACTTTACCACAAGGTACCAAAATTACAATTTTTGAATTAGGTCAAACAGATGAGCGATTAATTGGAGAATATGCTCCGAATATTATGACTGGGAAGTATATCATTATTTTGCCTCCAGGTAAAACCTACAAAATTGTTTACGATGCGCCAGGATACAACTCAATTATAGATGAGATGTTTATCGATCCATCTAAGTCGTATACTGTTTTAGACAAAACATTTGATTTAGAGTTAACGACATTTAAAACGGTTAAAAAAGTTAAAAAAACTTTTATAGAAGGAACCATAATTTATGTTGATGGTCCAGATACTTTAGCGCTTAAAAATACAAACCTTAAAATGGTTGATAAGCGAACAGGTGCAGTTGCAGCGCAAGGCAAAACAGATTCAACAGGATTTTTTGTATTTACTAATTTAGATCAAATAGAAGATTATTTTTTGTCGTTAGATCAGGTTGATAGAAAGTTTAACCAAAAATCACCAATTTTTTTAACAGATGAAGATGGTAATTTAAAACGTTTAACATTTGCTGATAAAGAAGGTAAGTTTGCATTTTTTGATTTACCAAACGAAGGGAATGAATTAGGTAAAATTCTTGTAGACGAAACACTTACAGAGTTAGTTGGCTTTATGCTTAATGGCGATCCTTGGATGAGTTCTGTAGCCAATAAAAAAATTGAGTTGGTAGATGCAAATCAAAAAGTAGTACAAAAAAGCACAACCGATAAATATGGTAAATTTAGATTTGTAAATCTTCCTCCAGATCAAAAATATACAGTAAGATTAGCAGAAGGAGAAACGGGTTTAAAAACAAATTCTCGTTTTATAATAGTTAATAAACAAGGTGTAATTTTAAACGAATCTAAAACTGATACCTTAGGGTTTTTTAAATACGAAACTTTAAGTGCTACTGCTAATGAGTTAAGATTATTAGAAAAAGAAAGTTCTTCGTTTAGAATTCAATTAAAAGGAAAAATTGTAAAAGACAAAGCTGCAACAGATCCATTGATTAATACTTTAGTTTATTTACAAACCGAAAAAGGATTAGTTATAGACTCAACAGTAACTGACCAAAACGGACACTTTTTGTTTAAAAATTTAGCTCCAGACGAGCGTTATGTAGTTGTTCTTCCAAATACTAATAACACATTAACACAAGCAAAATTATACCTAACCAACGAAGATGGTAAGATTATTAAAGATGGTCCTATTGTTGAAAAAATGTATCGTTTTGATGTGTTGCCAGATGATTTAGCTTATGTAAGTACTATTGAATTATCAGAAACAAATGTAGCGTTAAAAGAAAATAAAAATAAAACCTACGAAATGCACTTTAAATATAACGCTAAGGCTATTGACGTAACGGATGTTGATTTTATTGCTTTTATGAAATACATTAGTTACTTAACTAAATCTGGTGCAAAAGCAACAATAGATGTAGAGTCTAGCTCATCTAAAGTGCCAACAAAAACATTTGGTTCAAACGAAAATTTATCTCAGGCTCGTGCAAAATCGGCAAAACAGATTATAGAATTAGAGCTTAAAAAATATAATATTGATGCAAAAAACATAGCGTTTAGCAAAGCTAAACCTTTAGTTCAAGGTCCAGATTATAATAAAGATTTTATTGAAAACAGAAAAGAGTACGAAAAATACCAGTACATTAAAATAGCAGTAAAGTAATTCTAAATTTGAAGAAAATTTAAAAGCCCGATTTGCATAGCAAATCGGGCTTTTAGTTTATATTTTACCTGCGCTCCAAAGTAATTCTACTTTGTTTTTTTGGTATTTAGATTTTAGCTCCGCAGCTTTAATTTGCGAATAAATTAAATTAATTTCTCTTGTATTAATTAAGAAAAAAGATGATTCACCATTATCAAATTTACGTTGTTCGCCGTTTCTTAGTGTAAAGTTATTTTCTACAATTTCTGCTTGAAGCGTAAGCATTTTGTTTAATGCCAACATTTGATTGTAGGTTGCTTTAATGTTGTTTTCTATTTCGCGATTAGCAAATTGCAATTCGAAATTGGTTTGCGATTTTTTAATTTTTACAAGTTCCAATTTTCCTCTTTCTTGTCTTAAAAATAATGGATAATTAAAATAAACGCCTAGCTTGTAGTTGTTTTGCAAATACGAGGTGTTAATGTTACTCGGATTAATATAAAAATCGCCTTGCAATAAATTATAGTTTACATTTAATTTTGGTTTTAATTTATCAGCTGCAAATTTTTGTTCAATTTTTAATTGATTTAATTTGTATTGCCATTTTTGTAAATCAGGATGATTTTCTTTGGCGTAGTTTAAAAGACTTAAAAGTGAATCAGCACTTATTGTGTTATTAGTTTCGGGTAAAGGTTGAGGTGTAATTTTATCGTTTAATTCTGCTGGCGTATTATTTTCGAGCCACAAATAATTTGAAATTGATAAACGTGCATTATTCAATTCAACATCGGCTTGCGTTAATAAAACAATTCTATCTTGCATTGCAATTTTTGCTTCAACGCTATCAATAGCAGGTAAATCGCCTTGTTTAACTCTTTCGGTTACAGCATTAAATCGTAGTGTTGCTAATTCTAATCCTTGGTTTACATATTGTTTTTTTTGATAAGCAAAACTCCATTCCCAAAAATCTTTAGTGGCTTGCAACAAAAGTTTATTAATTAATTTTACTTTCTCAGCTTCGGCTAAATTCTGTGCTATTTTGGCTTGTTTAATTGCGTTTCTACGTTCGTCAATAATTAATCCTTGCCCAAGTGGAACCGAAATTCCGGCATAGCTTAATCCGTTTGTTGGTGTGTAATTTTCACTACTTAAATATGTACCGTTGTTGTTTTCAAAACCTGCTTTAAAATCAATTCCATACCAAGTAGGTATTTTTAACGCATTATCCCACATGGAATAATAATGTGTTGTAACAAAATTTTTCTCATTGTAGTTTGAAGTTAACGTTGGGTCTAAAGCGCCTTTTGCCATGCGTAATTCTGCTTTACCTAAAGCATTTAGTGTTTTGGCTTGCTTTGCCAACGGGTGAAAATCAATTACTTGTTTTAAGTAACTATCCAAAGTTAAAGTAGTATCGTTTTGACTAAACGTATTTTTAGTAATAACTACTAAAAATAAAAACATAAATAAATAAGCAGTTTTAATTTTCATGTGCTCCACCTTTTTTTTCTGCTTTTTTCTCGTGTTTAACTTTATCTTTTTTACCTGGTAATTCGCCCGTAAAATCTGGCGGAAAGCCATTCATGTTTCTCCACAACTCAAACCAAATTGGTACATCTTTTAGTAATGCCCAACCATAAACGCCCGAGCCAACTCTAATTAGTTGCGGCCAATGCTCATCAGTTTTATCTGGCGTAACCAAAATTCTGTATTTTCCATCGGTGTCAATATTATCAATTACCATTACTTCTCCACCAAAAGTTCCAAAACTAACGTTCGGCCACCCCGAGAAAACTAATGCAGGCCAGCCGTCAAATTGTAATCTAACTTTACTACCTTTTTTCAATAGAGGAATATCGATTGGATCGACAAATAATTCGACAGCTAAATTATCTGTATTTGGCATTATGCTAGCAACAGCTTCGCCTTCGGTAACTGTTTCGCCAATACCTACACGTAGCGCTTTTACCAAATATCCATCTTGCGGAGCGGTAATATTATAAAACGAATTTCTTATTTGCATGTTTGCATATTCGTTATTCATTTTAGATAATTCGCCTTCTGAAGTGTAATAATAACCTAGCGTTGATTGTAAATCTGATTCTGCTTTTGATATTTTATCTAAGTATTCTGCTTCAATTGCGTTTAAATCAATAATTGTATTTACAAGCTCGTTTTTTGTTGTGAAAAATTTATTTTCGGACGACATAAGTTTTGCAACCGACTCTTGCAACTTTAATTTTCGTTGTTCTAATTCGGTTAACGATTTTAAGCCTTGTTCGTATAGTTTTTCTTGTCTATCAAACTGGACTTTTGCAATTTCGTATTCTGTTTTTTGCGCTACAAAATCAATACTATCACTCTGTACTTTTAATTTGTATTGTTGAATTTTATTTTGTGCTTGCGAAATTTTATATTTTAAACCATCTCGCAAAGCATCAATCTGGTTGTTTAATGCAACGGCTTTGTCTTGTGTAGATTTTAATGTATTGTCTTTTGAAGTTATTTGTTCGCCAATTCTAAGTAAAAAATCAGGGTCAAAATATTTATCTTTTATCTCCGATAACGAAACAATGGTATCTCCTTTTTTCACAAAAGTTCCTTCGCTTACATACCATTTTTCAATTCTCCCAGCAATGGTAGAATGTATAGTTTGTGGTCTGTCTGCAGGATTAAAAGAAGTTACAATTCCGTTAGAGCGGATATTTTGCGTCCAGGGTAAAAATAAACACAAAACCAAAAATATAAATGTACCGCCAACCCATTTGCCCGCTTTTTTAATGCTGTTGGGTGTGTTAATTAATTTAGCCGATTCCAGCTTATTGGCTATATTTTGTGCTTGATAAAAGTCTCTATTTTCAGCCATTTTAGTTGAATAATTCGTTGTTTTTAATTTCGTCGTATTTACCTAAAGCATCAATTTCTCCTTCTTTAAGTATAATCACTTTGTCGCATAATTTCATAACAACTGGGTCGTTAGAAATAATGATGGTAGTTTTTTTACTTCTATTTATAATACTTTCAAAAAGACGAATTTTTTCGCTTTTTTCTACACCCATTAAAAAGTCATCTAGCACAAGAAGTTGAGGGTTTTTAACTAAACTGCGAGCTAAAATAATTTTTTTAGCATTACTAGATGAAACACTTTTTGAACCTCTAATTAATCGTGTATCTAAGCCATCTTCAAGACTACTTAGCATATTTGATAAGCCAATTTCTTTTATAACGCTTAGTATATTGTCTCTCGAAATTGATTTATCGCCCATGTTGATGTTTTCTTCTAAAGTGCCATCAAAAATTTCTTCGTGTGATAAATTATTTCCAACAGCTTTTAAAAAGTCGTTTTGATGTAATAATTTTCTATCTAAATCATTAATTAAAACGTTTCCTTTTTTGAGTGTGAATGTGCCTAATATTAAATTAATTAATGTAGTTTTTCCTGATGAGTTATAGCCTGCTATACAAGCTGTTTCGCCTTTTTCTATTGTGAATGAAAGATTTTTTATAACATCATCGCTATATTTATTGTAGGCAAACTTTGCGTTTTTAACCTCAACTTTTATTCCATCTGTTTTTTCTCTTAGACGAATTCCTTTGCTATATTCTAGTGGCAAATCAGTTACCTGACTAATTTTATCAAGACTCGTTAAAATATCGTAAACCACATCAAGACTTAAAATTATTTTCTCAACAGAGTTCATTATTAAAATGATAATAATTTCTGATGCAACAAACTGACCAATATTAATTTGCTTGTTTACTATAAGTATACAACCCATAATTAGAAGGCCACCAGTAATTACAGTTTTAAAACCAATAAAACCTAAATACTGTGTAATTAAAATTTTAAAATGTTTTTTTCTATTAAATAAATAATTAGAAACATTTGAGTCCGTTTTTTCTATTGCTAAATTGCTGCTGCCTGCTAGTTTAAAAGTTTTTTGAGTGCGTGCAACTTCCTCTAGCCAGTTCGCAACCATATATTTGTATTTCGATTCTCTATTGCTTGTTAATAAGCCTTTTGGTGTTGTATATTTTAATAAGAGAAATAAAATTACTATTAGAATTAAACCCAGAAAAATAAAATACGGATGGTATAATGCAAGAATAATTAGACCAAAAAGAATTTGTAAAACAGCTGTAGAAAACTCAACCAAAATTTTTGCAAGCCCTTTTTGAACAGTAATAATATCAAAAAATCGATTCATTAATTCTTGCGCATTTTGATTGAATAAACTTTCTGATTTTATTTTTGGAATTCGAAAAGCAAACTCAAGAGCCGTTTTTGTAAAAATGCGTTGTTGTATATATTCTACAATCGATACTTGGGCTACCTGTAGCATTCCCGAAATTAAAATACCTAAAATGATAAACGCAATAAGTATAACAACAGAGGTAGAGATGGCGCCACTTGAAATAAATCCGATGATAGATTGTATTCCTAATGGTAATGATAAACTAATTAATCCGCCAACAATAGCATAAAGATAGATGTAGGTTATTTCTTTTTTTTCTGAGTTTAAAATTTTTAGTAAACGCTGAAAAGGCGTAAGTGATTTTTTTATTCCTTCGTCATTGTTTTCAAACTCTTCATACAATTCTTTTTCGAGCGGAAAACAAGTGGTTACAAATAAGTTGTCGTTTGTTGAACTAAAATTAAAAGAGATGTTTTCGTTAGTTAATTCTGTAATCGTTCCTTCTTTTTCAAAAATTAGTTGTGTAAGTGTTTTGTTTTTTTGAAACAAGATGCTTGGACGTATTCCTGATTCTGTTTGAATAAATAATAAAACAGGAACACTTATATCGTTTTTAAAATCGGCGAATTCTTTTTTGTCTATTTGATGTGCAACATAAGCCATGCTTAACATTCCGCCACTTTCTACAATTACAGATAAAAATTTATGTTCGTCTAAATTTTCATTTGTTTTGTAAGAATTTAAGTACGAGTTTATTTGCATCTGACTTATTTCGATGCTGTTGTAGTTTAAAAAAAACTCGTGTATGTTTTTAAGTGTGCTTTTTTCCATCGTTATTTTTCAATGCAGGCAAATGCAAAATGAATTATAAAATCTTTTAATTCTTCTTTATTTTTTTTATTGTCACTTATACTACATAATGAAGGCAAGTGATTTTGAAAAAACTCTTGTTCTTGAGATGTTTCTATAATGGTTACAGATAGTGAGTTTGCGTATTTGTATTTAGGATTTATTTCGAGAATTAAATCGGCAATAATTTTGTTTACACGTTTATACTGCACAAAAAAACCATACTTATTATCACTATCAACTTCTTTTGTTAAATAAGATTTTGGCGATTCAGCAACAATAACAGCATGCAATACTTCTTCATTTAAATAAGTATAAATGTTATCCTTGTGTTTTCGTGTAACGATATCAATAATTATTTTTAATTTTTCTTTATTGCTTTTTATGTTGTTGGTTTCAAAAGAAATTAAAAATTCGATATAACCCCAGTAATACGATATAAAATAAAGTAGTAAGTGATGTTTGTTCTCAAAATACCTGTAAATAGAGGCTTCTGTCGACTCTATTTTTGTTGCCAATTTTTTAAAAGTGAAGTGCTCAAAACCTAATTCGCTAATTAATAATAAACCTTCGCTTATTATTAGTTTGCCAAGTTCTGTTTCCTCAGGGTTTCTGAGGTACAAATTTTCGTTTACATCTATTTTAATTATTCCTACCATTTACGCTAATATCATATTGTAATTGCACAAAAATAGTTATACAATACAAAATGATAGTAATACTATTACAAATAAATGTTAAAATTGTTTAGAAAAATATAAGATTTATTTAGAAATCCAGCTATGATTGCTTTTTGAGTAGCTAGTAGTTGCGTTTGGCCACTCAATTTCTGGGTGATTTATTGCTTTGTTTTCTATTATTTTGATAAAAAGAGAGTCTTTTATCTCGTTTAATTTTTGTTCAGTAAGTTTTTTTGTAATCAAAACTTCTTCAAAATCTGTGATTAAATTATTTTGTATTTTGAATTTTCCGGCGACTAATCTTTTTTTATTATACAAGCTTGCAGTTTTTATATGTGCGGTAAAATAGTGCGTGCTATCTGTACTTATGTAGTAATTTACAAACTGAAATCGTGTTTTAAATCCTTCTATGTAATAGTTTCTATTGGCGGAATCAAAACGATTTTCTGCTTTTACATTTTCAGGAAGCTTATCAATATAACTCACGATGTTAACTAACAAAGAATCGCTTTTATAAGCAGAGTAATAATTTTGCATGGATAAGTTTTGTGTTTTATTACTTGGTTTGCACGCAAACAATAAAATAAAACTCAATAGTATAAAACAAATTTTCTTCATGCTACAAATGTAAAAAAGCCTTTTTGCAATTTGCAAAAAGGCTTTTGATTATTAAGAAATGGAATTAATATTTTGGAGTTTGTGGGTCGAAGTTAGACCAAGTTGCTGTCCAGTTTTCTGTTCCAAAAGCACCAATAAACGATGTTGATTCAGTTCCTGTAACCGATTTTGCACCTGATAATAATGCAGAACCTGTTGCTGGTAAAAAGTTTGGAGCAGTTAAATTAAATGATTCTTCAATTTTTAATTCGCTTAAGTCAGCTATTGTTTGATTGCTATTTGCTGCATACCAAGTAGATATTGCAAACGAACTTCCTGAGTTTACTTTTAATGCATTTGCACAACCAGCAATAATTGAATTGCTAAATACTAAATCACCAGCGTTTGCATTTGCTTCAGCTTTTGTTCCGTCAACTAATAAACCATCAGGAAAACCAGCTAATAGAGTGTTGTATATTTTTTGTTTTGTTGCTCTTCTTAAATGTGCAGCTCTTTTAAATTGTGAGTTAAATGTTGCTGTTGCAGAAGTGCGTGGACCTAAAATACTTACGTTTACAAATGTTGGAGAAGTGTATGGTTCAACAGAATTTCCTTGTCCGTCGTTATCTGATTCAAAACCATTTGAACCTGATTGATCGGCAACATTTGGATCGCTTAAACCTAAAGCATATTGAATTGTTCCGTTAAATCCGTTATCGGTATCAAACATATCATCCCATGTACGGTGAACAATTAAATTTTTGCAATTTACTGTTCCGCCAAACCACTCAAAAGCATCATCGCCACTATATGAAATTTGAACGTGATCAATTTGTGTTCCGCTTCCAACGCCACCCATTGTTAATCCGTTAATTTCTTGATTGGGTTGAAAAGCAATTCCGCAAAATTCAATTCTAACATAACTAATAACACCTGAATTATCAGCAGCATCAGTTCCGCCAAAAGTTGCGTTTGTTCCGCCTTCTAAAACACCTTCGCCACCAGGCAAGTTTATTGGAGCTTTTCCACACACAATAAGTCCACCCCAATCACCATAATCTCTTGCGCCTTCTGGTTGGTTTGAAGTAAAAATAATTGGATTGTTTGCAGTTCCTTGGGCAAATAATTTTGCACCACGCTCAATAATTAAAGTTCCTTTAGAATCTTTATCGCCTTTAATAATTGTACCTGCTTGTATTTTTAAAGAATAACCTTCTTTTAAATAGACAAAGCCTTTTAATAAATATTTTTTGTCGTTAGTTAAATATAAGTTTTCAGAAATTGAACCTTCAATTGTAATTAAATCTTTGTTTTCATCAGAACCATATAAACAAGTTCCATCGTCTTTTTTTGCTTCTGCATTGTAGTTGTTAGCCGTAGCATCTGTACAACCTTCTTTTTTACATGATTGAAATGAAAGAGCTGCAACAGCAGCAAGTGATAATGTAAATAATGTTTTTTTCATAGTTCGTTTTTTTAACTGATGCAAAAGTAATGGCGTAGTATTACGTGTTGCTTAACCTAAAAAAAAGGAATTGTTAAGTGTTTGTTTCCTGTATATTAACAAAAAAAAGAGCCTTGCAATTGCAAAGCTCTTTAATAAGTATTTTAATAAAATTATAGTTTGTAATTTACTCCTAATGTTACGTACTGACCAACTTTGTATTTCATAATTTGTTCGTCGTTACTATTTAATTTTCCATTCGCATCAGAATCTTGAATAAAGCTAGTTGCTTGATTAAATAAATCTTGTACACCTAATTTTACTTCAAAATGTTTTCCAAAACCTTTGCTAACGTTTAAGTCAACAATGTTACGAGGCATTTCGTAAATGTCTGGATTGCCTACAGTTCCTACTGCGTATAATCTTTTGCCAATTACGTTGTATAAAATATTAAATTGAATTTTGTTATCTGCATCATCAAAGTACAATCCGGTGTTTATAATGTATGGCGATTGTCCCATCATTGGGCGATTTGGATTTTGACCAACTGCATTTGTACCTAATTTTACTTCACTAACAATGTACGAAGCGTTAGCTACTACACTAAAGTTTTGAATGAATTTGTTTTCTGACAAATTAACTAACGATTTTCTTACTTCTAACTCTGCACCAATACTTGTAGCTTGTTCGGCGTTTCCAAAAGTAAAGTTTCTTGTTCCTCCAGAACCTGTACCTGGTACAAAAAACATTTCGATTGGGTTGATGAATTTTTTATAAAACATTCCCACGCTTATCATTTCGCTTGCTGAAGGATAAATTTCGTAACGTGCATCTATGTTGTGTATAGTTGGTGTTTTTAAATCGTTATTTCCATAAAGCACTGTATTTGTGCTAAAATCGTAATACGAGAAAGGTGCTAATTCTCTAAACTCTGGACGGTTTAACGTTTGCGCATAAGCTAATCGAACTAAGTTTTTCTCGTTAAAATTATATGCAAAATTTAATGAAGGTAAAACTCTAAAAATTGGATTGTAAACACCAATTGGTTTACCAGTGTACGAATTACTTTTTAATTTTTGAATGTTGTTTTCAATACGAACACCGCCCGATAAATTTATTTTTTCTGAGAATGGAATAGAAGTTCCAACATAAGCCGCAGTTAGCATGTTTGCTGCTGTGTAGCTATCGCTTGGGTTTGTACCTTCTTTTACAGTAAAGCCGTTTGTTGCATTTATGTTTTCTGAAGAAAATAATTGCTCTAACGGTTGTTCTAAAATGGATTCATTAAAACGAACCGATTTACCATACGACATCCAACGTGCGCTAAAGTCTCTATCTTTTTTCTCAACATAAAAACCTGCTCTTAATTTTGGAACAATTTCTGAGTTTTTTAAACTAATTTTTTGCTCGTAATCAGTAGAAGCAGTAATTACTTTTTCGTTTAATTGTGAGTAAAATCTTCCTGCATCAAGTGTAGATGCACCGGGAGCAATAATTACTTTGTAAGCGTCATCAGTACCAATGTTTCTTACTGTTCTTAAACGTTTAAAATCTGGTTCTTTTCCCCATGCTTTAGAAAAAGCAGTTGCCCAATTTAAAGTGCTGTTTCCGCCATTAAATTCGTGGTTGCCATTTAACTGACCATTATAAATAGTTCTGTTAGTGTAACGATAAGCGTAGTTTTGCACATCAAAACCTTCTTCAAAATTCTCACCTGTTCTTAATATGCTTTGGTCAGAAGCTATTTGGTTAAAAATATTTTTGAATTCGATTTTGTTTCTGCTATCAATTATAAAAGCCCAATTGTGTAATGCGCCAAATCTAACTTGATTGGTGTATCTATTGTCAGTATAATTATAAATGGTATCGCTACTTTTTTCAACTAAATCATATGCATTATAGTTGTAGTTTTTCATTTCAACACTTTCGTTAGTGTTGCTATAGTTTATAGAACTAGTATTGTTTGCAGTAATTCTTCTGCCTTTGATAGTTTTTGTAAACATTGCGTTTAAACGTTGGTCTGGCGCAGCAGTTTTAACTTGCGAAGTCCAGTTATTAGGTAATTTTTTAGCAAATTCTTCTAATTTAGTTTCGTCTTTTACGTTGTTTAAACTGTTTGGAAATCCATAAGGCAATGCTCTGTTTTTAAAACCAAAACCTAAAATATCTGAAGCATATTTTTGATTGTAATAAAAATCGTTTCCAGTAGTACCTACTCTAAAAGAGTTTGATAAAGCAACACTTAAACTATTGTTATCGCTTGTGTTTTTTGTGTACACTTTAATTACGCCACCTGCAAATTCTCCCGGTAATTCTGGAGCGCCCGTTTTGTAAATTAATAATCTATCTAATGCACCACTCGGAATAATATCAAAAGAAAACGATTTTCTATCAGCTTCAGAACTTGGTGTTAAAACTCCGTTTAATAAAACGGCATTGTATCTTTCGCTCAAACCTCTTACCATTACAAATCTTCCATCAATAATAGAAACACCTGGCACACGTTTAATTACATCAGACGCGCTTCTGTCTTGTGTTTTTGCAATTTGTTGACTAGAAACACCGCTTACAACTTGCTCAGCAGATTTAATTTCCATCATCACTGCTTTTTCGGTATTAGTTACACGAGTAGCTGTTACATCAAAACCTGTTAATTCTTTTACATCACTTTCTAAATCAACTGAAATTGGAGTAGAATTTGCATTTACAGTATAATTTTTAATTACCAATTGTTTGTACGAAATCAATTTTACAACAATATTGTAAGTTCCTTCTGTTATGTTTTTTAACTCAAAATTACCGTCAAAATCAGTTTGAGTTGCTAACTGAGTGTTTTCTATTAACACAGTTACTCCTGGCAATAGTTCGCCAGTAACTTTATCTTTAATAGTTCCTTTAACTGATTGTTTTTGCGCAAAAGCACTAATTGCTAATAAGTTTAAACTTATAATTAAAAAGCGTAATTTTGGTGTAAATAAAAGTTTCATTTAGTTTTGTTTTTATTTGCAACAAATGTATACTTCAATTGTAATGTGTGTCTTTACATTAGGTTAACCTTAAGTTAAGTTCTTAACCTGTAATAAACACGTATTTAAAGTATCGTTAACAATTCCTTAATCTTTATTCGTATATTTAAAAAGTAATTTTGTAAAAAAAACTATGAGTGCAATTAACGATTATAAAATTTTAATAGTAGACGATGAACCGGATATTTTAGAATTTTTGAGTTATAATTTAAGAAAAGAAGGTTATTCAGTATATACTGCCAATAATGGCAAAGAAGGCTTAGAAGCTGCAAAAAGAGTGCATCCGCATTTAATTATATTAGATGTGATGATGCCCGAAATTGATGGGATAGAAACCTGTAGAGAAATACGAGCAACCGACGGTTTAAAAAACACCTTAATTGCTTTTTTAACTGCGCGTAGCGAAGATTATTCTCAAATAGCTGGATTTGATGCTGGGGCAGATGATTATATTAACAAACCAATAAAACCAAGAGTATTAGTAAGTAGAATACAAGCTTTGTTAAGACGATTTTCTAATGCTGAAGAAAAAAGTTTGCCAAGTGTTGATGTGGGTGGTTTAAAAATTGATCGCGAACGCTTTAATGTAATTAAAGACGGCGAAGAAATTAATTTGCCTAAAAAGGAATTTGAACTATTATCATTATTAGCTACTAAACCTGGAAAAGTATTTACTCGCGAAGAAATTTTAGAACGTGTTTGGGGTGGTGATGTAGTAGTAGGTGATAGAACTATAGATGTTCATATTCGTAAGCTTCGCGAAAAACTAGGCGAAGAATATATTAAAACCGTTAAAGGTGTTGGTTATAAATTTGAGTTTTAGTTTTTACTTTAATTTTTAATGAAAAACCAATCGCCATCAAACATTGCTTTGCTATCCTCTTTGGTAGTGGGTTTTGTTATTTCATTAATTTTTTCAGCATTGGTTTATTTTTTTACCAATCAAATGCAATGGTGGTTGCCATTAGTATTTTTCGCACTTTCGTTTTTAATATGCTTCGGAATTTTTAGTTATATTTTAAGAGAGTTTATTTACGATAAAATCAGATTAATATATAAAAATATTCACGAATTAAAATCAACAAAAGACTTTACTTCTAAAAATGTAGATATAAGTAAAGATATTTTTAAAGAGGTAGATAAAGAAGTTGTACGTTGGGCTGAAGACAAAAAAAATGAAATTGAAGAATTAAAAAAGCTCGAAATTTATCGCAGAGAATATATTGGTAATGTTTCGCACGAATTAAAAACGCCAATTTTTAATATTCAAGGTTATATTTTAACGCTATTAGAGGGTGGTTTAGAAGATCCAAATATTAATAGAGATTATTTGCAACGCTCATCGCGCAGTGTAGATAGAATGATTAGTATAATTGAAGATTTAGAAACTATATCGCAATTAGAAGCCAACGAATTGCAATTGTACATGGATAAGTTTGACATTGTTCAATTGGCAAAAGATGTGTTTCGTGGTTTAGAAATGCGTGCTGAAACACGAAATATTAAATTGGTTTTTAATCAAAATTACGATAAGCCTATAAAGGTGTATGCCGATAAAGACAGGATTCGGCAAGTGTTTACCAACTTAATTGTAAACTCAATAAAATATGGTAAAGAAGATGGTTTAACAGAAGTTAGGTTTTATGATATGGACCAAAATATTTTAGTTGAAGTATCTGATAATGGCCCTGGAATTTCAAAACAACATTTACCACGTTTGTTTGAGCGTTTTTATAGAGTTGATAAAGGTCGTTCGCGCGACCAAGGTGGAACGGGTTTAGGTTTAGCTATTGTAAAACATATTATTGAAGCACATCAACAAACTATCAATGTTCGTAGCACCGAAGGAGTCGGTTCTACTTTTTCGTTTACGCTTAAAAAAGCTTAGCAATCAATTTTAATATAGTTTCTTTTTGATTTGTGTTTGTGCTTTGTTGCGAAAAGCCTTTGTAGTTTTCTTTTTTAATATTGGCTAACAAAAAATCGTTTTGAGATGAATAGCCTGCAATATTTTGTGAGTTAAAATATTCGGCAAGGTATTCTTGTTCGGTTTGTCCAGGAGTAGGTACAAAATAGGCTTTTGCTTGTAAGGCTTGTAAATCCATAATAGAGCTGTAACCAGAGCGACAAATTACCAACTCACTTTCTTGTACTAATTTTTCAATTTCTGTAGATGTGCAATAATTACAGTAATTTTCAAGATTAACATTTTGTAATTTACTATCGTTATTTACTAATCCGCGAACAATATAAAACGATTTGTTGCTTTTTTTTATTTCGCTTACAATTTTATTTTCAAATTGCGTACGCTGTGGTTCTGGTCCCGAAAGTAAAAAAAGCAAATCGTATTTTTTTGTAACAACTTCTTTGTTTTTTTGTAAACGAGATAAAGCGCCTATAAAATGAGCATTATTAATGCCTTCGATACTTGATAAATCGCCACTTAAATAATGGTTTTCAAAATCGGAAATCCAGCACTGGCTGTAGTTAGCAATGTGTTTTCTATTAATTTTATTAATTAAACTCGAAAAAATAGGCGATTTAATTTTGGTTTGGTGCGTAATAAAAACACTAGGGATTTTATTAGAATAACAACCATAACGGTTATCTGATATTACCAAATCAGTATTGTATTTCGTAATAATTTCATCAATTAATTGATGCTCTTTTTTAATTGTATTAAGCAGTTTGGGAATTTGCTTTGCAATAGCCCAAGTTATGTTGTTAGAAGCGCCATAATTTATGTTGTAGCCAAAAAAATCAATAAACTGAATACCAATTAATTCCTTACTCAGTACTTGCTTTTGCCAAGCTGTGCAAGCCACAAAAATAGTGTAGTTTTCTTCTAGCAAATACTTAAGTATAGGAATACAGCGCGTGGTGTGTCCTAAACCCCAATCTAAAGGGCAAACTAAAATATTTTTTTGCTTAAACATATTCTATAAAAGTAAAATTTTTTTAGTTAGTGTGGATACACAAAAACAATAGAACTATTTTTTTTAACCACATAGCGACATAGTTTTAAGTAAAGATAGGTGGCGCATAGTTTTCGCAAAGCGAAAAACTCTGTAAACTATATAATTTAATCCAGCGATTTTTCTATGTATCTATGTGGTGAATTTACCAAGCTAGCCTTTAATTTGACTAGGCAAATATGTTTTTTAATAAACATCTATTAACTTTGGCAAAGTATGGGGAAAAAGAAATTACAACGTTTTGCAGCTATTACCAAAATGGACAATGTGTTTGAACAAATACAACGCTCATCGCTTGTTCCTGATTTTGAATTGAGGGGAAATTGGCATAAAAATTATTTTAAAAATGATAATCCAATTGTGTTGGAGTTAGGCTGTGGAAAAGGTGAATACACCGTTGGTTTAGCGCAACAATATCCTAATAAAAACTTTGTAGGATTAGATTTAAAAGGAAATAGAATTTGGGTGGGTGCAACACAATTAAAAGAAAAAAACTTAAATAATGGTGCTTTTTTGCGTTGCAGAATAGAAAATATAGCTACTTGTTTTGCTCCAGATGAAGTAAGCGAAATTTGGATAACCTTTGCCGATCCTCAGCCACAAAAAACAAGAGAAAATAAACGATTAACAGCACAACGTTTTTTAGAAAAATACAAACAAATTTTAAAACCTGGTGGTATTATTCATTTAAAAACAGATAGTACTTTGTTATACGAATCTACTTTAGAAGTTATTAAAGAAAATAACCACCAACTTATTTTGCATACGAGCGATTTGTACCACAAAACGCCTGTAAATATTGAGCAATCATTATTAAGCATACAAACACATTACGAAAAATTATTTACAGCCAAAGGATTTTTAATTAACTACATTCAGTTCCAGTTAAATGATAAAAGATAACGGCGATTTTTTTCAGCAAGTGTATCAGGTAGTACGATTAATTCCGTTAGGAAGAGTTACTTCTTATGGCGCTATTGCAAAATATTTAGGTGCTGCCCGTTCATCACGAATGGTAGGTTGGGCAATGAATAATTCGCATCAGCAAGCAGAATACGTTCCTGCACACCGCGTTGTAAACAGAAACGGATTACTTACTGGCAAACATTTTTTTGCATCGCCCACACAAATGCAAGACTTGCTCGAAGCCGAAGGAATAATTATTAAAAAAGACCAAATACAAAATTTCAAATCAGTGTATTGGCATCCAATAATTGAGTTGGAGATAAAGTAATCTTAACTTTCCTTTTTCAAAATTAACACCAAGCTAAATGCAGAAAGCATTGCTGTTATTGGCGTAAAAATAATTGTTTCTAATGAGTGCGTTGCAAATAAATTACCAATGGTGTTTATGGTAAACATAAAAACCATCATCCACAACAAGCTTGTAATTACCGCAACTGGAACTTTAAGTTTTAAGTAATTAGTTTTAATTAAAACTACCAACAAAAAAACTACATTTATTAAAATAGAAACAGTTTCAAATTTTAGCATAGCGCTGTGGTCTTTTAATCGCCCGCCCCAAACAATGTTAAAAGGTATAATGCCTGTTAATACCAATAAATGAAACACAATAGTTAAACTAAAAATTAGTATTAATCCGTATTTAGCAATGTTATAAAGTTTATTCATTTGATTTAATATTTATAATTATTCATCAATATATTGAAAATATGATTTACCAGTTATTGTATCTATTCTTAATTCTATAATCGGGTAATCACCTGCTATCTGATATATTAATTCAGTTTTCTCCATAAACCAAAATTCAAATCTACTAGGAATTTGGAACTACTTAGATAGTTTGTATTTATTTTGCTTAATATTTTAATTTGTCTAAATATTGTTTTTAATAAAGCAGGTTTTTTAATTGTGAATATTCCCGGATATTTCACTTGTACCATTGTTTACTTTAACATTGTTAAATACTGCGGATACTGTTCCGTTATTACTAATTATAATCTCAAGTTGGCCACCAGCATCTGAAATATATTTATGAATAGGACGAGGACCGCTACAATCCATTATTATGCAAGCTTTATAGTCTGTTAACGCTATGTAATCATTTTGTAATGTGTAAATCCCTGGAGTTATAGTTGTTGGTGTACCCGGTAAATAAACGGTTATTATGTAAAAGGTTTCGAAATTTCGACTGCTGCCAGTAAAGTACCAATAATTACTTTCCTGCACAGTTTTAATACCAATAAGTTCAGGTATGTAATTTCCTTGTTCCACTGCAGTTCCGTATGCTAATGTTGTTATAAAAGTTGGTAAATAATTAACATTTATGGAATGTGAAATTGTATTTCTTTGCTTTTCTCGTTTAGAAAAGGATTCTAATTTAAATGTTACTACTCCTGGTTTTTGTTTGGTATCAATTATATAATTGGCATTTTCAGTTGTTACTGTTTGTCCATCAGGCATTGTCCATATATAAGAATTTCCATTTTCCGTTGTGTTTGTTAAATTCACAGTATCGCCTTGGTAATACTCTGTTTTATCTGTAGTAAAAGAAGTATTAAGTTCTTTTTGGCAACTCGTAATTAGCAGAATAGAAATTATTACAAATATTGTTTTTAAATTTTTCATACACTTTATTTTTTAGTTTTCTTTACTTGTTATAAGCTTTGTGTAATCCTTACGTTACTTCTAACTTCTAATATTTTCCTACAATTGGCATTCTGCGTCCGTAACCAAATGCTTTTGGCGAAACGCGCAACACAGGCGCCATTTGTTTACGTTTATACTCGTTTAAATTTATTAAGCGCACAACCCGTGTTACCGTTTTTTCGTCGTAGCCCATTTTAATAATTTCTGTTGCTGTTTTTATGTTTTCAATGTATTGAAATAAAATAGCATCTAACAAATCGTATTCTGGCAAAGAGTCGCTATCTTTTTGGTTGGGGCGTAACTCTGCCGATGGTGCTTTGGTTAAAGTGTTTACTGGTATTCTTATTTTATCTTTATTTACATAATTGCAAACCTCATATATTTCCGTTTTATAAACGTCGGCAAGCACAGCAATTCCTCCGCACATATCACCATATAACGTTCCGTAACCTACAGCAGCTTCACTTTTGTTGGTGGTATTTAATAAAATGTGTCCAAATTTGTTTGAAACACCCATGACTAAAATACCTCTAATGCGGGCTTGTAAGTTTTCTTCGGCTACATTAAATGGTAAATCTTTGTAGAGGGGAGCTAATGTTTTTCTTAAACTTTCGTAGTTTTCTTTTATAGGTAAAATATGATAATCGCAACCTAAATTTTTTGCTAAATCTTCAGCATCTTTTACTGAGTGATCGCTCGAAAATTCTGACGGCATTAAAATACCTAACACATTTTCTTTTCCTAGAGCATCAACTGCAATACAGGCTGTAAGTGCCGAATCTACTCCTCCTGATAAACCAATTACTGCTTTTGTAAAACCTGTTTTTGCAAAATAATCTTGTACAGCATAAACCAATGCTTTGTAAATGTTTTCTACTTTTTCAATTGGTTTTTCTGCTGTTAAACTTCCAATAATATCATTGTTTTTAAATTCAAGAACAGAAAAATCTTCTTCGTAATAATTGGCTTGCAACACTTTTTTTCCTGCGTTATTAAAAGCCATTGTTCCGCCATCAAAAATTAATTCGGTATTGCAACCAACTTGGTTTACATACAAAATTGGCAATTTATATTTTGCATTGTTGCGAGCAAGCATATTTGCTCTATTTTGCAGATGATTATAGTTAAACGGAGAGGCAGAAATATTAATAATAAGTTGTGGTTTTTCTTTTGTTAACTCGTCTAACGGACTAACGGTGTACATCAAATCTTCTTCTACATCCCAAATATCTTCGCAAACAGTTAGTGCAATTTTAGTGTTGTTTATAGTAACGCAATTAAATTTTTTTGCCGATTCAAAATAACGATACTCATCAAAAACATCGTAGTTAGGCAGTAAACCTTTATTATAGGTGTCTACTATTTTGCCTTCGTTTAAAACAAGAGCAGAATTGTATAAATTTTTACCTTCGGTTGTTGGGTTTGGATTTCGGGTTGGCGCACCAACAATAGCGTGTATACCAATACAAGTTTTGGCAACTTCTAGCACTTTTTGTTCGCACTGTTCAATAAAATTGTTGTAGTCGAGCAAATCTTGTGGAGCATATCCGCAAATGCTTAACTCAGAAAACACAATTAAATGGCATTGTTGCTGTTTAGCTTGGTTTATTGCATCAATTATTTTTATGCAATTACCATTTAAATCGCCTACTATAAAATTAAGTTGCGATAAAGCTATTTTCATATTTCTTAATTTTTGGTTATAAAAAACGCCATGCAAAAATTACATGGCGAAATTTTAAAATTATTTTTTTAATTAAAATATAACGCCTACAGTTAATGCAAATGCGTTGTTAAACGATTTTAAATCAATTGTTTTCCCAACTTTTGAACTTACAATTTCGGTTTGTTTTTTCTTTAAAGTGCTAGTGTAGCCTTGCAAATAGTTTAACGACATAACTAACGAAGTTGAACCAATTAAATTATACTCAGCGCCTAAACCAACATTTAACGACATACGCATTAAATTAACTTGATCGGCAATGTTTTCGTTATCACTTTTAAAATTATAAACGGGTCCTTTTGTGCCAATATATGCTCCCTCATCAACAGCACGCGCTTTTGCTCTAATTCCTAAATTGGTTCCAAACACACCAAAGTATTTCATGCTGCCTATTTCTGGCGTTTTCATTTTAAATGTAATAGGCACATCTACAAATGTTAAATACATTGTGCGTGTATTTGCATAAAATTTTGCTTCTTTACTTTCGCCTTCGGGTGTAAACAAGTAATATGCCGAGTCTGCAACTGCAAAATCAATTCGGCCTCCTGAGCCAAAAACTTCAACACCCGAGCTAAAGCTAATTACTTTGTTTAGTCTGAAATCGGTAATAAAACCATAACCAAAACGCAAGCTTGTTCCATCGCTTTTAATGGTTTTGTTATCTAAATGGGGCTTCATATAAGATAAATTTGGATTTACCTTTAAACCAAAATTAAAGTTTTTTACACGCTCCTCGCCATCATCTTGCGCATTAACAAATTGAGAACTGAAGCAAAGAGTTAAAATAATAAGTAACTTTTTCATACTTTTGGGGTGTTTTAATTTGTTCAAATATAGTACAATTTATGTTTAAATATCCAATTATTGGCGTTTTTTTGTTGTCGATTTTACTGATTTCATGCGGAAACGACCCGTTAAAAGTAGATACAGAAACAATAGAACTTAATTTAAAGTTTAATCGTTTTGAACAAGACTTTTTTGAGTTAAAAAAATCAACTGATTTAAAAGCAGGTCTTGCTTCATTACAGAAAAAGTATAGCGAATTTTATTTGCGTTACACCAAAAATATAATGCAGTTTGGCGACGAAAAAAACCCTTCGTTTGAAACCGGAATTAAAGGTTTTTTAAACGATAAAGACATTAACACGATTTACAACGATGTGCAAAAAAAATATACAGATGTAAATGATATTAAAGCGGAGTTAACCGAATCGTTTAAAAAATACAATTATCATTTTCCTAAAAAAAGAGTGCCAGCTGTAGTAACTTTTGTTTCTGGATTTACATACGGAGTGGTTGCTACCGATAGTGTTTTAGGAATTGGTTTAGACAGGTATTTAGGCGCAGATTATATTTATTATACTAAAATGGGTTGGCCAAAATACATTACAGCTCGTTCTCAAAAATCGTATATAGTTGCTGATGCGATGCAAGGTTGGATAGGAACCGAGTTTGAAGTAAACAATCCTAAAAAGATTTTGTTAAACGATATTATTCATCAAGGAAAAATTTTGTATGCATTAGATGCAACTGTAAATGCTCACGATACAGTGAAAATTACGTACACAAAAGCACAGTTAGATTGGGCTAGATACAATGAGTTTGATGTTTGGAAATTTATGGTAGATAAAAAAGTATTGTTTACTTCTAATGCTTCCGAAATTTCTAAATTTTTGAACGATGGGCCTTTTACGAGTGGTTTTCCAAAAGAATCGCCACCACGATTGGGTGTTTTTATTGGTTGGAAAATTGTTAAGTCGTACATGAAAAACAATAAAATAACGCTCGAGGAATTGATGAAAGAGCAAGACGCACAAAAAATATTAAATAAATCAAAATACAAACCAAACAAATAATGAAAAAATCTACAATTAATTTTAATATTGAGCTAGACGAAAACAACTTGCCAGAAGCAATTTCTTGGGATGCTAGCGATTCAGAGTTCGACAAGCCACAACCTAGCAAAGCTATTATGCTTTCTATTTGGGATCCAACACAAAACAATACATTAAAAATTGATTTGTGGGCAAAAGATATGATGGTAGATGAAATGAAATTATTTTTTCATCAAACACTTTTGTCGATGGCACAAACTTTAGAGCGTGCAACTGGTGAAGATAAAATGGCAGAAGATTTAAGAGATTACTGTGCTCACTTTGCTAAAAAAATGGAAATTTTAAAATAGTTTAAACAACTCTTTTAAAGTCTTTATTCGTTTCTTCAATCAGTTTTAAAATATTTTCTTTACCCGATTTTTTTTCAGCGGTGGTAATAAATTGGGTGGGTAATTCCGCCCAATATTGTTTCATTATTTTGTTATAAAAATCTAAATTTTTGTTCAATTCGTTTCTTGTTAGCTTGTCGGTTTTAGTAAACACCATAACAAACGGAACTCCTTTTTCTCCAAGCCATTGCATAAAATCCATATCAACAGTTTGCGGCTCTAATCTACTATCAATTAAAACAAAAACGCAAGTTAAATTTTTTCTATTTATTAAATATTCAGAAATAAATTCTTCCCATTGTTCTATTTTGCTTTTAGAAACTTTTGCATAACCATAACCTGGTAAATCTACCAAATACCAAGGCTTATCAGTTTCATTAATTATAAAATGATTAATAAGCTGTGTTTTTCCGGGTTTTGCAGAAGTTTTTGCTAAATCTTTATGATTAACAATATAATTTATTAGTGACGATTTACCCACGTTACTTCTACCAATAAAGGCATATTCTGGGTAAATTTCTTTTGGACATTTGCTTATATCTGTGTTGCTAATTACAAATCGAGCGTTTTTTATAGTAAGCATTTTTTATGTTTTAAGTTTAAATTTTCAAGTTATTAGTAGTTAGCTTCTTTCTAAAATGCTTGAATAGTTTAATTGTGATTTCTTTAGTCTCAAATCTATTATCTAATATCTCAATTCTCACATCTTACTTCTTATACGAAATAATGTGTCTTTCTTTTTTGCTTTCGTAAATGTCAGCTATTGTAACTAAAATTCCTGTTTCTTCTACATCGCCAAAATGATCGTTTACCGCAGTACCAAACATTTTCATGGTAGGAGATAAGTTCATGTATTGGTTTACCAATGGAGGAATATTTTCGCCTAACTCACGAACTTTTGCATTTAAAACTTTAAAGCCTTCTTTATAATCTAAACCTTTAAAAAAGCTTTCCATTTTCGCTGAATCGCCTTCTAGTTTTAACGGATTTTTAGGCACAACTAATTTATCTGCATCAGGAAAATAAAAATTCATAAAAAACAGAATTAAATCTCTGGCTTCTTTATTAAAATCGGTATACATAGTTACCTTTCCGTAAAAGTATTTTACATCAGGATTATCAACAACCACAGCGCCTAAGCCATCCCATAAATTATCTAACGAAAAAAGTCCTTTTCTGTTTTTTGATGGTTGATATTTAGGTTGTACAAAAGATCTTCCTAACTCAACTGTATAAGGAATATATTCTGCAATAAATTTTTTAGAAAAAGTTAAAATTTCTGTAGTTGCCAATTGCGGATTTCCATCTTTGTCAAAAGGAACATCTTTACATTTTATATAACGATAGCCGCCAATAATTTCATTTTCAATGGGGTCCCAAACTATTAATTGTTTGTAGGGCATATTAGGTGTTGTGTCAAAATCATCAATGTCAATTTCTTTACCTGTTCCTCCGCCAGCGTCTCTGAAACTTTCTTCGCGAAGTCTGCCAATTTCCTTCATTACATTAGGAGAATCGTGATGCGTAACAATATATATTTCGTTATCGCCATAATTAGTAGTTCTAACAAATCGGTCTTTGTTAAGTTCTTTTAGTAATAGCTCTTTAGAAATTGGTGGTGTAATTGGCTGCATAAAATAGTTTCGCTTTTTATAAAGATAGTTAAATAATGCTTAAAACTCCAAGTGCGGGTCAATAGCTAATTTATAAACGTGTTCTTTAATTTTTTCTGTAGCAGTAAAATCGTCTAGTTGAATAAATTTTGAAGCGTTGATTGGTTTACCAAATGTAATTTTTATAGTTTGATTTTTTTGCTTAAACATTTCGTCAACTAAATAAAGCATTTCTATATTTGCTTTAATCCCCATTTTTTTTCTGTAAAAAGCAAGGTTGTAAAAAAAGCGAGAATTTTTTGCTTCAATATAAGTAGGCACAATAGGTAAATAGTATTTTTTTGCCTTAACAACAAAACTTTTTCTCCATTGCAAATCCATAATTTCCCCGTCTATTCTGCGCGAACATAAACCCGCTGGAAATATTAGTGTAGCTTGGTTTGATCCATAATGTGTGTCAATTGCATCAAGAGAATCTTTAGAGTTTTTTCCGTGTTTATTTACTTCTAACCAAAGGTTTTTTAAATTATCTAGATTTCCTAAAATATCGTTTACAATAAATTTTAAATCTTTTCTTTTTGTACCAACTGCCTTAATTAATGCAAGCCCATCTATTCCTCCTAGTGGGTGGTTAGATGCAACAACTACGCCGCCTTGTAATGGTATGTTTTCTATACCTTCTATAATAATATTTACGCCAATGTGTTCGTCTAAAATAGCATTAACAAAAGCAAAATCGTAATGATTTTTATATTTTTCGAGGCCAGCATTTATATCATCTTGGTGAATAGTTTTCTTAAGATAAGAAAGTACAAATCTTGGTAACCATTTTAAAAGTGTTGGATTTTTACTTTTTATTACCGCCTCTAAATCAATTTTCTTAACACTTTCCTTGGTCATGCTTATTCAATAATATAGAAAACAAAGGTAATTAAAATCGAAAAATAAGCTAACAATCAGCAAAATTCAAATCCCACTTTCGGTCGATTTTGATTGTTATTTACTCAAAAAATTCCCACTTTTAAACATTGTTTTAAATTATTGATAATCAGTTATTTAAAATGAAATAAAGTTGCAAAAGAGTTTGAAAAGTCAAAAAGTTTTTAACAATGTGGTAGGATATGGTAAAATGTGGTAAAAAATTGTATAATTTTACGACTAATAACGAAAATCAATAGATGACAAGTTTTTTAGGTGAATATGAATGCAAGGTTGACGACAAAGGAAGAATACTAATTCCTGCGGCGTTAAAAAAGCAAATTTCTTCCGATGCTCAGGAGAAGTTTGTGATAAACCGTGGATTTGAAAAACACTTAACGCTTTATCCAATGAACGAGTGGAACATTATTAGTGCAACAGTAAACAAGCTTAATTTATTTGAAAAGAAAAATAGATTATTCGTGCGTATGTTTCATAATGGCGCAACCGAATTAGAAATGGATAATGCGAGCAGAATTTTATTACCTAAAACATTATGTAAAGATGTAATGATTGAAAAAGAGGTGATACTTTTTGCGTATTCAAATCGAATTGAGGTTTGGTCTAAGAAAGAGTACGAAAACATGCTGAAAGATGAGTCGGTTGATTTTGCTTCGTTAGCAGAAGAAGTAATGGGAAGCTCAACTAAATCCGATTCTTCCAATGCAGTATCATAATCCAGTTCTTTTACAAGATTGTATAGATGGTTTAAATATTAAACCAGATGGTGTGTATGTGGATGTAACTTTTGGTGGCGGAGGTCATTCAAGAGAAATTTTAAAACATTTAACCACTGGTAAATTAATTGCTTTTGATCAAGATGCTGATGCAATTGAAAACAAACCTGATAACGCGAATTTGATTTTAATAAATCAAAATTTTAGATACTTAAAAAATTATTTGCGTTTGCATCAAATAACTCAAATCGACGGATTGCTAGCAGATTTAGGCGTTTCGTCGCATCAGTTTGATGTTGCAGAAAGAGGTTTCTCAATTCGCTTTGATGCTGATTTAGATATGAGAATGAATAAAAATGCTACGCTAACGGCAAAGCAAATTTTAAATACATACGAAGAAGCTAAGCTTGTTATTCTTTTTAAAGAATATGGAGAAGTAATAAATGCTAAGTTTTTAGTAAAATTAATTTGTGAGTATCGTTCGCAACAAAGTATAAACACGGTAGATCAGTTTAAACAACTAATTAAAAGAGCAACTCCTCGTCAAAAAGAAAATCAGTTTTTGGCTCAGGTTTTTCAGGCATTACGAATAGAAGTAAACGACGAATTGCAAGTGTTAAAAGAAATGTTGGAGCAAGCGGTTGATTTGTTAAAACCGAGTGGACGATTAGTTGTAATGTCATACCATTCATTAGAAGATAAGTTGGTTAAAAACTACATAAAGCAAGGTAAATTTTTTGGCGAAGCAGAAAAAGATTTTTTTGGAAACGTAACTGTTCCACTAAAACAAATAACACGCAAACCAATTGTACCTGCTGATGTTGAAGTGCTAACGAATAGCAGAGCAAGAAGTGCGAAATTAAGAATTGCAGAAAAAATATAATGGCAAAAAATTCATTTAAAGAAATAAAAAGTGAAGAGCCAATTATTAATGAGGCTGTTGTAACTGAAGAAGTTAAATCGAGAGCAAAAGCTAGCGACAATAAAATAACTAAATCAGTAGCAGATGTTTTTTCGGGTAATTTTTTAACGCGAGATAATACAGTTAAGCAATTGCCATTTATAATTTTTTTATGCGTAATGGCAATGGGTTACATCGCAAATAGTTATTACGCAGAAAGAACAGTTAGAGAAATAAATAAAGTAACAAACGAAATTAAAGAATTACGTTCAGAATATATTACAACAAAATCTGATTTGATGTATTTAAGCAAACAATCAGAAGTTGCAAGAGCTGTTCAAGAAATTGGTTTGAAAGAATCGGTTGTTCCGCCAAAAAAAATAGTGATAGAAACAAAAATAGATACAGTTAAAAACAAATAGTGGACGCTAAAAAAGACATATTGTGGAGAGTTTACCTGGTTTATGGGTTTATGCTGCTTTTTGGGCTCATTATATTAGTTAATGTGTTTAAAATTCAAGTTATAGAAGGCGATGATTGGAGAGAAAAAGCAAAGGAACTAACAATGGCTTATAAAAATATTGAAGCTGTTCGCGGAAATATTTTTGCCGAAGATGGCGCTCTTTTAGCTACATCTTTACCTATTTACGAAATTAGAATGGACCTTGTTACGGATCCAATTACCGATAAAGTTTTTAACGAAAATGTAGATTCTTTAGCGCTTTGCTTAAGCAATTTGTTTCAAGATAAATCTAAACAACAATATAAAGCAGAACTAAAAAAAGGTCGTCAAAAAAAATCACGTTATCATTTTATACAAAGAAATGTCAGGTATAACGAATTAAAAGAACTTAAAACATTTCCAATTTTTAGACTAGGAAAATACAAAGGTGGATTAATTTATATTCAAAAAAATAAACGCGAATTACCTTTTAGAAATTTAGCAGCTCGAACTTTAGGTTACGACAGAGAATCGGCTAAACCAGTGGGAATTGAAGGTGCTTACAATTCGTATTTAAAAGGTGTAAGCGGAAAACGTTTAATGCAAAAAATTGCAGGAAATGTTTGGATGCCTGTTAACGATGAAAACGAAGTAGAACCAGATGACGGTGCTGATGTTTTTACAACTATTGATGTAAATATTCAAGATGTGGCGCATACAGCTTTGTTGCGTCAATTGCAATTGCATAGCGCAGATCACGGTTGTGTGGCGGTTATGGAAGTCGCAACAGGCGAAGTAAAAGCTATCGTTAATTTATCGCGTGTTGATTCTTTAAATTACATAGAGAAATATAATTATGTAATTGGCGAAAGCACTGAGCCGGGTTCTACATTTAAGTTAGCGTCTTTAATGGCTGCTATGGAAGATGGTTATGCTGATTTAGGCGATATGGTTGATACGGAAGATGGCACAACTAAATTTTATGATTATACTATGCGCGATTCTCATGAAGGTGGATTTGGTAGAATTACTTTACAAGAGTCATTTGAAAAATCTTCTAACGTAGCCGTTTCAAAGATAATTCAGAAGCATTATCAAAAAAATCCGCAACGCTTTATTGATAAGCTAACTCAGTTTGGTTTAGCAACACCGCTTAATTTAGAAATTGCAGGAGAAGGTGTTCCAAAAATAAAAAACAGAAAAGATAAGGATTGGTCGGGTGTAACATTGCCAGTTATGTCTATTGGCTACGAAACGCGTTCTACACCAATGCAAATGCTTACATTTTATAATACAGTGGCAAATAATGGAGTAATGGTAAAGCCAATGTTTGTAAAGGAATTAAGAGAAAAAGGAAAAGTAGTAAAATCATTTTCTCCAACTATTGTTCGTCAAAAAATTTGTTCGCAACAAACTATAGACAAAGCAAAAAAAATGTTAGAAGGTGTTGTAGAACGTGGTACGGCTACTAATTTAAAAAATCCAAATTTTAAAATTGCTGGTAAAACAGGAACTGCACAAATTGCTAACGGAAAATATGGTTACAAGTATCAACAAAAAGTAAGTTATCAAGCTTCGTTTTGTGGCTATTTTCCAGCAGATAATCCTAAGTATACTTGCATAGTTGTGGTAAATGCTCCTAGCAATAAAGTGTATTACGGAAATTTAGTTGCAGGTCCAATTTTTAAAGAAATAGCAGATAAAATTTATTCAAGCAGTTTAGATATTCATAAGGATTTATTAGCTGAGAAAGAAGAAGGGCAAGTGTTTTCTCCATACTGTAAATCTGGAAAAAAATCTGATTTCGAAATAATTACTCAGCAATTAAATCTAAAAAATTCTGGAGCAAAAAATGAAGATATAGATTGGGTAAGCGCTTCTACAAAAGAAAATGAAATTGTTTTTTCAAACCGAAAAATTTCAGAAAACCAAGTGCCTAACGTTGCTGGAATGGGAATTCGCGATGCAGTTTTTTTGTTAGAAAATAATGGTTTGGTAGTTAAAACAAACGGAAGAGGGATTGTATCAAAACAATCGATTCCAGCAGGAACAAAAATTAAAAAAGGAACAATTATTTTACTTGAGCTAGCGTAAATGAAATTACTGAGCGACATATTATATAAAGTTAGAATTGACGAAGTAATTGGGTCAACACACTTAGCTATCGAATCCATTCAATTTGATTCACGTAAAGTAGATAAGCTTGGTGTTTTTGTTGCCATTAAAGGAGAGGTAACTGATGGTCATGCTTACATTCAACAAACAATTGAAAAAGGTGTAGTTGCTGTTGTTTGCGAAGTATTGCCCGAAATAATTAACGAATCAATAACCTATGTAAAAGTTAAGAATGCTAACGAAGCTTTGGCTTATATGGCAAATAATTTTTACGATAATCCTTCAGAAAAAATAAAATTAGTAGGTATTACGGGAACTAATGGTAAAACAACTTCTGTAACACTTCTATATAATTTATTTAAAAATTTAGGATACAAAGTTGGTTTAATCTCTACAGTTAAAAATTGTATTGATAGAGAAGAAATTCCTGCAACGCATACAACACCAGATTCTTTAATGTTAAATCAACTATTACAAAAAATGGTTGAAAAAGGCTGTACTTACTGCTTTATGGAAGTTAGCTCGCATGCGGTTATACAACATAGAATTACAGGTATAAATTTTAAAATTGCTGGTTTTACAAATATTACACATGATCATTTAGATTATCACAAAACATTCGACAATTATATTTTAGCAAAAAAAGGATTTTTCGACGCATTAAATTTTGGAGCTATTGCTTTAGTAAATAAAGATGATAGACACGGAATGGTAATGATGCAAAATACAAAAGCAACTAAAAAAACTTTTTCGTTGCATTCTGTTTCCGATTTTAAATGCAAGATTATTGAAAATCATTTTAACGGATTGCTTTTAAATATAGATGGTACGGAGCTTTGGACAAAATTAATTGGCAGCTTTAACGCCTATAATTTATTGCTAGTTTATTCTATTGCAATTTTGTTAAAAGAAAATAAAACAAATGTTCTTACTGCAATAAGTAATTTATCTTCTGTTGAAGGAAGATTTCAATTTATTAAAAACAAGCAAAATATTGTTGGTATTGTAGATTATGCACATACGCCCGATGCGTTAAAAAATGTTTTAAAAACAATTCAAGATATAAGAACTGGTAACGAAAAAGTAATTACTGTAATAGGTTGTGGCGGAGATAGAGATGCTTTAAAACGCCCTATAATGGCAGAAATTGCTTGTTCAATGAGTGATAAAGTTATTCTTACTTCTGATAATCCAAGAAGTGAAGACCCACAAGCAATTGTTGATGAAATGAAAAAAGGAGTTGATCCTTCAAGTGCTAGAAAAACCTTATCCATTTTAGATAGAAAAGAAGCAATAAAAACAGCTTGTTCATTAGCAGCAAGCAACGATATTATTTTGATAGCAGGAAAAGGACACGAAAAATACCAAGACATAAAAGGAGTTAAATTTCCTTTTGATGATATGCAAGAGTTACAAGAAGTATTATTAATAAATTAAGATAGAATAGATGTTTTATTATTTATTTGATTTTTTAGACAAACAGTTTGATTTTCCTGGAGCAGGAGTATTTCAATACATCTCTTTTAGAGCAGCTTTGTCACTTATTTTTTCTTTAATTATTACACTTTTTTTAGGAAAAAGAATAATTGCTTTTTTACAGAAAAAACAAATTGGTGAGTCAATTCGCGATTTAGGTTTAGAAGGGCAATTGTCTAAAAAAGGAACGCCAACAATGGGCGGACTAATGATATTGGGAGGAATTATTATTCCAACTTTATTGTTTGCAAAATTAAATAACGTATATATTATTTTAATGATTGCCTCAACCATTTGGTTAGGTTTAATTGGGTTTTTAGACGATTATATTAAGGTTTTCAAAAAAAATAAAGAAGGTTTAAAAGGAAGATTTAAAGTTATTGGTCAAGTTGGAATTGGATTAATTGTAGGTTGTACATTGTATTTTAACGATAGTGTTGTTGTTAAAGAAAAGGTATACAATACAGCTGCAAACTCTGAGTTTTTTGAAGAACAAGTTATAGAAGGCAATCTTCCTCAGTACTCTAAAGAAGAAACAAAGTCTACTAAAACTACCATTCCTTTTTCTAAAAACAATGAATTCGATTATTCAGAAATACTTTCTTTTTTAGGTGATAACTATAAAGATTACGCTTGGTTAATTTTTATCCCAATGGTGATTTTTGTTGTAACAGCTGTTTCTAATGGCGCTAACATGACGGATGGTTTAGATGGATTGGCTGGAGGAACATCAGCAATTATTGGTGTAACGCTTGGTATATTGGCGTATGTTTCTGGCAATACTGTTTTTGCAAATTATTTAAACATAATGTACATACCCGATAGCGGCGAGCTAGTAATTTTTATTGCCGCATTTGTGGGGGCTTGTGTTGGATTTTTGTGGTACAATACTTTTCCTGCACAAGTATTTATGGGCGATACAGGTAGTTTAGCATTGGGTGGAATTATTGCTGTTTTTGCACTTGCAATTCGTAAAGAATTACTTATTCCAATATTATGTGGTGTTTTTCTTGTCGAAAATTTATCTGTAATACTTCAGGTAGCTTATTTCAAAAAAACAAAAAGAAAGCACGGATTAGAATATGCGCAAAAAAACAGATTGTTTAAAATGGCTCCATTGCATCATCATTATCAAAAACTAGGAATGCACGAGTCAAAAATTGTAACACGTTTTTGGATTGTAGGTATTGCATTAGCGGTATTAACTATTGCAACATTAAAATTAAGATAAAGTGTCAAAACAAAGAATTGTAATATTAGGTAGTGGCGAAAGCGGAGTTGGCTCTGCTATATTGGCTATGTCTAAAGGTTTTGATGTGTTTGTTTCTGATTTTGGAAAAATCAAAGACAAATACAAAGAAATACTTATTGCAAATAAAATTGATTTTGAAGAAGAAAAGCACACAACCGAAAAAATATTAAATGCAACGGAGGTTATTAAAAGTCCGGGTATTGAAGATAAAGTTGAAATTATTAAAAGACTAAAAGCACTTAACGTTCCGGTTATATCCGAAATTGAATTTGCCGCACGTTATACAAACGCTAAACTAATTGCAATTACAGGAACTAATGGCAAAACAACGACTACACTTTTAACTTATCATATTTTAAAAAATTCAGGTTTAAATGTTGGTTTAGCGGGCAACATTGGTAAAAGTTTTGCTTTGCAAGTAGCACAAAATAATTTTGATTATTATGTTTTAGAGTTGAGCAGTTTTCAATTAGATGGAATGTTTGATACAAAAATAAACATTGCAATTCTTGTAAACATTACGCCCGATCATTTAGATAGATATGATTACAAAGTAGAAAATTATATCGCATCAAAATTTAGAATTGTTCAAAATCAAACTGCTGCTGATGTTTTTATTTATTGTGCAGACGATACTTTAACAAATCAATACATTTCAAATTATAAAATACAAGCAAAGCAACTTCCTTTTTCAATTAAGAAAGAAATTATTGAAGGCGCTTTTTTAAACGAGAACCAATTAACAATTAACATAAATAACAATTCCTCAACTATGGCAATTAATGAATTAGCATTGCAAGGTAAGCACAACCTTTACAACTCAATGGCTGCGGGTATCGCATCGCGTGTGCTTGATATCAGAAAAGAATCTATAAGAGAAAGTCTTTCTGATTTTCAAAATATCGAACACCGTTTAGAGTTTGTTACTAAAGTGCATGGTATCGAATTTATAAACGATTCAAAAGCCACAAATATTAATTCAACTTGGTATGCTTTAGAAAGTATGACTAACCCAACAGTTTGGATTGTTGGTGGTGTAGACAAAGGCAACGATTATACCGAATTAGTTGAGTTAGTAAAAGATAAAGTAAAAGCAATTGTTTGCTTAGGTGTTGACAACGCTAAAATACACGAAGCTTTTGAAGGTTCGGTAGAAGCTATTGTTGATGCTGCTTCAGCAGAAGAAGCCGTTAAAGCAGCTTATAAATTAGGAAAAAAAGGCGATACAGTTTTGTTGTCACCAGCTTGTGCAAGTTTCGATTTATTCGAAAACTACGAAGATAGAGGGCGTCAATTTAAAACAGCTGTGCGCGGTTTATAATAAAAAACTCTATTTATAGTTTTTTATAAAAAGTAAAATTTAAATAAAATGAATACCATGAAAAAAATAACTTTATTAAACGAATCTAAAGTAACAACTTACCAAGAATTAGTAAATTCTCGTAAAGAGTTGATTAATGAAAACGCTGGTCAATATGGCAACATAGAGCATCAGTTAGAGTTTGTTTCTGTAGTTAATGGAGTAACATACGTAAACGATTCTCGTTCTTCGGATGTAAATTCTACTTGGTATGCATTAAACAAAATGAAATCAAATGTTATTTGGATAGCTGGTGGAGTTGATAAAGACAATGATTTTGAAATGTTGTTAGATGTTGTAAAAGACAAGGTAAAGGCAATTATTTGTATTGGTGAAAATAATGAGGGATTGGTTAATACTTTTCACTTACATGTGCCTATGATAATTACAAGAGCTGACAATATGGACGAAGCGATTAAATTTACTAGAACTTTATCAAAAACAAGCGATACTGTTTTGTTATCGCCAGCATGTGCAAGCTATGATAGATATACAGATTACAAAGATAGAGGTGCTAAATTTAAGGAAGCTGTTGAACAAATTAAATGGAAATCATTATAGTATAAGTGGATACTTTTTTTACAAGAGTTAAGGGCGATAAAGTAATTTGGGCGGTATTAGTTTTACTGTCCTTATTCTCTATTTTAATAGTTTATAGCTCAACAGGTGCTCTTGCTTATAAATTTAAAGGTGGCAATACCGAAGCTTTTTTAGTAAAGCATTTGGTTACCTATTTTGTTGCCTTTGGAATTGTTTTTTTTGTACATAAAATAAAATACACTTTTTTTTCGCGCATATCGCAATTAATGGTTTTTGTAGCCGCGCCACTTTTGTTGTTTACATTGTTAAAAGGAGTAAGCAGTGGCGATGCAACAAGATGGTTGGCAATTCCAGGAACTTCATTAACGTTTCAAACGAGCGATTTTGCTAAGGTTGCGTTAATAATGTATTTAGCTAGAACACTCGCTGTTAAACAAGATATGGTTGGTGATTTTAAAAAAATGATGGATTTTAAAAATGGAATTTTACCTATTTTGGGTCCAGTATTTTTAATATGCGGATTAATATTACCTGCAAACTTTTCTACAGCGGCAGTATTATTTTTTTCGTGTTTTATATTAATGTTTATTGGCAGAGTTAACGCTAAATTTTTGTTGTTAATTGTTGCATCTGGAATAATTGCCTTCGGATTATTTTTATTAGTAGTGTTCGCATTTCCAAATGTAAGTAATCGTGTTTCTACTTGGAAAGCACGTATTGAGAGTTTTTCGAGTGGCAATAGCGAAGAAAACTACCAAGCAGAGCAAGCCATGATTGCTATTGCAACTGGCGGACCGCTAGGAAAAGGTCCAGGAAAAAGCACACAACGAAATTTTTTACCACAAGCCTCTTCTGATTTTATATACGCCATAATTATTGAAGAATACGGAATGATATTCGGAGGTTTTTTTATACTCCTTTTGTATTTAATATTGTTATTGCGTTCAGTTCGCATCGTTACAAAAAGCGATAAAAATTTTGGAAGTTTTCTCGCAATTGGTTTATCCACCAGCATGGTTATTCAAGGTTTAATTAATATGGCGGTAGCCGTTCATATATTTCCCGTAACTGGTCAGCCACTTCCTTTTGTAAGTATGGGAGGAACTTCGTTGTGGTTTAGCAGTTTTGCATTAGGTGTAATACTTAGTGTGAGTAAAGAATTTGAATTATCTAAAAAAGAAGGGGGTAAACTTGAAACCGCTTAAAGTTATAATTAGTGGAGGAGGCACTGGAGGACATATTTTCCCAGCTATTTCTATTGCAAATGCATTAAAAGAAAAACATAGCGATATCGAAATTCTTTTTGTTGGCGCACTGGGTAGAATGGAAATGGAAAAAGTTCCTGCTGCTGGTTATAAAATTGAAGGATTAAATATTAGTGGTTTATCTCGTAAACTTTCTTTTCAATTAATTAGTTTTCCTTTTAAAGTTATTGGAAGTGTAATGAAAGCACGATCAATAATTAAAAAATTTAAACCTGATGTTGTTGTTGGTGTAGGAGGTTATGCTAGTGGTCCGTTGTTATATGCGGCAACAGGAATGGGAGTTCCAGCTTTAATTCAAGAGCAAAATTCATATCCGGGTATCACAAATAAAATGTTGGCTAAGCGTGTAGAAAAAATTTGTGTTGCTTATAATGGAATGGAAAAATTTTTTCCAAAAGAAAAAATAATCCTTACAGGAAATCCAGTACGTCAAGATATTCTTGATGTTGAAGGAAAAAAAGAAAAAGGTTTAGAATATTTTAATCTTGATAAAACAAAACAAACTGTTTTAGTAATAGGTGGTAGTTTAGGTGCTCGCACTGTTAACCAAGCTATAACAAATGCAGTACCATTGTTAGCAGAAAAAAATATTCAGTTGGTATGGCAAACGGGTAAAGCGTATAAAGCTACTGCCGACGAAACTGTTGCTAACTACAAAGAAAAAGGAATAACTGCGCACGATTTTATTACAAAAATGGATTACGCTTATGCAGTTGCAGACATAGTAGTTTCTAGAGCTGGTGCAAGTTCTGTTTCTGAATTGTGTATTGTAAAAAAAGCAAGCATTTTAATTCCATCACCAAATGTTGCAGAAGATCATCAAACAAAAAATGCAATGGCGCTTGTAAATAATCATGCAGCAATTTTAGTTAAGGATGTTGATGCAAGGGAACAATTAGGAAAACAAATAATTAGCCTAATTACTGATAAAGAGCAAAAAGAAAAATTAGAAAACAATATTAGCAAATTAGCTTTAACAAGTGCGGCAAACGTAATTGCTAACGAAATTACAGCTATTGCAAACAAAGCAAGAAAATAATGCAGTTCGAAAAAATAAAATATGTTTATTTTTTAGGTATTGGAGGCATCGGTATGAGTGCCTTAGCTCGTTATTTTAAAATGTTAGGTAAACAAGTTGCAGGTTACGACAAAACAGAAACGGAACTTACAAAACAATTACAACAAGAAGGAATAGAAGTTAATTACAGCGAAGAATTAACAGTTTTGCCAGCAAATTATTTTACTGAACAAGCCATTGCAAACAACGAAACACTATTAGTATATACACCTGCAATTCCTAAAGAACACAAGCAGTTTGTTTATTTTAATCAGAAAAACTACTCTTTGTATAAACGTTCTCAAGTTTTAGGTTTTATAACAAAAAATTATTCTACAGTCGCAGTAGCTGGCACGCATGGAAAAACAACAACGTCATCAATTGTAGCACATTTATTTAAATCGTCGAAAAAAGATTGTTCTGCTTTTTTAGGCGGAATCACATTAAATTATAATTCAAATTTTTTAATCAGTACTAAACAAGAAAATAATAGTTGGGTTGTAGTTGAAGCGGATGAGTACGATCGTTCATTTTTAACTTTATTTCCTCAAATTGCTATTATTACTTCGGTTGATGCCGATCATTTAGATATTTATGGAGAGCACGATGCTTTAAAAAAGTCGTTCGAACAATTTGCTAATCAAATTAAAAGTGCTGGTTCGTTAATTTATAAAAAAGGATTGGAGTTTGAATTGCCAACTGATACAACAATTAAAAAATATACGTATTCGGTTAACGAAGAAGCAGATTTTTGTGTTACTAATTTGAGAATTGAAAACGGATTTTTTCATTTTGATTTTAAAAGCTGCATAGAATCAATAAACGATTTAGTGTTTGGAATTCCTGGTCGTCATAATGTGGAAAATGCAATTGCTGCAATTGCTTCTGCACAAATAGCAGGTGTTACAGCGTTAGAAATTAAAAATGCTTTACAAAGTTTTAAAGGAGTAAAGAGAAGATTCGATTTTCATATTCGGGCTAATAATATTGTTTTTATTGACGATTACGCGCACCATCCCGAAGAGTTAAAGGCTTGTATTAGCTCTGTTAAAGAGTTGTACCCCAACAAAAAAATTGCAGGAGTTTTTCAGCCACATTTGTTTTCGCGCACCAGAGATTTTTTAGATGGTTTTGCTAGTAGTTTAGATTTACTCGACGAAACAATTCTTTTAGATATTTATCCTGCTCGCGAATTACCAATTGAAGGCGTTACCTCACAATTGATTTTAGATAATATGAAATCAACTAACAAGCAACTTTGTTCTAAATCTAATTTGGTTAATGCAGTAGAACAAATCAATGCTGATGTTTGGTTGATTTTAGGTGCGGGCGATATCGATGTGTTGGTTGAGCCAGTTTCACAAATGTTAAAACAGAAGTATCATGTGGCGTAAAATAATTTATACTGCAGTTTGGATACTACTAACAATAGGTGTTGTTGTAATTTATGGCTTTGCGCAAAAATCGCAACAAACCACAATATGCAACAATGTAAATGTTGAAATCGACATACAAGATGAAAACACTTTTGTTGAGCGTGAAGATATTTTGCAATTGGCAGAAGATGCTGGCAACAAATTAATTGATGATAAAACAGGAGAAATTGATGTTTATAAATTAGAGAAAATTGTAAGAAATCATCCTTCTGTGCAAACCGCTGAAGTGTTTATGGATATTGACGGAAACGTTACTATTAAAGTAAAACAGCGTAAACCAATTGTAAGGGTTTACAATTTTAAAGGCGAGAGTTTTTATATAGATGAAGAAGGTAAATTAATGCCTTTGTCAGAAAATTATGCGGCACGAGTTCCAGTTGCAAGCGGAACAATTTTTGAAAATTATAACGCATTTTATCCTTACGATTTTGATGATATTAACGATACGCTGTTGAAAAAAACAAGCCTATATGGCATTTATTCCCTTGCAAAATATATTAATCTAAACGAATTTTGGAAAGCCCAAATTGAGCAAATTTACGTAGACGAAAAAAAGATTGAATTAATACCAAAACTTGGTAATCACACAATTGTTTTTGGCGATACAAGCGACGTTGCAGGCAAGTTTAATAAATTATTGATTTTTTATAAAGAAGGTTTGAATAAAGTGGGTTGGAATAAATACAAAACAATTGACCTTCAATACAAAAATCAAGTAGTGTGTAAATAATTAGCTTAGGCTATAAATTAAATAATGGTTAACGCAAACGAAATAGTAGTAGGTTTAGATATTGGTACAACCAAAATCGCAGCCATTGTTGGACGCAAAGCCGACAACAATAAAATTGAAATTTTAGGTGTTGGAAAATCCGAATCTACTGGCGTGCAGCGTGGTGTTGTTAGCAACATTATTAATACCGTTAATTCTATTAAGTTAGCCGTTCAAGAAGCCGAAGCTAAGTCTGGAGTTGATATTAGAACCGTAACTGTTGGTATTGCTGGTCAGCATATCAAAAGTTTGCAGCACCGCGGCATTCGTATGCGCAACTCTTACGAAGAAGAAATTAGCCAAAAAGATATTGATGCGTTGGTAGACGATATGTATAAATTAGCAATGCCTCCAGGCGAAGAAATTATACACGTATTGCCTCAAGAGTTTATTGTAGATAACGAGCAAGGTATTAAACATCCAATAGGAATGTGTGGTTCTCGCTTAGAAGCAAACTTTCACATCATTACTGGTCAGGTTGCGGCTATCAATAATTTAATAAAGTGTGTTGAAAAAGCAGGATTAAAAATTGATGGAATAACGCTTGAGCCATTGGCGTCAGCAGATGCAGTTTTAACTTCTGAAGAAAAAGAAGCTGGAGTTGTATTAGTTGATATTGGTGGTGGAACAACGGATATTGCAATTTTTCAAGATGGAATAATTCGTCACACAGCTGTAATTCCTTTTGGTGGTGAAGTTATTACTAACGATATAAAAGAAGGTTGCACTATTATTAAACCTCAAGCCGAATTATTAAAAATTAAATTTGGTTCTGCTATCGCGCAAATGAATAGCGAAAACGAAATTATTTCTATACCGGGATTAAGAGGAAGAGAACCGAAAGAAATTTCTTTAAAAAATTTAGCGAGCATTATTGAAGCTCGTATGGAAGAAATTATTGAGCATATCTTCTTCGAAATAAAAAATTCAGGTTTCGAGAAAAAATTAATTGCAGGTATCGTTGTAACAGGTGGTGGTGCGCAATTAAAACATATAGCACAGTTAATTCAATACGTTACAGGTATGGATACGCGTGTTGGTATACCAACCGAGCATTTAATTAAAAGTAGCGAAGATATGTCTAGCCCAATGTACGCAACAGGTGTGGGGCTTGTTATAAAAGCATTAAACGATTTAAAACCCGAGTTCGATTTTTCTGATAAAGACGAAGAGGTTAAAAAACCTAGTATTACAGAAGCAACAAAAAAAGACAGAGGAAATTTTTTAGAGAAATTATTAAATCGTACAAGCGATTTTTTTAATGATAAAACAGAGTAAGCAAATAACCAATATTAAAACAGCAAAAGTATGATTTTCGATTTACCAACAGACCACACCAGTTTTCCAATTAAAGTTATTGGTGTAGGTGGCGCAGGAAGCAACGCCGTAACCCACATGTTTAAAAAAGGAATTAAAGGTGTAGAGTTTATTATCTGCAACACAGATAAACAAGCTTTAGAAAAAAGTCCGGTTCCTAATAAAATTCAATTGGGTGTTACCTTAACAAAAGGTAGAGGTGCTGGTTCAATTCCAGAAGTTGGAAAAAATTCTGCAATCGAAAGCATCGAAGATGTAAAAGTTATGTTGGGCGAAAACACCGAAATGTTGTTTATTACAGCAGGTATGGGTGGCGGAACAGGAACTGGTGCTGCGCCAATAATTGCACAAGCTGCTCGCGAATTGGGTATATTAACTGTTGCAATCGTTACTTTTCCTTTTGCTTACGAGGGAAGCAAACGTAAAACTTATGCTGAAAAAGGTTTAGAAGAATTAAAACATTATGTAGATTCTTTATTGGTTATTAAGAATGATAAATTAAGAGAGTTATTTACTAATTTACCATTATCGCAAGTGTTTGCGCATGCTGATGATGTGTTGGGAACAGCTGCAAAAAGTATATCTGAAATTATTATTGGCGAGTTACACATCAATATAGATATGAATGATGTGAACACAGTAATGCGCGATAGTGGTGTTGCAATTATGGGTTCTGCTTTAGCTCAAGGCGAAGGAAGAGCTATTAAAGCTGTTCAAGAAGCTTTATCGTCGCCATTATTAAATGATAATAATATTGTTGGCGCGCGTCACGTTTTATTAAACGTAGTTTCAGGAACTGAAGAGTTAACCATTGATGAGATGGGCGAAATTGTTGATTACGTTCAACAAGAAGCTGGGCAAACAGCCGAAATTATTAGTGGTTTTGGTATTGACGAATCGTTAGAAGGAAATGTTAAAGTAACAATTATAGCTACTGGCTTTAACCAATCAAACGAAATTAATTTTGATGGTTCTAAAAAAGCGCCAGAAAAAGTTGTATTAAACTTAAGCGAGCCACAAGCTACAATCCCTACAATTGTTGCAGAACAACCTAAAGTGGAAACTCCAGTTAGTCAGGTTTCAAATACCGCAACAACAAACACAACAGTTGAAGTAAAAAATGATTTAAATAGCTTAGAGCCAGTTTTAAAATCTTCAATTACAAATACAGTTTCTTCTTCTTCAAAAGACGAAGAAAAAGTAAACAATACAATTGATTTTGAAGTTAAAAAAGTAGAGTTTAACGAGCCAGTTCTTAAAAGTGAATTGCCTCAAACTGAGCCTGCGCAGCCTCAAGCTACTTTGTTTTCTGATAATAACGATACTAACAACACTGTTAAGTACGACGATACAATTTCTCCAGATAAACAAAAAGCAAATATTAATGAGCGTATTTTAAAATTACGTCAATTAAGTTTTAAAATACAATCGGCACAAGGTTTGCACGAAATGGAAAATGAACCAGCTTACAAAAGAAGAAACGTGCAGTTAGAAAACACACCAAGTTCTTCTGAGTCGCAAGTATCTCGTTTTACCTTAAGCGAATCGCAAGATAATAAAACAGAACTTCGTCAAAATAATTCATTTTTACACGATAACGTAGATTAATTATGAGTTTAGAAGAAAAAATAAATGCTGATATAAAATCGGCAATGCTAGCTAAAGAGGCTCAAAAATTAGAAGCTTTACGCGCAATAAAGTCAGCTATTTTATTGCTTAAAACTTCTGCAGAAGGTTTAACACCCGAAACAGAATTAAAAGCAGTACAAAAAATGGTAAAACAGCGTAAAGAAACTGCTGAATTGTATATTACGCAAGGTAGACAAGATTTAGCTGATGTTGAAGTAGCGCAAGCAAAAATAATAGAAGCTTATTTGCCAGCACAAATGAGTGCAGACGATTTACGCGCAGCTATAAAAGAAATAATTGCTTCGGTTGGTGCAAGTTCTGCTGCAGATATGGGTAAAGTTATGGGTGTTGCATCAAAGCAATTGTCAGGCAAAGCCGATGGCAAAGCAATATCTACAATGGTTAAAGAATTATTGGGTTAATTTATTTTACATAACCAGTAAATTAGGGTTGCCGTTTGGTAACCCTTTTTTTTGTTTTCCACAATTTTAAAACTTAAAACACAATGTTGTAACTTTATACTAATTGAATTTTATCATGGTAAAAAAATCGTTACTTTTTTTATTTCTATCTTTTTGTCAGTTTCAAATTGTAACTGCGCAAGATTCTCATTTTAAAGACCATTTAGGCTTTAAAGAAACTTTTTTTGGTAACGAAGAAGATCATCAAGTTTGTTACCCAAAAGATCACCGTAATTTTTTCTATTCTATTTTTGGTTTCGCTTTATTAGCAACAACTTTGGGTATTGCTATTTTTGTTATTAAGTCAAAATCAAATAAACTTTTAAAAGAAAAAAATAGAATAATCGAAGAAAAAAATTATGATTTGGTTTCGAGTATTACGTATGCTAAACGAATTCAAAACGCAATACTTCCGCCCAAGCAATTAGTAAACGATTTTAGAGATAATTTGTTTGTTTTTTACAAGCCAAGAGATATTGTTAGTGGAGATTTTTATTGGATGCACAAACAAGATAATTTTTTGTACATGGCAGTTGTAGATTGCACTGGTCATGGTGTTCCAGGTGCATTTTTATCTTTAATAGGGCAAAACTCAATTGATAGAGCGGTTAAAGAAGATAAGCTAACAAATCCTACGCTTATTTTAGATAAAATGAACCTGTATGTAAAGCATATTTTGCAACAAGAACAGGATTCTGATTTGCGCGATGGTATGGAAGTAGCACTTTGCAAACTAAATTTACAAACTAATGTGTTAGAATTTGCAGGAGCAAATTTGGGATTAGTAATTGTACAAAATAAAAACTTAGTTGCTTTAAAAGGTAGTAAATGTACTGTTGGTTCTGTTCAACAACACGTTGTTAGTGCGCCAAAAACAGAAACTATTCAGCTTAATGCTGGCGATAGTTTTTATTTTTATTCGGATGGTTTTGTTGATCAGGTTGGTGGAAATCTCAGTAAAAAATTTAAATCAGTTCAGTTAAAAGAAGCATTAATTAAAATAAGTGTTTTACCTGTTTCGCAACAATGCGTACAATTAAAAAACATATTCGAGGGTTGGAAAGGCGACTTGGAACAGGTTGATGATGTTTGTGTATTAGGTTATAAAATTTAAGAAGTGAGCAAAGTAGAAATTTTAAATATTGATTTAACAACAAAGCTAGAACTACCCTTTATTAATAGCGGTTTGGTTGCTGGTTTCCCTTCGCCTGCGCAAGATTACATTGAGCAAAGTATTGATTTAAATAAAGAGTTAATTAAAAACCCTACAACTACTTTTTTTGGTAGAGTTACTGGCGAATCAATGAAAGATGCTGGTATCAATCAAGGAGATGTAATTATAATTGATAAATCGTTAGAAATTAGTAACAATAAAATTGCCGTTTGTTATATTGATGGTGAGTTTACAATAAAAAAAGTAAAGCTTGATAAAAAGAAAAACGAAATCTGGTTAATGCCTGCAAATAAAGATTTTCAGCCGATTAAAATAACCGCGCAAAACGATTTTTTGGTGTGGGGAATTGTAACTTACATCATAAAAAAAATGTAGTATGATTGCCTTGGTAGATTGCAATAACTTTTATGTTTCTTGCGAGCGTGTTTTTAATCCTTCGCTAAATGGTAAACCTGTTGTTGTATTGTCTAATAACGATGGATGTGTGATTTCGCGTTCTAACGAAGCTAAAGAATTAGGAATACCAATGGGTGCACCTACGCATCAAATTGCAGCTGAAATCGAAAAATATAAAATAGCAGTTTTTTCTTCCAACTATACTTTGTATGGCGATTTATCTAATCGTGTTATGACTTTGTTAGAAGAACTTTCTCCAAGAGTAGAAAATTATTCAATAGACGAAGCTTTTTTGCATTTGCATGAAGTTGACGATTTGCAAAGCTTTGGCGAAAAAGTTAGAAGAGTAATTTTAAAAGGATTAGGAATGCCAGTAAGTATTGGCATTGCACCTACAAAAACTTTAGCAAAAATTGCAAATAAAAAAGCTAAAAAAGAACTCAACTTAAACGGTGTATGTATTTTAGAAACGCCACAACAAATTGAATTGGCTTTAAAAGCAACTAAGGTTGCTGATGTGTGGGGAATAGGGTGGAACCTAAGCAAAAAGTTAATGCAAGTAAATATACTAACTGCTTATCACTATGCGCAAGCACCAAGTTCGTGGGTACGAAAAAACATGACTATTACTGGTTTGCGTACGCAAGATGAATTGAACGGAAAACCAGCTATTGATGAAGAAAACCAATTTACTGATAAAAAAGTAATTTGCACTTCTCGTTCCTTTGGTATTTTGCAAACAGAGTTGCCTGGCTTAGAAGAAGCAGTTGCTTATTTTGCAAGTACTTGCGCCGAAAAATTACGCAAACAAAATTCATGTGCTGCTGTATTGTATGTGTTTTTACGCACAAATTCATTTAACAAAAATGCTCCGCAATATTATCCTTCGCAAACTGTTGTGCTCCCTGTTGCGACAAATGCAAGTAACGAATTAGTACATTATGCTGTTGAAGCTTTACGCGCAATGTACAAAAAAGGGTATCGTTACAAAAAAGCAGGAGTAATAGTTAGCGAAATTGTAAAGCAAGAAAATGTGCAAACTAATTTGTTTGACGAGAGTAACAGAGAAAAGCAAACTAAAGTGATGCAAGTGTTTGATTTACTAAATAAAAAACACGGCACTGGTAAATTAAAACTAGCTATACAAGGCAACACTAGCGGTTGGGTGTTAAAGCGTGAACTGCTTTCTAAACAAGCCAGCACCGACTGGAAACAGATTATTGAAATAAAATAATTAATGAACTTTTGTCCAATAAATAGTTTTAAATAGAAGACCTTTGTAAGCAATTATTTTAATTCTATTGGGCTCTAAAAACAATTCACAAGGTCCAGCTTCTTTTTTTATAGGATTAGAAACATAACCAATCCATTTGCCATTCTCGAATTTAACGTTGCTTAAAACAACTGTTTTTTTTGAACCAGAAGTACCAATAAATCCATTTTTTATTTTGGTTACTGTAATTATGTGTCCGTCAGCCGATTTCCATTTGCCAGCAAAATTATCAGTATGCTTTTGTGCGTAGGTAGAGAAGCTAAAAAATAAAAGAAAGATAAGCGCTAGGTTAGACTTCATTAATAATAATTATTTTTCTTGTTTAGCTAAAATTGATTTTATTTCTACTAATTCATTTTTAATGGCAACTAAAATATCTTCGCTATTAGTATTGTTTTTTGAACTATTTTTTGAATTGATTACTATTTCACGTTGCGCAAGAATCATATTTTTAAATGCTTCTGCATTTTCTACTGCGGGTATACTCATTATATTGTTGTGGTGTGAACCTCCACCACCAGCTGTTTCTACTTTAATAAAAGTTAATCCCATGCTTCTTAAAATAGGACCTCCAATAAAAGATAAATCTTGAATATTTTCTAAGGGTATTGTTTTTTCTATATGCAAAATAATACCTTTCGAAAAATATAAGTTTTTTTCTGATAATTCACATTTAAGTGTTTTAAAAAATAATTTCGATAACCATTGTCCTAAGCCTAACAACCAAATGGGCACAAGAACAATGCCAATTACGCTTGCAAACAAATAAAACAATACAATTAAAAAAATGTACTTTTTAAATTTCGGGCTAAATACCGCTTTGTGTATACTTGGACTATTTTGTTGCATTGGTTTTTTATTCGTTTGGTACAATAATTTTTTTTGTAACTGTTGTTTCCGTTCCTTCTAATTTTAATAAGTAAATTCCAGGCTTAAGGTTTTCTGTTTTACAATTTAGTTCGTAGCTATATTCGCCTTCAATACTAGTTTTATTTACTATTTCTTTTATTTTAACACCATCAATTGAATACAATTCCAATTTTATTTTTTGTTCAAAAGGTATATTATATTTAATTGTGGATTTTTCACTTAGTGGATTTTGAAATACAGAAAGTGCTAATGTTTTATTTTTTAATAATTCATTATTGCCTGTGTCAAATGTAGATACATCAGTAACGGTAATGTTATAAATATCTGTTAAACAATTTAATGGGTCAGTTACTGTTATTGTTGTGCTTGTTGTTGCGGTAATGGTTTTGCTACGAGTAGTTTCTCCTCCATTTGTCCAGCTATAACTTCCTATCCACGATGCGGTTAATGTGGCAACATCTCCACTATTTAAATTTAGTGTTGTAGTTTTATTTACATCTTTTTCAATCGTAAATTGATCTCTAATAATTCCGTCATAGCCAATAAATTTCGCGTCTAATTTATTTTCTTCAATAGCCAAGGCTAAAGATCCGCCTTGTGTTGTGTTTGAATAATACATTGCACTGTGCGGAAACGAAGCTTGCGAGCCTCCAATTTTTCCTGCTGAGCCAGCAACTACATACACTGTTCCGTTGTGTGAGTTTGCACTATTTTTAATATACGGACAAGAGTTTGTTGTACCATCGTATTTTCCGCTCGAACTGCTTAAATGATGTGTGCTCGCATTAAACGAAGCTTCATTGCCATAATGATTTTTCATTAATTTACTTCTTTCATAAGAATGACTGTGTCCGCAAAGAATTAAATCAACTTTATAACGTTCTAAAATACGAATGAAGTTTTCGCGCATACTTACTAATTCAGCTTCTGTATCTGAATTGTGAGAACCCATGGTGTATGGAGGGTGGTGCCAGTATGCTATAGTCCATTTTTTTGTATTTGCAGCTAAATCTTGTTTTAACCAAACTACTTGCGGACCAAGCGTATCATATAAGCGATATAGATTACTTTCTTCACCATAAGAGTCTAACGAAATAAAATGAATGTTTGAATAATCATAAGAATAATATTCTTCTTTAGTTGATGCGACTCCACCAGCTTCGGCATTTTTAGGTAATGAAAAAATATCGTAATACGGAACAGCGTGGTCATCTTGACGTGTTGCATTATTTGCGTAATCATGATTTCCGGGTGATGGCCATAAAACAGTTTTTTTCAACATGTTAGGATAATAATCAAAAAACGCCGTTTGGTATTCGTTATCGTAGCCAGAATTGTATGCGTTATCACCCAGTAAAAGCCAAACATCTGTGTGATTTACACCCATATAACTTTCATAACTATTTCTAACATTTGTTTGATTTATGGTGTTACTTCCACAATCGCCTGTAACCCAAATGTTAGTTTTTTTTGTTTCTCCACTTGCTGGCGATGTTAAAAATGTATTGTCTGCATTGCCCTGTAATGTTTGCGTTGAAGAACCAATTGAATAATAATAACGTGTATTTGAATTTAATCCTGTTAATTTTATTTCATGATCAGTTACTAAACTCGCATCAGAAGTTGCACTTGTTAAACTGGTTGATGCAATACCATAATTTACTTTTGAATTTGAAGGTACATCTGTTCTCCATTTTATTATTAGACTACTTGATGTTCCTGTTTGCAGATATGGACCTCTAGTTAAAGAAGCAGTTGTGCTCGATAAATTACCAACTAAATATAAGTCGAAACTAACATCGGAACTTGTTATTGAACCTTGATGAATTTCTACAGCCACTACGTTTGTGCCAGTAACTAAAGCGCTAGATGTTAAAGTTGAAGTTTGCCAAACTGTTCCGTTATCGCTTGCGTTTGTGGCTAATGTTGTATTTGTAATTGTACCTGTTGGTAAATTGTTTCTGTACACTTCTGCGCCATTAATATACACAACAACTCCATCGTCTCTTCTTACATTTAATGAGTAATTTGAAAAAATGGAAGCGTCTGCAATAGAAATTGTTTTTCTAAAATAGGTAGTAATGTATTTGTTGTTTGCATCGGCACCATAACTAATTATAGTTGCTTCGTCGGCATCGCCATAACCAAGTTCTGCTGCGCCCGATAACCAAGTTGCATCATTATAACTTGTTCCATACCAAGCTATCCCTTGATTTGTTCCATTGTCCAAGTATTTCCATGTTGAACCTGAAGTAATAATGTTGGTTTGTGCGTAAACCGAATTAATACTTAGAGAAACTAGAATAAATAAAATAGTGTTTTTTATTTTCATGATTTAAATTGTATAGTCAAATATATAAAATTTAATAAATTTTAATTAAAAATTTTACCAGGATTTAAAATTTGATTAGGGTCAAAAGCCAATTTAATTTGTTTTTGTAATTCTAAATGGCTCGCCGATAAAGCAATAGGTAAATATTCTTTTTGCACTAAGCCAATTCCGTGCTCGCCAGAAATAGTTCCTTTTAGTTTTACACACAGCTCAAAAATTTCTTTAATTCCTTCTTTTAAAGTAGTATTCCAAAAATCATCACTTAAATCGCCTTTAATAATGTTTACATGCAAATTACCGTCGCCAGCGTGTCCATAACAAACGGATTTAAATCCGTATTTATTTCCAATGTCTTTTACGCCTTTTAGTAAAACTGGTAATTCTGCTCTTGGAACAACCGTATCTTCTTCTTTGTAAACCGAGTTGCTTTTAACTGCTTCGGCTACTTTACGGCGCATTTTCCAAATATCGTTTTTTTGTTGCTCAGTATCGGCAAACAAAATTTCATCACAATCAAATTTCGCAACAACGTCCGCAACAATTTCTGCATCTTTCATTAAAATATCTAAATCGTTACCATCTAATTCAATTAAAAGATGCGCTTGTATTTCGTTTTTAATTTCAAAGTTTAATCCATCAACATATTTTAAAGCCCAATCAATTGCATCGCGCTCCATAAATTCCATGCCGCTTGGCGTAATTCCAGCTCTAAAAACAGCCGATACAGCTTCGCAAGCTTTTTCTGCAGAAAAAAATGGAACCAACATCACCACATTTTTTGTTGGATAAGGAATCAAGCGAAAAACAATTTTTGTAACAACGCCAAGTGTTCCTTCGCTACCAATCATTAAATGAGTAAGATTATATCCGCTCGAATATTTTAATACGTTTGCACCCGTCCAAATAATTTCGCCATTGGCTAAAACTACTTGTAGGTTTAAAACATAATCTCGAGTTGTACCATATTTGACTGCTTTTGGTCCGCCACTGCTGTGTGCAATATTTCCGCCTAAAAAACAACTTCCTTTGCTTGCTGGATCTGGTGGATAAAACAAACCTTTTTCTTTTACAGCATTTTGAAATTCTTCGTTAATTACACCTGGCTCAACAGTTGCTTGTAAATTGCGTTCATCTATTTCTAAAATTTTATTGAATTTTTCCATGCTCAATAAAACTCCACCATTTATAGGTAATGAGCCACCACTTAATCCAGTACCAGCGCCACGAGTGGTAACGCATATTTTATGATGATTGCAATATTTTAAAATAGAAGAAACTTGTTCAACTGAATTGGGTTTCAAAACGATTTCAGGAAAAAAACACAAATCTTCGGTATGGTCGCTACCATATATTTCAAAAGAATTTTTATCGATAAAGCAGTTTTGTTTTGATATTAATTGCTCAAAATCAGCTATGTGAGTATGGTTTAGCTTTGTATACATGTTGTTCGTTTACGTACAAATTTGTGTTAAAAATTGATGCTCTTAACTAAAAGTGCTATTTTAGTTCAAATTTATAAAATAGCTTATAATGAAGAGAATTATTACAGTACTTGTTGTTGCATTTATTTCAACAATATTTTCAAATCCTTTACTAGCGCAAAAACAAATAACCTTAGAAGATATTTGGGCGTCGAGAAATTTTATGGCTGAGCGAATTGACGCTTTAAATTCTATGAACGACGGAGAGCATTATTCATCACTCGATCAGGTAGAAGGAGCAGTAGAGATAAATAAATACAATTACAAAACGGGTAGTAAGGTGCAAACTATTTTTAGTTCGGCTAAAGTAAAAAATCCTATTACAAATAAAGATTTAGCGGTTATTGATTATAAATTTAGCGCAGACGAAACTAAACTTATTTTAACAACAGAAACTGAGCAAATTTATCGTCATTCTTTTGTGGCTAGTTATTTTATTTATGATATTGCTACTGGCAAAGTTTCGGCTGTTGATAAAGCTACAAAGCAGCAGTTGCCTGATTTTTCGCCTGCTGGCGACAAAGTTGCTTATGTGCAAAACAACAATATTTATATTGAAGATGTAGCAACTGGCCAATCAAAAATGATTACTACCGATGGTAAAAAAAATCAAATCATTAATGGTGCAACTGATTGGGTTTACGAAGAAGAATTTGGTTTTGATAAAGCCTTTTTTTGGAACAAAGATGGTTCTAAAATTGCCTACTATAAATTTGATGAAAGTGCAGTTAAAGAATTTAATATGCCTACCTACGGAACGTTATACCCTAATGATAATAAATTCAAGTATCCAAAAGCGGGCGAGGCCAATTCTGTTGTTTCAATTTATATTTATGATGTAAAAAGAGGCGAAACAAAAAAAATGAATTTGGGTACAGTAACAGATCAATACATTCCGCGTATTGCTTGGACTAATGATGTAAACACCTTATGTATTGCACGAATGAATCGTTTGCAAAACAAAGTAGAATTGTTATTAGCTAACTTTTTTACAGGCGATACAGGAACCATGTACACTGAAGAAAGTCAGTCTTACATTGATATTCACGAAAGCGAACCTAACTTTTTTTATTTTTTAGATGATAATAAAAGTTTTGTAGTGTTGAGCGAAAAAGATGGTTATGCGCATTTGTATCACTACGATATGAAAGGAAAATTAATTAATCAAATTACAAAAGGCAACTGGGATGTATTAACGTTTTATGGAATTAATACAAAAACAAAAATGTTGTATTACAGCAGTAGTGAGACTTCTGCAACACAAGAAAACATTTATAGTGTAAAGTTAGATGGTAAAGGCAAAAAATTATTAACACTTAAAAACGGAACCAACAATGCTGTTTTTAATAATACCTACACGTATTTTATAAATACAAATACTGCTGCCAACACACCGCACTACATAACATTAAACGATGGAAATGGCGCTGAATTACGTGTGTTAGAAAATAATCAAGGATTAAACGATAGACTAAAAGAATATCAGTTAACAAAAAAAGAATTTTTTAGTTTTAAAACTTCCGAAGGTGTTGAATTAAATGGTTGGATGATTAAACCAGCAAATTTTGATGCTTCAAAAAAATATCCTGTATTGATGCATGTGTATGGTGGCCCGGGAAGAAACACCGTGCAAGATGCTTGGGGCGGAAGCGATTATTTTTGGCATCAAATGCTGGCGCAAAAAGGTTATATTGTTGTATCAGTTGATAACAGAGGAACAGGAGCTCGCGGAAAAGCATTTAAACACGCTACTTACAAACAACTAGGAAAATTAGAAACGCAAGATCAAATTGAAGCCGCTAAACATTTAGGTAATTTACCTTATGTTGACAAAGCAAGAATAGGTATGCAGGGTTGGAGTTTTGGTGGTTATTTAACATCCTTGTGTATGACAAAAGGAGCCGATTACTTTAAAGCAGGTATTGCAGTTGCACCTGTAACCAACTGGCGTTACTACGATAGCATATACACGGAGCGTTTTTTACAAACACCTCAATTAAACGCATCAGGTTATGACGATAACTCGCCAATTAATTTTGTGAAAGATTTAAAAGGTTCGTATTTATTGGTACATGGAACTGCTGATGATAATGTACATTTTCAAAATTCGGTAGAAATGGTAAATGCATTGGTAAAAGCAAATAAGCAATTCGACTTAATGATGTACCCCGACAAAAATCATGGTATTTATGGGGGAAATTCCCGCCTTCATCTATATACTAAGATGACCAATTTCATTTTGAAAAATATTTAACTATATTTAGCGCTTCAATAATTAAAAATAGATAACAAATGCAACAAGAAATTCAAGCAAAAACAGGGCATCCAAAAGGACTTTGGGTATTATTTGGCACAGAAATGTGGGAGCGATTTAACTTTTATGGAATGCGTGCCATATTGGCTTTGTTTCTTGTAAATTCATTAATGATGAAAGAACAAACGGCCTCTATTGTTTATGGCGGTTTTTTGGGATTGTGTTATTTAACACCAATGTTGGGTGGCTTTGTTGCCGATCGTTTTTTTGGAAACAGAAATTGTATTTTATTAGGAGGATTAATGATGGCTGTTGGTCAATTTTTATTGTTTGCCAGCGCTAGTATTTTTGGAACTAATATTGGTACTGCCACTACTTTAATGTGGGTTGCTTTAGGAATTATTGTTTTTGGAAATGGATTTTTTAAACCCAACATTTCTAGTATGGTGGGTAGTTTGTATCCTAAACAAGAAAAAAGCAAATTAGATTCTGCTTTCACGATTTTTTACATGGGTATTAATTTAGGTGCTTTTTTAGGACAATTAATTTGCCCAATAATTGGCGATGTAAAAGATGTAAACGGAATTAGAGATATTCATGCATTTAAGTATGGGTTTTTAGCTGCGGGTATTGCTATGTTAATTGGAACAGCAGTATTTTATTTTCTAAAAAATAAATATGTTGTTACTCCAGAAGGTAGACCTTTAGGTGGTTTACCATCAAAAAACGAAGCTGCAGATTTTGAAGAAGGCGAAGCGCAAAAAGCGGTTTTCTCTAAAAAATCGTTACTATTAGCAGGTGTTGCATTTTTAGCTTTAGGCGGTTTGTTTCATTATGTTTTTGGTCAAAATTGGATATATACATTAATTTATGCCAGTGGTTTATCGCTAGCAGGATTAATCATTTCAGATTCTTCTTTAACTAAAATTGAACGCGATAGAATTATTGTAATTTATATTGTAGCGTTCTTTGTTATTTTCTTTTGGGCTGCTTTTGAGCAAGCAGGTTCATCGCTTACATTTATTGCAGATAACCAAACCGATAGAAACTTTTTTGGATGGCAAATGCCTGCATCAATGGTGCAAATTTTTAATGGATTGTTCGTTGTTGCGTTTGCAGTTCCATTTAGTATGCTTTGGGATAAATTAAGGTCTAAAAACAGAGAGCCAATTTCGCCAATGAAACAAGCTTTTGGTTTAGCTTTAATTGCCATTAGTTATTTTATTATAGCGCACAATGTTAAAGATTTAGGTAATAATGGTTTATTGGCTATTAAATGGCTAATTCTATTGTATTTAATACAAACTTGTGCCGAGCTTTGTTTGTCTCCAATTGGTCTTTCTTTAGTTGGAAAATTATCTCCAAAAAGATTTTCTTCATTATTATACGGAGTGTTCTTTTTATCTAACGCCTCTGGCTATGCGTTGGCTGGAACACTAGGTTCTATTTTACCTGCAACAGGCGATAAATTTAATAAAGCAACAGAATTAGGAATTGATTTACAAGCTGTTTTAGATAAAACAATTATACCAAGTGCAGAGCAATTAAAGCTATTAGCAGATAATCAAATAAATACTGTTTATCCTGTTTTTGCAGGATTTCAGATTAGTAATTTATTTGAATTTTTTATGGTGTTTGTAATTTTAACAGGTTTAGCGGCAATAATATTATTTGCTATTACACCTATTTTGAAAAGAATGATGCATGGCGTTAAATAACTCTACCAACAACGATGCTTCGGCATTAGAAGCAATTCAAAATTTTAAAGGCAAGTACCCAAAACAATTGTGGTACTTGTTTTTTAGCGAAATGTGGGAACGTTTTAGTTTCTATGGTATGCGCGGTATGTTGGTTATATTTATGGTTAGCCAATTAAACATGAACGAAGTTGTGGCAAATCTTCAATACGGTGCCACACAAGCGTTTGTATACGCGTTTACTTTTATAGGAGGTATGTTTGCTGATAAAATATTAGGTTATAGAAAATCTCTTTTTTGGGGTGGAATTTTAATGATTGTTGGTAGTATTTTATTGGCTATCGATCCTAAACAATTTTTCTTTTTAGGAATTAGTTTTACCGTTATAGGTACTGGTTTTTTTAAACCAAATATTTCTACTATGGTTGGTAAATTGTATAAAGATGATGATAGCAGGAGAGATGCTGGCTTTTCGTTTTTTTATATGGGTGTAAATTTAGGTGCTTTAATTGGTGGCTATTTATGTATAGCAATTGCTAATGGTTATTTGTTTAGTTCGTCTATACCCGAAACGTTACGTTGGAATGTTGCTTTTGGTTTAGCTGCAATAGTTATGATTGTAAGTTTACTAACCTTTACACAAACACAAAAAAGTCTTGCTAGCATTGGTGTTTCGCCACTATTGCATTTAGAAACAGGAAAGAAAAAACGTTACGAATACTTAACTTATATTGTTTCGTTACTTTTAGTTCCAATTGTAATTGTGTTGGTTTCTAATCCGCAATACACCGATATATTTATGTATATAATTGGGCCAAGCGCATTAATTTACATTATTTATGAGATGAAAAATTTCTCAATAAAAGAAAATAAAAAATTAATTGCAGCAGTTTTGTTCATGATTTTTTCTATTTTCTTTTGGGCGTTTTTCGAACAAAGTGGTGGTTCCTTAAGTTTATTTGCGGCTAATAATTTAGATAACACATTGTTAGGAGTTAAACTAGACCCAAATGGAGTAAACAATTCGGCTAACTCGCTTTTTGTAATTTTATTTGCTGCACTTATTGGTTTAGCTTGGGTGTGGATGAGTAAAAAGAAATTAGAGCCCAACACAATTGTAAAATTTGGTTTAGGATTTTTGTTTTTAGCGGGTGGTTTTTATGTTTTTTACTACACTAAATTTTTTAGTAATGCAAACGGAATTACATCGTTAGACTTGTTTACATTTGGTTGGTTTATCATAACTTTTGGAGAGCTTTGTTTATCGCCAATTGGTATGTCAATCATGACAAAGTTATCTCCACAAAAATTACAAGCAGTAACAATGGGTATGTGGTTTTTAGCAAGTGCCTACGGACAATATTTTGCAGGTATTTTAGGCGCAAATATTGCTAGCGCATCAGAGAATTCAACAAATTTTGAGAAATTAATTATTTATGCTGATGGCTATAAACAACTAGCTATTTACGCTCTAATTTCTGGCGTTTTAATTATCGTTTTTTCTCCTTTTATTAAAAAATTAATGGGCGGAGTTAAGTAAAAATTAATTTTATATTTAGAAAGACTACCTAATATAGGTGGTCTTTTTTTTGTTTATGTCGATTTATTTTTTACTTTTATAGTAAATCTTGTCAATTATGGCTGTAAAAAAACTAATACTATTATTCGTATTTTCTTTAGGAATAAATATTGTTAAGGCTCAATGTACGTTTAATCCAGTTGTCACAATTAATCCTCCAAGTAATTGCCAAGCTTGTGATGGTTCAATTTCTTTAAATAATATTACAGGTGGGCAATCGCCTTATACCTATCGTTGGAATAATTTAACTTTTAATAATGTTGCTGCTACTGGTTTATGCAATACTCCCGTAATTTTAATTATGACAGATGCTAATTTATGTATTGATAGTTTATTAATTACTTTTACCATGCCAGTTACAACTATTAATTCTATTACAACAATTCCCAATACAATTTGTGGTGCAATTGGTAACGGAAGTGCAATTGTTAATGTAACTGGTTTAGCTCCATTTACTTATACTTTGAATAGTGGTATAACAAATACAACTGGAAACTTTAGTAACCTTTTACCTGGTAGCCATCATGTTAATGTAATAGATGCTAATTTGTGTACTGCATCAAGTTTTTTTACAATTGATGACCAATCTCCAGCAGCAGCAATTTCTATTTCTATTACTGGTGCAAATAATTCTTTATGTAGTTCAAATTCAAATTGTAATGGCTTTTTAAATGCAGTTGCAACTGGTGGAACAGGAACCTATAGTTATATTTGGAGCAATTTCTCAACCAATATCTCTTCAAATCAATCAGTATCTTCACTCTGTGAGGGAGGCTATTATGTTGAGGTTACTGACATAAATGGTTGTCAAGATTCAACACATGTATCAATACTGAACACTTCAGTTTCTCCAATTTCAATAACTTCAATAACTACTGTAGATAATTCATTATGTGGTTCCATTAAAAACGGTAGCGTTAGTTTTATGCCTGTTGGAGGCACAGCACCTTATTCTTATACTTTAAATGGTTCTGTATTTAGTTCATCTCCAACTTTTACAGGTTTGAATAGTGGTTATTTTTACTTTTTAGTTGAAGATGCAAATAATTGTATTAAATACGGAAATTTCACGCTTCTTGATGTTTCTCCTTCTATTTTAATAACCACAACTGTTAGTACCAAAGTAAACAGAGATTGTGGAATTTGTAATGGTGAAATAAATTTAAATGTTAACGGAGGAATTGCGCCTTATTCATACAGTTGGGGAGGTTCTATTGGGATTACTACAAACCAAACAATTACTGGCTTGTGTTCTAATTATTATAGTGCAGAAGTTACAGATGCTAATGGGTGTACTGATTCAGTTTACGCATATATCCCTAATATTTCTTGTGGTATTTTAGATGGATACGTTTTTCATGATTCGAATAATAATTGTATATATGATATAGGTGAAATTGCAGTACCAGATGTTCAAATAGAGGTTAAAAACGGAACTAATTTAATGTATCGTTTAACTGATAATAATGGTCATTATTCTTTTTCTGTTACAGAATTAGGTACTTATTCAATTGCAATCCATAACACTTATTTAAACAATGGGACAATAACAACTTATTGCACTTCTTCACATATAACCTCGATAACTGCATTAGTATCATATACGACAAATAATTTTTTGGTGCAGTCAAATAATAATTGTGCATTATGGGCAAACTCATCTGTCTCCTCAGTTAATCCTGGTTTTAAATCAATACATCATGTTTCAGTTTATAATAGATCGTTTGTTAATACCTCTGGTTTTCTAACTTATACTTTGCCCGATGGTTTAACTTTTAGTAATTCTACTCCTACTCCTGTTTCTACTTATGGTAACTCGGTAGTTCTAGCCTATTCTAATATTAGCATGTTAACAAACTACTATGTTAATTTTGAAATTCTGGGTAACGCAGCAACATCGCTCACAATTGGTTCAACATTAATAGCTACAATTAATTACGATGTAAATTGTACAAATATTTATTCCTATTCAAATCCATATTTAGAAACTATTTTTGTAACAGGTCCTTACGACCCTAATCACAAAATGGTGTGGCCATCGCAAAACGGATATGAGGGAGATATTTTATTAACAGATACAGAATTAACTTATAAAGTAGAGTTTCAAAATATTGGTACGGCGCCTGCTGTAAATGTTGTTGTTATTGATACTTTGTCGGAATTGTTAGATGAAACTTCTATAATGCAAATGGCATCAAGCCATACAAATAATTTCATTTACAATTCTAAAAGCCGCCAAATGCAATGGCGTTTTAATAATATTAATTTACCCGATTCAACAAGTAATCCAACGGGTTCAATTGGCTATTTTACATACAAAGTAAAACAAAAACCAACTAACGTTGTGGGCGATGTTATAAAAAACACAGCACATATTTATTTCGATTTTAATTCGGCAATCGTAACAAACACAACAAAAAGTACAATTGTGGAGCCAGAGAGTGTTAATGAATATAAACAAAACGCCACTAAGAATGCTTTGTTTGTATACCCAAATCCATCAACAGGTATTTTTAGTTTAGTATTTAATACTAACTCATTAGAAAAAGGAAAATTAATAATTACAGATATTGCAGGCAAAATTGTAATTCAACAAGATGTAGAATCAAAAAATGGCAATAATGTTTTACAAATAAATTCAACTGATTTTAGTTCTGGGGCCTATTTTGTTTCACTGCAATTTCAAGAAAAAGAGCTACATCAAAAAGTAATTATTCAGAAATAAGTTGTGGGTTTATTTTTTTGTAACATCAAGTTTATATATTTGTGTAACTCAAATTTATAAATGGCAAAGCAACAAATAGTTGTAACTACTCCCGATGAAGTTGTTATGAATAAAATATATTTTATTCGTGGACAAAAAGTTATGTTAGATAGTGATTTGGCTGAATTGTATCAGGTAGAAACGAAGCAGTTAAAGCGACAAGTGAAAAGAAACATAGACCGTTTCCCCATAGATTTTATGTTCGAGTTAAATTCAAAGGAGTTTGAAATCTTGAGGAGTCAAAATGGCACCTCAAGTTGGGGAGGTGCTAGATATTTACCAATGGTATTTACTGAACATGGAGTTTTAATATTATCGAGTGTTTTAAAAAGTTCAAAAGCTGTTCAGGTAAATATTCAGATTGTTAGAATATTTACTCGAATACGAGAAATGTTGAGTGATAACACAGAATTACGCTTGGCGATTGAAAAACTAGAACGAAGAACAGAAAATAACACTAAAAATATTGAAGTAGTTTTTCAATACATAGACGAGTTAATAGAAAAGAAAGAAAACACAAAACCTCGTGTGCAAATAGGTTACAAAATTCCCAAGAAAAAATAATAAGAATGAAAAAATATTTTGCACTAATTGGTTTAGCTTTATTGTTAGTTACAAATGCTTCTTTTGCCCAAGAAAAAATTAATTGGATTAGCATACAGCAAGCAGAAAAACTAAACACTACGCAGCCACGTAAAGTTTTAATCGATTGTTACACCGAATGGTGCGGTTGGTGCAAACGTATGGATGCAACAACGTTTAGCGACCCATCAATTGTAAAGTACATAAACGAAAATTACTATGCAGTAAAGTTTGATGCCGAACAAAAAGATACTGTAATTTTTAAGAATTTTACTTTTATAAATCCCGACCCTGCTAATAGCCGTTCCACTCATCAATTTGCTGTCAGCCTGCTAAACGGACAATTAGGTTATCCAACCATGGTTTTTTTAGATGAGCAATTTGGTATTTTAACTCCATTAGCTGGTTTTGTGCAAGCGCCCGATTTAATGCCAATACTGCACTTTTTTAAAGCTGATGCTCAAAAAACAACTACCTACGAAGAGTTTAAGAAGCAATGGGATTTAAATAAAAAGTAAGTTTTCCATAATTCCTAAAAAATTGTATATTTAGCAAAAATATAGTTTTGCTTCATGCCGAATAACGACGATAAAATAAAAAATCTTGAGTCTAAAATAAATACGCTCAACGATTATTTAAAATATTGCATACAGCAAATCAACGATTTAAAACAAGAATTAAATCTTCTAAAAGGTGTTGAAACTAAAGCGCCAATTTCTATTCAAAAAGTAGAAGTTACAGAAACCATAGTAGATAAAACTCCAGAACCAATTAGCGTCAGTGAACCTGTTTTTGCTCAAGCTATTATAACAGAAGCTCCAATTCAACAAACAAGTAAACCTGCTAAAAAAATCGATTTAGAAGAATACATTGGTGGTAATTTAATTGCTAAAATTGGTATAGTAATTTTAGTTATTGGCGTTGCATTTGGCGTTAAATACGCTGTAGACGCTGGTTATATAAATCCTTTAACACGAATTGTGTTAGCCTTTACTTTAGGTGGAGGTCTATTGTTTACAGCATTTAAGTTAAAAACAAAATACGAATTGTTTAGTGCCGTTTTGTTAAGTGGTGCCATGGCAACATTGTATTTATCAACTTACGCAGGTTTTGCTTGGTACGATTTATACCCCAGAGGCGTTGCATTTGCTTTAATGTTAGTTTTTACTGCATTTACAGTTTTTGCCGCAACAATGTACAATAATCAGTGGATTGCTTTGTTTGGATTGGTGGGCGCTTATTGTATTCCGTTTTTAACAAGCAATAATTCGGGCAATATAGCTTTGTTTTTTAGCTACGTAGCTATAATTAATATTGGTATTGTAATATTGTCGTTTAAGCGTTATTGGATTTGGTTAAGCCACTCAGCCTTTGTTTTAACGCTTGCCATTTTTGCTTCATGGTTTGGCGCAAAGTATAATCAAACCGATTATTTATATACAGCGCTTGGCTTTTCTTTCTTAAATTTTATTACTTTTTATATTAGCTTTTTAGCTTACAAAGTACTTAAACAAGAAGTTTTTTCGTGGCGAGATGTGTTGTTGGTTTTTTTAAATAATGTGTTTTATTTTTCAATGGGATTAACCATTATTGAGCCTTTACAATCGGGTGTTTTTATGGGTTTGTTTGCTGCATTTAATGCGCTTTTGCATTTTGGAGTAGGCTATTATTTGTACAAAAAAACCAATGTCGACAAAAATATTTTTTACTTGTTATTGAGTTTTGTAATTGCTTTTTCAACTATTGCAATTCCTTTACAATTAAATGGAGTTTGGGTTTCTTTGTTTTTAAGTGCAGAACTTATTTTGCTAGCTTATATTGGTTTTGTTAAGCAAATTAATTTTTACAAATGGTTTGCATTTGCCTTAACGTTTATTGCTTTGTTTAGTTTAATTGATGATTATTCGCTAGCATACTCTTATCCGTATTATGCGCCACTCGAAAATGTTTCGCAAATACCATTTTTTAATTTAACTTTTTTATCTTCTGTTTTATACCTTGTTGCGATTTCTTTGCTTTTGTTTTATTCTTACAGAGATAAATCAATCACTGAAAAAAGTTTTAAAGGAATAGGGTTGTTTGTTTATTCTTTAATTCCGTTGGTAATTATAATGTCATACACTGTTTTCTTTATCGAAATAGCGGATAAATTTTACATTTGGCATGCACAGAGTGGGCTTAAAACAACTTTAAATATTGGCTTTGGAGAAACAACAAGCGAGTATCAATACGATTACAGCATACGTTATTTTAAAAATGTTTGGCTTGTAAATTATAGCTTTGTTTATGCGGGTTTATTTGCATGGCTTGCGATTAAAAAAATAAAAAATAAAGTATTTGTTTATCTGTCAATTGCAATTTGGCTAATTACTTTATTTCTTGCTATACCAAACATAGCTATTAGTTTTATTAATCTTATCGATTGCAAAACGCATGAAGATGCTGGTTTTAGTTATTCAAACTGGAATGTTGCAGTGCGTTATGTTTCGTACCCGTTTTTATTAATCGCATTGTACAGCATTTGGCAATACAGCAAATACGAAAGTTTTAATAAAACACTTTCAAATATTTTTAAAGCCGCTTTTGCAGTTTATTTGTTAATGATTTTAAGTATAGAATTAGCTTGCTTAGCACAGATGAATGAAGTGTTTGATAACACAGGTAAATCATCGGTATTGCGCAGGTTTGGTTATACATTGCTTTGGGGTTTTTATTCGCTTAGCTTAATTGTTTATGGCATTAAGAAAAAAAGCAAAGTATTGCGTATTACAGCCATTTGTATTTTTGGAATAACACTTATTAAATTGTTTGTAATAGATATTCAAACCCTTTCTAAAGGCTTTAAAATTGTAGCGTTTTTAGCATTAGGCGCATTATTACTAACGGTATCATTTTTATATCAAAAGTTTGCTAAAATAATTTTTGCAAGCGATGAAGAACCTATTTTAAACGAAAACAACACACCCTATGAAAAAGAATAAATATTTTTTAGCACTAATTTTTGTATTCGTTCAATCTGCTACATATGCACAGTTAGTTAGTTACTCAAATTTTTCGCCCTTAAAAAAGTTTGATAAAGAAACCTGGGTAGATATTCGATTAACGCCCGAAATGCTTTCAAAATCCAAAAGTAATTTGCACGATTTTAAATTGTATGCTGTTTCTAAAACAGATACAACCGAAATTCCTTACGTTATGGAGTGGATGGGATACAAGGTTGTAGAAACTGAAATTCCTTTTGAAACCTTGCCAGAAAACAAAAACGACGACAAGGCGACTTACATCAACATTAAGATGAAAGACAAAGCCTATGTAAATGATATTAAATTTGATATTGAAGAAAAAAATTATGAAAAATCGGTTAAGATTTTAGGAAGTAACGATAACGAAAACTGGCAAACTATTATTGATAAATCAAGAATTGCAGCTCATTTTGATGAGTTAGAATCTTACAATTATTCAACTGTTTTTTTTAATACAGGAGGCTTTATGTATTATCGTTTAATTATTGATAATCAAACTTCGCCAGCAGTTAAAATAAATGAAATTTCGTTAAATAAACACGAAGAATTTCCGGGTGTTTATGGTCAGTTAAATAATTTTAAAACCAAAACAACGCATAACAAAGTCAACCAAACTAGCGAAGTAGAAATCGACTTTAATGGAAATTACTACATCAATCAAATAGAAATAATTCCTGCAAAAAAACAAGCTGATTTTCATCGTCATATAAATATTCATTATTTAACTACCGAAGGTTTGCGTGGTGGCACAAAAGAACATTACACACTGGCCAACTCAGGAATTGTAACATCGAGCAAACCCAACTTTTTAGATTGTTATAACGACAGAACACACAAAATTAAACTCGAAATTTTAAATAAAAATAACGAGCCAATTAAAATTGATTCTATAAAAGTATTTTACGAAGTGGTTAGATTACTTGCTAAACTTCCAGCAAAAGAGCAAGTACTTTTAGTTTACGGAAAAGAAAAAGAACCAAAACCAGTTTACGATTTAGCTTATTTTACTGATAAAATTCCTACAGATTTAGAACAAATTAATTCGTTAACAGAATACGAGCAAGTGCGAATGATGGAAGTGGTAAGTCCTTTAATTGAAAGCAAAAATTGGTTGTGGGCAATTATGTTAGTTGTAATTGTTGTTATTGGATTTTTTGCAATCAAACTTTTAAGAAAATCATAAACAATTAGATGCTTTTTTAACCGCAAAGTACACAGAGTTTTTCGCAGAGAGACACAGAGTTTTTCGCAGAGAGACACAAAGTTTTTTTCACTCAGTTTGTCATTCTGAATTCAATTAAGAATCTAAACGCTAAGTTTTTTAACGCAAATGCGCAGAGTTTTTTCGCAGAGAATCGCAAAGTTTTTTTAAGAGTTGCTTCGTTCCTCAGCAGGACAAGCACACGTAGCTTGTTTTTCACCCAGTTTGTAATTCTGAATTCAATTAAGAATCTAAACGCTAAGTTTTTTAACCGCAAAGTACGCAGAGTTTTCCGCAAAGAACCGCAAAGTTTTTCCCACCCAGTTTGTCATTCTGAACGCAGTGAAGAATCTAAAACAACGAATATTAATTTAAGTTTCAACGTTAAAAATAAAAACAGCCACTCAAATTTGAGCGGCTGTTTAGCAATAAGTTAATTGAACTAAATTATTGCATTAATTAATAGTAAATAAATTTACTGCTTAATAATTTTTACAACATCGGTTCCTAGTTTAGAACTAACTTTTACAAAATACACACCTCTAGGTTCAGTAGCTAAATTTAGCGTATGCTTTGTTGCGATTGGTTTTTCTGAGTAAATAACACGACCAACCACATCAGTAATTTCAATAAGTTGCATCTCTTCGCTCGCGCTAATGGTTAAATCTCCATTAGTAGGATTTGGATACACACCCAAAATTGTTTTAGAAATTTCGTTTTCTTTAACACTTACGTTTACAATAGATTTGTAAGCAGAGGTATCCACACAACCTTCAGCAGTATTAACAATAACCGCATAATCACCATCTTCGGTAGCGGTAAACGATTGAGAAGTTTCTCCGCTAACCAACGTGTAACTGCTTACACCGTCGGATTTTATCCATTGGTAAGAAGTAGCATTTGCATGGCTTACCGTTAAGGTAGATAAATTTACAGTTACTAATGTATCAACTGTATTTACAACAATGTTTACATCGTCTGTTGCCACACAACCATTTAAGTCGGTTAACTGCAAACTGTAATTTCCGCTGTTTAAAAGAGGGAAGTTAGCGTTGTTAGAACCATCACTCCATAACATTTCGCCATAATTATTGGCTTCTAAAGCAGGACTTAAATTAGCACAAACCGCTCTGTCTGCACCTAAATTTACAAGAGGTAATCTGTTTACTTTTAACATCACTGTATCAGAGTGCAACACACCACAACCATTTGTTATTTGCACAAAGTAACGGCTACCGCTATCAGCTTGAGCAACCGCGCTTAATAAAAGCGAATCTTTAATTGCGCTACCAATAGCTGTAAACGTATTGCTTCCGTTGGGTGCTTTCATCCATTGGTAAGTAGCACCACTTGCATCGCTAATGTAAGATTTAAAAACAATATCGCCGTTGCTACAAACCGTTTGTCTTTTAGCTGCTTTAGGACGAGAAAAAGCACCATATTCATACGCACCTAAATCAACTGTGCCATCGTAAGTACGAGAATTTTGTGCTAATTCGATGATTCCATTACTTGGAATAGAATCATTATTACCTGCATCAATAGCAGCTACACCACATTTTAAACGGTAGTTATTAGTAGCTTCGTTTACAAAAAGAGTGTAGGTTGTTGCGCCATTTAAATTACCTGTTCCAGTTGTAATATCTTGCGTTAAACTATAAGTAATGTTTGTTGCACCTGCATTAAATGCATAAACACCAGCATTACTGCTTGCAGTATTGTTTAACACAATGCTGTTTGCCATGCTAATGGTAGAAGAGTTTGCAACAAGTGCACCACCATCTAAACCAGCAGTATTGTTTACTAATGTGCTGTTTGTAATTTTGTTGTCCGACATAAAGTTGCTATACACTGCACCACCATAATTGGTAGCTGAGTTTCCTTTAATCAAACAATTAGTTATGCTTGCCGCAGAGTTGTAATTGCTATACACCGCAGCACCATCGCCATAAGCGCTGTTGTTTAACATTTGACTACGCAAAATAGCTGGTTTAGAATTGTTGTCGTTAAAAATAGCACCACCATAATCGGCTTGGTTGTTTTTAATAATGCAATTGCTAATGGTAGGCGATGCATTGTAGTTGTAAACAGCACCACCATAAGTTATTCCTTCTATGTCTTTACCTGTACCATTTTCAATAGTAAAGCCGTTTAACTCCGCATCGTTGGTTAATCTATTATCATCGTTACTAATTACGCTTGTTCCGTTACCTCTAAGTACAGAAACATGTCCTGCGCTTAAATCACGTTCAGCAAAACTAGTTTCGGTACCATTAAAGCCACCAAAAATATGTACGCCTTCTTTCATAACAAAAGCGCTATCAATACCCGGCGTGTAAATACCTTTTTCTACATAAATACTATCGCCAGGATAGGCAGCATCTATAGCTAATTGCAACAGCGAGTAATGCGTTTGCAAATCTTTTTGTTCTGGGTTACTGATTTGTAAATCGCTTAAAATATTACGGCTGTTTTTTATAACCCAGTTAGGGTTGGTACTAACGGTTATGTTTGTGGATTTAGGAGAAAATAATTCGTAACAACCCATATCAACAGCAGCACGATATTTACGAGTATTACCTGCTAAATCTGTAGTAATATTATTTGGTAAAAGATCATCACTACCTTTGTTTATAACACCTGCAGAATTTGCCCCAGAACCTAGATGCAAATCGCCATTAGCAGCATCTACAAATAAATTTTGAATATTTGCTGTGCCGTTTGCGTTTGTAGCATCAGCTCCCTTGCCTAGTACTAAACTATTTTTAATGATAACTCTATCACCATATAATGTATTATAAACTATACTGTTGCTAATAGTTGCACCAGCATAATAATTTAAAGCTATGCCAGTTCCAGATGGATAATTAACTGCTGTATTACCACCTATACTACAATTTATTATGTTTAAAAATCCAAAATATCCATATGAATAAATTCCACCAGCATAAACTGTAGCAGAATTTGCACCTATACTGCAATTTATTATTGTTTGATTTAAATCGGTTTGACAATAAATACCTCCACCATATTCCGAAGAGTTTCCAATTATATTACAATTTTCAATTCTTGATGAGTTACTTCGGTTACAAATACCTCCACCATCCTTAGCATAATTTCCCTTTATAATACAATTTCTTATAGTAGGCGATGATCCAAAGTTATGTATTCCACCACCATATCCACTGCTATTACCTCCAGTTATGGTAAAGCCATCTAAAACAGTTAAAGTTGTAATCGAGCTATTGAAGTTATTAATTACAGAATTGCCATTTCCTTTTAATACAGTAGTGTAACTGGTAATACTTAAATCGCGTTGGTTAAGGTTGGTTTCGGTACCTGCAAAACCACCATACATACTAACTCCTTCTTTCATACTAAAGCTTTGCCCAGCAGCAGGTGTGTATGTACCCGCAGCAACTGCAATTACCTGCCCAACTGTAGCACTAGTTATAGCTGTTTGTAAATTAGCAAAAGCATTTGCCCAACCGTCGCCATTTTGTAAACCAGCTCCGCCTGGTTTTACACAAACCACACCTGGTAATGGTGGTTGTGGAGTTTGCAACTCATAAGCACCCATATCTACATAGGTATCAAAAGTACGTGGGTTACCTGCTAAATCTGTTGTAGTGTAAGTGCTTACTAAGGCATTGCTACCCGCATTTACGGCTATTGCAGTTGGTTTTAAGCGGTAGTCGCTATTAGCAGCATCTACAAATAAATCGTAGGTTTGGGTGCCATCTATGTTTTGGTTGGTGGTATTGGCTCCCATACCTCTTATTAAGCTATTTTTAATAGTCTCAGTAACCATATTATTATCAGCAAAATTAAATATATTGTTAATTGACTGATTATAAATGATACTGTTAAATAGATCTACACGACAATCACTAGCCCATATTACTTTTGAAGTGTTTTCAGAAATGGTACTATTGATTATTTTTAATGTACCGAAATATATATTATATATAACAAAACCAGTAGTATTGTTATTATATATCAAACAATTATTTAATGTCAAATCTGGACCATTTACACTATGTATAACATTTACATTTGGAATGCCACTTGTTGAATTATTTTTAACAATACAATTTATTAGGTCAACTTTTGAATTATAACTTAAATAAATTGCGCTTCCTTGTTCTGCAGTGTTATTTTGAATTATGCAGTTTATTATATTGACTGTACTATTTTGAATAGAAATTCCTCCACCATAATCACTGGTATTAGTTGCTCCTGTAATTACAAACCCATCTAAAACTACAAAAGTATCAGTAGTAATATATCTAGTATTAAGTATTTTAACTACCGGTTTATTAGCGCTTGCTTGTAAAATACTATGGTTAGTTGTTACCACAGCACGCTGATACAAAAAGCTTTCGGTGCCTGCAAAACCGCCATATAGAGATATACCTTTTTGGATTTCTAAAGAACCTGTGTAATTACCTGTGGCTACAAAAATACTATCGCCAGTTTTAGCAATTGCTAATGCTGAAACTACAGAAGTATAAGCATTTGCCCAGCTTGTTCCGTCAGCAGCACCGCTTGCACCTGCTTTTACAAAAATTGTTTTGGGGCCTGTATAATTAATTTTGACTGTGCTTTGCGTTGTGCAACCAAAAAGATTTGTAACATCTACTGTATATGTACCTATGTTTGTAAGCGTAACAACTTGTGTTGTAGCACCTGTACTCCATGCATAAGTAGCACCTGCGTTTTTAGCGTCTAAAATTTGAGGACTTAACGTAATCAAATCAATATTTTGAACTAAATTAACTACTGGTTTAGGGTTAATTGTAAATATACTAGTACTTAAAAATTCGGCATTACAAGTATTGTTATCTTGTACAGCAAGTAAATCATAGGTATATGTATTAATATTGTTAGTGGGAATCGACAGTGTAGCTAAATTACCAGTTGTAATATTTATCGAGTTTAAATTACCATTTAAATAATATAAAATTTCATATGGGTTAGTTCCTCCAGTAGCAGTAAAAGAAAGTATTGGCGATGGAGAGCCTTTGCAAATAGTGGCTCCTGCACTGATGGAGGCACTCGGTAAACCGTTGACAGTAATAACAGCCGAACCCGTTTGCACTTGCGAGCATGCGCTTGTATAAACAGATTCTAATGTGTAGCTATACACACCAGTTAGTGTGGTTGGTGCAGTTAAAGTAGCAATAGTATTTGCTGTTGTTATTGTTTGTAGTGTGCCACCATTAATTCTATACATAAAATTATAAGGAGCGGTAGCATTGGCACCTGTAAAAGTAATAATAGGATCAGTACTTAACTCGCAAACATTTGTTGTACCATCTATACTAGCCGTAGGCGAACCATTAACAGTAACAATCGCAGAGCCAGTTTGCGCTTGCGAGCAACCGTTAGAAGCTACTGATACTAAAGTATAAGTAAACACTCCCACACCTGTCGTTGAAGCTGAAAGTGTAGCAACAGTACTAGCTGTGGTTAAGGTTTGTATTGCGCCACCATTAATTCTGTAGTTAAAAGTGTATGGACTAGTACCATTTGCACCTGTAAACGTAAGAACTGGAGCAGTTGCGTTTTGGCAAACCGTTGCTCCACCACTTAAACTTGCTGTTGGTAATGTGTTTACCGTAACAACCGCCGAACCCGATTGTGCAATTGAACAACCATTTGCAGCAACCGATACCAAAGTGTAAGTAAATGCACCAGCTGTTGCTGTAGGAACAGATAAGGTAGCAATAGTGCCAGCTGTTGTTAGGGTTTGTACTGCGCCACCATTAATTCTGTAACTAAACGTGTAAGGGCTAACCGAGTTAGAACCTGTAAATGTTAGTATTGGAGCAGTTGCTAATCTGCAAACACTTGCACCACCACTTAAAGTAGCTGTAGCATCGCAGGCATTATTTAAAAAATAAAGTTCAGCTCCAGTGCTGCCATTATCCGCCTGAAAATAAAGTTTGTTATTAAAAATAGCAGGGAAATCAAAAAAGGAAGGATCTGGACCCGGATTTAAATCTTGCATAATGGGAGCGCCAGTATAACCAAGTTTCCAAATTTCAACTCCAGAAACACCGTCCCAAGCATTAAAATAAAGTGTATCGCCATAAGCAAATAATTTTGTAGGTCCTGAGCTGTTAAATGTTCCACCCGGATAAATATCGTGTGCCATGCTTGCTGTAGTTCCATTAAATTGCCACAATTCAGTGCCGTTTATACCTTCGTCGGCAGCAAAATAAAGTTTGTTGTTAAATACAGCAAATTCGCTAGGGTTAGAGCCAGAAGCAGGAGATGTGTTAATGTCTGCTGCTAAAGTAGCAGTTGTTCCGTTGTATTTCCATAACTCGCCACCATTAATACCATCATCCGCATTAAAATATAAAATCCCGTTGTATACTATAAAACTCATTGGGAAAGAACCAACAGATCCCGAACGAATATCTTGAACCATTGATGGAGGATTGGTACCATCGTATTTCCAAACTTCATCTCCATTTGTAGGGTCATTAGCTTTAAAATAAAGTTCACTGTTATAAACCGTAAATCCAAGAGGTTGTATGCCCGCACCACCAGTTACAATGCTTGTAACATTGGTTGTAGAGCATTCCCACAAACTACTACCATTTATACCATTATCAGCATTAAAATAAAGTTTGTTATTAAATACAGCTAAACTGCTAATAAAACTGCTGTTTGCACCAGGGTTTATATCGGTAACTAATGTAGCTGAAGTAGGGGTTGTAGGGTCGTATACCATCAATTCACTACCATTTGTACCATTATCAGCTGTAAAATAAAGCTTGTTGTTAAATACTATTAAACCACTAGGGCTAGAAGAACCTGTAGCATTAATATTGATTTTGGTTGCCGTAGTTCCATTATACTCATACAATTCTTGATCGAAAGTATTGTCGTTAGCAGTAAAATATAATTTACCATTAAAGGCAGTTAAATAGCTGGGCATAGAAGGGTCCATACCTGGAATAATATCTGCCGCTAAAGTGGCGTTAGATTGTGCTTTGGTGCTTTGTAGTGCAAATAAACCAAAAGCAAGTAGAAGTAGTAAAGCTTTTTTCATTTTAATTGTGTTTTATTAATATTACAAACCTATTATTTTTATCGACAAAAAATAATGTGTTATTCCATGGCTGAAATTTTAAACAAGCTGTTTTTTTTTATAGTGTAGGCATATTTTATTAATAAATTAAAGCTTTTCAGCGTATCCGAAAATTTAAAACGTGCTAAAATTCTGTTTTGTTTTTAGTAAAAGTTTGTCTTTTTGGAGGGGTTAGATTATTATATTTGTAAAAAATAATTAAAATGATAGAGTTAAAAAGTTACGGAGCTGCTCTAAAAAAATTGCTACTAAAATTTCAGCAACTCAAAATAGGCTATAAAAACGGAGCCTATCAAATGAATTGTTTGGTAAACTCGCCCTTTACCATTATTGAAAGCTTAGCTGCAATGCCTTTTTCTGTTATTGACAGAGAAAAACAAGTGGTAAGCATAAGCACTATTTTTGCCAATTCAGGCATTTATTATAATAATCCAGAAGAAGGATTGTGGATTTTAAATTATCACAATTTTTATAAAAAGAATTTGATGATAACAAATATTTTTGATGAAACCATACCTATGCAATACAGCTATGTGCACTTCCTTTCTAAAGATGGAAGTTTAAATGATAAAGCAATGATTGCAAATGGTGTGTCGATTAATAACAACATGTGGTCTATGGCTAAAATAGGGCAACCACGGGATTCGATGCATTACAAAAATACCACTGAGATTAGTACAGCTGTGTTTTTTACTGAAGAATGGTTACAAAAAAATAAGTTGATGAAAAACACTATTAAATTATTTTTCGACTCGAAAGGAAAACACTTGGTGTTGCACAACAATAATAATTCTAGCGATAATTTTTACAATCAATTTCTTCAACTTCTTAAAAAAGAAAAAAGCAAACAAAAAACAATAGAAATTATTGAAAACATAAAACATTTTCTGCAAATTTTTTCAACAACATTAGATGAAAACAAACTAACATCTAATCATTTTTTATTAGCCGACAACGATTGGAAACGAATACTGTTGGCAGAACAATTTCTTAAAGAAAACCTGTTTAAAGACTTCCCTGGCATTGATGCCATTGCAGAAAAAGTGAGTATATCACCATCTAAATTAAAAAACGATTTTAAACTGGTTCATCAAAAAACGATATACGCTTATTTTCAAGAGCAACAAATGAAAATAGCGCATCAACTTATAGCTGAGCAAGGTTATTTAATTAAAGACGTTGCCTCTTTATTGTGTTACGAAAACTCCAGTAAATTTACAGATGTTTTTAAAAAGCACTATGGTTATTTGCCGTCGAGTTTATTTAATAAAGAATAAGTGTTCGCAAGTTTATCACAAAACTTTACGATTGAGCATATGCTTAAATTCAAGAGACGAGCCTGAGCCAGGCAAAACGCGGAGCAGACGTGCTTTGTGTGAAGGCGTTCGTTTTGTCTTGAATTTTCTTTGGTTCGTTTCTTTTTTTCAAGAAAAAGAAATGAACGTAAAGAGCCACATAAGCTTGTTAATTAGCATTGCTGTTTAATTAAGTGAGATAAATTAGTATTTCTTTTGAGTTTGTTTAATTGTTTTAATCAAACAAATTGAGAATTTAACTATCTTAAAAGCCCATAAATACTAAATAACATAACTCTATTAGCTTATAATTTGATTTATTTAGATAATAAGTTAAATTTGCAACCCCAAAAACTAAACTTTTGGGATTTATACAAAAATTAGAATAGATATAATATGAATGATTTAGTAATTTATTTAGTACCTGCTTTGGGTATTTTGGGTTTAATTGTAATGGCAATTAAATCGGCATGGGTTAGTAAGCAAGATGCTGGCGATAAAAATATGCAAGAACTTGCTGGTTATATTGCAGATGGTGCAATGGCATTTTTAAAAGCAGAATGGAAAGTACTTAGTATTTTTGTTGTTTTTGCTGCAGCATTATTAGCTTATTCAGGAACAATTCATGAAGTAAACGGAAGAGCAATTCACTCAAGTTGGATAATCTCTATTGCATTTATTATAGGAGCAGTATTTTCTGCTTTAGCAGGATATATAGGTATGAAGGTAGCTACAAAAGCTAACGTTCGTACAACTCAAGCAGCTAAAACAAGTTTAAAACAAGCATTAAAAGTTTCGTTTACAGGCGGTACTGTAATGGGTTTAGGCGTTGCTGGTTTAGCCGTTTTAGGTTTAGGTGGTTTATTCATTACTTTTTTAGCTTTATTTGCAGACTTAGGCGAAAATACAGTAAAAACGGCTATCGAAGTTTTAACAGGATTTTCATTAGGAGCTGAATCAATTGCTTTATTTGCGCGTGTAGGTGGAGGTATTTATACCAAAGCTGCCGATGTTGGTGCTGATTTAGTTGGTAAAGTTGAAGCTGGTATTCCAGAAGATGATGTTCGTAACCCAGCTACAATTGCTGATAACGTTGGCGATAACGTAGGTGATGTTGCAGGTATGGGTGCCGATTTATTTGGTTCGTATGTAGCAACTATTTTAGCGACAATGGTATTAGGTCAAGAAATTGATGCTTCAAAAGATGCTTTTAATGGTATGTCACCCATCTTATTACCAATGGTAATTTGTGGTTTAGGTATTGTGTTTTCAATTGTAGGAACTTGGTTTGTAACAATTAAAGATGATAAATCAAACGTTCAAAATGCATTAAATTTAGGTAACTGGGCTTCTATGTTACTTACCGTAATCGCTTCTTACTTTATTGTAATGTGGATGTTACCAGAAACATTAGATTTAAGAGGTTACAAATTTTCAAATTTAGATGTGTTTTGGGCAATAGTTGTAGGAACAGTTGTAGGTGCTGTTATGAGTATTGTAACTGAATATTACACAGCAATGGGTAAAAAACCTGTACTGTCTATTATTCAACAATCATCTACAGGACACGCAACTAATATTATTGGTGGTTTATCAGTAGGTATGAAATCTACAGTTATTCCAATTTTAACATTAGCAGCGGGTATTATGGCTTCTTATTACTTTGCAGGATTATACGGAGTTGCTATTGCAGCAGCGGGCATGATGGCAACTACAGCTATGCAATTAGCAATTGATGCTTTTGGTCCAATTGCTGATAACGCAGGTGGTATTGCAGAAATGAGTCAATTACCTCCCGAAGTTCGTGAGCGTACAGATAATTTAGATGCTGTTGGTAACACAACTGCTGCAACTGGTAAAGGTTTTGCTATTGCTTCTGCAGCTTTAACATCTTTAGCATTATTTGCTGCCTTTGTTGGTATTGCAGGTATTGATGCTATTGATATTTACAAAGCGCCAGTTTTAGCTGGACTATTTGTTGGTGGTATGATTCCATTTATTTTCTCAGCATTGTGTATTCAAGCAGTTGGTAAAGCAGCAATGGATATGGTGCAAGAAGTTCGTCGCCAGTTTCGCGAAATTCCAGGTATTATGGAATACAAAGCAAAACCAGAATACGAAAAATGTGTGGAGATTTCTACAAAAGCATCAATTCGTGAAATGATGATGCCAGGAGCTATTGCTTTAGTTACACCCATTTTAGTTGGCTTTATTTTTGGCCCTGAAGTATTAGGTGGTTTATTGGCTGGAGTTACAGTTTCTGGTGTATTGATGGGTATTTTTCAATCAAATGCTGGAGGAGCTTGGGATAATGCAAAAAAATCTTTCGAAAAAGGTGTAATGATAAATGGCGAAATGTTCTACAAAAAATCAGAACCGCACAAAGCATCAGTTACTGGTGATACTGTTGGAGATCCATTTAAAGATACTTCAGGTCCATCTATGAATATTTTAATTAAATTAATGAGTATAGTTTCTTTAGTTATTGCGCCTTACATCGCAGTTAATTCTGGTCCTGTTTTAGCGGAAGGAGAAGAGGTTGTAATGGTTTCAGAAAGAGTTGGTGGACCACAATTATCAATGGATATTGCTGATACAACATATTTCCCGAAAGGAACTTATGTTTTTGATAAAGCACATTCATTTGTCGAGTTTGGCGTGCGTCACTTTTTATCTACAGCAACTGGTTCTTTAGTAATTAACGCTGGCGAGCTTGTTATTACAGGTAATCCTGCAACATCAAGTGTTTTCTTTGAGCTAGATGTTAAAACAATTAATACTGGTAATGCAGATAGAGATGCTCATTTAGGTAAAGATGACTTTTTTGATTCAGAAAAATACCCAACAATTAAATTTTTTGCTAAAAGCATAACTGATAATGGCAAAAATGCTGCTCACCGTTATACTGCAAAAGGCGAATTAACTGCAAAAGGCATTACAAAACCTTACGAAATTAGATTCAACTATATTGGTAGAATGCAAAATGACGGTATTTACGTTTACACATTTGATGGAGATGCAAATGTAAATAGAGCAGATTTTGGAATTGGCTCTACAAATCCTGCATTGGGAGATTTTGTAAACATTACATTTAGCTGTGAGTTGAATCCTAAAAAATAATTCATTAATCTAATAATTACTAAAAACCCCTCCAAAGAGGGGTTTTTAGCGTTATTAACATCTTGATGTTTAAACAATTAATATTGTTTTTAACAAATTATTAACATACATTAGCGCCTGAATATTTAAAAATTAAAATTATGAAAAGCATCATTCATTTACTTTTTCTCTTTCTTTTTGTTAATTCTACATTGGTTTTTGCTTATTCTGTCGAACCTTCGCGCACTGAAAAGACAAGCGATTTAACAACTAAATTTTCTGAAAGAGGTGTAGAAATTCGTTATTATGTTTTTGATACAAAACCAAAAACAATTCCTTCAGAAATAGTTGTTGATAATGTTAAGTATGCTTTATATAAAACTAAAGAGGAAGCAATTGAAACTGTAAAATATTCAGGCGTTAAAAAAGACTACACAGTTGTTTATGTAGTAAGCAATAAAGTAAAAAGTATCGAAATAATTGCTATTGTAGACTAATTAGTCTTTTTTAAACAGGTTTAAAAACATTTTAATTATTAATATAAATAAAAATAGAATGAATAATTTTTATCAAAGTATTAAACTGCCGAATAAAATATTTTCGCTGTTAATAGTTTTTTGTATTTCTATAACAACAGTGTTTGCTCAAGGCTCTCAAACTACAGCTCCTTGTGGGGTTTCAACGTCAATATCTTTGACCGCTAATGGTTTTTCGGGTAGCAATCCAACAACAGCAGTAGGTTCATGTGGGCAATGTTGTTACGCTGGTTCCGATTTAGATGGTGATGGCGATCAAGATGTGTCTTTTTCTGTTGAAAATTCTAAGTGGTATAAGTATTGTAATCCTTCTGCTTCGGTAGCAATCACAATCGATTTTGTTATTGATGAAACAAATAATGATTGTAATTTGCAAGGTGCGGTTTTTGTTGGAGGAACAAATCCAAACGGCGGTACAGATGCTTTAGATATTGACTGTTCAAATCAAGAATTTGCAGAGTTTGGAAGCACTGTAAATGGAAATGCTGATGGTTTTTCTTTTACAGGAATCACAATTCCAGCTGGAGGTTGTGCATATGTAATGGTTGATGGTTATGGTGGTGCAACTTGTGGTGCTTTTACGGTTAATACTGTTTGTCCTCCAGCTTGTACTAATCCTACAACAATGACTGCAGGTAGTGATATTGCAATTTGTGAAGGTACGCCAGGAGCTTTAAATTCTACAGTTAGCGGAGGGGCAACTTCAGGCGCGGGTTTAGTTTATAGTTGGGCACCAAGCACAGGCTTAAGCTCTGCTACTGTTGCCGATCCTACAGCAAATCCTACAGCAACAACAACATATACTTTAACAGCATGTAATGGTGGTACTGGTTTTTGTTGCGTAACAGATAGAGTTGTAGCAGTTGTTACTCCAAACTTTGTTGCAAATGCAGGTGCAGATATAACATCGTGTGTACCTAGTACATTAACAATAGGTGGTTCTGTGGCAAGCCCTACTGGCCCAGCTGGCTCAACATATACGTGGGTAGTTTCAGGTGCTGCTAATGCAAATATTGGAATAACTGCTGGAGCAACTACTGCTAACCCAACTGTAGTTATTAATACAGGCGCAACAGGTTCAGAAACATATCAGGTAACTGTAGTTAATGGCTCATGTACTCGTACAGATTTAGTTACTGTTACTTCTGGTCCATTACTTGTTAATGCAGGTGCAGATGCAACTGTTTGTGCGGGTTCAAGTTTTGTTTTGGGTGGTGCGCCAACGGCTCCTGCGGGTGCTGTATATACCTGGACTTGTGCTGGAGCTGGTTGTACTGGTTTATCTATGAGTTCAACAACGGTGGCAAATCCAGTAGTTACCCTTACTAATGCTGCAACTGGTTCGGCTACCTTATCTGTTACAGCAACATTATCCGGCTGTTCTAATACAGATGCAGTTGCTATTACTATAAATTCACTACCAACAACACCAACAGCTATAGCTTCGGTTTCGCCTGTATGTGCAGGCTTACCTTCAACATTAACAGCTAGTGGAGGCTCGGGTTCGGGAACTTTTTCTTGGTGGACAACCGCTACTGCTGGAACAAATTTAGGAGTCGCAAACACACTTGTAGTTTCGCCTACCATAACATCAACATATTATGTTCAATCTACCGATGGAACTTCAGGTTGTATTAGTTTAAGAGGATTTGTACCTGTGGTTGTAAATCCAACTCCAGTTGCAAATGCTGGCTCTGATGCTACCTTATGTGTTGGTCAAAACCGTATATTAGCGGGTTCAATTACAAATCCTGGGGCATGTGGAGTTCAAACTTGGACTGTTGTTTCAGGGTCGGGTACTTTTTCTCCAAACGCAAATAGTTTAACAGCTACATTTACGCCAACTTCTGCAGGAACTATTACATTGAGGTTAACTCCATGTTCTCCTGGGGGTTGTGTTCCTGTTACCGACGATGTTAGCTTTATAGTAGCGCCAAGTCCGGTTGTTACTGCAACATCAACAAGCTCAACAATTTGTCGTGGTTTAATAAACGATTTAAGTGGAACTGTTTCTGGAGGTACCGTTTTCCCGCCAACATTAGTTAATCAATCCTTTTCTTCTGGAGTTGGACCATTCACAATTCCTGACAACACTGCTTCAGGAGTTATAATACCAATTTCAGTTTCAGGAATAGCTAATGGGACTTTAGGAACAACAACACTTTCTTCCGTAACTGTAAATGTAGACCATAATAGAATTCAACAAATATCTGTTTGGCTTTGCCCTCCCGGCACTACGCCTTTAACCGGTTGCCGCCAATTGTTTAACAAATCTGGTGGAAATGGTGATGATTTGGTAAATACAGTTTTTACCGATGCAAGTGCAACAGATATTGCTGCAGGAACACCCCCATATACTGGAGCATTTAATGCTGCTGGTACTACCGCACTAGCAAGTTTTTCTGGTTCGCCAACAAATGGAACTTGGAATTTGGTTGTGATTGATGATGTTAATAATCCTAGCCAAACTGGTACGGCAGGTCAATGGTCATTAAATTTCCAAACACCTATTCCAAATCCCCCTTATACTTATTTATGGACTCCAGGAGCAAATTTAAGTTCAACTAATGAAGAAAACACATCACTTTTTACTTCTGGTATTGCAACTACAATGTCTGTAATTACACATACATTAACAGTTACTGATTATAATGGTTGTAATGCTTCTAGTAATGTGGTAACTACATTAATTACTACACCAACAGCTAATGCTGGCTCAAATCAATCTGTTTGTGGAACAAGTTCAACTCTTGCAGGAAACGCATTATTAGCGGGTGAAACAGGAATTTGGACTATAGTAAGTGGTAATGGTACATTTTCTGATGATGCATCAAACACAAGTGATGTTTCTGATTTAAATGCAGGAGCAAATGTTTTTGAATGGGAAGTTACAAACTCTTGTGGTACTACTAGTTCTTTAGTAACATTTACTTCAAATGCTGTACCTACTTTATCTGGTACAGCTTTGGCTTGTGTTGGTTTAACATCGCAATTAACGGGTAGTGGAACAGCTCATGGTTCAACTCCATGGGTATCTTCTAATACAGCAATTGCAACAATTACCAGTACAGGTTTAGTTAGGGCGCTTACTGTTGGAACAACAACAATAACATATATGAATTCTAGCGGATGTTCAACATTTACAACATTTACTGTTAATTCAAATCCTACAGTTTCTGGAACTTTATCTGCTTGTAGCGGCGCAACTTCTCAATTAACAGGAAGTGCAACTGCTAATGCATCAACACCATGGGTATCTTCAAATACTGCAATTGCAACAATAAGTAGTACTGGTTTAGTTGGAGGCGTAAGCGATGGCACAGCCACAATAACCTACATGAATACAAACGGTTGTATACTTGTTTCAACATTTACAGTTAATCCTGTTGCTACAGCAGCAATAAGCGGCTCGGCAACAATTTGTGTAAATACAAGTACACCAATTAACTTTACAGGAACACCAAATGCAATAGTTACCTATACTTTAAATGGAGGTGCAAATACAACAATTACATTAAGTGCTGGAGGTGTTGCCTCATTTAGCACTGGTAACTTATCTTCGCCAGCAACTTATACTTTGGTTGGTGCATCAATTGGAGGTAGCTGTTCTCAAGCACAAACAGGAAGTGCAATAATTGCAATTAATACTGGTGGCACAACTGTTACTGGTTTTACTTATACCACACCAGCTTGTAGTAATGCGGGTTCTGCAACACCAACTTTAGCAGCTAGTTTTACAACTGGTGGTGTATTTACTATTGATGGTGGAGGAGTAATTAACGCATCAACGGGTGCAATTAATTTAGCTACAAGTTCAGCAGGAACACACGTTGTAACTTACACTTACACTCCATCTGGTTGTGGTACACCAGGTAGTGGTACAGCTTCAATAACAATAACAACTGCTCCCGTTGCAACAATATCTTATAGTGGTTCGCCATTCTGTACAAATAATGCTTCTGCACAGTCGCGTACTTTTTCTGGTACAGCTGGAGGAACGTATACTTCAACTACTGGTTTATCAATTTCTTCAACAACTGGAGATATAACGCCTAGTACAAGCACGGGAAGTACTTATATTGTATCTTATACAATTGCGGCTGCCAATGGTTGTCCTGCGTTTACAGCAACAACACCTGTTACAATAACAACTTTGCCAGTTTCTACAATTTCATATTCGGGAGCTCCATTCTGTACCACAGTTGGTTCTGCGCAAGGAGTAACGCAAACAGGTAATACAGGTGGAGTTTATTCATCTCTACCATCTGGTTTATCTTTAGATGGAACTTCAGGTTCAGTTACTCCAAGTATAAGTACTGCCGCAGCTTATGTTGTTTCTTATACTATTGCTGCCAATGCAGGTTGTCCTGCAGTTGTATCAACTAGAGCATTAACTATTACTGCTTTGCCTACTGCAAGCATAAGTTATGCGAGTAGTCCTTATTGTACAAGTATATCAACAGGTCAATCGGTTACTTTTGCTGGAACAACTGGTGGTGTTTTTTCAGCATCTCCAGCAGGTTTATCAATTAACAGTTCAACTGGTGCAATTACACCGAATTTAAGCACAAATGGTAATTATACTGTATCATATACTGTTACAGCAAGCGGAGGTTGTGCTGCCGTTGTTGCAACAAATACTGTGGCAATTACAGCATTACCTGTTGCAACAATTTCTTATGCAAATAATCCTGCATGTAGCAATGAAACTTCTTTATTATTAATTACGCAAACAGGAACTGGTGGAGGTGTTTATTCATCATCGCCTGCTGGTTTATCAATTGTAGATGCATCAATTTATAGTATAGATGCAAGTACAAGTACAGCAGCTAGTTATATTGTATCATACACAATTGCTGCAGCCAATGGCTGTGCCGCCGTTAGAGCAACAACTCCATTAACAATAACAGCTTTGCCAGTAGCAACAATTAATTATTCTGCAGTACCATATTGTAAAAGTATTGCTGGAACTCAACCTGTTACTTTTAGTGGCACAACAGGAGGAACATACACTGTTTCACCATCTGGTTTAACATTAAATGCTTCAACTGGTGCAATAACACCAAGCTCAAGTACAGCGGGTGTTTATAATGTTACTTACACTATTGCCCCGTCTGGCGGTTGTGCTATAGTTACAGTAACTTCACCTTTAACAATTTCTGCTGTACCTGTTGTTTCAGCGGGTAGTACACAAACTTTAACATGCGCGTTACCAACTGCTAATTTAGTTGCAACAAGTAATATAGTGGGTTCAAGCTTTAGTTGGACTGGACCAAGCATAACAAGTGCTACAAATATTGCAACAATTACAGTTGATGATATTGGAACATATACAACTACAGCAACAACAGCTGATGGTTGTGTGGCATCTAATTTTGTAGTAATAGCAAATAATATTGCACAACCAGTTGTAACTCCTGGTAGCCCTAAAACATTAACATGTTCATCGCCAACAGTTACTATTGATGGTTTGTCAAACCCAACTTCTGTTAATTATTTATGGACAGGAGGAAGTATAGTTGGTGCTAATGATGTTTCAACAATTACTGTAAACGGATCAGGTGTTTATACCTTAACCGCAACAAGAACAGATAATGGATGCTCTAATTTTGCTACAGTCACTGTTAGTCCTGATGCAGGTTTACCTAACGTTAGTGTTGGATCAGATAAAGTGATTACTTGTTTAGTTTCCACTTTTACTTTAGGTGGTTTTAGTTCAACAGTTCCTATTACTTATTCTTGGTCTGGACCAAGTATTACTAGTGCAACCAATATTGCTTCGATTACTGTAGATGCTGCAGGAACATATATATTAACAGTAACAAATAGTTTGGGATGTAGCAATTTTGCTCAAGTTGAAGTTACATTAAACACTACACAACCTGATGTTTTTGCTGGTGAGGATAAATTCTTTACTTGTTTAATTTCTACCTTAACACTTGATGGTTCGTCTTCTACAAGTGGCGTTGATTTTAATTGGTCAGGTCCTTCTTTTGTATCCGCATCAAATATAGCTACACCTGTTGTAGATGATATTGGTGTTTATACACTTACTGTTACCGACCAAGCAAATGGCTGCTCATTTAGTGATGAAGTTACAATAACCGAAGATAGAGTGAATCCAACAGCAGATGGAGGTGGAAATCAAGATATTACCTGTTCAGATCCTGTTTTAACTTTAAATGGTTCATCTAATACTACTGGAGTTGATTTTAGTTGGGCGGGTCCAAGTATTACTTCAGCCACTGATGTTGCCTCTATTACGGTTGATGCTGTTGGCGAATATTATTTAACAGTTACAAATCCTGCAAATGGATGTTCTGCAACAAGTATTACAACAGTAAGTACAAATAATACACCTCCTGCTGATGTTGCTGTTACACCTCCAGTTACATTTACTTCATGTACAAATCCAACAGCAGAATTAATTGGAAGTTCAACCACAGCTTCGGCTACCTATTCTTGGTCTGGACCAAGTATAGTTGGCGCTACTGATGTTGCTACAATTACAGTGGATGTTGATGGTGTGTATACTTTAACAGTTACCAACCCAGTAAATGGATGTTTTGTTACTGACTTTGTTACTGTTTCTCCAAATCCTGGAGCACCAACAATCGATATTCCAGTAACAACTTATTCGCTTACCTGCGGTGCTGCAACAGTTCAAATAAGTGGAACTTCAACCACAACTGGCGGTATTTTGTCTTGGACTGGACCTGGAATTGTTAGTCAAACTTCTGTTGGATTAACTCAGCTTGCTGAGGTTAATGTTGCGGGTGTGTATACATTAACAGTTTCTGCAAACGGATGTGAAATTACTGGCACTGCTGAGGTGTTTCCGAATGTAAATGCTCCAGTAGCAAGTATAAATCCTGCTAATCCTGAAATAGCTTGTGGTTCAACAGAAGTTGAGTTAACTGCTTTACCAGCTGGTTTAGTTTATAGTTGGACTGGTACTGGAATTGTAGGTGATGCAAGTTTGGATATAATACAAGTTAGCGAACCTGGCGTAATAACATTAATAGTTACCGATTCAGGGAATGGCTGTTCTTCAGCACCGGTTAATGTAACAGTTACAAGATGTAACATTTCTATATTAGCTGATGCTGGTAAAGATTTGACGATTTGTTCAAACAAAGCACCTATTGCTCTATTAGGAACAACAAATATTAGCACTGCTACTATTTTATGGTCAACAACCAATGGAACAGGTTCATTCAGTAGTACAAGTACTTCGGCAATAAACTACACACCAAGTGCAGCCGACATATCTACTGGTGATTTAAGTTTTATTTATAAAGTAACTGATGGTACTGGAAGTAAAAGTGATACTATTGTTGCTAAAATTTTATTAGCTCCAGTAGCAAGTTTTACAACTGCTTCAGATTCAATTTATGTAAATCAATTAGCTAATTTTATTGATAAAACTAATAATGCATTGGCTTGGTATTGGACGTTCAGTTCAGCAATTAACGATACATCTACTGTTCAAAACCCTCAAAAAACATTTACTAGTTTAGGTGTTTTTCCAATTACTTTAGTTGCAACGGCTATTAATGGTTGTAAAGATACTTTGGTAAAAGAAATAGAAACCAGACAATCGCCAATAGCTGTGCCAGAAGGATTTACACCAAATGGTGATGGAGCTAATGATGTGTTGTATGTAAAAGGTGGTCCGTTTAAAGAATTAGAGTTTAGAATATTTAACCAATGGGGTAATGAAATATTCTTTTCAACTAAACAAGAAATTGGATGGGCAGGAACTTATAAAGATTTAATGCAACCTCCAGGAGTATTTATTTTTGTAGTAAAAGCTACAACTTTAACAGACGAAAAAATTGATTTTTCTGGTGAAGTAAACCTTATACATTAATATTAATTTAAAAATTAAATTATATGAAAAAGTATTTAATAATAGTATTAGGTTTAACAACAGGTTTGTTAAAAGCACAAGATTTTCACTTGTCGCAATTTGACGCAGCGCCTCAATTTTTAAATCCTGCTTTAACAGGAATGAACATATATGATGTTAAGTTGAGGTTGAATGCAAACTATCGTTCTCAATGGAGAAGTGTTTTAAATAACAAACCATTTACAACTGCTATGATTGGTGGCGATTCGCACACAAAAAGATTTGGTTATGGCGGATATGTAATTAACAATATGGTGGGTTCGGGCAAGCTAAATTCTTTAGCAGTTCAACTTTCTGGAGCTTACGAAATAACTAACGATGCAACAGGAAAACACAATTTAAGCGTTGGGTTAAATGCTGGAATTTTGCAACGTAGTTTAAACATGAACGATCTTACTTTTGATGCACAATACACATACAATAGTGGAACTTTTAATACTGGAATTGCAAGTGGAGAGAGCTTTACTAATAATAATGTTCTAAAATTTGATGCAGGTTTGGGCTTAAATTATTTGTATCACGATAAAGCAAATAAATTTGATGCATTTGGAGGCTTTGCATTGTATCACGCAACAAAGCCCAATATGTCTTTTTCCGCAGATAAATATCAATTGCCAATGCGTTTAGTTTTTCATGGCGGTGTTAATTATGGTATTGGAGAGTCTATCACATTGTCTCCTAACTTTTTATTTATGCAACAAGCTAAAGCTACTGATATTCACCCAGGATTACTTATAGATTATAAGTTAAATAAAGATTTTAAAATTATGGCTGGAGGTAGCTATCGTTTAAAAGATGCATTTGTAGCTCATTTTGGTATTAAGCATTTGTCAAATATTTACAGAGTAAGTTACGATTTAAACAGTTCGTATTTAAAACAATATACTGGCGGAAAAGGTGCATTAGAGTTTTCGGTACTTTATCATTTTATGAATGCAAAAATGACGTCTAAGTTTTAGATTTGCTATTTCAAATTTAAATAAAAAAGCCTTGTTAATTTAACAAGGCTTTTTTTTAATTTGATTTTATATACATCCAGTTTTCATTTTTCTTACTGTTGCCAATTTTAACTTTAATGGTGTCTTTTGATGCGCAATTGTATTCGATAAATTGAGGGAAATCATGTTCTTTATTTTCAAACACAAAAACATTGTTATTCGCTTCTTTTAATTTAAAAAGAGTTACACTGTTTTTTAACGAAGCAACGTAACACCAATGATTTCCGAATTGCTGTAAATAAAGTGTTTCAGAAAACACGATTTCATTTTTGTTAGAAATAGTTTGCGAAAAACCATCAAAACCCATATTGTTTTGTTTCCAAATTTCTGTGGTTTTGTTTCCATCTTTATCAATAGAAATCCATTTCCCTGCAAAGCAATCAAAGGTGTTTTTGTTTTGACAATATGCTGACAAACAAAAAAAAGTAAAGGGTATTAAAAGTAATTTTTTCATTTTTTTCGAATTAAAAATAAACCATCTCTAATGGGTAATAAAATTTTTTCTATTCTTGTGTCGTTTGCAATTTTTTTGTTGAATTCATCTAGTATTTCAGTGTCTTTATCTTTCTTGCTGTCTAACACTTTTCCGCTCCACAGTACGTTGTCGGCTAAAATAAATCCTCCAGTTTTAACTTTGTCAAAAACTAAATCATAATAGTTTGAATAAGATTGTTTATCAGCATCAATAAAAACTAAATCAAATAGATTGTTAGTTGTTGCTATATAATTTTTTGCGTCGCCTAAAACAAATTCTATTTTTTTGTCGTAACCATATTTTTTAATATTATTTACAATTGTAGTTTCTAATTCTTCGTTATTATCTAAAGTAATAAGTTTGCCGTTTTCTTGCAAACCTTTTGCTAAACAAATGGCTGAGTAACCAACATAAGTTCCAATTTCTAAAATTGTTATTGGTTTAATCATTTGGCTAATAAAGCTTAGCAATTGCCCTTGGTAACTGCCTGATAGCATTCTGGGTTTTAATATTTTTAGATGCGTGTCTCTATTTATTTCGTGCAATAGTTTATCTTCTTGCTCAGAATGATTTTCTGAATATTGCATTATTTCAGGATTAATAAATTCCATGTTTACTTTTCTTTTCCTTTAAAAATCAATGTGCTCATTTTTTTTGCATTAAAAACTTCGTTAGCAATTTCGAGCAAATCGGAAGAAGTTATTTTGTTTATTTTTTTTATAGTTTCTTCCATCGACTCTATTTTGTTTGAAATAGTTACACTTTTGCCAAGTCCAATCATTAAGTTTACTCTTGATTCTTGCGACAAGGCAATGTGCCCCAGTAGTTGTTGTTTTGCAAAGCTAAGCTGTTGAGTACCTAATTTTTTTTCTTGTAGTTTTTTTAATTCTTTCATTACCAATTCTACGCTTCTGTCTAAATACGCATTGTCTGTTCCTAAATAAACAGTAAACAATCCAGTATCAGAATAAGGTGTATAGCTCGAATCTAAATTATAGGTAAAACCATATTTTTCGCGGATTGCTAAATTTAATCTTGAATTCATTGCAGGACCACCCAGCAAATTGTTTAATAAAAACATTTCTGTTCTTTTTTTATGAGTAGAGTGGTAACAAATGTTGCCAATTACGCAGTGCGCTTGGTGTGTATCTTTATTTATTGTTTTTGTAAATGGTTTATAATTGCTAAATTTTTTTCGATTGTGTTTTAGTTGGTTAGGTTTTATTTCGTCAAAATATTTTTCGCAAAGTGCTACAACCTTTTTAAATTCCAAATCTCCAACACTTGAAAAAACAATTTGATCAGAAGTATATTGTCTTTTTGTGAAGTTAATAATTTGATGTCGATTTAATTTTTTCACTGTTTTATCAGTTCCTAAAATTGGTCTGCCAAGCGGATGATTAGCTAACATTAACTCTTCAAAATCGTCCATTATTTGTTCGCCTGGCGAATCTAAATATGAGTTTATTTCATCAATAATTACATCTTTTTCTTTCTCAATTTCTTTTGGAGGAAATATTGAGTTAAATGTAATGTCGTGTAATAATTCTAAAGCTCTTTCAAAATGATGGTTTAAAAACGAAGCGTAAAAACAGGTTTCTTCTTTAGCTGTAAAAGCATTTATTTCGCCACCCACAGCATCTATACGGTTAAGTATATGAAAAGCTTTTCTTTTTTTTGTGCCTTTAAAAATAACATGTTCTAGCAAATGTGCCAAGCCATGCTCGTTTTCTAACTCATCTCTTGAGCCCGCATTTATTGTAATTCCACAGTGAGAGGTTTCTCCCTCACTTTTTTTGTGAATTATTCTAATGCCATTTTTAAGTGTGTGCTGGTAATATTCCATAGGTAAAATACGCTAGGCAAAGTTATTAAAACAAGTAAGTTAACATATTTTTTTCTGTATAATTGGTATTTGTCGCTAAAAAGCTTTATTTTACTATCAGTAATTATAATTCTCGTTTTATGTTGTTAAGAAAAATCTGTTTTTTTAGTTTTTTATGCTTGATATTGTCTACAGGTATTGTTAAAGCACAAAAAAGCTATTATGCACTAAAAAAGGAATTTGTAACTGGGGAAGAAGATGCTTCTTTTGATGCTGCTGAAGCTTATTTTGCTGCTCAAAATTATTGGGCTGCTTTGCCTTATTACGAAGTTTTACATAAACGATTTCCAAAAAATAATTACTTGCTTTTTCAATTAGGAATTTGTTATTTATCAAAAACAGATGAGCTCGAAAAATCAATTTCGCTATTGGAAGAAACCAAACAAAAAGAGCCAGAATTAGATGCGCTTAACTTTTATTTAGGAAGAGCATACATGCTAAACTATAAGTTTGATGAAGCTATAAAACAGTTTAATGATTATTTGCTAAAAGCCAACAATATTGAGCGAATAAAAACATGTAAGTTGTACATTAAAAATTGCGAAAACGCTAAAAATATTTCTGCTGATACACTTCGTTTTAATATTAGAAATCTTGGAGACCCAATTAACACAAACAATTCGGAATATGTTCCAGTAATTTCTGCCGATGAGTCGGTTATGATTTATACCTATCGTGGAGAAAGAAGTACTGGCGGAAAACAAGACGCTTTTCTTAAAAAAAGTCCTTATGGAGAATACTACGAAGATGTTTTTATTTCGTATAAAGTAGGCGATAATTGGATGGATCCAGAAAGTATTGGAGAAAATATTAATACAAATTCTCATGATGCTGCCATAGCATTATCTGCCGATGGTCAAAAATTATTTGTGTATAATTCAACAAGTAAAAATGGTGGCGATATTTACATGAGTAAATTAAATGGAGACGTTTGGTCTAAGCCAGAATCAATAGGTCCAGAGATTAATACAAAATATTGGGAAGGAAGTATGTCGCTTTCTGCTGATGAAAATATGTTGATTTTTGCGAGCGAAAGAACAGGTGGATTGGGAGGTAGAGATTTGTATAAATCGATGAAACAAAAAGATGGTAAGTGGGGCAAACCAATTAATTTGGGTCCAAAAATTAATACTGAATTAGATGAAGATGCGCCATTTATTCACCCCGATGGAAAATCGTTTTTCTTTAGTTCGCAAGGTCATACGAGTATGGGCGGATATGATATTTACTATTGCAGTTTAGAAGGAGAAAAAATATCAGATCCAAAAAATTTAGGCTATCCATTAAACACAATGAGTGATGATAAATATTTTGTGATGAATGCGAGTGGCGAAAGAGCTTATTATTCATCAGCATCTAAAGGTGGTTTGGGGCAACAAGATATTTATTCTTTCGAGCCAAAAGTATTGGGTATTTTACCAGTTTTAGTTTTAATAAAAGGTTCTATTACCGATAATAACACACCACTTAGTGCTGTAATTAATGTGTACGATGCAACTACAAACGAAAAAGTAGCAACGTTTAATTCTAACGCCGCTACAGGCAAATATTTATTGGCTTTATTGCCTGGTAAAAATTATCGTGTTGCATTTGAGGTACAGGGTTACGAAGAGTTTTCGCAAATGATAAACTTAACTTCGTTAGATAGATTCGTGGAAGTTGTGCAAGATTTTAATATGGCGATGTATCGCTTAAATCAAGCAAAAGACAGCACACAAACTACATCAATGATAAATACTAGAATTGGTGAAGAGATTTCTAAAATTAAATTGAAAGAAGCAATTGCGCAAGCCGACAATATAGAATATGTTCAAATATTGAAAACCAAAGGCTTTGAAGAAAAAGAAAATCAAGAATATTTTGTTGAAGTAGATAATACAGAAGTAAATAAAAATATTGTAATGAGCGGAAAAGCAGTTCCTGTTGAAGAAGTAAAATCAACTAATTCCGCAGACGCTTCTCCAAAACTTAAGGCAGGTCCATTTAAAACATTAATAGAAGCCGATGAGTATAAGCGTGTAGTGTCTGCAAAAAATCCGAACAAGCCTAAGCCAGAAATTATGGTTAAAAGTGGTGATGTGGTTGCACCTGCAAAACAATTTTTTGCTCCAAAAGATAGTTCGCAACAAAGTACAACAACATTGGCTAAAAATAAAAGTGCTGGTTCTGGCGAAACAGGTAAAGTTAACGAAGCACGCTACAACGAAATTTTGCAAGAGTTTTACAAAACAGAAATTGCTGGTGTAAACTATAAATTAGAAATTGGAGCTTTCGAAAATCCTGACGATTTTAAAATGGATTATTTAAAAGAGTTTGGTGAGATTGAAGCAAAGAAATTTGGCGATGGAAAAACACGGTATTCTTTTGGACCATTTAAAACCTTAGTAGAAGCCGAAGTATTTAAACAAAAAGTGTTAGCTAAATATCCAGAAGCAGAAAAATTTTTTGTAACTGTATTTAGCATGGGCGAAAGAAAATTGTTAGAAGAACAATTCAAATCTCCTTGCGCATCGTTACCTTTTTACGATTTTGCAAATTATTTTAAAGGAAAAGATTTAAACGACCCAACGGTTTATAGAACTCTTTTAGAAAAGGGAAAGTTGTATTGTGCCGAAGGCTTAATCTTTACTGTGCAAATTGGTGCGTACCGCAAACCACAAAATTTTACAGCTAAAGCAGAAAGTTTAAAAAAATATGGTGAGCTTACCGTTAAGAATTTTGAAGATGGTATAACTCGTTTTACCATGAATACATTTACAACTTTGCAAGAAGCAGATGATTTTAGATTAAAACTAATTTCTAACGGAGCACCAAAAGATGCTGTTGTTACTGCTATTTACAAAGGAAAACGTATGTTGTTAAAAGATTTATTAAACCAAAATTTTTATTTACCACCGGTTAAATAATTTTCGGTATGACTATTTTTTCTAAGCCATTACAGCTTGATTTCGATTTAAATAAATCGGACAGTAAAATTAGTCATGCTTCTTCTATTTTTCTTGTGGGATCTTGCTTTTCAGATAATATAGCCGATAAATTATTAGGAAGCAAATTTAACACACTTTCTAATCCATTTGGAGTTTCGTATAATCCTGTAAGTATTACTAAATCTATACAGTACTTTGTTGCGAATAAAAAATTAGAAGAAGATGATTTGTTTTTGCATAACGAATTGTATAAAAATTGGGATTTGCATAGTTCATTCGCTTCACTCACCAAAAGTGAGTTGCTACAAAATGTAAACACAACTATCGCTCAAACACATGACTTTTTAAAAAAGGCTAATTTTGTTTTTATAACATTAGGTACTGCATATGTTTACGAATTAAACCAAAGCAAGCAAATTGTTGCTAACTGCCACAAAGCGCCAGCTAATTGGTTTACAAAGCGATTACTTTCACACAACGAAATTGTAAATGCTCTACAGGAATCCATACAAGCCATAACATCAATTAATAAAAATTGCGAAATTTATTTTACAGTTAGTCCTGTTCGGCATGTGCGCGATGGTGTTGTAGAAAATAATAGAAGCAAAGCATTGTTATTTAGTGCAATACACCAAATTTGTGAAACCGAAAATGCTAACTATTTCCCATCGTTTGAATTAGTAAATGATGTGTTGCGCGATTATCGTTTTTTTGCCGATGATTTAGTACATCCCAATAGTTTGGCGATAGATTTTGTTTGGGAAAATTTTGTTGATATTTTTTGCAATGCCGAAACAAAAATGTTGATGCAAAATATTTCAAAAATTAAACAGGCTTTGCAGCATAAAATTCTTCATCCAAATACTGAGCAGCATAAAAAATTTGTTAAACAAACAATCAGTAAAATTGAGCAATTGCATGCTCAGAATGTGCATCTAGATTTTTCTGAAGAGTTGAGTTTTTTTGTTGAGTAAATTACTGACAGCTAAGGAGGTTATTCTATTTTTAAATGGTGGAATTTCCCCTCTAGCGAAAGCGTCCGCTTACTACGCTTTTATTATATTTAAAATATGAGTTCATAATATAAATTTAAAAACCCATAGTTTACAATTAGGGTGTTTATTTTATAAGTTTTGTAGTATTTTATTGTATAAAGGTGTAAACGTAATCGTTAAGGTAAATTAATGAAGATATTTAAGCTTTGACTTGAATCCAATTAAGTTAACAAGTTTAATCTTTTATATACTTCTTCCTTATAGGTTTTACCTATTGGAATAAGTTTTTTGTCGTATGAAATTGCATCATCTTCAATGCAATCAATTTTGTCAATTCTTACAATGTATGAACGATGAACCCTAAGATAATCTTTCATGGGTAATTTATCTTCAATAGATTTCATGGTTGAATGAACCATAAATTTTTCTTTTCTGGTATTAAGAATTGCATAATCACCAGAAGCTTCTACCCATAAAATTTCTGATTTATTTATTCTAATAATACTTGTTCCTTTTTTAATAAAAAAATCATCACTTTCGGCACTAAAACTTTGTTGATTGTCAAATATTTCTTTTGCTTTTGAAACTGATTTAAAAAATCTTGAAAAGGTTAATGGTTTAATAAGGTAGTCGGTAACTGTATATTCGAATGCTTCGAGTGCAAATTCAGGATGACTGGTGGCTAAAATTATTTGAGGTACATTAATTTTTAATGTTTTTATGAATTCTATTCCTGTCATTTCAGGCATTTCAATATCTAAGAAAATTAAATCTATTTTGTTTGTTTGGAGATACGATAATGCTTTAATTGGGCTGTCGAAAGACATTTTTAGATTTAAAAAATCAGATTGTTTGATACAATGCTCAATTGATTTTCTTGACAACTCTTCATCATCTATTACTATACAATTCATAAATAGTTTTTATTACTAAATATATACTTTTAAATAATCCCTAATTACGTAACAAACATTCTAATTACAAATATAATTTTTTTTCGATTTCTAATTCTTTTATTGCCTCGTTACAAATAGTTTTAAATTTGTTAACTAATTCTGGAATTAGCTCAAGAGATATTTCTTTTGATGAGTACTCTAGTATTAAAACAACAACTTCTTTTAGTTCACTAATTCCCATAAAAGTGATTGACGGTTTCATTTTATGTGCAACTGCTCTTACAGTTTTCCAGTTTTTATTTTCTAACGCAGAACTTATTAAGTTTAATTCTTCTGGAGTTTGACTTGCAAATGCATCTATCATTTCGACAATAAATGCGTTATCTCCATTTGCAAAATCTTTAAGATAGCTTAGATCAATGCGTTTTAATTTATTGCTATAATTTTGCTTTAAATTATCGTTTGGGTCTGAAGTGTTCATGGATGTTTAGTTATATTTAATACGTTTTTTATTTTAAGGTGTAATTCTCTTTCATCAAATGGTTTAGAAATATAATCGTTCATTCCTAACGATTTGCATTTTTCAACTTCTCCTGCAAAGGCATGGGCAGTCATGGCGATTATTGGGATAGTATTTTTATAGGCTGGTAATTTTTTTCTTACGTGTGTTGTTGTTTCGTAGCCATTCATTTCCGGCATTTGAATGTCCATTAAAATAAGGTCGAAATCTTCTTTTTCTAATTTCGAAATTGCAATTAAACCATTATCAGCAATTGTTATATTACACTTCCAATTAGTTAATACTTTTTTAGCTAGAATTTGATTGAGTAAATTATCTTCTACCAATAAAACTTTTATTCCTTCTAATGATACATTGTTGTCATTTTCAATATCAGCATCTATTTCTGCAATGTTTTCTTTTTCGCTTTTTTGAAAATTTAATCGAAAAGAAAAACATGAGCCTTGATTAACTTTACTTGAAACAGAGATATGTCCTCCTTGACCTTCTATTAATTGTTTGCAAATAGTTAATCCCAAGCCTGTACCACCAAACTTTCTTGAGGTATCATTAGCACCCTGGGTAAAGCTTAAAAATATTTTAGATTGACTTTCTTCTGGTATTCCAATTCCTGTATCACAAACTTTAAATTCTAATTCTACATTTATATCGTCTTCTTTTATAGTTGTTATTGTAATGCGAACTTCTCCTACTGATGTAAATTTAATTGCGTTGCTTAACAGGTTAATTAATATTTGATTTAAACGTGTTGGGTCTCCTACTAAACAGCGCGGTATATTTTCAGATATTGAACTGATTAATTTAATCTTTTTTTCATTTGCCTTTGGAAGCATTAATTCAACTAACGTTGCCATAAGTTGATTAATGTCGAAATCAATTTTTTCAAATATAATTTTTCCAGATTCAAGTTTAGAAAAATCAAGGATGTCATTAATAATAACAAGTAAGTTTTCACCCGATGTTTTTATTGCTCTTACAAATTGTCTTATCTCTTCTGTTAATTCTGATTTTAAGACTAAACTAGTAAAGCCAATAATTGCGTTCATTGGAGTTCTTATCTCATGACTCATATTTGCTAGAAACTGCTCTTTAATCATTAAAGATTCTTCTAACTGTTTTTTCGCCTCCAATAGTTCATTGAGTGCTCTGCTTCCTTTCATTAAAGAATGTTCCGCGATTTTATTTGCAAGTTGTAACTCTTCTTCTATTTTTTTTCTTATTGTAATATCACTATCTATAGCAATAATTCTTTCCACTTCTCCATCTTTACCAAAAACTGGTGTTACCGTGGTAATAATCCAATATTCTTTTCCTTCTTTTGAGTAGTTTTTACATTCGTAAGTAATTGGTTTTTTTTCTATTACTATTTGTTCGTAAACTTTTTTTTGTTCTTGTAGTTCTTCACTTTCTCTTCTTCTTAAAACCTCTCCAAAAGTATCTTTTACCTCGTCAACTGTATAACCAGTTAGTTTTGTAAACCCATCATTAACCCATTCTATTTTACCATCTCGATTTGCAATTATTACAGAATTATAAGATTGGGTTGCCGCTAAAACTAGTTTTTCTAATTCTTCTTCATGAAATTGATCTGTTACGTCTTGATTTGTACCAAGCACTCTAACTATTTTTCCTTTGCTATCGATTGTTAATTCATTTTTGGCATGTAACATTCGTATAGTTCCATCGGGGCGAACTATTCGATAATTAATATCAAATGTTTCGTTCGAATCAAAAGCATCGTCAATTATATTTCGTGTTATTTCTCGGTCATCGGGATGCACCATTTCAAGAAATTTTTCGTAAGGGACATTAATTTCTTGCGGAGTTAAACCAAATATACGATAGAGTTCATCAGACCAGCTAATTGTATCTTCCTCTACATTAAATTCCCAACTTCCAATATGGGCAAGCCTTTGAGCTTCTTCTAGTTTTTCTTGTTTTTTTAAAAGGTCTTCTGTTTTTTCATTTAGTTTTTTTGTACTTTCAGAAAGTTCATTTAAAAGTTTATGTCGTTCAATGCTATAATTAATAGAACGCTTTAATTCAATAGGATGTAATTTTCCTTTAATTAAAAAATCTTGCGCACCTAATTTCACCGCATTTAATCCGATTTTTTCATCTTCTAATCCAGTTAATACTATAATTGGGGTATTAACTTCGCTTTGGTGTAAATCAATAAAAGTGGAAAGGCCACTGCTATCTGGCAATGTTAAGTCTGCAATGATTATATCTACTTTGGATTTTTTTAAAAAAAGCAATCCCTTTGAAAGGGTATCTTCAATGGTTAATTCAAAAGTAATTCCGAAGGCTGTTTTCAAAAAAATATCAATAAATCTTGCATCAGCAGGATTATCTTCTATCAATAATATTTTAATTTCACCATCCATTATTAATTTTTTTTGACCCTATTTTCTATTGTGAAATAAAAAGAAGTTCCCTTTCCAACTTCGGACTCCGCCCAAATATTTCCTCCATGCTGCTCAACAATTTTTTTGCAGATTGCTAATCCTATTCCTGTGCCATCGTACTGCGCCATAGAATGAAGTCTTTGAAAAATTGTAAATATTTTTTTTAAATATTTGCCATCTATACCAATTCCATTGTCTTTAACTTCAAATAGCCAATGACTTTTTTGTTCTTTTGCAGAAATATCAATTTGAGGAATTCTTTCTTCTTGAAATTTGAGCGCATTATTTATTAAATTCTGAAATAGTTGAATCATATGCAATTCATTAACAAGTAATTTAGGCATTGGCCCAATATTGATAATTGCATTACTGTTGGTTATGCTTTCTTGAGAAGTGGCAATAACTATATCTAAAACTTTACCGAAATCAGTAAGTTGATGTTCTTGGTTTTCTGTCCCAATTCGCGAGAACGCAAGAATATCTACAATAAGATTATCCATTCTTTTTGTTCCATTTACTGCGAATTCAATAAACTCATCTGCGTCGCTATCTAATTGTCCTTTATATCGCTGTTCTAATAATTGTACATAGCCGCTAATGGTTCGCAAGGGTTCTCTTAAATCATGAGAAACGATATATGCAAATTGTTCTAAATCTTTGTTTGATTTTTCAAGTTTTAAAGCATATTCTTTTAGTTTTTCTGCAGCTTTCTTTTTTTCGGTTATGTCTCTTACAATAGATATTAATAAGTTCTTGTTCTCAAGCCGAGCTAATTTAATAGAATATTCAATATTTATTAGTTGCCCATCTTTTCTAATAACTGAAGTTTCTCCAAAATCAGAAAGTTCCTTACCTGATAATCTTTCATTTAAGCGAATTGCCAGTCGATCTTTATCTTCTGGTGCAACTATATCTAAGAAAGAGCTCATTTCAAGAATTTCACTCTCAGTATAATCATACATTTTACACAGCGCTTGATTTGCAAAAATTATTTTTTGATTCTCAATTATTGCCACCCCTTCTCCCATTTCGCTTTGTGTCTTAATAAGGGTTTCGTATAGTTCTTTTTGCCCTTTTAGTTTTCTTTCTGATTCATTTCTATCCGCTAAATTTTTACTTAAATCATCCACCATATTATTGAATGAATGTGCTAGTTTGCCAATTTCATCATTCGAAAATATTTTGGCACGTTCACTAAAATCCTCATCGGCAACTTTATCTGCAACCCCAATAACAGCACCAATTCCTTTAGAGATTGCTATACTTACAGATATGGTTAAAAAGAGTCCGGTAAATTCTACCGTTAAAGCAATTGCAAATAATAATTTTAAAACTAGATTTTCTAGCCAACGAGAACCTTCGCCAAGCGTGTATGAAAAATCATCTTCGAGTTTAGTTAACTCTAAGTTGATGGGATCAATTTCTTTAATAATAGCATCAATTCTTTTTTTAGAAGTGTTCTCAGAATTAATTTCGGAATTTAATCTTTCTCCTATAGGAATTAATAGAGCAACTTTTGTATCTGCTTCGGTCCAAATATTAATTGCCTCGTGGATGTAGTAAACATCATTAAAGCGCCTAAATAAGTTTATCATACCATCAATATCCTCAGGATGGCTACGCCCTTCTAAAAACCCTTGTCTTGCAATTGCCATATCTGGATTTTTTTTTGACAATTCAATAAGTGTTTTGTGATCACCTATTGGCACTTTCATAAATTCTAAAAAACTTTGGTAATCCTTAACATCCATTGTGCGTCCATATTTTTGCAAATGATATACGGCATCTTTTTGAGCTTTAGACCAAAGCCCCTCGGCACCCACATAAGCTCTTACCGAAGAAAGTGTGTTTATAGAAAACCATAATGATATTAATTCTACAGCAATAAGTAAAGCCATAATACCAACCACAAAATACAATTTGTGTTTTATTGATATGTTTTTAAACTTTATTTTTAATTGCTTAATCATTTGTGCATTTTAAAATACAGCGAACATTCAGTTTCTATCAAACGGTTTTGTTATTATAATGTTTCTATTTCGGTGTTTTTTAAATTTTTATTTATAGTAAAATAAAATATTGATCCTTTATTTAACTCGGAGTTGACCCATATTTTTCCTTTATGTCGCTCTACTATTTTTTTACAAACAGACAGACCAATTCCAGTGCCAGGGTATTTTCCTTTACCATGTAACTGTTGGAAAAGTATAAATATTTTATTTGCGTATTCCATTTGAATGCCTATACCGTTATCCTTTACAGAAAACAAAAACTCACCATTTTTAAGTTCACCAGAAATAATAATTTCGGGAATTTTTTTCCCTTTAAATTTCAAAGCATTAGCAATTAAATTATGAAATAACCGCCCAATGAGAACTGTATCTCCAATAATTTCGGGAAGCTCGTTAACTATTATTTTTGCATGAGTTTCATTGATAGTTGTATTTAAATCGAGCAATACTTCTTTTAATTTTTCATTTAAATTAATCGGCTCAAAAGGTTTTATCCTATTAACTCTAGAATATTCTAACAAGCTGCTAATAAGATTTCGCATTCGATTACTTCCATCAACAGCAAAATCAATAAAATCATTTGCATCTTGGTCGAGTTTATCTTTATATCTGTTTGCTAATAATTGTACATAACTTGTAACTGTGCGCAAGGGCTCCTGCAAATCGTGAGAAGCTACATAAGCAAATTGTTCGAGTTCGGTGTTAGATCTTTCTAACTCTTTGCTTCGTTGTTCCAATTCCAACTCTAATTTTTTTCGTTTGTTAATATCTCTTGTGATTTTAGAATATCCTTTTAGCGCTCCTTGTTCATTATATAAAGCAGTATATACAACATCAGCCCAAAATTCCGAGCCATCTTTTTTCTTCCGAATACTTTCGCTTTCAAACCTACCAATCTCTTTCGCTTTGGTTAAATTTTGTTCAGGTTCATTTTCATTAATTTCATTTTCGGTATAAAAAATAGAAATATGTTTTCCAAGAATTTCGTTTTCTAAATAACCATTTATATACTCAGCTCCTTTATTCCAGCTAATTATATGGCCTGTAGTATCTAGCATAATAATGGAATAATCTTTTACATTTTCTATCAGAATACGAAAACGTTCTTCGCTTTCGATTAATAATCTGTTTTTATTTTCTAATTGTAGATTGTGTGTTTTTTCTGTCGAGATTGAATGTTGTAATTCTTCAACTAATGTATTTATGCCTAATGAAATAGCATCAATTTCATCTCCTTTAGTAGTTATTGGCAATTTTTCGGAAAAATCCATAACAGTATATTTTATCAACATATCCATTATGTGATTAATCCGCTCATCATTATAGTAGGCTTTGTTTTCAATGGGTAAATCTCCAACGATTGCATCTAAAGATGTTAGAAGTACATCAATCTCGTTGTTTTTTTTACTACTAGTCTTATAGTTTTCGAGATATGATTTTTTAAGTTTCGAAATCACATCTTGTAAAGATTCGAGTTTGGCTTTCGTAACAGTATGTGTATTTATTTCCATTCAAAAAATGTTTTATAAATGTGCTTTAATGTTCAATAATATACAGGCTAAAATTATTTTACAAATACTGCTTTATCCATTCTTTCGCGTCAATTTCGTTGGCAAAAAATTTAACGGGATAAGCAGGAGGTTTTAATCCAAAAAACAAATTTGCAACCATTCTGCCTAATGGAGAATCAGAAATAATTGCCATTGCTTTAACTACAGAATCAAGTTCTTTTGCTATCCAATCGCGATCTTCTTTTTTGGGAGGAGCTGCAGAAGAATTTGTTTGTGTTATCATGCAGGTTTTTTTTCCTTTAATTATTTTTCTAAACTCATTCATTTGTATTTCTGATTCTTCCCTTGTTTGTTCTATAGGAGCCCCTGGTTTAGGAATAGAATAGAGTATGCCAAGTTCATCAAACCACATTACTGAAGTAGGCCATTCAATTATTGTTGCGTCTTTCGGAACAATCATAATTTCTATTTATAAGGTTATTTTTTAATTGTAGGCAACTTTACAATTGTAAGCCAAAAATTTTCAATAGATCTTACCACCTTTATAAATTGATTAAAATCAACGGGTTTCATTATATAACAATTTGCATGATGAGCATATGTATTTAAAATATCCTGTTCTGCAGATGAGGTTGTTAAAATTATTACAGGAATGCATTTTAAGTTGTCGTCTGATTTTATTTCTGCCAGAACTTCTCTGCCATCTTTCTTAGGTAAATTAAGGTCTAGCAAAACAATATCCGGAGAAATTGCATTTTTAAAATGGCCTTCTTTTTTTAAATAAAGCAAAGCTTCTTCACCGTCCATTACAATATTTAAAACATTTCTTATTTTACCTTCCTTAAGCACTTCTTTGGTTAGTCTAATATCTGCAGGATTATCTTCTACCAGCAATATATTAATTGGTTTCGGTTTTTCTGAACTGTCCATAATAATTGAATTTATTTATTAAATTATCAATTTTTTTTTAAAGTGTCAACACCATTAATCGAATTTATACTTTTGCTGCATTTATTTTGAGACATTTTGTGTTACGATTAGCATTCGATTGATTAATGACTAGATTATCAGTTCACTATTTATTTCCCAATCCAATATTATTTACCACTTGGTCAATTACTTCATTCAATTGCGATAGAGTTTGTTTGTTTTTTATAAGATATGTATAAGCTTCAGCCTTAAGAGTTCGCATGGCAACTGTAAGATTCTTTTGACTGGAAAGCATAATAACAATTGTGCTTGGTTTTATTTTTTTTATTTCTAATAAAACCGTTAATCCATCAAGGCTTTCTGGATTAGTTTCATTTAGATAATAATCAAGAATTACAATATCTGGATTTAGGGACATGTTTTTTAAGCAATCTTCACCAGAAGAATAGCAAAATATTTTGTACTCTTTTCTTTTGTTGAGGTTGAACCCAACAGCATGAAGATATAATTTATCATCTTCTACTAAAAAGATTGTTATTGGCTGTTTGGGTGCCTTTTTTTGAAGAGGCAGTACCTTTTCTGAAGTTTTCATGACCCATAGTTTTTTTGTGTTTAGTAAATTTTAAATAGAACCTTACATACACCAGCCAAAATGAGATTAAAGTAATATTAAACAAACAACTCGTTATCTTCAGTTTTCATCTTGTTAAGTTTTTTAAGGTTTAAATTTATTTTGTAAGCGCAAACAATGCGATCAACACCACTATTCCTACGGATGTAAACGTTAATAAAAATATTGCCATGTATTTTGAAATGCCAAATTCTCTAACTAATATTCTAATAGGTTCTGTAATAATATATTCGACTGCTATTTTTATTTTTTGCCACGAACCGGTACCTTTTACAACATAGTCCTTTGCACCAACTCTAAAAGTTTCTAAAGCAACAGCTAAATCTTCATTAGACGATAACATAATTACCTCTGTTTTTGGATTAGCTGCTTTAATTAATTTTAGTGTTTCTAAACCATTTTTACCTTCCATAAAATAATCAAGAATTACTATTTTGGTTTTCGAATCAATATTTTTTATGCAACTATCACCATCATAAAAAGTAGAAATATTAAAACTATCACCAAATCTGACTTCAAGAAATTTCTTTAGTGAAGAAACCATTAAATGGTCATCATCTACTAGAAATAAATTTGCTTTTTGCGTTTCCATTTTGTACCTCCGTTTCTAAATAAAACAATTAATAATTATTAAATTTTTGCCTATATATTTAATGAATAGCTAAAGTTGAACCATTGCTATCGAGCTACATTTGTCGCTGTGTCGGTAAAATCTGTTGGAACTATAATTGTTTTCATCGCTATTTTTTGTTGTTAGATTACTTTTCTATCTCAACGCAGTTAAAAAGGAGTTAAAGCGAAAATTCGTTGAACGGATAAAAATAACAGATGAAAATACTTATATGATAGATGGAAGTAATTTTTTCTTTTAGACTTGTTCGCTATAACTATTAAATAGTAATACCCTCCTCAAGCTCAAGCGTTCGCTTGTGCTTACTAATGTTCTTTTATTAGATAGTTTTTTATATAAAACGAAACAAAAATATTTTTTAACTAGCACAAGCAGTCGCTTGAGCTAGTTAGTGAACAGCTTCTTTTAAATAAGTAGACATGATAAAAATCATATTTTGAACTGACTAAAATCATGTTTTTAGGTTAATACTTTAGTCAACTTTGTGTCGTAAATAATTAATGAATTTAATTTTTGTTTCATTTTAAAACGAAGACACATGAAAAAGATGATCGCAATTTTAATTTTAGTTTTTTTGTTAGTACTACCTGCTAAATGGGTATATATGGATATTGATATAGCAAACCCGTCAAAAGGCTTGTTTGCTTTTTTATCAATAATAGTAGGTTTTTTTGTTGCTTTTTTTCTGTTTACATCAAGCGAAACAAAAGCACACTAATACGTTTAGTTTAGTTATAGACAGATTTGTGCGGATGATAAAAGGAGTCGGGTTCTCGTTCTTTGTTTGGTCTCTTTAGAAAACCGACTCCTTTTTAATTTCTTGTAATTGCTCCAAAGCTTTCTCTATAGTAGAAATGCTTTCAAACGTAATAAATAATTTATTTACGTTTTCTTTTATTTTTATACGTTGCGGTCTCTTTTGAACGTATGTTAAAATTGCTGTAAATGTTTCTGAATTATAAAATGGCGAATCGTGTTTAGTTGTAAAGTATCCTACTAATTTTCCCGATTTTAATACTAATTTTTCTAAACCCAATTCCATTGCCACCCATCTCAAGCGTATGGTATTAATTAAGTGTGTAGCTTGTTGCGGAATGGGTCCGAAACGATCAATTAAATTATTTTCGTATTGTAATAAATCTTCTTCTTTTGTGGTTTCGTCTAATTCTTTATATAAAATTAAGCGTTCGGCAGTGTTACTGATGTATTCGTCAGGAAACAAAATTTCTAAATCGGTATCAATCTGACAATCTTTTACAAAACTCGAAATTTGATTTCCACTTTTTCTAATGTCGGTTGTTTGTCTTTCTGTTCCGTTAAATAAATCTTTAAATTCGGTTTCTTTTAATTCTTCAACGGCTTCGTTTAAAATTTTCATATAGGTTTCAAAGCCTATTTCATTAATAAATCCGCTTTGTTCAGCACCTAATAAATTACCAGCACCTCTAATATCTAAATCGCGCATGGCAATATTAAAACCACTTCCTAAATCAGAAAACTCTTCTAAAGCTTTTAATCTTTTTCGAGCTTCGTCTGTTAATACAGAAAGGGGAGGAGATAATAAATAACAAAATGCTTTTTTGTTAGAACGACCAACTCTTCCACGCATTTGGTGCAAATCGCTTAAGCCAAACATGTGTGCCGAATTTATTAAAATGGTGTTAGCATTAGATATATCTAAACCCGATTCAATAATTGTTGTGGCAACAAGTACATCGTATTCGCCTTCAACAAAACCTAGCATCACTTCTTCTAATTTATCGCCATCAAGTTGTCCGTGACCAATCGCTACTTTTACCTCAGGACATAAACGTTGAATCATTCCTGCTACTTCGCCAATGTTTTGTACTCTGTTGTGTATGAAAAATACTTGTCCGCCACGGCTTACTTCAAAGCTAATAGCATCTCTAATTAATTCTTCGTTAAACACATGTAACTCAGTTTGCACTGGATGTCGGTTTGGTGGTGGTGTGCTAATTACAGATAAATCGCGCGCACCCATCATCGAAAATTGTAGTGTACGCGGGATTGGTGTTGCGGTTAAAGTTAAAGAGTCTACGTTGTTGCGGATTGTTTTTAATTTCTCTTTTACGGTTACACCAAATTTTTGTTCTTCATCAATTATGAGTAAACCTAAGTCTTTAAATTTAACATCTTTACCAACAATAGCATGAGTTCCAATTAAAATATCAACTTTACCTTCGACTAATTTTTGTAGTGTTTCTTTTTTATCTTTAGCACTTCTAAATCGATTTATATAATCAACATTACACGGAAAATCTTTTAATCTATCTCTAAATGTTTTGTAGTGTTGTAAAGCTAAAATGGTTGTAGGTACTAAAATAGCAACTTGTTTACTATCGGCAACCGCTTTAAATGCGGCGCGCACAGCAATTTCTGTTTTGCCAAAACCTACATCGCCACAAACCAATCTATCCATAGGGTAGGGCGCTTCCATATCTTTTTTTACGGCTGCAGTTGCTTTTACTTGATCGGGCGTATCTTCATAAATAAAAGATGCTTCTAATTCAGTTTGCAAATAGGTATCGGGTAAAAACTCAAAGCCTTGCAAAGCTCTTCTTTTAGCATACAATTGAATTAAATCAAAAGCAACTTCTTTAACTCTTGCTTTTGTTTTTTGTTTTAAATTGACCCAAGCATTACTGCCTAATTTATTTATTTTAGGCGCATGTCCTTCTTGTCCACTAAACTTAGCTATTTTGTGTAAGGAATGTATGCTTACGTATAAAATATCGTTGTCTTTATAAACTAAACGAATGGCTTCTTGCTGTTTTCCGTTTACATCAATTTTTTCTAAACCTGCAAATTTTCCTACACCATGGTCGATGTGAGAAACAAAATCGCCTGGCTGTAAATTTTGTAATTCTTTTAATGTAAGCGCTTCACTTTTATTTTTGTAACTCGATTTTAATTTAAAACGATGGTAGCGATCAAAAATTTGATGGTCGGTGTAACAGGCAATTTTTAAATCGTTGTCAATAAAACCTTCGTGAAGTGATAAGTTAATTGCTGTAAATTCTTCTGTAGAAAACTTATGTCCTTTGTTGGTGTGTATGTCTTCTAAAATTGAATAAATTCGCTCTACTTGCTTTGGACTATCTGTAAAAAGTAAATTTTTAAAGCCTTTGTTTACGTTGCTTTTAAGGTTTTCTATTAATAAATCGAAGTTTTTATTAAACGTAGGTTGCGCTTGGCAATTAAAGTTGATAGTTGTTATTTCTTCAAACAATGAGGTATTGCCAAACTCAATGCAATGTAGTGTTTTAAATTTTTGTGTGTAATATTCAGAATTAACATATAACTCATGAGGTGGAATATGTTTTATTGTTTCGTTCATTGTTGCGAAAATACTTTCTGCACTCGCATATTCTTTATCTATTTTAGATAAAACAAAATCAGATTCTTTTAACCAGATGATTGTTTCTTTTGGTAAAAAGTCTAACAAGCCGCTTCTGCTTTCTCTTACAAGCTTATGCTCAATGTTTGGAACAATATTTATTTTCTCGAATTTATGTATAGAAAGTTGGCTAGCAGTATCAAACGAACGAATACTATCAACTTCGTTTCCAAAAAATTCTACTCGGTATGGGTTGTCGTATGCATACGAAAATATATCGACTATGCCACCTCTAACCGAATATTGACCAGGATTTACAACATAATCAACACGTTCAAATTCATAGCTGTGTAAAACGTCAACAATAAAATCGATGTTTATTTTTTCGCCTTTATTTAATTCTAAAGTATTTTCTTTTAAATGTTGTTTGCTTACTACTTTTTCGGCTAAAGCTTCAGCATAGGTAACTATAATTTTATTTTTTGTATTTACGCTCAGTTGATTTAAAACTTCGGCACGCATTAACACATTTGCATTGTCTACATCTTCTACAGTATAAGGCTTTCTGTAGGGTGTAGGAAAATACAAAACATTTTTATTTGGAATAATATTTTCTAAATCGTTTAACAAATAAGCAGCTTCTTCTTTATCGCTTACAATAATTAATTGTGGATGAATGGTGTTATTACTAATTGCCGAAATAATAAAAGATTTGGCAGAATTTACTGCGCCTTTTATTAAAGTGTGACTTGGCAAAGAGTGATTTAACGTATTGTTTAACTCTTCAATTTGAGTTAAGCTTTGGTACTTATTTAATATTTCTTGAATAGTCATAAAATAGTTTAGGCAGAAATTCGGATTAACGAACTCTGCTGCGTAGTAATTTGTAACAAAAATAAGGCTTTTGTTTTACTAATTTAATTTAAGAACAAAATAAAATTGAACACAGAAACGCTGATTAATAGGATTAAATAAGATCTTATTTGCGCCAATCATAACTATCTGCGCTATCTGCGTTCAGTTTTTAGCAATTATGAAAAAGGACAATTGAACTTGATTAAAATAAACTTTTTGCCGCTACAAAACCCGTGCTCCAAGCTGCTTGAAAGTTAAAGCCTCCTGTTATGCCATCTACATCGATTACTTCACCTGCAAAAAATAAGTTTGGAACAAGTTTGCTTTGCATGGTTTTAAAATCAATTTCGGTGCGTTTAATGCCACCGCAGGTTACAAATTCTTCTTTAAAAGTTGTTTTTCCGTTGCATTCAAATGTGTTGAACAACAATTGTTGAATTAAACTATTGAGTTGTTTGTTAGAAACATTTGCCCAAGTTAAATCGCTATCAATTTTTGATTCGATTAGAAAGTATTCCCACAAACGTTTTGGAAAATTAAAAGGACAAAATCCATGAATTTTTTTAAACTTATCGATTTCTTTAATTTGATTTAATTCGTCTCTTAATTCTTTTTCAGAAACATCGCCTAACCAATTTACAGTTACTTTATATTGATAATTTTTGTCGTGTAAAAACTGAGCGCCAAATGCAGATAATTTTAATATTGCAGGTCCGCTAAAACCCCAATGGGTAATAAGTAGTGGCCCGCTGTAATTTAATTTAGATTCGTTAATTTTTATGGAAGCATTGGTAACGCTTAATCCCATTAAATTACAAATGGTTTTATCTTTTAAATTAAATGTAAAAAGCGATGCTATTGGTGGTGTAATTGAATGCCCGATTTCGCGTAACCAATTGTAACTTTCTGTATTTGAATTTCCGCCACTTGTAATTACTAGTTTTTTGCAAGTATAGTTTTTATCCCGATTGCTATCGGGATTGCGAAGTTTTAATTCAAATAATTCTTTGTTTTTAGTTACTGCAATTACATCTGTATTTGTAATAATACCAATTTTATGTTTTACGCATTCGTTTAACAAACAATCAATAATAGTTTGAGAGCTGTTGGTGCTCGGAAACATTCTGCCATCAGGTTCTGCAACTAATTTTACATTTCTTTTTGCAAACCATTCAATAGTATCCTTACTATTAAATTGAGAAAATGTATTGATGAGTTCTTTGTTGCCTCGCGGGTAGTTTTGTAGCAATTGTTTTACTTCGAAAGTAGCGTTGGTTGCATTGCATCTTCCGCCACCAGATACTTTTACTTTGGATAAAAATTTACTGCTTTTTTCGAGTATGGCAATTGATTTATTTGGAAAAAAATTAGCGGCGTTTACAGCTGAAAAAAAACCTGCTGCACCGCCGCCTATAATTATAATGTCGTAATGAGGCATGATTAAACTTCCTCTTCTACCATTCCTATTTTTGCTAATTTTTTAGCGTTAAGAATTTTTATTCTTTTACCATCTAACAAAATTAATTCGTCTGCTTTAAATTCAGAAAGCAAGCGAATTGCCGATTCTGTAGCTGTTCCAGTCATATTAGAAATTTCTTCGCGTGTTAAACTTACATCAATAAAACCTTCTTTGTCTTCGCCAAAAGTGTGTTTTAATATTAATAAAATTTCTGCTAAGCGCTCTCTTACTGGCTTTTGTGCTAAGTTTGTAATTACTTTAGATGCTTCGCCTAATTCGTGGCAAGCCAATTTCATCATTTCAAACGAAAGTTTTGGATTAACTTGTAACATTTGAAAAAGTGTATCTTTCGGAATAAAGCAAATTTGCGCCTCTTCCATTGCTTCTGCTGTAGCAGAAAATAATTCGCCACTTAACAAAGAACGATAACCAATCATATCGCCTTCTTTTGCAAAACGAATAATTTGTTCTTTACCGCTTGAGCCTAATTTAAAAAGTTTAAGTTTTCCTTTATGAATGCAAAATACACCAGTCGGGTGCTGACCTTCAGTAAACAAAGCCTGACCTTTTTTAAAAGTACTACAGCTTTTGGCGTAAGTCATTTGTTCTAATTGTCCACTCTCTAAATTTCTAAAAACAGATTGTTCTCTAGAAAAACAAGTTGCGCACGTTGGTGCTGGTGTTTGGTCTTTTACTTTCATTATTTTATTTGGGCTCGTACTGCAAATTTACAATGAAATTTTAACTTCTTTAAAAGCAAATTCTTTAAAAACCCTATTTAGAACAAGTTCAAATAATTTTTAAGAATAAATTTTGTTTACTAAATCATCGTGCTTTTTCATAATTGCTTTGCGTTTCATGCTCATTTTAGGCGTTAATTCTCCTTTTTCGATGCTCCATTCTTCGCTAATTAATTCTATTTTTTTTATGGTTTCGTATTGCGCTAGTGTTTTGTTAGCTTCTTCTACTTCTTGCATAATGCGTGATTTTACTTGTTCGTTTGCGCAAAGTTCTGCGTTGTTTGAGTAGGTAATTCCTTTGCGTTCGCACCATTCTTTTAAAAACACAAAAGCTGGCACAACTAATGCGGCTGCAAATTTTTGATTTTCGCCAATTACACAAACTTGTTCAATAAAACGACTTTCTTTTAATTTGTTTTCAATAGATTGTGGAGTGATGTATTTTCCGCCTGAAGTTTTAAATATTTCTTTTTTACGGTCAGTTATTTTTAAAAATCTTCCTTCTTCAAATATTCCTATATCACCAGTACGAAACCAACCTTCGCTATCCATTACTTCTGCAGTAGCATCAGGGCGATTGTAATAACCCATCATAACGTTTGGTCCCTTAACGCAAATCTCTCCGTCTTCAGCTAATTTAACTTCAACGCCTTCAATTACTGGTCCAACAGTTCCAAAGCGAATGCTGTTTGGTTCAAAATTATTTACTGCTACAACAGGCGATGTTTCTGTTAAACCATAACCTTCTAAAACTGTAATTTTTGCAGCATTAAAAACTCGTGCTAAACGGGGTTGCAACGCAGCACCACCCGAGGCAACAGCTACTACGTTTCCGCCTAAAGCTTCTCTCCATTTACTAAAAATTAAAATGTTTGCAATTTTTAATTGAAACTCGTACCACCAACCATTGGCTCCATTTAGCTCGTAACGCAAACCTAAATCTAATGCCCAAAAAAATAATTTTTTCTTTATGCCTGTTAATTCTGTTCCTTTCGCAACAATTTTATCGTACACTTTTTCGAGTAATCGTGGTACTGTTACAAACATTTGTGGTTTTACTTCTTTTAAATTATCACCAATGGTTTCTAAATTTTCAGCATAATAAATTGATACACCTTGCGACATGTATACATAACAAAGCATACGCTCATAAACGTGATTCAGTGGTAAAAAACTTAACGCTTTCCAGTCGGGTTTAAATGGAGCTAGGTTTCTAACAGCATAGCTATTGCTAGCTAAATTTCTGTGCGAAAGCATTACGCCTTTTGGTGTTCCTGTTGTTCCAGAGGTATAGAGTAAACTAACTAATTCGGTATTTAATATTGATTTTTTAATTTCTTCTAATTCTTTTTCTTTTTTATTGGCCTTACCATTTTCTATTAATTCTGAATAATGTTTTTCGTCTGAAACTTTATCAAAACAATAAGTTCCTTTAAAAAACGATAATCCACTTGCTGCTTTTTTTACTTTATCAGCCAATTCTTTTGTGGAGACAAATGCATATTTAATTTCGGCATCGTTTAAAATAAATTGTAAATCGGTTTCGCTAATGGTTGGATAAATGGGCACACTAATTATGCCTGCCATTTGCATAGCCATATCTGCAAAATTCCACTCAGGACGATTGTTTGCTATCAACGCAATTTTATCTCCTTTTTGTAATCCTAAATTTAGTAATCCGTAGGCTAAATTATTGGAATAATCAATAAAATCTGTAGTGCTAAATGTTTTCCAAGTGCCTTTTTCTTTGCAACCTAAGGCATCTTGTTTTGGAAATTTTTCGTTCCATCTAAACATTAAATCAAATAATCTGCTGTTTGAAATATTTTCCATAATTCCTCCCTTTTCGTTATTAACTAAAGGTAAGAAATTAAAAAATAAAATGCAACGATAATTTTATTGATGCAAGCCAATTTGAAATCCTGCTGTTAATCTTGGAAGTTCTGCAAAATTAAATTTCGATTTAAATTGGTTGGATAATCTGTAATTAGCAAACAAAACAGTTTGGTTGATACCTGCTCTAAAACTAATTCCGTAGTTGTATGGATTGTAAAAATTTAAACTTTTACGCACTACTTTTATTTGATCAAAATTGGGTGTACTAATTCTATCTGTAGTGATTAAAGCATTGTTAATTGGCACTTCTGCATAAGCGCCTAAATCTATAAATTTTCCAATTTTATTGCCACGTTTTCCAAAATTAAAGCGGTTGTAAATAATAGCGCCCACATTTTTTTCGCTATATCTTTCTTTTCTGTGATTTAAACCAGTAGCAAACTTTTTATCGTTAGTTTGCGCTATGTTAGTATTGCGAAAAGAATAAAATAAATCTGCACCAAACGAATAAAAATTGTTCACTTTAATTTTGTGTCTTAAACCAAAAATAAAGTCGTTTGATTTTCCGTAGTTAATTGTTAAGCTATCGCCATCAACACCACTTGCTGCAAAACCAAAACCCATGTATAAATGAGAAAATTTTTTCATGTTTGGTCCTTTTTTACTGTAAACGGTGTCTTTTTCCATTTTCACATCCATCATTACTTCTTGAGCGTAAACAGAAAAGTTTGCAATAAAAAATAAAATAAGCAGGTAAAATCGCATGCTAAAATTGTTTGGTGTATAAATAATTATTGAAATAAATTACCAGTTTTTGTCCTTTCTCAAAATCAGATGTGTTAAATTCAATTGGTTTGGTAGTAGTTACTTTAACTACAGCGTAGCGGTGCAAACTACCATTAGAGTTTTGAATATGATAAAACAACTTGTTGTTATTTTTATTTAAATTTTCTATATCTTTTTCATCCACAAAAACGGATATTTTAAAATTACTTTCATCAATTTTTATTTGTGGTTTAATTTTTTCAATAGAATCGTTTTCAAAAAAATAACTTGCTTGCGGCACACCATAGCCATGTGCATAATCAAAATAAGGAAATAAATCGCTGCTTTTTTCAACTAGTTCAAACAATTCCATGGCTTTTAAGTTTGGTTTTAGTTGTAAAACACAAGCTGCAAAACCACTTACTAGCGGACAACTGAACGATGTTCCCTGAGTTTCGTGTAAACCATTTGGGCCAGCAGCAATAACATGACCTAATGCCGAAACATTTGGTTTTACTACGCTTCCTTTTATTGGCCCAAAAGAACTAAACGAAGTGTGAATATTTGTTTTTGGATTTATACCTCCAACCGATAATACACTATCAACATCGGCAGGAGTTCCAATAATATGCCACTTTTCATCGCCATCGTTACCAGCCGAATTAACTACTAAAATTCCTTTACGTGCAGCCATTCGAGCTGCTTTAGCAACAAGACTGGTTTGTCCGTTCATGTCTTTTTGAAAATAACGATTGGCAGTATAGCCTAACGAACTGCTAATAATTTGCGCTCCATTTTTATCGGCCCATTCGGCGGCGGCAAGCCAATTTTCTTCTTCCGAAAAAGGTTCAGTTTTTGCATTTTCTGTTCTTGCTAATAAAAATTCGGCTTCGGTAGCCATCCCGATTGTACCTTGTTGCGAAACACCAGCTATGCAACTAAAAGTGTTTGTTCCGTGCGAATTATACGCGTAAACATTTTTTTTATTCTTTACAAAATCGTAGCAATCAATAATTTTATTATTGTCGCGAATAGACTTAAAAGCTTCTATTTTATCAACTCCCGGAAAACCTGCATCAAAAATGGCTATTCTAACTCCTTTGCCAGTTATGTTGTTTTTAGCAAACAATTTCCCTTGCATTCTATCTATTTGCAAATGCAATAAATCTTTATCTTTTTCGCTTAATGTTTTTTTTGACGGTTCTTCTTTTACAGAACAAATTGCGGGTTCAATACTATTTTCTAATTTTTGTACGGAAGCTACAAAATTAAATTTTTCAATTTTTTTAATTTGTGTTTCATTGGCAATTACAACTGATGCATTTAACCATCTGCTAGTAACTCTATAATTTGTAACCTCTTTTTTTACAGCAGAACAAAAGTTTTGGTTTACGGGAATATCGCTATAATCATACACTGCAATTTCATTAATTAAGCGTCTTTCAATAGCTTTTTTATCAAAAAATGTAAATGGATTAAAATTTGCTGTATCTTTAGTTGTATAATAAACAATATACTTTTGAAGCGAATTTTGTGCGAACGAAAACGTTGCCAAAAAAATAATTGAGCAACTTAAAAAAAATCGTTTTAAATTCATAGTCTCGAATTGTTTAATAAATGTAATACATAAAGCATAAATTTCAAAATGATGATAGATTTAAGAAGTGATACCGTTACCAAACCAACACCCGAAATGCTAAAAGCAATGTTTAACGCCAAGGTGGGTGATGATGTTTTTAAGGAAGACCCAACAATTTTGGAATTAGAACAAAAAACTGCCGATTTGTTTGGTATGGAAGCTGGTTTGTTTTGTCCGTCGGGCACAATGACTAACCAATTAGCAATTAAAGCGCACACACAACCTGGAGATGAATTGCTATGTGATGCAACATCTCATGTTTATAATTACGAAGTAGGCGGAATAAGTTTTCACTCGGGCGTGCAAGCAAAACTATTACCCGGAAAAAATGGAATAATTACAACCGAACAAATACATCATGCCATAAATCCCGATTTTGATTGGTTGCCACCTACTAAATTAGTGTGTATAGAAAACACTGCAAATAGGGCAGGAGGAACGTATTATACATTGTTGCAAATGCAAGAATTATCGGCAACATGTAGAAAAAGTAAATTAAAATTTCATTTAGATGGCGCTCGAATTTTTAATGCATTGGTTGAATTAAATATTCAGCCAAAAGAATTAGGTCCGCTTTTCGATTCTATTTCGGTATGTTTATCAAAAGGTTTGGGCGCTCCTGTTGGTTCGGTATTGTTGGGCAATAAAGATTGGATAAAAACGTGTCGCCGTTACCGTAAGTTGTTTGGTGGCGGAATGCGCCAAGCAGGTTATTTAGCAGCAGCAGGAATTTATGCCTTAGATAATAATGTAAATCGCTTAAAAGATGATCATCAGCGTGCAACTACTTTAGCTAGTGTTTTAGAAAAATTAAGCTTTGTAGAAAGTATTTTGCCAGTAAAAACCAACATAGTAATTTTTAATTTAAAGCAAGAAGTAAATCCTGTAACTTTTGTTGATTTGTTAAAGCAAAAAGGAATTATTATTTCAGCATTTGGGCATCAAGCAGTGCGTTTGGTAACCCATTTAGATTTTACTGATGATATGCTAGCCAATGTAATTATGGCTTTAAAAGATATTGAAGTGGAGATGAAGTAGAGTTATTTGTTTAAGAAATACTTTTCGAAAAAATTATAATCTTTTGATGACGGGATCTTTGATAAGTATACAATGAGTTCTTTTTTTCCGTAAATAGCAATTATTGTTTTTTCAATTTCAAGTAATAGTAATTCTAAATCATGTTGATAATATGGTTTAATATAATCTTGATAATCTGGATCTAAGTGTGCATAATATTTGTTTCTTGAGTTATTTATTTTTTGAATAAATAACATATTTTCATTTTCAAAAAAAAATTGCTTCAATTTTTCCTTATCTGGGTTATTAAATTCATCTATTGCTTTTCCAATAAATCCTTTCAATTCTCCGTTTTTTGTAATTTTTACAATTTTATTTATTTCTATGAATAAGTCTTTTTGCAGAAGTGAGAGCCAATGAAACAAAATCGGTTCTTCACTTATTTTTTTATTTACCCATGAACCACATTGTGACACATAATTTCTTATTTCAAAGTTTCTTCTAACGTTTGAATATGTTATAAAGAGACTTTCTTTCGTATCAATTTTCATTATATATCGGGTATATTAATAAATATAAAAAAAGCCTCACATTTCTGTAAGGCTTCTGTTGGTGGGCACTACTGACGAAATATCGAAACAATTGTTAGACGATATTGAGGTTTTAGCCAATTTAGAGCCATATTTGAATAGTTATTTAAATTCAATTCAAAATTAAAGTGTTTTTTGGTAAGAACTGCTTTTATGAAAATTCTTTTGATTGATTTAAAAATTTCTTTATAAAGGGCAACTATTCTTTTTTTCAATCGCAATTGTGGTAATGACTTCGTCCACATTTATAGTCCAATAAAATTCTTTTCCTAAATAATTTACAAGGATTAATAAATCATTATCATTTTTCTATAAACAATCCAATACATATTATAATCAGGCTGATTAGAATTCTTTGAACGAAGTGTTACTTCATCCCCAATGTTAAAATCATTAATTGAATATTTCATCTTTTTTAAATTTATTATCCAATTTGAGTGAATAATATTATTGTTTTGCTCTTATGTTATATAATAATTTTAAAATATTTTTTGATTAACAAATTCTTCAACAGATAGTCTTCCTTACATCTTAAAATAGGAATAACTATTATATTAAAAAAATGTGATTTCATAAGATTTTGAATAAACACATATCATTGAGCAGTTTTTGTTTTACATGAGCAATCTATGCTACAAGATCCATCTGAGTTACAAGTCGATTTCCTTCGCTTTTTTAAATAAGCAAATACAAAAAAAGCAATTGCAGCTATCAATAAAATAAATCCAATTTTTTCGAGATAAAAAGCTATTGCAGATAACGCACCTATTCCTAATGCTGCTCCAATTATAGGTAATGAACAGCATAAACCACAAAGGGCTATGCTTGTCCAACCTAATCTTTTAAACCATGATTTCTTTTTAGTTTCCATGACAATAGTTTTAAGTTATTTGTTTGTTTTTGTTGAATCCTGTATTGCCGGATTCGTTCCGCATTTTGCTGTGCAAGATTTTTGTCCGCAACCACTACAGCCTTCTTTTTTGTCTGTGCTTGCTGTAATTTTACACTTGTCTTTACCTTTGCAACATCTTTCAACTGCTTCGCAGGAAGTCATAGACATTGCAATTATTGCACCTGCCGAAATCATTAACATTAATTGTTTCATTTGAGTTATTTTAAAATTTATATTTGTAAAAGTAAACCGTGGAGTATAGTCCACTGTCAAGAGAAAACTGAAAATAAATTTCAAAAAATATGTTAATAGGCGAATTATCCAATAAGAGTGGGCTTTCCAGAGACACAATTAGATTCTATGAGAAACACGGCTTAATTGCTGTCGGGAAAAAGGAAAGACGATTTAATAATTACAAGGAGTATTCAGATGAAACACTAAAGCGACTAAATACAATTAAGCTCATTAAGAGTTTTGGTTTTACTCTTAATGAAACTTTAGAATTGTTGGATATGATTGATATTAATACTGCAAGCTGTGATAACTTGGAAGATAAAATTGAGCTCAAAGTTAAATTACTTGACGATAAAATTAAGGAACTAATAAATGTTAGAACCTTGCTTTTAAATGGATTGAAGAGTTGTAAAACGGGTAATTGCAATATTAAATCAACTGACAATAATTGTCAGATAATTACGACTGGCAAGGCTAACTAATTATTTAATTAGTTTTACTTCTTTTAAAGCATTACGCCACTCTTCTTTTATTTCTTTTGAACCATATACTTGAACATGAGTTGCTGAGTTATTTGGATCAAAAACCAAAGCCCATGTCATACCACTACAACATTGGCGTTCAACATTAATTATTTCAATTAATTCTTTTGAATATTCGATATCTTCTTTAAAAACTAAATCATAACCTGTTTCTAATTCTTTTATTTCTTTAATTCTATCGAAGAAAATTTCTTTTAATTTTTTCATTCTATCCGTCTGTTCATCTTTAGAAAAAGAACAAGATGCTAATAGTTTTGTTGAATCATTTGGATTTGTAGAACAGGATTTATCACATGAATTTTTGCCACAACCTCCGCAAGAAGATTCTTCTGCAATACTATCTGTTTTTGTCCCTTCCTTTTGTTCAGTCTTACAAATTCCATCGTTGCAAGATGTTTTACAATACCCACCTAAAAAAAATGCTCCTACTACAAGTGCTGCAACAGAGCTAATCATTAATACTTTATTCATTTTATAATTGTTTAGAGTTTATATTGACAAATATATACTGTGGAGTATAGTCCATTGTCAAGAGATATTTCAAATAAAAGGATTAAATTGTTGATTCTAAGTTCATTAATTTAATTGTCTTGGTGCATAGTAAATAATACAAACGCCAAGCAGAGCAACTAATGCTCCAATTATATCATATTTATCAGGTGAGTAATTATCAACTTTATTTGCCCAAATTAAAGATAGGACAATAAAAACTCCACCATAAGTGGCATAAACTCTTGCAAAACTTGAGGTTTGTAAAGTTGCTACAACTCCATAAAGAGCAAGGATAAACCCACCCAATACTCCGTACCAAACAGGCTTCCCTTCTTTCAACCAAAGCCAAACAAGATAACCGCCTCCGATTTCGCAGATCCCTGCAAGTAGAAATATTAATATTGATTTAAAAATTGCTATCATCTTATTTAAAACGTTCTAAAATTAATAATAAATCACTAGGTATTTCCATTGGTTTTAATGGGGGTACATTTGCTCCACCTGTATTGCCTAAAGGTATTTCACCAACAAATGATTTAATACCGCCAACAAGTAACCGTGGAATTTGTCCGATGATTTCTTTAGTGTTTTTTATTCGGAATGCAAATAGCAACATGTGCCAATGCGCCTTTGAATGTTCAATGGGATAAGCCTGACCAAGAATATGCGCTCGCTCAAGGTGTCGCCAAGAGGTTTGTAATTCTCCTTTATTAAAAGTTTCCTTTGACCTTAACAACTCATCATTTACATGCTTCTTTAAACCTTCCGGAATTTTAAAATGTAATTTCATTTTATTCAAATTTTATATTTTGTATTCTCACAGCATTTAGTATTGCTAATAAAGCTACTCCTACATCGGCAAATACCGCTTCCCAGAGGGTAGCAATGCCAATTGCACCCATTATTAAAACAATTACTTTTACACCCATTGCTAAGATAATGTTTTGCCAAACAATTTTTTTAGTGATTTTACCAATTTTTATGGCTGTCACTATTTTAGAAGGTTGGTCGTTTTGAATTACGATGTCTGCGGTTTCAATAGTAGCGTCACTACCTAAACCTCCCATTGCAATTCCTGCATCGGCTAAAGCAACTACAGGGGCATCGTTTACGCCATCACCAACAAATGCAATCGTTCTGTTTTCATTTTTTAATGCTTGTACTTTTTCTACTTTATTTTCGGGTAACAAATTTCCAAAAGCATTATCAATTTTTAATATTTGAGCTACTTTATCTACAACGGTTTGCTTATCTCCCGATAGCATTACTGTTTTAATATTAAGGCTGTGCATATCCTTAATCGCTTGTGCAGCATCTTCTTTTATCTCATCTGAAATGGTAATAAAACCTGCAAATTTATTATTTACAGCAACCACTACAATAGTGTCTACAATTGTTTCGATTGTTCTATCATACTCAATTTTAAATTTCTTTAGAAGTTTTAAATTTCCTGCTAATACTTCTTTACCGTCAATTGTTCCTTTTAAGCCATGTCCTGAAATTTCTTCTACATTATCAATACTAATATTTTTTATTACATCTCCTGCGTGTTGCACAACTGCTAAAGCAATAGGGTGGGTTGATTTAGTTTCTATTGCAGCTGTTAATTTTAATAATTCTTTTTCATCAATATCGACTGCTTTAATTTCTTGAACTTTAAATACGCCTTTAGTTAATGTGCCAGTTTTATCCATTACAACGGTATCTATTTTTGTCATTACATCTAAGTAATTAGAACCTTTAAATAAAATACCGTTTCGGGATGCTAAGCCTATGCCACCAAAATACCCCAATGGAATTGAGATTACCAATGCACAAGGACAGGAAATAACAAGGAATACTAATGATTTGTATAACCAATCGCTAAACACATAATTAGAAACAAAAAAATAAGGCAACAAACAAATGCCAACTGCTAAAAACACTACTATTGGTGTGTAAACTTTTGCAAATTTTGAAATAAACAATTGTGTTGGTGCTTTTCGAGCAGTTGCGTCTTGCACCATTTCTAGTATTTTAGAAAGTTTACTATCTTTAAACAATGCAGTAACTTTTATATCGGAAACAGAAGTTAGATTAATCATACCTGCAAATACTTTTTCTCCTTCTTTTTTAGTATCAGGCTTGCTTTCTCCTGTTAAGGCAGCTGTATTAAATGAAGCCGATGAAGAAATTAATACACCATCTAAAGCAACTTTTTCTCCTGGTTTTACTTGAATAAATTCTCCCATTTTAATTTCGTTAGGAGAAACAGTTTGTAATGTTCCGTTTCTATTTACATGAACTGTATCGGGACGAATATCTAACAATGCTTTAATGCTTTTTTTAGCTCGGTTAACTGCTGCTGTTTGAAATAATTCTCCTACTGCATAAAACAACATAACGGCAACTCCTTCGGAGTATTCTTTAATAAAAAATGCGCCTAAGGTTGCAATTGACATTAAAAAGAATTCGGAAAAGAAAGCACCTTTTGAAATAGATTTTACAGCATCTTTCAAAACAGGAATACCAACAGGAATATAGGCAACTATATACCATATTAAACGAATGTAATTTTGAAAGAATGTAGGTTTAATAAAATAATCAAATACAAGCCCTGTCACTAATAAAACAAAACTTATTATTGCAGGTAAATATTCTTTCCAAACAGATTCATTTTCACTTTCGTGCGAATGATCATGTCCGTCATCATCAGAATGATGTTGTTCTGTTTTAGCATTTATTTTTTCTTCTAACGAGCAGCAAGTCATTTTACCTAGTGCATCGTAAGTGTGTTTGTGGTTTGGGTCTGTATTAATCATATTTTATTTTTTTATTTAATTCAACTTGTTAATGATTGTGTCCATCATTTGAATTACTTGGTGATGATAAGGAATTAGATTTTTCTGTGCCATCATAAGTATAAACTTTTCGTTTTTCCTTTTTAATGAGCTTTCCTAAATTATCAAAAAGAAATTCTACTTGAGTTGTCTTTTTCTGCACTTCCACTCTGTAGGTTATATTTTGCTGCTTGTCCAACTTCTTGTATATATAATTTATTTTATAACTGGAATAGTTTTTATGCAACTGATTCTGAATTATTACAGGCAGACTATCTTCTTTTATTTTGGTTTCACTTTGTGCAGAAACAACTTTTGTTAATGTTAAAAAGAAGCCCACTAACAAAAAATGTTTTTTAATTAATTTTTTCATTGTTATGAATTTAAAAGTAAATTAAAATTGGTGGGCGAGAGAACCTGGCTATGAAAAAAGTTTAATAAACTTAAAAGGAACCAAGCCTCCGCCCAAAATATTATTTAATATGAATGTCGTATACTTTTTTTTGTTTTCATAAAGCTATTTTTTTAGTGTTGGATTTGTTGCAACTAATTGCCATCTTTTTTGTCTGTATTTATAAAATGATTTTGCCCAATTTGTTATAAAACCTGTAAGTATGCCACCATAGATAACTATTTCGTCTTCATACATTATTGTTTTGTTAGTGAGTTTTTTTAATGTTATTTTATGATTCCAGACTTTAGCTGAATTATCCCACTCTTTGGTTTGCAAAATTTTATTTTCCTCATCAATTTTCTCAAAATAGAGTGAATGAACTCCTCCAAATGGAACAAAACCATAAACAAGCATTTTTGTAGAAACGGTGTCTTTTTCTTGCCATAGCTCAGGAAATTGTCCGCCCGTTGGTTTAAATTTGACTTTGCAATACGCTACAAAATTTAATAAAGCACTTGTTTTAACTTTACTCCAAGCTGTATCAATATCAATTGCAATTTCAGAAGTTACAGTTAGTTTACGAGCGGTAACTTGCTTGCCTTGATAATCGATTTTTATTTTTTCTGTTTTTGTAGTCATATTTTTATTTGCTTTACATGATATTACTACTAGCGAAGCTAGTAAAGTGAATATTATACATTTTATTGTTTTCATTTTGATTTAATTTTATTGTTACCAATAAGTGATTTATATTAATGGCCATGCCCTTCGCCTTCTTCGCTGTTTTTTATTTTAGCGAGAATATCGTAGGCTCCATTGATTACAATCAACGATTCATTATTCAAACCTTCTTTTGTTACTATTTCGGTGTATCCTAATTCGCTGATTCCTTTTGTTACTTCTAACATTTTAAAGTGATTCGCTTCCTTTTCAGCAACAAAAACATAATCCTTACCTTCAAAATTAACAATGGCTTCATTTGGCAATGCAGATAAACGCTGAGTCCCTGCTTCAACATAAGCCTTCAAGTACATTCCGGGTAACAAATCTAAATCCTCCTTATCTAAATGGCAATGAATGCGAACTGTTCTATCAGAACTAATTTCTCTTCCAATTAAATAAACGGTTGCTGTGCGTTCATCTGTTTCATTCGCTAAAGTAAAACGAACCTTTTGACCCAATTTTATTTTCGGAACATCCTTTTCAAAAACAGTTAATTCAGCATGGAGATGTTCTGTATCAACAATTTTAAACATTACATCTGTTGGATTAACATACATGCCAATGTTTACATTTACGTGTGTAACATAACCACTTATTGGGGAAGTAATCGTGATTGAATTTTGCAAGGTTTGACTTGTCAATTTCTCTCCATTTATTCCCAACATCATTAATTTCGATTTTAATCCGGCATTTTTGGCAAGCATTCCTTCATACTGCGACTTGGCCAGTTGCAAAGTTTTTTGGGAATTGACATTGTCTTTTGATAATTCTTGTTGGCGGTTATATTCTGCCTCCAAATATTCTAACTGACTTTTTGTTTCCAAAAAGTCCTGTTGCATTTGAATGTAATCAGGATGCTGCATAACCACAATGGCTTGCCCTTTGGTTACTTTCATTCCTTGCAACAACTCCGTGCTTTTTACAAAGCCTCCCATTGGTGCGGAAATGCTAACCAAATTTTGTGGTGGAACATCCAACATTCCGTTCACTTTTATTGCACCACTCAGGTCTTTCATTTCTATCTTACCTAATTTAAGATTGATAATTTTAACCTGTTCAGGTGTTAATTCAACAATACTTGCTTCTTCGTCATGGTGTTCTTCTTTTGTAGCTTCTTCTGATTTGCTTCCGCATGAGCTAATAAGAACTGCGGTAAAAACAAAGGCAAGAATTTTATTTATGATGATTATCTTTTTCATATTACTTTTTTTAAAATTATTTTTTACCTAATAAAAATTCAAGTTTTATTATGCTTTGGTTGTATTGATTTAAGCTTGATAGATGGTTGGATTTAATTGCTAAAGCTGTTCTGATGCTTTGTAAATATTCCACATAACCAATCTCCCCGGATTTAAACCCCTTGTCTGCTTGTTTGATTATCAATTCGGCATTCGGAAGCGCACTCTTTTCGTAATACTCCAAGGTGTTCTTATCCTGCATATATTCCTGCAAGTATTGAGAATATTGATTTTGAACATTAGTTTGATATTGCTCAAAATTACTCTCTATAACCTTTTGATTTAATCCAGCAGCCTTTACTTTAGCGGTTTGAGGAACTATCCAAAGCGGAATAGAAACTCCAACCTGAAATCCGGTAAAACGTTTTGATGCATCATAGTATTGGTCTGTTCCGTTGGTATTCTGATAACCAATTAAAGATTGATTGAAATAGCCTAAAGTAAATTCAGGTAGCACCTTTGCAGTCTCCACTTTCTTCTGTTTATTGCTGATTTCTATTTGTTGCTTCATATACAACAAATAGGGGTTTTGAGCATATGCTGAACTGTCGGAAGGAAGGTTTAGTTCCAGTTTCGCAATTAGCTTTTGCTCTATCTGAACAGGCGTTTTGCTATTCATTAATGCTTGCAATTGCGATTGATAAATAAAAACATTCGATTGATTTTGTGCCAACAGATTTTTTATTTCCATTAATTGTGTTTCCGCAGTTGTTTTTTCAAGTAGCGTATTTTCACCTGCTTTAAAACGACTGATAGATGCATTGGAGAAAGAAGTAAAAATACTATCCTGACTCAACAACAAATTTCTTTCAGCTTGCAGATACTCTAAATAATGATAAACCGATTTTACTTGATTTATTAATTCGTTTTGAGTTAACTGTAATTTTAATTCACTTCCCTTAATGTTGGCTTTGTTCAGTTGACTTTGACTGCTAAACAATGTAGGAAAGGGAATACTTTGAGAAACTGAAATGTTGTTATCAGTATTAAGAGAGTTATATTGCCCACGCATTAACGAGACATTTGTTTTTCCAATGTCTGTTGATGTTTTCTTTAAGGCTTTACTATAATCGATTTCATAATTCCCGCCTTTAATACCCCCATTGTTCTTTAATGCTCCATCAATTGCTTGTTGCAATGTAAGTGGGTTATTAGTTTGAGCATTGCTAAATACAGGAACTAATAGCATAAGAATAACTACTGCTGCATTGATCTGAATTTTATTTTTTGAATTTCCCATTCTTTCAAAAAACCAATACAATACTGGCAACACCAACAATGTTAGTAGTGTAGCAGTTAGCAAACCTCCAATTACAACTGTTGCCAATGGTTTCTGAACTTCAGCCCCTGAACCGTGGGATAATGCCATTGGTAAAAAGCCAAGAGAGGCTACCAATGCAGTCATAATTACAGGACGTAAACGTACCGATGTTCCTTGCAGGATAATTTCTTTTATATCTGTCATACCTTCTGCTTTTAATCTGTTAAACTCTGCTATCAAAACTATTCCGTTCAATACTGCCACACCAAACAAAGCAATAAAACCAACACCTGCCGAAATACTGAATGGCATATCTCTTAACCAAAGTGCAAACACGCCTCCAATAGCTGAAAGCGGAATGGCAGTAAAAATGAGAATACTTTGTTTGAATGAATGAAAAGTGAAAAATAAAAGCATAAATATTAATAGCAATGCCACAGGAACAGCAATTGATAACCGCTGACGGGCTTCTATTAAATTTTTAAATGTCCCTCCGTAAGTTGGATAATAACCTGCGCTGAATTTTACTTCTTTATCTACTTTGCTTTGCATTTCTTTTACAACACTTTCTATATCTCTGCCTCTTACATTAAATCCAACAGTAATTCTACGCTTAGCATCGTCACGCTGAATTTGATTTGGACTAATCTTAAATTCAATTTCAGCTAATTGCGAAACAGGGACTTGATTTCCGTTTGGTGCTGTTACAAATAAACCTTTAATGTCATCTAAACTCTGACGGGTTTCTTTTTCCAAACGAACAACCATATCAAATCGTTTTTCTCCTTCATAAACATATCCGGCAGACTCTCCTGCAAATCCTGCTTTAATCACTTGGTTAACATCTTCGATATTTAACCCAAACTGCGCAATTTTATCTCTGTCGAATTTTACCACTATTTGTGATTGTCCGGTCACTTGTTCAACATAAATGTCTTGTGCGCCATCAATATTAGCTGCAATTTTACCAAGTTTGGTTGCATAATCAGTCAACGTATTTAAATCTTCGCCATATACTTTTACAACAACATCCTGCTTTGCGCCAGTCATTAATTCATTAAATCGCATTTGTATTGGTTGCTGAAAACCAAATGTAACGCCTGGAATATCTTCTAAGGCTTCTGCCATTTTCTTAGCTAATTCATCTCTCGTTTCAGCACTTGTCCATTCCGATTTATCTTTTAAAATAACCATCAAATCGCAAGCTTCAACAGGCATTGGATCGGTTGGAATTTCGCCCGAACCAATTTTACCAATTACCTCTTTTACTTCAGGAAATTTAGCTTTTAATATTTTTGCAGCCCTTAATGAAGCTTCAATGGTTTGCGAAATGGAACTACCTTGCAATACCCTTGTTTCTACTGCGAAATCGCCTTCATCTAATGTTGGAATAAACTCTCCGCCCATATTCATAAATACAGCAACGCTAAAAACAAACATTAAAACGGCAGTAATTAAAACAGCCACTTTTCGTTTTAATGCAAAATATATCATCGGCTTATAGATTTTCTGAAAGAAATCCATAATGCGGTCAGAAATATTGCGCTTGTGTTGTGTGTTTCTATTTAGAAATAAAGATGAAATCATTGGTACATAAGTGAGTGACAAAATAAATGCACCAAGAATGGCAAACGAAACCGTTTGAGCCATTGGCTTAAACATTTTACCCTCTACACCAACCAATGCAAGGATTGGTAAGTACACAATTAAAATTATTATCTCACCAAATGCTGCTGAACTTCTGATTTTTGAAGCCGAATTATAAACTTCAAGATTCATTTCATCTTGTGTTAATTTTCTGCCACCAAATTTTTCAAACATACTGCGTCCGGTTAAATGATGTAATGTTGCTTCCACAATAATTACAGCGCCATCCACAATCAACCCAAAGTCAATTGCACCCAAGCTCATTAAGTTGCCCGAAACACCAAATAAATTCATTAAGGCAATGGCAAATAACATAGCTAATGGAATTACAGAAGCTACAATTAATCCTGCTCTAAAATTTCCGAGCAACAATACCAAAACGAAAATCACAATTAACGCTCCTTCGGCAAGGTTTTTAGTTATCGTACCGATGGCATTGTTTACTAATTTTGTTCTATCGAGGAACGGTTCTATCACAACACCTTCAGGGAGATTTTTTTCTATTTGTACAATGCGCTCCTTTACATTGGAAATTACTTCCGATGAATTTGCCCCTTTCAGCATCATAACAATAGCACCAACCACTTCACCTTCATCATTTCGTGTCATTGCACCATAACGTGTAGCATGACCAAAATCCACACTCGCTACATTGCGGATTAAAACCGGAATTCCATTCGGGTTTACTTTTACAACAATTTTTTCGATGTCTTCTTTCGTACCTATTAAACCTTCACTTCTTATAAAATAAGCTTTTGGTTTTTTATCAATGTAAGCACCACCTGTATTTTGATTGTTTTTTTGCAAGGCTGTAAATACATCGTTGATGCTGATATTCATACTTCGCAGTTTATCAGGATTTAAAGCAATTTCGTATTGCTTTAAATAACCTCCAAAACTGCTCACATCTGCTACGCCTTCTGTTCCCAACAATTGTCTGCGAACAATCCAATCTTGTATAGTTCGGAGTTCCATTGGTGTGTATTTTTTCTCGTAGCCTTTTTTGGTATGAATAACGTATTGGTATATTTCGCCCAAGCCTGTAGTAACAGGAGCTAATTCAGGAATACCAACGCCTTGCGGAATAATTGTTTTGGCTTCGTTTAACCGTTCGTTAACCTGCTGACGAGCCCAATAAACATCAATCTCATCTTTAAATACGATTGTTACAACCGATAAACCAAAGCGGGAAAAAGAACGCACTTCTTCAATGCCCGGAATGTTTGCCATTGTTTGTTCTACCGGAAAGGTTACCAATCTTTCAATATCTTCTGCTGCCAAAGAAGGCGACACGGTAATAACCTGCACTTGATTATTTGTAATATCAGGTACTGCATCTATAGGGAGTCTGGTTAATGAGTAACCTCCCCAAATGATAAGTGCAAGCGTGAGCAAGCCTATTATCATTTTGTTTTTTATAGAAAAGTGTATGACTTTATCTAACATAATTTATAATTGATAATATAAACAAGGCGCTAAACCTTATTTATTTTGGTTAATACATAAAATGAGAATTGAGCAGAGGATTTCCCTGCACAGAATCAGTAATTAACTGAAGAAAAAATTAAGCAAGTTTAGGGGGTTGCCAAATGGCAATAACCGCAGAGGAAATTTTCGATTCAGGATGAACCGTGTAAATGGAATTAATTTCTGCTATTTGAGTGTGTATAGTTTGAAAAGGTTTTACCACAAAATGTGTAGCACAGCATGAACACACACAAAATGGAGTGCAGGTTTCATCCTGATGATCTCCTGTATTTTGAGATGTTTCATTGTGTTTTATTTCGTTACAATCGTCCTTGTCTCCGCAAGGCATAACAGCAAGTGAAATAAAATAGAAACAAAATAATATGTAAAACACTTTTTTCAACGATACAAATATAAGTATTTTCATTTATTTGCATCTTATACTATAAATAGTAGAGAAATACTTGAATTGAGGAACTTTGTGTGGAGTATTAATATCGTGGTGTTTAAACCAAAACAGCCTTTTTTTTGCAAAGAACAGAGTAGATGAAAAAATTAGCACTAAATTTCTTCAATCTTTCTATCATCAGTAAAATATTTTATACCTGTTTTTCCGTATCTGTTTTTGGTGCAAATGGCTATTCTTTTTCCATCAACTATAGATGTTTCAATGTTAATACCTGCATCAAAAGCAGCCATAGTTCCACCACGCATTTGTCCTGAAGTAGTTAACTGAAAAATGGAAACGAAAATAGTATTGGGAAATGTAATTCTTAATTTATCAAACTCATTAATGTCTGCATTTAATTTGCCCCAACTATCAATAACCATAACATCAAAATCGTTAGCGAATTTTTGTATGGTTTCTAAATTTGCTTCCTCACGAATTTTAAAATTGGCTTCGTTTTGCAAATTGTAAGATTCAATTTTTTCTTTCGTAAGCTGCGTAATACCTTCTTCGCAAGAGAAGTAGGCAACCTTGTAATTTAGTTTTATAAATTTACTGATGAGGTCAAAAGAAAAATACGTTTTTCCTGAACCTTGCTTACCAGTTAAAGTAATAGCGCATTTGTTTTTTTCTAATGCACCAATAAAAATCCCTAAATCATCACTCAATGTTATTCTATCCGAAAAATTAATGTTCTTAACATCTTTAGCAGTTACAAATCCGTTCTCATCTTTAAGTTGGTTTAAATCTTTGGAATTATTTTTTTTTGAAATTTCTTTTTCTAAATCCGTACATCTAATTGTTAGTTCGTCAATACTTTTAATAAGGATGTTTTTTTTGTCAATTATGTAATTCGGTAAACCACTTAAAATGAAAGGTTTTCTACTTTTGGCAATTTGTTCTAACTGATTGTTTATTTCTTTTATTTCTATAGAATAGTCGAAAAAGTTTGTTTTGTTACTAATTAAATTATCAATGGCAACTCCAACCAATCCAAACATAATACCCGTTGAATCTTTAGCGTTGCTTAAAATTGCATTTGATACAGAACCGCCTGATTTTCTTTTTCCATGCAATTGTGTGTATTGGTTTCTTAGGTTTATTAATTTCGTTTTAGCTAGTACATCCTTTTGTTTTTGCGAATCCCTATTCTTTTTAATTATTTCATCATCTTCTAGTTTTTTTGTCAATGCTAAAAGTTCGTTTTGCTTTTGTTCCAAAACGAGTTTAGTTTCCTTCAGTAGAATTTCTTCTTTAGATAATAAAAGGTCTCCATTTTCCGTAACCGTTACGGATTTTCTTCTGTTAGAACGCACCCTGCATTTGTCTGAACAATAGATTGCACGAAGGTTTTTGGCTTGAAATGCTTTTTTGCACTCTAAACAGTTTTTATGGTGATTTTTACTCATTCGTTACGCTATTTTATTGATTGTTACGCAAAACAGATGTCCTGTTATGCAAAATAATATCCTTTGTTACGGAAAATATTTAGGGCAAATATAAATATTATATACAATTATTGTATATATTTGTCAATAATTAATAACACAATATTTTATTTAAGAAAAATGGCAACACTAAAAATTGAAGATTTTGATAAGGATAATCTTTTAAAAGAATTGGAAGTTGACTTGCACGATGAAGAGTTTACATTAAAAAACTTGGTTGCAAATAATATAACTGCAAGACATCTTCAATATTGGTTTGAAAATGGTTTACTACCTGAAAAAAAAAGAAAGGAAGATGAAAATCACAAATTCAGTTTTATTGATTTGATATGGATAAATATTGTGAATGAACTACGATTAATGGGTTTCCCAATCAAAAAAATAAAAATTTCCAAAGACATTTTGCTTTCTAAAAAAACAATACCAGAATTTTTCAAACTTAATAACGATAGAGAAATAGTAGATTTTTATTACAACTCATACAAAGAAAGCTTTAAAGATAAATCAGTGTTTGAAAAAATATTTTCCACTAAAAAGAATTTAGATTCTATAAAATCAACTGAAATATCAGCTTTATTTTTCTATATAATTCTCTTTATAAAAGAAAGAGTTAATACAAAAATGCTTGTTTTTAATACAGGAGAGTTATTAATAGTTGATGAAAATACTCCAAGTCAAGTTGAAAGTATAGCTGAGTATATGGAGAACCAAACTTATATTACAATTCCAATATTAAAACTAATTTCAAAATTTATACATGATGAAATGAACACAGCTTTTGTTTCCAAAACGAAAATTTTAAATGATAATGAATTGCAAATACTTGCTTTAATTAGACATGGTGATTATGACTCTATTAAAGTTTATTTTAAGGAAAATAAGCCATCTTTATTAGAGGTTACAAAAAATGTAAAGCTAGATAAAGAAGCAAGGCTTTCGGAAATTCTATTAAATAGAAAGTATGAGAAACTTGAATTAATTACAAAAGATGGGAACATTACTTATGCTCCAAGAACAACAAAAATATTTTTAAAATGAAAAACTGTTACAGCACTTTAAACAACAGTAAATTAATTGTACCGCCAGTGTCGGACAAATTGTGGTTAAGCTTTCTTACCGAACATTACGGAAGAATATGCATGTTCTTAAATTCACATGCTATCATTAAACGAATGCAGAAAAATATTATCAAAGGATGATAAAATATACACAGATGAAGAAATAATAGAGATTCGTAATTGGGTTAATAATATGGCAGATATTGCCTTAACAATTGTAGACAAAAATGGGATTGATAATCTTAACGAAATTATCGACAGAAGGAACAAAAAATAAACGAATAAAAATTCAATTGCTATGAAGCAAAGAGCCATACTTTATACTCGTGTATCTACTGATGAACAAAATAATGGGTATAGTCCTGCTGACCAAAAAGAAAGGCTAATTAAATATTGTGAACAACATAATATTGACGTTGTTTCTATTTATCACGATGATGAAAGTGGAAAAACATTTAATCGTCCGCAATGGTTAAACATAATGAACTACCTCAAAAAAAATAGAAATTCGGTAGATTTATTAATTTTCATAAAGTGGGATAGATTCTCTCGAAATAGCGCTGAAGCATACTTTGCTATTAAAGAATTAAATAAGTTTGGCGTTGAACCACAAGCCATAGAACAACCTCTTAATTTGGAAATTCCTGAGCAAAAAATAATGTTGGCAATTTATTTAGCAGCACCCGAAGTTGATAATGATAGGAGAGCCTTAAATGTTTTTCACGGTATGAGAAGGGCTAAAAAAGAAGGGCGTTATTTGGGAACACATCCAAGAGGTTATGTTAATGCAAGAGATGAAAAGAATAAACCTATTATCATTCCTGAAGGTGGCATAAACGAAGCATTAATTAAAAAAGCTTTTTCAGAATTTTCAACTGGATTATTTAACATAGAAGAACTAAGGAGAAAGCTTGTTAAAGAAGGTCTTAAATTGACTAAAAATGCTTTTGCAACATTGTTAAGAAACAAAACCTATATCGGTAAAATATTTATCCCTGCTTACAAAGATGAACCCGCACAATGGATTGATGGAATTCACGAAGGAATAATTGATGAATATGTTTTTTTTGAAGTGCAAGAAGTTTTAGCAGGAAGGAAAAGAAACGTTCCAAACAAAATTCAAACTGTGCGTGATGAACTTCCATTAAGAGGATATTTAGAATGCCCAAGATGTGGAAGACCACTAACAGGTTCAGCATCAACAGGTCGTTCTGGCGACAAGTTTTACTATTACCATTGCAGCAAAGGATGTAAGGAGCGCATCAAAGCAAAAGAAACAAATGAAATTTTTGCAAAAAAACTAAAAACATTTAAACTCAATTCTCAAGTAACTGAATTATTAATTAGAACTTTAAAAGAGAAGTTAAAGTTAAATAGTGGAGTAAATAAAAGTGAGATTGAGAAGGTTGTCAAAGAAATAGACAAGAATAAATTTCGATTAAAAAACTTACAAATATTAATGTTAGATGGAGAACTTAATCCAACAGAATACAAAGAATTGAAATTGAAGTTGGAAGAAGAATTAATCCACTTAACGAATGAAGAAAACAAATTAAGATTAGGTTCAAGCTCACACGACAAATTAATCGACACTTGCGCAAAAGTAATTCAAAACCTTGATATAGCTTATGAAAAGGCAGATGCGCCAACAAAACAACGAATTGTTGGTTCGATATTCCCTGAAAAGTTCCAATTTATAAATAATCAAGTTCGAACCACAAAAGCAAATGAACTGATTGACCGAATTATCAATAAAATAAAGGATTCTAAAGGGAATAAAAAAGGGCAACAATCATTTTATGAATTGTTGCCCTGTAGTGTGGGGAGTACTGGGTTCGAACCAGTGACCCCCTGCTTGTAAGGCAGGTGCTCTGAACCAGCTGAGCTAACCCCCCAAAATCAATTACCATTGTAATTGGGATTGCAAAAGTAGGACTATTTTTTTTCTCTCCAAATTTTTTTTAGAAAAAATGCAAAAAAATCAACTCGCTTTTCTAAAACCTAGCATTATGCTTATAATTCCTAAAGGTATTGGAACGTAAAAAAAGTCGGCCAATTCTGATAAATGGCCACTATTTGTGCCAATTACAAACATTGCAATTGATGCAATTAAACAAATTACACCAAAAATCCAGAAAAACAGTTTTTGTTTCATATTACTATAAAATTTGTTTAACGAAGTTAATATTAATTTGATTTGTAATTATTTATGTAAAAGCATTTTTTTAATTTAATAATTTTAATAAATTTGGATAAACAATTTAAAACAAATTAAAATGGGCCGTTTAAAAGAAAAATTATTTGGACAGTTTAAAGACGTAGTTCAATGGGAAGACAACACTAACGATACTTTAGTTTATAAGTTTCAACGTAATGATACTGCCTTAAAAAACGGCTCGGTGCTTACGGTACATCCTAGCCAAATGGCAATTTTTGTAAATAAAGGAAAAGTAGGTAGTGTTTTTGAGCCAGGTTCGTACACTTTAGACACCGACAATAAAATGTTTATTACCGACTTAAAAAGTTGGGATTTTTTATTTAATAGTCCTTGGGTTTTTGAGTGTTACTTTTTTAGTTCTAAACTTTTTAGTGGCTTTTGGGGAAGTACCAACAAAGAAGGTATTTACATGCATTGCCAAGAGTTAGGCGATATTTATTTTAGAGCCAACGGAACTTATAGTTTTAAAATTGTAGATCCTCAAAAATTGTTTACGAGCTTATCAGGTTCCGAAGATTTTTATACGCTAGATGAATTTGAATCGCAACTTAAATTTAAAGAAAGAATTAGTGGTAAAGTAGAAGAACTTTTTGCAAACGCTACAGTTACTGCGCGCAGATTACAATCGCAACGCTCAGAATTTGGTAAACAATTACACGAATTTGTTGCGCCTGAATTTGCTAAGTATGGTATTGAACTAGATTCAGTAAGTTTTGCAAGTATTTCGTTCTCTGAAGAAATTGCTAAAACAATGAAAGAGATGACTTCAGAAAACTTGAAGTTACAACAAGAAATGAAAGAACTTAAAGCAAAAGGTGGTTTAAGTGCGCAAGAAGCAAATACAATTAACACATTAAAACAAGGAGATGCAATGGTTAATTTTTCGAACAACGAAGGAGATATTGGCGGTATGATGGGCATGGGAGTTGGTTATACAATGATGAACCAAATGGGACAACAATTTAATCAACAGCAACAAATGCATCAACAGCAAATGCAACAACAACCAAATATGCAGCAAGGTGCAGGTGCTCCGCCACCACCGCCAGTTCCACAAGCATCAGCTTATTTTGTAGCTGTTAATGGTGCACAAACTGGTCCGTTTACTTTACCTGTGTTGCAACAAATGATTCAGCAAGGAACATTTAATAAAGATTCGTTAGTTTGGAAACAAGGTATGGCTGCTTGGACTGCCTCAGCGCAAGTGCAAGAAATTTCAGGATTATTTGGAGCAGTTCCACCACCATTACCACCAATGTAATTTTTAACGTAAAAAATTAATTTTATGAGCCAAACTGAACCAACAATAACACAAACAGAAAAAACAATTGCTTGCAGTTCGTGCGGAGGAGATTTAAGCTATAAGCCTGGAACAAAGAGTTTAAAATGTAAATATTGTAACTCAGAACAAGAAATTGCAGATGTTCCAGCTGTAGCAGTTACAGAGTCCGATTATCATTCTGTTTTACAAAACTCAGCAAATTTAGGCGATAAACAAGAGTTGCACACAGTAAGTTGTTCGTCGTGTGCGGCGGTTGTTACCATGAAACCAAATGTAGTTTCAGATTTTTGTCCGTATTGTGGAACAGATATAATTGTTAGCGGAGGAACATCGTGTTCTGTATTAAAACCAAAATATGTTTTGCCATTTAAAATAGAAGTAAAAGCTGCCAAAGAAGAGTTTAATAAGTGGATAAAAAGCTTATGGTGGGCACCAAATTCTATTACAAAAATGCAGAACAATACCGAAAAGTTGCAAGGAATGTATATTCCGTATTGGACATACGATACGGCAACTCATACAAAGTACTCTGGTATGCGTGGCGATTATTATTATGAAACAGAAAGCTATACCGACTCGCAAGGTAAAACACAAACGCACCGAGTTAGAAAAACACGTTGGTCTTCTACTTCGGGTTATGTTAGTAATAAATTTGATGATGTTTTAGTGATAGCTTCTAAATCGCTGCCAACAAAAATTGCTGATGATTTAGAGCCTTGGGATTTAAAAAATTTAGAAGGATTTACAGAACATTATCTTTCGGGATACAGAACCGAAGCCTATGCAGTTGGTTTGGAAGATGGTTTTGAAGTTGTTAAAGATAAAATTAAAGGTGTAATTAATAAAACAATAGAAAGTGATATTGGTGGAGATACGCAGCAAATTATTTCGAAAGATGTAGATTACAACAGTATTACTTTTAAGCATATTTTATTACCACTTTGGATTAGTACTTTTAATTTTGGTGGTAAATCATATCGCTTTTTAATTAATGCAAGAACTGGCGAAGTGCAAGGCGAACGCCCTTACAGCTGGATAAAAATTACACTTGCTGTAATAGCTGCTTTAGCCGTAATTGCAGGTATTATTGTACTAATTAAAATGAATCAAAAATAATTTAGAGTATATGTTGTTGCGAATTGCGTTTTTGTTTTTTATAAGTTTTGGAATTTCAACAACTTTTGCTCAAGAAGATACTGGTTTAATCGATAAATCTTCTTTGCCTCACGCCGATGTGTATGAGGCAAAGTTGGTTGTTGATTCTGTTTACGGAATAACCATGTACGAAAAATTAAACAAAAGCACTGGCGGTGATTCTATCCGTAAAAAACACGGTAGAGTGGCTAATGCTTGGATTGAAGATTTTTATACTTCGGGTAAATTATTGCATAAAGGGTATTATCACGACGGACAATTAAAAGTGTATAAAAACTATTACGAAAACGGAAATCTAGAAAGAAATTTTAGAGCTGTTGATGATTTTAAATCGAACGTAAAATTGTATTATAGTGATGGGAATTTAAAATATAATGCCGATTACAAAGGCGGTATAGAAGTAAAAACAACACAATATTATTCAAACGGCAAAATGGAGTTTGAAGAAGTGTTAGATAAAAGCACTGATTTTTTTTCTAAAAGAATAAACTATTTTGAAAATGGTAATTTAGAAAAAGAGATAGTTTTAAAAGACAAAAAGAAAATGCTTTTTACGTGTAAAGAATATTACGTGTCGGGTATTTTAAAAGAAGAAGGTTTTTTGTTTTATAATTCCGTAATGAGCGATTACCAAAAAGATGGCCTTTGGAAATTATACGACAATGCTGGCAAATTAATTGCAGAGCAAACCTATACTAAAAACGAAATGATTGCCGAGAAAAAATTCTAGTACAAAAATCCAAATAAAAATAAAGGCAATTTATTGCCAAAACCAATCTCAATATCATCACTTACTACAAAAGCATTTTTAGCTTTTTTTAATTGAAAATCGGTTTTGTTTTTACCACCAATTTCAAAAGTATATTTTCCGTCAATTAAAAAATCGCCTTGCTTAGGTGTACTTACAGCGTGCAATGCACTTACTTGATTAAAGAAAAATGTTTCGCGTGTGTTGCCCACATTCATTGCCTCACTAGCAATGCAATAACCTAAATTTGTGTTGTGTAAATATACTTTGTCGGGCTTGCTCAATATAGCATCTCCTTTGTCGTCACTTCTTAAAAGATTTACCAAACTCGCATCGCTTAAATGATTAAAATATTGTGTAACTGTTGCACGCGAAGTTTCTATTTGCGCACTTAGTTTCGCTACGTTGGGTTGAAACGGAGTTGATGTAGCAATAATGTAAAGCAGTTTTTTTAATTTATTAATGTGCGATGCTTCAATTTGTTTGCAGGCAATTAAATCTGTTTCTAAGGTTAGATTAATAACATTCATCAATCTGCTCGGATACAGTTTAGTGCTTTGTAAATAAAATGGGTAATAACCATTATTTAAATAGTTTCCCCAATGCATAAATGGTCTTGTTTTTTTAATAATGCTCGAGGCTATTTCAATATGATTTTGCAATAATTCTTGCAGGCTGTATGCAGGAAATTTTTCTCCTGTTTCAATTTCTAAATATTCTCTAAACGACAAACCTTTTAAATGGTAAAGCGCAACACGACGACTTAAATCGGCATTTCCTTTTAGTATTTCTAATATACTTGAACTGGTAAAAACAACTTTTAAGTTGGGAATACTATCATAAATATTTTTTAATTCCTGACTCCAATTATCGTATTTGTGTACTTCGTCTAAAAATAAATGTTCGCCACCGTTTCTATAAAACTCAGTAGCAAACTCAAGTAATGTGTGTCCTGAAAAATATAAATTATCTAAACTAACGTAAATAGCTTTGTTGCTGGTGCCGTAATGTTTTTTTATGTACTTGAGTAAAATGGTTGTTTTTCCAACACCTCGAGCTCCTTTTAAACCTATTAGTTTTTGATCCCATTCTATTTCTGTTTCTAACGAGCGGTTAAAGCTAGCTTTAACTTGATTTAGCGCTGCTTCGTGAGATAGGAATAGTTTAGCGAAATTTATTTCTGCCATTTTTTCAATATTTTGAAATACAAATGTATCACTTTTATTTTAAAATGAAAGATTAAAATATCATTAGTATAATAAATTGCTATTTAAAAATAGCACTTTTGTAAATTTTACTCATAAATAATTGATAATTAAGTTATTGTGTTGGTTTTTTTAGCTCAGTTTTTTGCTTTTTAGCCAAATAGAATTCCCAATTACAATTACATCAGAAAACGCCATAGATAAGGCGCCAATCATTGGGCTTAACATGCCTACCGCCGCAATTGGAATAGCAACTACATTGTAGAAAAATGCCCAGAATAAATTTTGTTTTATTGTTTTTAGCGTTGCTCTGCTAATTAAAATACATTGCACAACAGAAGCTATGCTTTTTTTGTTGAGTAAAATAATTTGAGCGGCATCCATAGCGGCTTGCGTAGCCGAATTTATAGAAATACCAACGCTTGCTTTTGTTAATGCTGGTGCATCATTTACGCCATCTCCAACCATTGCAATAGTTTTGTGTGCGGCTAAATCAGTAATAAACTGCAATTTTTGCTCTGGTTTTTGTTCAGCAACAATTTCGTCAAAACCCAAAAAACGACCTAGTGTTTCGCATTTTTCTTTTTTATCGCCACTCAATAAAATGGTTTTAATACCTAAGTTTTTTAGTTGTTCTATAGTTTCTTTTGCGTTTTCTTTTAGCTCGTCTTCTATTGCTAAATACGCTATTGTAATGTTATTTAATTGTAGTTCTAATTCAAATTCAGAAACCGAACTCTTGCAAATTTTTATAGCGTTTCCGTTTTCGCTGGCAAGCATTCCAACTCCTTTTTCTTCAGTAATGTTTTCTAAATTTAATCGCTCAGCCTTTGTTTTTAATTCATTCACTAACGATTTTGCAATTGGATGAGACGAAAACTCTTCTAAAGTATAAATGTAATTTATTATTTGTTGTTGTGTGTGTTGTTGCGAAACAACTTTTATTTCTTTTATTTTAAAATTGCCTGTAGTTATTGTGCCTGTTTTATCAAAAACAATAGCATCAATTTTAGCTAATTGTTCTAACGTTTGGCCACCTTTTATTAAAATTCCATTTTTTGCTGCTCGCCCAATGCCTGCCATTACAGCTGTTGGTGTTGCTAAGCCCATAGCACACGGACAAGAAATTACTAGCACAGCGATGCTCTGCATTATTGCTTGTTGCAATGAAACGTTAAAGCCAAAATAAGCGATAAAAAATGTTAGTAATGAAATTGCAATTACAGCAGGAACAAATATGGCGCTAACTTTATCTCCTAATTTTTGAATGCTAGGTTTATTTTGTTGCGCTTTTTTTACCATGTCAATAATTTGCGCTAACACTGTAGATTTACCAATAGCAGTAGCTTTTATAATTATTGTACCTTGTTCATTTATGCTTCCGCCAATAACTTTGTCGTTTTCTTTTTTTTCTATTGGTAAGCTTTCACCAGAAATCATTGCTTCGTTAATACTTGCAAATCCTTTGTGTATAATGCCATCAGTAGGTATTTTATCGCCTGTATTTACAAGTAAATAATCTCCAATTTTTATGGTATCACTTTTAATTTCTTCGGTATTTGTTATCTCATTATTAACTAAAGTAATTTTTTTAGAAATTTCGGGTTTTAATTTATTAAGCTCACGCAGTGCGCTGGTAGTTTGTTTTACAGATTTGTGTTCGATGAGGTTTCCTAAAAGTACAAGTGTTATGATACTTGCAGCAGTTTCAAAAAATAAATAATTATGTACTTGGTGCGTTCCTAAATGCTGAATAGTTCCAATTAAACTATAGCTAAATGCTGATAAAACACCAATAATAATTAATACGTCCATATTTGGAACGCCTGTTTTTAAAGAGTTTATAGCGCTTTTCCCAAAATGCCACGAGCCAACTAATACAACTGGTAGCGATGCAAATAACTGAAAAATTGGATTATGTAAAATGGCAAATGGCAAAAACATGTGTGCCATCAATGGAATTGTGAAGATTAAACTGAAATAAAATTTCTTTTCAATATCGCTTAAGCCAATTTTTTCTTCTTCGTTTGGCTCAACTACTCTGTATCCAATTTTATGAATTTCATTAATTATTTGCGGTAAGTTTAAAGCAGAATTTTCTACTAATTCAAAAGTAACTTCACCAGTAGAAAATTCTGTATGAACTTTTTCTACTCCTTTTCTTTTTAAATGAGAAGTAATGCCAGTTGCGCAATTGGCACAATCCATGCCTTCTACTTGGAGTGTTATTTCTTTTTTGTGAGGCATGGTTGCTAAATTTATTCTTTGTTTTCTAAACTATCTGCTTGAACAATAAGTTTAACAAATTCAACGCTATGTTTTTGTCGTTTGGTAATGGTAAATTCATAGCCGCCAAACTTTTTCTTTTCGTTTACGGCAGGAATTCTGCCAAAAATTTCGTTCATTAATCCTGAAACGGTTTCGTAATTCTGGCTTTCAGGCAATTCAATTGGTAAAACATCATTTACATCACTAATAGAAGCTTGAGCAAAAACAATAAATTCGGTTTCGCTTTTCTTTTCTACCATTGGTTTTTCTTCATCATATTCATCTTGAATTTCACCAACAAGTTCTTCAATAATATCTTCCATAGTAACAATTCCAGCTGTTGAACCAAACTCGTTAGTTACAATTGCCATTTGAATATGCATAGTTTGAAACTCGTTTAACAAGTCGTTTATGCGCTTGTTTAAAGGCACAAAGTAGGCTGGGCGAAGTATATCTTGAATGCTATTAAAACGATTTTGTTTCAATAATTTTAAAATATCTTTACTATAAATAACGCCAATTATGTTGTCAATGTTTTCTTTATATACGGGTAATCGAGAATAACCTTCTTCAATTATTTTGTCGATAATTGCTTCGGTAGAAAGTTGATCGCTTATTGCCATTACTTTGTTTACAGGCACATAAATGTGTTTTACAATTCTATCATCAAAATCAAATACATTTTGAATTAGTTCGTGCTCTGATGTTTTAATAGCACCACCTTCTTCACTTTCAGTTAAAATCATACGTAATTCTTCTTCAGAATGTATATCTTCTGATTCGTTTACCGCTTTAATTCTAAACAGTTTAAGTGTTAGGTTTGATAAGCCATTCAGCATCCAAATAAAAGGACTAAATATAAAATAAAATACGCGTAACGGAATTGCTACAGCCAAAGTAGTTGGTAACGAGTTACGTATAGCAATTGTTTTCGGAGCTTGTTCGCCTAAAACAATGTGTAAAACAGTTATAAATGCAAATGCAATTGGTATAGCAATTTGATGTGCAGTAGTTTCAGACAAATTACCGCCAGTTGAATGAACTATTTTTAGTATAATTTCTGTTACAACGCCTTCGCCAATCCAACCCAAGGCTAAGCTGGCTAAAGTAATACCAAGCTGGCAAGCCGATAAATACGAATCCATATTATCAACAATGTGTTTAGCAATTTTAGCTTGAGAACTACCTTGTTTTACTTTAATATCGAGTTGTGAGTGACGAACTTTTACAACCGCAAACTCTGCTGCAACAAAAAAAGCATTTAATAAAACTAATAATAAGGTGATAAGAATATCAGAAATCATTGAGGTATAAGTGAGTACTTGGCGGTTATTTAGTTAAAAATAAGTTTTTAAGTAATATTTACTACAAATGTAATAAATTTTTACAGCCCTCAAACAGGGTTTATCATTTGAGTTTTTTAAAAAAAATCAATTTCTTTTTTTGAATATGTAAAATTGTGTATATTTGCACCCTCAAATGGTGGTTGTAGCTCAGTTGGTTAGAGTATTGGTTTGTGGTGCCGAGGGTCGTGGGTTCGAGCCCCATCAGCCACCCTTAAAAAAGTCTCAGTTTTGCTGAGGCTTTTTTTTATTTAGTGCTATTTAGTTGTATTTTGTCTCCAGGAAATAATTTTGAGTTAGCATCCATAAGATTTCTATCCTCTAATTTCTTTTGTTTTATTCCGTATTTTTGAGAAATGCTATGTAAAGTTTCTCCTGCTTTTACAACATGAAATTCTTCTTGTGCTTTTTTTCGTTTGGGTTGTAAATAAATAATATCGCCTTCTTTTAAGCTGAATTCTTCGTTCCAGTCGTTATATTTTTTTAGATAGATTATTTCTACATCAAACTCTTTGCTAATGTTTTTAAACGAATCGCCATGATTTAGATAAACGCATTTACGTTTGTTTATTAGGTTTACGTTGTGTTTTAACGCTTTAAATTCTGGTGTTATTTTAGTTGGACTACTGCTTGCTGTATAGTTTTGTATAGTGCTAATTTTGTCTAATTCGTAAAGTTTATTTTTTTCAATTAAATCAATTAACATTTCAGCATATTTAGGTTCTGTTGCGTAACCCGCTTTTTTTAAACCATAAGCCCAGCCTTTGTAATCGGTTGTTTTAAGTTCAAATAGTTGAGTATACCATTTTCTGTTTTTTATAAAAAGAGAATGATCAGAATAAGATTCTAAAACGGTTTTGTATTTTCTAAAACATTCGTTTTTTGCATCATCGTCTTGTATAAAAGTTGGACCATCCCACTCTTTATGGCATTTAATACCAAAATGATTGTTGGCATATTTTGCTAATGGACTATTTCCGTTACCCGATTCTAAAATGCCTTGCGCTAGTGTAATACTAGCAGGAACGCCATGTTGTAGCATTTCTTTTACAGCATCATCTTTGTACGTTTGAATATATTCTTCTCTTGTCATCCTTCTTTCTGAAGGTTGAGAAAAAACATTTAAACTACAAAAGATAATTATATATAAAACGAACGAGCGCATACACAAAATTAAACAATAAAATACTGAAATTAAAAGAAGTTAAGCTGTTTTATAACACTTGTTTGTTGAAATACTTTTTAAAACGCTCTTCCATGCCTGTATTTCCTTGTGTTCCGCCAGTATGTAGTAATAAGATTTTACTGTTAGGGTTTATCTTTTTTTTGTTGATTAAATCAAATACGCCAAACACCATTTTTCCTGTATAAATATAGTCGAGTTGTATGCTTTGTTGCGATTTAAACTCTATAACAAAATTTACTAATTCTTGAGTAATTTTTCCATAGCCACCAAAATCGTAATTGCTTATTAATTCAAACTTATTAAGGTTTTTTTGAGAAGAAAATGCTATTATTTCTTCTTTTAAAAATTCTCCGTTTTTTAATGCAGGAAAAACATAAAGTTTTTGATTTTCAGTTAAAGAATTCAGAATTCCTGCAGCGGTTGTTCCTGTTCCCGCAGCGCAACAAATTATATCGTAATTTTGTAATTCTTTAGTTATAATTTCTTCGCAACCTTTTACGCCAAGTAAATTTGCTCCACCTTCTGGAACTATATAATCTGTATCATTTAATTGAAATGGAATTATTTTATTTTTATAATCTTCGCGAGAAATGTAATGTAATTCCATTCCAAAATCTGTAGCTTTTTTTAGCGACGGATTTAAAATTTCTTGTTTTTCGCCTCTAATTATTCCTACAGATTTTAAGCCTTCTAATTTACAAGCTACAGCAGTAGCAACTATGTGATTTGAAAATGCACCGCCAAAAGTTACTATAGTGGATTTGTTTTCTGCTTTAGCTTTTTTAAGGTTGTATTTTAGTTTAAACCATTTATTTCCGCTAATATCAGCATCAATTTTATCTAAGCGAAGCATGTCAATGCTAATTTGTTGCGCATTAGCTTCAGTTGATTTTATGTGTGATATTTCGGGTTTGTAAATTAACATAGTCAAATTTACTTTAAATTCTTTAGCAGAAATAGCTTAAATGTATTGTAATTTAAACTAATAAATCACAACTTTGTTATTCAATTATTATGGGCAATTTCTCTAAGCTTGACAAACTCGATAAAGACGAATATTATTTTACAGAAGAAGGCTATGTGGTTTTTACTGAAAAATATTTATTAAAAAGAGGTTATTGTTGTCAAAATGGTTGCAGACATTGTCCTTATGGTTTCGATAAAAAAAAAGGACGAATAATTAAAAAATAAAAAAATGTCGGCTACAGTTACTCAAAACATTTCTACTGAAGAATTTAAAAAGCTTATTGTACAAGGTATTCCTAGTGAATTTCCAGAGCTTAAACCGTTTGATGCAAACTTAAATCACGCACCAAAACGAAAAGATATTTTAAATGCAACAGAAAAAAAGTTAGCTGTAAGAAATGCCTTGCGTTATTTTCCTGCTAAATTTCATAAGCAATTGGCAAATGAATTTATGCATGAGCTAAACACGTTTGGAAGAATTTATATGTTTCGTTTTCGTCCTGATTATAAAATATATGCACGACCAATTTTAGATTTCCCTCATAAATCTTTGCAAGCAGCTGCAATTATGCACATGCTTAGTAATAATTTAGATTATGCCGTTGCGCAACATCCGCACGAATTAATTACCTATGGAGGTAATGGTGCAGTTTTTCAAAACTGGGCGCAGTATCTTTTAACGATGCAATATTTGTCTACTATGACAGATGATCAAACTTTGGTTTTGTATTCTGGTCATCCAATGGGTTTATTCCCTTCGCACAAAGATGCTCCACGTGTTGTTGTGACAAACGGAATGATGATTCCGAATTACAGCAAACCTGATGATTGGGAGAAATTTAATGCACTTGGTGTAACGCAATACGGACAAATGACAGCTGGTTCATTTATGTATATTGGTCCACAAGGTATTGTGCACGGAACAACAATTACTGTTATGAACGCTGCACGAAAAATTTCAACAAGCGAAGAAGATAGACAAGGTAAATTATTTGTAACCTGTGGTTTAGGTGGTATGAGTGGTGCTCAGCCTAAAGCAGGAAAAATAGCGGGCCTTGTTGCGGTTTGTGCCGAAATAAATCCTAAGGCAACACAAACTCGTCATTCGCAAGGATGGGTAGATGAAGTATATGATGATTTAGATAAATTATTGCAAAGAATAAAAATTGCTCAAAGCAATAAAGAAGGAGTTTCGCTTGCTTACCAAGGAAACGTGGTTGATTTGTGGGAGCGTTTAGTAAAAGAAAATGTAAAAGTTGATATCGGTTCCGATCAAACTTCTTTACACAATCCTTGGGCGGGAGGTTACTATCCTGTTGGTGTAAGCTACGAGCAATCTAACGAAATGATGGCTAATAATCCTGAACAATTTAAAAAAGAAGTTCAGAAAACATTAGTGCGTCATGCAAATGCTGTCAATGCTTTAGCAGCTAAAGGAATGTATTTTTTTGATTATGGAAACGCATTTTTATTAGAAGCAAGTAGAGCCGGTGCAGACATTGTTAAAAGAGACGGAACTTTTAAATACAACTCTTATGTGCAAGATATTTTAGGGCCAATGTGTTTTGATTATGGTTTTGGTCCTTTTAGATGGGTGTGTACATCTGCCAAGCCGGAAGATTTACAAACAACTGATGAGTTAGCTTTAAATGTATTAGAAGAAATTTATAAAACAGCACCCGATGAAATTAAACAACAATTAAGCGACAATATTATTTGGATAAAAGATGCCATGAATAATAATTTAGTTGTTGGATCGCAAGCACGCATTTTATATGCAGATAGTGAAGGAAGAGTTAAAATTGCAGAAGCATTTAATAAAGCAATTAAAGCTGGTAAAATTTCAGCTCCGGTAGTTTTAGGTCGAGATCACCATGATGTTTCTGGAACGGATTCTCCTTATCGCGAAACATCGAATATTTACGATGGCTCTTCGTTTACGGCAGATATGGCTGTTCAAAATTTTGTTGGCGATAGCTTTAGAGGTGCAACTTGGATTTCGTTACACAATGGCGGTGGAGTTGGTTGGGGCGAAGTTATAAATGGCGGCTTTGGAATGGTGTTAGATGGTAGTGACGATTGCGATAGAAGATTAAAATCGATGTTGTTTTGGGATGTAAATAATGGCATAGCTCGTAGAAGTTGGGCTCGTAATAAAGAAGCTATGTTTGCAATTAAACGCGAAATGGATAGAACACCTAACTTAAAAGTTACTTTGCCTAATTTGGTAGATGATAGTTTGTTAGAGAATTTGTAAATTAATAAGAGGTAGTAACAGATTCAACTTTTTCTAGTAAGAAATAATTTTCTGCATCTTTAGTAACTCTTAGTTTTTTCTTTTTTCCGAAACCAGTTAAATTCATAGCACCTTTTATGCTGTATATTTTTAAAAACTCAACATTAGTTGTTAAATAACTATTGTTAGTAATACCCCATAAAAAATCGATAGTAAAATCTCCAAATATGGTATCTTTTAAAAGTAGTACACCAGAACAATTTTTATTTCTTGCGTATTTGCAATCGTAAAATTCATAATAGGCTGGTCTTAACAATGAATCAGGAATGATACCAGTGCTATCAGAAACCTCTACAAGTTTCCAAATACCTTGAATTCGATTTGCTTTATAATTCTCTTTTCTACATCCAAGTGCAAAAAATAATATTAAAATTAAAGAAAAAAGTATAGATTTGTTTAACATGAAATGTATAAATTACATTAGTAAAGTTATATTTTTTTTGGCATTAGTTTTTTCTTCGTGTGAAAAAGAAGATGAAATTATTCCAAAACGCACTTTTTTAGAAGCTGTTCGTGCAAAATTAAATGGTAATTGGCATCTAAAAAACATTACTTCCGCAAGTGAATTAGATAAAAATTACATGGAAAAATACATAGGTTTAGATATGCTTTCTACTCAATACGGTTTTTATTGTAATCCAAAATTTACAATTCCATTTCAAACACACCACAAGTTTAATTACATGAAATTTAATTTTGAAAATGATGGAATGGTTACTATATCAGATAATTTGTTGTATGAAGTTATAGATACATTAAATACGTCAAAGAAATGTTGGTTTAATTATTATTCTTTCAATTCAGAATTCAACCAAAAAAATGAATTTATTTTGACTGGTGAAGATTATTATGCGGCTGTTACTTTTCCTATTCCTTTAAGATTTTCAAACACTAATAAAAGTGAATTAATTACGTCAACTGTTAAAGTTGAATTTGATATTTATCCAGTTTCGCCAACAACTATTTATTTAGTAAAGTATAGAGCATTTTGTAAAAATAAGCACGAAGAAAATGCTTTTAACCAGCAATATACAAGTGATTTAACTTTTGTTTTAGAAAAAATCAATTAAATTATATAAACTATGAAAAAACTATTTTTTGCATTAGCAATTCTAATTTCAGCAAAAGCTTTTGCGCAACCACAACCTCAAGGCGAATTTCATAAATACATTGTGAAAAAAACGGATGATGAAAGAAGAAAGACAAAATCGCAAGAATGGTGGAATAAAGGAGTAATTGTTTTTTCTACCAATGAAATTAAGAGAACGGCAACAACTGCTGAAGTAAAATTACAAACTAGTTTTACAGCAGAACAAACAATTTATGGAAGAGCTTTTTTACCCAAAAGTATTGGTCAGTTGGAGCGTAAACCTGAATCTATAATTACAAGATTTATAGTAGATGGTAAACCTTACAAAGCAGAAATTATTTATAAAGACGATATGATGTTAGACGAAGCATGGTCATCGTTTATGTATATTTTGCCTGAAGATATGCCTTCGTTATTTGATGATTTAGAAACAGGCGAACACATTGTAAAAATGGAGGTTTGGAGTAGTGTTCCAACTGAAAAAACTACAGTTTATACTGATGAAAATGATAAAGCATTAGCAGTAGCAAAAGAAGAAATAAATAGAGGTCAGTTTTTAGCTGCTGGAGAATTTAAAATTGTGAAATAATAAAATTTGGATAAAAAGAAAGCCCCAATTTGGGGCTTTTTTAATTTAAATTCTTTTGTAATTCTAAAAGAGAAGCTTTTATATTTTCTAGTTTTTTTATCAAATCCATGTTATCTATAGTTTCCGATTTCCCTTCTTTTAGTTTGGATTTAGCGCCTTGAAGTGTAAATCCTTTTTCTTTTACTAAATGATAAATTACTTTAAAATTTTCAATATCGAGTTGCGTAAATAAACGATTCCCTTTTTTGTTTTTTTTCGGTTGAATAATATCAAACTCTTTTTCCCAAAAACGAATCAACGATGAATTTACATCAAACATTTTTGCAACTTCTCCAATTGAGAAATAAATTTTAATTGTTTCTGTTTCTTTATACGGCATAACGAGTAGTAGCACAAATATACTATAAATTCATTATTTTTGAAGAATGATAAGGATAATTACCATTTGTTTTTTTCTACAAACAACTTATGCTTTTTCGCAAAGCAATAGTGCGGATTCTAGCTCCACTCAATTGAGCGATAATTTTGCTGTTGAGTCGCGCTATGATAGCCTACTCACTTATGCAAAACAATACATTGGTATAAAATACAAATACCAAGGCACGACAAAAAATGGTTTCGATTGCTCAGGATTTGTACAACATGTTTTTGCACATTATAATAAAAAATTGCCTCACGCAAGTACTGCGCAAGCTTTAATAGGTGAAGAGATTCAGCTAAAAAATTTGCAAAAAGGCGATTTAGTTTTTTTTAAAGGAAGAAGTTTAAAATCGAAAAAAGTGGGTCATGTTGGTATTGTTATGGAAGCTAACAACGGACATTTTAAAATGATACACGCTTCTGTACACAAAGGCGTAACAATAGATTATTTTCCTGAGGGTGAATATTACAAAAAAAGATATTTAACTGCTCGTAGAATTTCGTTCGAGTAATTTTTTTTGAATTAAAACAGTTATAAAAACTAAAACAAAAAAAACGGGAAGCCATAAAACTCTCGCTTGCAATCTGTCGTAAACATTAGCTAAACTTGCTGTAACGGCTGCATTACTAATACAAATAATAAACACCGCAGTTAAAAAAAATAAAACTCGCTTGTCGTTTTTAAATACAAAAAACAAAAACAATAGTGTTGTAAAGCTAAAAACTAAAACCACTTTATTAATTGAATTGAGTAACTCGAAATTAAATTGACTTTGTTGTTGTTTTGCATTGATATAGTTTGGGTATTCTTTTTTTAAATGCGCACTAATTGGGTAAAATGGAGCAGAGTTTTCGCCATACGCGCTTAATCCACTGCCAATATTAACTTCAAAAAGTTGTTGCCACGTTGCTGTAAATGATGCTTTAATAAATAGAAAAAATATTTCTTTATCACTATATATTTGTTTTACAAAATCAGCATATTCTACATTTGCTTTTTCCCAACCACCACTTTTGGTGTAAAGCGGACTGTTTTGATAATCCCACAAAAAGGGTGCTGTAGCATTTGGCAATGAATCTTTACAGGCACAAAGACTGTAATTTTTTTTAATACACTTTTTATCTAATATTTTTTTCAGAATTCCAGTTTCGGCTAATCTTGCGGTTAGAAAAACATTGTTAGAACGACTTACTACAAAACCAAAATCGTTCTTCCAATGGTTAAAAGCTAAAAACAGGGGAGCAATTGTAATTACAGCAACTAGCTTTTTAAATTTGTTTTTATTCGCTAATAAAATGGATTTAAAACCAATAATAAACAATAAAGTAAGCGTAATAATAAGTATTACCAGATTACTGAAATGGCTAATTAGTGCCACAAAAATAAATAGTAAGGACAATGTTTTTTCAAATCTGCTTGCTTTTTCGTCAGTTAAATAAAGTAGCGAACTTAAAAATAAAATAGATGTAAATATATCTGGCATTATTTGGTTAGAGTACCAGCTAATTCCTGTAATTAAAGACAGAATGATTGTAATAAATAATATGATTATTTTTTTTAATTTAAATAATTCGCAACAACGTACAATCAAAAAACTAAGAATTAAGTTTTGAAAAAGAGGTACAGTATATAAAGTTGCTTTCCAAGTAATCCAATTTATAAATAGACCATAGCCAATTGGTCTGTCAACAGGTGGTTTTAACTCTATGGAAGAAACAATATAAGTGCCCGAATCTGAATACAATAAAGGATAACCATTGTAAAATAACGGCCAGCATAAAATTAGAGTTAAAACAAAAAGTAAAGTTAGTTTTGACGCAGCGATTTGATCTAATAAAACTCGCCAATTCATTAATCAAACGATTGGTTGTTTATTTCGCTCATTTCTAACATAGCTGCATAATCTTCTGGCGATAAATCAGAAGCAAAGAAATTAATTGGATCAATTTTATCTCCGTTTTTAATTACTTCGTAATGTAAATGCGGACCAGACGAAGTACCTGTGTTACCAACGTATCCAATAATATCGCCACGTTTAACTTTTTGTCCGGCACGCACAGCAAATCTGCTCATGTGTCCGTACAAAGTTTTGTAGCCATAACCATGGTCTAATACAACGTGGTTTCCGTAGCCACGTGCTTCTGCATCAGCAGTTTCTACAACAGCATCGCTAGCAGCATAAATAGGGGTGCCTACACTTGCAGTAAAATCTAAACCTGTGTGGAATTTTGTAATTTTATATATAGGGTGTGTTCTCCAACCAAAACCCGATGCTAAACGTTTTAAATCTTTGTTGTCAATTGGTTGAATAGAAGGAATAGCCTTCATTAACTGTTCTTTATTCTTAACTAATTTAATTACATCATCAAACGATTTGCTTTGAATGTACATTTGTTTGGCAATTCTATCTAATTTTTGAGTGCTTTCTAAAATTAAATCGCTGTTAGTTAAATTTTCTAATTGTTTGTAGCGATCGGCACCACCAAAACCAGCTTTTCTAATTTCATCAGGAATAGGTTCTGCTTCAAAAATGGCGCGATAAATATTATCATCACGTTTTTGCAAATCTTCTAAAACATAGTTTAGTTGATTAAGTTTTCCGTTTAAAACCTCGTAGTTATAGCTTAATTCCTCAATATTACGTTTTAACTGCTTTTCTTTCGGGCTATCTAAATAAGTATAAGCTAAAAAAATACTGATAGATGCAAAAACCAATCCAGCAGCCACATACGAAAGCACTTGCTTAACTCTATCCCAAACACGCATTTGTACCTTTTCGTACTTGAGTGTTTTAGTATTAAAGTAAAATTTTACTTTCGACATTTATGCTTAATTTTAAATCGGTAAGTGCGAATTTAAACAAATAAACTAAATTTGCATCTAAATATTGGCTAAAAGGCTGATATCACTAATAAATTAATACAATTTAACAAATAAACAGCTATGCTTAGCTCAAACCAAATTCGTAAAACATTTTTAGATTTTTTTGCTTCAAAAGGTCATACTATTGTTGAATCTGCGCCAATGGTGGTAAAAAACGATCCAACTTTAATGTTTAATAATTCAGGAATGGCTCCTTTTAAAGATATCTTTTTAGGAAATTCTCCCATTAAACATCCTCGCGTAGCCGATACTCAAAAATGTTTGCGCGTTTCTGGTAAACACAACGATTTAGAGGAAGTTGGTGTTGATACTTATCACCACACTATGTTCGAAATGTTGGGTAACTGGAGTTTTGGCGATTATTTTAAAAAAGATGCAATTGCTTGGGCTTGGGAATTGCTTACCGAAGTTTATAAAATTGACAAAGACCGTTTATACGTTACCATTTTTGAAGGCGATGCGAAAGAAAATTTAGCAAGAGATACAGAAGCTTATGATACTTGGAAAAAATACATTGCCGAAGACCGAATTTTAAACGGAAATAAAAAAGATAACTTTTGGGAAATGGGCGATCAAGGACCATGTGGACCTTGCTCTGAAATTCATTTTGATGGTAGAAGTGACGAAGAAAGAAAAGCTGTTGCTGGTAGCACTTTGGTAAATAATGATCATCCAAATGTGATAGAAATTTGGAACAATGTATTTATGGAGTTTAATCGTAAAGCAGATGGTTCGTTAGAAAAACTACCAAAACAACACGTAGATACCGGGATGGGATTTGAGCGTTTGGTGCGTGTTTTACAAGGTAAATCATCAAACTACGATACAGATGTTTTTATGCCTTTAATTGGTAAAATTGAAGAATTAAGTGGATTACGTTACAAGCCCGAAGATGAAGAAAAACATAAAAAACAATTAATAATAAATATTGCTATTCGTGTAATTGCTGATCATATTCGTACTATTTCTTTTTCTATAGCTGATGGTCAGTTGCCTTCAAACACTGGTGCTGGTTATGTAATTCGTCGTATTTTAAGAAGAGCAATTCGTTATGGTTACCAATCTTTAAATATTAAAGAACCATTTATGTATCGTTTAGTTCCTGTGCTGGCTCACCACATGGGTGCTGCTTTTCCTGAATTAAACACACAAAAATTATTAATAGAAAAAGTTTTAAAAGAAGAAGAGATTTCATTTTTTAGAACATTAGAAACGGGCTTAAAACGTATTGATAATGTTTGTATAGAAGTAAATCATTCTGCAGATAAAGTAATTAAAGGTGATGTTGTTTTTGAGTTGTATGATACCTATGGTTTTCCTGTAGATTTAACTTCGTTAATTGCAAAAGGTTATGGATTAACCATAGATGAAGATGGCTTTAAAGCTGAATTAGAAAAACAAAAAACACGTTCGCGTTCTGCGGCTGTTGTAGATACTGATGATTGGGTAATTTTAATTCCTGATGCTGAAACTAATTTTGTAGGATATACACAGCACGTTAGTCAAGCTAAAATTACACGTTACCGCAAGGTTTCTGCAAAAGGAAAAAATCAATTTCAATTGGTTTTAAATGTAACGCCTTTTTATGCTGAAAGTGGTGGACAAGTTGGAGATAGAGGTGTTTTTGATTTTGGTTCTGAAAAAATTGAAGTGTTAGATACCAAAAAAGAAAATGGCGTTACCATGCATATTTGCGAAACGTTACCTAGCGATTTAAATAAAGAGTTTGAAGCTAGAGTAGATGTTGAAAAAAGAAAAAATACAGAAAATAATCACTCAGCAACACACTTAATGCACGCTGCATTGCGCAAGGTGTTGGGCACACATGTAGAGCAAAAAGGTTCGTTAGTAAACGAAGAATATTTACGTTTCGATTTCTCTCATTTTTCTAAAGTTACCGATGAAGAAATTGCACAAATTGAAAAATTGGTAAACCAAAAAATTAGAGAAAATATACAATCTAACATTCAATCTATGGCGATTGAAGATGCCAAAAAAACAGGCGCTATGGCTTTGTTTGGCGAAAAATATGGCGATGTAGTTAGAGTGGTTGAATTTGATAAATCTTATTCTGTAGAGCTCTGTGGAGGCACACACGTTAGCGCAACCGGTAATATTGGCTACTTTAAAATAATTTCAGAAAGTGCTGTAGCTGCTGGTATTCGTAGAATAGAAGCTATTACAGGCGCAGCTTCAGAAAAATATATCGAAACTAAATTTGCTTTGATTGATGAGGTTAAAGAAACCCTAAAAAATCCTAAAGATGTTTTAAAAAGTATTTCTGCCTTACAAGAGCAAAACGCAGAATTACAAAAGCAAGTAGACGGATTTTTAAAAGAAAAAGCAAAAACAATTAAACAAGACTTAAAACAAAAAATCACTTTGCATAATGGTGTGAACTTTGTCGCGCAAAAAATTGAATTAGATTCAGCTGACGCAATAAAAGACATTGCTTTTCAATTAAAATCGGAAGTAGAACATTTTTACGGAGTAATTGCTGCTGAAATTAAAGGAAAACCAAGTCTTTCTGTTGTTGTTTCAGATGATTTAGTAAACGATAAAAAAATGAATGCAAGTACAATTGTGCGCGAGTTAGCAAAAGAAATTCAAGGTGGTGGCGGTGGACAAGCATTTTATGCAACAGCTGGCGGAACCAAATCAGATGGTATGGAAAGCGCACTTAAAAAAGCAATAAATTTTATAGCATAATAGTGATTAGGAATTTATTAATTATATTATTTTTATGCAGTCATTTTTTTGTAGCAAAAGCTCAAATTGATTTTGCGAACTATCAAGCTATAGAAACAGGTTCTTGGCCTGAAGTTGTCTGTATTAGTGATATAAATAACGATGGTTTAAATGATGTTGTTTTAGGTACATCATTTTATTTTGACGCCCCTAATGATTATAAACTGTTTGTTTATATACAAAATCAAACGGGAGGATTAAAGACTCCTATTAAATATGCATATTCAACTTCAAGCAGAATTAGCGCTATAGACATTGACGATGTCAATAATGATGGAAGAAATGATGTTATAATTGCTTATGGAGATAGTATTGGTATTTTTTTTCAAAATTCCTTTGGAACTTTAAATACAATACAGAAACGGTTTACCGGAATTGGTGCCGATGGAGTAAAATGTGGTGATCTTAATAATGATGGGCTAAAAGATATAGCTGTTTCTCATTGGAACGAAGACAAGATTCGAATATTTTACCAAACTATATCAGGTTTTACAAGTTTAACCTTTTCTAAACCAAATGGAGGTTACGATGAAATTGATGTTGGCGACATTAACAATGATGGTTTAACTGATGTTGTTTTTATGGCAGGTCAATTATTAGGAGGAATACATGTTTACACACAAAATACTTCTGGAGGATTGAATCCATACACATCATATTTTCCACAAGAACCAGTTTGGAAAAGTTTGAATGGAATTGCGATAGGTGATTTGAATAACGATGGAAAAAACGATGTTGTTGCTTCTATGGGAGGTAATACTCCAAATGCATATATTGATATTTGGCATCAAAATGGACAAACAAATTTACTAGAAGATTGTATTCAAAAAAGTGCTTATGATGTACCTGAATCAATTGAAATTGCAGATTTGAATTGCGATGGGAAAAATGAGGTGATTTTAGTTCACGGAGGATGGAATAAATTAAGTGTATATGAACAAGACGAAAATGATAATTATGGTAGTTATAAAAAGTTTAGTCTTCCATACGCTAGCCATTACAGTCCTTATGGATTAAGTATAGGCGATATTAATAATGATGGTAGAAAAGATATTGCTTTAGCAGATTATAACAATGGTTTGATCTTGCTTATCAATAAATCTAATGCTGTTAACGATAGTAAAATAGTTTCTGTAACATCAGATACAACAAATACCGATACTTATGTTTACAACCCAGAGTTAGGTACCATTGTGTCTACATACAATTCAAATAATTATTTAATTACAGAAACATATTCGTTTAAAATAAATAAAGTTGAAAGTTACGATAGAATAAATGTTGATTCAATTATTGTGAGAGAAGGTACGTTATGCTCGCACCATTATTTAGACACCACTATAATTTCGAATGAATATTCTATTCGACAAAGTATTATTGATACTGTTGATTATCATCTTATAAAAGATTCTGTTTTAATAGTTAATCCATTGGAATATGTAATTAATGATACAAATTTTGTAGTCCCCAATGTTTTTTCGCCTAATAATGATGGTGTTAACGATTATTTTTTTGTAGCTACAAAAGTTTTAATGAGAAGCTTTCATTGTAAAATTTATAATCGCTGGGGAAAAGTCATATACGAATTTGATGATGTTTCAAAAAAATGGGATGGTACACATAGTGTAGATGGTACATATTTTTATGTTATAACTATAGAAGATATACAACAAAACTTAGTTTTTAGAAATGGGATAATTACATTATTTAGATAATTTAATGCTTCAGAAACTTCAAAAAATAGAAATTAAATATTGGTTGCTAATTTTATTAGGGATTACGCTTCCGTTTTTGTTTTTGGGTTATGGTGTAGAAGAAGATAGTTGGGGAACTGCTTTGGCTGCATTCAATGCACACACAACTGGTATTTACGAAGTTTCTCGTTTTCCTGGGCATCCGTTTCAAGAAATTATTTATGCTTTGTTGTGGAACGATTCTCCCTTTTTATTTAACTTTTTAACGGCCATTTTTGGAGTATTTTCTTTTTATTATCTCTATAAAATTGCTTGTTATTATTCTGTTAAACAGCCATTATTACTTGCCTTAGCTTTTTTTTATACGCCAGTCGTTTTTATTTCGAGTACCTACACCATCGATTATATTTGGGCTATGGCTTTTTGTTTGGCATCGTGGTATGCATTGTTGCGGAATAAAGTTCTTGTAGCCGGAATATTATTAGCTATTGCAATTGCTTGTAGAATTTCATCAGGAGCAATGGCTATTCCTTTTCTGTTTATTTTGTTTGATAATTACAAAGGAATAGAATTTATAAAAAAAAGTTTTGTTTTGGGAATTTCAACCGCTACAATTACTGCGCTTTTGTTTATTCCTGTTTTTACTACTTATGGTTTTGATTTTTTAGTTTTTTGGGATTTATTTGCGCCATCATTACCAAAATTATTATACAAAAGTACAATTGGTGTATTTGGTTTAATTGGTTGTTTATCTTTGTTATTAGCTTTATTTTTCGCTTTAAAGAATAAATTTGCTACAACTCTAAAGATTAATAAATGGCATTTGTTAAGCTGGCTTAGCATGTTTCTTTTATTTGCTTATTCGTATGCTCGCTTGCCTCAAAAATCTGCTTATTTAATAAATTGTATTCCGCCATTATTGCTTTTTGTAGCTTATTTTTTAAAAGAAAAACAATTGAAAATTGTTTGTACTTTCTTAATTGTGAGCAGTTTTTGTTGTGGTATAAATTTAACCGACAAACTACGTGGTAGCAAATATTCTAATTTAGCTATTACCAAAACAATTAGCGGACAAGAAATTTATTTTGATGTGTTTACTGGTCCTGCTATGGCCGATTATTACAAGCGCGAACAAAAAGAAGTTTTTGCAAATTATGTTAGCGCTTCATTACAAAAGACAACAACTAAAATAGCCGTAATTAGTGGTTGGTGGTACAACCACATTATGATAAAAGCAATTAAAAATCCTTTACCCGCAAATTGTAAAATTTTAAATTACGAAAACGAAGATGCTTTAAAAAGTATTGTTAATCAAGGTTTCGTTATTTATTATTTACCCGAAATGGATAGTATAAACGACACTTATTTCCAATCCACTTTTACAAAAAAATACAGCAAAGCTTTTCCTGTTTTGTATTGATACTATTTTCTAAGACCGATTTTAATTCCTGTTTCTATTGTGGGCCATAGTTGGAAAATTGACCTGTATTCACCTTCAGGATAAAGAACATTATAACATTGACCACGAGTTCCCCAGCTATACATATTTCTTTTTATTAATTTGCAATTAAAACCTGCACCAATAGATAGTTCTAAAAACAGATGCTTTAAAAAAAATATTTTAGCACCGTAATTAGAAGTTATTTTATGAGTATTTTTTTCATCTTGAACTATTTCACTTAAAGACTCACTTAATCCTGCTGACTCATGGGTACAGTATTTAGCTGTATTTAGATTTTTATAAGTATATCTTATCTCACCAAATGAAACTTTTGAATTTTTAGAAATTATACTGCTATAGCGTTTAACACCAACACGCATTACAATTCCATTGGTTGGTATATAGCCAGAATTATAAACCCAATTAAAACCTTTATAAATTTTCCCGAAAGAAACTTCTAAAGCATAATTTTTAGAGTTTTTAATTTCTAAATAAGGTGAAATTTCACCATGCATTATACTTGATAATGCATTTATAGAAAATGAAAAATTTGTTTTTGTAGTGTCATTGTTTTGTGAATACACATAACTTATATTGCATAGGCAATAAATTAATATGCAAATTATGTTTTTCACTTTCTTGAATTTAATAAATCTCTAATTCAAATGGCATACGTGCTTGTATTCCTTTTGCATTTATAAATTGCTCAAGTTTTGTAATATAATCTGATGCTACGCCAAAATTTGTTTTTAAGAAATTAGCTTGTGCTTCTGTTTGAAAATCTTCCATCAATTTTTCAAAAGGTTCTTTTTGTTTGGGTAGCTCAGTAATTTTGTATTTGCTCAATTTTGCCATTTTAGCTGCTTCCATAATTGCAGCATTTAATCCGCCAAACTCGTCAATTAAACCAATGTTTTTTGCATCTACACCGCTCCAAACTCTCCCTTGTCCTACGCTATCCACTTGCGCAATATCCATTTTTCTTCCTTCGCCAACTTTCGTAATAAAGTCTTTGTAAACTCTTTCCACACTCATTTGCATAAAGTTTCTCTCTTCGTTTGTTAAAGGTCTGTAAATGCTTCCCATATCGGCATGTTTGTTTGTCATCACAGTATCAAAAGTTAAACCTAATTTGTTGTTTAGCATGGCTTTTGCATTAAACATCAATCCAAAAACACCAATAGAACCAGTAATTGTATTTTTATCAGCAAATATTTTATCGGCAGCGCAAGAAATATAATAACCGCCAGATGCCGCTACATCGCCCATAGAAACGATAACAGGTTTTACTTTTTTGGCTAAAATAACTTCTCTCCACATTACATCCGAAGCTAAAGCGCTTCCTCCAGGAGAGTTTACACGCAACACAATCGCTTTAATTTTAGAATCTAAACGAGCATCTTTTATAGCTTCTGCAATGGTTTCAGAACCCATTGCGCCATCATCGCTATCGCCACTTTGTATTTCGCCCGAAGCATAAATTACAGCAATTTTATCTTTTGCAAATTGTTTGTTTTGTTCCACATGCTGACTATATTTTTTAAGCGAAACAAAATTTAAGTCAGCGCCCGCAACAAGGCCTACTCTGTTTTTTAGTTCTGTTTCAATTTCATCGTAATAACTTAATTTGTCAATTAGTTTTAGTTTTACTGCGTCTTCAGCATTTGTAATGCTTAAATTGGTTGCAATACTGTTTAGTTCTTCAATACTAATTTTACGACTTTGGCCAATTCCAGTTAGCATATTGTTCCAAATTGTGCCAACAAAACTCATGGTTTGTTTTCTGTTTTCAGCACTCATTTTATCGTACATAAAAGGTTCAACAGCACTTTTAAATTTACCATGACGAATAATTTCTGGTTCAACTTCTAATTTTTCTAATGTGTTTTTAAAAAACATTAGCGAAGTGCTTAAACCTTTTAATTCCATATCGCCAGCCGGATTCATATACATTTTATCGGCAACGCTAGCCAAATAATATGCTTTTTGTGTATAAACTTCAGAGTAGGCAACAATAAATTTTCCTGAAGTTTTAAAATCTACCAAAGCTTCTCTAATCTCTTCCATTGTTGCCATTCCAGCAGGAACAGATTCTAAATTCAAATAAATTCCTTTTATTTTTTTATCAAGTTTAGCATGTTCTAACGCTCTAAGTATTGTATTTAATCCTAAAGGTTTATTGCTTTCAAAAGTTCCAAAATCAAAACCTTCAAACGGGTTGTTCGAGCTTCTGTCGTTTATAGGTGTGTTTAATTCTATTTTTAAAATAGAGTTTTCCGAAATTTTGTTTTTTGTTTCATCTCCAGCAGAACCCACAATACTGCCAATAAATGCAGCCATAATTATTACACCTATTATAATAAATATAATTTGAGCTAAAATAAAGCCAAACATGCTGGCAAACATAGTTTTGAAAAACTGTTTCATAAAAAAACGCTAATTAAATTGATATGCAATGTTAAATAAAAAAAATGCTTGTACTTTTGAAATAACAAACTTTAACTTGTAATGAACAAAGCTTATATACTTTTAGGAGGAAATATTGGAGATGTAAGAGCAAATTTCACCAAAGTTGAAGTTTTTTTGGTATCGGATGGAATCAAAATAACCAACAAATCATCTATTTATGTTACCAAAGCCTGGGGCAAAGAAAATCAACCCGATTTTTTAAACCAAGTATTAGGAATTGAAGTTGATTTTGATGCTAATAGCTTGCTTACTAGATTATTAAGTATTGAGAGAGTGATCGGTAGAATAAGAGAAGAAGGTAAAAAATGGCTGGAAAGAGTTATCGATATTGATATTTTGTTTTTTAATGACGAAATAATTAATAATCCGCCAACTTTAATAATTCCGCATCCTTACATTCCTTTTAGAAAATTTACGCTAACACCCTTATTTGAATTGATTCCAAATTATGTTCATCCTAGCAGTAATAAAACGATTGCAGAGCTTTTAGCCGAATGCAAAGATGATTTAGAGGTTAAAAAAATAGATTTATAGCGCGAAAATGCGCAGTTAAATTTCATAGTTTAAAAAAAATGTTTATTTTCGCAACTTATAATATAGTTTTTAGAATTAAACTACTAAACAAAATAAATTAAATAACCGATGAAAAATCAACATGTAAAAGGTGTTTCCTTTGTTGTTGCAGCCGCTTTAGCATTGGCAAGCTGTAAATCAACAGATTGGTCTAAAGTTCAACACGAAGTTACTCCAAACCCATTAGAAATGCATGCAGACAGTATTGCAGTTACTGTTAAAGTTACTGTGCCTGTAAAAATTTACAAACCTAAAAACACAGTAATTTTTACTCCAACATTAAAATACAATGGTGGCGAAAAAGCTTTAAAGTCTGTAACGTTTGAAGGTGAGAAAGTAAAAGTAAAAGATCCTGCTGCAGTAGCTGTTGTTAAAAAAGCAGAAGGTACAACTTACACATATAATGATGTAATTGCTTATACTCCAGAATTAAAAGTTTCTGAGTTAGTAGCAAAAGTAGAAGTTAAGAAAAAAACTAAAGTAAAAGGTAGTTATACTTCTCCTAAAATTGCTGATGCAACAATCGTTACTCCATTGTTAGTTCAGTTAGATGAAAAAACAGTAATGGGTAAAGAAGCTATGCCACGCGTAGTTCCAATGTCTAACGCTTCTGATATGTTGTTTACAATTAATCAGTCATCTATTGTAGCTAAAGAAGCTTCTCAAGATGATATGAAAGCAATGTTCAAATTCATTAAAGACAGCAAAATTGAAATTTTAGATCCTAAAACTAAAAAAGTAGTTGAAACAAAACCAAACTACGATATTAAAGGTGTTGCTATTTCTGCTTATGCTTCTCCAGATGGAGTTGAGTCTAAAAACGCAAGTTTAGCTTCTGACCGTGCAAACAGTACAGAAAAACACATTATGGCAGAATTGAAAAAAATGAAAATGGAAGCAGGTATTGATGCTGCTACATTCTTCACTAAAACTTCAACTCCAGAAGATTGGGAAGGTTTTAAAGCTTTAATGGAAAAATCTGAGAAAATCCAAAATCCAGATAGAGATATGATTATTCGTATTTTACAATCTCAATCAGATTTAGAAAAAAGAGAGCAAGAAATTAAAAATATTTCTAAAGTTTATACTGAAATCGCTGACGAAATTTTACCAAAATTACGTCGTTCAATGATGACAGTTAATGCTGAGAAAAAATGTAAAACAGATGCTGAGTTAACTGCAATGTCTGCTTCTACTCCTGATTCTTTAACTGCTGAAGAATTAATGTATTCTGCAGATTTAGCACAAGACATGAATACTAAATTAACTGTTTACAATAATTTAGCTCGTGTTTATCCTAACGATTGGAGAGGTCCAAACAATATTGGATGTATCTACGTTATGCAAAATAAATTAGGTGATGCTGAAACTCAATTTAATAAATCGAATGGTTTATCTGCAAACAATCCTGCTGTATTAAATAACTTAGGTGTTGTTGCAATTAAAAAAGGTGATAGAAAAGCTGCTGAAGATTTCTACAAAAAAGCAGGTTCTTCTAAAGAAACTAACTACAACATGGCTAATTTATACATCCGTCAAGCTAAATACAGCGAAGCTGTTTCAAACTACGGAAGTGAAAATAGCTTTAACTCAGCTTTAGCTAAATTATTAAATAAAGATTTTGATGCTGCAATTTCTACAATTGATGCTTCAAAAGAAAAAGACTCTGCTTGGGGTGCTTATTTAAAAGCTGTTGCTTGTGCTCGTAAAGCTGATGCTGCGGGTGTTGCTAACAACTTGAAATCTGCATTCGCTAAAGATGCTTCTTTGAAAAAATTAGCTCAAGAAGATATGGAGTTTGTAAAAGTTAAAGAAAATGGTGATGTTAAAAATGTACTTAACTAGTCATTAACTAAATACTAAAAAAGTCCCGATAAAATCGGGACTTTTTTTTTGCAAAATATTTTTCTAAATTTATCGAATGAGATTATTTTTTTGTGGACTAGTTCTGCTGTGTTTTTTTGTAAACCCAATTTTTGCTAGTAGTTTAAAGGATACAGTTAATATACCTGCAAAAAAAAATCTAACAAAAAGAGAAAAAAAAACGTATCATTATTTAATTCTTACGGGTACAATTAAACAATTAAAACAAACCGAAAAAGCTAAGGAATTACCTTTAGATAGTGCCGTTGTGTTATTGTTAGATTCCGCAGGAAATGTTATATCAGAACACCTTTCAACAATTAAAAAGCCAGTTGTATTAAAGCTAAAACTCGAAAAAAAATACACAATTAAAATCCAAAAAAATGGATACGTGCCTAAGTTTTTTGATGTGAATACAACTTTACCAAAAGAAAAATTACGTTTGCATAGTTTTAGATTCGATTTGTATTTGTACGAAAAAGTGCAAGGTGTAGATTACTCATTGTTAAATAAAGCGGTTGCTATAATTGAATACATACCAAAACACGATAAGTTTGATTACGATTATGTTTACACGCGCGAAGTAAACAAAGAACTGAAACAACAATACAAAGATTTGTATTATCTTAAAAAAGACTAATTTCCTAATTTAAAGCTTGATATAAATTTCGTATCTTTACTTTATCATGATTTCGTTAAAGTTTAGGATATTATTAATTTTTAGTTTACTATTTTCAGTTTTGAGTATTTCCGCTCAAGAAAAAGAGAAGTCATCTCCATTTTATTTACAGCTTTTCGGTATAATAAAAGAAATTAATATTGAAAATGGTAAATCAAAACTTGTTAAACTAGAAGGTGCCATTGTAGAGGTTATTGATTCAGACAATAAAGAAATATTTCATGGAGTTTATGATGCCAAAAAGCGCCTTGCTATAAAACTTCCTTTAAGTCAAAATTTTACGGTTATTGTTTCTAAAGAAGGTTACGTTAGTAAATGTTTTGTTGTAAATACGATTGTTGCCAATCAAAAATTGTCAGTTTATAATTTTCCGTTTGAAGTAATTCTATTTAAAAAAATTGAAGATTTAAACGTAGAAATTGTTGACCCTGTTGCTATTGTTCAATTTTTCTCAAAGGAAAGTAAATTTGACTACGACTACGAATATACAGAGCAAATAAACGCAATTCTTAAACAAAAATATCAGGAATACTACATTACCGAAGACCCTAAATAATTATACTCTTGTTTTAGAAAAATAATCCCAAAGCACCATTCCTGCAGTAACCGAAATATTAAACGAATGTTTGGTGCCCAGTTGCGGAACTTCAATACAAGCATCACAATTATCTACAACTTGTTGTTCTACTCCATACACTTCGTTTCCAAAAATTACTGCTGTTGGCTGATTTGAATCGAAAGTCATATCCAATAACGAAACACTATTTTCCGCTTGTTCAATAGCATATATTTTAAAATTATTTTTTCTAAGTGCATCAATAGCTTCGCCCGTAGTTTTAAAATATTTCCAATCAACAGATTCCGTTGCTCCTAAAGCTGTTTTATGAATTTCTTTGTTGGGTGGTGTTGCTGTAATTCCGCATAAATAAATACTTTCAACCAAAAATGCATCACTGGTTCTAAACACAGAGCCAATGTTGTGTAGACTTCTAATATTGTCTAAAACAACCACTAATTTCGATTTCTCAGTTTTTTTAAACTCATCAACCGATATTCGGTTTAACTCTTCGTTGGCTAGTTTTTTCATAATAATAGTTAGTCAAAATTATGTTAAAAACTTTAATTAAAGTACAAAATTCAAATTTGTATTTTTATGCAAGTTATGAGTAAAAAAGCCGAAGTTGTAGAAACTCCATTAATGAAGCAATACAATGCTATAAAAGCAAAGTATCCTGATGCTTTATTGCTATTTAGAGTTGGCGATTTTTACGAAACCTTTGGCGAAGATGCGGTAAAAGCATCAGGTATTTTAGGGATAGTATTAACTAAACGCGCCAATGGTTCTGCTGCTTTTATTGAGTTAGCAGGATTTCCTCATCATTCCTTAGATACTTATTTGCCAAAATTAGTTCGTTCTGGTTTACGCGTTGCAATTTGCGATCAGTTAGAAGATCCAAAGCTTACCAAAACAATTGTTAAGCGTGGTGTTACCGAATTGGTTACTCCAGGCGTTTCATACAACGATAAAGTTTTAGATAATAAAAACAATAATTTTTTAGCATCAGTTTACTTCGAAAACAAAAAAACAGGCGTTTCCTTTTTGGATATTTCTACTGGTGAGTTCTTTGTTGCGGAAGGCTCAAACGATTATATTGATAAGCTATTACAAAGTTTTAAACCCAACGAAATATTATATCCTAAACCAAAAAAGAATTTATTTAACGAGGTTTTTGGCGACAAATTTTGTACTTACGCGTTAGACGAATGGGTATTTGCTATTGATTATGCAAAGGAAACTTTATTAAAACAATTTGGTACTAAAACATTAAAAGGTTTTGGTATTGATGGAATGCAAACTGCCATTATTGCAGCGGGTAGTGCTTTGCATTATTTAGCAGAAACGGCTCACGATAAAGTAAAACACATAACTGCAATTTCTCGTATTGAAGAGGATAAATACGTTTGGTTGGATAGATTTACAATTCGAAATTTAGAATTATTTGGTTCGTATAACGAAAACGCACGAACACTTTTAGATGTAATAGATCAAACTATTTCGCCAATGGGTTCCCGTTTATTAAAGCGTTGGTTGGCTTTGCCTTTAAAAGATATTGCGCCTATTAACGAACGTTTAGATGTAGTAGAATATTTTTTAAATAATTCGGAACAAAAAGAAAAAGTTAGAGAGCAAATAAAATTAGTTGGCGATTTAGAGCGCATAATTTCTAAAGTTGCAGTTGCTCGTATTTCGCCTCGTGAGGTTCAACAATTAAAAAGAGCTTTACAAGCAATTGAACCCATTAAAGAAATTTGTGCTTCATCGCAATCCCGATTGCTATCGGGACAACTACAAAAAATTGCAGAGCAGTTAAATCCTTGCGCTACAATAAGTTCGCGAATTGAAAAAGAATTACACGAAGATGCCCCAGTGATGCTTAACAAAGGTAATGTAATTGCTGCGGGTGTTAATGCGGATTTAGACGAGCTAAGAGCTATTTCTACTTCGGGAAAAGATTTTTTATTACAAATGCAACAACGCGAAAGCGAACGTACTGGAATAACTTCATTAAAAGTTGCCTTTAATAATGTTTTTGGGTATTATATTGAAGTTACCAATGCACATAAAAATAAAGTTCCAACAGATTGGATTCGAAAGCAAACACTAGTAAATGCTGAGCGTTACATTACGGAAGAATTGAAACAATACGAAGAAAAAATTCTTGGTGCAGAAGAAAAAATTGCAGCTATTGAAGCTAAAATTTTTAATGATTTAATAATTGCTTTAACCGATTATATTGTTCCCATTCAGCTTAATGCTAATTTAATTGCACGTTTAGATTGTTTAATTTGTTTTGCAATGTTAGCGCAATCAAACAATTATGTTCGTCCGCATTTAAACGATAGTACTGTTTTAAATATTACTGAAGGAAGGCATCCTGTTATTGAAAAACAATTGCCAGTTTCTGAAGAATATGTTAGCAACGATGTTTATTTAGATGATGTTTCGCAACAAATAATTATGATTACAGGTCCTAACATGAGTGGTAAATCTGCATTGTTACGCCAAACTGCTTTAATTGTTATTTTAGCGCAAATGGGTTGTTATGTTCCTGCTAAACATGCCGAAATAGGTTTGATAGATAAAGTTTTTACACGCGTTGGCGCATCAGATAATATATCGTCGGGCGAATCTACTTTTATGGTAGAGATGAACGAAACGGCAAGTATTTTAAATAATATTTCAAACAGAAGTTTAATATTACTTGATGAAATTGGTAGAGGTACAAGTACCTACGATGGAATTTCAATAGCCTGGGCAATTGCAGAGTTTTTACACAATCATCCTACTGCAAAACCCAAAACGTTATTCGCAACACATTATCATGAGTTAAACGAAATGTGTAATACAATGCCGCGCATTAAAAATTATAATGTTTCGGTAAAAGAACATAATAATAAAATTATTTTCTTGCGTAAGTTAATTGCTGGAGGTAGCGAGCATAGCTTTGGAATACATGTGGCAAAAATGGCGGGTATGCCAAAAAAAGTACTCGATAGAGCTAACGAAATATTATTGCGTTTAGAAAATTCTCACGCTGGAGAGGATTCAAGAGCTAAGATTCAAGATTCAAGAAATAAGGGCGGAGTAAAAGGCGCAGAAGATTTTCAACTGAGTTTTTTTCAGTTAGACGACCCCGTTTTAGAATCAGTTAGAGAAGAGATATTAGGCACAGACATAAATACACTAACTCCAGTAGAAGCCTTAATGAAGCTAAATGAAATTAAGAAGTTGTTGGGTAATAGATAGTTTTTGGTTTGAAGGTTGTAAAGTTAGAAAGTTGGAATGTTTAGGGTTTCTTAGTGTTTTTGGTTTACTGTTTTCGGCTCTTAACTCTTGGTTCTTATTTCTTAAATCTGTAATTAGCAAATTCTCCAATTTCCTAATTCATCAAATCTCCAACTCAAAAACTCACTAATTCCCTAATTTACCAATTAACTAGCCTCTCTGTCTAACCGCTTCGTATAAAACAATACCCGCAGCAACAGATACATTTAACGATTCAATTTCGCCCATCAATGGCAATTTTGCTTTAGCGTCGCATAATTTTAAATATTCGCTAGATATACCATCTTCTTCCGAACCCATTACAATACAAACAGGTTCTGTGTAATCTATTTTGGTATAAAAATCGTTTGTTTTTTCAGTGCAAGCAACAAGCTTCACACCGCTTTCTTTTAAATAATAAATAGCAACTTTTAAATTATCTTCTTTGCAAACAGGAATTTTATGTAAAGCCCCAGCAGATGTTTTTATGGCGTCGCTATTAATTTGCGCACCACCGCGCGACGGAATAATTATTGCATCGACTCCAGCACATTCTGCAGTTCTGCAAATAGCGCCAAAATTCCGCACATCAGTAACTCTGTCTAGCATTAAAAACAATGGTGTTTTACCTTTTTCGTAAACCATTGGTAAAACTTGATCTAGTTTACTGTATTCTATTTCGGATAAAAACGCAATAACACCTTGGTGGTTTTTAGTTGTAAACTTACGCAAACGCTCTTGCGGAACGTATTGAGCAATAATATTATGTTCTTTTAAAAGTGCTCTTAGTTCGCTAAAAAGATCGCCTTGAAGCCCGTTTTGAACGATTACTTTGTCAATTTCTTTTCCTGCTTTTATAGCTTCTGCTAAAGCACGGATACCAAAAATCATATTGGTTTGTTCTTTGTTGCGGTTGTTTCTAAATTCCACTTTATTCGTTTATTATTTTGCCCATTCTCCACGCATCTACAAATCGGTACCATTCTTCTTTGTAAATTTCACTTCTGTTTAGTTGATAATCGTTATCTGTAAAAGGGTTTAATACTTTTACAAATGTAAAGCTTGTAGAACGATAATTTCCTTCTTCGCCATACAGCCAAGTTTCGCTTTCCGACTGTTTAAAAATACTATTTGGTGCTCCAAAAATTAAATAAACAATTCCTCTTTCGGTGCGCCAACCATCAACGTAAGAAGTAAAATATAAATTTGCTTTTTCAACTCTGTTGTAATACGCAAGTAAAGCCGATTTTGCTTTGTCTTTGTTACCAGTATTTTTTATCCAAAAATTTTCGATAGCTTCTTTTTTGTTGTTATTCAAATTCATGTCCTCGTATTCTTGTCGCGTTGTAATAAAACGAGTGGGGGGCAACAAATCGTTTCCGTTACTTAGAATTGGAAAATCATCATTAAATCTAAAAATTGTATAACCTGTTTTGCTTGTAGAATCAACTTCTATTTGATAAAAGCCTTTTTTCGGAAAAACAAATTTAGCTTCATTTTTGGCGTTAAGTTTTAAAGTAAATGTGCTATCGGGTTTGTAGTCGAAAGATTTGTTGTTGGTTAAAACAAATGGCGGTGGTGGTAACTGAAAATCTCTGTTGTAATATTTTACAAACAATTGTTTTACATTTTGTTTTTGGTTGTATTCTAAAAGTAATGTGTCAGTAGAGCCAACATAATTTGAAAAAGAAATAGAATTATTTTTATGTTTTAGTAGAAAATTTTCTCTCGTTAAGCCATTTGATTTATCAATGCTTAACAACGAAACCAATTCTGTGTTTTGGTTTAAATCTTTAATTTTTACTTCTAAAAAATAAGTGTTTCCATACGTTGTATTTAACTCAACGTTACCTGTTAATGTACTGTTATTATTGGTTTTATTCGATTTGTCGTTTAAGGTAAAAGTTAATGAGTCTAAAAAATTGCCTGATGAATTTAATAGACGATAACTAATTTTTACAAAAGCGTTGTAACTATTGTCTGTGTTTAAATTATAAGCTAAACTATTTGTTGAAATTTGATAATAGAGTTTAGACTTTTCGTTACTGCTGTGGTAAACTTTTAATTTGTAATTTAGTTTAGGAGCTTCTTTTTGATAGGAATAAAAAGTTTTTGTGGTGTTGATTTTTGCTCCAGTTTGTTTCATAGAATTATAACAGCCGCTAAATAATACCGCAACTAAAAACAGCCAAACAGCGTTTAAAAGTATAGTTGTTTTATTTGTTGAAATAATTCTCATTCTGGTTATAAAGATAGTGTTTTGAAACATAGAAATAATGCTTTTTTTATTTAAGCATTTCGTTTTCTAAACTAATGTTTTCGTCGCCTTGCTGATAGGGTAAATAATTAATAATAAACTGAAACATTTCGTCGGAAGTGCGCATACTTCCATCTCTTTCTCCAACTGTTTGTGGTGGCGAAAACGGATTGTTAGAATTGTTTTTTGTATTGTCAAAAACACCATGCACATAAATTGTTGTGCCCGTTTCTAGTTTAATCATTTTTTTAAAAGTGTAAAAATACTGCCATCTAAAATCCCAATTATTAATACGAATAAGCGGAATTGTATCGCCATTTTGTTTTACTGCAAATGCCCAAAACGATTTGCCGAGCAAGTGCATATGTGGATTTATAGTAAGTAACGAAATATCTTTTTTTAAGGTGTATTGTGTTGTAAAAGTTTTTATTTCGTTTGGAGGAATACTAAGTGGCGGATTAATTTTTGTAATACCAACCGTACCCATAATAAATTCATGAATAGGGCGTTTTGGAGCCTCATCCATAAAAAAAATGTTGAACGATGATTTATCAAATTGGTCAATTGGCGTTGGACCAAAATGAATATCTTTTATGTAAAACGCACCTTTTTTAGTAAACTCATACCCTCCAATTCCATTTGGATAAACGGCTGCTGTTACTCCTGGTAAATAATTGCAAACCGATGGAGTTAAAAGCGGATACGTTCCATCGTCGTGTTTTACTCCAATTTTTTCATGAATTTCTGGTATTGAATGTGTTTCTTGATTTACACCTTTTTCACCATCAAAAACATTTTTCTTTTTATCGTATTCAAAACTCAATAGATGCGCATTTACGTGATGTAATAATTTTCTGTTTCCGGGAACAAACTCTATTGCTTTTACAAATTTATTTTCGGGTAATTCAAAACCAATTTTCATCACAATAAAATGGTCTTTATTGTTGCCTTCTATTTTAAAACTATCAGATGCGCTAATTACCAAATCGGGTTTACCCAATTGCGAACCACTCGCAAATGTTGGATATTGTGGAGTTTTATTTTTATCGCCTTCTTTTTTACCGAATTTAACCCAGTTTTGAATTAAATCTATTTCATAATCTGTTAATCCTTTTTCGTTTGCAAAATGCGAATAAGTTCTGTCGGCAGGCCAAGGCGGCATATATCTTTTAAGCGTAATCAAAGCAATTGTTTTAGCTTTGCGCGAAACATCATTGTATGTAATTAATTCAAAAGGACCCGCTTCTCCTTTTCGGTGGCACGAAGTACAGTTTTTATGAATAATAGGGGCAATGTGTTCGTTAAAAGTAATTTGTTCTGGATTTATATTTTGTTTTGTGCTGTGTTGCGATTTGTTGTTTTTGGTTAGGTAGAAAAATAAAACCAAAATTGCTATTAAAAAAATAGCAATACTTGCAACAATATGTTTTTTATTTAATTTCATTACTCAAGAATACAACCAACTGCATTTGTTTTTTTTATTGTAATTGGTTTGCCTGCTACATAAGCGTTTACTGCATCTTTTAAATTGTGTTCTGTAGCTTTTGGTTTGTGTTTTCCTACATCATACGCCCAATCGTCAATTCTGCCGCTGTAAATTGTTTTTCCTAAATTGTTTATTAAAAATACTTCAGGCGTTACACTTGCGCCTAAGTTTTTTTTTATTTCGTAATTTTCATCAATTAATAATTCAAACTGTACGTTGAATAATTTTTTGTAATGATTTATTTCTTGTACGGTATAAATTTTTCCGCTAACAACACCAATGTATTTTATTTTTTTTGGAGCAAATAGTTTTTGTTGTTCATTAAGTGTTAATGCATAGTTTTGGCACAATGGGCAATCAGGCGAAATAATAATAAAAACGTTTCCTTTATTTTTTTTTAAATCGTTTAGGTTATAGTTTTTTCCTTCTAAAGTTTTTAAAGTTTTAGAGAAAATTGTTTGCGATTGTACATTGTTGCAGAATAGCAATAGCGCAATTGTTTTAACGATTAAGTTTGTTTTTATAAAAGAAGTATTCAATGCTAATTATTTTCTTTGTATTTGTATTCTTTTAAAAGCAAGTTAATATCTTTTACTAATTGCTCCATTTGAGCTGGATTTGTTCCATCGTAATAACCTCTGATGTGTTTTTCTTTATCAACTAATGCAAAGTTTTGCGTGTGTATAAAATCTTCAGGGCCACCATCGCCTTCTTCTGCATCTAAAAAATACGAGTAGCGCGCCATATCATACAATTCTTTTTTATTGCCAGTAACAAAATACCAATTTCCTTTTTTTGCATTGTGTTTGGTTGCGTATTCTAACAAAACAGAAACACTGTCTTCTTCAGGATTTACGGTGTGTGAAAGGAATTTAATGCTTGAATTTGTTTCAAATTGTTTTGCGATTTTTTGCATCGACTCACTCATAATTGGGCAAATACTTTGACAAGTAACAAAAAAATAATCGGTTACATAAATACTATTTTCAAAATCTTTTTGAATGGTTTTTTCGCCAAACTGATTTATAAAACTAAAATCTTTTACGGTATGAAAAGTAGTGTCGCCATTTGTAATTTCTTGCGGCGGACCATAATAAGGAAGCAAACGCAAAGGTTTATCTTTTTTAGTTAAAACAACTCCAATAATAATCGCCGCAGCCGCTCCTGTTAAAAGTAGAATGCTTAAAATGCTTTTTTTGTTCATAGTAATTTTTAGATGCTACAAATTTACAAAATCTTAGCGCTATTTAGTATTTCAAGCAAATTTGACTTTTTTAAAAACTAAAAACAGACAAATTGTCTTTTTATCTTTAATTTATATGTCAAAATGTCTTGATTTTTGCTTTGGTATTTACTTTGATTCTTCTGTTTTAAAACCAAAAAAAATAAATAGGAGGAAACAAATTATGACACTTTTAAAAGTAAGCAACCAAAAACCAGTAAGAAGCATTTTTGATGATGTGTTTTTTAACGCACCTTTTTCTAATGCATTAGATTATTCATTTAAACAAAATGCAAATTTACCAGCGGTAAATATTTTAGAATCTGAGAAAGATTTTAAAATTGAATTTAATGCACCTGGTTTTGCTAAAGAAAATTTTAAAATTGAGTTAGAGAAAAACTTGCTTAATGTTAGCGCAGAACACTCAAGCGAGAATAGCTCAGAAAATAAAAACTATACACGTAAAGAGTTTTCGTTTAGCTCGTTTAAGCGTTCGTTTAATTTGCCAGAATCTGTAAACACAGAAGCAATTGATGCAAAATATGAAAATGGAATTTTAAGATTAGTGCTTCCAAAAAAAGAAGAACAACTTACCAAAGTGAGTAAAGAAATTAAAATTTCGTAATTGATATTTTAAATTAATTAATGTTTAAAACCCCAAATTTATTTGGGGTTTTGTTTTTTATACCTGTTTTAAAATCACTATTTTTGTAAAAATAATTTTTATGAAAAAACCTTTGATTTTAGTTACCAACGATGATGGAATAACTGCGCCAGGTATTAGAAATTTAATTAGCGTAATGAATGAGTTGGGTAGAGTAGTGGTTGTTGCGCCAGATAAACCACAATCGGGTATGGGACACGCTATTACTATTAATGCAACATTACGTGTAAATAAAATTAAAAGCGATGGTCCGCAACAAGAATACAGCTGCACAGGCACGCCAGTTGATTGTGTAAAAGTGGCTATAAATGAGGTTTTAAAAGAAAAGCCTGCTTTAATTGTAAGCGGAATAAATCATGGCTCTAATTCTTCTGTAAATGTAATTTATTCGGGAACTATGAGTGCTGCTGTAGAAGGCGCTTTAGAAAATATTCCATCTATAGGTTTTTCCTTGTGTAATTTTTCAATAGAAGCTGATTTTTCGCCAGCATTAAAATATGTAAAATCGATTGCAGAAAAAGTGTTAGAAAAAGGTTTGCCTGCTCGCACTTGTTTAAATGTAAACTTCCCAAGTGTGCCTGCCGAAATGATTCAAGGTGTTAGAATTTGCCGACAAGCATTAGGTTATTGGGAAGAAGAGTTAGACAAAAGAACAGATCCATCTGGTAAAGAATATTTTTGGTTAACCGGAAAATTTAAAAACTTAGATAATGCTGAAGATACTGATGAATGGGCGCTTGCCAATAATTATGTTTCTGTTGTCCCTGTTTTAACTGATTTTACTGCGCATTCAGCAATCGAACATTTAAAATCAATTCATTTAAATAAATAATATGGCAAAGTTTAGATTAAAACCCAGCTTTAATAAATTTTGGTTTGGTTTGGTGCTAGGTGTTTTGGCGCCTATTTTCGTTTTAATTTGCTATTATTTATTGCAATATAGTTACCTAAAAGCAGATACCTTTTTGTTTAAAATATTTTTAAGCAATATACTTTCACCTTTGCTTAGCTTGTGTGTGCTTGTAAATTTAGGTTTGTTTTTTATTTTTATTCAAACGGAATCGTACAAGCCTGCAAGAGGAATAATTGCAGCAACAATATTTTACGCCGTATTTATTTTTATACTTAAACTTGCTTTATAAACGTTTGCGTCTTAATAAATAACGTTTTGCAAGCTTAATTCTCTCTTTATTAAGCTTTAACTTTAGTTTTTAAATTAAAATTAATGCTTTTATACATTATTGCAGGCGAAGCTTCAGGCGATTTACATGGAGCAAATCTTGTAAAAGAATTAAAACAAAAAAATAGTTCTATACAATATAGAGCTTGGGGAGGTGATTTATTGCAAGCTCAAGGCGCTACTATTGTTAAGCATTACCGAGATTTGGCTTTTATGGGCTTTATTGAAGTTGTAATGAATTTAAAAACTATTCTCAAAAATATTGAGGATTGCAAAAAAGATATTTTAGTACATAAACCCAATGCGTTAGTTTTAATAGATTATCCTGGTTTTAATTTGCGAATTGCAGAGTGGGCAAAGCAACAAAACATAAAAGTGTTTTATTATATTTCGCCTCAAATTTGGGCTTGGAAACAATCACGCGTACATAAAATAAAACGTGTGGTAGATAAAATGTTTGTTATACTTCCGTTTGAAAAAGATTTTTATAAAAAATTTGATTACGATGTAGATTTTGTGGGACACCCCTTGTTAGATGCTGTTTTGGGAAAACAAAATTCAGAATCTTTTGAAGAATATTGCAATAGAAACAACTTAGAAAAAAAGCCAATTGTAGCCATTTTACCTGGTAGCAGAAAACAAGAAATTGCAACGATGCTTCCAATAATGCTAAATCAAATTAAAAATTTTCCGCAATATCAATTTGTAATTGCTGGTGCGCCATCGCAAACAAAAGAATATTACAATGAATTTTTGCAATCAAAAAATGTAAAAATAGTTTACAATCAAACCTACGATTTACTGTCTAAAGCGCACGCCGCAATGGTAACTTCGGGCACCGCAACGTTAGAAACAGCACTTTTTAATGTTCCACAAGTGGTTTGTTATAAAGGAAGTAAGGTTTCTTATTTAATTGCAAGACAGCTAATAAAAGTAAAATATATTTCGCTAGTTAATTTAATAATGGACAGAGTTGTTGTTAAAGAATTAATACAAAACGAATTAAATGAAACGCAATTAAAACAAGAGTTACAAAACATTATTGTAGATGCTGAACCAAGAAAAACTATGCTGAAAGAATATGTTGATTTGAAGGAAATGCTTGGTAATAATGGTGCTTCTGAACGAACAGCGCAATTAATTTTAGAAAATTTAAAATAACTTGTATCGTTTTTTATATATAGCCTTATTCTTTTTTTGTTCTACACAAATTCAAGCACAAGTTAATGTGTCTATTGGTTTGTATTCAGGTTCAAAAATAAAATCAATTGGGATAGTTTCTACCAATAGCAACGGATTTGCAATTAACGATTCATCTCAAATTATATTTAAGTTTAAAAAGAGTCAAATGTTGCACATCAGCGCTAGAGCAGATTCTGTAGTTGTTAAGTCTTTAGATAGTTTAATTGGTGTATTTTCTTCTTTTTCACTTGTCCCATCAGATAGTACGTTGTTGCGAGTTAAATCTATTCATCCTGAATTAGCAACCCGACAATTTGAAGGAAACATTAAAATTAAATCAAAAACCGAAAATTTATTAATTGAAAACGAAGTAGATTTAAATAGATATGTTGCTGGAGTTATTGAGGCAGAAGCAGGAACTGGGCATACTTTAGAGTATTACAAAGTGCAAGCAATAATTTGTAGAACCTACGCATTAAGTCATTTAAACAGGCATGAGTCAGAAGGTTTTCAGTTGTGCGACCAAGTGCATTGTCAAGTTTATAGAGGTAGAAATAAATTAAATAAAAACATTGCTAACGCTACCATTTCTACGCATAATTTAGTTTTGGTCGACGAAAATGTAGATTTAATTACAGCGGCTTTTCATAGTAATTGTGGCGGACAAACTTGCAACTCTGAAGATATTTGGAACTTACCAAAAACATATCTTAAAAGCGTTATAGACACTTTTTGTATCAAAAAAAACAATGCTGTTTGGCGTAAACAAATGACTCGCAAAGAGTGGGAAAATTATTTAACTAAAGAATATAAATATAAATTGCACGATAGCGATAGTGTTGCTACTGTAGAAGCATTTTCGTTTTTTCAACCAGCACGAAAAACACATTTAGGAATTTTACCTAATGCTGTTCCGCTAAAAAATATTCGTGCCGATTTTAGTTTAAAATCAACTTTTTTTTCTGTGCAAAGCGATAGTGTGAACGTTGTTTTAAATGGTAAAGGTTACGGACACGGAGTCGGTTTGTGCCAAGAAGGAGCAATGGAAATGGCTAAGTTGGGTTATTCGTATTACGATATTTTACGCTTTTATTATCAGAATGTATTTATAATTGATTTAAGACGATTGTATTTGTTTAAAGATGAATGTTTATGACAATAGAACAAGCACAACAAATGGTTGATAATTGGATAAAAACAGTTGGTGTTCGTTATTTTAACGAGCTAACTAATATGGCAATGTTAACCGAAGAAGTGGGCGAGGTTGCGCGTATTATAGCTCGTAGATATGGCGAACAAAGTGAAAAAGAAAGTGATAAGAAAAAAGATTTGGGCGATGAAATGGCTGATGTACTTTTTGTGTTAATTTGTTTAGCCAACCAAACAGGTATTAATTTAACTGAAGCATTACAAAAAAACTTAGATAAAAAAACACAACGTGATAGCGAAAGACATAAGAATAACGAGAAGTTAAAATAATGTGCTAATTTTTTTCAATGTGCTGATTTGATAATTTGAAAATGTGCTAATTCATCAAATCAATAACTTTTTCAACTTTCCAACTTTTCAATTCACAAACTTACCAATCACTACTACTTCCGCCACCGCCTGAATCTCCACCTCCGCCACCATCAAAACTGCTTCCCGAATCACTATCGCTTGAAGAACTCCAGCTGTCATCGCTTCCGCTAGACGAATATGAACTGCTCGAATAGTAAGAACTTGTGCTGTTGTTTTTAAATAAATTGTAAAATTTAGTTCGCCAAGATTCTCCGCCACTTGTAGAAGTATTCTTTTTAATAATTGCAGCAATAAACCAAATTAATAGTATAAGCGTTCCAAAACAAGGTATTAGCGCAAGTATTCCTGCAAAAATACTAATACCAACTTTAGATGATTTTGTTTTGAAAATTTTTGTAAACAACAAAGCCCAAAGCGTTAGGTTTGGAATTAAAAGAATAAAAAGAAAAATTAATCCAGCTTCTGTATCACTTGTGGTGTATTGCACTTCATTTGTAAATTCGCCTTTCGATTTTGCAATTAATCGGTCAATTCCTTTATCAATGCCTGTGTAATAATCGCCTTTTTTAAATTCAGGGCGCATTATTTCGTCTTGCACTTGTTTTGTAAAAGCATCAGGTAAAATGCCTTCAACGCCATAACCTGTATGGATTCTAAACTTTCTATCGTTTACAAAAATGGTAATTAATACGCCATTGTTTTTTCCTTTCTGACCTACTTTCCATTTAACAAATAAATCTTGTGTATAATCTTCTAATACTGCTCCGTTAAGGCTATTACTAACAAATACAAAAATTTGTGTACTTGTGGAATCTTCAAACGTTTTGAGTTTTTTATTTAAACTATTTTGTTGTTCTTGACTAATTGTATTTGAAACATCGGTAACGTAGTTACTTGGTTTTTCTGGTGCATTTTGTGCAACAATTAGTTGCGTAAATAATACTAAAAGTAGAAGAAGTTTTTTCATAATTTTTCCTGCTTAGTAAAGCTACAAAAAACAAAAAACCTCGCAAATTTTGCGAGGTTTTTTCTACACTTTGTCATATTGAGCAAAGCGAAATATTTGTAATTAGTCAGCTAAAACAATTATTTTATTGTTTTGTACTTCTGCTACACCACCTTTAACATCAAAACTTTGTGAAGCATTGCTAGCCTCAACAATTTTTATTGTTCCTTTTTGTAAAGTTGTAATAATAGGAGCGTGGTTAGCCAAAATACCTAACGAACCATCAGTTCCTGGTAAAGTAACCGAAGTAACTTCGCCACTAAATATTTTTTTATCAGGTGATATAATTTCTAAAAACATACAATTTAGATTTGAGATGTTAGATAATAGATTTGAGATGCTTTAAAAAACTCACATCTCAATACTTATATCTAAAATCTATTTAGTTTCAGCCATTAATTTTTTACCTTTTTCAATTGCGTCTTCAATTGTTCCAACTAAGTTAAAAGAAGCTTCGGGGTATTGATCTACAACGCCATCTAAAATCATGTTAAATCCTTTAATGGTATCATCAATTGATACAAATACTCCTTTTAAGCCTGTAAATTGTTCGGCAACGTGAAAAGGTTGAGATAAGAAACGTTGAACACGACGCGCTCTGTGTACTACTAATTTATCTTCTTCACTTAACTCATCCATACCTAAAATGGCAATAATATCTTGTAACTCTTTGTAACGTTGTAAAATTTCTTTAACACGCTGAGCAGTTCCGTAATGTAAATCGCCTAATACAGCTGGAGATAAAATTCTTGAAGTAGAATCCAATGGATCAACCGCAGGATAGATACCTAACTCAGCAATTTTACGACTTAATACAGTAGTTGCATCTAAGTGGGCAAATGTTGTAGCCGGAGCTGGATCGGTTAAGTCATCGGCAGGAACGTAAACCGCTTGTACCGATGTAATTGAACCTCTATTAGTTGAAGTAATACGCTCTTGCATAGTACCCATTTCTGTTGCTAATGTTGGTTGGTAACCTACCGCAGATGGCATACGACCTAATAAAGCCGATACCTCAGAACCTGCTTGCGTAAAACGGAATATATTATCGATAAAGAATAAAATATCACGTCCGCCACTTTGCTCATCACCATCACGGTAATATTCAGCAATAGTTAATCCTGATAAAGCCACGCGAGCACGCGCCCCAGGAGGCTCATTCATTTGTCCAAATACGAAAGTTGCTTTAGAATCTAACATTTCGTTTTTATCAACTTTAGTTAAATCCCAACCGCCTTCTTCCATTGAGTGTTTAAAAGCTTCGCCATATTTAATAATGCCTGCTTCAATCATCTCACGTAATAAGTCATTTCCCTCACGAGTTCTTTCTCCAACACCAGCAAACACAGATAAACCACCATGTCCTTTTGCGATGTTATTGATTAACTCCTGAATTAATACGGTTTTACCAACACCGGCACCACCAAACAAACCAATTTTACCACCTTTTGCGTATGGCTCAATTAAGTCGATTACTTTAATACCTGTATAAAGAACTTCCGAAGAAGTTGATAAATCTTCAAAACGTGGAGGCAAAGCATGTATTGGGCGACCATTTGCTTTTGGCAATTGCTCTAAACCATCAATTGCATCGCCAGTTACGTTAAATAAACGACCTTTAATAGCATCGCCAATAGGCATTCTAATAGCAGAACCTAAAGCTGTTACCTTCATACCGCGGCTTAATCCGTCAGTAGAGTCCATTGCTATGGCTCTAACTGTGTCTTCACCAACGTGTTGTTGTGTTTCTAAAATAACTTTATCTCCGTTAGCTCTAGTAATTTCTAAAGCATCTAAGATGTTTGGAAGTGTAGAACCTTCTGCATCAAAGCAAACATCTACTACTGGCCCAATGATTTGTGTAATTTTACCTGTACTGGTCGACATTATATTGTAATTTTTTTTAATATATTGTTTTAAATCGGGTGCGAAATTAGTAATTTATTTTTTTAAAACATCAAATTGTTAGTACATAATTTATGTTTTTATGATTTTATTTTCAACTTTTGCTCAATAATTGTTAATTACTAAATCGTGATTGTTTTTCAGGGAAAAGGGAATTTTGAAAATTTGAGCAATACTATTGTTACAATTGGCACTTTTGATGGTGTACATTTGGGACATAAAAAAATTGTATCATCACTAATTGCTGAGGCTAAAGCAGCTAACGGAACTTCTGTTTTAATTACTTTTAATCCGCATCCTAGGCAGGTTATTAATCCTGATAAAGATATTAAGCTACTTTGCACTAACGACGAAAAAAAGGCATTACTAAAAACGTATGGTTTAGATGTGTTGTTTGAAATTCCTTTTACTCGCGATTTTTCTAATTTATCGGCTTTAGATTTTATTCAGGAATATTTGGTTAATCAAATTCATGCAAAAAAAATAATAATTGGCTACGATCATCATTTTGGAAAAGATAGAGAAGGCGCTTTTGCTTTATTAAAAAAGTATGAAAAACAATTTGGCTTTGAGGTTTTTGAAATTCCTGCCAAAGATATTGATGATGTGGTGGTTAGTTCTACAAAAATAAGAAACGCTTTAAACGAAGGTGATGTTAAGCTTGCCGCTGATTTGTTGGGCTACAATTATCATTTATCAGGCATTGTAATAAAAGGAAATCAATTGGGGCGAACCATCGGTTTTCCTACTGCAAATATTTTTTGTGAAGACAATTCAAAACTAATTCCAGCTAATGGCGTTTACGCAGTAAAAGTTAGTTTAGATAATAAGTGGATTGATGGCGTTATGAATATTGGTAATAGACCAACCATAGAAAAAAATGGAGAACGTTCTATTGAAGTTCATTTGCTAAATTTTAACCAAGATATTTACGTTAAACGATTAACTATTGAGTTTGTAGATAAAATTAGAAACGAACAAAAGTTTGATGGTATTGAGGCTTTAAAAGCGCAAATCTCAAAAGATATTGAAACTGCAAAACAAATTTTAAAACAATAAAATGAAGTTGAAATTTATTTTTCTTTTAGTGTTTCAAATATCTTTTTATTGTGCGTTTTCACAAAGTTCAGATAGCATTTATACTTCTTTAGAAACCGCATTAAAAAACAAAGAACAAGTAAAATATTTAAAATTAAACAGAAAACAATATCGTGTTTTTCCTTCGCAAATTTTTGAATTTAAAAATCTTGTAGAGTTAGATATAAGTAAAAATAAAATTGCTGAATTACCTGATTCTATAGCTGTTTTAACTCATCTTAAAAAAATAAATGTTTCTCAAAATAAACTTAAATCGTTGCCAAAAACAATTGGCAGTTTATCAAATTTACAAGATATTCGCGCTGCACAAAACGAAATTACAACACTCCCTGTAGAATTGTCAAACCTTTTAAATTTAAGTGTTTTAGATTTATGGAGTAATAATATTGTAGAGTTTCCAGTTGAATATGGTAAGTTAACTCAGCTAAAAGAATTAGACGTGCGAGGGATTGTTTTTACAGAATCGCAAGAAAAAAAGTTGAAAGAACTATTACCCGCTACAAAAATTTATTTCTCTCCAGGATGTAATTGTGGCAAATAATTTAAAGCACTAAATTCTAATCTCTAAGTACTAACCACTAATTCCTCTTCCAGTTTTTTTCTAATTTCTAAAAAGGTTTCTCTTGGTGTTTTGCTTTCCCAAATTGCACCAGAAATAGCGGCGCCATAAAAGCCTATGTCCTTTACTTGTTTAATTCTTGATGGGTTTATTCCGCCCAAAGCAATAACTCTTTCAGGAGTTTTTTTAAGCATATTTTCAACCAGTTTTATGTTGAAGTGAGAGCCATAACCAGATGCAGAAATACTATCAAAAATTGGACTTAAAAAAACGTAATCGTAAACACTTTTTGTGTCTTCAAAATTGGTTAACTGACTAAACGAAGTGCTAATATTTATTTTAGAATTTTTAAATCGAAAATATTTTATTTTAAGCCATTCGTTAAATTTAGATTTTCTTTTTTTTCTACTTATATGTATGCCAAATAATTTGTATTTAATGGCTAATTCGTGGTGAGAATGAATTACAATTTTTGAATAATGTTTTTTGGAAATTCTATCTAAAAAATTACTCATTTCTTTTTTTGTAAAACTACCTTTTCGCAAATGATAATAATCTAAGCCATTTTCAAAGAAAAAATTTATTAAAGCAGGTTCTTCATTGTTTTCCTGGCTGTCAGAAAGAATAACTAATTTCATAACTGTTTAATTAAAGTTTTTTTATAGTTTGATAATTCGGCTAAAAATTTCAAATTGTTTTCTAAAACTGTGCCTATAACCACGATATCTGCCCCAGCAGTAAAAGCAATATTTATTTTGTCAATAGAATTTAATCCACCACCAACAATTAACGGAATATTAATGGCAGATTTTACTGCTTTAATCATTTCAGTATTTACCCCAACCAAAGCTCCACTGCCAGCTTCTAAATAGATTTGTTTTAAACCTAAAAACTCACCAGCCATGGCTGTACAAACTGCAATTTCTGGTTTGTTAAACGGAATTGGTGTTGTGTTGCTAATATAGCTAACACTTGTGCTTTCTCCACCGTCAACTAAAATATATCCAGTTGCTATAATTTCTATATTCGATTTTTTAAGTAATGGCGCAGCTAAAACATGTTGCCCAATTAAAAAATCTGCATTTCTACCTGAGATTAACGAAAGTAAAAAAACACCATCAGCATTTTTACTCAATTGAATTGAATTTCCAGGAAAAATAAAAACAGGTTTATTTGTTACTTCTTTTAGTTGAGTTATAGTTTCTTCAATATTTCCAGTAGTTAAAATACTTCCACCAACTAAAATTAAATCAGCAGTTTCGTCTAACAAATTGTGTTGCGATTTAAATCCTTCAAAATCGAATTTATCAGGATCAATTAAAATGGCAATTAGCTTTTTATTAGTTGCAACTTTTGATTGGAAAAAACTATAAAACGTGTCTTTCATGTTTTGCTAAAGTATAAAAAAAATCAATTACAAGTATAAGTCATGTAAAATTCTTGCAACAAAGTGCAATCCGTTTTTTCTTCTAAAATTCTTCCTTCTAAATTCACTTCAAAAGTCAAATTAATTTTCTCTTTTAAAGTTGTAATTTCTTTTAATTTCATGTCATGTTTTAGCGACAATCCTTTTTTGTTATGCTTTTTATAAATCGCTTCTTTCGAGCACCAAATCCAGTGAATTAAATCTATTGGAGTATCAAAGTTTGCAATTATTTTTTGTTCGTTTTCGTTGGCAAATTTGTTTAAAATTCTAACTAATTGCCCTGTTTTTTTCTGATAATCTATTCCGCAGTTGTGTTTGCTAAAAAGCACTGCTACTTTGCCGCCCGTATTGCTAATTGAAATGTGTTGATTCAAATTTTTCAAAAATGGTTTTCCATTTTCTCCAATTTCATAATATGCGTTTTCGCCCAAAGCTTTGTTTATGCAAATTAAAGCAGCTAAACGTTCTCTTCGTTTTTGAGTAAGATTTACGTTTTGAACAAGATGTAGGTATGGAATTTTTTGATTGGTAACTATTTCTAGCAAGTCATTTTCAGTTTCGTTTAGTTCCCAAACGCAGACTAAATGGTCTTTTTCTTCTATTTTAGATGTTAAAGGCAATTTTTATGTTGTTTTTTATAGGTTAAAGTGCTAATTTTACGAACTTTTTAATTAAAAATAAACAATAAATTAAATAATTACTATGTCAAACACAACACAAACTGCATTAAACTACAAAGTTAAAGATATTAGCTTAGGTGAGTGGGGCAGAAAAGAAATTAAATTAGCTGAAGCAGAAATGCCAGGCTTAATGTCGTTAAGAAGCGAGTACGGAAATTCTCAACCTTTAAAAGGCGCAAGAATAGCTGGTTGTCTTCACATGACAATTCAAACTGCAGTTTTAATCGAAACTTTAGTTCATTTAGGTGCTGAGGTAACTTGGTCATCTTGTAATATTTTTTCAACACAAGATCATGCTGCTGCTGCAATTGCTGCTGCTGGAGTTCCTGTTTTTGCTTGGAAAGGTATGAACGAGCAAGAATTTGATTGGTGTATTGAGCAAACTCTTTTTGCGTTTAAAGACGGAAAAGGTTTAAACATGATTTTAGATGATGGTGGCGACTTAACCAACATGGTATTTGATCGTTTTCCTGAATTAGTTAAAGATATTCGTGGTTTATCAGAAGAAACTACAACTGGTGTTCACCGTTTGTACGAAAGAATGAAAGCAGGTACTTTAGTAGTTCCAGCAATCAACATCAACGATTCAGTTACTAAATCTAAATTCGATAACAAATACGGTTGTCGTGAATCTTTAGTAGATGCTATTCGTAGAGCTACCGATTTAATGTTAGCAGGTAAAGTTGCTGTTGTAGCAGGTTACGGCGATGTAGGTAAAGGTTCTGCGCTTTCATTAAGCAGCCAAGGCGTTCGTGTTATTGTAACTGAAGTAGATCCAATTTGTGCTTTACAAGCTGCAATGGATGGTTACCAAGTATTAAAAATGGATAACGCTGTTAAAATTGCTGATATAGTTGTTACTGCAACTGGGAATAAAAACATTATCGTTGATCGTCATTTTAAATCAATGAAACACAACGCAATCGTTTGTAACATTGGTCACTTCGATAACGAAATTGATATGGCTTGGTTAAACAAAAATCATGGTTCAACTAAAGATGTTATTAAACCACAAGTTGATAAGTATACTGTTGATGGAAAAGATATTATTGTTTTAGCAGAAGGTCGTTTGGTAAACTTAGGTTGTGCAACTGGTCACCCATCATTTGTAATGTCTAACTCATTTACAAATCAAACTTTAGCTCAATTAGAGCTTTGGAAAAATTACGCTAACTACGAGAAAAAAGTTTACGTTTTACCTAAACATTTAGATGAAAAAGTTGCTTTTTTACACTTGGCAAAAATCAATTGCGAGTTAGAAATTTTAACTAAAGATCAAGCAGATTATATTGGAGTAACCGTACAAGGTCCGTTTAAATCTGAGCAATACAGATACTAATATTTAAATTTAGTAATAACAAAAAAGGTGTTCAAATTTATTTTGAACACCTTTTTTAATTTCTTCTCCCCTTTTGGAGAAGCTAGAGGGGGTTGACTAATTAAAAACTTTTAACGTATTCCCATCATAACTTGTTTGGTATGCCTTTAAAGGAAAACTTGCAGGACCTTTTGCAACACTTCCATCATACAACAAAAATTGAGAGCCAGAACAGCTATCGGTTAAAGTAATGTAAGAATTGTCTACGTTAGCTTGGCAGCCAGCATCTATATTGTATGTGCTGTGTCTATCAAAAGCAACAAATTCGTCAATTGAGCGATGATAAATTACAATTCCTTTTGAGCCACCATTTACATATGTCCATCCGCCAACAGCGTTTAATTGGTTAAACTGCGGACTAGAAGTATACAAATAAAAATTTACAGGCACATAAGGAATTTGCTGGTTGTTTTTTTTACAAGAAAATACAACAAAAGAAATTAAAATCCAAGCAAATATTTTGAAACTAATGTTCATAATCGTACGTTTGAGAACACATATTTTGTTATGACAAAGATAAAAATATTTACCGTATTCTTTTTTTTAGTTTTCATTGCAAGTTCAGTTAGCACAAGCAAATTGTATGCTCAAGATAACTCTATAGATAAACGAGAAAAAGAACTTGCTAAAAAGAAAGAAGCACAACAAAAAAAGGAACGAAAAGCAATTGAAAAGCAACAGGCACGACATTTAAAAATACAAAGTAAAGACACAAGAAAAAGAATGAAAGTTACCAAAAAGAAGTCGCGAGAACACGCTGATGGTAAAAAAGAATTTTATTTTTCTCGTTTTTTTAAGAAAAGAAAACGATAATTAGCTCATTTAACATTATTTAAATATAATTAGCCTGTTTTTTTCGACCAAATTATTTAAACAAACCAAATTTAATGTTGTTAACATACAATGTAAACAAAACATTAACTAAATATCATTAAAAAAATAACTAAAGATTTTGCGATTTGTATTTTTTGTAATTATCTTTACGACTTATGATATTAACAATATTTAACTGAAATTGAATATTTTTAACGATAAATAAATTATTATGCTAAAAAGATTACTCTTCGCATTACTTGTAATTACTGCCTTTTCAGCCAATAAAGCTTTGGCACAAACTGGTAGTATTAAAGCAACAGTTATTGATGCTGCAACTGGTGAAACAATTCCATTTGCTGCCGTAATTGTAGAATCAAAAGGTTCGCAAATTGGTTCAGCTGTTACTGATATTAATGGTGAGTGTATAATTAAACCAATTGCAGCTGGTAAATATTCTGTAAAAGGTGTTATTATAGGTTATCAAGGTGTTGAAATTTCCGGGGTAAGTGTTATGACTGATAAGACAGCTTATGTTGAAGTAAGGATGAATCCATCTAGGGTCGAAATTAAAACTTTTGAGAAAATTGTTTATAAAGAGCCGTTAATTGATCCGGATACAAAGTCAGGTGGGGTTGTAACCCGTGCAGAATTTAATAGAATGGCTACAAAAAATGTAAATTCTATAGCTTCTCAAACTGCTGGTGTTTACCAGGCAGATGAGGGTTCGGCAATTTCTGTTCGTGGTTCTCGTAAATCTAATGATGGAGAGGGGTCTACAAAAACATTTATTGATGGTGTCCGTGTAACAGGTTCCGCAAATATTCCACAACAGAGTATTGAAGAAGTTGCAGTCGTTACTGGTGGTTTACCTGCGGAATATGGTGATGCTACGGGGGGGGTAATTAACATTACAACAAGAGGGGCTCAAACTACCTATTTTGGGGGTATAGAAGCAATTTCATCTCAAGTTACCGATGCTTACGATTATAACTTTTTGGGTTTTAGTGTTGGAGGTCCAATTATAGCTAAAAAAGATACAACTACAGGAAGTAAGGTAGGCGTTTTGGGTTTTATTTTGGGTGGTGAGATATCTACTGTTAGAGATGATGATCCTTCCGCTGTAGGTATGTATAAAGTAAAGGATGATGTTTTAAGTCAATTAGAACAAAATCCATTAAGACCTGGTACTGGCGGACAAGCTTTAAGAAATACTGAGTTTATTAATAAAAACGATTTAGAGAAAATTAAAGCAAAACAAAATGTTCGTTCTACTAATTACCGTTTTAATGGTAAATTAGACTTTTCTCCAACAAAAAATTTAAATATTACTTTTGGTGGCTCTGTAGATAATACTAATAACCACGCTTATATTTATGAGTATGCATTATTCAATCCATCAAATAATCCTCAACAAATTGATAAAACGTGGCGTACTTATGCTCGTATTACTCAGAAATTTGGTAATGGTGATGTTAATAAAGAAGAAAAATCTGCTAGTGTGTTAAAAAGCTCCTATTATACTTTGCAAGCTAGTTATGCAAAGGTTCTATCAACAACACAAGATGATACACATGGAGATAAAATTTGGGATTATGGTTATGTAGGGCGATTTGATATTTATCAAGAAAGATCATTTGACACTGACCCATCAAAAGATACAGTTTTAAATTTAACTGGAATTCGTCAAAATGGTTTTAAAGATACTTTATATGTGTTTACTCCAGATACTACTAAGAATCCATTAACAGCTAGATATACTTCTCAAGTTTTTGAATTTGCTGAAAGTAATGGCGAGACTTTTTCGGGTGACCTTAATAATATTCGTAATTCAGGAGGTTTGTTAAATGGCGACAGACCAGCTGATATTTACAATATGTGGTATAACACTGGTCGTCAGTATGGTGGTTATAGCAAGTCAGAAAAAGATCAGGTTCGTTTTACTGCTGTTTTTGCTTCTGATATTCAGAATCATCAAATTAAGTTGGGTTTTGAATACGAACAAAGAACTGAAAGAGCGTTTGATATCGCACCTATTAGTTTATGGAACTCTGCTAGAATTAGTGCTAATAGACATTTAACCGAATTAGATCCAGAAAGTGGAATTCCAATTTACGATATTAATGGTGTTTTTCAAGATACTATATTATATTCTACTAAATTTAATGAAGAGTCAGAAACAACTTTTGCTAAAAATTTAAGAAAAAAATTGGGTGTAGCCGATGATCAGTTTGTAAACGTTGATGCTTTATCTCCAGATGATTTATCATTAGATATGTTTAGTCCTGACGAATTAAATGATTTGCAAGTAGGTACCTATTATGGTTACGATTACACAGGTAATAAAATTAAAACAAAAAGCACATTTGATGATTTCTTTACAGGTAAAGATGCCGATGGACAACTTACTCGTAATATAGCTGCTTTTAATCCAATATACATGGCTGGTTATTTACAAGACAACTTTGATTTTAAAGATATCAAATTTAACGTTGGTGTACGTGTAGATAGATTTGATGCCAATCAAAAAGTGTTAAAAGACCCTTACTTGTTATATGCCGCTAAAACAGCGGGAGAAGTTACAGAAATAGCTGGAACAACAATTTCTCATCCATCAAATATAGGTTCTGATTACGTTGTTTATGTTGATGATTTAAATAACCCATCGTCAATAGCTGGATATAGAAATGGCGATAAGTGGTATAATGCTGATGGTACAGAGCAGGCTAATCCAAGATTAATAGCTCAATCTACATCATCTGGTAGAATTACACCATACTTATTAAATGCAAAAGATGATATTAGAAGTGCTGATTTTGTGCCTTCTGCAAGTTTTGTAGATTATACTCCGCAGGTAAATTTTATGCCTCGTATCGCTTTTTCGTTTCCAATATCGGATGTTGCTAAGTTTTTTGCTCATTATGATATCTTAACTCAAAGACCACCTTCAAGATTAAGAAATAATCCATTAGAATATTATTACTTAGCTTCAAGCACTGGTTTTAATAATAATCCAAATTTAAAACCTGAAAAAACAACTGATTATGAGTTAGGTTTTGCTCAAGAATTAAACGAATCAAGAAATTCAAAAATAGAAATAACTGCTTTTTACAGAGAAATGAGAGACATGATTCAAGCTTCAGCTATGAATTATGCTTATCCAAAAACATATTACACTTTTAGAAATATAGATTTTGGAACTGTTAAAGGTATGTCGGTTGCTTACGATTTAAGAGGTTCAAATAATATAAATCTAACCTTAAACTATACACTTCAGTTTGCTGATGGAACAGGTTCTGGATCTACAAGTGCTGCAACATTAGTAACTTCAGATAATCCTAATTTGCGTTCAGTGTTTGCATTAGATTACGATCAACGACACAATATAGTTGCTAATTTAGATTACAGATTTAAAGGTGGAAGTGATTACGATGGGCCTATGGCGCTTAAAAAAGTGTTGCAAAATGTCGGTGCAAACTTAACTTTTAGAGCAGGTTCAGGTACTCCTTATACTCAGCAATTAACACTTACTAATGGTGACGTTTCAAGAGGTAATGTTTATATTGGTGGTGCTCAAAAGTCTAATATTAAAGGGAATGTAAATGGTGCTAGATTGCCTTTTCAGTCTAGATTTGATTTGCGTTTAGAAAAAAATTACGATATTAAATTAGGTAAGGGTGAAGATGCTAAAAAAATGAATTTGAATATGTATGTGCAGTGTCTTAACTTATTGAATCAAGTTAATATCATTAATGTATACCGTTTTACTGGTAGTGCATCAGATGATGGTTATTTATCTTCTGACGGTGCTCAAGCTTATGCAGCTGGGCAAAACAATCAACTTTCTTTCTATGATTTATATAGTATAAAAGTAAACGACCCAAGTAACTATAGTCAACCACGTCGTATTCGTTTAGGTTTAATGCTTGATTTTTAATAAATGAAAAAAAACATCATATTATGAGAATATATATAATAACTTTAGTTGCTTGTGTTTTTACATTTAATGCACATGCGCGTTTTGTTGTTGGAAGTGGAAAAAGCTTAAAATCTGTTCAGTCAGTTTCTGCGGGTTGTAGTCCATCTCAAACAAGAAATAATTTAGAAGTAAATAATGTTAGAGCTGCTATTTTTACCGCAAGCGATATGTGGTGGGAAGGTGGTGATGGAAATGCATTATATGAAATACCAAAAAATTCAGGTAAGCACTCATTATTTGCTGCTTCTTTATGGGTTGCAGGAGTAGATGCAGCAGGACAGTTAAAAGTTGCTGCTGTTCGTTATCGCCAAGGTCCTAATAATAATGGGGGTGCAAATGATTTTTGGCCAGGTCCATTAAACACTTCAACTGCCGATATTGATGCTGCTACATGTTCAGAGTACGATAAGTTTTTTAGAATAAAAAGAACAGAGGTTGATGATTTTGTAGCTTATTTGTCTGATAGGGATGCTTTTCCTGGTTATGAAATTCCTAATTCTATTAAAAATTGGAAGGGTAATGGTGATGCTGCAAAAGGTCAAACCAATTATTTAGCTCCTTTTTTTGATGCAGATGGCGATGCTAAATACAACCCCAACGCTGGCGATTATCCAAAATATGATTTAAATCCTACAGCATCGGGTGGTGGATGTTCTGAGTATTTGTTTGGTGATGAAACAATGTGGTGGGTTTTTAATGATAAAGGAAATGTACATACAGAATCAGGTGCCGAGGCAATCGGTTTAGAAATTCATGCGCAAGCTTTTGGATTTAATACGACAGATGATATTAACAATATGACTTTTTATAGCTTCAAAGTCTTTAATAGATCATCAATCACTTTAAATGATACTTATTTGGGTTGGTTTGTTGATGGTGATTTAGGTGATGCAACTGATGATTATGTTGGTTGTGATGTTAGACGTGGATTTGGTTATTTTTACAATGGTGATGGTTCAGATGCAACTGGTTCGGGAAACTCATATGGATCCAAGCCACCTGCTGTTGGTATAGATTTTTTTCAAGGGCCATTAGCAGATGCGGGTGATGGTATTGATAATGATAGAGATGGTGTAATTGATGAATCAAATGAGCAAATTATTATGTCTAAATTTGTTTATTTTACAAATGGAGCTAGTAATGCTTATTCTGACCCAAGTTCAGCTAACGAATATTATTTGTGTTTAAGAGGTTTTTGGAACAATAATGTTCCTTTAACTTATGGTGGTACTGGCCAAAGTCCTCCATCTGGTACTAAACCAGTTTGTAATTTTGCTTTTCCATGGGATACAGATGATTCAAATGGAAACGTAATGTGGAAAGAAGGAGATTTACCTGTAGGTGATAGACGTTTTGTTCAGTCTTGTGGTAAGTTTACACTTAAGCCTGGAGCAGTAAATAATGTTACCGTTGGTGCTGTTTGGGCTCAATCAACAAGCAATAATGACAATTTAGGTTCTAGACAATTAATTTTAGATGCAGATGATATTGCTCAAGGTTTATTCGACGATTGTTTTAAACCTATTGATGGACCTGATGCACCAGATGTTGCAGTAAGAGAATCAGATAAAAAAATTCATTTGTTTTTATCTAACAAACCTACTTCAAATAACTATGCGAATAGTTATGACAGATGGGATCGTTCAATTTCATCATATATGAATGCTAAAATTGTAGGGAACAACAGGCCTATTTTAGATTCTACATTTACTTTTGAAGGTTATGAAATTTATCAAGTTAAAACGAGCTCAGTATCTGTTACCGATTTGGATAATTCAAATTTAGCTCGTTTAATTCAAGTTAGCGATTTAAATAATGGTGTAACAAGAATCATTAACTATGAAATTGACCCAACGTTAAATGCTTATGTTCCTAAAGTAAAAGTTGTTGGAACTAACTCTGGCTTAGAATCATCTTTTGAGATTACTACAGATGCTTTTAACTCATTTAGTCCATTAGTTAATTACAATACTTATTATTTTATTGTTGTTGCTTATGCCCACAACAGTTATACTGGATATGCGCAAGATGTAAATTATACTAACGTATTTTCACCAAATAACGAAGGTCAAAAGAAACCATATTTAAGAGGGAGAAGAAATATTAGACTTATTAAAGCCATACCTTCTGCTTCTGGTGTTGCAAATGGGAATGCAGCTCGTACAGCTTTTGGTTATTTACCACAAGTTACAAGAGTTGAAGGCCAAGGTAATGGTGGTAACGAGGTTACTTTAACAAAAGAAACTGTTGCTGAAATTTTACAAAATGGTAAAGCTCAAAATTTGGTTTACGAAAAAGGCTTTGCTCCAATAAAAGTTAAAGTTATTGATCCATTAAGTATACAAGAAGCAGATTTTCAATTTATACTTTTACCATTAGCCGATGATAGTTTAACTTTAGATACTGGTAAAACAAAGTGGTCTGTAACTAATTTAGCTAATGGTGAGGTTGTTGCTTCTGAAGGAACTATATTGTACCAAAATGAGCAAATCATTGAAAAATGGGGTATATCTGTAAGCGCTACACAAACAGCATTTCCAGCTAGTTCAAAAGCGATTGCAGGTGGAATTATTTCAAGTGAATTGGATTTTACAAATAGAGACAATCCTTGGTTATCTTTAATTAGCGATAATGCTATCAACTGGATTATGTCTGATGTAACTAACACAAACTATAGTAGTTTAGATCCTAGCTTAAACTATCAATCAATTGTTAGTGGTGGCGCAGCTCCATATAGAATGTGTTCTACTGGAAGATTAGATCAAGGTTTTCCTGGTTTTGCTTGGAAAGATTCTCTAAAAGTTACCAATAGAGATTCATTGTATAGAATGAATAGTTTGCAAAACATTGACGATGTTCAAATTGTTTTTACAAGCGATAAAACAAAATGGACACGAAGTGCTGTTTTAGAAATGTCTGATGATACTATAACAGCAACAAACAATGCGAAAAAATTCAGTCTTAGAAAATCTGCTTCTGTTGATAAAGATGGTAATGCAGAAAGTGGAAGTACAGGTATGGGCTGGTTCCCTGGGTATGCCATTAGCAAGTCAACTGGAGAACGATTAAATATTGCTTTTGCTGAAAATTCAAGATTAAGAACAGATAATGGTTCTGATATGAAATGGAATCCATCATCAAGAGAAAATACGCCTGTATTTAGTCCTGTTTATGGTGGGTATCATATGATTTATGTGTTTGGTCATAATTCATCAGAAAGTGGAAGAATGCCTGCTTATGATGAAGGTGCATTTATTAAAGCGCGTTTAGATCAATTTGAACAATTATGGTCAGAATCATTAACTGCAACAGGTACACAAAAAACAGATTTAGAAAACGCTGCTTACTTTAATAAACGTTTGGTTTATAGAGATGCAATGTGGGTAGTGTTCCCTATTCTTACACCAGGTGGAGAATTATTATCAACTGATGCAACTATTAATTTAAACGTAGCTCGTCCGTTCAGAAAAATGTTAGCTACCGCTCCTTTTTCAAGCTTTACTACCACTTATCCTAATGCTCCATCTGCTACTAGCCCAATAAACAATAATTACCCAGTATTTACTTTTAGCACTAAAGATTTAAAACCGCTTTTAGATGATGAGCAATTAAAGAAAGATGCGTTAAATTTAATAAATGCAGTTCCTAATCCTTATTACGCATACTCTAGTTACGAAACAAGTGGAGTAGATAACAGAATGAGAATAACGAATCTGCCTATAAAATGTGATGTTACTATTTATAGTAATAATGGGACTATTGTGCGTAAGTTGGAAAAAGATAATCAATTGACTTATTTAGATTGGGATTTAAAAAATTCGGTTAATGTAAGTGTAGCAAGTGGTTTGTATTTGATACATATAAATGTTGATGGAGTTGGAGAAAGAACTCTAAAATGGATGGGCGTAATGCGTCAATTAGACTTAGAGACATTCTAATAGTTAAAAATCTGCCAAAAAAAAGATATGAAAAAAGAATTTAAAGTAATTATAGCTTGTTTGTTTGTTGCAAACCTTTCGGTTACGGCTGGTAATAAAGATAGACAAGGACAAGCTGGCGCAGGAGACTTATTAATAAATCCTTACGCACGTACCTCTGGTATGGCTGGAGCTAATGTTGCATCTGTATATGGAATTGAAGCGCAGTATTTAAATGTAGCTGGAATTGCTCAAACTAGAAAAACGGAAGTGCTATTTACAAGAACAGCATGGCTTAGAGGAACAGATATTAATATAAATGCTTTCGGTTTAACGCAACGAGTTGGCGAATCTGGGGTAATGGGTGTGGGCTTTAACTCAATGAGTTTTGGAGAAATCCCTATTACGACAACGCAAAATCCCGATGGAGGTATTGGTACTTTTAATCCAACTTTTACAAATATAAATTTATCGTATGCTAAAGAGTTTTCTAATAGTATTTATGGTGGAGTAAACCTAAAAGCTATTTCACATCGTGGTGCTGCCGATATTAGAGCTAGCGGTGTTGCTATAGATGCAGGAATTCAATACGTTACTACATTAGGTAAAAAGAATGTAGAGAACAAAGAAATGTTCGGAAATAACGTGCATTTTGGTATAGCAATAAAAAACGTTGGAGCACCACTTCAATACAAAGGCGATGGTTTAAATACAAAAGGTACTCTTTTTGAAACAGAAAGAACTTTAACTTTAGTACAAAGAGCAAATGCATTTGAAATGCCTACTTTATTAAATATTGCAGGCGCATACGATTTATATTTGTTAAAAGATAAAGCCGACCATAAAATAGCTTTTGCTTTCAATTTTCAAGCAAATTCATTTTCTCAAAATCAGTTACAAGGTGGTTTAGAGTATGGTTTTAGAAAAATGTTTATGATTCGAGGTGGTTTAAATTACGAAAAAAATATTTTTAACGAAACGTTATCAACTAGCGTTTTAGCTGGACCAACCGCAGGTTTTACAGTTGAATTACCAATTAGCAAAAGTGGTTCTACTTTTGGTTTAGATTATGGTTTTAGAGCTACAAATCGTTTTGGTGGTTGCCACAGCATAGGAGCAAGAATTAACTTATAAAAATATTTATTATATTTGTTTTAAAGAGTCCCGATTACTCGGGATTCTTTTTTTTTAACATAGTCATTAATTAAATAGGAGGAAAAAGATATGTCACAAGTTACTTATCTTACAGAAGAAGGTTTAAAGAAACTGAAAGATGAATTGCATCAGTTAAAAACAGTTGAAAGACCAAGTATTTCGCAACAAATTGCTGAGGCTAGAGATAAAGGTGATTTATCTGAAAACGCTGAATACGATGCAGCCAAAGAAGCGCAAGGTTTGTTAGAACTTAAAATTTCTAAAATGGAAACTATTTTAGCTTCAGCAAAATTAATTGACGAATCTAAAATGGACATAACAAAGGTTTTATTGTTGAGTAAAGTTAAAATCAAAAATGAGGCTAATAATGCGGTAATGACATACACTATTGTTCCAGAAACGGAAGCAGATTTAAAAACAGGAAGAATATCTGTAGATTCTCCTATTGCGAAAGGTTTGTTGGGTAAACTAGTAGGTGAGCATGCTGAGATTAAAGTTCCTTCTGGAGCTATTATGAAATTCGAAATTATTGAAATTTCAAGATAATGAAACATGTCTAGTATTTTTACAAAAATTGTAAAAGGAGAAATTCCTTGTTATAAAATAGCCGAAACAGAAAATTGTTTGGCATTTTTAGATGTTATGCCCTTGGTAGAAGGACATGTTTTAGTAATTCCAAAACAAGAAATAGATTATATTTTCGATTTAGATGATGCTTTGTTATCTGAACTTACTTTGTTTGCAAAAAAAGTGAGTAAAGCAGTGAAAAAATCGATTGATTGTAGACGTATTGGAGTTGCTGTTATTGGTTTGGAAGTTCCTCATGCGCATATTCATTTGGTACCAATGCAATCAGTTGGTGATATTAATTTTTCTAAATCTAAACTAACAATTAGTAAAGAAAAATTAGAAGAAATTGCACAAAAAATACGTGCAAATATTTAATCACTATTTTATTTTACCAGGGTTTTGTTTTGCAAAAGCAGCCCAACCCGAATAACTTTTTTTATCAGAATTAGTTGAGTTGCCTTGAAAATGGTGACATACAGCCGCAGCCAAACCATCAGTAGAATCTAAATCTTTAGGTATTTCGCTAATTAATTTTAAATTTTTTAGCATAGCTGCAACTTGCTCTTTCGATGCATTTCCGCTACCTGTAATTGATTGTTTTATTTTTTTTGGAGAGTACTCAAATATTGGTATATCGCGGTAAACAGCGGCAGCAATCGCAACACCTTGCGCTCTTCCTAATTTAAGCATCGATTGCACATTTTTACCAAAAAAAGGTGCTTCAATTGCTAACTCATCGGGTAAGTGCTTCTCAATAAGAGCAAGTGTTTTTTCGAAAATGTGTTTTAGTTTAATAGGATGATCTTCTAATTTACTTAAATCAATAATATCCGATTCAATTAAACTTATTGAGCTACCAATAACTTTAATAATTCCATAGCCCATAATGTTTGTGCCAGGGTCAATTCCTAAAATAATTTTCTCTCTTTTGCTATTAATGCTGTTCATTCCACTCAAAATTACTATTATTGTTTAATAGTATGACACTAAAAAAACGAAATAATATTATAACTCTTGTAAAGCTAGTTATTGCTTTGTTCTCGTTTGGGTTTTTGTTTTATAAGCTAAAACAATCCAACGATTTTTCGTTTTTAAATGCCTTAAAGTTTGCAGTTTCAAATAATAACTTTATTTTTTTTCTTTTTGTCTCGCTCTTGCTCGTTGTTGTTAATTGGACTTTAGAAGCGGTTAAATGGAAATTTATTTTACTTAAAATTGAAAATCTTTCTATTTTTGAAGCACTTAAATCAACATTTTCTGGGGTCGCTATTGGCTTTGTAACGCCAAATCGTATTGGTGAATTTGCAGGTAAAATTTTGTTTTTAAAAGAAGAAAATAGAGTTAATGCAACCTATTTAAATTCTATTACAAGTGCTGCTCAGTTATTTATTACGCTGGTATTAGGTTTGGTTTCGTCTCTTTTTTTTAAGCAAGATTTGTTAAATTATTTTTCCGAAGCATTTGTAAACATTGTGCAACTATTGTCTTTACTTGGAGTTGTTTTGGTTATTTCTTTTTTGTTTTATAACGAAGCTTTTTTTGAAAAACTGTCAAGTTTAAAAATCATACAGAGTTTAAATATAAATTATACTAAACACGAAATAATAACACATAAAGTTGTTTTGGTGATTTTGTTGTATTCTTTGTTGCGATATTTAACTTTTGTAGTTCAATATTATTTATTGTTTTATGTTTTTAATTTAACTTGTGATTTCTCTTTATTTTCAATACTTACAGCCTTTTATTTTTTATTGATAACAGCTATTCCAACTTTTTTTATCACTGAAGTTGGAGTAAGAGGTTCTGCCGCTTTGTTTGTTTATTCGTTTGTGTTTCCAAATGCAGAATTTGTATTGTCGGCAGCATTTAGTGTGTGGTTTTTGAATTTGGCAATACCAGCTGTGATAGGCGTTTTTTTTGTTTTAAAAAATAAAACGAACACCGATGATTAATTTATTTCTTATTGTTTCTCTTGTTATTGTTGCGCTGTATTGTGTTTTAATAATTGCTTTTTCTTTTTTGTTTGCAAATTATAAGATTAAAAAACACAATGATCTTTCAAATCTACCTATAGATTTTTCTATAATAATTGCCGCTCGTAACGAAGAAAAAAATATTGAAAATTGTTTAAACTCAATAAATAAAGCTCTTCTAAATTCTAATGGAAATCACGAGCTAATTGTCGTTGATGATAATTCAACCGATTCAACATTAGTAAAACTTAATCAGTTTAAAAATTCAAAGGCCAATGTTACTATTATAGAACTTGCAAAACTAAATCTCTCCACAAAAAAAGAAGCGTTAAAAGCTGCTGCAAAAATGGCTAAAAGCAAGTGGTTACTTTTTACTGATGGAGATTGTGTTGTAGATGCAGATTGGTTAGTTTCATTTCAAAATCAAATCGCAAATTCATCTGCAAAACTTGTTGCTGGGCCTGTTTCTATTTTAACAGAAAATAATTTTTTAAATGCTTTTCAGCAATTAGATATGTTTTCTATGACTGGCTCTGCTTGCGCATCTATAGCTATGCAAAAGCCAATGCTTTGCAATGGCGCAAATTTAGCTGTAGAAAAGCAAGTGTTTGATAAAGCGACTGAAGATCCTACTTATTCTAAAAAAGCTTCTGGCGACGATGTTTTCTTGTTGTTTTATGTAGCTAAAAATTATGGAGCAGAATTCATAAGCTATTTAAAATTAAATGCAGCAAATGTTGAAACTGTAGCTCAGCAAAATTGGCGAGATTTATGGTTGCAGCGTAAACGGTGGGTGTCAAAATCTACAGCCTATTCAAGCCCTTTTATGGCTTTAATTTCTTTGTTAGTCTACTTTTCGAGTGTGGCATTATTGTTTTTGGCTTGTGTTTCGGTTGCATCTCCTGAAAAAAAAATCTACTTTTTTTTAGCTTTTATAGCAAAATCAGTAATCGATTTTATATTTTTGTTTTTGGTAGCCGATTTTTTCAGAAAAGTAAACGCACTTATTTGGTTTATTCCTGTTCAAATTGTACACGTTTTATATATTTGTATTGTTCCTTTGCTTTCTATAAATAGCAAGTATGTTTGGAAAGGTAGGAAACTGAAATAATTATGTGGTTTAAAAAAAGTAACAGTAAAAAATATTCAACCTCACTTTCAGAAATTGCTTGGAAGCGATTAAAAAAGAATAAACTAGCTATGCTGGGTTTAATCTTTATTATTATTGCTGTTTTTGTGGCTGTTAGCGGTGCGCTTATTCGCCCAGATTCTACTCCACTAGCCAACGAAATGATTTTGCAATTAGCTACAAAACCTCCTGGTTTTAAAGTAAAAATGTTGCAAATAAAAAAGAATTCTCCTAAAGAAGATGTTAGCTTTTGGGATATGTTGTTTTTTGGTGGAAAAGAAAACGACTATCGCTCCATACCTATATCATCTTACATGTTTGATAAAGATGATATTGTAGTTCGCGAATATACTGAGGGCGACGCTTCAATTGGCGAAGAAACGCGATACAATATTGCGGATGTGGTTTATCCGTTATCGGTATCTAACTCTCCTGAGCTTGATGGCAAAGGGAATTTAATTTTTGTTACTGTAGAAAACAAAAGAGAAGTAAAGTCTATAGCTGAAATTCAACAATTAATTATTGCAAAAAACATAGTCGACAAAAAGTTTTATTTAGGAACTGATCGTTTTGGTAGAGATATGCTAAGTCGTTTAATGTCGGGCACATTGGTATCGTTAGCTGTAGGTTTTATTTCTGTTTTTATCTCCATAATAATCGGAATTTTGTTTGGAGCATTGGCAGGTTATTTCCGCGGTTGGGTTGATGATATTATTATTTTATTTATAAATGTGGTTTGGTCTATACCAACTTTGCTTTTGGTAATTGCGATAACTTTAGTTTTAGGTAAGGGTTTTTGGCAAATCTTTGTTGCGGTTGGTTTAACCATGTGGGTAGAAGTTGCTCGTGTTGTGCGCGGACAATTCATCAGCTTACGCGAAAAAGAATTTGTAGAAGCTGGCAAAGCACTTGGTTTTAAAAACTTCAGAATTATTTTTAAACACGTTTTGCCTAACGTTATGGGACCAGTTATAGTTATTTCTGCATCCGATTTTGCAAACGCAATACTTATGGAAGCAGGCTTAAGCTTTTTGGGAATAGGAGCGCAACCGCCAATGTCGAGCTGGGGTTCTATGATAAAAGATCATTATGGTTATTTTATTACCGATAATGCTGCATTTTTAGCCATTTTGCCAGGTTTAGCAATCATGTTAATGGTTTTAGCCTTTACGTTATTGGGTAATGGCTTACGCGATGCACTAGATGCAAAAGCCTTGAAATAACTCTCGGTTATTAAGAATATTATCTTTAAATACTTTACTTTTGCATAAAATTTAATTTAGGAATTATGGGCATGAAACTTCTTCGTTTTTACATTCTGTATCGTTTACCAATTATTGTATTAAGCGTTATACTTGGTGTGGTTTTGCATTTGTATGTAGATGCAATTACAGCTTGGTTGTTATATATTTTTGCAGCGGTTTCATTAACCTTATATTTTATGATGGGAACCATGCGTTTGGTGCAAGAAGCTGTAACAAACGAAGATGTGGATATGGCAATGGTGTATTTAAATCAAATAAAATTTCCACGCTTGTTGTTTAAGCCAATACGTTCTGCTTATTATATGTTGCAAAGTAATATGGCATTAGCAACTAACGATTTAGGTACTGCAGAAGCAAATATTCGTAAAAGTTTAAATACAAAATCGAGTTTATTGGGTGATACTACAGGAACTAGCCTAATGCAGTTAGGTTTTATAGAGTTAAAAAAAGGAAATACTAAAGAAGCGCGCAAACATTTATTAGAAGCTGTAAAAGCAGGTATTCCTGATAAAGAAAGCATGGCGGCGGTTTATTTACAATTGTGTTCAATAGAAATTCAACGCGGACAAAATCGTATTGGTAAAGAATATTTTAGAAAAGCCAAAGCTCAAAAACCTAAATCTGCCGAAATTGTAGATCAAATAAAAACAATGGAAAAACAAATTGCTCGTATTCCGGGTTGATTTTTTTGTAGATTACAGATTAACAGATTGGTTTTCTGTTGATGGTTTTCTTTAATTTTTGGTTTAGCTTGTCCTGCTGAGGCACGAAGCACCTAAAAAAAATCTCAGCGTTTCTCAGCGAAATCTCAGCGCACTCTGCGGTAAAATCAAGCCTCCAAAAACTCCAAAATAGCTTTGTAAATTTGCTCTAATTCCTCATCGTTTATGCAGTAAGGTGGGATGCAATAAATTACATTACCCAACGGACGAATAATAATTCCGCGCTCTAAAAAGAAACTTGGAATTACATCTGCCAACGAATTTAAGTAAGATGTGTTTTCTGTAGTTTTTACTTCAATGGATAAAATTGTCCCTAATGAATTTGCTTTATTAACCGCTTTATTGTTTTGTAAACCTAAAATAAATTCGTTGTGTTTTTTAGTGATGCGCTCAATATTATTTTGTGTTTCAGAGTTTTCCAACAAATCTAAACTTGCCAAAGCAGCCGCACAAGCCAATGGATTTCCTGTGTAGGAGTGTCCATGAAAAAATGTTTTGTATTTATCGTTAGTTAAATAAGCTTCGTAAATTTTTGTGTTGCACGTTGTTGCGCTAAATGGCATAAAGCCACCCGTTATTCCTTTCGATAAACAAATAATATCGGGTTTGTTTTGTAAATAATCTGTTGCAAAAAACTTACCAGTTCTTCCAAAGCCCGTCATTACTTCATCTGCAATGCAAATAATATTGTTTTGCTGTGCAATTTTTATTAATTCATCTAAGGTTTCTGCATCGTAAATAATCATTCCGGCAGCACCTTGCACAAGCGGTTCAAAAATAAAAGTAGAAAATTGATGATGCGTAATTAATTTTTTAAAAGCTTCAATTACTACATTTTTATTTTCTTTTGTAGGAACAGGAATATGATGCACCTCAAACAATAATTTTGAAAAAGCCTGATTAAACTGGTTGCGTGCGCCAACCGACATACCTCCAAATGTATCGCCATGATAAGCATTTTCAAAAGCAATTACATTTATTTTTTCATTATTTTGGTTGTGCCAAAATTGGAATGCCATTTTTAGTGCTACTTCTACAGCAGTTGAACCATTATCAGAATAAAATACTTTGCTGTGAAAAGGAATATGTTCTAACAAACGTTTGGCTAATATAGCTCCTGGTTCATGTGTAAAGCCTGCAAAAACAGCGTGTTCTAAAGTGGTAGCTTGTTCAGCTATTTTTTTTGCAATGTAAGGATTTGCGTGTCCGTGTAAATTTACCCACCACGACGAGAAAGCATCAATGTATTTGTTTCCGTTTTCATCAATTAAATAAACTCCATCGCCTTTTACCAAGTTGATGTTTTTTTCTTTACTCATTTGCGGAGTAAATGGATGCCAAACATATTGTTTATCTATATCGCTGATGTTATCCATGCTTTGTCACGCTGAAGTATGAAGCGCCTCATTTTTTAATTATTACTTTTTTAGATTCTTCGTTCCTCAGAATGACAAAAAAAAGTACAGCTTTGTCACGCTGAAGTATGAAGCGTCTCTAATCTATTTCATCATTTAAAAATAGCCAACCAATATTAAATTCATTTATTAAATTATCTTTTTTTATTCTTAGCCAACCTTTAATTTCTTTTTCCCTTTCTATTGCATGTTCAATGTATTGAAATCTTTCAAAATAGACTAAGTAAAAGCAATTGTATCTTCCAGTAAAGTGTTTTTTCAAAGTTTTAGAATCTTCTTCATGTTCAAATAACCTTCTTTTTAAATCATTTGTAACACCTGTATATAAAACCTTTTTAGCTTTATTTGTTGTTATATATACAAAGTAATTATGTGTGCCAATCGGTTTCAAGTTTTGTTTTTTTTAGATTCTTCGTTCCTCAGAATGACAAAAAAAGAATGGATTTGTTGAGAAATCATTCGCATATTTCTCTATCACAGCCTTATTAATTTCTTTTTCTTCGTTTATTCGCCCTAAAAAATTGTATTGGGTTTGTTGTAAAATTACTTTTTCAGTGCTTTTATTTTCGTCGCCATTAATAATAATTCCAGCTACTTTTATATTTCTTGCTTTTAATAATGCCGTGCTTAGCAAAGTGTGATTAATACTTCCTAAATAATTGCGTGTAATCAATATTACTTCAGCTTTTAATTGTTGTATTAAATCTATTACAAAAAAGGTCTCTGTAATTGGAACCATCAATCCTCCAGCGCCTTCAATAATTAAATTATTGTTTGTTTTTGGTGTAATTATTTTTGTTGTATCAATTGTTGTATTTTCTAATTCTGAGGCTGCATGTGGTGAAAGTGCTGCTTTAAAATTATAAGTTTCTTGATGAATTTTTGTTTTAGAATTACTAACTAATTTTTTAATAAATTCTGAATCAGTTCCAAACTCACTACCCGATTGAATTGGCTTCCAGTAGTCTGCTTTCAACGCTTCAACTAAAATAGCAGAAGCTAGAGTTTTACCAACATCGGTTCCAATTCCGGTTACAAAATAAGTTTTGTTTGTTGCTACTGAATGCATGTTGAAACTACTTTTATAAGATTCTCTATTTCGTTTTTTGTGTTGTAGCTATGCAAACAAATACGTAAACGCTCAGTTCCTTTTTTTACAGTTGGACTTAATATTGGTCTCACATCAAATCCTTCTGCAATAAGTTTTTCTGATACTTTTTTTACATTTTCAACGCCTGGAATAATAATAGATTGAATGGTTGAAGTTGACTTTAAAACATTCAATTTATTTTGCTGTGCGAGTGTTTGAAAGTAAGAAATGTTTTGGTGTAATTTTTCAATTTCAGTTTCGCTATTTTTTAATTGTTCGTAAGCCGAAGTAATTACAGCAACGCTATGAGCGGGTAGAGCAGTGGTGTAAATAAAAGAACGAGCAAAATTCACAAGAAATTGACGCGTTAAATTACTACAACAAACTGCAGCTCCATGCGAACCCATTGCTTTTCCGTAAGTATATAAATTCAAAAATACTTTTTCTTCTAGTTGATATTTGTTAACCAATCCATATTCAAACACACCAATTGCGTGAGCTTCATCTACAATTAAATTGGCTTTATATTTCTCGCAAAGCGCTGCTATTTCAATAAGTGGAGCAATGTCTCCATCCATTGAATAAACAGATTCTACAGCTACAAAAATGGTTCCGCTAGCTTTTTTTAATTCTTCTTCAAGGCTCTGAACGTTATTATGCAAAAAACTATAACTTTTTGCAAAACTTAATCGCATTCCATCGCGTACCGAAGCATGAATTAATTCATCGTAAATAATGGTATCATTACGTTGCGGTATACTCGAAAATATGCCCACATTAGCATCGTAACCTGAGTTAAAAAGTAATGCAGATTCAAATAAATGTGTTTTGGCTATTTGCTTTTCTATCTCTTCAGTAAAGGCTGAATTGCCACTTAACAAACGCGAACCAGTTGCTCCGTTATTGTTTTGTAATCTACGAATTGTTAAAAGTTGATTAGCTTGGTCGGAAATAAAAATTGACTTTGCGAAGCCTAAATAATCGTTGCTTGCAAAGTCAATTAAATTTGTTTCTGTTCTTAAACTGCGAAGCGAATTTTCTTCAAGGCGTTTATCCAAAGCCTTTTTAATAAACACTTCTGCAGAGAACATTATGCGATGTTTTCTTCTACTTTTTGAGTAGCTAAAATTCCTGGAGATAATTTGCCTGCTTTAAAAGCTTCACGTGGTTTTAAACCCAAAGTTTCAAACATCGCCATATCCTCGTTAAATGTAGGATTTGGTGTAGTTAATAATTTATCGCCAGCAAAAATTGAATTTGCGCCAGCCATAAAACATAAAGATTGCCCTTCTTGATTCATTTGTGTCCTACCAGCAGATAAACGAACTACCGTTTTTGGCATAGCAATACGTGTAGTTGCAATCATGCGCACCATATCCCAAATTGGCACTAATGGTTGGTTTTCCATTGGTGTTCCTTCTACAGGAACTAAAGCATTAATTGGCACCGACTCAGGATGTTTTTCCATGTTAACTAATGTCATTAACATGTTTATTCTGTCTTCAGTGCTTTCGCCCATTCCTATAATTCCACCCGAACAAACCGTTACACCTGCTTTTCGCACATGATTAATTGTTTGCAAGCGGTCATCATAGGTGCGGGTAGTTATAATGTTAGAATAATTTTCTTCTGATGTATCGATGTTGTGATTGTAAGCATATAAACCGGCATCAGCTAATTTTTGAGCTTGCGATTCTGTTAACATTCCCAATGTGCAACAAGCTTCTAATCCTTTAGAATTAACCGCTTTCACCATATCTAATACTTTGTCAAAATCGCGATTATCACGTACTTCTCTCCAGGCAGCGCCTAAGCACATACGGCTTGCTCCACCTGCTTTTGCTCTATCCGCAGCTTGCTCTACTTCGCTAACTTCCATTAATTTATGAACTTTAACGTTGGTGTTGTAACGCGCTGCCTGTGGGCAATAACCACAATCTTCGGAACATCCACCTGTTTTAATAGAAAGTAATGAACTTACTTGAACTTCATGCGGATCGTTATTTTCGCGGTGTACAGTTGCAGCTTTATATAATAAATCTAAAAAAGGAAGGTTGTAAATATCTAACAACTCTTGTTTTGTCCAGTTGTGTTTAGCTTGGCTCATAGTGCTTATTTTGAACAAATATACAAAAAATGTACTTAAATATAATTGACAATTATTTTTATCGATTATAAATAAAAATACAAAAAAAAACACATCCTAAGATGTGTTTTTTTATAATACTATTGTATTAAAATTGATTAAGCCAATTTAACGTTTGTTGCGTTTAAGCCTTTTTTACCTTGCTCAACATCAAAAGTAACTTCGTCGTTTTCACGAACTTCGTCTCTTAATCCAGATACGTGAACAAAAATTTCTTGTCCGTTATCTTCTTTAATAAATCCGAAACCTTTTGCTTCGTTAAAAAATTTTACTGTGCCTTTGCTCATTGTGTTATGTTTTTAAATATAAATATTAAGCTAACTTTACGTTAGTTGCGTTTAAGCCTTTTTTACCTTGTTCTACATCAAAAGTAACTTCGTCGTTTTCACGAATTTCGTCTCTTAATCCAGATACGTGAACAAAAATTTCTTGTCCGTTATCGTCTTTAATAAAACCAAAGCCTTTTGCTTCGTTAAAAAATTTTACTGTGCCTTTGCTCATTGTGTTGTTGTTTTTAAAATTTAAATATAGAAATTAAGCTAACTTAACGTTAACTGCGTTTAAGCCTTTTTTACCATCTTGTACTTCAAAAGTTACTTCGTCATTTTCACGAATTTCTTCTTTTAATCCAGATACGTGAACAAAAATATCTTGTCCGTTATCTTCTTTAATAAAACCAAAGCCTTTTGCTTCGTTAAAAAATTTTACTGTTCCTTTACTCATGTTTGTTGTTTTTAATTGTTGTTTTTATTGTTTGTTGATTTTTTATGCAAATGGATGTTTACACACCTCAATGTTTTTATTTATTAGTTTGGTAATATCTTTTAAATACGTTTTTTCTTCGTTTGCGCAAAAAGAAATTGCAATGCCCGATGCGCCAGCTCTACCAGTTCTACCTATACGGTGAACATAAGTTTCGGCTTGTTCGGGTATTTCAAAATTTATTACGTGAGATAATTTGCTTACATCAATACCGCGCGAAGCGATATCTGTTGCAACTAAAACTCTAATCGTTCTATCTTGAAATCCTTTTAAAGCACGTTCTCTAGCTCCTTGCGATTTGTTTCCGTGTATAGCTTCCGATTTTATTCCGTTACTATTTAACTCTTTTGCAACTTTATCTGCACCATGTTTAGTGCGTGTAAAAACTAAAGCGTGTTCAATATCGTTTGTTTTTAAAACATGTTTTAACAACTGACGTTTGTTTTCTTTACTTACGTAATAAACAGATTGAGTTACTAATGTAGCTGTTGACGAAACTGGTGTAACAGCAACTTTAACAGGGTTTTTAAGAATTGTATTGGCTAACACCATAATTTCGGGTGCAGCTGTTGCAGAAAAAAACAAAGTTTGACGATTTACAGGAAGCTTCGGGATTATTTTTTTAATATCGCGAATAAATCCCATATCAAGCATTCTATCGGCTTCATCCAAAACAAAAAATTCTATTTTATCTAGTTTAACAAATCCTTGATTCATTAAATCTAAAAGTCGGCCTGGCGTAGCTACTAAAATATCAACACCACGTTTTATTTTGTTTACTTGTGGAACTTGAGATACTCCTCCAAAAATTACAGCGTGAGATATTTCTAAATTGCAACTGTATTCTGCAATGTTTTGACCAATTTGACCAGCTAATTCACGAGTAGGAGCAAGTATTAAAACTTTTATTCCAGTTGATTTATCGGTTTCTTTTTTCTTAGTTAAAAGTTGAAGAATGGGTAACGAAAATGCAGCAGTTTTTCCGGTGCCTGTTTGAGCACATCCAAAAATATCTCTGCCTTCTAATATAGGGGGAATTGATTGTTGTTGAATTGGTGAAGGTTCTGTGTAACCTTTTTTATCAAGTGCTAAAATTAGCGGCTCAATTAATTTTAAATTTGTAAAAGACATTAATTATTATTAGGTACTTATTTGGTTTTGCTTGTTTAGCAAGCATTACCGTTACTTTTCGTTCTAAGAAAAGTGTAAAAATATCGAATGGAACTTGTGGGGTAACAAACAGATTGAGATACAATCTTCATTAAGAATTGTACAAATGTAATTCTAATTAGCTTACCAACCTAATTTATTTCCAATTCATACTAATTTGCTTGCTTTTATACAATCACTAAACTTCTAACCCTAAACTGAAAACTTTCCAACCTTAAAACCTTCCAACTAAATAAATTAGTAATTTTGAAAAATGAAATTTGAACAATACCATATAATACCCGAATTAAAACAAAGTTTACAAGAATTAGGTTTTAAACGACCAACTGATATACAATTTAAAGCTATCCCTTCTATTCTTAAAGGAGAAGATGTCTTGGCAATTGCGCAAACAGGAACTGGTAAAACGGGGGCTTTTGTAATTCCTATACTACACAAACTATCTTTATTAAAAAAAACAAATGCTATTTCGGTGGTGGTAATGGTGCCAACGCATGAGCTTGCATTACAAATAACAGAAGTTTTTGAAAGCATCGGTAAATATTGCCCAGTAAGAACTTTAGCAGTTTATGGAGGTGTAAATCAAGATGATCAAATTATACAACTCGAAAAAGGAGTGGACGTTGTTGTGGCAACACCTGGTCGTTTGTTCGACTTACGCAGCCAAGGTTATATAGATTTACGCGATATTAAAATTGTAGTGCTCGATGAGGCCGATTTAATGTTAGATTTAGGTTTTTATAAAGATATTGAAGACTTAATAAAGTTTTTACCGCGTTATCGTCAAACACTTTTTTTCTCAGCAACAATTAATGAGAAAATTAAGAAACTTGCGTATTCATTAGTTCACAATGCTATTCGAATTCAAATTTCGCCTAAAGATCCAGTATCAAAAAATGTTTCGCATGCAGTAATGTTTGTGGAAATGGACGATAAAAGATTTTTTTTAGAACGAATTGTTAACGAGCATCCTGAAAGTAAAATTTTAGTTTTTGTTCGTACAAAAGTTCGCGCAGAACGTGTTTTTAGCGCTATGGAACGAGTAGGTATTGTTACAAAAACAATGCACGGCGATAAAGAGCAGCAAGATAGAGTAGAAGTAATGAATGAATTTAAAAATGGCGGTTTTAAAATTTTAATTGCAACAGATATAAGTGCTCGTGGAGTAGATATTCCCAATGTAGATTATGTTATAAATTACGATATGCCCGAAGTTGCAGAAAATTATGTGCATAGGGTTGGTAGAACAGGGAGAGGAGTTCAAAAAGGAATAGCGGTTTCTTTTTGCAGTGCTGAAGAAAAAGAAGTGTTAGAAGAAATTGAAGATTTTATTGGCAAAGAAGTAGAAGTGTTAGAAGTTAACAAAGCTGATTATTCACAAACCATAGCATTAACAAACGATGTAAATAATAATTGGCAACAGCTTTTAAAAGAAGCCGAAAAATTTGTTGCACCAAAAAAAGCTGCTAAAAAGAAAAAGAGATAATATTTTGCAATAGTTTATAAAATAAAAAAAGGCGGGATATCCCGCCTTTTTTTATTGAATTTATTTTGTAATTCTTAGTAAGTAATAACTCGTTTTACTAAAGTAGTTTCGTTTGTTTTAATTTTAACAAAGTACACACCTTTTGGTTGATTACTTAAATTAATTTCATAGTTAGTTTCTTGATTGTTTGTTTTAATTTCTTTTTCAGAAACCACTTGACCAGAAACAGAAACTACACTTACTTTAAGTGTAGAAGAATTAGTATTGTTTACTTTTAATGTAGTTAATCCGTTAGTTGGGTTAGGATAAATACTTGCACTTAGCGAATTGGCAACGTTTTCGTTAATACCAACACCAATAATAAACGAAACATAATACGTCATAGTACTTCCGTCTTGAGCAGTAACAGTAATTGAAGCTGTGTTGTCAATTGGGTCAGAACTACTAATTTCTAATGCTCCTAAGTTAGATGTAATACTTGCAAACGAACTGTTAACTACACCCGTTAAATCTGCGAAGCCAGAAGAACCTGTAGGCATATTTACAGTGTAACTTGTTAATGATGGACTAAATACTGGTATTAACGTTCCCGTACTTGGTATTAACGACATTAGAGTTGCATCTGTACTTACTGGTGTAACGTTGTAAGTAACTGTGTAAGTAGATGTTGATCCGTTTTGTGCAGTAACAACAACGGTAGCAACGTTTGCAGGTGCTGTGCCAGCAACATTTGAAGCGTTAGTTATTACTCTTGTAGAAGTAACCGCTGCAGTAGTTGCTGTAAGTGTTGCTCCACCAGTAGTTCCGTAAGGTAAAGTTACAGTGTAGTTTAAGGTTCCAGCAGAAAAAGTTGGAGATAACGTTCCTACACTTGTTGTTAAAGTTGCTAAACTAGAATTTGTATTTGCAGTACCTAAATTAAAAGTAACGGTATAGGTAGAAGTTGATCCGTTTTGTGCAGTAACAACTACATTTGCAACATTTGCAGGAGTAGAGCCAGCAACGTTAGTAGCACTTGTTATTGATGTTGTAGATGTCCCTTCTGCTGTTGTAGGGATTAATGTAGCTCCACCTGTAGTGCCAAATGGTAATGTAACTGTATAACTATAAGTTGTAGCAGAAAACGCAGGAGCCAAAGTACCCGCAGGGCTAGAACTTAAATTAGATAAACTTGAGTTTGTGTTTAATGGAGCTGTAGTTACACTAATATCATCAAGAAAAATATATTCGTTATTTGCTACAGAGTTGGTTTGAAAACCAAAATAATAAACCCCAGTTGTAGGAGCCGTAAAGTTATTTGTTGCTGGTGTTCCAGATGTATTTGGTAGTCCATCAAATCCTGCAATTGAAGTAAGATTAGCCAAAGTGGTAGTCATTGCACTTGCTGTAGGAGAAGTACCGTAACTTACTTTCATAAATGATGCATTTGTTGTTTTACCAAGGTATTTGTAGCTTACAGCATAAACGGTTCCAGCTGTTAAATTTACTCCCTGTGTATAAAACCAATTGTTTGCAGCATTTGCCCCATCCCAACCAAAGTAAAGCACATTACCGCCATTAGTAGCAAAATCATTATTAGCGCTTGCATTATATGTAGACCAATCATTAGTTGGAGCAGCAGATAAATTTTCAGTTTGTGAACATAAAGGTAAATTCGGGTCAACAACTGAGCTGAAATTTTCGTTATAAGGTACGTTAACAGCGTTACAAAGTGTTTTAAAAGCTTTGCTTTCCCATGCGCTATATTGTCCTAAAGCGCATTTAGATCTTATATAAACGGTGTAAGTTGTAGCAGCAGTTAACCCAGTAAAAGTAATAACATTTGTTGGGTGTGTTGTTGAGTAAGAAGAAACTAAACCTGTTGAACCACTTAATACCGCACCAGATTCTCTTACTTCTAATTCATAAACAGTAGGTGTTGTTCCTACACTTGGATTTGTCCAACTTGCTACAGCCGAAGTTGTAGTAGTTTGGTAAACAGTTAAAGCTGTTACAGGGTTTTGATCACATTGTGTTGTAAAGTTAATACCTGCGTTCCAGCCACTAATATCTCCTTCTGTACACAAGGTTTTAATGTAAACTGTGTATGTGGTTGCAGCTTGCATTCCTGTTAAAGTAACTGAAGAAGCTGTATTAGTTGTAGTAAAAGTAGAAACTAAACCTGTACTGCCTGAACCTGCAGCACCACTTGATCTTACTTCTATCACATAGTTTGTAGAGTTAATGGGAGAAGCTTGTGTCCAACTCAATACAGCTGTAGTAGGGGTAAAATTATAAACGCCCGTATTAGTTACTTCGTTACAAACTGGCTTTACTTTAATTACAATATCATCTAGGTATAAAATATCACGGTTTATTGTTGAGTATGCATAAAAACCAAAATAATAAGCACCTGTACTTGGAGGTGTAAAATCTATTTGAGCTAAATTTGCTTGAGCATTAATGTTAGGATAATCACTTAAGGTAGTAACCATTGATGTACTTACTGGAGAAGTACCGTAACAAACTCTCATATTTTCCATTTTTCCAGAAGTTCCTCTTGCGCCATATTTATATTTTATTCTATAAATTTGTCCAATTGTTAAATTAAGTCCACTTGTATAAAACCAATCATCAGCAGGGTTTGTGGTGCTTTTTGAATATTGAATAATATTGCCCGTATAACTGTTTACACCTGTAGGTTGTGCTGGTCCAACAGGAGTAACCGCAGTATTCCATGTTTCAAACCCATTTAAATCTTGTTTGTAAGTACAACCTGGTAAAACCGGAGGACCTGTAACATTAAAATCTTGTGTGTATGGAACTGAAGTAGAAGTACATAATGTTTTAAAGTTTACCACAGTGCTATAAGTGCTAAAACTTGCACCACATTTTGTTCTCACATAAGCTTTATAATCTGTGTCGGCAGCTAAACCTGTTGTTATAGTTGCAACCGTACTTGCGCTTGTTACCGTAAGTGTAGTTACCACAGTTATATCGTCCGATGCTCTAACCTCAACTACATAGTCAGTTGGAGTTCCTGTTGATGGGGCAGTCCACGTAAACACTGTAGAGGTAATTCCAGGCATAGTAACACTTAAAGTAGTTGGCGCTCCACAAGTAACAGTTCCTACCTGCATACCTAATTTTACTCTAGGCTTTATTGCTGTTGTATAATCAGCATCTGTTTCTCCACAAGCTGCCGCATCAAAAACACCTTTATCTCGGTAGTTATCCGCTACGTCAGTGTAATAAGAGCAACTGCCGTGAAATAAGTTTGTGTAGTCAACTAAAGTTGGATCAAAACAAACTTCAATAAGTATATTGTCAGTTCCATTCCATGTAAAATCATTTGCTCCAAAATCGATAACGTCCCATCCAAGCGTAGGTAAGTAATCTGCAGCGGGACGAACTGTTGTAAATGCTGTAGTAGTTATAAATGTAGTGGTTGGAATACTTGTAGCAGATGTGTGACCCATTTTAATAGTATAATTTAAAAAGCCGATTCCGTTTTCCGAATAAACCTCGTTCACGTCCCATGCTAAATTAGTTATTAAACCAGCAACACCATTTAAAGCAGTAATTTCCGCGGCTCTATATATTATTTGAATTTTTCTACTGCCATCGGCCGCTCCAAATAAATTATTGTTTACTGGGCTACTAATCGAGTTGTCTATAGCTGTAGCAGTTGCTCCGCCTAATTGCACAGTACCTGGGGCTTGTGCAAATACTCCAATTGTGGTAATAAGTAGTGTTAAAATCGTGAAAAAGATTTTTTGTTTTGGTAGATAATTTGTGTAAAATCTAAGCATAACTATTTGTTTTTAAGTAGATTAGCGGTTTTGTTTAAAATTTTGTTTTAATTTAAACTTTTTAGTTCAGTAAAGGTATAAAATTCATTAAGAGAAACAAAAATAAATGATAGATTTTTTTTGTAAGGTTTTGATATAGAATGGCTTTGTTAAAAAAAAACAATAAAAAATAGTTGGATATTTTTTTATTTATGTTTAGCTTTGGTTTAGGTTTAAATGTGTAATAAAACAATATTTGTATGAAAAAAGTTAATTTAATAATTATAGCGTTCATTGTTATTTCTTTAAACGCGAGAGCTCAAGGCAAAATTAGTAAAGTAATTGATGAAGAGTATTTGAATTCAATTGTTGTGAAAGAGGATGGTTTTTCTAATGTTAGTCTAAAGACGAGTAATGAGCCTTTGCTTGTTACAATAAAAGATAATAAAGGAAAAAAAGTTGTGGTTAAGGCTCCGGAAAGAAGTGCTGTTTTGGTTTCTAAGAAGTCTGAGGTTAAAAATTCAGAACCTTTTTATTATCCAGTTGTAATTGGTAATCGTGCAAATATAGATAGCCAACTTTTAAAAAGGTATAACGAAGACTTAAAAGTAATTAAAGTTAATTAGTATTAATCATAAATAAACAAATAAGATATGACTCAAATTTCCGCTAAATCAATTGTTTCTAAAACAATTTTAACTTTATTCTTGTTTCTATTTTGTTCAAATTCATTTGCCCAATTAGTACAAGTTTCATTAGATCAGCGTATAGCTAATTCTAAAGTTGTGTTTGAAGGTAAAGTGTTGAGTTCTAAGTCTTTTTGGGATGAAAAACACACTAATATTTATACTGCGAATGTGATAGAAGTATATAAAGTTTTTAAAGGGACACTTACTGCAAATACTGTTGAAATAATTACCGAAGGAGGAACTGTTGGTAATGAAAAAGAAACAGTTACTCATACATTAGAAATTAGTAAAGGTGATGTTGGTATTTTCATGTGTCATGCTGGCACTGTTAAGCCTTCTCAAAATTCTGGTTTGCCAAGTTTTAAAACCTATGCAGACTCTCAGGGTTTTGCTCGTTATGATTTGAATAATTATACAGCAAATGATATGTTTACAACTTATAATGATATAACGACAAAGTTATATGGTGAAATTAAAAAAAGAACAAAACAAGAAGTGAAAGAAATTACCAAAGTAAGTTTTAAGAAAAAATAATTTAATAATATAACTTCATACACCACATACAATTTAAAAAATAAGCACATGATCAAAAATTTACTAAATACAAAGTCAATTTTTCTGCTTTTGATTTGTTTCGCCATGTCATCTTTGGGTGTTGTTGCGCAAACAATCACTTCTTTTGCTCCGGCATCAGTTTCCGCAGGAACCACAACGGTTTTAACTATTACAGGTACTGCTTTTGGTACTGGAGGTCCAACATCTACAATGTATGTAGAATTTGATAATGCTGATGATGGAGCTGGTGGTACTTTTGTTCAGCCAATAGCCTCTGAATACATATCATGGTCGGCAACACAAATTGTTGTTAGAGTACCTTCTGATGCTGGTACAGGTATTTTTCGTGTTAGAGTTGGTGGTACTACTGTAAACTCTCCATCTAATATAACTGTAACTTACGATTTAATGAATGTTGAATCGGGTGGGTTAATGTATAAAACAGATCATATTAATAAACAAGCTGGTGGTTACACGTGGCAAATGGAAACAAGTTTTGCTGCTAACGCACCTGCTAATGCATCTTTTATTCGTTCTTTAGAGTCTTGGCGTTGTGCTACGTATATCAATTGGGGTTTAGGTACAACAACTGCTGTAAATACTATAGCGGCTGATGGAGTGAATGTGGTGCGTTTTGATTCAGGAGCTGAATTGCCTCCTGGAGTATTAGGAAGATGTACGAGTAGATGGACCGCTTGCGGATCTGGAGCAACAATGGAGTGGTGGGTTTATGAATTGGATATTGTTTTCGATTCTGGAACTACATGGCAATTTGGTCCTGCGGCAGTTGGTCCTGGACAATCTGATTTTGAATCTGTTTCTTTACACGAATTAGGTCATGGTCATCAGTTAGCTCACGTAAATGAACCTACTGCAGATGTGATGAATTATTCACTTACTGTTGGAACATCAAGAAGAGCGCTTACTGCTGGTAACATTAATGGTGGTTTAGCGGTTATGGCAAAAAGTGTTGCTGCAAACACATGTACACCTGCACCAATGGTTGCTTTAACTTCTGGTGCTTGTTTATTAAGTTGCCCATCTGCTCCAGCTAACGATTTAATTTGTAACGCTACTCTTGGTGCTGTTGATGGCACTTGTTTAACAAGTCAAACTAACGTTTGTTCTGGTTCTACTGGCGATACGCCAGTTGGTTGTTTTACAACTCCTAAAACAGTTTGGTACAAATATGTACTAACTGCTGGAAATATGTTAACGATTAATTTTTCTAGTTACACATTTGGTGGAAGCATAGAAACAGCTTTGTTTTCAGGTACTTGTGGTGCTCCTGTTTTGGTTGGTTCTCAATGTGGTTTACCATCTGATACCTATAGTTTTTCTGGTATAACACCCGGAACTTATACTTTTGGAGTTTCATCTGTTGCGGGTTTAGAAGGAAGATTTAATATTTGTGCTACACAAGGTACAAATCCATGTGTTACTCCTCCTGCTCATGATGCTTGTGCTACACCAGTAACATTGCCGATTGATGGTACATGTGCAGCATCATTTACCAATTGTGCAGCTACCGGCGATTTTAATTTAGGTTGTGCAACTTCTAATAAAACGTTGTGGTATACTTTTACTTTAACAGGATCTAATGACCAATTAGCTTTAACTTTTTCTAATACTGCAGCTGGTTTTGGACCGAATGTAGATTTACAATTATATACAGGTGCTTGTGCTGGTTTAGTTCCAGTAACTGCAAAATGTGGTACAAAGGTTAGTACTTTTACCTTTACAGGGCTAACAGCAGGAGTTGCTTATAGACTTGCTGTTTCAACAGATGCAGCTTACGCTGGTGCTTTCCAAGTTTGTGGTTTGCAATCAATAAATCCTTGTACAGGTTTAGCTCCTGCAAACGATAATATTTGTGCCGCTACCTCATTACCTGTAGATGCTACATGTTTAACTAATCAACGAAACACTTGTGCAACAGCCGATTACACTTCAGGTTGTGCAACTTCTACAAGCACGGTTTGGTATCAATTTAATCTTACTGGTGCAAATACAGTAATGAATGTTACAATAGATAACGTAACAACTTTTGGTGGGGGTAATGTAGAAATGATATTATCATCAGGAGCTTGTGCTACTCCAACTTCAGTGTCAACGTATTGCGGTGGTTGGGGAGGTACAATTCGTTTTACAAATTTATCAACCCTTACAACTTATTATTTAAGTGTGGGAACTACAGATGGTACACAAGGTACTTACACAATTTGTGGTAATCAAAGTATAGATTGTAGTGTTACCACACTCACTAATGATGGTGCTTGTGGTGCTATTGCTTTACCTACAAACGGAACATGCTTAACAGGACAAACAAATGTATGTGCAACACCAGATACTTATGGTGGTTGTGTTACACCCACTGCTGCATCTGTATATTATTCATTTAGTATAACTGCTCCTAATAATGCAATACGCTTTAATTTTCCCTCTAATACATTTAGTGGCGATGTTCAAGCTTATGTATTTAGAGCCACATCTTGTACGAGTTTTACAGGTATTGAGTCTATTTGTGCAGCTCCTGCAAGTTCTTTTTCTGTAACTAATTTAGCCACTGGAACTTATTATTTAATGATAGCTACTGAAGTAAGTTCAACAGGCGATTTTACTATTTGTGGTGCTCAATACGAAGTTCCACCAGGAACATTAACAGGTCCAATGCAAGATTGTGCTGGTGCAATACCAATGTGTGCACCGCAATTTGTTGAAACTAACTCTTATGTTGGTGCTGGTAACCAAGAGCTTGCTGGAGGAACTTGTTTGGGTACAGATGAAACCAACTCTGTGTGGTATTCTATCTCGCCTAAAACCAATGGTACTTTTGCTTTTACACTTACAACTCTTAGAGATTACGATTTTGCTGTATATGATTTAACTTCATACACATGTGCTGATATTCCTACTTTGGTACCTGTTCGTTGTAACTGGTCGGCTACTCCAGGCAATACTGGTTTAACAACAACTATTTCAACAGTTACTCCATTATCTGAAGGTGGTTCTGGAGTTCCAACCATGCCAGGTTTAAATGTTTTAGCTGGGTCTCAGTATCTAATTATTATAGATAACTTCTCTGGAGATAATAATGGATATCAATTAAACTTTACAGGTACAGCTCAATTGTTTGATAATGTGGCTCCAGTTATGACAGGTTTAAACTCTTGTGTTTCAAATGAAATTACTTTGAGTTTTAGTGAGGAAATTTTCTGTGATTCAATTAAATCAAATGAATTTATATTAGTTAATACGATAACAGGTACTGATTACACTCCAAATATTACTGCTGTTAATGGATCAAATTGCGAACCTGGTTTTTATACTGATCAGATTATTATTGGTCATGGTGGAGGTATGCCTTCTGGTACTTATAAATTAATTACCAATTTAGGAAAACTGCAAGATAGATGTGGTAATATTATTCCTCCGGGAGTTTTCTATCAATTTGATTATATGCAAGATATTACCTTGGTTGCAAATACAGATCAGGTTTGTACTGCTGGAGATCAAGTTAGATTAAAGGCTGATGGTGCTGCAATAGGAGGTACTTATACTTTAAACCCCGGAAATCTTACCAGTAGCATTGATGTTTTAGAAAATGGATCAGTAGTTTCTACTACAGGTTTATATACTGTAACTCCTTTTACAACAACTTATTACGAGGTAACAACAACTCTAAATGGTTGTACAAAATCTGCTGGATTAACTATAACTTTGGTTAACAATCTAGTAGCAGCTGTAGATCCTGTTAACTTAGCTATTTGTGCTGGTACTACAAATACTACTATCGAAGCTTCTGCATCTATTGATGGAGTTGATTGTACTGATTGTACTTATTTATGGGGTGGCGGGCAAACAACTCAAACCATTTCAGTGCCAGCAGGAGTTTATACTGTTACTGCTCGTACTAAAAAAGGATGTCCTAGTGCAAATACTGCAACTTCTACCATTAAAAACGCAACTTTAGGTGCTGCTCAAGAATGTAATATTTATTATGTATCTCCTAGTGGTGGAGTTACTTCTTTTACCGATATTGGTCCTGATGGTGTAACTACATACGTTGCTTATACAAGTGCAGGAAGTGGTTTGTTAAAAACAGACCCTACAACACTCCAAAATGCGTTGCAACTATCATTGTGTCAAAACGCAATTATTAAATGTACAAAAGGGGTTTATAATTTAGATAATAAACTTTCTGTAATTGGTTATGTAACTATTGAAGGTGGTTTTGATGCTACTTTTACTAGCAAATCAAGTGATTTGTCAGGAGGTGCAAACTCTACAACTATTAGAAGATCTAGTACTTTAGATGTAGGTTCTACAAAAAATGTTACTGCTATTGATGTTGTTTCTGGTTCAGCTCTTTTCAGATTTCAAGATTTAAGAATTGAGTTGCCTGGTTCTGCAAACGTAGCCAAAAATACAAGGGGGCTTGGCATTAACAATTTTGGAATTAAGATGGGTTCTACATGTAGTAATTATAATATTGTTAGGTGTTATATTGATGCTGGAAAAGGTTCTGATCAATAATTTAACTTAAAAGGTACAATATAGAATACCAATGAAATTAACAACAAAAACAGATATTATGAAAAATTTTTATAGCTTCTCAAAATCTTTGATACTAGCAATGATTTTTGGGTTATTAGGCTTTAACCAGGCATTTGCTCAACCAGCAAACGACAATTGTGCTAATGCTATTTCGCTTACCGTTAACGGGGCTTGTGTTAATGGTGTTACAGATGCATCTACAGTTCAAACTGGTGAGTCGTTTTGTGCAGGAACCATTAACCAAAGTGTTTGGTATAAATTTGTTGCTACACAAGCAACACATATCGTTACCATGACTGGTAGTGGCGGTTGTTATATGGGTTCTGCAGTTTATAGCGGAGCTTGTTTACCTGCAACCCGTTTAACTTGCGTTGCTGCTGCCGAACAATTATTAAATCAAAGACATAGTCTTTCTGGTTTAACAGTTGGTGCTACTTACTTAATTCAAATAGTTTATAGTTCTAGTGGGCCTTGTGGTAGCGGAGCAGATTTTTGCGTTGCTGTTACAACTGGTGTTGACGATCCAACAGGCTGTTTGTGTGCCGATTTATCTACATCTGTTTCTGGTAATTGTCATAGTTTGTCTCTTGTAGGTGCTACAGGTTGTATTGACTCAGGCGGTTGCGAAGTTGCTGGTTCTGGCGATGCTATTTTAATGGTTCGCCCAACAGCATCACCAATGGTAATAACCATTGGTAATTTAGGTTCAAATTTTACGGGCGATGTACAAGTAATGATTTATTCTGGTAACAATTGTGGTGCGCTTATTTCTGTAGGTACTGCAATTTGTGGTGCTGCTTCGCCAACATTTGTTGTTTCGCAAGCTGTTACTGTTGGTACAAAATATTGGATATTTGTTTCTTCTGCTGATGGTTCAGTGGGTGTTGATACGGAATATGGTATTTGCGTTGGTAATGGTTCTGCTTGTGCCATAACGGGTTGTGGTGCTGCTCCTTTAGGAGCGCCAGGTAATGCTTATGGAGTAAGTGCGCTCGACGCAACCGTTGTATCGAGTATAACTTCATCAGAAATTTATGCAACGGGAGGTACTGCTGGTGGTAATGGTTTTAAAGTGGCTTCAAACGGTGCTACTACATATACTAATACTGCTTTTACTAATACTTTAATAAGTAATTACCCTTTAATAACAGTAGAAAATATAAACTGTTTTAATACCAATATCGATTTTACTGCTGTAGATCCTACTCCACTTTGGCCAATGAATGGATTGGGTACAAATGCTACATCACTTACAACAGGGTCTTCGGCTACTTTAACGGTACCAGATAATAGGTATACCGCAACTGTTGGTAGAAGAACAATTAATTTTCAAGGAGATATAACAACTAGGTCTTCTTCTTCTTTTAGTAATACAACTGATGTTGCTATAGCAGATGAGAATTGTGCTAGTGGGGGTGTAAATAGTACAATAACTGTTGCTGGTGCAACCGGTACGGTTGCTTCTGGATTAATTCAGGTGCAAATTGATGTCACACATGTTGGAGGTTCTTACATGGATGTCTTTTTAAGGGCACCAAATGGACAAATTTTAGAGTTAACCACAGATAATGGTACAATTTCAGATAATTTTACTGCAACAGTTTTTACTGATGTTGCTGCTGCTAGTGCTGCATCTGGAGTGTGCCCAATGACAGGTTCGTTTAGACCTGAAGGTAGCTTAACTGCTTCTTGTACTAGAACACCTACTGTAAGATCATTTGGCGAATTTGGAACAGGTGGAAATTATAATCCTAATGGCGTTTGGACATTATATATTTCAAGTGATACTAAATTTGCTACTGGTACTTTACTTGGTTGGTCAATTACTTTCCCCGATTTTCCTGCTGTTTCTGCCAATCAAAATGTTAATTACCCCGATTTTGTTAATATGTTAATGGGTATACCAGGTACTGGAACTTTAGCAGGTGTAAACAAAGTTTGTCCAAACGTAGGTAATAGTTATTCTAGTTCGCTTATTGGTGTTCCGGGTATGGTTTTTTCTTGGACGGCAAGCACTTCGCCTGTTAGTAGTAATACAGCTACTTTTGCAGCGCCAGATTCTGCTGTAACCGATGTGTTTTTTGCTAATGGTGGTATTACGACATTAACCTATGTATTAACCTTAACAGTTTCTTCTGGTTGTTGTGGTCCGTTAACACCTGTGTTAACTTATTCAGTTCAGGTATTACCAGATCCAGCTCCTGCTACGGTTCCTGTTACAACTTTTTCAGTTTGTACTGGTGGCTCTGTAACTTTAAATGCAACACCTGTTTCCAGTTACACCTACGGATGGTATGATGCTGCTTTAGGTGGCAATTTGTTGGGACTCGGAGCTAGTTATGTTGTAACGTATGCCACAACAGGCGTCACCACCTATTATGTTGAATTAGTTAATGACTTGGGATGTCCCAGTGTTAGGGTTCCCGTTACTGTAACAGGTGTAAATAACCCACCTGCGGTAACTAATATAAGTATGTGTGTGGGGGGCGCACAAACCCTTCGTGTAAATAATCCATTAGTACCTGGTGCTTATACTTGGTATCAAGGTTCTTGTGGAGGACCAGTTGTAAGTAACTCATTTAGTTATGCTGCAAATATTACTGCAAGCGAAACGTTTTATGTAAGTTCAACCCCAACAGGTTGTGCAGAAACTACATGTACACCGTTTGTAGTAACATTGAATGCTATTTCACCTCCAGTATTAACATGGACTGGAGCTGGTGTAAATTCTACAAACAACTGGTTTGATCCAAGTAACTGGAGAGGTTTATCAGACACTCAAAATCCAGCTTCGTTCACTTCTGGGGCAATAAATGTAGTAGTGCCTCAAGCTGTTTGTACATCTCCTGGTACAACTAGTACAATTACGGTTACTGGTGTTACAAGTGTAAATGGAATAACTTATGCTATACCTACTAATTTGTTAACAGTTACTGTTAATGTAACAGTAAGTTCGGCTACCAAATCAGCTGATTTAACATATTTTTTAATAGCTCCTAATGGTGATATTGTTAAATTAACACAAGGTTTAAACAGAAATTATACAAATGTTAGTTATTCAGATCAGGCACCAGCGGTAATAGCTGCTGATGCTGTAACTTATGTTAAGCCAAATGGTACATTAACTGCGAAATGCGGCACAACACCTAATAGAGCAACTTTTGGTGCTATTGGTGGTGGCTCAATAGTCCCTAATGGCGACTGGACGTTACGATTAAATGATGATACTGATGGAGGGGGCTCTAGTAATACTATAGTTTCTTGGTCAATTAGTTTTCCTGAGTACTTAAATTACTCTAATTGTGTACCAGGTTGTGCATCAGATGTTATTATACCTAACACACCTGCTTTAGCAGTTAGTAATCCACCAAAAATAGGCTTTAGTACTACTGTACCGGCTGTAAACTCTGGTATTGCTAATACAGGTAATTTGTATTTAAATAGTGGTAACGTAATTAGCTTTACAAGCGCTGCTGCCAGATTAAATATTTGTGGAGATTTTGTTCATGCTGGTACTTTAATAACAAACGATTTGGGTAGAGTTTCGTTTGTTGGTACAGTTCCTCAAACATATACTAATACTACAACCGTTACAACGGTTAGTACGCTTACAAACAACTCGTTTAACTTTGTAACTATTAATAATACAGCTTTAAATCCAACAGTTACAGTAGTAGGTAATATGACAATTGGTAATATGGTTGGGCATACTAAAGGTACTTTACAATTTTTATCAGGTAGATTAGTTTTATCTACTGGTAATAGATTAACTATGGCTAATAGAACTGCCGCTATTATTACTGGTACTGCTTTAGATAAGTATGTTGTAACAAGCGACCCTACTGCCGTTTTAAGAAGATATTTGGCAACAGCAGGTGGGTCTTATGATTTCCCAGTTGGTAATATAGAAGTAGATTCTTATCAATTACAAAATCTTAACTTTGCATCAGGTCATGGTATAGATTATATTGATGTAAACTTTAGTAATTCAGCTAGCTTAACAGGTGGCGGTTTACCATTACTTGAAGCGACAACAATTTATACTTATACTTCACTTTTAGATAATGGAGGTTCTGATATTGGTATAGGTAATGCAAATGGAGGTGTTTGGACAGTTACACCAAATACAGCAGGAACTGCAACTTATACATGTACTTTAAATGCTAATAACTATACAATTGATGCTGCTACAACACGTACCACCGTATTAAAAAGAGTAACATCACCAGTTGGTTCTTGGACAATTGATGGAACTTATGCTTCGGGTGGTTTACCAGCTGCACCAGGTACACAAATATCTGCTGTTCGAAGTGGCATGGTAGGTTTCTCTCAATTTGCAATTGGTAAATCAATTTCTATTATTCCTTTACCTGTTAAATTAGCAGAATTAACTGCTACTTGTAATGATGATGTTATAACAGTTAAATGGAGTACTTCTTCAGAAAAAGCAGCAAGTACGTTTACATTAGAGAAAAGTAATAATGGTAGAGAATATACAGAAGTAAGAGTTGTAAAAGCTGCTGGTACTAGCAATGTTGAGCAATATTACTCAGCAGTTGATTCTAAACCATTTGAAGGAACAACTTATTATCGTTTAAAAATTATTGATCAAAACGGTATGATTGATTATACAAAAGTGATAGAAGCTGTTTCGCCATGTGTTAAAGGAAATGAGACATTCTATATTTTCCCTAACCCTGCAAGAACAGAAGCTAAAGTTGTGTTTACAGCAGCTAGCGCAGGTGTTGCAATTGTAAAAGTGAAAAATGCTGTTGGTCAAGAGGTTATACTTAATAAAGTAGAAACTGTAGTTGGCGAAAACACATGTAATTTAAACTTAAATGGTTTTGCAACTGGAGTTTACATGGTAAGCGTTACAATGAATGAGGAAACTCAAACAGGTAAATTGGTTGTAAACAACAGATAATAAAATAGTCAATTTTTTTTTAAAAAGCAGGTTGCGAAAGCAACCTGCTTTTTTTTTATACTGCGAGGAACAGCTTGTCCCGTGTTTTCGGGAAAGCAGTCTAAAGAGCAAGATTGCATGGGCTTATTCACTTCTTCTTCAGTGTGAAAAATCCTTTTTTTGTCATTCTGAGGAACGAAGAATCTAAAAAAGATATAATTAAATAAAATGAGACGCATCATGCTTCAGCGTGACAAATATTGTTTTTGTTGCATGCTAACGGATTCTCAATTTGAGATATATACAGCTATTTCTTAACTTAGTAAATCAAACGAGAAAATGAGCCAGATTTTTAAAGAGCTAATAGATTTACAAAACAGCAATCAAAAAGCGGTATTGTGTACTATTATTGCCACAAAAGGCTCAGCTCCACGAAAAGTTGGCGCAAAAATGTTGGTATTACAAAACGGAAAAATAAAAGGAACAATTGGTGGCGGTGCTTTAGAAAAAATAGTAATTGAACAAGCTTTAGAAGTTTTGCAAAGCAACAAAGCGCTTATTGTAAAACATAATTTAGTAAACGAATTAGCCATGTGTTGTGGCGGAACAGTAGAATTATTTTTAGAACCCATTATGAATACAAAAAAACTATATATTTTTGGTGCAGGACATATTGGTAAAGCGTTAGCTCAGTTTGCAAAAGCTTTAAACTTTTCAGTTTACTTGATTGATGAGCGCTACGAAGCTTTTGAAGACGAAGTTTTTGAAGGTGTTGAGTTAATTAAAAATCATCATAAAACCGCAATTGAAGAATTAAGTTTTGATGAAAATACTTTTGTTGTAATACTTACGCACAACCACGATTACGATAGAGAGATTTTGGCATTAACAGCTCTAAAACCACACCAGTATATTGGTATGATCGGTAGCGAAAGAAAAGTTGCGATAGCTAAAAAAAATTTAGAAGCAGCCAATATATTAAGTCAAAAGCAATTAGATGCTGTTGATATGCCTATAGGTATTGATATTAAAGCAATTACGCCCGAAGAAATTGCAATAAGTATTTTGGCTAAATTGATTGATATACGAAATCAAAATTAGTTTTGCATTAAAGATTTGTTTTCATTATTTTTAGAATGACAAAAAAGAAGAGATATGCGCAATGAGATAAAGTTTGTGTTAGATGGCAAAATAACTAAACTAACATTTAGCGATGAGCTAAAACCAACTACCACTGTTTTAAATTATTTACGAAAAAATCCTTGCCACAAAGGAGTTAAAGAAGGTTGTGCCGAAGGCGATTGCGGTGCCTGCACAATTGTGTTGGGCGAATTAAATAAAGATAAAATAAAATACAAAGCTATTGATTCGTGTTTGGTTTTTTTACCTATGCTGCATGGCAAACAATTAATTACGGTTGAAAATTTATCACAAAAAGAAAAGTTGCACCCTGTGCAAGAATCGCTTGTAAATTGTAATGGAAGTCAGTGTGGGTATTGCACGCCAGGTATAGTAATGTCTTTATTTTCTTTGTATAAAAACGAAAATAACCCTAGTAAAGAAGTTGTAGAAGATGCTTTAACAGGCAATTTGTGCAGATGCACAGGCTACAAACCAATTATAGAATCTGCTTTTTTATCGTGTAACAAAAATGGAAAAGATATTTTTTCGGATTCAGAAAACGAAGTTGTTGCGCAATTAAAAGTGATACAAAAAGAAGAAAATTCAATTGAAATTGAAACAGAAAATCAACATTATTATCAACCTTCAACTAAAGAAGAAGCATTAGCAATTCGTTATAAAAAGCAAGATGCTGTTATGATTTCGGGTGCTACAGATGTGGCTTTACGGGTAACTAAACGACACGAGTTGCTTACAGAGATAATTGATTTATCGCATGTAGAGGATTTAAAAGATTGTTCGATTAGCGATTACCATATTAAGTTTGGCGCAGGCATGACTTTAGAAGATGTTAAAGTTGTTGCAGAAAATGAACTGCCCGCTTTGTATGAAACTTTAAAAGTGTTTGGTTCAAAACAAATTAGATGCTTAGCAACGTTTGGCGGTAACTTAGGTTCGTCTTCACCAATTGGCGATACGTTACCCACCTTAATGGCTTATAATGCAGAAATAAAATTACAAAGTGTAGAAGGCGAGCGTAGAGTTAATATGAATAATTTTGTGTTGGGTTATCGCCAAACAGAGCGTAAACCAAGCGAATTAATCACAAAAATAATTATACCAAAACCTGCTGCTAATACGCAAGTTAAGTTTTATAAAGTATCTAAACGTAAAGATTTAGATATTTCTACAGTTAGTGGTGGATTTAGTGTTACACTCGAAAATGGCTGTGTAATGGCAATTACTTTAGCTTATGGAGGAATGGCAGCAGTAACAAAACGTGCTGCAAAAGCAGAACATTATTTGACAGGTAAATCGTGGAGCAGAGAGCATGTGGAACACGCAATGCAACTGGTTGCAGATGATTTTACACCCATAAGTGATGCGCGTTCTGGCGCAGAGTTTAGAACACTTGCTGCTAAGAATTTGTTGTTGAAATTTTGGGTTGAAACGAATGTTTAGTTATGAGTTGTAAATTATGAGTTATGAGTTTTTTACCACATAGGAACATAGGCTAGTTATAAATTATGAGTTATGAATTATAAGTTGTACTTCTAATATCTAAATACTCAAATCTAACATCTAAAAAAATAAAAATGAATTTCCCTCACGATAGCGCAATAAAACATGTAAGTGGTGAATCTGTTTACATAGATGATATGCTTGTAAATACACAACTTTTAGTTGGTAAAGTAGTTTACAGCAAAGTAGCGCATGCAAAAATAAAATCGCTTAGTTTAGAAAAAGCAAAACAACTTGCAGGTGTTTATGCTGTGCTTTGTTATAAAGATGTTCCAGGTGCTAATCAAATGGGACCAGTGATACATGATGAACCTTGTTTGGCTGAAACTAAAGTAGAATGCGTAGGACAAGCTATTGCTTTAATTGCTGCCGAAAACGACGATATTGCTTTGCAAGCCGAAAAATTAATTGAGATTGAATACGAAGAACTTGAAGCAATTTTAGATTTGTCAACTGCTATTCAAAAAAATAATTTGTTAGGTCCTGAACGAATTATGAAACGCGGCGAAGCAGAAACGGAATTAAAAAAATCGAAACATACAATTAGCGGAACGTTAGAAACAGGTGCTCAAGAACATTGGTATTTAGAAACGCAAACGTGTTTATGTGTGCCCGGCGAACACAACGAAATTACAGCATATAGTTCAACACAGCATCCATCAGAAACACAAGCTATTATTGCTGAAGTGTTAGGTATTGGTAAAAACGAAATTGTGGTTGAAAACCGCAGAATGGGTGGTGCTTTTGGTGGAAAAGAAACGCAAGCCAATTGGGTTGCTGCTTGGGCAGCTTTGCTTTGTAATGCTACAAAACGTCCAGTAAAAATTCGTTTGTTTAGAGATGACGATCAAATAATGACGGGAAAACGTCATCCTTTTTTATTTCAATACGAAGTTGGTTTTGATGACAACGGAAAAATAAATGCTTACAAAGTAATTCAAAATGCAAACGGTGGTTGCGCAACCGATTTAAGTTTTGCCATTTTAGAGCGTGCTATGTTGCACGCCGACAATGCTTATTTTATTCCAAATATGCTGGTAATTGGTAGAGCGTATAAAACCAATTTGCCTTCAAACACTGCCTTTAGAGGCTTTGGTGGCCCTCAAGGCGGCGCCGCTATAGAATATGTTATTGATTGCATTGCACGTTATTTAAAAATTGATGCTGCCGATGTGCGTAAAATAAATTTTTATGGAACTGATAAAGATAATGTAACGCACTACGGACAAGAGGTTGAGTTGAATCGTTTGGATATGCTTTACAATCAGTTAATGCAATCTTCTGACTACAAAAACAGAAAAAAAGCAGTTGACGAGTTTAATAAAAACAACGAATTTTATAAAAAAGGAATTGCTATAACGCCCGTAAAATTTGGCATTTCGTTTACCACCACTTTTTTAAATCAAGCTGGAGCTTTAGTAAATATTTACAAAGACGGAACCATTTTAGTAAACCACGGCGGAACAGAAATGGGGCAGGGTTTAAATACTAAAATTTTACAAATTGCTGCCGCAGAATTAGGCGTAAGCACTTGGCGAATAAAAGTAAATGCAACCAATACTTCGAAAGTTCCCAATACATCGGCAACAGCAGCTTCTGCTGGAACTGATTTAAATGGAATGGCCGTTAAAAATGCAGTTGACAAATTAAAAACGAGAATTTGCGAATTGTTTGCGAGCGAATTTTCTAAAGTAAATGCAGATAAACCATCAAAAGTAGAAGACATTAAAATAGAAAATGATATAATTTTTGATGCAAAAAATTTAGATAGAAAAATTAATTTTTCGGATGCGATGTTGTCGTGTTACTTAAATCAAGTGAGTTTAAGCGCAACTGGTTTTTATCGCACACCTAATATTGGATGGGATAAAATTGCAGGCTGGGGAAAACCATTCAATTATTTTTCGTTTGGTATGTGCGTAAGCGAAGTAATGGTAGATACTTTAACAGGATTTTATAAAAATTTACGTACAGATATTTTGCATGATGTTGGCGATTCAATAAATCATGGTTTAGATGTTGGGCAAGTTGAAGGCGGTTACATTCAAGGTGTGGGTTGGTGCACAACCGAGGATATGAAATGGAATAACAAAGGACATTTATTAAACCATTCGCCTGATACTTACAAAATACCTTCGGTACAAGATATTCCAGTCGATTTTAGAACGCAATTGTTGCAAAATGTACCCAATCCAAATGCAATTCGTAAAAGTAAAGCCGTAGCTGAACCTCCGTTTATGTTGGCTTTTGCAACCTGGTTAGCTATAAAAGATGCGATATCAGCGGTTGCAGAGCATAAATTTGAACCACAATTCAAATTACCAGCAACTAATGAAGTGATTTTGTTGAGTATCGAAGACCTTAAAAAGAAATTAAAATAAATTAAACGTAAAAGCATAAAAATCCATGTGTTTTTATAATTTTACATAACGAAATAAATTAACCACCTAAAAATAATTCAAAATGAAAGTAACTGTAGTTGGAGCAGGAAACGTGGGTGCTACATGCGCCGAAGCTATTGCAAACAGACGTATTGCAAGCGAAGTAGTTTTATTAGATATTCGCGAAAATTTTGCTGAAGGTAAAGCCTTAGATATGATGCAAACCGCAACATTAAACGGTTTTGAAACACGCGTATCGGGCAGTACAAACGATTATGCAAAAACAGCAAATAGTGATGTAGTTGTTATTACAAGTGGAATTCCTCGTAAACCAGGTATGACTCGCGAAGAGCTTATTGGTATTAACGCAGGTATTGTAAAAGGTGTTACCGAAAGTTTATTAAAACACTCTCCAAATGCAGTGGTAGTTGTTGTAAGTAATCCAATGGATACAATGACTTACTTAGCATTAAAAGAAAGTAAAATTCCTCAAAATAGAATTATCGGAATGGGCGGTATTTTAGACAGCGCACGTTTTAAATGTTATTTGTCATTAGCATTAGGTTGCTCTCCAAACGATGTAGAAGGTATGGTAATTGGCGGACATGGCGATACTACTATGATTCCTTTAACTCGTTTAGCTTCATACAAAGGTGTTCCGGTTGCTCAATTTTTAAGCGAAGATGTGCTTAAAAAATTAGCTGCAGATACAATGGTTGGTGGTGCAACTTTAACAGGAATGTTAGGTACTTCAGCTTGGTATGCGCCAGGTGCTGCTGTTGCATCTTTAGTAGATAGCATTTTAAACGATCAGAAAAAAATGTTCCCATGCTGTGTTGCTTTAAATGGCGAATACGGACAAAAAGATATTTGTATGGGAGTACCAGTTATTATTGGTAAAAATGGTTGGGAAAAAATTGTTGACGTTAAATTAAACGCTGACGAGCAAGCATCTTTCAATAAAAGTGCAGAAGCTGTTCGTAACATGAATAATGTTTTAAGCGAAATTAAAACAGCTTAATTTTTCTAAAATAAATTTTATAAAAGGAGTTCTGTAAATCAGAACTCCTTTTTTTGATTATAAGTAGCGTACCACATTTTTTTCACTTAACTAAACACTAACACCACCCAACAAGGTGCATTGGTTCTTTACGTTCATTTTTTGTCTTGACACAAAAAACGAACCAAAAAAAGTCAAGACAAAACGAATGCTTTCGCACAAGGCCACTCGCTTTCGCGTTTTGTCAGGCTCACGCGCGTCTCTTGAATATAAGTATATGTTTAATTCATAAGGTTTTGTGGTAAATTTGCGAACACACAATTTTATTTCCGAAATTTGATATTCTGTTTCAATAATCATACATTTATTACCAATAGTAAATTAAACAAGTAGTAAAATTGTATCCAACCTTATCTCACTTAACTGAAAATTTATTTGAATTTAAAATTGGTTTTCCAATTCAAACTTTTACATTTTTTATTGTAATAGCTTTTATTATTGGTGCTTACTTATTAGCAAGGGAATTAAAACGAAAAGAAAAGCAAGGCTTAATGTACTTGGTTTTTAATCGTTTTGGCGATGCAGTTCAGCCTCATCAACAAGTTAGAAACATTATTGTAATTGCAGCAATTACAGGTTTAATTGGAGCTAAATTACTTTCAATTTTATTGAACTACAATCAGTTTACAATTGAACCTTTAGCGTATATTTTATCGGTTGATAAATTTGCCTTTTATGGCGGTTTAATTTTAGGAACTATTTCTGTAATTTATTACGCAAAAAAAGTGTATCTAAAAATTATTCATTTGTTAGATGCAGCAGCACCAGCACTTATGTTGTCTTATTCAATTGGTAGATTGGGCGGTCATTTATCTGGAAACGGAAGTTGGGGAACAATAAATTTAGCTGATAAACCAATTATTATAAAATTTTTACCCGATTGTGTATGGGCGTGTAACTACCCGCATAATATGATTAACAAAGGGGTATTGTTAGATAATTGTTTTCAAAAATATTGTTATGTTTTGCAATATCCAGTTTTTCCAACTTCATTTTATGAGTTTTTAATTTGCGTTTTGCTCTTTGTTTTATTGTGGCGAATGAAAAGAAAACTAGTTATAGCAGGTTCGTTATTTGTTTATTATTTGTTTTTTTTAGCCATAGAAAGATTGTTTATTGAGCAAATAAAAGAAGGAACAAGATATAACATTAGCGGGATTTTGCTAACCCAACCTGAAATTGTTTCGTACCTGCTTATTTTGTTTTGTTTTACCTTGTTTTATTTGGCTAGGCGAAACAAGTTGAATTGGTAAATAATATTTACGATTTGTAAGTGTAACATTTGTAAGCGATTTTAATTTTTTTAGGCAGCATCTTTGTACCGAAATAAAAATATATAGTATGGAAATTTTCGGTTATTTATCATCAATTGTTATAGGGATATCACTTGGTTTAATTGGCGGTGGCGGTTCCATTTTAACAGTACCAGTATTGGTTTATTTGTTTAATGTAGAGCCAATGATGGCTACAGCTTATTCATTATTTATTGTAGGAACAAGCAGTTTAGTGGGTGTTTTTCCAAAGTACAAACAAGGTTTAATTAGCATGAAAACGGCTATTGTTTTTGGTATTCCATCAATAGCAGCAGTTTTTGCAACTCGTAAATTTATTGTGCCTGCTATTCCTAAAGAAGTTTTTACGTTAGGAGATTTTGTAGTAACAAAGTCAATTTTAATGATGATGTTATTTGCCATTTTAATGCTTGTAGCTTCTGTTTCTATGATTAGAGACAAAAAGAAAAAAGATGCAAACGAAGGTGTTGAACAAAAATTTAATTATCCAATGATTATTTTAGAAGGAAGTATTGTTGGTGTTTTAACAGGTTTAGTTGGTGCTGGAGGCGGGTTTTTAATTATTCCTGCATTGGTTATGTTGAGTAAACTTCCTATGAAAATGGCCGTAGGAACTTCCTTATTAATTATTGCAGCAAAATCGTTAATCGGATTTTTAGGAGATATTTCAACCAATGCTTCTAATATGGATTGGACATTGTTGTTTAGCGTAACGGCTTTAGCAATTGCAGGAATATTTTTAGGAAATTATCTTTCTACAAAAATTGATGGCAATAAACTGAAAAAAGGTTTTGGCTGGTTTGTATTGGTAATGGGCGTTTACATTATTGTTAACGAACTATTTTTAAAAACTGGCGGGGGTCATTAATGTAAATTTGTTACATTTCATTATTCAGAAATCCTCATTGTAACTATTGTTATCGACTTTCGGTTTTTTTGCTGGAAAAATATTGAGTCCGACTAAAGTATAAACAGACTAAAAGTTATTTTTCAATAATTTCCATAAAATATCTAAAACCAACAAATACTTGTGGCTTGCCGTCATATTTTTGTTTTGCTTCAACTTCTAATACTTCCGAATTATCTCTCCAACTGCCACCTTTAGCTATTCCTTTTTCATTTATCATTTCGGCAACATTGCCACTCATATTGTACAGTCCGTAATTGTTTTTCCAATATGAATTTACTGGTGCTGTTAAATCAGCATTTTCTGTTCTTTTTCCGTGAACTCTTAATGAATCTCTTAAGTCCATTTTAAAGTTGGCCATAATTTGTCCTTTTTTATTATTTAGTTCGGTTCCTTGCCAAGCATAAATTGCAGAAGCATCTCCAGCCTGTGCTGCAATTATCCATTCATCTTCTGTAGGAAGGCGGAACAATACTTTTTTAAATTTTCTTTTTGTATCAGCATTATATTGTAAGGTTAGCCATTCGCAAAATAATTTAGCAGCCTCAAAACTAATATTTACTACAGGATAATCTTGATAAGCAGGATGTGAGTGATAGTAGTATGCGTAAGGCTCGTTGAAGCTAAATTTGTCTTTCCATTTTAAAGTGTCAATTTTCGCAATTGCCAGTAAACTAGTGTTTTTTGATAGAATTAAAGAATTTAAAAATGAGTTGTATAATTTATTTGAAACCTCATATTTTGAAGCATATAAATTCTCGTTAATTTTTGAAAGCGATTTATTTATTTCTTTTAAATCATCAGTTCCAAATGTTACATTAAGCTCATTTGCTTGATTACTTGCTTTTTCTTTTGAATTGTCGATGTAGAAATTATTTTTAGATAGATAGGTTTTATTCTCACTTTCTGGATTAGGCATTGTTAAATTTAGTATACTTTTTGCGGTGTCCTTAGTTAAAGGATTAGAAATAACTGTTTTCTTACTTTCTTTTATGTTTTCAACTAGTATTGCTGATTTAGTTTCTGTAATAATAGCTAATGAATCTATATTTTGTTGATTGTTTGTTTTTACTGAATCATTGAGAACAATTTTTTTATTTTTGTCAGGCGAAGGATTTATATTTTTATAAACAATAACAGCAGAAGAAACAATAACTATTCCTATAAGTCCTTTTGTTATAAGCGACTTAAAAAGGCTTGTCTTAGCAATTGAAGCGTTGGTTTTTATTTTACTAAAATCCAAGTCTTTCATAATTTGCTCCTTTGTTAGTTCTGGTCTATTTTCTAGTATTTTAAAGTTTTTCATTTTATAGTTTTTTAATGCATTATTCATATTAAGATATTTTGGCATAAACACTTTTGAGTTTATCTAAAACTCGATAGGTTTTTACCTTAGCATTGTTTTCGGTAATTTTTAAAATCGCGCTAACTTCCAAAAATGAAAGGTTTTCAAAATATCTAAGTTCAATCAGAGTTAAATCATCTTCAGAAAGGTGGAGTAATGCTTTTTTTAAATTAGAAAGTAATTCTTCTTTTTCAGTTCCTGTTTCTTCTGCAATATTATTAATGCCTTTATCATCAATACTTATTACCCTAATTTTAGTTGAGTCACGATAAAATTGATTTATTTCATTAATAGCAATTCTATACAACCAACTCGAAAATGGAAAGCCATAATCTTTGTATTTGTTGATGTTTGTTAAAGCTTTTGTAAAAACTATAGAAGTTACTTCTCTAACGTCATCAAGATTTTCAATTTGTTTGTATACAAATTTTAATATCTGTTCGTAATATTTTACATAAAGTGGTTCGAAACACTGCGGGTCTTTTTTCGAATTCTCTATTTGCAGTTTTTCTAAATCCTCAAGCATAATTGTTTTTTATCAAGTTTCTGTAAGTGTAACGCAGCACATACCTTAAAGATACAAGAAATGGAAAATATATTTTAATGCCTAGGTTTAAAAGGAGTTTCTGGAGAAACTAAAATGTTTACAATTCAATTTATCATGTTTAAATAGTAAGTAGAACACCTATTTAAACTGAATTGAAAAGTCTAATAGCTTAGAAAAATCTTAAGGATTAATTTGGTTTTTTTTGAAACTTAATTTGTTTTTTAGCAGGACAAGTATTCGGTTCGAATAAAGTATAAGTGGATTTACAGAAATTTTAAAAAACAAAAAAGTTTGAAACTACTGGTTATGTTTGCCCTACAACAATGTTGTAATTTTTTAATTGGATTAAAACAAAAGATCGTTTTTTAGCGGTCTTTTTTATTATATAACTTTTGTAACCGAGTTTTTCTACTGTTTCTAATTTTGTTTCAGATAATAGAAAGAGACCATGCTTACATTTTTAAAAGCCAAACTGTAAACCTTGCAGCGCTTATAGTAGATGTGCGCTCAAAATCGGAGTTTAGCAGAGAAAACTCAAAAGGCCTAATAAATATTCCATTATAACAAATTACGTTATATTTAGCTAAATTTAAAGCTCAAAAAAATATAACAAACGGATGAGATAGACAACATGTAAATCATTTTATAAACTTAAATAATTAATAACTATGTTAGAATTAATTAAACAACCTTGGTCGTGGTGGTTTTCAGGAATTATGATTTCTACCATTATGTTTACGCTTATCTATTTTGGAAAAACATTTAGTTTTTCATCTAACCTTCGCACTATATGTGCAGCAGCTGGCGGTGGAAAATTTGTAAATTTTTTTAGCTTCGATTGGAAAAGTCAACTTTGGAATATTTTGTTTCTTGTAGGCGCAATATTAGGCGGATTTATTGCGAATCAGTTTTTATCAACTGGCGAAGCTGTTCAAATTTCGCAAAACACAATTGACGATTTATCAAAATTAGGTTTCGCTGCTCCAATAGCTGTTCAACCCGAAGAATTATTTAGCACGGAAGCCCTCTTTTCGTTAAAAGGATTTTTAGTGCTAGCCATCGGTGGTTTAATGGTTGGTTTTGGTTCGCGTTACGCAGGAGGTTGCACCAGTGGCCATGCCATTAGCGGATTATCAGATTTACAAGTACCTTCATTAATAGCTGTAATTGGGTTTTTTATTGGTGGTTTGTTAATGACTTATGTTTTATTTCCATTAATTTTTTAATTATGAAGTTTTTAAAATTTTTATTTGCAGGAACCGTTTTTGGCATTGTTATGGCAAAATCAGAAGCATTTTCTTGGTTCAGAATTCAAGAAATGTTTCGCTTTCAAGCATTTCACATGTACGGAATTATTGGTACAGCAGTTATTTTAGGAGTAATTGGAGTTTTTATAATTAAAAAATATAAGCTTAGAGATTTTAACGGAAATCCAATTTCATTTTTTTCAAAAGAAAAGTCAGTTGTACGTTATTTAATTGGCGGAACTATTTTTGGTTTAGGCTGGGCATTGTCTGGCTCTTGCCCAGGGCCAATGGTGGTAAATATTGGTTATGGTTACCTATCTATGATTGTTGTATTTCTGTTTGCCATTATTGGCACGTATATGTACGGAATTATTAAAGATAAATTACCACACTAAAATTAGTTGTTATGGAAGATAACTACACCAAAGGATTAGCCAAACTGATTGGCCAACTTATAAAAGTTATCATTTTTATGTTGCTTGTTATTTTAGCATTAACTGTTTTGCTATATAAGTATTTACCTGCTTATGTGCCCTCGCCCCATGAACCAGAAATTGAATTAAAACAAGCAATTACAGAAGCTCCAAAAGTAGAAGAGAAAACTAAGTATTGGCAAGCACCCGATATTACTGCTGTTGTAGATGTTGATAAAAAAGAGCAAATTGCTTATGGTAAAGATTTAATTGCCAATACTGCTTTGTATTTTGGCCCTGAAGGAAAAGTTTTTAAATCTTCTACCAACGGAATGAATTGCCAAAACTGTCATTTAGATGCAGGTACAAAAATTTTTGGTAATAATTATTCGGCTGTAGCATCAACTTATCCAAAATTTAGAGCGCGCTCCGGAGCGAGAGAAAACATTTATAAACGCGTAAACGATTGTTTTGAACGTAGCTTAAATGGAAAAGGATTAGATACCAATTCTAAAGAAATGCAAGCCATTACAGCATACATTAATTTTTTAGGAATCGATGTAAACAAAGGAGAAAAGCCAGAAGGCTCAGGACTTAAAAAATTAGCGTTTTTAGATAGAGCTGCTAGTCCCGTAAATGGCGATTTAGTTTACAAAGCAAAATGTCAATCGTGTCATCAGGCTAATGGTGAAGGATTATTAAATGTAGATAAAACTGTCTATACCTATCCGCCACTATGGGGTAAAAATAGTTATAACGATGGTGCAGGATTATATCGCATATCTAACTTTGCGAGTTATGTAAAATACAATATGCCTTTGGGTGCAAGTCACGATAATTTATTAGTAACAGACGAAGAAGCTTGGGATTTGGCTGCATTTGTAAATTCGCAACCGCGCCCTAAAAAAGATACTAAAAACGATTGGCCTAATATTGAAGAGAAGCCATTCGATCATCCTTTTGGTCCTTTTGCTGATGGTTTTGATGAGAAGCAGCATAAATATGGTCCCTTTAAGGCAATACAAGAAAAATTAGAAGAGATTAAAAAATCTAAATCAAAATAATAAGTATGAAAGTGAAAATTGGTTTTTTGCAAAATGATAAAACAAATAAAGATAATTCTGATAACAGAAGAGATTTTATAAAAAAGTCTGCAATGGCTGGTTTAGCAACTGTTTTAGCGCCTGTTTCGGGTATTGCTTCCACTGCTGAATCGTTTACTGAAACGGCTGCTAATGATGTTCCTGCTGCAAAAACTTCTAAACAAAAAATTACTTTTTTAATTACAACCGATATACACTCTCAGCTAAATACACACGACGAATTTTTTTGGGAGAATGAAAAAGCAGTGTACAAAAAACGTGGTGGTTTAGCTGTTTTAAAAACCATGATTGACAAGTTGAAAAAAGAAAATCCTGAAAATACAATTGTGTATGATGGTGGCGATTTTTTTCATGGACACGCTATAGCCTCATTAACAGAAGGCGAAGCATTAATTCCATTGTTTAATCAATTGGGCTACGATTTAATGTTGCCAGGCAATTGGGAAGTAGTGTATAAAAAGAAAAAAATGTTGTTTGATTTAGGTCACACTAATTCTGCAAAAATTTGCGCCAACATGTATCACAATACCAATGATGCCGACAATGGCGAATTGGTTTATCCGCCTTATTGGATTAAATATGTAGCTGGTGTTAAAGTTGGGGTTATTGGTTATACCGATCATTTAATTCCAAAACGCCAATCGCCTGCGTATAGCGAGGGATTAAGATTTGAGCACGCCGATAAAAATTTAGCAAAATATGTAAAATTATTACGCGAGGTAGAAGGATGTGCTATTGTTTTAGTTGCTACACACATGGGCTTGGCACAACAAGTTGGTTTAGCAAATAATCCTGCTGCGCAAGGTGTTGATTTTGTTTTGGGTGCCGATACACACGAGCGTGTACGTGTTCCTATTCAAGCTAAATACACTAAGGTTATTGAGTGCGGTGCATTTGGTTCTTTTTTAGGGAAGTTAGATTTAGAAATTGAAAATGGAAAATTAGTTAATCATAACTATCAGCTCCTTGACGTAGATCCAGAAAAGTATCCAGCTGACAAAATCCTGCAAAAAAAGATTGATAAAATTTATGAACCTTATAAAGCTGAATTGTCTAAAGTTATTGGTACAAGCACAACTCCGCTGGTTCGTTATTTTGTTTTAGAAACACCAATGGATAATTTAATTACCGATGCTATTAAATGGAAATTTAAACCAGATATTGCTTTATCAAACGGATTTAGATTTTGTCAGCCATTAGCAGTTGATCCTAAAACTGGTGTTGCAACTATTACTAAAGAATTTTTATGGAATATGTTACCCGTAAACAGCGAAGCTAAAACAGCTTTAGTTACCGGAAAACAAATTTGGGAGTGGTTAGAAAAAGAATTGCAAAATGCTTTTTCAAAAGATCCGTCTAAGCGTTTTGGTGGGTGGTTTGTGCGTTACAACGGTATGGAAGTTAATTTTACTATCGGTAACGAGTTAGGCAAACGAGTAAATTGGGTAAAAGTGGGTGGCGAAGCTTTGCAAATGGATAAAGAATATCGTATAGTTGCTTGCGAGCGCGAAGGCGATCCTGATGATACATTGTGTAGAGTTGAACATGTTAAAAATCCTAAAAAATTAACTTTGTTTTTACACGATGTTATTGAAGAATATTTAAAAGTACATTCGCCAATAGCGCCTAAATTAGAGGCAAGAGCAATTGCTACCGACGAGTCTGCAAATCTACTTACGCAGTTAAAGGGTACAACTTACGAGTTTAGATAAAATTATAAATGCTTAACTTAGTTTTCTAAGTAATTGAACTATGGAGATTAGCATTGCAAAAAGATTTGATACTATTTTCGAGAAAAAATTAATTGCCGAAATTGAACAATTCGGTAAAGTAATGTCTTTTAAAGAAGGTGATGATGTGTTGTATCGCAACGAGATTAAATTGCTTTCAGGCTTTGGACTTTAATCAATTTCTAACACATTTTTTTTAAAATCGTTATCGAATTCTTTTGGTAAAGTGGATTTAATTGTTTTTTGCAAGGCTTCTATCAAAGCTGATTTTGCATATTGACGGTGCGTTACTAAACTAATTTCTCTAACAGGAAAAGGCTGTTTAAAATAACGAATATTTTTTTTCTCAGCAGCCGAAAAATAAAGTGTAGCAAGCTCTGGTATAATTGTTATTCCGTTGTTGGTCTCTACTAAATTTTTTAAAGTTTCTATACTTCCTGCTTCGTATTGAAATCCAGTTTCTTTATTGTTTTCTTTTTTTAATTCGCATAAATTTATAATCTGGCTACGTAAACAATGCCTTTCTTCTAAAAGTAAAAGGTTATCCAACTCAATATCTTTGGGTAATACGTATGCTTTGTTGTATTTTTTTTCGCGCGACGAAACATATAACATAAGTTTTTCATAAAACAAAACCTGTTCAAATAAATTTTTATCAGCTAGTGGTGTAGCTAATATGGCTGCATCTAACTCACCTTGATTTAATTTTTTAATCAATGTTTCGGTAACAAATTCGTTTATGGTAATTTTTACTAAAGGAAATTCAGTATTAAATTTTTTAATAAAAAGAGGTAATAAATACGGAGCAATGGTCGGAATAATTCCTAGTTTTAATTCTCCGCTTATTTCTTTTTTCTCTGCTTTTATAATTTCTTTAATAGCTTTGGTTTCGCTAATTATTCGGCGAGCTTGCGTAATTATTTTTTCTCCAATTTGTGTTGGCACAACTGGTTGTTTACTTCTATCGAATATTTTTACGTTTAGCTCATCTTCTAATTTATGAATCATCATGCTAAGCGTAGCTTGCGTAACAAAACATTTTTCAGACGCTTTTACAAAATGCCTTTCGTTATCTATCGCTATTATGTATTCCAATTGTTGTATATTCATAGTTATTGATGTTGTCGATATAAAGATAGAAAATATTGGTTTGACCTATAACTTAATCTTAAGGAATTTTGTTGCAGAAACAATTAAAACTTACAATTATGAAAACAAATTATTCGTTAATCGGCTTAGATATAGAGAAAAGCAAAGGTTTAGTACAAGATTTAAACCAATTGTTAGCTAACTATCAACTGTTGTATATTAACACACGCGGCTTTCATTGGAACATAAAAGGAGAAAAGTTTTTTGAACTGCATTTAAAGTTTGAAGAGTTGTACAATAACTTTCAACTTAAAATAGATGAGTTGGCTGAGCGTATTTTAACTTTAGACGGAACTCCCTTGCATAGTTATAGCCAGTATTTACAGCTGTCGCAAATAAAAGAATGTGTTGATGTTACCAACGGAACAGAAGCGGTGCAATTTATTTTAAACTCGTTTCAAAGTATTATTTTGTTGCAACGTAATATTTTAGAAAAGTCTGCGGAAGCAAATGATGAAGGCACAAACGCATTAATGAGCGACTATATCCGCGAACAAGAAAAACTAGTTTGGATGTATAGTTCCTTTTTGAAATAATTTTTCTTTTAGACGCTATACTTAAAGATTCTTCATTGCATTCAGAATGACAAAAAGAGTGGATAGCATCTCTTACACTTAGCTTGTCCTGCTTAGGGACGATGCATCTGTTTGTTAAGTTTATTAATTGAATTTTGGTTAATATTTTAGCATGCGAATATTCAAGTTCCGTAGGAACGAACTATTGGTAGTAATATCAAAATACAAACTAAGCGCCGTAGGTGCGGTATATTGATGTTTTGGTTAGCCAATCTGCTTTAAAATAGCGCTATCATTTATTTTTATAAATTATTTTTCAAAAAAAAGCAGAACGTAAATTGCTTACGTTCTGCTAGGGTAGTTTTGCTGATGTAAACAATAAAAATGTATAATCATTAAAACTCAATAACTATGAAAACTATCAAAAACACTCAAGTTTCTCGTTTTTTGTTCGATTACAAAATTTCTTCAGTAAGTTTTGACGATACCGACGAAATTAATATTTATGGTTCGGCTAACATAGTTGAAAACGATAAAATAAACAATATCGATTTTATTTTATGTGGTGTGTTTAAAGATTTATGCGATATACTTCGTTATGAGCATAAAAAAGAGTGTATTCTAGTAGAAGAAAAAATAGCTGATATTTTATTTGATAATTCGCCACAACGCCCTTACGAGTTATTAATTCAGGATATATTAAATAACGAGTTATTAATAGAAAACGTTGGTTTAGTGGTGCAAGAAATGCCTGCGTCGCAACAACGCCAAATGCAAAACTTTTTTGGAAACAATCGTCGTTTGTTTTTAATACAAGATTTGGTGCGCGATATTGGTTACCCAAGTTCTGCGGTATGCAATACCAATGGCGAAACATTGAGTTTATTTATGGATAAAGTTACAGATGTGTTTGCGCATTATTTAAGATACCATCAGTTAATGCACATTGGTTATAGTTACGATGATGCCTTGCATTTGTTGGGTTTAAATAATGTTTTTTTAGTGCGTTTATTACAGATTTACGATAAAAATGTGGCTGCATAAAAAAATAATTTCATTGATTTTTTAATTAATAATCGAGTTTAAAAATTTGTTGTTGTTTAGTTGTGATTGCCAAAATAAAGCCAGAAGAAATTCTGGCTTTTTGGTTATAAAAAAAGTCCCGTTCCGATAGCTATCGAAACGGGACTTCTAAATTTTTGTAGAACAATAAATTATTGTTTTACAATTTTAGATACTTTGTTATCTACTTTTAAGAAATAAATACCAGTAGTAACTTCGTTAAGGTTTACTTCTGTTTTGTTAGCAGAAATTGTTCCTGTTTTAACTAGTTTACCAGTAATATCTGTAATTGTAAATGTAGTATTTGAATTTTCGCTTACAATAGTAAACACCCCATTGTTTGGGTTTGGATACACACCAAAAGTAGTGTTTGTAGCCTCTTCCATACCAACAGTACAAGTATAAGTTATTTCAAATTTACTAGCACTTTCGCAACCAATAGTTTGCGATACGTAGTATTTATCGCCATTAACTAATGCAGTTGATGGAGCTAAAACGCTACCAGTAGAATTGTACCATTTTAAGTTAGAACCAAAAGCAATTAAATCAGCAACCGTAGCATTATCGCATTTAGTTTGCTCAGCAATACTGTATGGAGTTGGAGTTTCGCAAGTTTCAATTAAACTACCGTATGCGTTCTCTCCATTTTCGCCATTAAAGCTCATCTTTTTTGAATAATCGCCAGTTGTTGGGTTGTATTGATATAAAACTCCGTCTCCATTGTAACCTCCATATTCTGTCATACCATACAACATGCCATCAGCTGCTTTATATAAATCACCATAAGAATTATAACCATTGCCATTATTCACGTCCTCAAAATTGTATTTTACAGTATATGAGCTTAGGTTTACATCGAATTCAAAAATAACACCATCACCATATAAACCACCATCGTAAGTTGTGCCAGCAAATTTACCAGCACTAACTTCAATTACACCAGCGTATGGATTAGATCCATCGTTATCATCAAAACTATGTAATGTAGTAAAACTTCCAGCTGCTGTAGGGTCAAACTCATAAACTGTTCCATAACCATCAACTCCACCATAATAGGTAGTGCCATATAATTTACCGTTGTTAGCAATTGTAACGCTAGAGTATGGCTCGTAACCTTCGTCAATACTGCTATTAAAATGATGAATAACGGTGTAAGAACTTGTAGCTAAATCGTATTTGTAAATTACGCCATCTCCATTATCGCCACCATCATAGGCTGTTCCATACAATAAATTGCCAGTTGTAGCTAAAGAACCATAATAAAATGGATAAGATCCAGTAGCATATTCAAAAGAATGCAAAACAGTATACGATGTTGTTGCTGGGTTAAATTGAAAAAGAACTCCTTCGTTATTAGTACCTCCGTAGTAAGTAGTTCCATATAATAAACCATTGTTGGCTTGTACTAACGATCCATAAGGTTGGTATCCTGAATCATCATCTTCATTAAAATTGTATTTAACAGCGTAGTTTTTGCTAACCGGATCAAATTCAAAAATAACACCACCACCATTAGTACCACCATCAGAATTCATTCCATACATTTTACCATTTGTCTGTTTTGTAAGAGAACCATTGGCATATTTACCTTCTGGTTGAGAATTAAAACTAAATTTGGTTGCACAAGTATTTGTAGCATAATCATATTCAAAAAAGGCACCACTGCCACTTGCTGCTCCATATCTTGTAGTTGCATAGTATTTGCCATTTGCCGCTTTATACAAAGAAGAATGTGCTTCGTAACCATCTTGGCTGTTGTTAAAATGATGTTTTACGGTATACGAACTTGTAGCGTATTCTAATTCAAACAAAACGCCATTACCATTGTCTCCTCCAAATTGGGTTAAGCCTAGTAATTTACCAGTACTTGCTTCAACTAATTCGCCAGATTTTGGAGAATTTCCAGTAGCACCATCAAAGTTATGTATAACGGTGTAAGATGTAGCCGTTATATCATATTCAAAAACAACTCCACCCGAGTTTGAACCACCTACGCCAGCAACGCCATACAATTTGCCATTACTAGCTTGGATTAAGCTACCTTCTGGGTAGATACCATTACTAGCATTGCTACTAAAATCATAAAGAACGGTGTATGAAGATAATGTTGTATTATATTCAAAAAGTTTACCATTGTTATTTCTTGTTAAACCGTAAAAATTGCCATTAGTCGCTTTTACTAAGCCATTTTCAGAATAACCATCAGTACCATTAAAATCATGTTTAACCGTAAGTGTATTAGTAGCAATGTTATATTCAAAAATAGTACCTGTACCGTTATCGCCACCATTATTTGTAATTCCGAATAAAACATCAGTAGCACCTTCAATTAATCTCGCTTTAACATATGTGCCTGAAGTATTATTAAAATGATATTTTACAGTGTAAACTAAAGTAGTAGGGTCTAATTCAAATAGAGTGCCATTATAATTATTCCCATATGAAGTTGTACAGCCATAAATTTTACCATTACTCGCAATCATTAAGCCTCCCTCAGGGTAAGCACCGTTATCATAATTAAAATTCTGAATTACTGTGTATATTCCTGTAGCTAAATCGTATTGGTACAATACACCATTGCCATTGGTTCCACTGCTATTTGTAGTGCCATAAATTTTACCATTTACTTCTACAACTTTGTCGTAAACAGGGTTGCTTCCATTGTAAAAAGTTTTAAATGTATAATCTACATTGTTTGCTCCAGTACTTGGCGAGTAGTTAAAAATACCGCCATAGCCATCTTCTGTTCCTTGATAAGTCATACCCCAAAGTTTAATTTGGGCTTTTGCTTGGGTTATGCTAAATAGCACTATGCCAAAAGCAAGCGTTTTTAGTAAATTTTTCTTCATATAATATTGATTTTTAAGATTAAAACAAATGTAATGTAAAATACACCAGTCGAAAATTTAATCTTGTTAATTTAATTTTAAGAATGCATTTTTGTTCCGTTTATTACAGATTTACGATAAAAATGTGGCTGCATAAAAAAACAATTTCATTGATTTTTTAATTAATAATCGAGTTTAAAAATTTGTTGTTGTTTAGTTGTGATTGCCAAAATAAAGCCAGAAGAAATTCTGGCTTTTTGGTTATAAAAAAAGTCCCGTCCCGATTTTAATCGGGACGGGACTTTTTAAAAATTTAGGTAGAACAATAAATTATTGTTTTACAATTTTAGATACTTGGTTATCTACTTTTAAGAAATAAATACCAGTAGTAACTTCGTTAAGATTTACTTCTGTTTTGTTCGCAGAAATAGTTCCTGTTTTAACTAATTTACCAGTAATATCACTAATAGTAAAAGTAGTATTTGTGTTCTCACTTACAATAGTAAAATCACCATTGTTAGGATTTGGATACACACCAAAAGTAGTGTTTGTAGCCTCTTCCATACCAACAGTACAAGTATAAGTTACTTCAAATTTACTAGCGCTTTCGCAACCAACAGTTTGAGATACGTAGTATTTATCGCCATTAACTAATGCAGTAGATGGAGTTAAAACACTACCTGTAGAATTGTACCATTTTAAGTTAGAACCAAAAGCAATTAAATCGGCAACTGTTGCATTATCGCATTTAGTTTGCTCAGTAATACTGTATGGAGTTGGAGTTTCGCAAGTTTCAATTAAGCTACCGTAAGGGTTTTGCCCATTTTCGCCATTAAAGCTCATCTTTTTTGTATAAACTGATGTTGTTGGGTTATATTGGTATAAAACACCATAGCCGTTATATCCACCATAATATGTCATTCCATAAGCCATGCCATCAGCTGCTTTGTGTAAATCACCATAAGGTTCGTAGCCATTGTCGATATCGTCTTCAAAATTATATTTTACAGTGTATGAGCTTAGGTTTACATCGTACTCAAAAAGTACGCCTCTGCCATCAGAGCCACCATTATAAGTATTACCAACAAATTTACCAGCACTAACTTCAATTACACCAGCGTATGGATAAGATCCATCATCATAATCAAAACTATGCAATGTAGTAAAACTTCCAGCTGCTGTAGGGTCAAATTCATAAACTGTTCCGTAACCATTAACACCGCCATAATAAGTAGTACCATATAATTTACCATTACCTGCAATGGTAACGTTAGTGTAAGGTTCTCTACCTTCGTCATTGCTGCTATCAAAATTATGCAAAACAGTGTATGAGCTTGTAGCTATATCGTATTTGTAAATTACTCCATCTCCATTGTCGCCACCACTATAAGCTGTGCCATACAATAAATTGCCAGTTGTAGCTAAAGAACCATAATAAAATGGATAAGAACCTGTAGCATCTGCAAAAGAATGCAAAACAGTATAAGATGTTGTTGTAGGGTTAAAATTGAAAAGAACTCCTTCGTCAGTAGTACCTCCATAGTAAGTAGTACCATATAATAAGCCATCAACAGCTTCTGTTAATGATCCGTAAGGTTCGTTGCCAGAATCGTTGTCATCATTAAAATGATATTTAACGGCATAGTTTTTAGTAACAGGGTCAAATTCAAAAATAACACCACCATCATAATTTCCTCCATCATACGTCATGCCATACATTTTACCATTGCTATGTTTTGTTAGTCCACCATAAGGATATTTACCTTCTGGTTGAGAATTAAAACTAAATTTAGTTGCAAAAGTATTTGTAGCATAATCATATTCAAAAAAGGCACCACTGCCATTTGCTGCTCCATATCTTGTAGTTGCATAGTATTTGCCATTGCCCGCTTTATACAAAGAAGAATGAGCACTATACCCGTCTTGATTGCTGCTAAAGTGGTGCTTTACTGTATACGAACTTGTAGCGTATTCTAATTCAAACAAAACGCCATCACCATTATTTCCTCCATATTCGGTTAAGCCTAGTAATTTCCCCGTACTTGCTTCAACTAATTCGCTAGATTTTGGTCTATTTCCTGTAGGATCATCAAAGTTATGTATAACAGTGTAAGAAGTGGCGAGTAAATCGTACTCAAAAACAACTCCAACACCGTTTAAACCACCATAGTAGGTAGCGCCATAAAATTTACCGTTATTGGCTTGCATTAAACTACCTTCTGGGTTATAACCATTTGCAGTATTGCTATTAAAATCATAAAGAACAGTGTATGAAGATAATGTTGTATTATATTCAAAAAGTTTTCCGTTATTATTTCTTGTTAAACCGTAAAAATTGCCATTAGCCGCTTTTACTAAGCCATTATCTGCATAACCATCAATACTTGCAAAATTATGTTTAACCGTAAATGTATTAGTAGCAATGTTATATTCAAACAAAGTACCTGCACCGTTAGCGCCTCCTTGATTTGTTATTCCGTATAAAACACCATTAGCGCCTTCTATTAATCTAGCTCTAACATATTGCCCAGAAACATTGTAGTTTAATTCATGTTTTGTAGTATAAACTAAAGTGGTAGGGTCTAATTCAAATATAAAACCAGCGTAATTATTCCCACCTTGAGATGTACAACCATAAATTTTACCGTTGCTCGCCTTCATTAAGCCACCTTCAGGATAAGCGCCATCATTGTAATTAAAGTTTTTAATTACAATGTATATTCCTGTAGCTAAATCGTATTGGTATAATACACCATTACCATTGTTTCCACCGTTGTTAGTTACTCCATAAATTTTGCCGTTTACTTCTACTACTTTATCATAAACTTGGTTGCCACCTTCGTATAAAGTTTTAAATGTAAAATCTACATTGTTTCCGCCTGTGCTTGGCGAGTAATTAAAAATAGCGCCATATCCATCTTCGGTTCCTTGATAAGTCATACCCCAAAGTTTAACTTGTGCTTTTGCTTGGCTAAAGCCAAATAAGGCAATGCCTAAAGCAAATGTTTTTAGTAAATTTTTCTTCATATAATATTGATTTTTATTAATTTAAATATAAATGTATCGATTTTAATGGATAAAAAGTAAAAACAATAAAAATTTGTCTTATTGGGCTATAGGAGTTGAATTTTTGTTAACAATTTGGGACGAAAAGGCTTAAATCTGGGACGAAAGGTGTTTGTAGTTTATTTATTTAAAAACAAACTCCATTATTTTTTTTGTGGCGCCTTGTTGAGAAGCGATATAATCAGAACAAATTTTACTTTTTTCTGAGTAAAGTTTAGGGTTGTTTATTAGTTCGTTCATATTTGTTTCTAGTTCTTTTGCCGAACTAACACTTTGTGCGCCTTGTAAACGAATTAAATCTTTTGCTTCGTTAAATTTTTGAAAATTTGGTCCAAAAAAAACGGGTTTGCCGTAACAGGCTGCTTCTAAAATATTATGAATACCTTTGCCAAAGCCACCACCAACAGAGCTTATATAGGCATAGTGATATAACGAAGATAACATTCCAATATTATCAATTAATAATATGCGTGCATTGTTTAAGTTTTCTATATTGCTTTTAGAAAAACGAATAACTTTACCAAGTTCTCCATATTTTTTTTCTGCTTCAGCTAAACTATTTTCGTTTATTTCGTGAGGTGCAACTAGTATTTTTAAATCGTTATTGTTTTTTAATGCTTCAATAATAATAGCATCATCATCAGGCCAAGTACTACCGCAAACTAATACTTTTGCGTTTTCACTAAATTGTTTTGCAATGGTAATTTCTTTTCTAGAATTTACTAATTCTATTACTCTATCAAAACGCGTATCGCCACTTATGGTAACTAGTTTTATGTTATTAGCTAAAAGTAATTTTTGGGTTTGTTCATCTTGTGCAAAAAAATGTGTTATTTTTTTTAGTTGATTTAAACTCCATTTTCCATACCATTTAAAAAAGTGTTGATTAGGTCTAAGTATAGCTGATACTAAATAAATTGGAATGTTTTGTTGATAAATTTGGTTAATATAATTAAACCAATATTCGTATTTAACAAAGCATACTATTTTTGGTTTTACAATGGCTAAAAATTGTTTTGCGTTTTGTTTTGTATCAAGTGGTAAATAAAATACAGCATCGGCTTCGACATAGTTTTTACGAATTTCGTAACCTGAAGGGGAAAAAAATGTGAGCAAAATAAAATAATGGGGCTGCTCTTTTTTTACTTTTTCAATTAATGGTCTGCCTTGTTCAAATTCGCCTAAACTAGCGCAATGTATCCAGAAAACAGGTTTGTTTTGTGGAATTGTTTTTTTAAGCGATTCGAAAATGTTTTTGCGTCCTTCAATCCAAAGTTTGGCTTTGTGGTTAAATAATGCTGCAATAAAAATAGCTAAACCATAACATCGAATTAAAAAACTATACAACAAACGCATACTTAGTTATAGTAAAATTCGTCGGGCGTGCGCTGATAAATTGGTATTAAAAAACCAACTCTAAAACCATATAACAAATCGAGTCTTTTGCCTGTATCATAACTTTGTGTGTCAAAATTATAGCCTCTTCTGTTTTTTGTAAATCCTTGTATTGCATCTGCACACGCATAAAAATTAAATAATTTATTGTTGGCTAAAAACAAATAACCTAAACTTTGATTAAAAGCTAATCCAAATGTTAATCGGTCGTAACCTTTTTTGTATTCATCTTTAAGTTGCATGGTTGCGTTGCCAATGTCTTCAATTCTAATTTTGTGCATTAAAAAACCTGAGCCAGCCGAAACAAATATTCCAGAATTAGGATTTGGACCCGCTTTAATTAATAGTTTACCAACTGATACGCCATAAAACTGACCTCTTTCGTATAATCGAATATCGGCTGGTTCTCCATTTTGGTCAATTAGTATATCGTCAGAAGTTGATATGCCATTTAAAATGTTATTTTCTTTAACATCTTTTCCAAATAAAAAATTCCAGTTAGCTGTCCAAAGCCAATTTTTATTGGTTTTGTAGGTAAAGTTGACTCCAATATTATGATTAAAACCAAAACGCTTAACTAAATCGCCACTAGGCATTTGTGGACTGTAAGAAACACCAAAAATGGGCACTCCAACAATAGAATCTTTAACGCTCATTTTTTTTTGCGCAAACAAAAAACCAAAGCTTAAAAAAAGTGGAATACAAAAAACGAAAACCCTTTTATTCATTAGTCAAAGATAATTGATAAAATAATAATATTAAGAATATTGGCGGCGCTTTTTTAAAATATGGTTATATTCGCTACGTTAAAGTAAAACTATATGAATAAAATACACATGGTTGACTTAAAAAGTCAATACGAAAAAATAAAAACACAAGTAGATACCGCTATTCACGAAGTAATTAACAACACAGCTTTTATTAACGGGCCAGAAGTTAAATCGTTTCAAGCAGAGCTAGAAAAATATTTAAATGTAAAGCACGTAATTCCTTGTGCTAACGGTACGGATGCGTTGCAAATAGCTATGATGGCTTTAAACTTGCAGCCTGGTGATGAGGTAATAACTGCAAATTTTACATACGTTGCAACTGCCGAAGTAATTGCGTTGTTAAAACTTACACCAGTTTTGGTTGAGTGTAATCCTGATACGTTTACGATTGACCCTACTGCAATCGAAAAAGCAATTACGCCAAAAACAAAAGCAATTGTGCCTGTGCATTTATACGGACAATGCGCCGATATGGAACCAATTATGGCAATTGCAAAAAAACATAATTTATTTGTTATTGAAGATGTAGCTCAGGCAATTGGTGCCGATTATACGTTTAGCGACGGTTCAAAACATAAAGCAGGAACAATAGGAACTATTGGTTGTACATCATTTTTTCCTTCAAAAAATTTAGGTTGTTATGGCGATGGCGGTGCACTTTATACTAATAACGATGATTTAGCTGCCCGCATTAGAATGATTGCGAATCACGGGCAATCTGTACAATACATTCATGATGATATTGGTGTAAACTCTCGTTTAGATAGTATTCAGGCAGCAATTTTAAGAATTAAATTAAGAGATTTGGATAATTATGCTGCTGCAAGAAACAAAGCTGCAGCCTATTACGATAAAGCTTTTGCTAATAATCCAAAAATTAAAACTCCTGTTAGAGCAAAAAATTCAACGCATGTATTTCATCAATATACATTAGTGTTAAACGGAATTGACAGAGATAAGCTAAGAGAGTTTTTAGCTACAAAAGATATTCCTGCAATGATTTATTATCCAAAACCTTTGCACCACCAAAAAGCGTATGCAAATCCTGCTTTTACTGATGAAAAATTCCCGATAACGGTTGATTTGTGCAAAAAAGTAATTTCGTTGCCAATGCACACTGAGTTAGCTGATGAGCAATTAAAATACATAACAGACGCTGTTTTATTATTTGTAAATAATATAGTTTTTAAATTATGAATATAGCTGTAGTTGGCACAGGATACGTTGGTTTAGTAACAGGCACTTGTTTAGCAGAAACAGGGAATAACGTTATTTGTGTAGATATAAACGAAGATAAAGTGAAAAAAATGCAAAATGGGGTAATACCCATTTACGAGCCGCATTTAGATGTTTTGTTCGAGAGAAATATTAAACAAGGTCGCTTACATTTTACTACTAATTTAAATGAAGCAATAAAAGATGCAACTTTTATTTTTTTAGCCTTGCCAACACCTCCTGGCGAAGATGGCTCTGCCGATTTAAGTTATATTTTAGGAGTTGCTCATGATTTAGGTAAAATAATTACCGACTATAAAATAATTATAGATAAAAGTACAGTTCCTGTAGGTACTGCAGAAAAAGTAAGAAATGCTGTTGCAAAAAACGCAAAAGTTGAATTTGATATAGTTTCTAATCCGGAATTTTTACGTGAAGGTTTTGCTGTAGATGATTTTATGAAACCCGATAGAGTTGTTATTGGTACAAGTTCAGAAAAAGCAAAACAATTGGTAGAAGAGTTATATCGTCCGTTTGTTCGTCAAGGTAATCCTATTTATTTTATGGATGAGCGTTCTGCCGAACTTACAAAATATGCTGCTAATGCTTTTTTGGCAACTAAAATTACCTTTATGAACGAGATTGCACAATTGTGCGAAAGGTTAGGCGCCGATGTTGATGCAGTAAGAATTGGAATTGGCTCAGACGATAGAATTGGTAAACGTTTCTTGTTTCCAGGAATTGGTTACGGCGGAAGTTGTTTTCCAAAAGATGTTCAAGCAATTGCAAAATCGGCATCAGAAGTAAATTATGATTTTAAAATTTTAGATGCAGTAATGCAAGTAAACGAAAATCAAAAAACTGCTTTGTTGCCTCGCATTAAATCGTATTTTAATAATAATTTAAAAGGAAAAAAAATAGCAGTTTGGGGATTAGCCTTTAAACCCGATACAGATGATATTAGAGAAGCGCCCGCTTTGTATAACATACAAGAGTTGTTAGAGCAAGGTGTAACTATTAGCGCCTATGATCCCGAAGCAATGGAAAATGTAAAAGGAGTTTTAGGTAATAAAATTGAATATTGCGATGATGCTTATCAAGCAATAAAAGATGCGGATGCGCTATTAATAGCAACAGAATGGAGTGTTTTTAGAACACCCGATTTTGCAAAAATGGCTTCGTTATTAAAAAACAAAGTAATTTTTGACGGAAGAAATTTATACCAACTAGAGCAAATGAAAAAACTTGGTTTTTATTATGCAAGTATCGGAAGAAAAACAATTGAATAACAATTTCAAATAATGAAAAGAGTTTTAATAACTGGTGCCGCAGGTTTTTTAGGTTCGCATTTATGCGATCGTTTTATTAAAGAAGGATTCCATGTAATTGGCATGGATAATTTAATTACTGGCGATTTAAAAAATATAGAACATTTATTTAAGTTAGAACATTTTGAATTTTATCATCATGATGTTTCTAAATTTGTGCATGTACCCGGAGAGTTAGATTATATTCTGCATTTTGCTTCACCAGCTAGTCCAATCGATTATTTAAAAATTCCTATTCAAACATTAAAAGTAAGTTCGTTAGGAACTCATAATTTATTGGGTTTAGCAAAAGTTAAAAAAGCTCGAATTTTAGTGGCTTCTACATCCGAAGTTTATGGCGATCCATTAGTTCATCCGCAAACTGAAGAATATTGGGGCAATGTAAATCCTGTTGGTCCGCGAGGAGTTTATGATGAAGCAAAGCGTTTTCAAGAAGCTATAACAATGGCTTATCACACGTATCATGGTGTTGAAACGCGAATTGTGCGTATTTTTAATACCTATGGTCCGCGTATGCGACTTAACGATGGGAGAGTTTTGCCTGCATTTATTGGGCAAGCTTTGCGTGGCGAAGATTTAACTATGTTTGGTGATGGCTCGCAAACACGTTCGTTTTGTTATGTTGCCGATTTAGTAGAAGGAATTTATCGTTTATTGATGAGTGATTATGCTCAACCAGTAAATATCGGTAATCCGCAAGAAATAACGATTAAACAATTTGGTGAAGAAATTTTAAAGCTAACGGGTGCAAACCAAAAATTAATTTCGTTGCCTTTGCCTACCGACGACCCTAAACAAAGAAAGCCAGATATTACCAAAGCAAGAGAAATATTGGCGTGGGAACCAAAAGTAAGCCGCGAAGAAGGTTTAAAAATTACTTACGAATATTTTAAATCGCTTTCTAAAGAAGAATTATTTAAAAAAGAACACCGATTTGAAAACGCAAAAAGTTAATTTAACTTTGCAAATTAGAATATAAAAAAATGGATTATTTTGTTCACGAAACCGCTGTAGTAGATAATGGATGTGAGATTGGAAGCGGAGTAAAAATTTGGCACTTTTCGCACATAATGCCTAATTGTAAAATTGGCGAAAAATGTAATATTGGTCAAAATGTGGTTATTTCGCCTGAAGTTATTTTGGGTAAAAACGTTAAAATTCAAAACAACGTTTCTATTTATACAGGTGTAACTTGCGACGATGATGTTTTTTTAGGACCGTCAATGGTTTTTACCAATGTAATAAACCCTCGTAGTGCTGTAAACCGTAAGGAACAATACGCAAAAACACATGTAGGCAAAGGTGCTTCTATTGGAGCAAATGCTACAATTGTTTGCGGACACGATATCGGTAAATTCGCATTTATTGGCGCAGGAGCTGTTGTAACTAAAAATATTCCAGATTATTCACTTTGGGTGGGTAATCCTGCAAAACAAATGGGTTGGGTTAGCGAATATGGTCATCGTTTAAAATTTGATGCTAACGGTTTGGCAATATGTCCTGAAACCCAACAACACTATAAATTAGAAAACGGAAACGTAACACGCATTTCATAATAAATAGAATGTCACAAAAAATAAAATTTGCAGTAATTGGTCAAGGCCACATTGGTAAACGCCATGCCGAAATGATTCGTCGTAATGACGAAGCAGAATTGGTTGCTGTATGCGATGTGTTGCCAAAAGAGCAATTAGGTTTAACAGATATTTCTGAAAAATTTTATTCTTCAGCCGAAGCTATGTTAAAAGCGCATCCAGATGTTGAGGTTGTAAACATAGCTTCGCCAAACGGTTTGCACGCAGAGCATGCATTGTTAGCATTAGAACATAAAAAACACATTGTTTGCGAAAAGCCAATGGCGCTTACAAAAGCAGATTGCGAAGAAATTATTTTTAAAGCCTTACGTGAGCATAAACAAGTGTTTTGTGTAATGCAAAATAGATATTCTCCGCCATCAGAATGGATTAAAAAAATTATTGATGATGGATTGTTGGGCGAAATATTTATGGTGCAGTTAAATTGCTACTGGAATCGCGACGACAGATATTACAAAAAAGGTGGTTGGAAAGGAAAACAAGACTTAGATGGAGGAACTTTGTTTACTCAGTTTTCTCACTTTATAGATATTATGTATTGGTTGTTTGGTGATATTAAAAACATTCAAGCTAAGTTTAATGATTTTACGCACAAACATAGCACTGATTTTGAAGATAGCGGTTTAGTTAGCTTTGAATTTGTAAATGGCGGAATGGGAAGTTTAAATTATTCTACCGCTGTTTGGGATACCAATTTAGAAAGTTCGCTTACCGTTATTGGTAAAAATGGAAGTATTAAAATTGGCGGACAATACATGAACGAAGTTGAATATTGCCACGTAAAAGATTACACTTTGCCTGTTTTAGCGCCAACCAATCCCGGTAACGATTACGGCGCTTACAAAGGTTCGGCAGCAAACCATCATTACATTATTGAAAACGTAGTAGATGTTATAAAAGGAAGAAACTCAATAACAACAAACGCTTTAGAAGGATTAAAAGTGGTAGAAATTATTGAAAGAATATATAAATTAAGAAAAGAAGACAGAAAATCGTAATTTTTTATAAATTGCAGATTATTAAAGTATTGTTTGGATTGAAATTTTTGAAGTATGACCATTGATAAAAGAATTCTAAGTAAAGACGCTAAAATTGCCGTTATTGGGCTTGGGTATGTAGGTTTACCAATTGCTTTGGCTTTTGCTCGTAAAGTAAAAGTTATTGGTTTTGATATTAACGAAAAGCGTGTGGAAATGATGCGTAACAATATAGATCCGAGCGAAGAATTAACAGCTTCAGATTTTGAGGGTTGCGATATTGAGTTTACTGCATCAATAGATGTTTTACGTCAAGCTAACTTTTTTATAGTAGCCGTTCCAACACCAATTGACGAACATAATTTACCTGATTTAAAACCATTAATTGGCGCTTCAAAATCGGTAGGAGCAGCGCTTAAAAAAGGCGATTATGTTGTGTACGAATCTACTGTTTATCCGGGTTGTACCGAAGAAGATTGTATTCCAGTTTTAGAAGAAATTTCTGGTTTAAAATTTAAAACAGATTTTAAAGTTGGTTACTCTCCAGAGCGTATCAATCCGGGAGATAAAGAGCACACAATTACCAAAATTTTAAAAGTGGTTTCGGGTTGTGACGAAGAATCGTTAGATGCAATTGCAAAAACCTACGAAATAATTATAGAGCCTGGTGTGCACCGCGCATCAAATATAAAAGTAGCCGAGGCTGCAAAAATTATTGAAAATACTCAACGCGATTTAAACATTGCTTTAATGAACGAGCTTTCAATTATTTTTAGTCGTATTGGAATTAATACTTACGAAGTTTTAGAAGCAGCAGGCACAAAATGGAATTTCTTAAAATTCTACCCTGGCTTAGTTGGCGGACATTGCATTGGTGTTGATCCTTACTATTTAACTTACAAAGCAGAATCGTTGGGTTACCACGCAAGAGTTATAAATGCTGGTCGTTACGTAAACGATTCAATGGGTTTTTATGTAGCAAAGCAAACCGTAAAAAAAATTATAAAAGCAAAAAAAGACATCAACACAGCAACTGTTTTAGTTATGGGCGCTACGTTTAAAGAAGATGTAAGCGATGTGCGTAACTCAAAAGTATCTGATGTAATTAAAGAATTAAAATCGTTTAGTGTAAATGTTGAGGTGGTAGATCCGCACGCATCATCAGATGAATTAATGCACGAATATGGTTTTGGATTAGTACCAAAAATAGGTAAAAATTATGCAGCAGTTATTGTGGCAGTAAACCATAAAGAGTATAAAGATTTAAACGAAGATTACTTTAAATCAATTATCGAAAAAGATGGTGTTTTAGTTGATATTAAAGGAATGTATCGCAGTAAAATAAAAGAGTTGGAATACTGGAGTTTGTAAAAAACATTATCATATTAAAAACAGAATTTTTGTATTGAATGGAGAAATTTTACAATTTAATTTTAAATACAATTAACACAAAAAACACAATTGTTGTGTTTTTTGTGTTTTTAAGACTTCAAGTATTTGCGCAGGACACTATAATTTTTAAATCAAGAACACAAACAATTTCTATAGTAGAAGAGATAAATCCTGAAACAATTAAATATAAAAAATTTGATTTAGTAGATGGCCCTTTAATAATTGTAAATAGAAACGATGTTATTAAAATTAAATATGCAAACGGAACAGTAGATGAAATAACAGCTGCTCCTGTATTGAATAACGAATTAATAAAAACGGATAGCGCTTTAGTAAATAAGACAAATATATTCTCTTTGGATTTAGTTAATTTAGGAGTAAAAAAATTGAATATAGGTTACGAAAAAATTATTGCAAATGGGCATTTAGGAGTAGGTATAAATGGATATTATGCTTTTGATGAAGAAGCTTTTATTTACCAACATTTATTTTTCAGTAACAATATTATTTATGAATCGCATGGTGTTGGTGTAACTGTAAAATACTATCCAAAAGAGCTGCTAAAACGCAAAGGTTTTTATGTGGTATTAAACTCAGATTACAATACAAATCAATATAAAGCCTATAATCTTAATTTATTTAATGCTGCTTACGAACAATATTTATACAAAGAGCAGCAGGGTATTATTAATGAAAAGCCATCACTTGATACTTTTTATTCCTATAAAAAAGGTTCAACATATAAAGGTGCAATCGGTCTTGGTATGTATACATCTCCTATTGCTAATTTATACATATCAGTTGATGGTATTATTGGGTTTTCTAAAAATTACTTGCCTGAGTTTGTTCATCCGCATTTCAGTTATGGGTATTTAACTAATAATGTAACAGAAACACTTGTTTATTTAAGAGCTAGCTTAAAAATAGGCTATCGTTTTGGTTTTAAAAAAATAAAATAATTTAATTTTATATGAAGTTTGTATGAATAATATAATTTTTTTGTTTTTAGTTTTTTTATGTTCTCAAGCATTTGCTCAAGATACTATAGTTTTTAAATCGGGTGCAAAAGCCATCTCCAAAATAGAAGAAATAAATCCTGAAACAATTAAATATCGAAAATTAGAAAATATAAAAGGGCCATTAATAATAGCAAATAGAAGCGATGTGCTTAAAATTAAATATAAAAACGGAACAATTGACGAGATAGCATTTAGCCCCGCATTAAACAATGAACAAATAGATACTGATACTACTTTAATAAACAAAACAAACATTGTTTACATTGATTTATTAAGTCTGGGAGTTAAAAAATTGAATCTTGGCTACGAGAAAATTATTGCCAAAGGTTATTTAGGAATAGGTTTAAACGGGTATTATGTTTATGATAGATCTTATATATACCAATATGTATTTGATCGTTATGAAGATGTAATTGAATCTCATGGATTTGGAATAGCTCTAAAATACTATCCAAAAGGGCAAACAAAACGTAAAGGTTTTTATTTTGTTTTAAACTCTGACTATAATACAAATAAATACAAAGCATATAACTTAAGTGCATTTAATATTGTGCACGAACAATACTTAAATCATAATGGAGGCATAGGTGATAATGAAGATGAACCTTTGCTTTCAACTTTTTATACTTACAAAAAGGGGGCAACTTATAAAACGGCTATAGGTCTTGGTTTGTATACACTACCAGTTAGTAATTTTTACATTTCAGTTGATGGTATAATAGGTTTTTATAAAAATAATTTATCTAATTATAAATCTATTCCTAGTATTTATGGCTTAGATAAAAAATATGATGCAACAACTACAAATGTGTATTTAAGAGCAAGTTTAAAAATAGGGTACCGTTTTGGTTGTAATAAAAAACAAGCAAAATAAATTAGTAATAACCAAACTAATAATATAAATATTTAGTTGTAACGGTAATTGTAGCGTCTTTTAAGTTCCCACAAATTGAATTAGAAAAATTTTGTAAAGTAGTTTCTTGATTAGGTAATAATTTTAAATCGTTTGATGTATAGATTGATTTACTTTCATGCATATCGTTTAAAGTATATTCAACTGTAAAATTATATGAACTAAAAGTTTTATTACTTATGTTTTTAAGTTTCATATTTATTTCACAAGAAGGTGTTTGTCGCCAATCGTAATCTAAACCGCAGCCATTGCCTACAAAAGCGCTAAACTTTCTATCTAATGTTACTTCTGCAACCTCTTGGCCATATAATGGGCTATTTGTAAATACATCAGTAACTTTTATAGTAACAGTTTCAGTGGTAACTGAGCTTGTACAATAAAGGCACTCTCCTTCTCTTTCAAAATTTACCGCTTTATTATCTTCACACTTTTTGTTTGCACAAGATGATAAAATAAAGGTATAACAGGTAATTAATAGTATTAAAAAATTTCTCAATCTAAAAATGTATTTTAGTGCAATTTACAAAAATTTACGATTAATTTCTATATTTGACTTAAATTATGAAAACAATTTTAGTTACAGGCGGCGCAGGTTACATTGGTTCACACACAGTGGTAGAACTGCTCAATGCTGGTTACAAAGTTGTTGTTGCCGATAATTTTTGCACTTCTAAACATTTTATAATAAATCAAGTAGAAATTATTACGAGTAAAAAACCAATTGTTTTTGAAGGCGATTTGTGTAATCAAACTTTTGTGCAAGATGTTTTTAACGCCAATAAATACGATGCAATTATACATTTTGCTGCTTTTAAAGCTGTTGGCGAATCGGTTGAACAGCCTCTAAAATACTATAAAAATAATTTATTTTCCTTAATTAATTTGCTTGATGCTTGCGCAAATAATGGAATTAAAAATTTTGTTTTTTCTTCGTCGTGCACGGTTTATGGTACGCCCGAAGTTTTACCTGTTTCCGAACAAACACCTTTGCAAGTAGCAACATCTCCTTACGGAAACACTAAGCAAATTAGCGAAGAAATAATTACAGATTTTGTTAAATCAAAAGAGTTTAACGCAATTTCTTTACGTTATTTTAATCCTGTTGGTGCACATAAATCAGCTTTAATTGGCGAATTACCAATTGGTTCGCCAAATAATTTAGTGCCTTTTGTTACACAAACTGCCATTGGTAAACGCCAGCAATTAAGCGTTTTTGGAGGTGATTACAATACGCCAGACGGCACTTGTATAAGAGATTATATACATGTTGTAGATTTAGCAAAAGCGCATGTAAAAGCTATTGAAAGATTATTTACAGGAATTAGTAAAAATAGAAACGAATTTATTAATATTGGTACAGGAAAAGGTTATTCAGTTTTAGAAGCTATTAAATCTTTTGAAAAAGTTAGCGAACAAAAATTAAATTACAAAGTTGTTGAGCGTAGAGCAGGAGATGTAGAAAGAGTTTTTGCAGATACTACTTTATCTAATAAAATACTAAACTGGAAAGCCGAGTTAAACTTAGATGATATGATGCTTTCGGCATGGAATTGGGAAAAATATTGTAAAACAAATAATATAGAATAATGAGTTCAAAAAAAATTTTAGTTACAGGTGGTGCGGGTTTTATTGGTTCGCATGTGGTTAGAAGGTTAGTAAATAATTATCCTGATTATACCATTGTAAATTTAGACAAGCTAACCTATGCTGGTAATCTGGCTAATTTAAAAGATATTGAAACTAAACCTAATTATAAATTTGTAAAAGGAGATATTGTTGATTCGGCTTTTATAAACCAATTGTTTGCAGAACATCAGTTTGATGGCGTAATTCATTTAGCTGCTGAATCGCATGTGGATAGGTCTATTGCAAACCCTACAGAGTTTGTAATGACAAACGTTATTGGCACAGTAAATTTGTTGCAAGCTGCAAAAAACTTATGGTTAAAAAATGATGCAACTAAAAACAATCGTTTTTACCATGTTTCAACCGATGAGGTTTACGGAACACTTGGCGAAACTGGTTTGTTTACCGAAACGACTTCTTACGACCCACACAGTCCGTATTCGGCAAGTAAAGCTAGTTCCGATCATTTTGTACGTGCTTTTCATGATACCTATGGATTAAATGTTGTAATTTCTAATTGCTCAAACAATTATGGCTCGCACCATTTTCCCGAAAAATTAATTCCATTATCTATTCATAATATTAAAAATAATAAATCTATTCCTATTTACGGCAAGGGCGAGAACGTTAGAGATTGGTTGTATGTGCAAGACCATGCCGCTGCAATCGATTTAGCTTACCATAAAGGAACTAATGGCGGAACCTACAATGTTGGTGGTAATAACGAATGGACTAACATTGATTTGATTCATTTGTTGTGTAAATTAATGGATGCTAAATTAAATCGTCCCGAAGGAAGTTCAGCAAAATTAATAACGTATGTTACCGATAGAGCAGGACACGATTTGCGTTATGCAATCGATTCGTCTAAACTTCAAAACGAGCTAGGTTGGAAACCATCTGTTACTTTTGAGCAAGGTTTAGAAAAAACAGTAGATTGGTTTTTAGCAAACGAGGAGTGGTTAAACAACGTAACTTCTGGAGATTATTTAAAATATTACGAGCAACAATATACTAAACGTTAGTTTGATGTACGCAACACCTTTTCATAATATTGATATTAGTAATAAAACAATTGTAGTTACCGGTGCTGCTGGTTTTATAGGTTCAAATATTGTTGACTATTTGCTAAAATACAATGTAGGAAAAGTAATTGCTATTGATAATTTAGCAACTGGACATAAAGAAAATTTAGAACCATTTATTGGTAAAACTAATTTTACTTTTTTGCAATTAGATATAACCAATGAAGCTGATTTGTTAACTGCTTTTAAAGGTGTTGATTATATTATTCATCAAGCTGCATTGGGTTCTGTGCCTCGTTCCATAGAGTTTCCTTTAGCAACTAATCATGCTAATGTTACTGGTTTTGTAACCGTTTTAAATGCAGCGCGCCAAGCTGGAGTAAAACGAGTTGTTTACGCAAGTTCATCATCCGTTTATGGCGATAGCAAAATTCTTCCTAAAGAAGAAAGTGTAATTGGTAATCCATTATCGCCTTATGCTGTTTCTAAATTGGTAGATGAATTTTACGGAAGTGTTTTTGCACGTACTTACAATATGGAAATTATTGGTTTGCGTTATTTTAATATTTTTGGACCAAACCAAAGTCCGAGCGGCGCATATGCAGCGGCTATTCCTTTGTTTTTAAATGCCTTGATGAATGGTAAACAACCCAGCATTTTTGGTGATGGCGAGCAAAGCAGAGATTTTACTTTTGTAGAAAATGCGGTGCAAGCTAATATTAAGGCCATGTGTTGCGATGCTAAATTTGCAAATGGCAATGTGTTTAATATTGCTTATGGCAAACGTATAACGCTTAATGAGTTGCTGAAACTAATTGGCGAAAAATTAAATGTAAAAGTAAATGCTGAATACAAAGCAGAACGCAAAGGCGATGTTCGCGATTCATTAGCCAATATTGATAAAGCAAAAAATGCTTTTGACTATAATCCTGAAATTAGTATTGAGCAAGGTTTGCAACCCACAATAGATTGGTTTAAACAAAAATTTAATCTTTAGTTTAACTAAATCGTATTGCTTTTATTGGAGTAATTTTTGTAATTAATAACGAAGGTAAAAGCATTGCAGCTGTGCAAATTACAAGCGTAGCTACATTCACTCCTAAAATTAATAAAGGATTTAATAATACAGGCACGTAACTTACGTAATACGAAGCTTCGTCTAACTTTATAAAATGAAAAAAATATTGCAAAGCACATAAGCCAATTCCAAAAACATTGCCCCACAACATTCCTTTGCCAACAATAGAAACAGCGTGATAAATAAAAATTTTACGCACCATCCAATTAGATGCACCCATCGATTTTAGCATACCAATAAATTGTGTGCGTTCTAAAATAATAATCAATAAACCCGATATCATATTTATTACGCAAACTATTGTCATAATTACTAAAATCACAACCACGTTCATGTCCTGCAAGTTAAGCCAGTCAAACAATTGCGGAAAAACTTGTTTAATGCTTTGCGATGTAAAATCGTAAGGAATAGTTTCGCTTACTTGTTCGTTTATTTTTTCTAAATTATTAAAATCATCAATCAAAATTTCGTAACCAGCAATGCTGTCTTTTCCCCAATCGTTTAATTTTTGAATGTGTGCAATATCTGCAAATGCATATTTGGTATCAAATTCTTCTAAGCCAGTTTTGTAAATGCCACAAATAGTAAGTTTACGCATACGAGGCGGTTGTTGTATAAAATATAAAAATACATTGTCGTTTAATTTTAATTTTAGTTTGGCAGCTAATTGGGCTGACAATAAAATGTCGTTACTCTTGCTAGTATCGTTAAACTGCGGAATGCGACCGCTAACTAATTTTTCTTGAAAGTAATTCCAATTGTAATTTTTGTCAATTCCTTTTAGCAAAACACCTTCAATTTCTTCGTCGGCTTTTATTATGGCTGGTTTTGTAGCAAAAGCTTGCACATTAACTACGCCATCAATATTTTTTAAATCGGCAACAAAACTTTGTTTTGCATTAAAAGCATCGCCATCGGGTGAAGAATTTTGCGACAATGGTTTTATTTGAATGTGCGCACCAAATCCACTAATTTTTTTTGTTATTTCGCCCTGAAAACCTTTTAACACAGCAATAGAAATAAGCATAACAGCTATTCCCAAAGCTATGGCTAGCATTGTAATGCGCAAAATAGGTTTAGTTAATTGCCCTTCCGCTTTTTTTTGCGAAATCATTTTACGAGCAATATACAGTTCGGTATTCAAAATTTTGTTTGTGAAGTATGAATAGGTAAATTTACAATAATAAAGCTTTTGGCACAATTATAGATTTAAAAAATAGTAAATGAAAAAAATAGTTTTAGTTGTCTTTACTTTTCTTATCACCTTATGTTCTTTTGCCCAAATTAAAACAGGAGCAGAGCAAACCGATTTATATTTACCTCAGTTAAAAAACAAAACTGTTGTTGTGTTGGTTAATCATACGGCAACTATTAAGCAAACCCATTTAGTTGACAGTTTGTTAAAACTAAAGATTAAAGTAAAAAAAATATTTTGCCCAGAGCATGGTTTTAGAGGCGATGCAGACGCTGGTGAGCATGTGAAAAATGCAAAAGATAAAAAAACTGGTTTGCCTATTGTTTCGTTATACGGAGCCAACAAAAAACCAAAACCTACCGATTTAAAAGGAATTGATGTGGTTGTTTTTGATATTCAAGATGTTGGTGCACGTTTTTATACCTATATATCGAGTATGCACTACATGATGGAAGCTTGTGCTGAAAATAATGTTGAATTTATTGTTTTGGACCGACCAAACCCGAATGGTTTTTATATAGATGGACCAATTCTTAAAAAAGAAAATAAATCGTTTATTGGTATGCACCCAATTCCTATAGTTCATGGACTAACGATTGGTGAGTTGGCGCAAATGATTAACGGAGAAAAATGGCTAGAAAATGGCGTTAAGTGTAAACTTACAGTTGTACCTTGTTTAAACTATACGCACAAAACAATGTATGAATTACCTATAAAACCTTCTCCCAATTTACCCAATGCCAATTCAATTATATTGTATCCATCTGTTTGCTTGTTTGAGGGAACGGTAATTTCTGTAGGAAGAGGAACACCGCAACCATTCGAAATTATTGGTCATCCTAGTTTAAGCGATTCGTTATATAGCTTTACTCCAGTTGCAATAGAAGGAGCTAGTAAAAATCCACCTTTTAAAGATCAGTTATGCTATGGTTATAAACTGTGTATGATTTCTGATGATATAAAAAGTAAAAAACAATTAAACTTAAGTTATTTGCTAAAAGTGTATAGCGAATATGGAGATAAAGCCAATTTTTTTACCAATTTTTTTAGATTATTGGCAGGTACCGACGAGTTACAAAAACAAATTGAACAAGGCTTGAGCGAAGAAGAAATTCGTAAATCGTGGAAAAGAGAAATAAACGTATACAAACATTTACGTAAAAACTATTTGTTGTACGAAGATTTTGAGTAGTAAATTAAGTTAAATGCTAACTCATCAGGTAAAATATTTTATCATCATCAATCCCGAAACAATTTCGGGATAGTGATGTCTAAGCGTATTTGTTCGTTCTCGTTACACTCTAACTCCAACTACGCAGACATCATCTATCTGCTCTAAATCGCCACGCCAGCCTTCAAATTCGGTTTCTATAATTTTGTGTTGTTCGTTTAGCGGTTTAGAATGAATTTCTAATAATAATTCATTCAATCTTTTGTACATAAATTTTTTGCCTTTTGGTCCGCCAAACTGATCGGCTAATCCATCGGTTTGCAAATACAAGGTGTCGCCCTCTTGCATGTTAAAACTATACAAATTAAAATCATGCGTTAATTCGCCAATGCCAACAGGCATTTTATCAGCGGTTAGTATTTTAATTTCGTTGTTGTTTATAACAATTGGTTTGTTGTGTGCAGCTGCATAAGTTATGGTTTTGTTGCCGTCTTCAACACAAATTAAAATACCATCAAAACCATCTTTTTGTTTTTCTTTACTCATGTTTTCTACTAAACGTTTTCTTACATGATTAAAAACTTCATTGGGTTTTTCAATACCTTTTTCGTTAATGGCTTCGCTCATAAAACCAATGTTTAGCAAACTCATAAATGCTCCAGGAACTCCATGTCCGGTGCTATCGCAAACAGCTAAATAAAATTTGTTTCCTTGTCGAGTTGCCCAATAAAAATCTCCACTAACAATATCTTTAGGCTTAAATAAAATAAAATGTTCTTTAATATTTTGTTTTAAATATTCGTCGTGCGCTAATAACGTGTATTGTATGCGTTTTGCGTAGTTAATACTATCAACAATTTCTTTCTGTTTTATTTCAATAATTTTATAAGCAACTTCTATTTTTTGATTTTTTATATCGAGCTCTTGATTTATTTTGCGTTTTTGAACATTGGCTCTAAGTGCCATAAACACAAAGAATGCTAATAAAATACTGCCGCCAATAAAAGCGTAAATAATTATTTTCTTTTTATTTAATTCTAAATCTTTAATTTCTTTGTCAGAAGTTAATAGTTTTATTTCTTTTTCTTTTCCTTCAGTTTCGTACTTAGCTTCTAGCTCGTGTAGCACTTTTGCATTTTCGCTATTGTATAAACTATCTTTTGTACTTGTGTATTTTTGATAATAATCATACGCTTTTTGAAAATCTTTCATGTAATAATATGCCAACGAAACATTATTATAAGCATAGCTTAAAAACTGAAAATAGTTTTGAGATTTACATATTTCAATTCCTTTTTGATAATTTACAATCGCAGTTGGGTAATCTTTTGTTAAATAAAACAAATCACCTTTATTTATTAGCACAAGCGCTTGGTCTTGTATGTTGTTTGCTCTAACCGACATGGAATAAGCTTTTTCTAAATAAGCTAACGACTCATGAAATTTATTTTGATTCATTCGTATAACAGCCATATTTATTAGCGTAGAAGGAATGCCAAGTGTATCGTTAACTTCTTGTTTAAGCTGTAAAGCAATTTCATAATTTTTTATTGCTTCGTCGTATTTATTGGTTTCTTCTTTTATAGTACCAATGTTGTTGTAGCAATGCGCTAAACCAATTTTGTCTCCTGTTTTTTCATCAATGGCAATCGATTTTCTAAAATAATTTTCAGCTTGTTCGTATAATTTTTGACGTTGATAAATTATACCAATGTTGTTGTAAGAGGTAGATAAGTTTTCGTTGTAGGAAGCATCTTTAATGCTTTTTTCGTCGTAATGTTTTTCGTGAATTTTTGCCGCGGCTAAAAAACTAGTTAAAGCTTTTGCATTGTTTCCAGTATAAAAATAAACCGTTCCTAAGTTGTTATACGAAGCCGCTTCGCCTTTTTCGTATTTTATTATTTTAGCAATTTCTAAAGCTTTTTCTGCAATTATTAATGCAGAATCATTATTAGTTGTGCTATAATAACCAAATAATTTATTTAACGAATTTACTTTTTGAGAATCTAAAGCTGCTTTGTTTATTTTGTTCCAAAGCGAATCAATACTTTTTTGTTGAGCGAAACTAAATGAGCAACAGAATAATAAAAGTGTAGCAATGTGTTTTGACATTTTATAAAAATACACTTTATTTTATTAATTCTTTTGCAATTTATTCTTTAATTATTTTTCTAGTAATTTGCTCTGTGCTATTACCTATTTGCAGTATGTATATTCCCTTAGTTAAAGTTGGTAAAACTGGAATTTCAATTTTGTTATAACTATTGGCAGCCGTAGTTTTAGTGTTTTCGTAAACAGTTTTTCCAGTAATATCTAAAAGTTTTACAGTTGTTTTTTGAGTGTCTTTCGGCATGTAAATTAAATTCAAATTTTCTGTAAACGGATTTGGGTACAAGGTATTAATTCCGTATTGCGGATTTAAATTATCACCATCGCCAGTAATTAAATACCAAGCATAACTAAAATTGGGTATTCCGTATCCTTTTGTGTTGTTGGGATTGTCGTATTGCGAGCTACTTTTTACAATAAAATTAAAAATTTCCATGTTGGTTAAAGTAGGATTTGCTTGCCACAAACACGCAGCTAAACCTGCAATAATTGGAGCAGAAAATGAAGTCCCGTTGCTCGCTTGAATTAATCCTGTAAAAGCTATAACGCTCGCTCCATTGCCTAAAGCACAAACATTTGGTTTTATTCTTGCATCTGATGTTGGTCCTGTTGAACTTAAATTGTAATAATTATTGTTGGCATCAACAGCACCAACAGCTAAAACACTATCGCCATCTGCAGGAGCGCAAATGTATTTCCAACCACTTTGCCCTTCGTTACCAGCACTGTTTACAACTAAAATGCCTTTGCTTGCTGCCCAATCTGCAGCTTTTGTAATAACGGTTAAATCGCCATTCATATCAGCATAAATATGGTTTTGTGTTGAATTATTAAACACGTTATAACTTAAAGACGAATTAATAACATCAACACCAGCACTATCAGCATATTCGGCAGCACAAAGCCAATTGTATTCTTCAATAACATATTCCGAACCAGAATCTTCTGTGCGTAATAATAAATAATCGGCTTCGGGTGCAGTGCCAATATATTGATTAGTTAAGTTAGCAGCCATAACTGAAAATACTTGTGTTCCGTGCGCTCCATCGTTATAAACATCTGTGTTGTTAGCTACAAAATCCCAAGTTGCTTTTATTTTGTTATTGTTATATAAATGAGAAAATGCTGCTAATGTATTGCAGTTTCTATAGCCGTCATCAAAAACTGCAATTAGTTTTCCTTGTCCTTTATAATTGTTAATGTGTAACACATCGCCGCTAACTTGCGAAATTTGGTTGTAAGCATTACCATATTCAGTAGGAGTGGTGTTGATTTCAGTTGTGTTGTTTTCGCTACTAAATTTATTTATAGCAGTTATTTCGCTTGCACTTTTTCCAGTATTTGCACTTTTAGTAAAAGCAACACAAGGCAAAGCTTGCACAGCAGCTAAGTGCGAAGCGTTACTTGTTTGTATTAACACTCCGTTTAACCATTTTGATTTGTTTAAAATAGTTACACCTGTTGCCGATACTGAGCTAACATAAGTTGGATTAACTGGTAAATCTAAATTATTGTAGCTAATGTTTTGAGCAGTTCTTCTGTCAATACAACGTTGACTTAAAAAAGTTAGCGGATTACTTAACGAAAATGGAGAGTTGTTTTTATCAGTAAATTGAACCCAATATTTACTAGGTGCAACTTGCGAATAGCCACTAAAAGTTATAAATAAAAATAGTAGGAAATATTTGAATTTTAAACTAAGCATTTTAAGGTGTTTCAATACCGTATTCAATTATTTGGTAGCTGTAATCAACACCATTATCAATACGTTTGCTAAAAGGTAAGCTAAAATCAATTTCAGAACTTTGGTCTTTTACGTCAACGTATTTTTTATAAATCATACCCACATTTTTAGCGTAAATCTCGTATTGAAATTTTTTCTCAATCAAACTACTGTCAGCTATTTGAACAACTGTTAAAGTTGAATCAAAAGTATAGCCGCTTATTGTAAGACTTTTATGTAAATCTTTGTATTTGTATTCTTGTTCGCCAAACGTATTATACATGTTCCCATTCCATTTTGTGCTTTCTTTTACAGGAAAAACTAATTTTACAAACTTTACGTTTTCTTCTGTTTTTTCAACGTTGTTATTGTTTTTATTGGCAACCCAAACATCTTTTATTTCCCAGCTATCATTTGCATTATCTCTAATGTAACGCTCTAGTCGTAATGTTTTTCTGCCAGCATTATCTAAAATTTCCGATTCAATAATTTCTTTTACTTGATAAGAAAACGAATCAATTTCAGAATTAAATGTATCGTAATACGCAGAATCTACTTGATAAATAACATAGTGTTTTTGTGTAGAAGGAAAATAACCATAGCCAACATCAACAGTTTCTGTTTCTTTTTTACAACTTGAGAGTAAACCCAAAGTAAAAAATATAAAAGCAATGTGTTTGGTGTATTTCATGTTAATAAAGTTAAGAAATTAATTTGCATTAATCTTTTAAACTAATTTATTTTCAATTAAATATTCTGCAATTTGCACGGCGTTAGTTGCTGCACCTTTTCTTAAATTGTCGGCTACAATCCACATGTTTACTCCGTTTTCAATGCTTTCATCTCTACGAATTCTACCTACAAAAACTTCATTTTTTCCTTGTGCAAACAATGGCATTGGATATTCGTTTTTAGATGGATTATCGAGTACAACAATTGCAGATTCGTTATCTAATACGTTTTTTATAACTGTTAAATCAAATGGTTTTTCAAATTCAATATTAACTGATTCCGAATGTCCGCCCATTACAGGAATTCTAACCGTTGTAGCAGTAACTCTAATTGAATCGTCTCCCAATATTTTTTTAGTTTCGTTTACCATTTTCATTTCTTCTTTGGTATACGCATTTTCTAAAAAAACATCAATTTGCGGAATCACATTCATATCAATTGGATGAGGATATGCTTTTGCTCCTTCAATATTATTGCGTTCGTTATTTAATTGTTCAACCGCTTTTACGCCAGTTCCGGTAACGGATTGATAGGTAGAAACTACAACTCTTTTTATAGTATATAATTTGTGCAAAGGCGCCAAACATATTACCATTTGTATGGTTGAACAATTGGGATTGGCTATAATTTTATCGTTTTTTGTTAATTCTTTGGCGTTAATTTCGGGTACAATTAATTTTTTTGTAGCATCCATTCTCCAAGCCGAAGAATTATCGATTACCGTTGTTCCTGCTGCTTCAAATTTGGGCGCAAGTTCTAAAGAAGTAGCTCCGCCAGCCGAAAATAAAGCAATTTGTGGTTTAAGTGCAATAGCTGTTTCTGCACTAACAATTGCATATTCTTTGCCTTTAAAATGTATTTTTTTGCCAACACTTTTGTCGGAAGCGACTAGTATTAACTCACTAATGTGGAAGTTTCTTTCTTCTAGCACTTTTAACATCATACTTCCAACCAAACCCGTAGCGCCAACAACAGCTATTTTCATAATAAATAAATTATTGTTTTTTGTATAATTTTTAATGTAAAAATAGTATATTTACGTTGAGACAATACCACATTTTTATGAAAAAAATAATAGTTTTTCTTTTATTCCTATTTCCGATATATACTTTTGCTCAGTTTACTGATGATTTTACTGATGGAGATTTTACGAATAATCCAACATGGACTGGCGATGTAGGAAGTTTTATGGTAAACGGAAGTTTTCAATTGCAGTCTACTTCGGTAACTTCTAACACTTCGTTTTATGTTTCTACACCATCAACATTAACAAGCAATGCACAATGGGAGTTTAATGTAAATCTAACTTTTTCAACTTCTGGTTCAAATTATGTTGAAGTATTTTTAACATCAACAGTTGCTAGCTTAACTGGTAGTTTAAATGGCTATTTGGTTAGAATTGGCGATACGCAAGATGATGTAAGTTTGTGGAGAAAAGATGGAACTACTTATGTGAAAATTATTGATGGAACTGATTTAACAATAAACAGTTCATCAAACAACGTGGTTAGAGTTAAAGTAACCCGAAGTGCAGCCAATTTATTTACATTAGAAAGAGACTTAGCAGGCACAGGCGCATCTTACACTACAGAAGGAACTATTACTGATGCGACTTATACTACTTCTAATTTTTTTGGAGTATTGGTAAAACAATCAACTGCATCTTTTTTTCAAAAACATTTTTTTGATAATTTTTATGTGGGTGATATTGTTTTAGATGTAACGTCACCAACTGTTGTTTCTGCTTCTGTAATTAGTCCAACGCAAGTTGATGTTTTATTTTCAGAAAACGTGGAGCAAACTTCAGCCGAAACTATATCTAATTATTCAGTTGATAATTCTTTAGGTAATCCATCTTCTGCAACGCGCGATGTTTCTGATAATAAATTGGTGCATTTAACTTTTGCTACAAGTTTTACAAGTGCTGTAAATTATACCTTAACCGTTACAAGTGTTGAAGATTTAGTTGCAAATGCAATTGCCGCAAATAATACGGCAACTTTTGCCTATTATGCTCCACCTGTTTTTAAAGATATAATTATAACAGAAATTTTTGCAGATCCTTCGCCACAAATTGGTTTACCAGCTTTTGAATATATTGAAATTTACAATAAAAAAATAAATCCAGTAACACTAAATAGTTTTACAATTAAACACGGAACTACTGTTCGTACAATTCCAAATACTACAATTCTTGCCAATGCTTATGTAATATTAACTGCTCCAACTGGTGTTACAGATTTAACGCCTTATGGTTCAGTGCTTGGTATTCCATCGCTTTCAACTACTGCGCTTACTAATACAGGAACAAGTTTAGAGTTAAGAGATGCGGCTAATGTTTTAATTGATAGCGTTTTTTATTCTGATGCTTGGTATAGAGATGCTATAAAAGATGATGGTGGTTATTCGTTAGAATTAATAAATACTAACGCTCCGCTCGCTTGTCCTGATGCAAATAATTGGATAGCATCTAACAATTTAAATGGAGGAACTCCCGGAACACAAAATAGTGTTTACAATGCAAGTCCTGATGTAACCGCACCAACAGTTGCTTCGGTTAATTATTTATCATCGAATCAAATAGGCGTTTGTTTTTCTGAATCGTTAGATGCAAGTGTAATTACAACACTAACTAATTACGAGTTAAGTAATGGTTTAGGTAATCCAACCTCTGTTTCGGTAAATACAACCTTATCATGCGTAACACTTACGTTTGCAAGCAATTTGGTAAACACTACAAACTATGTTTTGTCGTACACAAACTTGCAAGATTGTTCGGGTAATTTATTGAGTACGGCATCTTCAAATTTCACATATTACATTCCAGTTCAGTTTGATGTTTTGATAAACGAAATTATGGCCGATCCAACTCCTTTAGTTGGTTTGCCCGATCAAGAATATTTAGAATTATACAACAAATCAAGTTTTGCGATTAGCATTCAAAATTGGACTATCACTCACGGAACAACAGTAAGAACAATACCTACAGCAACAATTCCTGCCAATGGATATTTGGTTTTAGTAAATACAAGTGGTGTTACCGATTTAAGTTCTTTTACATCAAATGTAATTGGAGTTCCTTCTTTATCAAGTTCTGCGTTTACAAATGGCGGAACAACTTTGTATTTAAAAGATAATAGTGGAAATTTAATTCATAGCGTAACCTATTCTGATGCGTGGTATGCTAATACGACAAAAGCAGAAGGTGGTTGGTCATTAGAAATGATTGACCCATTAAATCCTTGTAGTGGTTCCGATAATTGGATTGCGTCTACCGCAACTCTTGGTGGAACACCTGGATTAGTAAATTCGGTTAAAGCAAGCAATCCAGATGTTGCGGGACCAAAATTAGTAACGGCAAGAATTGTTAACGACAATACACTAAGCGTTACTTTTTCTGAAAAAGTAATTGGAAGCGCGCTTAGTTTAAATAATACCTATTCAATTACTTCTATTGGCAATCCTACTGCGGTTTCTGTTTCAGCTGATGGCTTAAAAGTAGATCTTACTTTACCATCTAGTTTTACAACAAATTTTATTTATACACTTGTTGTAAGTGGAGTAATTAATGATTGCGTTGGGAATGCTTTGCCTACTTCATCATCTATTCAATTTGCAAAGTATGCGGCAAAAGAATTTGATGTAATAATTAACGAAATAATGCCAGACCCAGATCCTGCAAAGGCTTTACCCATTTCTGAATATTTTGAATTATACAACAAAAGCGATTTTCCGATTAACGTGTATAAATGGAATTTTATTTATGGTTCTAGTTCTAAAGAAATGCCCGACGCAATAATTCCTGCAAAAGGATACATGGCTTTTACATCTGCTTCAAATAAATCATTATGGAAAACTTTTTCTAACATAGCTTTTGTAGATGAACTTTCAACATCGGCTTTAACTAATACCGGCACATCCCTCTCATTAACTGATTCTGTAAACACTGCTATTCACTTTGTTAATTATAAAGATTCTTGGTATCAAGATGCAGGTAAAATGGATGGTGGTTGGTCGCTCGAAATGATTGACTTCAATAATCCTTGCGGAACAAGTTCAAATTGGTCGGCTTCGGCAGACGGAAATGGTGGAACTCCAGGCAAAGTAAACTATAATTATTTTTCTACTCCTGATACAAAATCACCTCAATTGAATAATGTTTGTGTTACCGATGCAAAACAAATTGAAGTTGCTTTTTCTGAAGCAATCGACAAAGCGTTAGCAACAACAAATTTTAGTGTTGATAACGGAATAGGTATCCCCGTTTCTTGGAGTTTTTCTAACACCAACAGAAATTCTGTTCTTTTAAATTTTTCATCAGAATTTTTAGTAGGAACAATTTATTCAGTTAGCATTACATCAACAATAAAAGATTGTGTAGGTAATAGTTTAAGTACTGGTTCAATTAAATTTTCTATTGACGAAGCAAAACCTTATGATGTAGTTATTAACGAATTAATGCCCGACCCAGAGCCAGTAATAAGTTTACCTACTGCTGAATATATTGAGTTATACAATCGAACAAACAAACCAGTAAGTTTAAGCGGTTGGAAATTAAGTGCAGGTTCAACCACACGCGATTTTCCTTGCAATACAATTCAACCTAACGAATACGTTATTTTGTGCGATGATGCTGATGAGCAAACTTTTTCTGAATACGGAAAAGTAATTGCTTTTGAAAGTTTTCCATCATTAAGTAATGAAGCAAGCACAGTTTCAATTAGAAATAAATCAGGTGATATTGTTAATGCGGTTAGTTATCAATTAAGTTGGTATGGCAATAATAATAAAGATGATGGTGGTTGGTCCTTAGAGCGTATTGATGTTGAAAATCCTTGTGGAGAATCAAACAATTGGTTAGCAAGTAATGATGTTAGCGGAGGAACTCCAGGGAAAGTAAATTCAATTGCAAAATCAAATCCTGATGCTACAAAACCAGAAGTGTGGCGAGCTTCAATAATTGATAGTAAAAAAGTGAGAGTGTATTTTAACGAAGCGATGAAAAAAGAATCGTTGAACGATTTAAGTATTTATAGTATTGATAATGGTATTGGTTCGCCAACAGCAATTTCGTTTTTAGAACCATTTAATAGCGCAATAATTTTAACTTTTGCTAATGCATTGCAAGCAGGAATTATTTATAATGTTAGTATTAAAACAACTGCAACCGATTGTGTTGGTAATACTATTGTAACCGAATCAAGTTCCGCAAGAGTGGCAATTCCGCAAGCAGTTGCTAAAGGCGATATTTTAATTAACGAGTTGATGTATTATGCTGCCGATGGAGCAACAGATTATGTTGAGTTGTACAATAATTCTGAAAAAATAATTGATTTAAAAGAAATTTTTATTTGCGATTACGATTCTGCCGCAGCTCAATTAGCTGAATTAAAGCAAATTGATAGCGTTGGCTTTTTAATTTTCCCTAAAGATTATGTTATTTTGTCTACCAGTCAGGCTGAAGTTAAATCCGTGTTTAACACCACTAATCCAAAAGGATTTTTAGATGTAGCTTCTTTACCATCGTGGAGTTCAACCGAAGGCGAAGTTATTTTGTCAACTCGCACTTTAGAAGTAATTGACGAAATGCGCTATTACGCAGATATGCAATTTCCATTATTAAACGACACAAGAAATGTTGCATTAGAAAGAATTGATTTTAATCGCCCAGCAACCGATTTAAGCAATTGGCATTCTGCCGCAGAGCGTGTAGGTTTTGGAACACCAGCTTACATCAATTCTCAATTTATGGTAGCAAATACAGATAATTCTCCGTTTACATTAACACCAGAAGTTTTTACTCCTGATAATGATGGCGATAAAGATTTTATTTTAATTGGTTATAAATTAGATCAACCAGGTTTTGTGGCAAATGTAAATATATTTGATGCAAAAGGCAGATTGCTCCGTAAATTGGTGCAAAATGAACTTTTAGGAACCGATGGTGTTTTTACTTGGGATGGTATAGATGATAACAACCAAAAAGGAACAATTGGAATCCATATTATTCAAATTGAATTGTTTGATACTGCTGGAGCTGTTAAAAAATACAAATTGGCATGTGTATTGGGAGGTAAAATCTAGTTAAATAAACCAAATACTTTAACTTTGTAAAGTTGATGAAAAAAGCGCTTGTATTATTTCTGTTTATAATTTCTGCTATAGTTGCTAAAGCTACACACAATCGTGCTGGAGAAATTACATACAAGCAAGTGAGTGGTTTTACCTATCAATTTACAATTGTAACCTTTACCGATAATTCTAGCAACGCAGATAGAAACGAGTTAATGCTTTATTTTGGCGATGGCGATTCTATACAAGTTACGCGTTATAACGGACCAGATGATAACAATGACGGAACACCCGATGGCGAAATTGTAGGCAACAACATTAAACAAAATTTATATACAGGAACGCACACCTATCGTGGTGCAGGAACATTTACTGCGTCTATTACCGATCCAAATAGAAATGCAGATGTAATAAATATTCCAAATTCTGTAAACGTTTCTTTTTATATCGAAACCAAATTAGTAATTAGTCCTTTTTTAGGAATTAATAATTCGCCAACAATGCTCAATCCGCCAATAGATAATGCTTGTTTTGGCAAAAAATTTGTACACAATCCTGGTGCTTGGGATATTGATGGAGATAGTATTTCGTACCGATTAATAACTTGCAAACAAGAAGGTGGCGTTAATATTTCGGGTTATACAATTCCTGGAGGTGTTTCTTTAAATGCTTTAACAGGAGATTTTGTTTGGAACACTCCACAACCAGCTGGCGAATTTAATTTTGCTATTTTAATTGAAGAATGGCGAAATGGCATTTTAATTGGTTCTATTATTAGAGATATGCAAGTTACCGTTGTTGGTAATTGCAACAACAATCCGCCAGTAATCGATCCATTACCAAATTATTGTGTAGATGCAGGCGAGGTGTTAACTTTTTCTATTCGTGCAACAGATATAGATTTCGACCCAGTAACGCTTACATCAACAGGTGGCCCTTATTTGTTAAGCAGTAGTCCTGCAACTTTTCAAGCATTTTTTAATGGTTTAAACGACACAATAAATGGTGAGTTTAAATGGAATACTAACTGTTCACACATACGTCTTCAACCTTATCAAGTAAGTTTTAAAGCAGAAGACGATGGCTCGCGTTCTACTCCTGAGGTTCCTTTGGTTGATTTAAAAACAATTAGTATTCGTGTTATTTGTCCGGGTCCAACAAGTTTAACAGTAAACTCGCAAGGCAAAACCATGATTTTAAATTGGATACCAACAACCTGTACCAATGCAAAAGGCTATAAAATTTATCGTCGCGAAGGTCCATCAGGATTTGTTCCAACCGATTGCGAAACGGGTATTCCAGCATCAACAGGTTATGTATTAATTAAAACGTTAGATGGCGCCACATTATCTAATTTTATTGACGATAACAATGGTTTAGGTTTAGATATTGGAGTAGAATATTGCTACATGATTTATGCGTATTTTGAAGAAGGTTCAGAAAGTTATGCGTCTAACGAAGATTGTGAAAGTTTAAAAAAAGATGTTCCGCTTATTACAAATGTTAGTGTAATAACAACATCAGCTTCTGGGGATATGTATGTAGCTTGGTCTATGCCAACCGAAATAGATTCTACGTTGTTTGCAGGCCCGTATCATTATAGAATTTTAAGAGCAGAACGAAGTAATGCTTCATCATTTACAGTTATTGATTCACTTGGATTTTCTGCTTTTATAGATGGAACACCAAACGAAAGTTTGTACGATACCATTTATACCGATAATGGATTGGATACACAAACAAAAGATTATTTGTATAAAATTGAAGTTGTAAACACAAACCCTTACAAAATTATTGGACCATCAAAAGCTGCTAGTTCTGTTTTTTTAGGTGCTATTCCAAACGATAATCAAATTGAATTAACTTGGGATGAAGATGTGCCTTGGAACAATTCTATTTATACTATTTATCGTGCAATGCCAGGTAGCTTATCGGTGTTTGATTCTTTAACTACGGTAAGTACGCAAAGTTATGTTGATGCAGGTTTGGTAAATGGCGCAACATATTGTTATTATATTAAAAGTAAAGGCGCTTATTCTATTGATGGAGTAATAAATCCTATTTATAATTTATCACAAATTATTTGCGCGCAACCAAAAGATTTAACTCCGCCTTGCGCGCCTAAATTAAGCATTAATTCTAGCTGTCCTGATATATTAAATACGTTAACTTGGAATAATCCAAACAATTCATGTGCCGATGATGTGGTTGCTTACAAAATATATTACGCGCCTGTTTATGGCGATAGTCTTTTACCAATTGCAACTATTAATTTAGCAAATGATACAATTTTTACGCACAATAACGAAGGTATTTCTATAGCTGGTTGTTACTTTGTTGCAGCGGTAGATAGTTTTGCAAACGAAAGCCCAATTATTGATACTGTTTTTGTAGATAATTGTCCTGTTTACCAATTGCCAAATGTGTTTACGCCTAATGGCGATATTAAAAATGATTTATTTGTTCCTGTTGAAAATAAATTTGTAAAAAGCATCGACATACAAATTTTTAATCGTTGGGGAAATTTAGTTTTTAAAACTACAGACCCACAAATTCTTTGGAAAGGAGATAACCAACAAAATGGTAAACTGCTAGCCGATGGCGTTTATTATTACATTTGCACTGTAAACGAAATTCGTTTGGCAGGCATCATCCCTAGAGATTTACATGGTTTTGTGCATATACTTTCGCAAAGTCAGAGTTCTAAAAATCCATAATTTTTATGTTTACTGGTATTGTTGAGTGTTTAGGAAAGCTTGTAGCTATAGAAAATGAATTAGCTAACATTCATTTTACAATTGAAGCCAGTATTGTTCCCGAGTTAAAAATTGATCAAAGTATTGCGCATAATGGTGTTTGCTTAACTGTTACGCAAATAAAAAATAATACTTACAAAGTTACTGCAATACACGAAACGTTACAAAAAACAAATTTAGGTTTGTTGCAAGTAGGCGATGAGGTAAATTTAGAACGTTGCATGGTTTTTAATGGCAGAATTGATGGGCACATTGTGCAAGGTCATGTTGACCAAACCGCAGTTTGCAAACAAGTTACAGATCAAAACGGAAGCTGGCTTTTTACATTTGAATATAATAGCGCACAAAATAATATAACAGTAGAAAAAGGCTCGGTGTGTGTAAACGGGGTAAGTTTAACGGTGGTAAACTCAGGTTTAAATGAATTTTCTGTAGCAATAATTCCGTACACATTTGAGCATACTACTTTTAAAAATATAAAAGTAGGCAGCACCGTAAATTTAGAATTCGATATTATTGGTAAATACGTATCAAAGTATTTAACTGTTTTTGGGAAGTAAAAGTATATTTAGCCTAGCAATGTTTCAATTATTTAGACAAAAATATTGGGTTAAAATTTTCACCATTTACTTAAGATATATTCTTGGAGGAACCTTTGTTTTTGCATCTGTTGTAAAAATTAAAGGAGAAAGATTCACTCATGATTTTGGAGGCGATCAACCTATTAATACGGCATGGCATTATTTTGAAACGATGTATCAATCTGGGTTTTATTGGCAATTTATTGGTTGGGGACAATTAGTTGCTGGATTTTTACTGATGACACAAAGACTAGCTACTTTGGGCGCTGTAATGTATTTCCCAATAATTTTAAATATTTTTATAGTTACAGTTTCTTATGGATTTCCAGGCACACCAATAATTACAGGCTTGTTATTGGTTTCAAATATTTATTTGCTTTTTTACGACTATGAAAAGTTAAAACCAATAGTAAATAATAATGCTAATTACGTTTCAGAAAAAATCAACAGCAATCAAAAAGGAGAAAGTATTTTCTGGCAAAGTTTAGGCTTGATTATGTTTGTTTTTTCGGTTTTATACGTAGTATTTCTTGACAGAGACGCATCAATTTGGTTTATTGTTAATGCGCTCATAGGAATTATAGGATTTATAGTTCACAAAATAAAATCAAAGCTTAGTTAATGGGATTTTGATTAATGAATAGTTGTTTTCTTTAGAATTCATTCTGTTAAAAACTAAAACCCTACAAAATAAAAATAGCAGCAATAATCATTATTATAATTATGATAAGGTATTGCCAAATATCTACAAAGTAAACGGAGTATTTACCAAAAGTAGTTTTTAACTTGTTCATCATAGCGTAAAGTTAAAAAAAATACAATAAAGCTGTTATTTTAACTTCAAGCCTTTGGTAAGTTGTGCTCCAATTTTAAAATTTGATTAGGCACGTAAAAAAAATCAAAAAATCAAATAAAAAAAAAGTCTTTTTTCCACATCTGTTAATTAAACAATTAACTCAAAATCAGTTAGTTAGCTATTCGTTAATAACTTCGCAAAAAGCATAGCGCTATTCCATGTAAATTTAGTTTCGATTATAAAATACTATGCTTACACGAATAGCCATATTAAACTCTAAAGTTTACGGAAAAGCCGAACTGAAATTTGACGATTGTAACTCTTTACAATTAGTGGGGCCCAACAACATTGGGAAAAGTACATTAATTTACGCTTTAAACTTCTTGTTTATTGTTGATGGCTCTAAAATGAGCTTCAGCGGTCAGCGTAAAGGCGATAAAGAAACTATACATCACTATTTTCCAAAACACGATAGCAGTTTTATTGTGTTCGAAATTTATAAAAAAGAGTATTACTGTATTCTTGTAAAACGTAATGTAGAAGGCGAGTTGGAGTATTATCGTTTTGATAATAAATACGACGATACTTTGTTTTTTGTTACCGAAAAAGGAATGCAACGCTTGCTAAACTTTGAAGAGTTTAAAGAAAAAGTTGCTCTTAAAGGAATTAATTTAACTGCGTTTAAAAACAAAACAGAAGTGTTTAGCGCTGTTTACCAACGTGGTAAAAAGAATGATAGCGTAGTTTGGTTAGAAGATAACGTTAAAACAGATGGTTTAAGTAACAATTTTTCTAAAGTATATCGTTACTTAATTAACTCAAAATTAATTACAAATAAAACCTTAAAAGATTCGTTAATTATTGCTGATAACCGCGAAAACGAAGGTTTAAATTTTTCGCAAAAAAATAAAAAAGACATAACAGATTTATTAAAAATTAACGACGAAATAAAAAACGTAAAAACTATTCGTCCGGAGTTTGAGGCTTTCCGTTTAGATTTGCACCAATACAAAGCAAAAACAAAAGTATTAAGTCAATTAATGTATGCTTTCGAAAAACAATACGAAAGTACTGTACCCGAAATTGAATTACGTAAAGCAAATAAAATTAGCGAAATAGCTTCTGTTAACACCGAGTTAAACGAAGTGTTGCAACCTAAAAAAACCAGTTTAGATCAAAAAATTGGTGGTAAAGAAATGGAGTTTAAATTTAAAAACGAGGATATGACTCGTTTGTATCGCGAAATTGACGAGATAAATAAATTAGAACCCATCGATTTTTTAAAAGAACAACAAACTAATTTAGATAAAAAACGTAGAGAAATTGAGTTAAAATTAACTCAAATTGAAGAGCAAAAACTTACTACAAAACAATTGCAAGGTAAGATTGATGATTTATCTCTAAAAATAAAACAGATTGACGAAGTAATTAAAAACTTCAACAAATCATTGCGTCATACCATTTCTGATGATGCTGAATCTTTAAAAATATTAAACTCTGTTTTATCAGAACAAGTGCTTTCTTTACCTGGTTCTCAGGTGAAAAAGAAAGTAAAAAAAGTCGAAGAGTTATTAAAGATTTTTGATGGTGAAATTGATATTTCAAAAAACATAAATCAAAAAGATTTTAAAACGGTTGAAACATTTACAAAAGAAAAAGAAGTTTTAGTTGATGAGTTAGATAAGCTACAAAAATTATTTGAAATTGTAAGCGATATTGAAAAAACTAAAAACGAATTAGCAAATATTATTTTTTCGATAGAGCAAACAAAAAATAATATTGATGCCATAAACAACAAACCCAAAGTTGAAAAAGAATGGGCAGATGTTAAGTTGCAATTGCAAGCCATTACAAACGAAAAAGACCAATTATTAAAAGAACAAAATGCTTTGCAACGCGATATATCGTTGCGCTCTAAACGATTAGAAGAATTAAACGAAGAGAAAAAAGGTTTTGATGAGCGTATTGTAGAATTACGTGTTCGTAGAGAAGAAGTAGAAAGCTTTTTAATTGAACCAGTTGAGTTTGAAACATCAGAAAATTTAGATCAGATTTACAATAAAATAAAATTGTATTTCCGCGAAAAAGGAGAGTTAAAACAAAACAAAGACAGATTATTTGATAAACTAAGAACTACTTTAAACAGTGCAATTGCCGATGAAGAAGCTTTTGTAAAATATGTTGAAGAAGAAATTGCTTGTTTGCACGATAAAGAAAAAAGTATTGACGGATTGTTGCAAGGAATTTCTACACAGTTTGCTAACCCAGCATTTACCTTACTTAAGCGTTACGAAGAGTTTAAACAATTTGTTTACAATAAGTTTAACTACAAACTTTCTAAAACACGAATTTCTGATATTGAGGCTTTAAAAATTGAGTTAGTCGACAATAAAAAAATAATGGAAGAAGTTCGTAAAATCAGCGAAATTCAAGAAATTAAAGGTCAAATGATGTTTGAATTTGATCAGTCAGAAAATTTAAAAGTATTAAATCAATATTTAGACAATTCGCGAAGAGTTAGTTTCGACGAGTTATTTGACATTGAGTTACACTTAACATTAAAAGGTGCAACTAAAAAAGTAGATTTAAGTGGACAAGTTGAGTCAGATGGAACAGATAGAATGATTCGTTTAATTATTATCATGTCTATTATTAACTATTTAGCTTTAACCGACGACGAAAATAAAATTGTTTTATTTATTGATGAGGTAGCAACAATTGATAAACACAACCGTCCACAGTTGGTAAACTTCTGCAACGAGCATAATTTTATTCCAATTTTTGCTGCGCCCGATCCAGTTCCTGATTTTGATAAGTATTATTTTATTTATCCATCAACTGGTAAAATTAATGTAAGCGAAAAAGTAAATGCGGTGCATGCCGAGAGTATAGTTTAACGAATAGATAATGAGAGCAGAACCAAGAACCATACTCCGCTTTTTGCTGCAATACTTTAATGCCATTGTGCAGTTGTTTGAAACACAACGAGCAGAAGGCATTATTAAAAGCGAAAAGTTAGATGCTATTTGTAAAGAAGCAGATAGCGACATAAAATCGCAGTTGATAGAATATAAAATTTTAAAACTAACTAACGGTGACTATGAGTTACGTAAAAGTTACGAAGATTTTTTATCGTTTATTTTAACTGACTTTAAACTCGATTTACCAGAAAGTATTCAAAAATACTATTACTCAATAAACGAGTTATTTGCTGTAACCAAAACTACACCTGAAAAAGAAACCGTTATTTTATCAAATCGTTTAGAAGGTTTGTACGATCAAATAAAAGAATTTGTTGAGTTGGTAGAATCGAATACGGTACGTTTATTATCGGAAACACGCGCTTTAAAAGCCAATGTAGAAAAAATTGATTACACCGAAAAAGTTCAGAAAGCTTCCTTTTGGATTGATTACTACATTGTGCCATTAAATAAAATTTTAGATGTAAATCATCCAATGAGTATTGCCAATAAGCTTTACGAAATTGGAAACTTTACTAACGAGCGTCGTTTAAATTTTCATGAAGAAAAAATTCGTTTGCAGTTCGAAAAACTATATTCGTTTTTGTTGCAGACAAATGATGATTTATTGCGTCAATCAAAAATATTAACCAACGAGTTGTTGCCATTAATTGAGCGTATAAAAACTGAGTCGTTAATTTTAACTGGTTTTATTGAGTTTTTGCGTAATCCAGATGCAGTAATGACTCCGCCAATGTTGCTCAACAAACGTTTTAATCCATTCTCTAAAAATATTTTATTAAATACAATCGAGTATTTTGAGCAATTCTTAAATCAAGAAAAATTCTATTTAGATGAGAACGATGTTGAGCAAGATAAATGGATTTTTAACCGCGAACGTTTTAGAGCAAAATTAATTGATAGGTTGCCTGTACCAAATTTTTTTGAGTGGTGTACCGAAACACTTACCGAAGAATTTAAAGAAATTGAAACTGAAAAATTCTTTGCAATGGCGAGTTTACTTTTTGAAGACGAAGTAGAAATTGTAGCGCCAGATAAAGACGATGTAAAACTTAAAATAAGAACAGATAAATTAAAATTAGAAGTTCCTAAACTTAAAATTATTAGAAAAGATGGAGTATCCAAAGTATCATAAAGACATAGTAAAAGATTTACTTGACGGAAAATTTATTTTAAGTACAGAAATAAAACACTTTGCATCACTCAAAGAAAATGAAGTTTTTTACGAGAAATTTTTTGCAGAATCGTTTGAGTTTATTTTAAACTTACGCCAAGATTTTGCGTATTTAATAAGTGCAGAAAGTAACGAAACCTTATCACGCGATGTGAGTGTGTTTTTTGCATTGCTTTGTCACGAGTTGGATAAAGATGGAAGAAACTTTTTAGACCAAATACAATATTCAGAATTTGAGTACGACGAAATCGATCGCTATTTTGAGAACTCATCTTATGCCGATTTAATTCAAAGTAATAATCAGTTAAAGTCGAAAGAATCGCGCCGTTTGTTTTTTAACAGCATGAATCGTAAAAATATAATTGAAAAAACAGGCGAAAATCGTTTTACGTTTACTGCTGCTTACAAAGTATTTATAGATTTTGCAACCGAGTTTGCAAAAAATAAAATGAATATGGCTTAGTTAGGGATTAGTGACTAGTGCTTAGGGATTAGTTAATAGGTTTAGTTTTTTTTTAAGTTTTTCTGAATTCTTATTGTTTAGTTAGAAGAGTATTGTCGTTGTTTTATTATTTTTAATCCTATATAATATGAATAAAATATTATTTTTCCTTTTTGTGTCAACTCTAATATGTAAAATATCTAGTGCTCAAAGTGTAAAAAATAAAAAATTAAATTGCAAAGATTTTAGGACAGGGAAATTTGAAATAAACATAGATACCATTAAAGTTGAAATAGAAAGAAGTAAGAAATTTCAATATGAAAAAGTTTCTTCAATTGGATCTGCTAAATATAAAATAACTTGGCCATCAAATTGCGAATATGTTTTAGAATTGGTTGAAACTAACATTAGTATTTTTAAAGACATTCCTATCGGAACTAAATATTATGTAAAAATTATTAAAACTGATGGAAATAGTTGTTTTTATCAGAGTACTGCTTCGTATAGTCCCAATTCTGTTGTTGAAGGAACAATTAATAAAGTAAAAAGTAATTAGTTTTTGAAAATCTATACTCAACTTGAAACTTCTTAATTGAAACTTTCCAGTCTTAAAACTGTAAACCAAAAACCTCAAACCAAAAACCATCAAACAAAAACCTTAAAACTTTCAAACCTTAAAACCTTTAACGAACAACTTTAAACCTTAAACTTTGAACTGTAAACCAAAAGAATGTAGATAACTTCTTAATTTCTTAATTGCAAAAGGTGTTTTTTCTATGGCTTTTTTTAATAAATTGCCTATGTTTTAAAATGCACCATGAAAATTTTTGCTATTGCCTTTTCTCTTCTGTTTATTTCACTTTTTGGGTTTTCTCAAACTAACGATGCTTCCAAAAAAATAGCTGATGCTGATTATTATTTTAATCTTGATAATTTTCATTTAGCGCTACCCATTTATTTGCAATTTGCCGATAGTTTAAAAAACGACGCTTCGTTTAATTATAAATTGGGTGTTTGTTATTTTAATTCCATTTCCGAAAAAGATAAAGCTTTACCATTTTTCGAAAAATCGTTGAGTTTAATGGCTGAAGATAATATTGGCAAACCCGACCAACCTAACATTGATTTTTATTTGTATTTGGGTCAAGCCAATCATTTGGCAAATAATTTTGAAACAGCAATTTCATATTTAGAAAAATATAAAAAAGTATTACCTGCTACAAACACAGAGGAGCAGCTAAAAAAAGTAAACCACAAAATTGAAATGTGCAAAAGTGGTGCAGAGCTAATTAAAAAACCACAAAATATTGTTGTTATAAATTTAGGTGCTGGTGTAAATTCTCCTTATCCCGATTTTGCTCCGGTAATTACTGCCGACGAAAGCACTTTGTTTTTTACATCTCGTAGAGAAGGAACTACTGGCGGACAGCGAACTACTGATGGTCAGTATTACGAAGATATTTATGTAGCCAATAAAATTGGAGAATCGTGGACTAACTCATCGCCTGTTGGTGATGAAATTAATACAATTTACAACGATGGTTCGGTAGGTGTTTCGCCCGACGGACAAAAACTTTTAGTGTATCGCGATAACAGCGAAGGAGGTAATGTATACGAATCGGAACTGCAAAAAGGAAAATGGGGCAAACCAAAAAAGTTAGGTTCAGATATTAATACAAAAGCTTGGGAGCCAAGCGCAGCGTATAGTCCAGATGGTAATACCATTTATTTTGTTTCCGACAGAAAAGGTGGTTTTGGAGGAAGAGATATTTACAAATGCATAAAAGCAAAAGATGGTAATTGGAGCAAAGCCATAAATCTTGGTGCAACCATTAATACCGAATACGATGAAGATGCTCCTTTTGTTGGTATTGATGGAAAAACACTTTTCTTTTCGTCAACAGGACATAACAGTGTAGGTGGTTTCGATATTTTTGTAAGTCGTTTAGATTTGCACACGCGAATGTTTCAAAAACCTGAGAATTTGGGTTTCCCTGTAAACACAACCGATAACGATGTGTTTTATGTTTCTTCGCCCGACGAAAAACGCGCTTATATTTCTTCTGTTCGCCCAGGCGGTTATGGCGAAAAAGATATTTACATGTTAATTTTTCCTGAAAAAGAAACTCCTGCACTTACCGTTTATACAGGCAGTATTGTAATGGAAGATGGTAGCGCATTGCCTCCGGGCGTTAGTATTGTTGTTGTGAATATGACAGCCGATGAATTGCCTCAAATTTATCGCCCGAATGCAGTTACGGGTAATTATATATTTTCGTTAGATGCTGGTAAACAATACGAAATCAGCTATCAAAAAGAAGGAACAGAACTTAAAAAACTATCTTTTTCTGTAGAAATAACTACTGAATTTACGGAGCGACAATTGCCACAAGTTGTTATTCCGGTTAACAAGCCAATTGTAAAAACAGAAGAACCTAAAAAAGAAATAAAACAACCCGAAGAAATAAAAGCAGAAGTTAAAAAAGTTGAGCCCGAAATAAAACCAAAACCTATTTACAACGATACTATTGATTTACGTAGAGATTTAATTACAAAAGATGTTGTGTACACCACCAAAATGCCTTTATATGCAATTCAGTTGGGTGCATTTAAGCGCAGTGTGCCAACAGCTACCAGTTTTCCTGGAATAAAAAATGTACATAGTTTTATTGATACAAACAACTTGGTGCGTTACGTTGTTGGTAATTGCGCAACCAAATCGCATGCAGAAGCTATTCGTAGAGTTATTGCTGAAAAAGGTTACAACGATGCGTTTATTGTAGATATAAATCAAGCAGCAAAATACAAAGAAGAAATTGTGTATTTAAATAATCCAAAACGAAGTGGTAATGTAATTTATAAAGTTCAAGTAGGCGTTTTTTCTGGTAAAATTCCTGATGAAATTGCTGAACGTTATACAAAAATAGAAGGTATCACCGAAAAGGTTGATGGGCAATTAACCTATTTATTGGTTGGTAATTTTAAAGATTATACATCGGCTGATGAGTTTAAAAAATCGAATATTTTAAATGTAATTAGTGATGCATTTGTTGTTGCGTTTTTAGATGGAAAAAAAATAAGTATAAAAGAAGCTAATGAAATTAAGAGTGAAAAATAGTTTACTCCTGTTATTAATTTGCTTTTGTTTTACTGTAAACGCACAAAACATACAAGAAGCAGATAAACTTTTTGCTGGCAAAATGTTTAATGCAGCGCGTTTAGCCTATCAAAAATTGTACGATAACGATAAAAATAATACGGATGTAAATTATAAGATTGCACTTTGTTATTTTAACATGCCCGGCTACAAAATACAAGCCAAGCCTTATTTAGAGTTTGTTGTAAAGCAAAGTACCTTTGATAAACAAGCTTTATTTTATTTAGCTAAAATTTATCAAATAGAACAAAATTTTGATTTGGCAATTACCACTTATAATAAATTTATTGCGCAAGCATCAGGTAAAACAGGCGATAGAGCTTATCGCGAAATAGAAACCTGTAGAAATGCAATTATTGCTGTTCGTCAGCCTGTTGATGTTGTAATTGAAAATTTAGGAAAAGATATCAATTCCGAAAACGATGATTTTTATCCGTATGTAACTGGTTTTGAATCGATGCTTGTTTTTTCAACCAACAGAAAAGGAACTACCGCAAATATTGTTACTCCCGATTTACAACCTAACACCGATGTGTTTTTGTGTGAAGTAAAATCGGGTAAATGGCAAAAGGCAAAAAATGCTGGAGAGCAAGTAAATACAATGTTTAACGAAAACTGTAGTTTTCTTTCTTACAATGGAGAATTATTAATTAACCGCGTTGAAAAAAGTTTTGACGATGGTGATTTGTGTTATGCACAAATAAAAAATAAAAAAACAAAAAATCAATTGTTTGGCGTACCAATAAATTCAGCTAGTATCGAGAAGTCAGCTTATTTAAAAAGTGATTCTACCGTTATGATTTTTTCGAGCAATCGTTTGGGTGGTTATGGCGGTTTAGATTTATGGATGAGCAAACGTTTACCAAAAGGAGAGTGGGGCGTACCAACAAATTTAGGTCCAACCATTAACAGTCGTTTTAACGAAGATTTCCCTTATTCGCCTGATGATTTAAAAATATTTTTTTATTCTTCAGATGGTTTTAATTCAATGGGTGGTTTTGATATTTACAAATCAACTTACGATGAAGTAAACAATAAATGGGAAGCACCAAAAAATATTGGTTATCCTATCAACACGCCCGATGATAATTATACTATAAGTTTTGCTGCTAACAAAAAAACAGCTTATACATCTTACGCAAAGGCAGGCGGACAAGGTGGTTTAGATATTTATAAAATTTCTTACAATCAAGTTGAAAACAACAAAACGCTTATTAGAGGAAGAGTGGTAATGCCAGCAGGAACTAAAAAAGATATTACAGAAACGATTGTAGATGTGTTTACAAAAAAAGATCAGGAGCTTTTTGGTACTTACAAAGTGCAGTTTAATGGTAACTTTTTTGTGATTGTTCCACCAGGAGAATACATCTTAAATGTTGATTTAGATGGCTTTTTACCTTATTCAGAAGAAATAGAAATTTTAGATAAAGTAGATTTTAAGGAAAACATCGATAAAACAATCAATCTTCAAAAAAAATAACATTTCAATATCCATATTTTTACCACAACTATTTTGTAGTCTTGATTTTTTGCCGCCATCACACATACTGGCTCAAACATGTCCCACATGTTTGCCCTGTGTCAAGACAAAAAATGAACGTAAAGAGCCATTGCACCTTGTTACTTGCTTTGTGCTTTTTTTAAGCGAAAAAAATTCTGCTATACTTTTGTAAATACTCAGACTTTTTCATCAAGGAAAAAGAAAAGATGCTCAAACTAAGTTAGTTCCCAATTTAGTAAGACTTATGCTATTAAATAATAAATCAATATTTTTTCTTCAACGTATACTGATACTCAATAAATAGTATCTTTGTTTTAATAACTCATTATGGAATTAAAACTCAATCGCCCCTTTGCTGTTTTCGATTTAGAAACTACTGGAGTAAACGTTGCATCAGATAGAATTGTAGAAATATCAATTTTAAAAATTCATCCCGATGGAAAAAAAGAAAATAAAACACATCGTGTAAATCCAGAAATGCCCATTCCGCTTGCTTCATCAATGGTGCATGGTATTTACGATAAAGATATTGCCGATGCGCCAACTTTTAAAGAATTAGCAAAAGCATTGGCTGCATTTTTGCAAAATTGTGATTTAGGTGGTTTTAATTCCAACAAATTTGATGTGCCTGTTTTAGCCGAAGAATTTTTGCGTGCAGGAGTTGACTTTGATATTAAAAACAGACGCTTAGTTGATGTGCAAAATATTTTTCATAAAATGGAACAACGTTCATTAAAAGCTGCTTATAAGTTTTATTGCGGAAAAAATATTATTAACGCACATAGTGCCGAAGCTGATACTTTAGCTACTTACGAAGTATTGTTGGCACAATTAGATAAATACGAAAACGCAACTTTTGAAGATTCAAAAGGAGTAAAATCTACACCAGTTAAAAACGATATTGCAGCTTTGCATGAGTTTACAACTATGACAAAAAATGCAGATTTAGTTGGGCAAATTGTTTATAACGATCAAGGCATTGAAGTTTTTAATTTTGGAAAACACAAAGGCAAAGCCGTTGAAGAAGTTTTTAAAATTGAACCTTCTTATTACAACTGGATGCAAAACGGAGATTTTCCGTTGTATACCAAAAAAGTTATAACCGCTATAAAATTGCGTAGTTTTAATAAATAGTAAAAATGAGTTTTTGTGTATTTACCACAAATCATTATGAGCGAAGTACAGACTTAACTTCATGAGACGCGCGCAAGCCTGACAAAACGCGAAAGCGAGTGGCTTTGCGCAAAGCATTCGTTTTGTCTTGACTTTTTTTGGTTCGTTTTTTGTGTCAAGACAAAAAATGAAAGTAAAGAGCCACTGAAGTTTTTTATTTGCTTTTTTGTTTCTTTTGCATCAAGGCAAAAGAAAAGAAATAAAAAAGAATTTTAAAATTATTGAAGCACAAGAAAAAGTACTTTTTTAGAATAGTAAAAAAATATAATACAAAAACTATAAAATGAAAATTGTATTAGTTGGTCCAGCACATCCATTACGCGGAGGCATCGCCAATTTTAACGAAGCCTTAGCAAAAGCATTTATTAATGCAGGACACCAATGTGTTATTTATTCGTTTTCGTTGCAATATCCTAAATTACTTTTTCCAGGTAAAACACAATTTGATAACGGACCAGCTCCAAAAAACTTAACTATAAAAACAGTTATTAATTCTATAAATCCGTTAAACTGGATTAGCGTTGCAGCGCAAATAAAAAACGAAAAACCCGATATAGTAATTGTACGTTTTTGGTTGCCTTTTATGGCAATGAGCTTAGGCACAATTTGTAGATTATTAAAAAGTAAAACAAAAATAATTGCCATTACCGATAATGTAATTCCACACGAAAAACGCATTGGCGATAATCAATTAATAAGTTATTTTATAAAATCTTGTCACGGTTTTGTGGTGATGTCAAAGGCTGTGTTAAACGATTTAAGTGAGTTTACAAACAATACACATAAAAAATTTATTCCACATCCTATTTACGATATTTTTGGCGACAAAGTAGCTAAAAAAGAAGCTCGTGATTTTTTAAAAATAAATCAAGAAGCAAAAGTGGTTTTGTTTTTTGGTTTTATTCGCAAGTACAAAGGTTTAGATATTTTGCTCGAAGCTATGGCAAATGCAGAACTAAAAAAACAAAACATAACGCTGTTAATTGCTGGTGAGTTTTACGAAGACGAAAAACCGTATTTAGATATAATTGAAAAACATACTTTAAAAAATCAAATCATATTGCATTCGCATTACATACCATCAAGCGATGTGAAATATTATTTTTGCGCTGCCGATATAGTTGCACAAACTTATAAAACAGCAACACAAAGTGGAGTAACACAAATTGCCTATCATTTTGAGCGCCCAATGTTAGTAACCAATGTGGGAGGTTTAGCCGAAATTGTACCTGATGGAAGATGTGGTTATGTAACCGAAACCAATCCACAGAGCGTTGCAAATGCACTTAACGAATTTTATACCCAAAACAAAGAACAACAAATGCAACAAAACGTTGCCACCGATAAAGCCAATTTTAGCTGGAAAGCGATGGTAGATGGAATTTTAGATTTGAGAAAAGAGATTTGATTTTTGTTTTTTTTAAGCGTAGCTAACGCTTAAGAGTTGAAGTTCCAATATTAAGAGTTAAAACAACTCTCCTTTGAAGTCTTTCAAAGGGTTTTCTAAATCAAGTAATTCTATATTAAATCCTTTTGCGTTTTGTATTGGCTTAAATATTTGTCCGAATGATTTTTTGTCTTTTGTTATATATGCCTCTATTTTTCGGTTGAATATTTGAGCTATCAGTTTACAATCGTCTTTAATTACATTGCGTTCAATATCTGTAACCTGCTCCTTATTATTTATTAAAATTGAATGAAACTCACCTGCGGTTTTACCATCAAAAAAATCGAATGGAACAATTTTTACAAATTCAAGAGGTAAATTATTGGCATCGTCTTTAACGGAGTATTCTGCTATTACAATACTTGACAAATAAATATCGACCTTCTTTTCTAAAAAGTACTTAAAGTAGTCTTTAGCATTTTGATGTAAAGGATCGTTGCTTTTAAGTAATCTAATACAAAAAGAAGTGTCAAGAAGAATACTATCCATTTGCTCCTCCTCGTATTTCATTTAACCAAGAATCTACATTAGGGATTGTATTCCATATTATCGATGCTCTTTCTATTAACAAATCCAATTTATTTTCATTATAGTTTGGGTTGTAGGTAATGTAATCAATCAATTTTAAATCGAAAGGTTTTCCATCAGCAAGGTTTTGTTTCCCTTTTACCCTTACCCCATAAGTTTTAAACAAACGCTTTTCTCCTTCTAAAAGTTGTTGTTCTGTTGCACTTATGACTAGTTTGCCATATTCTTTAGTTAGCAGGTGAAAGTTAGGATTATTTCCTCCCTCTTCATTTACTTTGCCATACAAAACAAACTCAGTTTCAATAAATGTAGCGGTAATTTTAAAAAATTGAGTTTGTTGATTAATTTTTAAAATTGGTTTAGTATCTGTGGAACTATAAAACGAAATTTCAAGATTTTTTTCTTTTGCTTTACGCTGAAATTTATCAATAATTTCTGCCCGTTTGTTATCTAAAAAATCTATGTTTCCTCTATTGTTAATTTCTCCTGACAAACCATTAAACAACAAAACACCTGATATTGGTAAGTAAAATAAATTTCTTGCAGAACCTTCTTCTAACTTGTACGAAATGTGTGGACGTTCTGCTTTTTCTCCTCTGGTTGGATATAAAAAAGTTTCAACATCGTTGATAATTTCTTTTATCTCAGCAATGTCAATGTCAATCGGTTTTATTGGCTTGTTGCCAATCAAACCATCAATTTTAACTTCTATGTAGCCTTTTTCTTCCACAATGCAAATTTACGATTTTTTTATTTATTCTGACTTCCTTACTTTATGCCATGGTAATTATTTAATGTCTGAAATTAGTTGTTTGATTCTTATTTGACTATATGCGTATGCTTGTCGCTAACTTTTATATCCGCTACTTTTTATCGGATATTTATATATACCAAATATATCATTTATTCCATAAAACCACAATTTAGTTTTATTGGTAGGCATAAGTTCCGTAGGAACGAACTATTGGTACCCAAACATAAATACCACCCTTAGCTCCGTAGGAACGAAATAGCCCACCACACACCAAACCTTTTGCTGTAGCATTTTTGCATTATTTAAGCTTTTTTCAAAACCAATCGTACTCTTTTTTTGTATCTTTGCGCTAATTGGCATTATTTTAATAATAAACCAAAACAAATCAACGTTATTGGGTATGAAAAAATTACTAATCTATATTTTATTTTTAAGCTGTTCTGCTTTGTTTGCACAGCCTGCCGAGCCTTTTAACGTAATTGATAAAGCAGGTAAAAAGCAAGGCTACTGGCGTAAATACCACACTAGCGGTAAGTTGCGCTACGAAGGAACTTTTAAAGACGATAAAGCCATTGGTGTTTTTAAATATTATTACCCAACTGGTCAGCTAAAAGCAACAAATACCTACAGCCAAAACGGAAAAAAAGCAGCCGCAGTTATTTATTACGATTCAGGTAAAAAACAAGCGCAAGGAAATTTTATCGATGAAAAAAAAGACAGCGTTTGGTTGTATTTTAATACTGACGAAAAACTCATATCCTCAGAGAGTTATAAGCTAAACATAAAAAATGGAATCAGTTATGCTTATTACTCGAGCGGAAAAGTAGCCGACGAAACCACTTGGCTTAATGACGAGAAAAATGGTGCTTGGAAAACCTATTGGGAAGATGGTCAACTTAAAAGCAAAGCCACACTTAACAAAGGCGATATTGAAGGCAGAATGATTTTTTATCATGCCAACGGAATGGTAGATTTATTAGGCGATTACCGTAATGGTAACAGAGATGGGGAGTGGTTAACTTATCATCCAGATGGTAAAGTTAAAATGAAAGAATTGTATAAAGATGGAACTTTAATTAAAACAACTTATGTTAATGGTGTGTTTGAAGAGTTTTATCAAGATGAAGTTTTAAAAAGCAAATACACTTACAAAGACGGTAAAAAAGATGGCGATTTTATAGAGTATTTAGATGGCGCCGTTAAAAAAATGGAGTTGCGCAAAGGCGAAGATGGTTATCCAGACGAAACAGTTGAAGTAATTACCAATCATTTTCCAAAAATGAAAGGCAAATACAAAAATGATAAACTAGATGGAGAAATAACTATTTACAAAGCAGGTGGAAAGGTTGATAAAGTAGAAATTTATACAGAAGGCGTAGTTACAGGCAAAAAATAATAGTTCGATTAGATTTGTATTAAGTTTTGTTTACACAAAGACCGACCGACCTTTGAAAAATACTTTTAAAAATCAAAAGGAATTTTTAAGCGTGGGTTTAGTAAGCAATCAGCGAGTGAGCTAATAAGTATGTGTGAGGGAGCGAACGGCTCTGGTTGCGTGTAAAAATGGATTGAAGATTTTAAAGTATTTTTCAGAAGTCTTGATTTTTTGTTTCTTTTGTATCAAGACAAAAGAAAAGAATTAAAAATAAAAGGAACAAATTGTATTTAATATGGTTCTGTAAAGGAAACTGAGAAAAACAAAAAATGAACGTAAAGAGCCACCGCAGTTTGTTATTTAGAGCTGTTGTTTAGTTATGTGAATGAAAGTATTGGTACGATTGTGTTTACACAGTTAAATTAAAAAATAAGGTTTTGTAAAAAGAAACCGAGAAAGAAAAAAAATGAGCAGTAAAGGAAGAATATTAGTAGCAATGAGTGGCGGAATTGATAGTTCTGTTGCAGCTTTACTATTACACGAAGAAGGATACGAAGTAATCGGAATCACCATGAAAACCTGGGATTACGCAGGTGTTGGTGGCTCAAAAAAAGAAACAGGTTGTTGCTCTTTAGATTCTATAAACGATGCACGAACTTTGGCGGTAGACCATGGCTTCCCTCATTATATTTTAGATATACGCAATGAGTTTGGCGATTATATTATTGATAATTTTGTTGACGAATATTTAGCTGGTCGTACACCAAACCCTTGTGTTTTGTGTAATACACACATTAAATGGGATGCGCTTTTAAAACGCGCTGACCAACTGAATTGCGAATTTATTGCAACAGGGCATTATGCGCAATTGCGTAACGAAAATGGGCGGTACGTTATATCAAAAGGATTAGACGAAACCAAAGACCAATCGTATGTTTTGTGGGGTTTATCGCAAGATAGTTTAAAACGCACGCGTTTTCCATTGGGTGGATTTACCAAAACTCGAATTCGTGAAATGGCTATGGAACGTGGTTATGTTGATTTAGCTAACAAAAGCGAGAGCTACGAAATTTGTTTTGTACCCGACAACGATTACCGCGGATTTTTAAAACGTAAAGTAGAAGGCCTAGAAGAACGTGTTGATGGTGGATTGTTTATTGATACCAACGGAAAGATTTTAGGTAAACACAAAGGTTACCCTTTTTATACTATTGGTCAGCGCAAAGGCTTAGAAATTGCAGTTGGCGAGCCCTTGTATGTAACACAAATAAATCCTAACGATAACACAGTTACATTAGGTTCGGTTGACGATTTAAAAAAACAAGAGATGTGGGTTAAAAACTACAATCTTATTAAATACGCAGCCTTGCCAGTAGATAAAGAACTGCTAACCAAAATTCGTTACAAAGACAAAGGTACTCCAAGCTTTGTGAGAGAAGAAAACGGATTAATAAAAGTACTTTTTCATCAGCAGGTTTCTGCAATAGCACCTGGCCAATCTGCCGTTTTTTACGAGGGCAACGATTTGGTTGGTGGTGGTTTTATAATGTAGCGTAGCTGCTGTTTAAAATCCTCAAAAATTAGCTTTTGTTGGTTCTACAATAGCTAAATTGTTTAAAAATCACTAAATTTGCACTTTAATTCAGAAAAAAATGTTAGATAAACTAGCTGCTATAAAAAAGCGTTGGGAAGAGGTTGAAATCCAATTGTCGGATCCCAAAATTATTGGCGATATGAAAGTATTTGCCAAACTAAACAAAGAATACAAAGACTTAACCGAAATAGTAAACGTTTACCACGAATATCGTGATGTGGTTGGTAATTTAGAAAATGCCAAACAAGTTTTAGCTACCGAAAAAGACGAAGAGTTTAGAGAAATGGCTAAAATGGAGTTGGACGAAAATACCCTTAAGAAAGATGTTTTAGAAGTTAAGGTTAAAAACTTATTAGTTCCAAAAGATCCAGAAGATAGTAAGAATGCAGTGTTAGAAATTAGAGCAGGAACAGGTGGCGACGAAGCAAGTATTTTTGCAGGCGATTTATACCGAATGTATTGCCGTTATTTTGATACAGTTGGTATGCGTTACGAGTTAGTCGATTTTACTGAAGGAACAGCGGGTGGTTATAAAGAAATTATTTTAGAAATTAGTGGTGATTCTGTATTTGGAAAATTAAAATACGAATCGGGTGTGCACCGTGTGCAACGTGTGCCACAAACCGAAACACAAGGTAGAGTTCACACTTCAGCAGCAACGGTTATTGTTTTGCCAGAGGCAGATGAGTTAGATGTTGTTGTAAAAGAATCAGATATTCGTAAAGATATTTTCTGTTCGTCTGGTCCAGGTGGGCAGTCGGTAAATACAACTAAATCGGCAATTCGTTTAACGCACATTCCAACAGGAACTGTTGTTCAATGCCAAGATCAAAAATCGCAATTAAAAAATTACGATAAAGCATTACAAGTTTTACGTTCTCGTATTTACGAAGTAGAATATCAAAAACGAGTTGCTGAAGATTCTAAAAAACGTAAAACATTAGTTTCTACAGGAGATAGATCAGAAAAAGTAAGAACATATAATTATGCGCAAAGCCGCGTAACCGACCATAGAATTGGGTATTCAATGCACAACTTACCTGCATTTATGGATGGTGATATTCAAGATGTGTTAGATGCATTAACACTTGCTGAAAACGCAGAGAAAATGAAAGAGGGCGGAATGTTGGTATAAGTTAAAAGTTTTGAGTTAAAAGTTAAAAGTAGGGTTTAGCTTAAAATTATTTTTTATTTGATTTCAAACATAATAGAATTAAAATTACAATAATGCTCCATAGAGCGGAGGTTTGTGAGATAGCAAAGTCCTCCCTTTTGGGGAGGATTTAGGAGGGGCTTTATGACGAAAGAACAACTAATTAAAAACATTCGCGAAAAAAAATCTTTTTTGTGTGTTGGTTTAGATACTGATTTAAGTAAAATTCCTGCACATTTATTAAAAGAAGAAGACCCGATTTTTGAATTTAATAAACAAATAATTGACGCTACGCAGCAATATTGCGTTGCATTTAAGCCCAACACTGCTTTTTACGAATGCTATGGAGTAAAAGGTTGGATTAGTTTGCAAAAAACAATTCAATACATTAAACAAAATTATCCAAATCAATTTGTAATTGCCGATGCAAAACGTGGCGATATTGGTAACACATCTACCATGTATGCAAAAGCTTTTTTTGAAGAATTAAATGCAGATGCAGTTACAGTTGCGCCCTACATGGGAAAAGATTCTGTAGAACCTTTTTTAAAATTTGATGGTAAATGGGCAATTGTATTGGCTTTAACGTCAAACGATGGTAGCAAAGATTTTCAAACAACTCCAATTCCTGTTTTTAGAAACGAAGAAAAATTAGAAGTAGAATTACTTGCTGAACAAGTTTTAAAAAAATCTTCTAAATGGGGAACAACCGAAAATATGATGTATGTTATTGGAGCTACACGAGCACAATTGTTAAAAGCAATTCGTGCAGTTGTACCTAATCATTTCTTTTTAGTTCCTGGTGTTGGCGCGCAGGGCGGAAGTTTAAAAGAAGTAGTAGAAAACGGAATGAATGATGATATTGGTTTGCTTGTAAATGCTTCTCGCAGTATTTTGTATGCATCTAACGGTTCGCACTTTGCAGAAGATGCAGCTGCCGAGGCAAAAAAACTACAACAAGAAATGGCTACTTATTTATAAGAACCCTAATCGAACAATCGTAAACCAACAACCATAAACTGTAAACAGAAAACCGCAAAAAAAAACTATCTCAACAACTCAAAACTAGCGTCGTTTTGCAATAAGTTTAATTTTTTGTATAAACCGTTTTCAAGTTGCATTAACTCTTCGTGTGAGCCTTGTTCCTCTATAACACCTTTGTTTAGCACAACAATTTTATCAGCATAACGTACCGTAGATAGTCTATGCGCAATAACAATTGAAGTTCTTCCTTTCATTAGTTTTTCCAAAGCTTCTTGCACAATTCTTTCCGATTCAGAATCTAACGAACTCGTTGCTTCATCTAAAATTAAAACAGATGGATTTTTTAAAACCGCTCTTGCAATAGCAACACGTTGACGTTGTCCGCCCGATAATTTAATTCCTCTGTCGCCAACAATGGTGTCGTACTTTTCTGGAAACGATTCAATAAAATCATGCGCATTCGCTTTTTTAGCTGCTTCAATTATTTCTTCTAAAGTAGCATTGGTTTTTCCGTAAGCAATATTTTCTTTTATGCTACCACCAAATAACAAAACATCTTGCGGAACAATAGCAATGTTAGAGCGCAATTGTCTTAAACTATAATCAGTAATTGGTTTATCGTCAACAGAAATGTTACCATTATTTGGTTCGTAAAAACGTTGCAATAGCGCCGTAATTGTAGATTTACCAGAACCACTCGGCCCAACAATAGCAATTACTTTTCCTTTACTTACTTCAAACGAAACATTTTTTAAAACAATATTTTCTTTTCTGCTTGGGTAACTAAATTCAATGTTTTTAAATTCAATTTTCCCATCTAGTTTTACCGATTCAAAATCTTTTGTTGTGTCAATATCTTCAGGCTTGTCATCTAAAATATCCATAATACGCTCGGTTGCACCAATGGCTTTTTGTATTTGCGAATATTGTTCTGCAATGCCACCAATAGAAGCGCCTACAAATATGCTATATAATAAAAACTGCACTAAATCGCCTTGCGATATTTCGCCCATACGTTGCAGTTGCACAGCCTTCCAAATTAAAATAATTATAGCAGAAAACGAGCAAAAAATAATAAAAGATATAAAAGCACCTCTTGCTTTTCCGCCTTTAATAGCAAGATTTTTTATTTCTGTAATTTTTTCTGAGTATCTTTTAATTTCAAAAAGCTCGTTGGTAAACGATTTTACACTGCTAAAACCTTGCATAGTTTCTTCAATAATAACGTTAGATTCGGCCACATTATCTTGCACCGTTTTAGAAAGTTTACGAATATACTTTCCAAAAAGAATGGCAACTATAGCAATTACCGGAATGGTAGCTAACATTAAAATAGCAAGATCTACAGAGGTATAAAATAATAAAGCGATACCAAAAATAATTATCATAAACTGACGCAAAAACTCAGCTAAGTTTACTGTAAACGAATCTTGAATTTGTGCAATATCGGCACTCATGCGACTATTAATTTCGCCAACTCGGTTGCTAGCAAAATAGTGAAATGGCATTTTTATTAATTGCGAATAAGTGGCTTTTCGTAAACCTGCAATCATGTTTTCGGTAAAGCTTACAAAAAGCACAACTCTAAAATAAGAGAACACAGATTGAGCAAAAAACAAGATAATTAAGTAAATACCAAATTGATTTATTTTTTCTGCCGAAATACCAGATGCATCAAACATTCCCTTCATTAAGTACGGAAACAGAAGAGAGGTAACTCCAGTAAATGCCAAAAAGATTAAACCAATAAAAAATTTCCATTTATGTGGGCCCATAAACTTAAACACGCGCAATGTTTTTTGCAACGATGCTTTGTTTATTTTAGCTTTGGGCATATCTTCGTTATCTTTAATTCTTTTCTTAGCCATAGCAAAATTTTGTGCAAATGTAGTTGTATTAATCAGTTTATTATGTCATAGTATTGTTAATTACCTTTAAAAATGCGCCTTTTACTTGTTTTATTTTTTTGTACTAATTTTTTAAGCCCTTCAAATGCTTTGCAAATTGATACATTAAACTATTATTCGTTACGAATAGAGCAAGGTTTGGGCTTCTTAATAAAAAATTATCCCGATTATCCTGAGTTAAAAAATGCCAATCAAACTCAAGCTAGTTTTATTTTTCATACCAACGGAAAAAGAACTTGGCATAACGAATATAATTTTCCTTTAGTAGCTTTAAATGTTTTGCATACCAATAATGGGAATGATAGTGTTTTGGGCAGAAGTTATTCGTTTTTACCGAGCTTAATTTTCGAATCTAAAAAAGAAAAAAGACTTAAACATGAATTGGAAATTGGTACTGGATTTGCTTATTTTACTAAGTTTTATAACATTCAAAACAATATTCAAAATATTGTAATTGGATCAAAAATAACAAACGCTACTCGGGTTGCATATCGATTAAAATATGACGTTTTACCTCGTTTAAATATTGGAGCTGGCGTAAGTTTTTCACATTTTTCAAACGGACATTATCAATTGCCAAATGTTGGTGCAAATTTAATTCAGTTGAGTGTTTTCGCATCTTATTTACCCAATGGAAGAGGAACTAAATTTTGTAAAATTGATACTACTAGAGCGACAGAAAAAAAATGGCGCTTTGTGGTTAAACCAACTTTTGGTATGCACGAATTTGGTGTTTCTACCAAGCCAACAGGAGGTGCAAAATATGCTGTTTATTCGTTAGCAACTTATTTTACAAAACGAACTACTTACAAGCATAATTGGCATTTAGGAATTGTTTCAAATCACTATACTAGTTTTTACGATTACATTGTTTTAAATCAGATTTATCCTAAAAATTATCGCTTAAATTCAAGCACTTTTTCTGTGCTAGCCGGACATGAGTTTATTATTGGCCATTTTGGTTTGGTAGCTCAAGTGGGAATTTATTTGTACAATCCTTTTTTCGTTAAACTTAGTAAAACGGGTAATTACAATTTTTCTAAAAAAATAGAGGCTGTTTTAAATAACAGATTGGCTGTGCATTATTATTTTTATGACCCCTTAAAAACAACAAAAAATAAATTGTTTATTAGTTTAGGAATCAAAGCAAATTCTGCAACCGCCGATTATTTTGACTACGGACTTGGTTTTGCTTTTTAATCAATACTAAAACTAACTATTTTGCCCTTTGCGCAGGCAGCATAATAAGTATTGTTGGTATGACTTATACAGTTAATTGTATTTTTAGATTCTAAATAAAAAGTACCCCAATCTATTCCATTGTTTAAGCTGTAAGTTATTATTCCGTTTGTTCCTCCGCAAATAATTGTGTTTTTGTTAGCATAAATACAAGTATAGTTTTTTCTGTTGAGATTAGCTTTGTTTGGTTTTTGAATGGTTTCCCAATTCAAACCTCTATCAGCGGTTTTATAAATTCCTCCGTTGTAACCACAAACCCAAGTTAAGTTTAAATATGAAGTTATTCCAATAAAAAAGTCGCCATTAATAGAACAAGGTTCGTAGGTTTCGCCACTATTGGTGGTTTTATAAATAACGCCATTAGCGCAATACAAACCTTCTTGTTTGTTATAATAATATAAGTCGCTTAAAGCATGATTAAACTCGTAGTATTTGTAGCCAAAATTGTTGTTGTATAATTTAAAAGTACTGCCTTTTTCATAATTGTTGCCCGAAACAACTGCACCAAAGGTAGAATCCACAAAAAAAAGTTTGCGAATACTTAATGTCATTTCTGGATATGGTTTTGAGTAATTTTCATCTTTCCAGGTTTTTCCTCCATCTTTAGTTTTAAGCATTAACAATTTGTCGCCACCACAAAATCCAATCGATTTAGTAGAGAAATTAATAGTATAGAGGCAAAATTCGTTGTTTTCGTAAATTTTTGTCCAGTTTTTGCCTTTATCAGTAGATAAACTTAAAAAACCACTTTTGTTAGGAATTCCTCCGCAAGCAAACCAAGTTGAATCATTTAAAAAGTAAATCGATTGAATTGTAGTCTCGGAAGAACCAATCAAAAACTCTTGTTTTGGGTAAAATTGACTCGTTTTTTTGCATGAAATAGTGATTGCCAAGCCAATTAGCAAAAAAATAAAGTTGTAATGCTTAGAAAACAAAGGCATAAATGATTATTTTTACAAAACTATTAAAAAAGTCTTGCAGAATAAAAAAAGGTCGTTATCTTTGCAGTCCGATTTTAGAAATAATAGAAATAACAGGCAACTGTTGTAAAACCATAAAAAAAAACTGAAATGAAAAGAACGTTTCAACCATCGCAACGCAAAAGAAGAAATAAACACGGTTTCCGTGAGCGTATGTCTACTGCAAACGGTAGAAGATTATTATCTGCACGTAGAAGAAAAGGTCGTAAAAAATTAAGTGTTTCTGACGAGAAATTACATAAAAGATAGTATTATTTTTCTTTGTTCATATTAAATGCTACTTTAACGAGTAGCATTTTTTTTTATTTCAATGAAAATTTTAATAAGTCTGTTGTTCGTTTTTTGTTCTCTTTTTGTAAGAGCGCAAAATCTTGTAAAAGACAATAGCTTTGAAAAAAAAGTACAGTCCATAACCTTAAAGCAAGGGTCGCCACCGCCATTACCTTGCGAAAATTTTAAATCGAAGCGCCCATCTTCGGTAAATTCAAAAAAAATACATTATAGTTATTATCCAAAACCCGAAGCTGTTGATGGTTTTAGATACGCTTCTTTATTGGTAAAATCTAAAAATAGTAAGGAGTACAGCGCCAACGCAATAAAATTAACGCTTTGCGAACCATTGCAAAAAGATTCCGTTTACCAGTTTTCAATAAAAGTTTTGGGTGAACCAAATGTGCAATACAGCGAAATTCCATTTCAGGTATTGTTATGTAATAATTGTAAAGAATCAGAAGAAAAAGGCTGGAAAAACAATCCTTCAATGGTTCAATTTTTACCAACAAATGAGTTAATTTTTTCTCAAACTTGGACAGAATTAAAAGGTTTTTACAAAGCTTTTGGCGGCGAAAAATTTGTTATGATTTATAATTTTAAGCCAGGAAAAAAAACAAAAATTCAAAATATTGAACACAAAAACGAAGGCAATTATGTTGTTTATGTTGACGATGTTAAGTTGTATTTAAATAATAAAAACATAAACTGTTTGCCTCAAAAACAGCGAAAAAAGAATGTGCCAAAGTTTCAATAAATTGTTATTCTTTTTTCTCTTTTGTTTTTAAAATTAATCGTAACGATTGATCGTAAGTAACATAGTTCCAAAGCCAATTTATAAAAACTAACAATTTATTTTTTACTCCTAAAATCGACATTAGGTGTAAAAACATCCAAACTAACCAAGCAAAAAAACCTTGAAACTTAATCCAAGGTAAATCAACTACAGCAAGGTTTCTACCAATAGTTGCCATAGAGCCTAAATCTTTAAATTGAAACTCTTTAAGCGGAAGATTTTGTTCTAAACTAATTAAATTTTTAGCCAAAAGTTTACCTTGTTGAATGGCTGGTTGCGCCATTTGCGGATGCCCGTTTGGATATTTTTCCGATTCCATAATTGCGCAGTCGCCAAGCGCAAAAATGCAATCAGAATTCAGTAACAAATTATTTTGATTTACTTTTAATCGACCTCCTTTTCCATAAACCGATTCTGGTAAGCCATTAATTTTATTGGCTTTTACACCAGCTGCCCAAATTAATGTTTTGGTGTTTACTTTTTCTCCAGAGCCTAATAAAACAAAGTTACCGTCATAATCTTTTACCTGAGTGCTACACAAAACTTTTACACCTAGTTTTTCTAAATATTCTTGCGACTTTTTTGCTGAAACCTCACTCATCACGTTAAGTGTTTTAGGTGCAGCTTCAATTAGAAAAATTTTCATTTCCGAAAAATTAATTTCAGGATAATCTTTTGGTAAAACATGTTTTTTCATTTCGGCTAAGGTGCCTGCTACTTCAACTCCAGTGGGTCCACCACCAACAATAACAATATTTAATAAAGCATTTTTTTCTTCTTCGTTTTTTGCTGTAAGCGAATCTTCAAGGTTTTGCAAAAGCTTATTGCGTAGTTGCATGGCTTCTGTTGTAGATTTCATGGGGTAGCCGTACTTTTCAATATTTTGCATTCCAAAATAATTGGTGTCGGCACCAATAGCTATTACAATGTAATCGTAGCTAAAATCGCCAATAGTGGTTTTAATTATTTTGTTGTTCGAGTCAATTTTTGTTACCTCGGCAACTCTAATCTTTAAATTTTTATTTTGAAAAAGTTTTCTAAGCGGAAAAGAAATGGAACTAGGTTCTAATCCAGAAGTTGCCACCTGATAAAATAAGGGTTGAAACTGATGATAATTGTTTTTATCAATTAGCGTAACTTCAAACAAATTAGATTTACAAAGTTTGTTTGCTAATTCAATTCCAGCAAAACCTCCGCCAACAATTATTACTTTTTTCTTTTCCATAACTTAATAATAATTTCTCCGTACAACTTAACTAGTTTTTGATAAACAATATCAAAATTAGTAGTTTAATATTTACGCAAAGTTATAGATTATTAAATGTGTTAAAAAAAACTACCCTTATAGTTAATATTTAAACGACAAAACTTGTTTATGATAAATGTTTTTTACATATATTTATAGAGATTTATACGCGACAGATGAGACAAAGGCTACTACTACTTTTTTTACTGCTATTTTTTGGGCAAAAATTAATGGCGCAATGCCCATCTCCTTGTGCAACGGGTGTGCCTTCTTTTACAGCAAATTTAACAGGTAAGCCTGATAGTATTTGGACGTCTGTTGCTTCTTCTAGAAGTAAAGGTACTGCAACTGGTTCTTGTACTCAGGGTTGTTGTGGAAATGGAGATAATTGCCATCAAATAAATATTACGTTAGACGTTAACGCTGTTGGTATTAAATTTGATATTATTGGTAGTGGCTTAGGTAACGTAACTTACCAAATAAATTGTGGAGACCCAATTGATTTTGATAGAGATGCAGTTATTTGTTTAACAGGTGTTGGCCCTCATAAGCTTACATTTTGCAAGCCAGGTGATAATGAGTTTGGTTATAAAGTGAGTTCTGTGGCTAAGCCAACATCAGGTACTGATGTAATTGTAAGTAACGAATGTATAGGGAGGCCTATCGCTAGTGGTTTTGTTACAAGCTCAACAACGTGGAATTCAATTTCCCCAGGTGCTTCGGGTGCTTTTAATTCTTATTTATCGTGTACAAGCGGTTGTTTAAGTCCTTTGGTAGCAGCTCCCGGCGGAGCAACTCCTCCTCCAAATATTTCTTTTCAAATTTGTGGTAAACCTGCTGCTGTTTGTAGTGTTCCTAGTGTTTGTGATACTGTAACGGTTACTTTTAGACCTGAATTATTCGCTGCAATTACGCCAGTCGATCCCTCTATTTGTTTTCCTGCAACTACAAGATTATTAACTGTTACAGCTACAGGTGGTACTCCGCCTTATAAATATAGTTGGAATACAGTTCCTGTTCAAACAACAAGAATTGCAACTGTCACAAGTGGAAATTTTACTGTAACAGTTTCTGATGGCACAATTTGCGCGCCAGCAACAGCGAGTGTTACAGTTACTACATTTTTGTCATCAATAACTGCAAATGCAGGGGCAAATGTCTCGGTTTGCGAATCATTACCAAATGCTGTGCTTAGTGGTTCGGTAACGGGTACAACAACCGGAATTTGGTCTGGCGGGGGCGGAAGTTTTAGCCCGAGTATAACTACATTAGCCAATGTAACTTATACCCCAACTGCTGGAGAGGTTACCGCAGGCTTTGTAGATTTAACACTTACTACAACAAACAATGGAACTTGTCCTCCTGCGTCAGATGTAATGCGGGTAATTTTTAATAGAATACCTGGTGCTTCTGCAGCTATTACTCCAATTGCTTGTAAAGGATTATTAACTGGTGCAGCAAATGCCCAAGCATCTGGTTCTGCACCATTCACATATAGTTGGAGTACAGGTTCAACAAATCAAGCCATAACAGGTTTGGGTGTAGGCTCATATACCTTAACCGTTAGAGATAACAATGGTTGTAGAAACACTTCCGTTGCTGTAATAACTGAACCTGCTACATTTTTAATTGGGTCAATAAGTACCGTTATTTCAGCTGGCTGTGATGGAGGTTTTTTAGGAACAACTGTTAATGGTGGTGTTCCTGGTTATACATACTCGTGGGTAAAGAGTACGGCTACAAATCAAATTGCATCAAGCCCCTCTATTTCTGGTTTGTATGCTGGTAATTATACTGTTACTATTACAGATGCTGCTGGCTGTCAAGCTATTGCAAACAGGGATGTTTTGGCTGACCCTCCTTTTATTACAACACCTACAATTACTCATGTTAATTGTTTTGGAGAATCAAATGGAAGTATTTCGCTATTAACAACTGGTGGTAAAACTCCATATAGTTATGTTTGGAATGGAGGAGCCGCATCAACAGTAACTTCTGTAAGTGGTTTAGCGGCTGGTAATAATACAATTGTGATTAGTGATAATGGAGGTTGTGATACTACAATATTTATAACTATCACTCAGCCCACAGATTTAGTAGTAGATATAATAAATGCTCGAGATATACAATGTACCGCTAAGCCCGGCGAAGCCACAGCAACAGCTGCAGGCGGAACATCCGCTTATAGTTTTTTATGGAGTAACGGAGCAACCACAGCAAGTATTACAGGGTTAACAGTAGCTAATACTTATGTTGTAACCTTAACAGACAGTCATGGTTGTAAAAAAGTCGATAGTCAAATAATAAATTTAATTCCAGTAATAACATTTACGCCAGTTGTAGTTAATGTAAATTGTTTTGGTGAGAGTACAGGCTCAATAGCATTAACAGGGGTTTCTGGCGGAGCAGGAACATTAACGTATACATGGTCGCCTGTAGCGGGTAGTGGAACTTCAATAACAGGATTAGGCGCAGCCAATTATTTTGTTCGTATAGATGATGCAAATAGTTGTACTACAACATACACAGCAACTGTAACACAGCCATTGGCACCATTAAGTATAAGTACATTTAGCTCTGTAAATGTGGCATGTTTTGGTGGAAATACAGGCTCAGCAAGTTTAACAGTAGCTGGCGGAACAAGCACATATACTTATGCTTGGACAGGTGGAGTATCAACAACATCAACAGCAACGGGTTTAATCGCGGGTACTTATGTAGCTACTATTACCGATAGCAAAGGATGTAAAATAACACAAAGTTTTACAATAACAGAACCCACAGATTTAGTAGTAGATATAATAAATGCTCGAGATATACAATGTACCGCTAAGCCCGGCGAAGCCACAGCAACAGCTGCAGGCGGAACATCCGCTTATAGTTTTTTATGGAGTAACGGAGCAACCACAGCAAGTATTACAGGGTTAACAGTAGCTAATACTTATGTTGTAACCTTAACAGACAGTCATGGTTGTAAAAAAGTCGATAGTCAAATAATAAATTTAATTCCAGTAATAACATTTACGCCAGTTGTAGTTAATGTAAATTGTTTTGGTGAGAGTACAGGCTCAATAGCATTAACAGGGGTTTCTGGCGGAGCAGGAACATTAACGTATACATGGTCGCCTGTAGCGGGTAGTGGAACTTCAATAACAGGATTAGGCGCAGCCAATTATTTTGTTCGTATAGATGATGCAAATAGTTGTACTACAACATACACAGCAACTGTAACACAGCCATTGGCACCATTAAGTATAAGTACATTTAGCTCTGTAAATGTGGCATGTTTTGGTGGAAATACAGGCTCAGCAAGTTTAACAGTAGCTGGCGGAACAAGCACATATACTTATGCTTGGACAGGTGGAGTATCAACAACATCAACAGCAACGGGTTTAATCGCGGGTACTTATGTAGCTACTATTACCGATAGCAAAGGATGTAAAATAACACAAAGTTTTACAATAACAGAACCAACCGATTTAGTTGTAGATATAATAAACGCAAGAGATATTCAATGTACCGCTAAGCCCGGCGAAGCCACAGCCACCGCAGCAGGCGGAACATCCGCTTATAGTTTTTTATGGAGTAACGGAGCAACAACAGCAAGTATTACAGGGTTAACAGTGGCTGGAAGTTACGTTGTAACACTTACAGATAGTCATGGTTGTAAAGAAGAAGCTACTCAGATAATAAATTTAATACCAGTAATTACGTTTACACCAAACATTATAGATGTACTTTGTTTTGGGGAGAATACAGGGTCAATAGATTTAGTTGGTGTAGGCGGAGGAAGCACAGTTAGTTCACCATTAAGTTACACCTGGTCACCAGTTGTAGGAAGCGGAACATCAATAGCAGGTTTAGGAGCGGCAACTTATTTTGTTCGTATAGTTGATGAAAATAGCTGCGTTACAACCTACAGCGCGGCGGTAACACAGCCAGTCGCACCATTAAGTATAAGTACTTTTAGTTCAGTTAATGTAGCTTGTTTTGGCGAGCCTACCGGTTCTGCTTCAGTAACAGTGGCAGGGGGAACAAGTACATATACTTATGTATGGTCAGGTAGTACATCAACTGAGTCAACCGCAACAGGATTAATAGCAGGAACTTATGTTGCAACTATTACCGATAGTAATGGATGTAAAATCACACAAAGTTTTACAATTACAGAGCCCACAGATTTAGTTTTAGATATTGTAAATGCACGAGATATACAGTGTACTGCTAAGCCCGGAGAAGCCACAGCCACCGCAGCAGGCGGAACATCAGCCTATAGTTTTTTATGGAGTAACGGAGCAACCACAGCTAGTATAACTGGGTTAACAGTGGCTGGAAGTTACGTTGTAACACTTACAGATAGTCATGGTTGTAAAGAAGAAGCTACTCAGATAATAAATTTAATACCAGTAATTACGTTTACACCAAACATTATAGATGTACTTTGTTTTGGGGAGAATACAGGGTCAATAGATTTAGTTGGTGTAGGCGGAGGAAGCACAGTTAGTTCACCATTAAGTTACACCTGGTCACCAGTTGTAGGAAGCGGAACATCAATAGCAGGTTTAGGAGCGGCAACTTATTTTGTTCGTATAGTTGATGAAAATAGCTGCGTTACAACCTACAGCGCGGCGGTAACACAGCCAGTCGCACCATTAAGTATAAGTACTTTTAGTTCAGTTAATGTAGCTTGTTTTGGCGAGCCTACCGGTTCTGCTTCAGTAACAGTGGCAGGGGGAACAAGTACATATACTTATGTTTGGTCAGGTAGTGCATCAACCGAATCTACTGCGACAGGATTAATCGTAGGAACTTATGTCGCTACTATTACCGATAGCAACGGATGTAGTATAACTCAGAGTTTTGATGTAACTGAGCCTACTTCAATAACAGCAAGTATTGTAAATGCCGTAAACATAAATTGTGCTGACGTTGCAGATGGTAGGATGTCAGTAAGCGCTAACGGAGGAACAGGAGCTTTAAGTTACTTATGGTCACCATTAGGACAAACAACTGCTACAATTACGGGCCTTTCTGCAGGGCCTAGTTTTCCTGCTGGAGGAGTTTATAGTTTAACAGTTAGCGACGAAAATGCTTGTTTTGTAGATTTAACGCAAACTTTAACTGTAAATCCATTGTTAATTACAACATTATCTGCGCCACCAGCAACAATTTGTTTTGGAGCTGAAACAGGAGCAATAGACATAACTACAAGTGGTGGAATTGGAGCTATCCATGATTATTTGTGGTTACCTACAGGAGAAACAACTGAAGATATTGCAGATTTACCAGTTGGAACCTACACAGCAATTATAACAGATGATTTGGGTTGCGATGATACTCTTTCTGTTGTTATAAGTCAGTTTCCTAATATTACAATAACAACAACAATTCTAACAACCAATACCAGTTGTGTTGTTCCATATAACGGTATTGCAACGGTTACAGCATCGGATATTTTGACAAATACATTTACTTATTTGTGGGATGCTGATGCGGGGTCTCAATCTAATGCAGCTGCTACTGGCTTAAGAGGTGGAGCTTATACAGTTGTTGCAACTAATGATGCTACAGGTTGTACGGAACAAGCGTCTATTTTAATGACAGATAGTGATGGACCAGTGGTTGATATAATAGGATCTGATAATTTACGCTGTTTTAATGATGGAACAGGATCTGCATTTGCAACTGCCATTCCTTCTGGATTTGAACCTATTGCAACTTATGAATGGATAAATGTTACAGACCCAACAAGCTATGTAGTTGTAGCTACAGGAGTAACAACAGTAACTAGCTTAACAGCGGGTAAATATATTTTTAAAGTAACTGATGATGGTTTTTGTGTTGATGCAGATTCAATTACAATTACACAACCATCTAATTTAACAGCATTTACAAGTCAAGGAATAATTAAGTGCTTTGGAGAATCAACAGATGCTAGTGTTTTAGCTTTTGGAGGTATAACTCCTTATTCTTATGCTTGGGATAACCCCGGAGCATCAACCGATTTAAGTGTAACAGGTTTGTTAGTGGGCACTTACAATGTAAGTGTTACCGATTTAAATACTTGTACCGTTATAAAAAAAATAGTACTTGATGAACCTACTGATGTATTATTTACTACAAATACGTTTAGAGATGTGAGTTGTTTTGGTTATGCAGATGGAGAAGCAGTTGCTAATGTCGCCACAGGTGGTGTAGGAAGTTATACTTACGAATGGGTTCCGTATGGAGGTACAACACCTATTGCAGCAGGTTTGAGTGGAGGAACATTTACAGCTTATGTTTATGATTTTAATTTTTGTGCCGATTCTTTAACTTTTGTTATTGACGAACCACCATTGTTTGAATCTACAGTAACAAGCGTAACTTCAATATCTTGTAATGAAGGAAGCAATGGAGAAATTGAATTAACAACAATTGGTGGTTTTGGAGCGTATCATTATTTATGGGCACCAAATGGAGAAACAACATCAACAATTACGGGTTTAGAAACTGGTAATTATAGTGTAGAAGTTAAAGATGATAATAATTGTACTGTAACAGCTAGTCAGTTTATTTTGGAACCAGCAGCGCCGTTAGGTTTACTATCTACAACAGAAAATGTGTTGTGTAATTTAGATGATAATGGATCAATAAGTGTAGCAGTAAGTGGCGGTACTCCAATTTACACATATACTTGGACACCTGATGTAGGAGCAACCGAAAATGTGACGGGCTTAACCGCTGGTACATATACACTAACCGTTACCGATAATAATTTGTGTACGTTTACATCATCTATTTTTGAAGTAAGCGAACCCGCAACACTTACCACAACCATAACGGGCTCATCAGTTGTTTCTTGTTTTGGTTATAGCGATGGATTTGCCAATAGTTTAACAGTAGGAGGAACTGCAAACTATAGTTATTTGTGGGAGCCAAGTGGAGCAAACACAGAAAGTATTTCAGGAGTACCATCTGGAGTATATACTATAACAGTTACCGATGGAAATAATTGTATATCGAGTAACGTAGTCGATTTATCAGGACCCGCTGTTGGTATGACAACCAGTTATACTTTTACCGATGTATTGTGTCATGGACAAAATACTGGCGAAATTGATGTTTCAGTAGCAGGAGGAAATGGAGGTTTTACCTATTTATGGTCACCAGGAAACCAAACAACATCAAGTATTACAGGTTTAACATTTGGAAATTATTCGGTACTAATAACAGATAGCAAAAATTGTTCAGAAACCATTTCTCACCAAATTCAACAACCAGCAGCGCCGTTAGGTTTACTATCTACAACAGAAAATGTGTTGTGTAATTTAGATGATAATGGATCAATAAGTGTAGCAGTAAGTGGCGGTACTCCAATTTACACATATACTTGGACACCTGATGTAGGAGCAACCGAAAATGTGACGGGCTTAACCGCTGGTACATATACACTAACCGTTACCGATAATAATTTGTGTACGTTTACATCATCTATTTTTGAAGTAAGCGAACCCGCAACACTTACCACAACCATAACGGGCTCATCAGTTGTTTCTTGTTTTGGTTATAGCGATGGATTTGCCAATAGTTTAACAGCAGGTGGAACCGCAAATTACAGCTATTTGTGGGAACCAAGTGGCGCTAATACAGAAAGTATTTCTGGAGTAACATCAGGAGTTTATACTATTACAGTTACAGATGGAAACAATTGTATCTCAACTAATGTAGTAGATTTATCAGGTCCAACAGTAGGTATGACAACCAGTTATACCTTTACCGATGTGTTGTGTAATGGACAAAACACAGGAGAAATTGATGTTACTGTAGCAGGAGGAAATGGAGGTTTTACCTATTTATGGTCCCCAGGAAATCAGACAACATCAACTATTACAGGTTTACCATCAGGAAATTATTCAGTAATAATAGCAGATAGTAAAAACTGTACCGAAACAATTTCTCAACAAATACAGCAACCAGCAGCACCTTTAGGCATACTTTCAACAACAGAAAACGTATTGTGTAATTTAGATGATAATGGATCAATAAGTGTAGCAGTAAGTGGCGGTACTCCAATTTACACATATACTTGGACACCTGATGTAGGAGCAACCGAAAATGTGACGGGCTTAACCGCTGGTACATATACACTAACCGTTACCGATAATAATTTGTGTACGTTTACATCATCTATTTTTGAAGTAAGCGAACCCGCAACGTTTACAACAACAATAACTAGTTTTTCTGTTGTCTCTTGTTTTGGTTTAAGTGATGCTTTTGCAACTAGTTCATCTAATGGCGGAACATTAAATTATACTTTCGATTGGCAACCAGCTGCTGGTAATACTGCAAATATTACAGGAATGCCTACAGGAATATATACGCTAACAGTTACAGATAATAATAATTGTACAACTGTAAATGTTGTTGATTTAACTGAACCTCCATTATTAACATTAGCATCTACACCAACCGATATATTATGTAATGGAGGTGCTACTGGCTCTATAACTACTGTTGTTGGCGGAGGAAACGGTTCTTACACCTATTTATGGACACCAGGAAATCAAACTACAGCTTCAATTTCAAACTTAACATCAGGTAATTATTCTGTAATAGTTAGAGATAGTAAAAATTGTAGCGAAACAACTTCTGAATCGTTAACACAGCCCAGCGCTCCATTAGGAATGTTGTCGAGCGTGTCGAACGTAATTTGTAATTCAGAAAGTAATGGTGTAGTAAGTGTTAGTGTGAGCGGTGGTACACCTAATTACTCTTACTCTTGGACTCCTAACGTTGGTACAAATGCAAATATTACTGGTTTGCCAGCAGGCAATTATTCAGTACTTGTTACAGATGCTAGTTTGTGTACTTTTACTTCTGGAACATTTAATGTAACTGAGCCAGTAACATTAACAGCAACAATTCCAAGTTTCACCACAATATCTTGTTTTGGAGAATCTGATGGAACTGCTCAAGCTGTTGCTGCTGGCGGTGTTTTAAGCTATACTTATTTATGGATGCCAGGCGGTGCAAACTCAAGTTCAATTTCTGGAGTACCAACAGGTATTTATACTTTTACAGTTACCGATGCAAATAATTGTGTTGCCTTAAATTCTGTAAATATTACACAGCCTGATATTTTAACCTTAACGCTAACAACGTTTACTAACGTTTCGTGTTTTGGTGGCAACAATGGTACAGCACAAGTTTCAGCTGTTGGTGGCACACCACTTTATACCTATACTTGGACTCCAGCTCCGAGTCCAGGCGTAACAACTAATCCATCTGTAGGAACTTTAATTAGCGAAAATTTTTTAGTTGTTGTAAATGACGATAATAATTGTTTGGCAAGTGTAAACGTAACTATTGATGAGCCAACACAGTTAACCGTTTCTGCAAGTGTAATAAAACAAACAAAATGTAATTTGCCTAATGGCGAAGCTACTTGTCAGGCTTCAGGCGGAACTCCACCTTATACTTATTTATGGACAAATAGTTTAGCAACAGAAACTGTTACAGGTTTAGCACCCGGAACATACTCGGTAACAATAACAGATGCAAATGGTTGTCCAGTTACTTCAAGTTCAATTACTATCGATCCTTCAGATGCTATAGTAGCATCAATGACAAATACAATTGTTAGCTGTTTTGCTGGTGAAGATGGAACTGCAACTATAAGTTTAGCCAATGTTGTTGAACCAATTGTGTATACATGGACACCAAATGTTTCAGTAGAAGCTACTGCATCTTTTTTAACTGCTGGTAATTATTCAGTTGATATTGAAGATGCACAAGGTTGTTTAGCTACAACTTCTACAGTTGTTTCTCAACCAGCATTTGCTTTAGAATTAGCTGCGCCTTTGCCTCAAGTTAATGTTAACTGTTTTGGCATGTCAAACGGACAAATTACTGCTTTAGCAACTGGAGGAACTCCAGGATATAATTATTATTGGACACCAATAGACGTTTCAAATCAAATAGCAACTGGTTTAGCGGCTGGCGAATACTCAGTTAAAGTTACAGATAGCAAAGGTTGTACCGATTCGGATTCTTACACAATAACAGAACCCGATCAAATTGTTGTTTCAATAGATCCGCAACCCGATTATGTTTGTCCTAATAGTTTAGTAACATTAAGCGCAAGTGCAACTGGTGGTTTAGGTAATTTTATATTCTCTTGGGTTGCAAATCCAGCAGGAACTCCGTTGCCTTCAACCAATCCATTGTTTGTAAATCCAGCTATAACAACTACATACACATTAAGTGCTGTAGATCAGGTTGCATGTAACACCGGTTTAACTCAAGAAGTTGTAATAAATGTTTCAAATCCTACAATTTCGGCATATACAAATAAAACAATTTGTGAATTAGATTCGGTTCTTTTGGGTGCTAAAATTACTGGCTCATTTGCTACTGCAACTTGGAATTACGATTGGAGTAATGGTTCTAATTCACAAACTGATTTTTATGTTAAACCATCAGAATCAATTACCTATACTTTAACTGCAACTAACGATTGTGGACAAATATTAACTGATGTAGTAGAAGTAGAAGTAATTAAGTTACCAATTACTAAAATTATTCCACTTCAACATACATTGTGTGGACCAGATTCTATAGTGTTTAGTAGTGATTTTACTCCTCCAGAAGGAACAGCTTACGAATACTTCTGGAATTTTGAAAACAAGTTTTCAAGCACTGCTTTAGAACCTAAATATACTTTTGATGAATCTGGAGATTATCCAATTATTTTAAGAGTAATTGATAGAGGTTGTATGACTATTGATATTACAAGTGTAGCTATTAGTGCATCTGAGCCGCCAATAGCAGATTTTACGTATTCTCCTGACGATGTTGGCGAATTAAATCCTACGGTTTATTTCACAAATACATCTATTGATGCAAATTATTATAAATGGTATTTTACTGAAGAAGAAAGAGATTCTTCTATGATAGAAAATCCTATTTATCATTATCCAGATTCGGGCTCATATAATGTTAAATTAATTGCTTATAAAACAGTTGGAAACTCTTTTTGTGTTGATACAACAATACAAGTAATAAAAGTAAACGCAGAGTTAACAATTTATATTCCAAATGCATTTACACCAAATCCGGATAATTTTAATCCAATATTCCAAGTAAAAGGAACCAATTTAGCTGAAGTGTATATGGAAATTTACGATAGATGGGGGCTTATGATGTATAAAACACCAGATCCGTTTGATTTAACATTGGGTTGGGATGGAACTTATAAAGGTGCACCTGCAAAACAAGATGTATATGTGTATAGGGTTGTTGCACGAGATATTAAAGGAAAAAAATATACCATGCATGGCGATGTTACCTTAATGAGGTAAGTTTATTAACAAGTTTTTATAAGAGGATATTTTATAGCTTATTTACTCTAAATTTGCGCAACTTTTTAGAGTAAGTACTAAAAAATATCCTCTTTATGCCTAAAGATACATCCATAAAATCAGTTTTAATTATCGGTAGCGGACCAATTGTTATAGGTCAGGCTTGCGAATTCGATTATTCTGGTTCACAAGCAGCTCGTTCGTTAAAAGAAGAAGGTATTGAAGTTACCTTAATAAACTCCAATCCGGCTACAATTATGACGGATAAAGTAACGGCTGATAATATTTATCTTTTGCCGTTAACTACTCAATCCATCGTTCAAATTTTAAAAGAACGAAAAATTGATGCTGTGTTGCCTACAATGGGTGGGCAAACAGCGCTTAATCTTGCCATGAAATGTGATGAAATGGGCATTTGGAAAAAGTATGGCGTTAAAATGATTGGTGTTGATATAGAAGCGATTGAGGTTACAGAAGATAGAGATAAGTTTCGTATACGCATGAACGAAATTGGAGTTGGAATGGCTCCATCAAAAATTGCAAAATCGTTTTTAGATGGAAAAACAATAGCGCAAGAATTTGGTTTTCCAGTAGTAATTCGTCCTTCGTTTACATTAGGAGGAAGTGGTGGAGCGGTAGTTTATTTAAAAGAAGAATTTGATAATGCTTTAAACAGAGGTTTACAAACTTCACCAATACACGAAGTGCTAATTGATAAAGCAGTTTTGGGTTGGAAAGAATATGAGTTAGAATTATTGCGCGATAAAAACGATAATGTAATTATTATTTGTTCTATCGAAAATTTTGACCCAATGGGTGTGCACACTGGCGACTCTATTACGGTTGCTCCCGCAATGACGCTTTCTGATACTACGTATCAAAAAATGAGAACATTGGCAATAAAAATGATGCGTGCCATTGGTAATTTTGCTGGAGGTTGCAACGTGCAATTTGCAGTAAGTCCTGATGATGATGAGGAAATTATTGCAATAGAAATAAATCCTAGAGTATCTCGTTCGTCAGCATTAGCAAGTAAAGCAACAGGGTATCCAATTGCAAAAATTGCTTCTAAATTGGCAATTGGTTATAATTTAGATGAATTAGAAAATCAAATAACAAAATCAACTTCTGCATTTTTTGAACCTACTTTAGATTATGTTATTGTAAAAATTCCGCGTTGGAATTTCGATAAATTTAAAGGTGCAAATCGCGAATTAGGTTTCCAAATGAAATCGGTAGGAGAGGTGATGGGAATTGGAAGAACTTTTCAGGAAGCCTTACAAAAAGCTTGTCAGAGTTTAGAAATAAAACGTAATGGTTTGGGTGCCGACGGAAGAGAAATTAAAAGTCAGCAAGAGTTGCTTAACGCTTTAGAGCGCCCAAGCTGGAACAGATTGTTTATGATTTACGATGCCATTAAATTAGGTATCTCTATCAAAACAATTCAAAAATTAACCATGATTGATTCTTGGTTTTTAAATCAAATAGAAGAATTAATTGCTTTAGAAAAAGAAATAGAAAAACATACGCTCGAAACGTTACCTAAAGGTTTATTGTTAGAAGCAAAACAAAAAGGCTATTGCGACAGACAAGTTGCGCATTTAGTAAGATGTTTAGAAAGTCAGATTTACAACAAACGTAACGAGTTGGGGATTAAACGTGTTTACAAATTAGTTGATACTTGCGCTGCCGAATTTGAAGCAAAAACACCGTATTATTATTCAACTTTTGAAGAAGAAAACGAAAGTGTTCGTTCTGATAAGAAAAAAGTAATTGTTTTAGGAAGTGGTCCAAATCGCATTGGTCAAGGTATTGAGTTTGATTACTCTTGCGTGCATGGTATTTTGGCTGCAAAAGAATGTGGTTACGAAACCATTATGATTAACTGCAATCCAGAGACCGTTAGTACTGATTTTAGCACTGCCGATAAATTATATTTTGAACCAGTTTTTTGGGAACATATTTACGATATTATTCTTCACGAAAAACCAGAAGGCGTTATTGTTCAGCTTGGCGGACAAACAGCTTTAAAACTGGCTGAAAAATTAAGTCGCTACGGAATTAAAATTTTAGGTACATCATACGAAGCATTAGATTTAGCTGAAGATAGAGGAGCTTTTTCATCTTTGCTAAGAGATAATAATATTCCTTATCCAAAATTTGCAGTAATAGAAAATGCTGAAGAAGCAGTTGAAATAAGTAAAGATTTAGGATTTCCATTATTGGTTCGCCCAAGCTATGTGCTAGGCGGACAGAGCATGAAGATTGTAATTAACGAGCAAGAGTTAGAGCAACACGTTGTAAAAATTAAAAGCGACGATCCAGAAAATAAAGTGTTGGTCGATCATTTTTTAGAAAACGCAATAGAAGCTGAAACCGACGCTATTTGCGATGGTAAAGATGTTTACATTATTGGAACAATGGAACATATTGAGCCTGCCGGAATTCATTCGGGCGACTCGTATAGTGTTTTACCACCGTTTGATTTATCTGAAAATGTTTTAAAACAAATAGAACAACATACCAAAACCATTGCTGTTGCATTGCGCACTGTTGGTTTAATAAATATTCAGTTTGCTGTTAAAGATGAAGTTGTTTATGTAATTGAGGCAAATCCAAGAGCATCACGAACAGTTCCGTTTATTGCTAAAGCTTACGACGAGCCTTATGTAAACTACGCAACCAAAGTAATGTTGGGCGAAAAGAAAGTAAAAGATTTTAATTTTAATCCGCGCAAAAAAGGGTATGCAATTAAAATCCCTGTTTTCTCTTACGAAAAATTCCCTGAAGTTCAAAAGGAGCTAGGTCCAGAGATGAAATCAACAGGAGAGTCAATTTATTTTATTGATGATTTAACGGATGAATTTTTCCATACCATATACTCTGAACGTAATTTGTATTTAAGTAAATAGAGTCATTGCATTTACTTTTATTTTTTCAATTATAAAGTTATCTTTATAACGGCAAATCGTTGATTATAATTGAAAAAAGTATTTAATAGTTTTTTTTTAGTAGCAAGTATTTTGCTTGCTTCTTTTTTTAATTCGCTAGCACAAAAGCTAACTGAATTAGAAAAGGAATTTTTAATTATTCGCGCTGAAACCGACGACACAATTAAGGTAAATAAACTCAATAAATTGTTTTGGAATTTTATTGATGCCGATGATATGAAGAATGCCGAGTTGGTTTTAAAAGATTCAAAAACAATTTCAAAAACAATTAATTACGAAAAAGGTTTAGCTCAAGCTTATCATTGCTTTGGCGTTTGGCATTATTATAACGAAGAGTATGGCGATGCAGTTGAGAATTATTTAAAATCACTCGAGATAAAAGAACGTAGTAAAGAAAATTTACAAGCATCAGCAACCTACAATAATCTTGGTATAATATTTAGAATGCAAGATAATTATCCTCAAGCAATTGAGTATTATAACAAATCATTAGTTTACGATAAAAAATTAAATGATGTGTATGGCGTTGCAATATCATACAACAACTTGGGTAGTGTTTACATAAGAACAAAACAATACGATTTAGCACTCGAGAATTTAAATAAGTCGTTAGAAATTAGAAAAAAAATAAATGACTTAGAAGGAATTGAAAGTACGTTTAATAATATTGGACTTTGTTATGAAACACAAGAAAATTATCAAAAGGCCTTGCATTTTTATAGTGAGAGTTTAAAAATATCAGAAAAATTAAAAAGTGATTTAAGCATTGCAATTGCAAATTTTAATGTGGGTACTGCACACGCATTTTTAGGAAGCAACGACTTAGCATTGCAATATTTTCAAAAAGCAATGGACATGTCTATTAAAGGGGATTTTCGTCCGTTAAAAAGAGATTGTTATCGATCAATGGCAGATGTGTATTTAAAACAACAACAGTATAAAAAATCGAGCGAACTTTTATTGAATTTTATTTCGTTAAACGATTCAATTTTAAAAGATGAAGATGCGTCAAAAATTCATCAGCTTGAAGCACGTTTTCAAAATGTAAAAAAACAAAAAGAAATTGAAGAGTTAGAAAATCAAAAAAAAATACAAGCTGTTGAAATTGCTCAGAAAGATGCCATAATGAGCAAGCAATCTATTATTAGAAATGCTTTTATAATTGGATTTTTATTAGCTACCATTGCTGTGTTTTTTATTTTTAGAGGTTATAAACAAAAACAAGAAGCAAATAAATTATTGTCGATTCAAAAAGTTGAGTTAGCAGAAAAAAATAAAGAAATTACAGATAGTATTAAATACGCAAAACACATACAGCAAGCCATATTGCCAAGTAATAAACTAATTGAAGAATACTTGCCAGAGAGTTTTGTTTTTTACCGACCTAAAGATGTAGTAAGTGGCGATTTTTATTATTTTCAAACAGTAAATTCAGTTGCAAATTCTTTGGATGAAAATAATATAAATAGTTTAATATTTGCAGTGGCCGATTGTACAGGGCACGGAGTACCTGGTGCTTTTATGAGTATTATTGGTAATCAATCATTAAAAGAAGCTATCTCAACTTTTGGAATTACACAACCTTCAAAAATTTTAGATTTTTCTAACAAAAGCATTAATCAAACTTTGCGCCAACGAACTGATACTGGTGCAGTAAGCGATGGTATGGACATTGCTTTGTGCAGATTAGATAAAGAAAATAATGTTTTAGAGTTTGCAGGGGCAATCAACTCAATGTATATAGTAAGAGAAGCAGTTCATCCCACTCCTGTTGGACATAATATAGAAGTAAAGCAAGATTTTTGTAACGATAAAAATTATTTAATCGAAATATGTGGCGATAAACAATCTATTGGTTCAAATGACAATGAAAAAGTAAAACTGTTTACTAATACCAAATTTGAGTTAAAGAAAAACGATTTGTTGTATTTAGTTTCTGATGGTTTTGCCGATCAGTTTGGAGGTCCGCAAGGAAAAAAATTCAAATACAAACAGCTTAAGAATTTATTGTTAGAAATTGCTGTACTGCCTTTAAATAAGCAATACGAAGCCATGCAAACAGCATTTGATGGTTGGAAAAATAATTTAGAACAAGTTGATGATGTGTGTGTAATGGGAATTAAAATAGTATGATAGAATTGATTAAAAATATTGATAAAAATATTTTTCTGTTAATTAACGGAATGCATAATTCGTTTTTCGACGAAGTAATGTATTGGGTTAGTCACAAGTTTTTTTGGATACCTTTTTACGTTTTTTTATTGTACGTTGTTATTAAAAATTTTAAAAAGCAAGCATGGCTTATTATTCTCAGTATTGCATTGCTTACGGTTTTAACAGATCAATTTTCAGTTCATTTGTTTAAAAATGTTTTTTTACGTTATCGGCCTTGCCATAATATTGAACTGCAAAGTGTAGTGCATTTGTTAAATAATCATTGTGGCGGAATGTATGGTTTTGTATCATCGCATGCAGCCAATACATTTGGTTTAGCAACATTTTTAATTTTTTTATTTGCAGATAAAAAATGGACTACACTTTTATTGCTTTGGGCAACACTTGTTTGTTATAGTAGAATTTATGCAGGAGTGCATTATCCTGCTGACGTTATTGTTGGCGGATTATTAGGAGCAGTGCTTGGATTTGTTGTTTTTTACGGATACAGAAAAGTTAATTTAATAGTTTTTAAATAATAAAATTAATGAATTGGTTATATGTTTTTGTTGGTGGAGGAATTGGTAGCTTATTGCGTTATGCAGTTTCAAAATCGGTTGAAGGATTTTCGCCGGTAAACTTTCCTATCGCAACATTAATTTCTAATACCTTAAGTTGTTTGTTATTAAGCCTTTTTGTTTTTCAGTTTCACGATAAATTTTCTCAAAATGTAGCTCTTAAGTTTTTTGTAATAACTGGAATTTGTGGCGGGTTCAGTACTTTTTCAACTTTTAGTTTCGAAACCATTCAATTAATAAAATCCGGAAATTTAATTTATGCACTGCTAAATATTGTTGTAAGTTTAGTAGTGTGTTTGGCAATTGTATATTTCTTCTCCAAAAAAATATAACATGAAATTTAGATTTTTTATACTAACATTTTTTTTAGCCCTTAATTGCATTGCTCAAAATACTGCACCAAAATTGGTGGTTGGTATTGTTGTAGATCAAATGCGTTACGATTATATCAACAAATATTGGGATAAATATGGTGAAGGTGGTTTTAAAAAATTAGTGAGCCAAGGCGCATTTTGTAAAAACGTAAATTTTAATTATGTACCCACGTATACCGCTCCAGGGCATGCTTCAATTTATAGTGGCACAACACCCTCGTTTAACGGTATTATTGCAAACGATTGGTACAATAGAGAAATAAATAGAAATTTTTATTGCGTAGAAGATACCTCTGTAAATACAGTTGGTAGCGATTCTAAAGGTGGAAAAATGTCGCCAAAAAATTTACTTGCCACAACAGTAACCGACGAATTAAAACTTCAAAATAAAGATGAAAGCAAAGTGTTTGGCATTTCGTTAAAAGACAGAGGAGCGGTTTTACCAGCAGGACATTTGCCAAACGGAGCTTTTTGGTATGATGCTAAAACGGGTAATTTTATTACAAGCACATTTTATACTAACGCTTTGCCTACATGGGTAAGTGATTTTAATACTAAAAAATTACCCGCAGCTTATATGTCAAAAGATTGGACAACTCTTTATTCAATTGAAAAATACAAAGAAAGCGCTGCAGATAATAATGAGTTTGAAGGAATGTTTAAAGGCGAAACAAAACCTGTTTTTCCGCATAAGCTAGCTCATTTTATTAAGCAGGAGGAAGGCTTGGGGATTATTCGCTCTACACCTTTTGGTAATTCATTAATTAAAGATTTAGCCATTCAACTTGTTAAATCAGAAAATTTAGGGAAAAGTTATAGAAGCGATTTTTTAGCCATTAGTTTTTCGAGCACCGATTATGTAGGGCACATGTATGGTCCGCAATCAATAGAAGTGCAAGATACTTATTTGCGTTTGGATAAAGATTTAGAAGAGTTGCTAAATTTTTTAGAAACACAAGTTGGTAAAGATAACTTGTTGGTTTTTTTAACAGCCGATCATGCTGCTGCGCAAGCTCCTTCGTTTGCTCAAAAATCAAATATTCCGGGAGGTTATGTAGATGATAAATTTTTAAAAGACACCTTAAATAAATTTTTGAAAAGCAAATTCGGATTTGATTTAGTAACCGATTTTACCAATCAGCAAGTGTATCTAAATCACAATATCATTTTAAAAAACAATATTAGATTAAGAGATGCGCAACAAGTTGCAGCCGATTTTTTTAATCGCTTTAACTATATTGAAAATAGTTTGCCAGCTTATTCGCTAAACGATTGCTATTACACATCGGGTATTCCGCTTTTAATTCAAAACGGATATCATACTAAACGAAGTGGCGATGTAATGGTAAATTATTTGCCGGGTTGGATGGAATACCATAAAACAGGAACTACACATGGTAGCCCATATAATTATGATACTCACGTTCCGTTAATATGGTATGGTTGGAAAATAAAACAAGCAGAATTGTTAGATGCCATTTCAATAATTGATATTGCGCCAACGCTTTCGTTTTTTTTAGGAATTCCATTTCCAAATGCAACAACTGGTAAACCAATACAAGGTTTAGTAAAGTAAATGGCTTTTGAAAAATTTTATACGGTTGAAGAATATATAGCCAGTCAGGCTAAAGAACATCATTTTTTACTGCATGAAGTGAGGCAATTGATATTGGCTAATTTCCCGATGTTGGAAGAAAAAATAAGCTATAATTGTCCGTTTTACTATTACAAAGGCATGTTTTGCTATTTAGGGGTCGAAAAAAACAAAGGAGTTAGGGTTGGGTTTTGCAGAGGAAAAGATTTAGATAATACTAAAAACCTGCTTGATGGAGCAGACCGACAATACATAAGGCTATTTCGGTTTAAAGATTTAAGCGAAGAAACGATAGTTAATTTTGTTGAAATAATGCACGAAGCGCTTATTTTACAAGAGTTTAAGGCAAAGGCAAAGCAAGGTGTTTTTTCAAATAAAATAAAAAAGTGAGAAAAAATTTGCAGATTTTGAAAAAACACTTACTTTTGCAATCCCAAATCATGCGAAAGTAGCTCAGTTGGTAGAGCACGACCTTGCCAAGGTCGGGGTCGCCGGTTCGAACCCGGTCTTTCGCTCCAAAAAGCTCAGATATGAGTTTTTGATGCCCAGGTGGTGGAATTGGTAGACACGCAGGACTTAAAATCCTGTGCCTTCACGGGCGTATCGGTTCAAGTCCGATCCCGGGTACATCTAAAATCAAGCCTTTCAGAGATGAAAGGCTTTTTTTTAAAGCAGTTTTTTTCGCTGGTCAAACATGGGTTAAACAATTGCGAAAACCTTTGCTATCACTACTGGATTGTGGTTTTTTTATTTATTACGGACCCACTAAAAAGTAGAGTGGATAGAAATGTGTAAAAGCTACAATTACAACCAAACTAAATTTATAAAGCCTATTGACAGGAAAAACTATTCTTACTTAAGAAACATAAAACGTTGATACTATACGCATTATTAGAAATTTAATTATAATAATTAATGCATTAATATTATTCTTCAGAGTTAAACTTAATATATGAGTCGGTTTTTAATACATCAATTTTAAAATTATTATTATTTGTTTTTGTAATAATAACACTATCAAAACCAAGTTCGTCTAACTTTTCAATTGTTGCAAGCTCACCTTCTTTAAGTTGTAAAACTTTCCTTAAAATCCAGTCTGCCATTGCTTTATTTGGGTCTGTCATTAAAGCCTTCGAATTGTCTTGGCAAACTTTTGCAGTAAATGTTTCTCCAGTTGGAATTGTTAAATTGAAATGCGTATCTCTAGCAGGAAAAAAATTAGGAAAATTTTTGTGTATCTCAATTGGAATTGGAATATAAATTTCGCCAGCGTCTCGTTTTCTTCCACCTGCATTCCATTGATTTAGACCAGATTTTTCAAATACAAACTTCTCTTTATTTTTGATTCCATAAAGAGGTAAAACAACATAATTTTCGCCTTTTACAAGTTTATCTGTTGCTATTTTTAAATCTTTATTTTCCTCGAACAATTCAAGAAGCAAAGAATACGGGTCTTCAATTATATCAATTGGTAAGCGAAACGCATTTTGTGGAATTAAGAACTTTCTAAAAAGTGTACTTTTTGAGTAATTGAAAGAATAAAAATTGTTTCCATCTTCAAATTGCAAACTTGCTTTATTGTCCTTTACAGAATGAATATTTGCAATATCAATCAATTTATAATCTGTTTCGTATAGCAAAAGTTCTTTTTCTTTTCTTGCAACAATGTGATAAAGCGAACTTTCAATATTGTAAAGTCTGCTTGCTAAATTTATTCTATCGTTTCTAAATTCGCCCAATTTTATTGCAAGTTCTCTGCCTTTAAAATCATTCAAAACTCTAGAAAGTGAATTAAATTCTGCAACTTTTTCTGTGCTGTTGTTAGTGTTGCAAGTAAAAGTTTTTAAGCCAATACCAATCGAATTATAGCTTGCGTCAAAAGCCGTATCAGAACGAGAAAGATTTCCCGCATCAAAACTTCTACAAAAAATATTTTCTGCAACACGATAATTGATGAAAGGTATTGCACTTTCACTGATTTTTTTTTGGAGCTATTTCCCGCTTTCCGTTACAATCTTTTTGTTCGTTCCTCTCAAAAAAGGATTTCCACTGCAATCGGGGCTATGGATTTAGTGCATAAAAGATAAAGTCGGATAGTTGTTCTTCATCTTCATTAAATTTTAAAACAATTTTTGAAGTAAGATTATTTACCCAGTTTTCAATTTCAATTTCAGAAGATAGATTGTTTAAAAAATTAAAATTAGAATTTTGAGTTTCAAATTCGCCTAAAAACAATGCAATATCGGTCTTGAAACTATCGGCATAATTATCATTTAGTTGAAGTAAATAATTTTCTAAAATTGATATTTTATTCGAAAAACTCAACATATATCAGACAATAAATGATATTCAATAACTGGTTTAGAAACTCTTTCTTCTTTTTTAAATTTTAAATTGTTTGCTGGATTTTCGATAGTTAAAAAAACCGGCAAATCATTCATATTTAGAACCAAAGTAATTAGATAATCATTTTTATATTCTAATGCTTTATTGTATTCATTTTCAGTCATTCTAAACCTTCCTTTATTTGCTCTAATTCCTTTAACTTCGGCTAAATATAAACTTTCATTTACATTAATTTGAAAATCATATCCATCTCCAAACAATCTTGCATCTTCTAAAATTCCATTTTTAAATTGGTCAATAGAATTGAAATTATTCATAAAATAAAGTTCAGCTTCTAATCCAGTTTCTTGTAATTTTTTAAATCTTGATTTTACAATTGGAGTAACTTCAACAAAAATTTCTTTGACTTTGTAGTTTTCTTTAAGGTATAGTTTTACAATATTTGCATAACCGTTCACATTTTCATTTCCAAAAAGACTATCAATCAAATATTTTCGATGAATGTAAGCATCGCCTTTTTGCCACCAACCTTTTCTTCCATTATTTGGAAAGAAATGGTCAAATAAATCCATTCTGTTTTTTACAGTTCCAACTGTTTCTGCAATGCCAATATTTACACAATATTCATAAAAAGCTGTTTTAGTTTTAAACCCAAATTCATTGATAAAATCATCATTAAATTTTGATAATCCATATCCAATTAGATTAAGGATTTCATAATTTTCGTGCTTATTTCCTTTTACTTCCATAAATTTTTAAGCAACTAATTTTGAATAATTTTTGACTTGTTTTGGGTCAAAAGCAACAATAAAAATTCTTTCACGATTTTGAGGAACATTAGCATGCGTAGCAGAATTTAAAACTTTATGAAATACTTTATAACCTAATTTTATTTCTAAAGTTTCTATAATTGTTTTAAACGTATTTCCATTGTCGTGTGAAACTAAATTTTTTACATTTTCTAAAAACACAACCTTTGGTTTGTGTTTTTCTACAATTTGCTCAATGTCAAAAAATAAAGTTCCTCTTGTGTCAGCAAAACCTTTTTGATATCCAGCAATTGAAAACGCTTGGCAAGGAAATCCTGCACATAAAATATCAAATTCGTTTGGAATATAATTTTTATTTCTTTCTTTAGTTATATCTCCAAAGGGTATCTCTCCAAAGTTTTCTCTATATGTTTTTTGTGCTTCGTTATTCCATTCACTTGTAAAAACACATTTACCACCTACATTTTGTAAGCCAAGTCTGAAGCCACCTATTCCTGCAAATAAATCTATAAATCTGAAAGTGTAATTTTCAGGTGTAGGGAAAGGTACTTTTTCAACCTCAAACAATAGTTGTTGCAAAGCATCTTCAGCAACTATAGAAATTTTATCTTGATTTAGTTTGTATTCTACAAAATTTTGAATTGAATTTAAAGCATCTTTTTCATAATGTTTTTTTGCGCCATTTCTGTAATTATGAAGGTAATGTGTTATAACAGCTTTGTCTTCAATTCCTTCAATAAGCCTAATTTGAAAAGCTTTTCCAGCAAAATCATCTATACTTATTGTTTGTTTTAGTTTCATTTTATTAAAATAAAATTTGGGTACAATATACAAAAAAAAACAGTACTCTTGTTACATCGATTAATGCCTTATGGGCTTGTGATGTCTGTTATTGAAATGGACTTTCATGGTAATGTTGTTCTTAATTCTATTTTATTCATTATTTCTTATCTCAATTATAACTAATTAAAAAAACTTAAATTTATTCAACAATACTTAGTTTCTTTGATTAGTTGTTCATTTTTTAAATTGGCTTATTTTAGTTTTCATTGTACGTTTGTATCAGTATAAAAAATTACTAGTGTGTATTTTAATTAAATGCCAAATTTAAAATTGAACTGTTTTTTATTATCAATTTACCTTTTCATCTCTACTCTATAAGATTGTAAAAACTTAATTACTTTATCAATATCTAAATCTTGTTGCTTAAACTCTCCAATATTTACACTACAAACAAAACTCCAAAGCTCTAATATTTCTGAGCTATTTAGCTTATACGATTCGTAGTTAACATTGTCTGATTGAAAAATAAATTTGTCAGTTTTTTTAGCATCCAATCTAAACAATCGTTTATATACAATGCCATCATTTTTTGTAAGTACAATGTAAGTTTCTCCATCTTTTACATCGTTTAACGATTCCACATATTTACCCACAACTAATGAACCTGTTTTTAGTGGTGGCATCGAATCTCCTTTAATTGCAAAGGCTCTGTGCTTACCAACTATTTTAAATGGTAAATTCATTACGGGCAATTCTTGCACATAATTTGGATTTGCATATCCTGTTAAATAACCAGCCGATGCTTTTTCGGGAACTACTTCAATAATATCATTATTGTCTTTATCAACCATAACCGGAAACAACAATCTGTTTTTTCCAATTTTAATTAAAGCTTCGGGGTCTGTTTTCGATAAATCAGCTCTTACCAAAGCATCAATGGCTACATGAAAATAGTCAGCCATTTTAATCAACATTTCGTAAGTTGGTTCTGCTCGTCCTTCTTCATAAGAACCCAAACGCGAACGTGTAATAGCTAATTCAATAGATAATTGGTCTTGCGAAATCTTTTTTAAGTTCCTTAAAACCTTAATGTTTTTGGCAAAATTCGACATTACTAAATTATTTAGCACAAATATACTAAATATCTTAGTAATTTTAAAAAGAAAAATTTTGAGATAGGGAACGAACTGTTGTACACATGGATTTGGATTCGTTTTTTATGGATTGACTTGCTTTAAATAGTTTACTTAACAACTTCAATAGCATTAACATCTAAAATAGCATCGGTGTGGTGGTGCCCAGAATGTGCACCATAAAAAGTACCTGTAATTTTTACTTTTTTGTTTTTGTATGCACTTAACTTTATTCCGTTGCGTGGGTTTAATTGAACTTTATCTAAATTGTATTTGCTAGTATTAAAATCGCCTTCTTCAATTACTTTTTCGTTCGATAAAACATTTATTGCTTTACTTAAAATTAAATAATAGCCATCCTCAATCATATCTGTTTTTGGGTTTTCGCCAAAGCCTGGAGGACCATAAAAACGCTCCAGTTTTATTATGCCAGTAATACTCGAAATTTTTGGCTCAAAGTAATAATCTATTGCTTTATTTTGTTGTTGCTTAATTTTTAATGTTGTGCCATTAAAATAAATTGAGCTACAGCATAACAAAATACTAGTAAATAAAAGTTTCATATTAGTTGTTTTTTTGTTTCTAAATCAGTTCTAAAATAAATTTATCAAATTTTTAATATGTTCATTTTTTTATAAAAAAATGAACATATAACCAAAACATGTCCACTTTTAAGATTGTAGTATTTTAAGTAAATCATTATTTACGTAAAACACTTCTCTACCTTCTTCGTTGGCAGATAGCACACCTAATTTTACTAATTGCTGCATATATTTTGTTAGCGTGGTTCTACTTGTAGCGCCCGTTATTTCGCCTACTAGCTTTTGTTTAATATAGGGTTGCGAAAATATTGCTTGATTTAATTCTAACGAATACCATTTTAATTTAGCTTGCGCATATTTATGTGTGGCAGTCATTTGCGTTAAAATCTCATCAATTTTTTGGTTGGTAATTTGTGCCATACTTTCAACTGCAGTTAGCATATAAATTATCCATGGTTTCCAAGCCTGGCGTTGCGTTACACCTGCTAACAAATGGTAATACTCATCTTTATGATGAATGATGTATTTACTTAAATACAAAACAGGATGCGATAATAATTTTTGATTTACTAAATACAATAAATTTAAAATACGCCCTGTTCTTCCGTTACCATCAATAAATGGATGTATGGCTTCAAATTGATAATGTGCAATGGCCATTTTTAATAAAGGATCAAACTCGTTTTGCTTATTTAAAAACTCAAATAAATTAGTTATTTTTTTTTCTACAATTCCTGTTCCACGCGGTGGAGTATAAACAATTTCGCCCGCTTTAAATTCGCTTTGTCCGCGTTTAATAACCACTTGTGATTGTGGCGGACGAATACCTTGTTTTGTTTTTTTTATTTGTTGAAATATTTTAATGGCAATTGATTTATCAAACTTTTGGTTTTTAAGCAAAGCATTGTATCCACCCCACATGGCTTCTCTGTATTTTAAAACTTCTTTGGTGGCAGCATTTGCATATTCTTCTTTTACGGTGTCGCTTACGGCTTTGTATAGCTCGTCTTCGGTAGTAAAAATATTTTCGATAGCAGTAGAAGTTTGCGCTTCTTGCAATGCAATAGTATTTACCAACATTAATGGGTTGGGTATGCGCAAAATATTTTTGTTAAGCTCTGCCAAAGCTCTAGAGGCTAAGCCCCATTTTAGTAAAACTTGTTTGTCTATAATGTCTTCCGAAATAGGTAAATCGGGCAAATCATTGTAAGGCAAATTTCTATCGAACTTTGGTTTTTTTAATTTGTTCATTTTTGTACTATAATTTGGACATATAGCAAAAATACGTTCATTTTTTTAGAATAACAAACATCATGTTCACTTTTTAATAAAAAATGAACATATAGCCAAAACGTGTTCAGTTTTTAAAATAGATTAAGAACAAGTAATTTCAAATTATATTGTTTCATTTTAGTTTTCATTATTCTTACTTAGCAACAATGAAAACTATTGATAGAAAAACTGAAATTATAACTGTTTCGGCAAAAAGGTTTTAGCGCAGTTTCTATGCACAATATAGCGCTAGCTTTAGATATTAAAGCAGCAAGTTTATACAACCATATAAAATCTAAACAAGAAATTTTAGTTTTAATTATTATTGATATTGCCAAAGAGTTTACGCAATCAATAAATGTAATTGCAAAAAGAAAAGATTCGTTACTTATAAAACTCGAAATTAAAAAAGAGAAAGTAGTTTTTTTACCACAGAGACAATAAGAACACAGAGATTCACGGAGCTGTTAACTCTGTGTTTCTCCATGTAATTCGTGTCTCCGTGGTTAACAGATATAAATTAATTTACAGCACTCTTTCTTCTTCCTTCTAAAATTTTTAAGAAAGATCGTGTTCTAATTTCTTCCATTGTTAAACCGGTAGCTGTAACATCTTCGGCACTAATTGCTCCACAATTCATAGCGCGTAAAAAATAATTTAGTAAGCCTTGTCCTGTTGCTGCATCATCAAAAACGTCATCTGTTAAAGTTGCTCTGGCAGCCTTTTCAACAAAGGCTTTTAAACGTTTTGCTGCATCTTCATAACTCTCTAAAAAGAAAGAATAAACTGCTGCATAACGCATAGGGAATTGTGCAGGATTTAAGTCCCAACCTTGATACAACCCTTTCCATAACGAATAGCGCGTATGATCATAGGCTTTTTTCCAACTGCGTTGTACAATTTTTTTGTTTTCTGCAATTTGTTCTGCTGTTAAATTATCACCTCTGTGTGGTCCAATTGGCATTATATTAGTTGCCCCATCAGAAAGCCAAATGCCTGTTGCTCCTAAAGATACTTTCATAAAATGATGCGCGAAATCACAAACAGCATGCCCCATATCTTGATATTTTGCTGTAATGTTACAAGCGGCAGTATAATCGTATGTTCCAAAAGCAGTAGCAATCATACGGCCTTTACTAGCTTCTACAAAAGTGCGTAATGGATTTTTTCCATCTTTATCAATTACCGCTTGAGTAGTTTCTACCATCATTTCCATTTTAAGCGAACCACTTTCAATTTTTGTATTTGCTTCAATCATTTCAAATAATTTTACCAAAGCACTTACTTGTTCGGGTATAGTAACTTTTGGTAACATTACAACAAAGTTGTTTGGTAATTTTCCGTTAGTTAATTCCGATAAAGTAGTTAAAAATATATCAAGTGTTCTTGCACCGCGTTCTTTCATATCTTCGGTAAAAGGTTTTATTCTTATACCAATAAAAGGTGATAATGAATTGGCTTGCATGCCTTTTGCTACTTCGGTTGCAGCTTGTACAGCGGTAGCATCTTCTTCTTCCCAAGAGCGATTTCCAAAACCATCTTCAAAATCAATTCTAAAATCTTCGAGCGCTTCTGTATTTAATTTATTAATTACTTTATTGTAAGTTGTATAAGATAACCATGCACTTTCTTTTTTTCTTTCTTGCTCAGATAAAGCATCTAATTTTTTGATTAAATTATTTATTTCTGCTGTGTTAGAAGGAAGAGTTTCATGTCCATTAAGTTCAATTGCTTTTGCAAATTCAACAAAGTTGGGGGCATTATTTAAAAGTGTTTTCATAGCTGCTTGTCCCATTTTTGCTGCTGAATCAGAGCTAAATAAATCGGCTCCACCGTAAACAGTATGCACAGGTTGTCTATCGGGTTTATCGCCGGGATAAATTTTTTGAAATGCTTTATTTGCTTTTCCTAATTCGTTTAGAATGGATTCTCTTTCGTTGTTTGGAATAGATTGTTTCATATTCATTTACTGTTTAGTTTGATTGAGTATTCAAATATTATTTTTTATTATCAACTGCCTCTGTATGTTGAAAACCCAAAAGGGTTTAAAAGTAAGGGCACATGATAATGTGATGTGTCTTTTGTTTCGAAAGTAATAGTCACTGATGGGTAAAATGCTTTTATTCCTTGCGCTTTAAAATAAGAAGCTGTATCAAATACCAAACGATAAATACCGGGATTTAAAGTTACATCATTCGATAGTAAACCGGGAAGTCTGCCGTCTGAATTTGTTTCGCCTTTTCCTATAACTATCCACAATCCATCGTTTGTTGGTTTTTCTAATACAATTAAAACTCCTTGTGCAGGTTTTCCTTTTGATGTATCTAAAATATGTGTTGTAATTTGACTCATTGTTTTTATTTTTTGTTTTGTTTCGCCGAATGCTGCGCATTTGACTCATGCTAATAATTTTTCAAGACGAATGTGAGTAATTTTATTTTGTTCGTTCATCGCAATTTTAAGTTCCTTGTCTGCATCATTTGATATTCGTGCGTTTAGTAAAGCTAACATTTCTTCTGCTGATTTTCCGGTAGCGCATACAATAAAAATATATCCAAATTTTTTTTCATATGTTTCATTTCCTTCCGCTAGAGCAATTAGCGTGTTCTGTGTTGCTGAATTTACACCTGCTTGTTCGCCACCTGCCCATTCTTTAGTTGAGGCAAATTTTTTCTCTAAATTTTTTAAATCACCAATTTTTGGGTGGTGTGTAAATGCTTCCAATCCATCTTGTGTAGTACAGTTTTCCCAAATTTTATCTGACGCTAACAATAATTCTTCTTTATTTTTAAAAGGTTTTTTAGCTGCTAATAAATTTGCCCAAGTTGTTGAACCGCAACATTTAAAAAGTTCATCGAACAATTTTTCTGTACTTAAATTATTTAATTCGTTTATGTTCATTTTTATTTTTTTATAACTCCAAATAAACGCATTCGACTTACACCACCATCTGGAAATATATTTAATCTAACGTGCGTAAAAGGTCCGTTATTTGCAATTTCTTTTTCAAAAAAGTGTTCGTGATCAGCTTGTAATTTTTGCTTTGGCAAAATCTCTGTCCATATAATATCAGTAGCATCTACTTTATTGTGATCTATATTTATTCCTTCAATGGAGCATGTGTCCGGATAGTTACCTTTAAAATGACAAGTATCAATTAAAATTTTATTTATATTTCCTTTGTGCGCTAATTTTACAATTACCCAATCGCGATTATTAGGTGTGCGATTACGTTTTGTTTCCCATCCATCGCCCATATTTACACCTCTTCCGGGCATAATTAAATTATCCATGTGCGAAAAAAACATATCGTTACACAAAACAGATTTTGCTCCGTTTGTTGCAGCAGCTAAATCAATTATTTCGTCTTGTTTTATATCGTTCCAATTTTTATAAACTTCGCCATATACTTTTAAACGTGCTACGCCACCATCGGGGTAAATATTTAAGCGAAGATGTGTCCAAATGGCATCGCTTTCAATTTTATAAAAATTCTGACTTCCAGGTGCTAACGGCGATTTGGTAAGAATTTCCTGCCATTTTGCTTTTTGTAATTGTTCATCACTTGCATCAGCAGGCATGGTGCAAGCTTCTATTGATGCATGTGGAGGATGATTTCCTAAAAAGAAATTGGTATCAATATCAACTCCTTTTATTATTCCCGATGCGCCTAATTTAATAATACACCAATCATAACCCGCAACTCTTTTTCTGCGCGACTCCCAACCATCCATCCATTTACCTCTGTCAGTATATTTATCAGCAATAAAAATACCTCTTCCTGATTTTAATAAGTTTTCTTTTTCTGCAAAAAAATCATCACTGCATGATATTGCTTTTCCGCCTAAGCGTTCTGCCGCTAAATCAATTAACGATGTAAATGTTGGCGCTTCAGTATTTTTATTTTCCATAATTTTTATTTTTTCCTTAATAAAATTTTTCCTTGAGGTAAAGATAATAATTTCCCGTTTTCAAATACCTTTTTACCTCCAATATAGGTTTGTTTTATTACTCCATTTAATTTTTCGCCAACATATGGACTTATTTTATGGCGGTAATGAATATCGTTTGCATTTACTGTGAATGTTTCTTCTGGATTCCACACTACAATATCTGCATCAAAACCTATTTTAAACTCACCTTTTGTTTTTTCAAAGCCAATAAATTTGGCAACATTCTGACTCATTAATGCAGCAATTTTATCTATTGCTAATCCACGTTTTTTAGCCGTAGTCCAAACAACGGGTAAAGAAAATTGAATACTAGCGATTCCTCCCCAAGCTTCTTTTAAATTTCCTGAATCTATTTTTTTTAAATCTGGAGTTGCAGGTGAGTGATCTGTAACTATAAAATCAATAGTTCCATCTTTTAACGCTTCCCATAATTTTTCGTTGTTTTCTTTTTCACGAATAGGAGGAGCACATTTAAAAAGCGTATTTCCATCTGGAATTTCTTCGGCACAAAAATAAAGATATTGCGGACAGGTTTCTACAGTTAATGGTAGTGCTTTATCTCTTGCTTCTTTAATTTGTTTTAAAGAATTTGCAGATGATAAATGAACAATATGAATTGGGCTTTTAAATTCTTCGCATAAGCTTATCATCATTTCAACAGCTTTGTCTTCCCATATTTTTGGACGAGAATTTAAATAAGCCATATAGTTTGTAGGATTTTTTTCAAATGCAGAAATACCTTCGTGATGCTCATCTAGTTCGGCATGTGCCAAAAGCGGTAGTTGATGTTTAGCTAATGTGGCTAAACCTTTGCGTAAATCTTCAATTGTTACATTTGGAAACTCATCAATTCCCGAATGGGTTAAAAATGCTTTAACACCTAAAACTCCGCAATCAATTAGTTCTTCTAATTTATCAGCATTTGCAGGAACAATGCCTCCCCAAAAGCCACAATTACAATATAGTTTTCCTTGCGTAGCTTTTATTTTATCTTGAAAAGTACTTGCACTTATTGTAACAGGACTCGAATTAAGAGGCATATCTACAAGTGTAGTAATTCCGCCTGCAATAGCAGCTTTTGTTATGGTTTCAAAACCTTCCCAATCAGTGCGACCAGGTTCGTTTATATGTACGTGCGAATCAATTAAACCTGGCATTACTATTAAATCTCCAACATCTTCAACAGGAAAATCGGTGGTGTTTATTTTTCCCTCTTTTATATCGATTATTTTTCCGTTTTTTATTAAAAGTGTAGCGTTTAAAAGTTTAGTTCCAATAAGAGTTTGTGAACTATGTATAGCAAAATCAGGTAGTTTATTAGTCATGGTAAAAAATAATTTTTATATAATTTTATAAAGCTTATTTATATCTTTATACTTTTACTAAACTTAAGTTAAATATGTTTGTTAACTAATTTTAGATTATAAATATAAACAATATAGTATTGATGTTCAAGCGTTTTATTCTTATCTTTTTTTTATTTCTTTCGTCTGTCAGTTATGCAGCTGATGGTTTCTCTACGCAATTTAACACTACAAATGGTATTGCAATTTTAATTTTTGTAGCTTTTATTTTTCTTGTAAATTACCTCTTAAAATCTACTATTTCTGCATTAATGCTATCGAATGAAGACAATAATTTATCTTCCAAATATAAAGTAAAGGCAGAGAATTTGGTTGATGAAATAACGCAAATTAAAACGGTGTTTTTTTATTGTGGACTTTTATTTGTTTTCTTTTATGCGGCTTATGCTTTTGTAAAAGGAACTACAATGGAAGCACACGTTGTTGAATGGATGAATTTAGTAGTTCGTTGGATACATGTTGTATTTGGAATTGCTTGGATTGGCGCTTCGTTTTATTTTGTTTTTTTAGAGAATGCATTAAATCGCACAGTAAATTTAAAAGAAGGAATTGCTGGTAATCTTTGGGCAATACATGGTGGTGGATTTTATTATTTAGAAAAATACAAAGTAGCACCCAACCAAATTCCAAAAGATTTACATTGGTTTAAATACGAAGCTTATTTTACATGGCTTTCTGGTTTTACATTGCTTGTTATTGTTTATTATTTAGATGCTTCAATTTATTTAATTGATACAGACGTAATGGTGCTTAGTGCAGCACAGGCAATTGCTATAAGTATTGGCACTTTGTTTTTAGGGTGGATTGTTTACAATGCTTTGTGCAAATCATTTTTAGTTAAAAATCAAATTTTATTATCCATTGTTATTTTAGTTTTTATAACTTTTATGGCATGGTTTTTATCTCAGGTTTTTAGTAGTCGCGCTGCCTATATACATGTTGGTGCAATGTTAGGTACATTTATGGCGGGTAATGTTTTCAGAGTAATTATTCCGGGACAAAAAGCCATGGTTAATGCAGCTAAAGATGGTAAAGTTGTTGATCCTTCATTAGGTAAAAAAGCATTGCTACGTTCTTTACACAATAATTATTTTACACTTCCTGTAATTTTTATAATGATAAGCAATCACTTTCCGAGTACATACGGAAGTGCCTTTAACTGGATAGTTTTAATGGGTTTAACAATTGCTAGCGCATTAATAAAACATTATTTAAACTTAAAAGAACAAGGCCAAAAGTCTGTTTGGATTTTGCCAATCGGAATTATTTTGATTATTTCTTTAGCTTTTATAACAAGGCCTACAACAAAGTCAGTTTGTAAAGAAGATAAAGCTGTATCGTTTGCAGAAGTAAATGATATTATCCAAAAGCGATGTGTTTCTTGCCATGCCGCACAACCTACCGACGAGGTAATAAAAATTGCACCAAATGGAATTATGTTTGATACAAAAGAAACTATTTTAAAGTATAGCGAACGTATAAATCAACGTGCTGTTATAACCAAAACAATGCCACAAGCAAATAAAACTGGTATAACGCAAGAGGAGAGAGATGCTATTGCTTGCTGGATTGAAAATGGAGCTAAGGCAGAGTAATTATTGTTTTTTGTACAGTTTTAATAAATTAGAAAGTAAGTAGATATAATTTACCTTCAAAATATTAACTTAGCTGTAATGAAAACTATTGATAGAAAAACTGAAATCGTAACTATTTCGGCAAAGTTATTTCGGCAAAAAGGCTTTAGCGCTGTTTCTATGCGCGATATAGCTTTGGCTTTAGATATTAAAGCGGCAAGTTTATACAACCACATAAAATCTAAACAAGAAATTTTAGTTTTAATTATTATTGATATTGCGAAAGAGTTTACACAATCAATAAATGCAATTGCAAAAAGCAAAAACACTTCGCTTACAAAACTCGAAAAACTAATAGAACAACACATTGATATTACTTTGCGCAATGCCGATGCTATGGCCTGTTTAAACAATGACTGGATGCATTTGCCTGATGATGAGCTAAAAGCTTACATTAAAATGCGTAACGAATACGAAGAAAAATTTCGAAAAATTGTTAAGGCAGGAATTGCGAGTGGCGAAATAAAAAACTTAAACGTAGAAGTAATTATTTTTTCGCTTTTATCTACTTTACGCACACTTTATTTATGGTACGGCAAAAAAAGTGCTTTAAATATTGAATTGTTAAAAGCCGATATGACTAAGGCTTTGCTTAAAGGAATTGTGTAGTTTTTCTCGAATTAGTATAAATTTCACACTTTATTCTTTTGTTTATCCCATTTATTTTATAAATTTGTATAACAAACTAACAACTGTTAGTTAAATTTTAAAATTGTAATCAATGGCAAAATTTCATCCTCTAAAAGTTTCTGATATTTATAAAGAAACAGACGATTGTTCGGTTATTACTTTTGATGTTCCCGAAAATTTAAAAAAAGAATTTCAATTTAAACAAGGTCAGCATTTAACTTTAAAAGCTACAGTTAATAATCAAGATGTACGTCGCTCGTATTCGTTGTGCTCTAGCCCAATAGAAAACAAATGGCAAGTTGCGGTTAAAAAAATAGATGGTGGTTTGTTTTCTACTTTTGCTAACACTTCGCTAAAAGCTGGAGATATTGTTGAAGTTATGGAGCCCAACGGCGTTTTTTATAAAGAGGTAAATCCGCAGGAGCAAAAAAATTACATTGTGTTTGCAGCAGGAAGTGGAATAACGCCAATACTATCTATAATAAAAACGCATTTAGCTTTAGAGCCCAATTGCAACGTAAAGTTGTTTTATTTAAATAAAAGTGCAAAGTCAATTATCTTTAAAGAAGAAATAGAATTTTTAAAAAACACTTATTTTAATCGCTTCGAAATATTTCATTTTTTAACCAAAGAGTTTCGCAGCATTCCATTGTTTAATGGTCGTTTCGATAAAGAAAAACTTCAAGTAATTACTTCAAAAATTGTTGATGTAAAATTGGTTGACGATTGTTTTATTTGCGGACCAGAAGAAATGGTTTTTTTAATTCGTGATGAATTAGTTACAGCTGGTTTACCAAAAGAAAAAGTGCATTACGAATTGTTTACTACTTCAAATTCTGATGAAGAAAAACAACAAATAAATAAAGTTTTACAACACAAAGTAGAGGGTACAGAGGTTACAATAATTGATGGCGGTAAAGAGTTTCATTTTACCATGTCAAAAGATTTTGATAATATTTTAGATGGAGCTTTAGCAGCTGGAGCTGATTTGCCTTTTGCTTGCAAAGGTGGTGTTTGTAGTACTTGTAGATGTAAAGTAGTTGAAGGAACAGTAGAAATGAAAATAAATTATGCCTTAGATGAGAGCGAAGTTGCAAGAAATTTTGTGTTGAGTTGCCAGGCAGTTCCTACTTCTAAAAAAGTAGTAGTAGATTTTGATGTTTAAATAATAATTCACTGAATGTATAACCTAAATTAAAAGTTATGTCAGAAACAGAAATTAAAAATTTGGAAGCCATTTTTGAAAAAAGAATTGCAAACGACGAAAAAATAGAAGCAAAAGATTGGATGCCCGAAAAGTATCGTAAAACGCATATTCGTCAAATATCGCAACACGCACATAGCGAAATTGTTGGTATGTTGCCAGAAGGCAATTGGATTACTCGTGCTCCGTCATTACGCCGTAAAGTGGCTTTATTAGCTAAAGTACAAGACGAAGCTGGGCATGGTTTATATCTTTATAGCGCATGCGAAACATTAGGGATTTCTCGCGACGAATTATATGCACAATTGCATTCTGGCGAAGCAAAATATTCAAGCATATTTAATTATCCAACAGTTAGTTGGGCAGATATGGGTGCTGTTGGATGGTTAGTAGATGGGGCTGCAATTATGAATCAGGTAGCATTAATTTCCACTTCGTATGGTCCGTATTCTCGTGCAATGATTCGTATTTGTAAAGAAGAAAGTTTTCATCAACGCCAAGGTTACGAAATAATGATGTCGTTGATGAACGGAAGCGAGGAGCAAAAAGAAATGGCTCAAGATGCTTTAAATCGTTGGTGGTTTCCATCGTTAATGATGTTTGGGCCAACTGATGATAAATCTCCTAACACAGAACAATCTGTAAAATGGAAATTAAAACGTAAAACAAACGATGAGTTACGTCAAGCATTTGTAGACCAAACAGTGCCACAAGCAGAATTAATAGGATTAAAAATTCCAGACAAAGATTTAAAATGGAACGAAAGTCGTAAGCATTACGATTTTGGAAATTTAGATTGGGATGAGTTTTGGCAAGTAGTTAAAGGTCACGGACCATGCAACAAATTGCGAATAAACGCAAGAGTAAAAGCTTGGGAAGATGGCACTTGGGTTCGCGATGCTGCAATGGCTCATGCCGAAAAACACAGCAAAATGGATTTGAAAGAAGCTGTTTAAAATTGTATAAATAAAAGATTAAGTTTAAAATAGATAACTAAAAGTCATGGAAAAAAATTGGCCACTTTGGGAAGTTTTTATTAGAAGTAAAAACGGATTAGAACACCGTCATTGCGGTAGTTTACATGCAACTGATGCAGCAATGGCATTAGAAAACGCAAGAGATGTTTACACGCGCAGAAACGAAGGCGTTAGTATTTGGGTTGTACCTTCAAAATACATCACTGCTTCTAACCCTGAAGAAAATGGTGAAATGTTTGAACCAGCTGCAGATAAAGTATATCGTCACCCAACTTTTTATGTGTTGCCAGAAGAATTGGGACATATGTAAAACATAGTGATTTGTAAATAGGCAATTGGCATTAGGTTTAAATTTTAATTTTAATTTATTGTCTGAAATGTAACTAGCTTATTAACTTAAAAACTTATCAACTTAAAACTTATTTAAATGAATAGTCTTTCACAATATATACTTGGAATAGCAGATAACTCATTAATCTTAGGTCAACGATTAGGGGAGCTTTGCGGACATGGCCCGAGTTTAGAAACCGATATTGCTTTAACAAATATTAGTTTAGATTTATTCGGACAAACGCGCAGTTATTTTCAATACGTTGCAAAACTGCAAGGTGGAAATGCTACCGAAGATTCTGTTGCTTTTTTGCGCAAAGAAAAAGAATATAAAAATGTTTTGTTGGTTGAACAACCCAATACAGATTTTGCTTATGTAATTGCTCGTCAGTTTTTGTTTGATGAGTTTCATTTGTTATTGCTACAACAATTACAAAATAGCAAAGACGAAACATTAGTTGCTATTGCGAAAAAAAGTTTAAAAGAAGTTTTGTATCATACTCGTTTTTCGTCAGACTGGGTAAAACGTTTAGGCGATGGAACTGCAGAAAGCAAAGAGCGTATGCAAAATGCAATTGATGATTTATGGATTTATACTGACGAATTATTTCATCAAACCGATGCCGACAAAGCAATGGTAAACGATGGAGTAGGAGTAGATGTTACAAAATTAAAAGATGCGTATTATAAAAAAGTAAGTGAAATTTTAACGGAAGCAACTTTAAAAACGCCAGCTGTAGAGTATTTTCAAAAAGGTGGAAAACAAGGAGTTCATACCGAACACATGGGTTACATCCTTACCGAAATGCAATACATGCAACGTACTTTTCCAAATATGACTTGGTAAATTCAACTTGTCATTCTGAGTGTAACGAAGAATCTCTATCAAGGAATATTCTAAAAAAGAGATGCTTCCTATCGTCAGCATGACAAATGAAGAAAGTTTATAATTTTTATTAATGACAACAATCCACCAAACGTTATACCCCATTTTAGAATCGGTTTCTGACCCAGAAATACCGGTTCTTTCTATTGTTGATATGGGTGTTGTACGTTCGGCTACTTTAACTAATAATTTTGCTGAGGTAGATATTACACCAACATACAGCGGTTGCCCAGCTATGGATGTTATTGGTGATGATATTAAAAAAGCATTAAAAGAAGCGGGCTACGATTCTAAAGTAAATTTAGTTTTGTCACCAGCATGGACTACCGATTGGATAACACCACGCGGTAGAAAAGCCCTAGAGGGTTATGGCATTGCAGCACCATTAGATGCACACGCCGATAAGGAAGCTTTGTTAGGCAATAAGCGTTTAGTAAAATGTCCTCAGTGTGGCTCAACCAATACAAGTTTAGTTAGCCAGTTTGGTTCTACAGCTTGCAAAGCATTGTTTAAATGTGGCGATTGCCAAGAACCATTCGATTATTTTAAATGCTTAAAATGAGATTTTAAGATTTAAGAATTTGTTTTATTCGTAAAGAATGAAAATTAGGAATTGCAAGTTGTGCTAAACAAACAATAATAAAATACGCATTAAGTAAAATTAGTTTTTCAATTTTAAATAATTCTATAAAACTAAATGTTACAAAAAAAGCCATAAAAATAATAAGCTGTTTCCTTTTGGATATAAATGCTAATAAAAAATAAAATAATATTGTACTGACAATAGTTACAGGGAAATAAAACCAAATTAGAATAATACCTATATAACCGAAATGATTCGGCTCATTTAAAAATAAATCTATTGAAAACAATATTGCGGTTAATAAAAAACTAAATAAATACCTTATTATAAATCTTTTCATGATACAGTTTCAAATTTTAAAACCAAACTTTAGATAAAGCATAATAAATTCACATCAAGGCACTAAGTGTTGCCCACTTAACTTCAAGATTTTAAAATTAATTTTCGATGTGTTTTGTTTTAGGAATTCGTAGCAACAATAAAAAACCTGCTACAAAAAATAAAATTAAAACAACAATTGGTTTGCGCATATCGCTGCTTAACTGACTAATAATGCCAAACGAAAGCATTCCAAAAACTATACTTAATTTTTCGGTTACATCGTAAAAACTAAAAAACGAAGTGTGGTCGTCGGTTTCTGGTAAAAGTTTGGAGTAAGTTGAGCGAGATAAAGCTTGAATTCCGCCCATTACTAAACCTACAAAAGCAGCCACAATATAAAAATGAGCGGCTGTGTAAACCAATAAAAAAGTACCAATGCAAATTAATGACCAAATAACAACTGCAATTTTTAACGTGAAAATATTGCCTAATTTTCGAGACGAAAACGAAAATAAAAATGCACCGAATAAAGCTACAAATTGAATAATTAAAATGGTTGTTATTAGTTGTCCTGATTCTAATTTAATTTCTTCGGATCCAAAGTGTGTTGCAACAAGCATAACCGTTTGAACGCCCATGCTGTAAACAAAAAATGCAGTTAAAAAACGGGTTAATTGTTTTTCGTGTTTTAGTTGCAACCAAACTTTTCTTAATTCTTGATAGCCTTTAAAAAAATAACTTTCGTGTTGTGTGTTTTTGTTTTTTGAATTGGGTAAATAGTAAAACGGAATAAACGAAAACACAAACCACCAAGCGCCCGTACTTAAAAAAGCATAACGCATCATTTGTAATTTTTCGGCTCCAGTTTCTTGTTTCATTACCAAAACTAAGTTTACAATTAAAAGTATGGCGCTACCTAAATAGCCTAATGCAAAGCCTTTTGCACTTACTTTATCTTGCATTTCGGGTGGAGCAATTTCTGGTAAATAGGCATTGTAAAAAACTAAACTTCCTGTAAAACCCATACAGGCTAACACAGCCATTCCAATTCCAAAACCTAAATTTGTTGCATCAAAAAAATACATAAGTGTGCACGATAATGCGCCTAAATAACAGAAAAATTGCATAAATCTTTTTTTGCTTCCTGAGTAATCGGCAATGCCCGAAAGCAAAGGAATTATAGCTGCAATAACTAAATAAGCAAAAGCTAAAGCAAAATCGTAAAGCGCTGTATTTTTAAACTCAATGCCCCAGAACGTTACAAGGTTAGAAATTTCATTTCCTGCATCGTCTCTTGTTGTTGTAACAGCTTTGTAATAGATTGGAAAAATAGTAGCAGTAATAACTAAGTTATACACTGAGTTTGCCCAGTCGTACATTGCCCAAGCATTAATTATTTTTTTGTTTCCTATTTTTTCCATTTAAAAAGCAGATTAAAATCTATATTCTTTAACAGTATTTACAAAACATATTACTTTGTCTTTTTCAATATCAGGATATAAACCATGTCCTAAATTAGCGATATGGCGTGTATTTCCAAAAGCTTGCAACATTTTTTTTGTTTCCGATTCAATCGTTTTAAAATCAGCATACAACAAACACGGATCCATATTACCTTGCAATGTTTTGTTGTTTCCTACTAACTGGCGCGAAAAATTTGCATCCATATTCCAATCTAAACCAATGGTTTGGCAATTTATTTTTCCTAAATCTTCTAATGCAAAAAATGCACCTTTCGCAAAAACAGTTACCGGAACTTCGTTTATCGCATCACAAATTTTAGAAATATAAGGTAGTGCAAATTCTTTGTATTGCGCCGGACTCAAACTTCCTGCCCACGAATCGAACAATTGAATTAAATCTGCACCAGCAACAACTTGTGCTTTTAAATAATTAATGGTGCTTTGCGTAATTTTTTCTAACAAGGCATGCGCCGCTTGTGGTTGTGTGTACAAAAACTTTTTAGCTTTCGAAAAAGTTTTAGAACCACTACCTTCAACCATATAAGCAAAAATTGTCCAAGGTGCGCCAGCAAAGCCAATTAAAGGAACTCTATTGTTTAAATTTGTTTTGGTTAATTTAATGGCATCTAACACATAATTCAAATCTTCGCCTTGTGCAATTTTTAATTTATCTATGTCTTGTTGATTTTTTATAACTTCTTCAAACCAAGGACCTTTCGCTTCAACCATTTGGTAATCTAAGCCCATTGCTTCTGGTATTACTAGAATATCAGAAAATATAATTGCAGCATCAACTCCTAAAATATCAACTGGTTGTATTGTTACTTCGCAAGCAAACTCTGGACTTTTTACCAACTCTTTAAAACCACCCATTTTGCTTCTAACGGCTCTGTATTCGGGTAAAATTCTTCCTGCCTGACGCATTAACCAAACTGGTGTGCGTTCTGTTTTTTCTCCTTTTGCTGCTCTTAGTAATAAATCGTTTTGCAATGCCATAAAATAATTTGAATTTAACTCAACAAAAATAATCTTATTTAGTTAGGATAAATGTCATTTAAGCGTCAATTTTCAATATTTTTGCAACAAATAAAATAATATGGTAAAGTATAATCCCAAAGATTGGTTTAAGCTAATATTTCAATTTCATAAAAGCGATACGTTTCGTCAGTTAATATGGGCAATGTTGTCTGTTGCTTTATACGCTTGGATAATAACCTATTTGGAACTACATTATATTCATCCTTCAAAAATAAATTACGCCGTAATCTATTCGTTGTTGGGTTTTGTACTCTCTTTATTATTGGTTTTTAGAACAAACACCGCTTATGAAAGATGGTGGGAAGGAAGAAAAGCCTGGGGAAGTTTAGTAAATAGTTCAAGAAATTTATCGCTAAAATTAAGTGCAATTTTACCTGAAAAATCAACTGAAAGAGAATTGTTTTTTGTTTTAATATCCAACTACACACATAGCTTACGCGATCACTTGCGGGGGAAATACAATCATGATGATTTATATGAATTTGATGGTTTTAAAAAAGAAGATTTAATTAGTCATAAACACAACCCCAACTATTTTGCGCTTTTATTGCACAAAAAAATAAATCAATTGCATAAAGAAAATAAAATTACAGAAGCGCAATTAATTGTTATTAATAAAGAGCTTGAAACTTTTACTGATGTTTGCGGCATTTGCGAACGAATTAAAAAAACGCCCATACCATATTCGTACAGTTTATTTATTAAAAAATTTATTTTTATTTATGTGATGACGATGCCCTTTGCATTTGTAAATGAATTTGGTTATGGCGTAGTTCCCTTAATAACTTTCGTGTTTTATGCCTTGGTAAGTTTAGAATTGATTGCCGAAGAAATTGAAGACCCGTTTGGTTCAGACTCTAACGATTTGCCCATTGATGATATTTGTAAAAACATTAAAAAGGGTAGTGCTGATATTTTAGAAATTGAAAATTCTAAAATGGGAATTTAACACTATAGATAAAATCTATTGCTTAATAAAAAATATCAATTTGAATTATAATTGGCGTAGCTTTACTTTTGACAAAAATTTATAGCTATGGAAACAAATTCTACAATTTTAAATCACGCAAAAATAAGTTTTGTATCAGCCGCAACTCTATTTGTATTGGCTGTATTGTTTAACGCATGTAGCTCTGATAAAACTACTGAAAAAATTGTAGATCCAGAAAACGAGCGTTATGATGTTGCATTGCAAGATAAATTAGAAAACTTAAAAGCAATTTCAGCGGTTGATGCTTCGGTAAGACCCGAAAACAATGCGAAAGCTAAGTTAGGTCAGTTTTTATATTTTGATACACGTTTATCAAAAGACGGAAAAAACTCGTGCAACTCTTGTCATAACTTAAATACGTTTGGGGTTGATAATTTACCGTTTTCGCCTGGCGATAAAGGATTGTTAGGAGGAAGGAATTCGCCCACAACATTAAATGCAGCTTTGCATGCTAGTCAATTTTGGGATGGCAGAGCAAAAGATGTGGAAGAACAAGCGGGTGGGCCCATTTTAAATCCTATTGAAATGAACATACCTAGTGAACAATTTTTGATTGATAGATTAAAGACGATTGATTTGTACAAAAAATTATTTGCTACTGCTTACCCAACGGAACAAGATCCGTTTACTTATAAAAATGTTCAAGATGCAATTGGTGCTTTCGAAAGAGCTTTAATTACGCCATCTCGTTATGACGAATATTTAAATGGAAAAAAAGATGCGCTTACTTTAGATGAGAAAAAAGGTTTAATGAGTTTTACGCAAGTGGGTTGTATAAATTGTCATAATGGCGAAGCGTTAGGTGGAGGAGCAGGATTTCAAAAATTTGGCATGTTTGCTAATTACTGGGATTATACAAAATCTACAAAGCGTGATGAAGGAAGATTTGAATTAACTAAAAACGAAGCAGATAAATATTTTTTTAAAGTTCCATCGTTACGTAACATCGAAAAAACGCATCCTTATTTTCATGATGGTAGCGTAAAAAGTTTAGACGAAGCCGTAAAAATTATGGCAAAAACACAATTAAATTACAAGTTGAACAATGAAGAAGTTAAAAATATAACAGCCTTTTTAAAAGCACTGAATGGCGATATTCCTGCCGACTATAAAACTGCTCCGATGGGTTTGTAATTGATTAATTGTTTTAAAAAAAAAGTCCCGTCCCGATAGCTATCGGGATTCGGGTCTTTTTTATTTACTCTATAAATGAAAATCAATAAGCCAATAACTCTTCCATTTTTGCTTTTACTTTTTCTGCTGATGGAATCATGGTTTGTTCTAATACAGAATTTAATGGTATAGCTGGCATGTTTTCTGAACCAATAATCATTACCGGTGCATCTAACGATTTAAAACATTTTTCTTGTATTAAACCAACTAAGCTTCTTCCAAACGAATTACTAACAGGCTCTTCTGTTACTACTAAGCATTTTTTTGTTTTGCGTACCGATTCAAAAATGGCTTCTTCATCTAGTGGATGCAAGGTTCTTAAATCGATTATTTCTACTTGATTTTTTATTTCTTTAGATGCATTCAACGCCCAATGTACACCCATTCCGTAAGTTATTACCGAAATTGTTGCTTTGTCATTTTGTTCTTCAATAGCTTGCACACAATTTGCTTTTCCAAAAGGCAATATATAATCTTCGCTAGGTTCAAATGTGCGAGCTTCGTCGGTTCCTTTTACTTTACTCCAATACAAACCTTTGTGCTCTAAAAACACAACAGGATTTGGATCGTAATACGCTGCTTTTAATAAACCTTTTAAATCGGCTCCATTGCTTGGATATGCAATTTTTATTCCTCTAATATTGGTTAACACACTTTCTACTGATGATGAATGATATGGTCCGCCACTTCCGTAAGCGCCAATAGGAACACGCAAAATCATGCTTACTGGCCATTTGCCATTGGTTAAATAACACGAACGACTTACTTCTGTAAACAATTGATTTAAACCTGGCCAAATATAATCGGCAAACTGAACTTCTACAATTGGTTTTAATCCTACTGCCGACATACCAACGGTAGAACCCACTATAAATGCTTCTTGTATAGGTGTGTTAAACACACGATTGTCGCCAAATTTTTTTGCTAAGGTAGCTGCTTCTCTAAAAACACCACCTAACCTTCCGCCCACATCTTGTCCGTATAACAAACACTCAGTATGTTTTTTCATTAATTCTTCAACAGCAAATAAAGCGCAATCTACCATTACTACTTTATCATCTCGTTTAGGAGAACGATCGCCTAACTCTTCGGTGATAGGTGTAGGCGCAAAGTCGTGTGTAAATAAATCAGAAGGTGTTGGGTCTTCTGCTAATAAAGCACGTTCGTAATCACTCTTAACTTTTTCTGTGGAAGCAATTTCTATATTTTTAATTTCTTCTGCTGTAAAACCAGTAATAATTAATTGTTTGCGTAATACAGGATAAGGATCTCTACTTTGCGCTTCTTCTAAATCGTCGCGGTACCATTCCATGCGCACTCCCGATGTATGATGATTTAGCAAAGGAACTTTTGCATGAACTAAAAATGGTCTTCTTTCTTTACGAATAGTATCTATTACTTTTTTTACTGCAGTATAACTTTCAGAAAAGTTTGCTCCATCAATAGTTATAGCTTCAATGCCATGAAATCCTTTTGCATATTCAAAAGCATTTTGTGCTCTTGTTTCTTGTGCGTTAGCAGATATATCCCAACCGTTATCTTGTACTAAATATAAAATAGGTAATTGTTTTAAAGCTGCCATCTGCAAGGCTTCGGCAATTTCACCCTCGGTAACAGATGCGTCGCCCAACGAACAAACTACAATTGGTTTTTCAGCAATTGTTTTGTCATCGAGTCCAACATTTTCTTTGTACCAAAAGCCCATTGCCGCTCCTGTTGCTGGAATAGCTTGCATTCCAGTTGCTGAAGATTGATGCGGGATTTTTGGTTTATCATCGTCGCGCAAACTTGGGTGACTATAATAGGTTCTCCCTCCAGAAAATGGATCGTCTTTTTTCGCCATTAGTTGCAACATTAAATCATAAGGTTGCATACCAATACTAAGCAACATAGCATCATCGCGGTAATATGGAAACGCGTAATCTTGCGGTAGCAATTGCATAGCCGTGGCAATTTGTATTGCTTCGTGTCCGCGCGATGTTGCATGAACATATTTTGAAACTACTTTAAAATTTTCTTCATACAATGATGTCATTGCTTTTGCAGTCGACATTAAAGAGAATGCTTTTTCGAGTATTGATTTATCTAGTGTTGCCATTAAATGTTTTGCTATTTTTAATTAAGCAGTAGCTGCTACAATCCAACTAAATTTATCTGCTGTCTTTTTTAACTTGATATTAGTTAATGTTTCATTAATATCTTTTGCAACAGGATTTTCTTTCGGAAATTTAATTGCAGAATCTTTGTAACCAATTTCTTCAATCATTGCAATACCAACAGCAGTGCCTGTTCCAAAAGCTTCTTCTAATAAATTATTTTTAGAAGCTTCAATTATTTCTGTCATTGAAATTGGTCTTTCTGTTACTTCAAAACCTTTGTCGCGTAATAAATCGATTACACTCATACGCGTAATTCCATTTAAAACAGAACCTTTTAAAGCTGGAGTGATAAATTTTCCGTTTATTTTAAAAAAGATATTCATTGTACCCACTTCTAAAATATCTTCAAAATTAGTAGCGTCTAACCACAACACTTGGTCGTAGCCTTTTTTGCGTGCAATTTCGGTTGGTAAAATTGCTCCTGCATAATTTCCTGCTGCTTTAGCTTCTCCCGTTCCGCCATTTGCTGCACGAATAAATTTTGTTTCGGCATACAATTTTATTTGTTTGCTAAAGAATGGTCCTGCAGGAGATGCCATAATAATAAACTTGTATTTAGTTGCAGCACGCATACCAATAAATGCTTCGTCGGCATACATAAAAGGGCGTAAATACAAAGCACTTCCTTCGCTAGTTGGTATCCAATTTTTTTCTAAAGCAACATATTTTTTTAATGCATCAACAAATAAATCTTCTGGTATTGTTGGCATTCCCATACGCTGTGCACTAAAATTTAATCGTTTAGCATTTTCGTTCGGACGAAATAATAAGGGTGTTCCATTACTATCTAAGGTAGCCTTCATGCCTTCAAAAATGGCTTGTCCGTAGTGTAAAGCCATTGCTGCTGGGTGCGTAGGAATTAATTCTAGTTTCTCAATTCTTGGATTATTCCAAGTTCCATTTTCGTAATCACAAATAAACATGTGATCTGTAAAATGAATTCCCATTGTGCTATTATTAATGTCTACTTCGCTTACTTTTGAAGTTGTTACCGGGCTAATTTTAATAGTATGTGACATAGTTTATGCGTTGTTAAATAAATCTATTTCTTTTTAAATTCTTCTAATGTTTTGTAAAATGCTTCTTGTGTTGGTCTGTTAGCAGGAATTTCACGCAAAGGTTCAACTGCTTTCATAGTATCAAAACATTCTTTTGGTAATTGTTGATACAAAGCTGTTCCTTTAGTTTTCCAATCTATCATTTCATCACTCACATCTTTTATAATTGTTGCTGGATTTCCCACTAACATTTTTCTATTCGGAATTTTCGTTCCAGCTTTTACAAATGCTAAGGCTCCAACAATGCATTCATCGCCCATTTCTACATCGTCCATAATAACGGCGTTCATTCCAATTAAGCAATTAGCACCAATATTTGCGCCGTGTATAATTGCACCATGCCCAATGTGTGCACCTGCTTTTAGCGTAATTGTTTTTCCTGGAAACATATGCACGGTACAATTTTCTTGCACATTACATCCATCTTCAATAACTATTTCTCCCCAATCTCCACGAATAACAGCACTCGGACCCACATAAACATTTTTTCCAATTATTACATTACCAATAACCGAAGCCTGTGGATGAATAAAGCTACTTTCGTGCACTACGGGAATAAAACCTTTGAATTCGTATACCATTTACCAAATTATGAGTTATGAATGATAAGTTATGAGTTTTTAAACGCTGAATTTCGCTAATTTCTCTTTTGTAAAATCAGATAAAACTAACCTTCCGCTAATTGCTGCTCTGTCTGCCAAAAGTGTATCCCAATCATCTGTTCCTCTCCAAAATATTTTTTTCATTTCTAGCATTGCTTCTGGGTTATAAGTACACAAATGTTTTGCGAAATCAGTAACTGCCATATCCAGTTCTTCAATACTTTCGTAAACTGATGCATACAATCCTTTTTCTTTTGCCCAATTTGCTTCGTAAAAATTGTTGGCATCAATAGCTATTTGCGACATTGCAGAAACGCCCATTTTTCTTTCTATAGCAGGGCTTACCACAAAAGGACCGATACCTACATTTAATTCACTTAATTTAATTGAAGCAAATTTTGTTGCCATACAATAATCTGTAGATGCTGCTAAACCAACTCCACCTCCAACAGTTTTGCCTTGTATACGACCAATTATAAATTTTGGACATTTGCGCATTGCATTGATAACTTTTGCAAATCCTGAGAAAAATATTTTTCCTGTTTCTGCATCGTTAATAGAAATTAATTCTTTAAAACTTGCACCTGCACAAAAAGTTCTGTCGCCACCACTTTTTAAAATAATTACTTTAACATCGTTATTATTTCCAACATTAGTAATGGTTTCTGCTAATTGATTTAAAATATTTCCTGGCAACGAATTTTGATCGGGATGAAAAAATTCTATTGTTGCAATTCCGTTTTCTAAATTATGTTTTACGTATTCTTGTGTCATTTTAATTTTATAGTTTTTTGTTTTCTAAAATCTAATATCTCAATTCTCAAATCTTTTTTATAGTATTCCAAATTGATTGAAGTGATGATTAAAATGTTTTGTATTTAGTAAATCCCATTCGAATTTATCCATGATTCCGAACACTGCATTTTTTGTAGTTGCTTCAGGATTTTCTTTAAAATACAATTCATACGCATCGTATGCTTCAATCATTTTTTGTTTTGCCGTTGTTAAATCAGGATGAATTAAAGCATCTGTTTTTTCTTTTTCCATTAACGGATGTTTAAATTCTTTTGGCATGGCCTTATAATTATAAACCATTTCTTGCACTTTAGGCATGTGCTCTTCTGAAGTTGAAATTTCAAAATTTTGAATTTCGCCACTTGCAATTCTTAAGCCTTTTTCGATGTGTTCTACCATGTGTTGAGCAGACATCATTCCCCAATTTGCTTTTGTGTTTTCAGTTAATTTATTGATGTAGAACTGAATATTTTTTCTGTTAATTTCTACAAATGGAGATTTTTTCTGAACCATTGTTAAGATGGTTGCAATCGCAACTAACTCATCACTTTGATCAAAAACTTCAACAAACCATTTTACAATTCCACACGGAATTTCTTTCCCTACGCTATCTCTTTCAATTTTTTGTTTGCAAGTTAAACGAACATAAAGTGTATCGTTATGGTAAATTGGGCGAACAAATCTGCACTCTTCTAAACCATAATTTGCAGCAACTGGTCCTTTGTTTGGATATACAAATAATCCTGCTGCAGCAGATAATATAAAGTATCCGTGAGCAGTACGTTTTTCAAAAATACTTCCTTTTAACGAAGTAATATCGGTATGTGCATAAAAATGATCCCAAGTTAAATTGGCAAAATTTATAATATCTGTATCTGTAACGGTCCGTCTATGTGTTTTTAATGACATACCTGGTTGAATATCTTCCCAATGGTATTTGAAAGGATGTTCTGGTGATTCTTTGTATTTAGAATTTGCTTGATAAATTCCTGTTATTTCGGTTAACGTAGTCGGAGAACCTTGCACAGCGCAACGTTGCATGTAATGTTTAATGCCGCGTACGCCACCCATTTCTTCTCCACCACCAGCACGACCTGGACCACCATGAACTAATAATGGTAACGGCGAACCATGACCAGTACTTTGTTTAGCATTTTCTCTATTCAACACTAAAATTCTTCCGTGATGCGAAGCTGCATTTATTACATATTCTTTTGCAAAATCATCACTATTCGTGACGATTGAAGATACCAACGAACCTTTACCTAATTTAGCTAATTCAATTGCTTCACCAATATTTTTGTAAGGCATAATAGTTGAAACAGGACCAAAAGCTTCTGTTTCGTGAGCTGCCATATTTTCGAAAGGTTTATCTTCTCTCAATAACATTGGACTAATAAATGCACCTTTTAGTGCATCAGCTCCAATAGTATTTAGCTTATCAAAATCACCATAAACTATTTTTGCCGTTTTTGTAATTTCTTTTACTCTGTCTTTTACTTCTTGTACTTGATCCTTACTTACAAGTGCTCCCATGCGAACTTCTTTTAATCGCGGGTCGCCAATAGAAACTTTATCTAATGCTTTTCCTAATGCAATTTGCACATCGTCCATTAATTTTTCTGGAACTATCATTCTGCGTATTGCAGTACATTTTTGTCCGCATTTTACAGTTATCTCGCTACGAGCCTGACTAATAAATAAATCAAATTCTGGAGTTCCTGGTACTGCATCTTCTCCTAAAATAGAGCAGTTAAGCGAATCAGCTTCCATGTTAAATGGCACAGCTTCGTTAATTATTTGTTTGTGTGATTTCAACATTCTACCAGTTGATGCGGAACCAGTGAAGGTTACCACATCATGACTTTCAACTGTATCTAATAAATTATGTGCAGAACCACAAATTAACTGTAAAGCACCTTCAGGTAATATTTTTGAATTTATAATTTCTTTAACTACCGCTTCGGTAAGATACGAAGTTGCAGTTGCTGGTTTAACAACAGCTGGAACACCCGCCATCCAGTTAACAGCACATTTTTCTAACATTCCCCATATAGGAAAATTAAATGCATTTATATGAACTGCAACTCCGGGTTTTGGAACCAAAATGTGGTGCGCCATAAATCGTCCGCCTTTTGATAAATCAATGGCATCGCCTTCTACATGATACGATTGATTTGGAAATAATTTTCGTAAAGATGCATTGGCAAATAAATTACCAAAACCTCCTTCAATATCAATCCAACTATCAACGCGAGTTGCACCTGTTCTATAACTTATTTCGTAAAATTGTTCTTTACGTTTAGTTAAATATAAAGCTAAATTTTTAATCATATTTCCACGCTCTTGAAAAGTCATTTTGCGTAACTTTTCTCCACCTTTCGTTCTTCCATAATGAAGTATTTCAGCGTAGTCTAAGCCTTCTGTACTAGCGTGTCCAATTACTTCTCCAGTAACAGAATCAATTAATGGAACTCCTTCGCCTTTACCTTCGGTCCAGTGACCGTTTACATAATTTTGAATTTTGCTCATAGTAATTTAACTAAAGTTTTTATTTTGTTTTTAAACTCTTTCAATAATTGCAGCGTAACCTTGCCCAACACCAATACACATTGTTATTAACGCATAGCGTTTGCCCGTTAGTTGTAATTCTAATGCTGCAGAATACGCTATACGCGCACCAGTAACACCAAGTGGGTGACCAATTGCAATAGAACCACCATTTGGATTTATTCTAGGATCATTATCTTGTAAACCCCAAGCTCTTATACATGCAATAGCTTGCGACGCAAAAGCTTCGTTTAATTCGATAATATCGATGTCACTCATTTTTAATCCTGCCTTTTCTAACGCTTTGTTACTTGCTTCAACAGGACCAATTCCCATAATGCGAGGCTCAACACCCACAACAGCAGAACTTACAATGCGAGCAATGGGTTTTAAATTATATTTTTTTACTGCTTCTTCTGAAGCAATAATTGTAGCCGCTGCACCATCGTTTAGTCCAGATGCATTACCTGCAGTAACAGTTCCTTCTTTTCTAAATGCAGGTTTTAATTTTGACAAACCTTCAATAGTTGTATTTGGTTTTACAAATTCATCTTTCGAAAAAACTAATGCATCGCCTTTGCGTTGAGGAATTTCTACAGAAACAATTTCTTTTGCTAATCGACCCGATTGTTGTGCTTTAGCTGCTTTTAACTGACTGTTTAATGCAAATGCATCTTGGTCTTCGCGCGAAATTTTATATTTATCTACTAAATTTTCTGCTGTTTCTCCCATGGCATCAACACCATACATTTGTTGCATTTTAGGATTTATAAAACGCCATCCAAAACTTGAATCGTACATTTTAGAATCAGTACCAAAAGCTGATGATGGTTTTGAAACAACTAACGGTCCGCGTGTCATGTTCTCAACACCACCTGCAATAAATACATGTCCGTCGCCTGCTTTAATAGCTCTGCTTGCATTGATGATAGCCGATAATCCTGAGCTACATAATCTGTTAACTGTTTCCCCTGGAACTGTATAAGGTAACCCTGCCATCAATAATGACATACGTGCAACGTTACGATTATCATCTCCCGCTTGATTAGCACACCCCATAATTACATCATCGTATGCATCTTTAGGGATATTTGGATTTTTTTCAACAACAGTTTTAATTACTAACGCTCCAAGGTCATCTGCACGAACTGCGGATAATGTTCCTTGGTAACTTCCTATTGGAGTTCTTACTCCGTCTATAATATATGCTTCCACTTTTTTAATTATGAATTATGAATTATGAGTTATTAGTTGCTAGTTTTAAGTTCTTTTTTGTTGTGATACTTATACTTCTTATGATTTTTAGTACTTCAACTGCTTTAGTATTTATTTTATCAAAATCATTTTCTGTAATATAATCTGTAGCCTTTAAAAGTTCTAACCAATAAATAGATTCGTCGCATTCTTTTTGAGCTATAGCTAATTTATGAATGAAATCAAGCTTACTTTGAGCATTTACAGCTTCTCGTACATTTGCACCTACTGAAGTTATTGAACGTAAAAATTGTTTACTCATTACAAATTCTTTTTTTTCTGAAACGAGATATTTATAAAAGTTCACTCCTGAAATAGCTAATTCAAAACTTTTTATTTTAACTATACTATCACTCATAACTTATAATTCATACTTTATAACTTTTATTCCCAATCTTTTTCACTACGGTAAACAGTCCCTTTAAATAAAGCTACAAGTTTATCGTTGCAAATTACTTCTATAGTGTAAAAACCAAATTTATTTTTCTTGGAATTTTCTTTAGCTGTAGCAATTATAACATCACCTTCTTTTAATGCTTCAATGTGATTGATCGATGTATCAATGCTTACCGCGTGTTTACCATGAGAGTTAGATGCAAAGGCTAAAGCACTATCGGCTAGTGCATATGTTATTGCTCCGTGCGCAATACCAAATCCATTTAGCATTTCTTTTCTTATTTGCATAGATAATTTGCATGAACCAGTTTCAATTGCTAACAACGAAATACCAAGCCATTTGCTAAAAGCATCATTATCGAACATTTTATGTACAATAGTTTCGGGCGTCATTTAGTTGCTAAAAAATAATTTATTTTCTCTGTTCATTCTTCTTAATAATGCGCTACAACGGTATCTGTCTTCGTGATACTCGTTATAAAGCTCATCTAGTTTTTCAACGCACCATTTAATTCCTTTTTCGTCTGCCCAAGCTAATAAACCTTTAGGATAATTAACACCTTTAGTCATAGCATTATCAATATCTTTAGCCGAAGCTACATTTAAAAATAAAGCATCGGCAGCTTCGTTAATAAGCATTACTAAAACTCTTTCAAAAATATATTGTGCTGTTTTTGCATCTTCTAACGCTTTAGGAATTGTTGCTCCTTCTGAATAATCGTAATAACCTCTTCCAGATTTTCTGCCAAAAAATCCAGCTTCTGATAAACGTTTTTGTGTGAATGATGGTTTGTAACGAGGATCGAAGTAAAAAGAAGTAAATACGCTTTCAGTTACTGCGTAATTAACATCATTACCAATAAAATCCATCAATTCAAAAGGCCCCATTTTAAAGTTACCTAAACTTTTCATTGCCCAATCTATGGTTGCAAAATCAGCAACACCTTCTTCATAAATACGAATGGCTTCACTATAAAAAGGACGCGCTACACGATTTACAATAAATCCGGGAGTATCTTTTGCAACAGCCACCACTTTTTTCCAATCAGAAATTGTTTTAACAACAAAATCTAAAACTTCTTTGTTAGTTTGTATAGCAGGAATAACCTCTACCAATGCCATTAATGGAGCTGGATTAAAAAAATGTATTCCTATAACTCTTTCAGCATTTTTACAAGCTGACGCAATTGACGCAATAGATAGTGACGAAGTGTTAGATGCTAAAATTGCTTTTGCAGAAACAATAGTTTCTAATTCTGCAAATAGTTTTTTCTTTACCTCTAAATTTTCTACAATAGCTTCAATTACTAAATCGGCATCTACCAATTCTTTTACAGAACTAACGTATGAAAAATTACCAATGATTCTTGATTTTTCTGTCTCATCGATTTTGTTTTTCTCAACTAATTTAGATAGAGTGCTTTCTAAATTTTTAGCGCTTTTTGCTAATGCATCTGGGTTAGAATCTACCACCTTAACTTTACAACCAGCTGTGGCAGCAACTTGTGCAATGCCACTACCCATAGTGCCGGAACCTATAATTGCTACGTTCATATTCTAAATTTATTTACCTAAAAAAACAGGCTTTCTTTTTTCTACAAATGCAGAAACTCCTTCATTATAATCGTGTGATGAGCTTGCTTGAATTTGCAAATCACTTTCCATTTTTAACTGTTCTTCTAAATTATTTGTTAGCGATTGGTTTACTAATTTTTTAGTTAAACCAATTGCTAATGTTGGCATATTAGCTAATGTTGTTAAGCAATTGGCAACTTCATTTTCAAATACATCAGCAGGAAAATATTTATAAATCATTCCCATTTTCTCTGCTTCCTGTGCAGAAACTTTGTCGCCTAACATCATTAATGCGGTTGCTTTTTGTATACCTACTAAGCGAGGTAAAAAGAATGTTCCAGCGCTATCAGGTATCAAACCTATTTTACTAAATGCTTGAATAAAACTTGCGTTTTCTGATGCTAAAACAATGTCGCAAGCTAAAGCAATGTTTGCTCCAGCGCCCGCAGCAACGCCATTTACAGCGGCAACAATTGGTTTTTCAATTGAGCGTATTAATTTAATAATCGGATTGTAATGCTCATCTAATATGGCTCTAAATCCTGGATTAATTTCGGGTGTTGTAACTTCTTTTAAATCTTGACCAGCACAAAATGCTTTTCCGTTGCCAGTAATTACGATGGCTCTAACGTTGTTGTCTTTTTCAAAACTTTTTAATGTGTCTTGCAAAAGCAAAGCCATTTCTCGGTTAAAGCTATTAAAAACATCAGGACGATTTAGGTTGATATAACCTATTTTGTTTTCTACTTTAGATTGTATTGAACTCATAAAAACTGTAATTTTTATTTGTAATAACTAAAGCTACTAAATGTATTTTTAAAACACAATTTATTTTGTTAAAATGTATAAAAACAAAATATAAGGTATAAAAATTGATTTTTAACCAAATATAATTTGGCTGATTTGATTTGTTAGGAATATAATTCTGAGTTTCGTTTGTCAGAATTGAGCTGAATTTTTAAAATTTATCCACCAATTTTTATCATACTTCGGTTTTCGATTTTGTCTAAATCATTTACGTATTCGAATTGTCCGCCACGCTCTTTTTTCTTTTGATGTAAATTTTCTAAAATTAAAGCACACACATCTTGTTTGTTTCTCAACGCTTTTAGCAAATCTATTTCGATTTTGCTAAACAAACAATTTTTAAATTTACCATCTGCGGTTAATCTAAGTCTATTGCAGCCGCTACAAAATGGCTCGCTAATGGTGCTTATAAAACCAAAATCACCCAAGTAATTTTTTACTTTATATTTTTTTGCCGTTTCGTTTGCTTTGTCTTGTAATTTAATGGTAGAATATTTTTCGTTTATTTTTTCTAACATTTCTTTATAAGAAAGTACATTTTCTTTTTTCCAAGAATTTCCCGAAAATGGCATAAACTCTATAAAGCGAACTTGCAAAGGATATTTTTTTGTCCACTCCACAAAATCTAAAATGCAATGTTCGTTAATTCCTTTCATTGCCACCATATTTACTTTTACAGAAAAATTATGTTGTAAAAGCATATAGATGTTTTTTAAAATTTTATCAAAGTCGCCACGTTTTGTAATGGCAAAAAACTCATCTGCATTTAAAGTATCTAAACTTACATTAACTGATTTAATATTTGCCAGCTTAAGGGTTTCAATATATTCGTCAATTAAAACAGCATTGGTGCTAAGTGTTAATTCAACTGGTAATTTGGCTAATTTTAGAATAATTTTGTGCGCATCTTTTCTAACTAAAGGTTCGCCACCAGTGAGTCTAATTTTGGTAACGCCCATTTTAACAAAAGTTTGAGCGAGTTCAAAAATTTCGTCTACTTGCATTAATTTTGATTGCGGCGTAACTATTACTTTTTCGTTTGGCATACAATACAAACAACGCAAATTGCACGCATCTGTTAGCGATATGCGCAAATAATCGTGCTTTCTGCCAAAACTATCAATCAAAATAGAGGAACTCATTGTTCAAAGTTAATTGATTTTAACTCAAAACTTCAATAAATAAAAGGATTTTACTAGTAAAAAGTTTAATTTTGGATAATTTATATTTATGACCGAACAACTAATCGTGCTTTTATTTATAGCTGTTATTGCTTTTTTTTATTCTGCTGTTGGTCATGGAGGAGCAAGTGGATATTTAGCTGTTTTGAGTATTGCAGGAATGGAATTAGCACAAATAAAAACATCGGCATTGTTGTTAAATGTTTTAGTGGCTGGAGTATCTTTTTTTCAGTTTTACAGAGCTGGGCATTTTAATTTTAAATTGTTTTATCCTTTTGCAATTGCAGCTATTCCAATGGCTTATGCGGGTTCATTGATTCAGTTAAATCCAGAAGTTTATAAACAAGTTTTAGGTTTTTGTTTGTTAGCAGCTGTACTCAGAATGTTAGGTGTGTTTAATAGAAATGAAGCGGATGAAACAAAATCGGTAAATTTATATTACGCTTTATTAATTGGTGCTGTGCTTGGTTTTGTTAGCGGAGTAATCGGAATTGGTGGAGGCATTTTTTTAAGTCCAATAATTTTATTGCTAAGATGGGGCAATTTAAAACAAACAGCCGCAGTATCTTCTTTATTTATTGTTACTAATTCTTTGGCAGGAATTTTAGGAATGATGAATCAAAAAATTGAAATAAATCCTTCCGTTTATTTATGGTTAATTGTTGCTGTGCTAGCTGGTTTTGTTGGTGCAGCGTGGGGAAGTAAAATAGTTAGCAGTAAATTATTAAAAAATGTTTTGGCAATTGTTCTTTTTGTTGCAGCTATAAAACTTATATTTATAGCATGATTTCAGTAGAAGAAGCAAAAGACTTAGTGCTACAAAATACAAATCCTATTTTAGAAACCATTTCAATTCAAGTTTCTAAAAGTTTAGGATATTGCATAGCACAAGATATTTTCGCCCCTCTTAATTTACCGCCTTTTAATCAATCGAATGTTGATGGTTATGCTGTTAAATTTAACAGCACAAATACTTGGAAAGTTATACAAGAATCAAAAGCAGGTGATGCAACTAATTTTGAATTGAATGTTGGTGATGCTTGTCGTATTTTTACTGGAGCTATGGTTCCAAAAGGTGCTGATGCAGTAATTATGCAAGAAAATTGTGTTCGAGAAAAAGATTTGATTACTTGTGTAAATAATTTCTCATCAAAACTAGGAGAACATATTCGACTTGAAGGAGAAGAAATTAAAAAAGGTGATTTAGCTATTTTAAAAAACACGAATATTAATCCTTCAGTTATAAGTTTTTTAGCTTCGATGGGTTTGCAAAATATTAGCGTTTATAAACAACCAAGTGTTGTAATTATAGTTACAGGAAACGAATTGCAACAAGCAGGAGAGGCTCTTCAGATTGGGAAAGTCTACGATTCTAATTCGCATACTTTAACAGCCGCATTACAATTTTTAGGAATTAATGATGTGCAAATTTATTTCGCAAATGATGATAAAAATTCTTTAAAATCTGTTGTAGAAAAAGCCTTATTTAATACTGATGTTTTACTTTTATCGGGCGGTATATCGGTTGGCGACTATGATTTTGTAGAAGAAGTTTTGCAAGAACTAAAAGTTGAAAAAATATTTTATAAAGTTGCTCAAAAGCCTGGCAAACCTTTGTTTTTTGGAAAAAACAAGAAATCATTAGTTTTTGCATTGCCAGGAAATCCTGCTTCTACATTGACTTGTTTTTATGAATATGTTTTTCCGGCAATAAAAAAAATGCAAGGAAAATCGAATTTGTTTTTACAAAAACAAACTTTACCAATTACACAATCAATCAATAAAACAAATTCCTTAGCTAATTTTTTAAAAGCTAAAGTTTTTAATAGTAAAGTTGAGCCTTTAACAGGTCAACAGTCTTTTATGATGAAATCGTTTGCGCAAGCTAATGCTTTTATTTATTTACCTGCACAAGTTACTAGTGTTCAAATTGGAGACGAAGTAGAAGTTCATTTATTACCAGAAAATTAATAAATATGGAAATTAAAGTTTTATTTTTTGGAGAAATTCAGCAATGTACAAAACAAAGTGAAATGCTTTTTAGAGATGTGTTTTCATCTAATCAATTAAATGAAAAATTACAATTGTTGTATCCTGATTTAAAGTCAAAATCGTATAGAATAGCTGTAAATAAAACGCTTGTCGATATAGATACAGAATTAAAAGATGGTGATACTGTTGCTTTTTTGCCACCATTTGCTGGAGGTTGATTATGTTAGATAAAGAAGAAATAAAACGATATGCGCACCATTTGCAATTGCCAGAAATTGGTATTGAAGGACAGCAAAAATTGAAACAAGCAAAAGTTTTAGTTGTTGGTGCGGGTGGTTTGGGTTGTGCTGTTTTACAATATTTGAATGCTGTAGGAGTTGGAACAATTGGTGTAATGGATTTTGATGTCGTACAACTTTCAAATTTACAACGACAAGTTTTGTATAATGAAAGTGATATTGGAAATTCAAAAGTAAATTGCGCTTTAGAAAAATTGAAATATCAAAATTCAAAAACAAATTTAATTCCTCATAACGAAAAACTTACAGAATTTAATTCTCAAGAAATTTTTTCGAATTACGATTTAATAGTTGATTGCACTGATAACTTTGAAACGCGTTACATTGTAAACGATGCATGTTTAAAAAATAATCAAGCATTTATTTATGGAGCTATTTATAAGTTTGAAGGTCAAATTGCAGTTTTTAACCAATTAAATGATGGAAATAGAAGTGTCAACTATCGCGATTTGTTTCCCGAAAATAAAGAACAGCAAACTTTTGCATCTTGCGCTGATGTTGGTGTTGTTGGTGTTTTGCCAGGAATTGTTGGCTTGTTGCAAGCTAACGAAGTAATAAAAGTTATAACAGGAGTTGGCGACACTTTGATGAATAAATTATTACTGATAAATTTACTAAGTATGCATTTTGAAATCATGCATTACAATAAAAAATAATTTACTTCGTATATGCAGCAAAGTCAAAATAAATTAATGATTTCTGATGAAATAGTGATGAGTAAAATCTATTTTATTAGAGGCCAAAAAGTTATGTTAGATAGAGATTTAGCAGAGTTGTATCAAGTTGAGACAAAACAGTTAAAAAGGCAAGTAAATAGAAACATAGAGCGTTTTCCTGAAGACTTTATGTTCGAAATGAGTAAAGTTGAGTTCGACAATTGGAGGAGCCAATTTGGCACCTCCAATTCATCAGATAAAATGGGTTTACGTTATGCTCCATATGGCTTTACAGAACAAGGAGTTGCTATGTTGTCAAGTGTTTTAAATAGTTCAAAAGCCATTCAAGTAAATATACAAATAATTCGAATATTTACACGTATTAGACAAATGTTGTTAGATAACACAGAATTACGCTTAGCGATAGAAAAGTTGGAGAGAAAAACAGATAATAATACAAAAAATATAGAAGTAGTTTTTCAATATGTTGACGAATTAACTGAAAAGAAACAAATAGAAAAACCAAGAACAAAAATTGGATATAAAATTCCCAAAAAGAAATCTTAAAATCTGTTTAACAAAATAATGAGCGAAAAAAAACGACATAAAGTTTTACAGCAAGGTGCAATAAGTTCAAGCTTTATTGCTGAGAGTATTGCAAAGCATGCTACTAAAACATCTATTGGTGCGCACGATATTTTTTTAGGACAAGTTCGTGCAGATGAAATTGATGAAAAAAAAGTTGCTGCTATTGATTATTCAGCTTACGAAGAAATGGCAGAAGAAAAATTTCATGAAATTAGAGAAGCAATTTTTGCAAAATATGCTATTACTTGTATGCACGTTCATCATAGTTTAGGTATTGTAAAATCTGGTGAATTGTGCTTGTTTGTTTTTGTATCTTCAAAGCACAGAAACGATGCTTTTGAAGCAAGCAGAGAATTAGTAGAACGTATAAAAAAAGAAGTTCCCATTTTTGGAAAAGAACTATTTGAAGACGAAACATTTGTTTGGAAACAAAATAATTAAATGGTAGATATTACTTTTAAATCGAATACACAACGTACTGCCATTGCTCAAGCAGTGGTTAAAGTGAGTCATCAAAAAACAATTGATACCATTGTAAATAAGCAAGTGCCAAAAGGCGATGTTTTTGAAATGGCAAAAACTGCAGGTTTGTTTGCAGTAAAGCGCACCAGCGATATGATTCCCGATTGTCATCCTTTGCCTGTAGAGTTTACAGCTGTTCGATTTAAGATAGATGAACTATTTATTAAAATTGAAGTTGAAGTAAAAACAGTTTATAAAACAGGAGTAGAGGTAGAAGCAATGCACGGAGCGTCAGTTGTTGCATTAACGATGTACGATATGCTAAAACCTATAGATAGAGGCATAGAGATTCAAAACATTAAGTTGTTAGAGAAAAAAGGAGGGAAGTCTGATTTTGTTAAAACTGAAAAATTTAGCCACATCAAAACTTCAATTATTGTTTGTTCGGATTCTGTTTCTGCAGGAACAAAAGAAGATAAATCAGGAAAAGCAATCCAAAATAAATTAATAAAATTTGGAATCATAGCCAACGAATTGCAAGTTGTTCCAGATGATGTAAACAAAATTCAATCGCAAATAAAAACAGCTTTAAACAGCGGAGCACAATTAATTTTATTAACTGGTGGAACTGGTTTATCGCCAAGAGATGTAACTCCCGAAGCTGTTAAACCTTTGCTAGATAGAGAAGTTCCTGGTGTAATGGAAACAGCTCGCAACTACGGACAAAACCGAATGCCCTTAGCAATGCTCTCGCGCGGAATTGCTGGTATAATTGGCAAAACAATTGTTATTACATTGCCTGGTTCTGTAAATGGCGCAACAGAAAGTATAGATGCAATTTTTCCTGCAGTGTTTCATTTATATGATATGATGGAAGCTAAACAACATTAAAAATATTTAATATAATACAGTAATAATAAACTGGAAAAGTTGGCTCGTGCTTGTAGCTCGTTCAAAATTATTTTAAGCAAATAGTAGCTAAACGTTAGTTATTACTTGTTTCGGTTTTAATTAGTTCAGGATGTTGCTCAATAGCTAGCGCAATCACTTCTTGTAAAGAATCTCTTCTACCAATGTGGCCAAATAAATGTTCGCAATCTTCGGCTCTTAAAGTATCTCTAACAACGGCGTGCGCTTCAGCAATTCTAAACGAAATTCCTCTTACTTTTAATTCCATATACATTTTTTTAAGAAGTTTTGCTCCGCCAGAATCAATGTAGGCCGAAGCGCTTAAATCTATAACAACTACTTGCACTTCATTTTTTTCGGTCTGAATTTTTGTCCAAATAGTTTTATGAATATAATTTACATTAAAGTATAAAAGTGGAGATTCAACTCTTATTAATAACATACCTGCAATTGCTTCATTATCTGGATGTCTGCCAATATCACTATAACGATTTGTGCCTGGTATTTTTCCTAAAAAAGCAACGTGTGGTGCCGATACAACTTTAATAATTAAGATTAACGAAAGTACTGCACCAAAAATAATTCCTTCTAAAATTCCAAACAATAACACACTTACAAAAACGGTAATTGCAATTAAAAAATCGCTTTTGTTTTTTGTAAACATGCGTTTAAATTCTTCAAAATCTACTAAACCTTTTATGGCAACAATTACAACTGCAGCAAGAATAACAACAGGCAAGTTTTGCAATAAATTTGTGAAAAATAAAAGACAAATAGAAATTGTTAGCGTTGCAAACACTAATGACATAGGTGTTTTTGCACCTGCTTTTTCATTTACTGCTGATTGCGATAAGCCTCCACTTACTGGATAACCATGACCAAATGCTGTACCTAAATTAGCTGCGCCCAAGGCAAGTAATTCTTGTTGCGCATCAATTTCTTCGCCTGTTTTTTTGGCTAATGTTTTTGCTGCCGAAACACTTTCAATGTATGCTAAAATAAAACAGGCAAATGCTAAAGCAGCGTCGTTTTCTAAATCATCGAGTTTAAAAGTTGGGAAATAAAATTGTGGTAATCCAGACGGAATAATGCCAACAGTTTTAAAACCCAATTCGCCAAGCGGAGTAAATGTAATAACTAGGGTAGAAGCAATTACAACAAGTATTGCAATAGGTTTACCCGGAAACACTTTGTCGCCAATGATTAATAAAATAAGTGCGCAAATTCCAAAAGCAAGAATAATAAAATTGGTATCGGGTAGCTGAAAAAATAAAATTTTACAACGGTCTAAAAAATCGTTTCCACCGCCTTGCACACCAAATAATTTTGGAAGTTGAGTTAAACCAATGGTTAGTGCCGCGCCAGCTTTAAAGCCAACTAAAACAGTTTCGCTAATAAAATTAATTATACTACTTAATTTTAAAAGATAAGCAGTAATACTCATAGCAGCAAAAAATAAAGCAGTTATAGATGCAATATCAATCCATCTAAATGGGTCGCCTTCTGCTTGCACAGCAATTGCAGTACCAATTAAAATAGAAATGGCAGATGTTGGTCCTACGGCTAATTGTTTGCTAGTTCCAAAAATGGCGTATAGTAAACCACCAATTAAATAACCATAAATTCCGTATTGAGGAGGTAAACCAGCTAAAGAAGAATAAGCTAAAGAAACAGGTATTGCGTAGGCAGAAAGTGTAAAGCCAGAAACAATATCTGATTTTAAAAAGCTTGTAGAATAATTAGGAAGCCACTGAAGTATAGGGAATATTTTTTTTAGCATAAAAACACATCAAATCATAATTGTAAAATTAATTCAGTTATCTGAAAATTAATTACAACGATTAAAGTTAGAATAAAATGATGGTTTTAAAAAACAACAAGGTTAAATAAATTATCCCTTAATTTCTTTTTGAGTTTTTTGTTCAGATTTTTTTTGAGTAGTATCTAACAATTCTGTTTTAATTTCAATTAAATTTTCTCTTTTTTTATTAGTGCTGATAGGAATAGCTCCAGCAATTCCAATACCTACAGAAGCTACTATAACTAGAAGAATCAAACTAAATAGACGAAATTTTTTTTGGAATTTTTTCATTTTAAAAAATAGTTCTTTGCAATAACTTCAATTTTGTTTTGTGCGTTGTTTTGTGGGCACTACTTACCATTTATCGAAATAATAACTACTATATTGAGATATTATAGCAAATATGGAACCTTTTTTAAAAGTTGACTAAAAATCTGCCAATTTTACAATTTTAAATCAAGTAAATAGTTAAAATTGTGAAAAACAATTGATTACGTCTTTTAAAATAAACCAAATGAATTAGGAATTTAGAATTGATGTGTAAAACAAGCAAATTGTGTTGATTTTGCTCAAATATAGTTATATACTTAAGTAAATAAATCTAAATATAGTGGTCTACGAAAATCTACACCTAAAGATTTAGTAAAACATACACTAGTAATTCAATTAAATTGTTATCTTTATTTTACAAAAAAAATGGACTATGATTAGTAAAATTAAATTCAAATTTAAAACAGCAAAAGTATTATTTGTGATGTTGTTTTTTTTCAGTTTTAATAGCATTTTGTTAGCTCAAGATGGTGAGTTGACAGCTCAAATTGTCTTTAGCGATCAACCATTTATGGGTACTGATGGTGGCAACAAACTTGTAACAGATTTTAAAGCCGGAAGTGAGATCTACGCTCGCATAAAATTTGAAAAACCTATGAATGATTTATTCAAAGGCAATTTTTCAGGTGCTAAATTAAAAGTAAATACGAGCGATGGATTGGCTAAGCTTGAATTTAAAATTAAGTATGAAAAAGACGGGGAAATTAGATTTGCAGCGGCAGAAAAAAATTTAAGCGCAGAAGATTTAAATTTAAATTATGTGGATTTTGATATCGCACCTTCCCTAAATAAATCAAGAGATGCTTACCGAACTTGTTTTGCTAATGTTGTAGCAAGTTCATCGGTACCATATGTTGAAGGGGGAGAAAAAGGCAAAATGAAAATACTAGCTTTTTTTATTAATGACGATGCAGAGCAGGTTGAGAATGTAAATATAGGTGGAGATTTAATTATTGATTATTCTGACCCAAAACTCGATTTAAATGCATGGAGCGAACAAATTGAAAGAGCCAGTAACGAAGACCGCGTTGCAGAGAACAAAAAGAAAATGGGAAAAAAAGCAAATATTGAATTTGCTAACCTACCTTTTTCAAATCCTGCTCATAAAGTAGCTACTAAATTTAAAGCAGGCACACCTATTTACGGAAGAGTTACTTTAGAAAAACCATTAAAGGAATATTTAAAAGTAGATGAAGCTAAATGGATTTATATTAAAGTAAATTGTTCTAATTACACAAACATTAACGGTTTGAGTCATCAAAAAAAAATACGCCCTTCCGAATTGGAGAACAGCTACATCGATTTTGATGTTACTCCAACTGGTGTAGATGCAAAAGATGTTTACGATTCCAATATGGGATTCCATTTTAGTTTTTTCTCCAATAATGAAGCACCAAACAAAGTGGTGAGTTTTGAAGTAGAATTGGAAGAAATAAATAATGATGCTTCATTTGCACGTTTAAAAGGATTTGGACCTTTAGAATTAGATTACACAGGTTTAACAGCCACACAAGTTGGCGTGCTTTCAGAAGCAGGAAGAACCACTGGTGAAGCAGCCATCAAGAATGCTGATAAGATGGCTCTTGCTGAAGGTGCTGAAATGGTGAAAAAATTACCCTTACCATTAATTTTTTCTCAAGCAACAAAAGCAGGATACGCTGAGTATCCAAGTGCAGTTATTACACAAATGATAAAATCGTATCTAAAAATAACTGAAGTTTATATGCTTACTTATGGCGAAAATAAAGAACAAGGAGAATTTTTTGTTGAAAAGGATAGTTATAATTTACCAACAGCTAAAGTTGGAAATATCACTTTCTATTTTATCTTTAAAGATACCGATGGTTATTACAAAGCAAATGCAGGTTATTTAATTCGTCCATACGAAGGTGGAGGCAAATATGGTGCACCCTATATAAAAGCCCACACTCCAATTACTACAGGCGATGCAAGCTATCCTTTGGATATTGTGCGTGATAAAAATGGTTTCAACTATTGTGTTTTAATTGATGGTGCTAAAGTGAAAAAATAAAATAATTTTTACGCAATGAAATAAAAAAACAAAAAAGCCTCGCATTTCTGCAAGGCTTTTTTTAGTGGAGTCGGGCGGATTCGAACCGCCGTCCAAACGAGCTACAAATAAGCTTTCTACATGTTTATTGTTTTATTAATTTTTGAGAATAAACCGGCAAAACACAGCCTATTTATTCCTTAGCTTTTTGGTTCTCGCCCTTGCATCAAAGCCTACAAGTAGCCAGCTCTATTTAATGATGCCACCCCAAGGCCGATAGAGCAGCCGCTTTGGTTAGGCATGCTTGTTCTGTAACCTAGTTACAAAATAAAGCTAATTCTCTTGGAGAATTAAGCAGCAAGCGCATAGTTTGTTTCGCCAGTTAGACGATTGAAAGTTAGATTTTAGGAGCTATTCTTACAACACTCCACATGCTTACCTACCTGAATACACGCTGTCAAAGCCAAGTCGACCCCATATTTTTAGTAGTTATGTAAAGAACTATTCTACTTAACAAAGGTACAAAAATTATGCCCAAAGCATTCACTTTTTTGAAGTCTCTGCCCAAATTGCTATATTTGAAGCCAATTACACACCATAATTATGCAAAAAATAAAAATTGGCGTTTTGCGCGAAGAAAAAGTTCCTCAAGATAAACGTGTGCCGCTTACTCCATTAATTTGTTCTGAACTATTAAAAAAATATTCAAACCTAGAAATATATATACAGCCTAGCGCAATTCGTTGTTATAGCGACGATGAGTACCGTGCTTTTGGACTTACTTTGCAAGAAGATTTATTGACTTGCGATGTGCTAATGGGCGTAAAAGAAGTGCCATACGCTAACTTAATGCCTGGCAAAAAATATTTCTTTTTTTCGCATACCATAAAAAAACAACCCTACAATCAAAAATTGATGAAAGTTCTAATAGAAAAGCAAATTCAGATGATTGATTACGAATGTTTAACAGATGTAAATAACAATCGTATTATTGGTTTTGGCCGTTTTGCGGGGATTGTAGGCGCTTACAACGGGATTTTAGGCTATGGCAGAAAATATGACTTATTTACTATTAAGCCTGCCAATTTGTGTAGAGATAGAGCCGAAATGGAAGAAGAATTAAAACGTGTAAAATTACCTAACATAAAAATAGCATTAACTGGAGGCGGACGTGTTGCTAACGGCGCAATAGAAACGTTGAGTGCTTTAAGAATTAGAAAAGTTACACCCGAAGAATTTTTAATGGCTTCGTTTCGCGAACCTGTTTATTGCCAATTAAATCCGCGCGATTACGTTGAACGCGAAGGCGATCATAATTTTGATTTACACGATTTTTTTGCGCACCCCGAGCATTTTAAAAGTAAATTTTTACCATTTACAAAAGCTACAGATATATTTATGTCGGCACACTTTTGGGATCCACGTTCGCCAAAAATGTTTGAATTAAACGATATGAAAGCACCCGATTTTCACATCAGTGTAATATCAGATATTACTTGCGATATTAATGGCTCTGTGCCAAGCACAATACGTTCGAGCACCATCGATAAACCGTTTTATGGTTTTAATCCAGATACATTACAAGAAACAGTTCCATTTAATAAAGAAACAGTTACTGTAATGGCGGTTGATAATTTGCCATGTGAATTGCCAAGAGATGCCAGCGATGATTTTGGAAGAGATTTAATGGAACGTGTATTACCTAATATTTTGGTAGACGATAAAGATTTAATTATTGAACGCGCTTCTATTTGCAAAGCTGGTAAACTAACCAGAAACTTTGAGTACTTGAGCGATTTTGCTTATTAGTCGTTAGTTGTTAGTGATTAGTTTATTTGTAAGATTGGTAAATTAGTTTGCGTAAATGTTTCTGCGAGTTTACGAAGCATCTAATTAGTAACGTTTTGCTAAACAATAAATTTTGTTTTGCATCGTTTTAGCTTGATGATAAAACGAGTTTTATTTTTTTCTGTTTGCTTTTTTCAAATCGTCTTGTTTTCTTTTGGGACTAATGATTCTTTAAAAAGAAAATCGCTTTTAATAAGTGTAACACCTAATTTAACTGGTCTTTACAGATTAATACCAGGACATGCTTTAGGCGTAAACTCAAGCGTAGGAGTTAAAATTCCTATTAATAAAAAAAGTAATTATTCAGTTTCAGTAGGATTTTGGTATGCACCAGTAAATAAAGGATTTAAGAATTTTGAATTTCAAATTAGAGATTCGTATATATTTAATTATTTTTCATTACCATTCAGGTATCAAAGAAAAACGAAATTTATTGAGTTTAATTTTGAGTTGACCCCCTTATTGCTTTTACATCAAAATATGATAAATAACGAAAGAAAATATAATGTAAACTGTAGTTTTGATTTAAGTAAAAGTATTAAAATTAATAAGCGGCAGGAAATTACTTTTGGGATTGGGGTATTAAGTAGAAATTTATTTTCAGTTTACAAACGCTCATTATACGGATATAGTTTTAGTTTTTCTAACCCAATTTTTTTAAGAATAGAATATTTGTTTAATCAAAAATAATATCGTGAAAAATCAAAACATTAAGCAAGCAATATTTCGTAAGGTATTTTTAATTTGCTGTGCAACGCCTTAATAGTTTTTATAGATAAGCTTCGTTTTCGATTAAAAAATTCAGAAACGTTTCCTTTGCTTCCAAAATAAGTTGCCAAATCTTTGGGTTTTAAACCTTCTTCTTCCATTGCGTATTTAACTGCTTCAACTGGGTCGGGAGCAGTTATTGGGTAATGTATTTCTTCGTAAGCAGCAACCAAAGTACCAATAATATCAAGCTCGTCGTATGCTGCAGTTCCTTTTTTAGGATTAGAAACAATTAACTCTTCAATTCTTGCAAGAGCTGCTTTGTAATCTGCTTTTGTACGTACTGGTTTAATGGTTTTCATTTTTTAATTTTTAAATTGTTGTTGCATTAATTTTATCGTATTCGGCATGAGTGCCAATAAACCGAATAAACATTTTTTGTCCAGTAAAAAAAACTAAAACAATAATTCTATATTTATTTCCTTTAATATTAAAAACTACTCTGTCATTACCAACATAATCTGCCGTAGGGAATTCTATTTTTAGTTCGTTAATGCTTTTCCATTTACCTTGATTAACTTTTTTTAACCAAACCTTTAATGGTGTTTCAGCATCGGAATGTTTTTCCCAAAACTCAATTAACTTAGGTCTAGAAATAATATGCATTTTTGTTCTTGTACGACAAATGTATTAAAAAAGTTCTCGAATTGAAAACTTTTTTATTTGTGTTTTAAAAACGAATGTAAACTTGCAGCATAAAAAAAGTCCCGAATCCCGATAGCTATCGGGACGGGACTTTTTTATAAGATTAAAGCAAAAATTAGTTTGCTTTATTTTCTTTAGTTTCAGCTTTTTTATCGCAAGATTTAGCTTCGCCTTTTTTGCAACAAGCTTTTTTCTCAGCTGCTCCTTCTTTTCCAGCGCACGCTTTAGCGTTAGCACCTTCTTTAGATTTGCAACAAGATTTTTTTTCTTCTTTCTTTTTTTCTTCTCCGCCGTTTCCAGCCATAACTGCTGTAGAGAACATAAAGCCCGCAGCTGCTACTAACATCATTAATTTTTTCATGATAAATCGATTTAGGTTAATACTAGTACTACAACAAATATACCAAATTATTTAAAAATGACAAATGATATATTAGTTAAAAGTTGCTAAAATGGTTTTACCACCTTTTACTACTTCTTCTAGTTTTACGTTCACTTTTACGTCGGTTGGTAGCAACAAATCTACTCTTGAGCCAAATTTAATAAAACCAAATTCTTGTCCTTGTTCTGCTTTATCGCCTTCTTTACAATAATAAACAATTCTACGAGCCAAAGCTCCCGCAATTTGACGAAACAATATTTGTTTTCCGTTTTTATGCTCCACAACTATTGTTGTGCGTTCGTTATCGGTGCTCGATTTTGGATGCCAAGCCACTAAAAATAAACCTGGATGGTATTTTGCATATTTAACTAATCCTGCAATTGGGAAACGATTTACATGCACATTTATGGGTGACATAAAAACAGAAATTTGCAAGCGTTTATCGTTAAAATATTCGGTTTCGGTAACTTCTTCAATAACGACTACTTTTCCGTCGGCAGGGCACATAATCCCATTTTCGTTTATTTCAATTGTACGAATTGGGTTTCTAAAAAACTGAATAACAGTAACCAATAAAAAAACTGAAGCTGCAATGGTTAGTGCTTTTACAATAATTAAATCGGGAGTAAAATAAAACGATAATCCGTTAATTAAAGCTGCAAAAAGCAAAGTAATAATTAGGGTTGGGTAACCTTCTTTGTGAAATCTCATAAATAAAAATATTTGTGCTAAGATAAATTAAAAACCTGAATTATGAATTGACTTTTATGAGTGTTTGAATATTTACCACAAATTTTTTGAATGAATAATAAACTTAAATTCGAGAGACGCGCGTAAGCCTGACAAAACGCGAAAGCGAGTGGCTTTGTGCAAAGCATTCGTTTTGTCTTGACTTTTTTTGGTTCTTTTTTTGTGTCAAGACAAAAAATGAACGTAAAGAGCCACTGCACTTTGTTATTTAGAGATGTTGTTTAGTAAGGTGTGAGAAATAGTGGAGATTTTTTTATTCAAATAAGAAAAGTGATTTTTTTAAGCTTAAATTAATTGTCTTTTAATAAATCAGGTCGGCGTTCTTCAGTTCTTTTGTAAGCCTGCTCCATTCGCCATTTTTCAACCAAAGGCGTATTGCCCGAAATTAAAATATCTGGAACTTTGTGTCCTTTCCAGTCTGCAGGTCTTGTATAAACTGGTGGAGCCAATAAATTATCCTGAAATGAATCAGTTAAAGCAGATGTTTCGTCGGAAATTGCACCAGGAATTAAACGAATAATAGAATCGCTTAAAACAGCAGCGGCTAGTTCGCCACCAGATAATACATAATCGCCAATCGAAATTTCTTTTGTAATAAATAAATCGCGCACGCGTTGGTCAACACCCTTGTAGTGTCCGCAAAGCATCATTAAATTTTGTTTGGTAGATAAAAAATTGCTAGTGTGTTGATTTAGAGTTTCTCCGTCTGGTGTTAAATAAATTATCTCGTCGTAGTTGCGTTCGCTTTTTAATGCGTCAATGCAATTGGCAATGGGTTCAATCATCATAACCATGCCTGCTCCGCCGCCATAGCAATAATCATCAACTTGTTTTTGTTTTTGGGTAGAATAATCGCGTAAGTTTATTAAATTAACTTCTACTAAACCTTTTTGTATAGCACGTTTAAGTATGGAATGCTCAAACGGACTTCTAAGCAATTCGGGCAAAACAGTTATAATATCAATTCTCATCATTGCTTGTAAAATTAGCAAAAAAAATGCTGAGATTTTTCAAAACAAGTTTGGCATTTAATATTGCCAATGTAAATTATTGATTTTAAAAAGAAATTAATGTCGAGATTTTGGACTGTTTAATTTAGTTTTTAATTATTTTAAATCGTTCAACACTGTTGTTTGTTTCAACTTCAACAAAATATACTCCATTAGCGTAATTAGATAAATCAATATCAATATTTTTTTCTATATGATTATTAATTTGTATAACGTTTTGGCCAATGGCGTTACTAACTTTTATGTTTGATTTTAGAGAAGCAGTACCTAAGTCTAAAGTAAATAATCCATTAGTTGGGTTTGGGAAAATTGAGATTTTTTCTAATGAATTTTCAATAGTGGAAGTTAGGTCTTCGATTATTACTTTATAATCTTGTATTTGGCTTGCATAGTCAAAAACGCAAGCATTGTTTGAGAAACTATATATAGTGCCTGAAAAAAATCGCATTCTCAGAGGTTTATTTATTCGTGCGTTTGATTGAACTGTAAAGGTTGTCATATGTGTAAGCGTAAACAAAGAAGTGTCTTTTAAAATTTGTTCAGTAGCGTTTTCAAAAATACCATTGTCATTAAAATCTATCCAAGCAGAAACATCTTGATCTTCAAAAATAGACGCAGTTTTAACTTGTAAAGTGTAAATAACTCCTTTTTTTAAAGTTGTATTATAAAAACAGCTGTAATCTTTATAAAAACCATCCATTGCACCATCAGAATGTGCATCAATTGAGTCTAATTTAACCTCAGTTATCCCTTTATAATTCCATGAAACATTACTGTATGATGGATAACAACTTGCTGCTTGCGGTGCTTTATTATCAGAAACTATATTTATATAATTGTTTTTTGTAAAAGTGGTTGCATTAAGGCAGTTAATTCCTCCTAAAGCAGTAAGGGCAACATTATAGTTATTATAGCTTGTGTAAGTGTGAACTGGATTTGTTAGAGTTGATGTAGAACCATCACCAAAATCCCAGATAAAACTAGAAGAACCTTCACTTTGATTTGTAAATTTAACTTTTAATGGAGTTGAACAGGAGTTTTTAAAATCAGCTTTAAAGTTAACATATGGGTCGCCAACTATTGGTTCTGTAGTCCAATTCGCTCTGAAGTATGGTATGTTGTTTAAATCATCTTCTGCATGGTGTCTAAATTCAATTAAAAATTTGCCGCTTTTGGAAACATATTCTGGCATATTTATGGATGGATTACCAATAATCATAAATGGACTAGCGTCTAAATTACTGTCTCCGTCATAAATATATATCCAGCCAGAATACTCTATGTTTATTTCTTCAAAAGTTAATGTTAAAACATGTCCACAAGGAGGCGAAATTAAAAAACTACAATCAGTTAAACTATTATCTCCTGAAAAGTACAATGAACCATTTAAATCTATTGATTCAGTAGTTGCACCACACATATTAAAACCTTTAACTATAATATAATTGATTTTAGTTTGTGTATCTGTGCCAAAAGCATTGTTTGTAGTTAAGCTTACTGTGTATGTGCCAGGGTTATTGTAGGTAATGTTTGTTGGGTTTTGAAGATTAGAATATGTGGTAACAGCACCAGGAAAACTCCATGTCCAGCTTGTTGGAGAATACATACTAAAATCCTGAAAGTTTATACTTTCTCCAATATTAATAATAGTTTTATCTGTCGTAAAATCTGCAATTGGAACTTGAGTATTTTCAATAAAATAAACCATAAAATCTTCTACCTGTCCTTTTTGTGGAGCATAACAAGCATCATTAATATTGTAAGTGTTTTCGTCTGAAATTACTCTCATTCGTAAACGTGTATTTAATGTAGCTGAAATAGCTGTGTTTATTATATCTGTGTGAAGCAAAGTCGAATTATTGTCTTGAAAGATTAATTCATTAGTATTATTAAAACTTCCATCGTTGTTATAATCTATCCATACGTTAACTTTTTCGTTTATAGAAGTAGTAACAGACATTTGGTATGAACTACCAGCAATTAAAAGTGTAGAGTCTGCGCACGTAAAATCTGAGTAACCATAACTTGCATCGTCTGATGTATAATCAATAGTATTTAGTTTTACATTAGTAATTCCTTTTCCGCAACAATACGCAACCGTTTGTGGGCTGCATGACGGACTAATTGTACCTGGGAAATTATTTACGACTAAATAATTATTTTTTATTTCGGTATCTGATGTATTTCCAGGACAGTTAACTGTGCCAGTTGAAACTAATGTTACAGTATAAGTTCCTGTATTTAAATACGTGTGCGTTGGATTTGTTAAATTGGAAGTGTTTCCGTCGCCAAAATCCCATAGATAATTTGAAGCATTTCCTGAAAGATTTACAAAATTAATTGTTGATGGAGTTGAACAAGTAATTTTAGGATTAGCTTTAAAATTTGCATAAACGCTATTGTTTGAAAAATTACCAACACCAACTGCATACCACGCATTTTGCGTTTGAATGTATTGATTTGAGCAATTTCCAAATAAATCAAGGGCAGATTGTTCTGCATAATTTCTTGCGTCTTCAAAATTAGAACTTGGTGTTAAATACACTGTTAAATTTCTGTATGCAATTTCTATAGCTTCGTCCATTCCTATTGCAGAAACATTAAAATTATTTTCAATATCGTTTGTTCCATTACCACCATTAACTAGTAAATAAAACCAATAGTTTTGTATTCCGCTATCGTAATGCACAATGTCGCCATTGTTAAAATATAAACCTCCGTAAGTATCTGCGCAATCATACAAATTCGGATTATTCATACTTCTAAATGGTGCGCCATTTCCAGAAGTAATTGCAAGGCCATATCCAACTAACCAAGTTGCAGTACTCGGGTTGTTGTGAAAATTAATCGCTGCACCAAAAACATCGCTAAACGATTCATTTAAAGCGCCCGATTCTCCAGAATAAATTAGTCCTGCAGAAAATTCAGTAACACTATGCGTATATTCGTGACCAACAATATCTAAAGATGTAAGCGGATTATAATTTGTAAAGTCGCCAGCTCCATAAACAATCATACTTCCATCCCAATATGCATTTACATATGCACTCTGCATAACACTTGATGTAACTGGCATACCAAATCCATCTTGACCGATTCTATTAAATTTATTTTCGAAATAATCAAAAGTTACTTCTGCTCCCCAATGTGCATCTAATGCGTAATTATAGATGTCATCAGTAAAATTCCAAGTAGTAGAGTTATTTGTAATTTCATTAAAGTTTTCATCATAAGTAAAAATTCCACCACCTCTTCCGCTCTCTTGTAATCTGTAATTATTAGTTGAAACTAAATCAGTTGTAATTGTTCTTACGCCACTGTATTTTGTGTGTGCTGTAGCTGTAACATCAGTGTTGTGAATTCTTTTTTCTACACCAACAATTTTCCCGGTTTTTGCATCAACATAATAGTTGTTGCGCGCCAAAGGTTCTTCAGAATATAAATCAATTTTCCAAGCTAAGTGAAATGTTTTTATGCTATCTCTATAAACAACTAATTCTGGATTGTTTGTTTTTTTATTTGTGGCTAGTTTTTTTGAATTTAATTTTAGTAATGCGTTTTGTGTGGCTGTATTACTATTTATTTGTGGTGTTACATCAAGATTTATATTTGTGTATAATTCACCATTTATAGATTCTATTTTATTGTTTTTAGTATGCACATAATACACACCATTTTTAACCAATAAATTTTTATAATATTGTTTAAATCTATAGTGAATAAAACCACTTTTATCAGTTTCTGTTTGGAATAATTTAAAACTAGTTTGTTCGTCAGTTTTTAAAATTTTAGTTAGCCAATCATTAGTAGTTGATTCATTGTAATCAATTTCATTTTTAAATGAAACATAGGCTATGCTGTTTCTATCTTTGTTTAAGATAACTTTTTTTGCATTTGGAATTAATTTACTTGCTTCTTCATTTTCAAAAGTTTGTGCAAACAAACTGATGTTTAAGAAACAGAAAAGGAGAAGTAGTTTTTTCATTGGCTAAAAAATTAATTCTATATAAAGTTAATAAAATTAATTTCTTCTGCAAATAATTTAATTTAATCGAAATTTAACTCTCCTTATTCCTTTTTCCAGCTTGTTGATACAAGTTAAAAATATCTCTGTAACGCAAATAACCAATAATTACTCCTTCGTCTTCAATAGCTACTTTATCTACATCAAACATTACAATTACCTTCATTGCGCTACTTACTGGTAAATGAAAATTAATGCTTGGCACTTCTTTGTTAATGTGATTTTCTATTCCGCAGTTTTCAGTAATTGTTTCAATCACTTCGGGTTTAATTGTTCGTAAGCTTAGCATACCAACGTATTGATTGTTTTCGTCAACCACAACAAAATCGCTTGAGTGCAAATTGGCTGCCAATTGTTGCAACTCTTTAAACTTTATATTTTTTGTAATGGTTGCAAAATTTCTTGGTGTTTTAAATTGTTCCGAAATATTTACAGCATCTAATAAATCTACTTGCATATCCCAAGTGTGTGCCGGACTTTTAAAACGATTTTCAACCTGACTTTTATATAACGAAATACGTTTAGCCAAAATAAAAGTAAAAATAGAAACCAAAATTAGTTGAGGTAATAAAACGTAACTTCCTGTCATTTCGCAAATCATAACAATGCCCGCTATAGGTGCGCTTGCAACGCCTGCATAAAATGCGCCCATACCAACCACAATGTACGATGCAACTCTAATATCGTATTGTGGCAACATTTGTTGAGCAAAAGTTCCTACGGCTGCACCAAGCATTCCGCCAACAAATAACGATGGGCCAAAAATCCCCGCAGAACCTCCAGAACCAATGGTTAATGTTGTTGAAACTATTTTTAAAAAAGCAATTAAAAGTAAACTACAAACTATCCAAAACTGACTATGGTAATTGCTAAAATAGTTTACCTCTTTTCCCATAATTATATCTTCTAAAAAGTTTGCGCCAGTACCCGAAACTTCAAAAAAGAATAGAGATAATAAGCCAACTAATAGTCCGCCTATTGCAGGTTTAATAATGGGATGAATTTTTATGGAAGCAATAAAAGAGCGTGCATCCTTAAAACCTTTCATAAATAAAAAACCAAAAACAAAACAAAGTATTCCTAAAATAATATAAAACCAAAGTTCAGGAACGTGTAATGTACTTAGTTCGCTTATTTTCATAAAGCTATCAGTACCAGTATAAAAAGTATAAATTAAGTATGCAGTAACCGACGATAAAAAAGCGGGAATTAAAGCATCACTTTCTAAATCTTCTTTATACACCATTTCAACAGCAGTAAGTGCGCCGCCTAGTGGAGCTTTAAATATGGCTCCTAATCCAGCAGCAGTACCCGATAATAATAATGTTCTTCTAGCACGCGAACCTGCTTTTACAAAATTGGCAACTATAACACCTATGCCTGCTCCAACCTGAGAAATTGGTCCTTCTTTACCACCACTACCTCCAGTGGATAAAGTAAATATGGTAGCAACCGATTTAAAAAATGGAACTTTAGCACTAATTTTCCCTTCATTATTGTGAAAAGCATTTATCATTTCATCAGTTCCCGTTCCTACTGAGTCTCTCGAAAAAAAGTAGGCTATAATTCCTGCAACTAGTCCACCAACAGCGGGTAACACTATTATTGTGATTGAATTTATAGGATTTGATAGGGCATTGCCCAATTTATCGTTTAAACTTAAATTATTTTCGTTGCTTGATGCGTAAAGCGTTTTAACAAAATCTTCGGCTAAATGTAGCAAGTAACTAAAACCCATAGCAGCAATACCCGCAGCAACACCAACAATTACAGCGTATAAATATAAAGAAGAAAGGTTGTTTAAATGGAATTTACCTATTGTTATTTTTTTCATACGCTGGCAAAGATAATCATTCTAAAAAATAAATTTTTTGTGGATTTCTTTAGAAACTCTATATTAGTAACTTAATTAAATAATTTTTTCTTCGTATGTCTACAAATAATTCGTTGTTTAGAGTAAAACCAATTTCTGCTTTTGAAGCTGATATGAAAAAAAGTGAACTTAAAAGAGTTCTTGGAAAATGGAGTTTAACTGCTATAGGAATAGGTGCAATTATTGGCGGAGGTATTTTTGTGTTAACAGGTACAGGCGCTTATTTTCATGCAGGACCAGCTTTAGCTTTATCTTTTATAATTGCAGGAATAGCTTGTGTTTTTGCCGCTTTGTGTTATAGTGAGTTTGCAAGTATGATTCCCGTTGAAGGTTCAGCTTATGCATACGCTTACGGAACAATTGGTGAAATGTTCGCCTGGGTAATAGGTTGGGGATTAGTGTTAGAATACGGAATGGGTTCGATGACTGTAGCCGTTAGTTGGAGCGGTTATTTTAATAAATTTCTCGGATTGTTGGGTATGAATCTACCTGATTATTTAACTCAAGACCCGGGTAGTTATTCTGGTACAGGTTTTTCAATGAATTTACCTGCAACTATTATTGTGTTATTAGTTACAGCATTGTTAGTTAGAGGAACAAAAGAAGCTGCGAAAGCAAATAACGTAATTGTTATAATAAAAGTAGCTGCTGTTTTGTTTGTTATTATTGTTGGTGCATTTTGCATTAATACCGCTAATTGGGTTCCTTTTATTCCTGATGAAACTACTATTTTAGATCATGGTAAAGAGCGTTTTGTATATGGTTGGAACGGAATAATATCTGGAGCTGCTGCCATATTTTTTGCATACGTTGGATTTGATGCCGTTTCAACGCAAGCTGGCGAAGCAATAAATCCTAAAAAAGATGTTCCTTTTGCAATTATTACTTCATTGATGGTTTGTACAGCTTTATATATTGCTGTTTCATTGGTGTTAACAGGAATGATGAATTATAAAGATTTCGATCCAATGGGGCAATACCCTAATGCAATAAAAGCGCCTGTTGCAATGGCGTTTGAAATTGCGGGAATGCCTTGGGCAGTTTTTATTATTACAATAGCTGCAACCGTTGGTTTAATATCTGTTTTGATGGTTATGATGTTAGGACAATCTAGAATATTTATGGGTATGTCAAAAGACGGATTAATTCCAAAATTCTTTTCTGAATTACATCCAGTAAATAAAACACCATATAAAAACACTGTTTTTTTAGGAGTAATAATTGCTTTAGTTGCTGGGTTTACTCCTATTAGTACATTAGCAGACATGACTAGTTTTGGTACTTTATTTGCATTTACAATGGTGTGTATTGCTGTTTGGTTATTAAGAGTTAAGCAACCTTCTCTGCAACGTAATTTTAAAGTTCCATTACTTCCTCTAGTTGCTGTTTCTGGTATTTTAATTAATACTTTTTTAATGATTAAATTAGATATTAGCGCACAATTATTTTCTCTCGCTTGGTTAGCTTTGGGTATTATAGTGTACTTTGTTTACAGCAAAAGACACAGTAATTTAAATAAACCTCAAGAGTAAAAATTAAATTTATTTTCAAAAAGTCTTGTTCACCGAACAAGACTTTTTTATTTATCCTTTTATGGAAAAAGAAACCCAAAAATCATTTGTCCGTTCACTTTCGCTTTTAGATGCTACTTTATTGGTAACTGGCTCTATGATTGGTTCTGGTATTTTTATTGTGAGTGCCGATATTGCTCGTAATGTAGGTTCAGCAGGTTATTTATTATTGGTTTGGTTCGCATCTGGTTTGCTTACTTTGTTTGCTGCACTAAGCTACGGAGAGTTAGCTGGTATGATGCCAAATGCTGGCGGACAATATGTTTATATTCGTGAGGCCTATAATAAATTTACTGCTTTTTTGTATGGCTGGACAGTTTTTACAGTTATTCAAACAGGTGTAATTGCTGCTGTGGCAATGGCTTTTGCAACTTTTACAGCTCAACTGTTTCCTTTTTTTGATAAAACAAATGTGCTTTTTTCTATAGGTACTTATTCGTTTTCAACTACTCAACTTTTAGCTATTGCCAGTATTTTTTTTCTTACTTATATCAATTCAAAAGGTATTAGTTACGGAAAATTAATTCAAATGGTTTTTACTTCTGCAAAACTTATTGCGCTATTCGGACTAATTGCATTAGGTTTTTTTATTGGCTTTAATACCGATATTCTTTCTTTAAATTCAATTGACTTTTGGGAAGCAACGCAAACAACAAATTCAGCAGATGTTTGGTCTACAACTCCTTTGTCTGGAGTAAGCTTATTATCAGCTCTTGGAGTGGCAATGATAGGCTCATTGTTTTCGAGCGACGCATGGAATAATGTTACTTTTATTTCCGCAGAAATTAAAGACCCCGCCAAAAATTTACCACGTAGTTTATTTTTAGGAACTACAATTGTAACCATAATTTATATTTTAGTTAATATAGTTTACCTAGGTATTATTCCTGTAAAAGGTGTTGCCGATGGGGCTGATGTAATGAGTAGAGGTTTGCAGTTTGCAACCAATGATAGAGTTGGTACAGCTGTTGCCGAAATTTTATTAGGAAGTTCTGCATCTGTGGTAATGGCAATATTAATAATGATGTCAACTTTTGGATGCAATAATGGATTAATACTTTCTGGAGCAAGAGTTTATTACGCAATGGCAAACGATGGTTTGTTTTTTAAAAATGCTGGTAAATTAAATTCCAATGGAGTTCCTTCAAACGCATTGTATTGGCAGGCTGTTTGGGCATCGGTATTGTGTTTGTCGGGCAGTTATGGCGCATTGTTAGATTATACTATTTTAGCTGCTTTAGCTTTTTACATTATCACAATTTCGGGAATTTTTATTTTAAGAAAAAAACAACCAAATACACCTCGCCCTTACAAAGCAATAGGTTATCCTATAATTCCAATTGTATATTGTGTAGTTGCTTTTTTAATTTGTATTAACTTAATTATTTGCAAACCAGAAAATGCTTTGCCTTGTTTAGCTATTGTTTTTGCAGGTATTCCGGTTTATTTTTTATATAAAAAATACAATAACTAAAAATGAAAAAACAGTTAAAAGAATATTTCTATTTTTCTAAATCAGAAAAAAGAGGAGTAGTTTTTTTGTCTGTTTTAATTGTACTTATTTTAATTTTAAAATATTTTTTATTCAATTTTATTACAACACCAACTGTTGATGATGCTTATGTAAATAAAATATTGGCGGAAAATAAAATCGATTCATCACAAGTCATAAATGATGAAAACACGCATACGTTTAACGAGTCAGAAAGCCCTGTTTACAAAAGTAAAGAGCAAAAAAAACTTTTTTATTTTAATCCAAATAAAGTTACTGCTTCAGAATTAAAACAATTAGGTTGTAGCGATAAATTAATTAAAACGTGGTTAAACTTCACTTCAAAAGGTGGCTTTTTTAAAATTAAAACCGATGTTAAAAAAGTATATGGAATTTCAGCTAAATTTTATGCTAAAATAGAACCTTATATTTTAATTGAAACAAATAACGCTTCGTTTGCTTCAGAAAATAAAAATAATTCGCCAAGCAAAGCAGCCGATTTTTTAGAAAAAACAGAATCCAAAAAAACAATAGAACTAAATGCTGCAGACACTTTACAGCTAAAATATTTGCCTGGAATTGGTTCTAAATTTGCCGAGCGTATTGTAAATTATAGAAATAAATTAGGAGGATTTTTAAATAAAGAACAATTAAAAGAAGTATTTGGTATCGATTCTATATTGTATAATAAAATTGAAAAACAAATTACCTTAAACGAAAATAGAGTTCGTAAAATTTCAATAAATACAGCTGAAGTTGCACAACTAAAACAGCACCCATACTTTTCTTATAACATTGCCAATGCTATTGTTCAGTATAGAGACAGACATGGCAAATTCGCAAACATTAGCGATATCAAAAAAGTAGTGGTTGTTAACGAAAGTGTATTTAAAAAAATTATTCCGTATTTAAAATTGTAATTTTTAAATCGTAATAAGTTGGTTAATTAACGATTTAGCTATCAATTGCGAAGTGTTAGATACATTTAGTTTTTTAATCATATTTTTTCTGTGTGTATCTACAGTTTCTTTGCTCAAGTGCAATTTATCTGCAATTTCTTTACTACTTAAACCATCAATTAATAAATGCAACACTTTTTTTTCAGCTGGCGAAATAGTTTGTGTTTTTTCGTTTTGTTTTTCAAGATTCACTTCTACATCACCCAAGTAGTTAAAACACAAAGATGGTTCTTTATCTTTTTTAAATGAATTAATGTTAGAGTATTTTTCAATCAATCTAAGTTCAAGCGGATTTTCACTTACACAAACTAAACTAACTTCTTTTTGCAATCGTAAATAATCACCATTTTTTTTTTGATAGCGTGCATCATATTTATATGTATATTTTCTTTTTTCGTTGTCTGTTAAATCGCTAAAATAAAGTAAAGCTATTTTTTCAAATTTGTTTATTATTGGTAAGTCTATTTCATGAATAGAAGTTGCAAAAAAATTAGCATTTAGTTCTTCTTTACTATAACCAAGTACTTCTTTATAATTACCATCAATATACTCTAACTCAAATGCTTTTGAATTATATATCGTTGTAAAACATCCACTACAGCAGCAGTTTTCATTTTCAACTACAATATCTTTCCAATTAATTTCCAAATGAGAGTTTTGATCTTTTTTCTTAAGAAAATTAATCCATGTTTGTTTTAAATTTTTGTAAACTTCTACTTGCATAAACCAGGCACTAAAAACTAATTAATCTAAAACTTTTTTAATGTTGCGAATAACAATAAAAAAATGTTAAATAAACTTTCAATAAATGAAATTACCTATAAATAGTAGTAAAAAACAATGATAAATATCATTGTCTAAGTATTTAGACTTAGTATTTTATTCATTTTTAACAATTTATGTAAGTAAAAATGTAATAGCACTTTCACAGATTTACCCATAAATAGAATTGTTAAGCAAATGCTTTTAACCTAAATTGCATCGATCAAAAGTGTTAAAATAAAGACCAACTGAATTATACTAAAAACAAAATTTATGACCGAAACATTGGATTTAGTTAGAAAAAATGAAATAGACCATTACGAAATCTTGGACTCCGAACCCGAAGTTTCGTTTAATAATATTGTTAAGTTAGCATCAAAATTATTAGATGCTCCTTACGCACTAATATCTTTTGTTGACGATAGTCGTGTTTGGTTTAAAGCTCGCGTGGGTATTGAAGAAACTGAAATCGACAAAGAATACTCTATTTGTCACTTAGCCATTAATCAAGACGATGTTTGTGTTATTGAAGATATAACGCTTGACGATCGCACAAAAGATTTACCAATTTGCAAATCAAAATACAACATTAAATTTTATGCAGGCATACCAATTAAAAACAAAAATGGTATTAATCTCGGAATGCTTGTAATAATGGATACAAGACCACGATTGCTTGTAAAACGAGAAATCGAAATTTTAAAAGATTTATCGTATGCAACAATGAACCAATTAGAATTAAGATTGAGGTTGCGTTTAGCCGAAAAAGATAGAAATCAAAATACATTAATGTTAGCGCACGATGTTAAAAATTTTATATCAAACATACAAGCTGCAATACCTATTCTTGTTGAAGCAAATCACAATTCAGATCAAAAATCATTTAACGAGTTAACAGGCTTACTTAAATCATTTGCAAATAAAAATGCAAATATTATAAATCAATACATTGCAAAAGTTAAAGAAAGCGAATTTAAAATAGAACTTAATTTTCAAGAAGTAGATATAGTTAAAGTAATAAAAGAAGTAATTAAGAAAAACACACTAAACGCAAAATCAAAAAGCCAAATTATTGAATTTAATTCTTCTCAAAGCCAAGCTTGCTGTTTAGCCGATGAGCAAAAAATTACTGAAGCAATAGATAATTTGGTAAACAACGCATTAAAATTTTCTCCTTTTAATAGCAAAATTCAAGTTGAATTAAAAGTCACACCAGCTAAAAAAATTCTAATTGAAGTAATTGACGAAGGACCAGGAGTTACTATAGACGATTTAAGTAAAATGTTTCAAAAAAACGCTGTACTTTCTGCAAAACCAACGGGTAACGAAGTTTCAAGCGGAATTGGTTTGTGGCTTACCAATCAAATTGTACAATCAAACGGAGGCAAAGTTTTCGCAAATAAAAATTGTAGTGGTCCAGGTTCAAAATTTAGTATAGAATTAAATTGTATTTAATTTTTAAAACTTACCATAAAACTTTACGAATTAGTAAACACAGTAATTCAAGAAATGCAGGAGGGCATTACAAAACGCTAAGATGAGTTGCTTTGTGTTAAAGCATTCGTTTTGTCTTCACTTTTTTTGGTTTGTTGTTTAGTTAAGTTAAAGAATGCATAAGCAAGTTTATGACTGTTCAATTGCTTGTTATTTCGCATAATAAATCAGTTCCGTAGGAACGAACTATTGGTAGAAAATAACATAAATAAATAATCAAGCGCCGTAGGTGCGAAATATTTTAAAGCACACCATTTTCAAACATAAGATCAACAATAGACAAACCAAGTGTAGATTTATTTTTATATTGGTATCCCAAATAAAAATTATATGCAAAATCTTCAGCAAGAAATCGATTTGTTAATTCGTAATGTGCCTGATTTTCCTAAGCCAGGAATCATGTTTAAAGACATTACACCAATATTATCCAACCAAGAGTTTTGCTCTAAAGTGGTTGATTTTTATACCGAACAATTTAAAGATAATTTACCCGATGCAATTGTAGGCATTGAGAGCAGAGGTTTTTTATTCGGAATGTTGTTGGCCAACAAATGGCAAATTCCATTTGTGCCTATTCGCAAAGCAGGTAAATTACCACACAAAACAGTTTCGTTTAGTTACGACTTAGAATACGGTTCAGCTACTATCGAAATTCATGAAGATGCACTAAAACCAAACTGGAAAGTTATGGTACACGACGATTTATTAGCAACAGGTGGTACGGCAATGGCTGCGTCTGAACTAATAAATAAATTAGGCGCTACAACACATTCATTTACTTTTTTGGTTAATTTGGAGTTCTTGCAAGGGGCTAAAAACTTATCAAAATATAGCAATAAAATAATAAGCGTAGCAAGCTATAGTTAAACCAAAACTTATATATTTGCACTTCAAAAAAATAGCACTATGAATTTCGGTCTTAGCGAAAACCAAAAAATGATTGCCGATACTATCAAAAAGTTTGGCGAAACTAACATTAAACCTCACATGATGGAGTGGGACGAAACACAACGTTTCCCTATTGAAGTGATGAAACAATTAGGTGAATTAGGCTTAATGGGTGTTTTAGTTCCTACTGAATATGGCGGTTCTGGCTTGTCTTATACTGAATACGTAACTGCTATTGTTGAACTTTCTAAAATAGATAGTTCAATTGGTTTATCGATGGCTGCGCACAATTCATTGTGTACAGGTCATATTTTAGCTTTCGGAAACGAAGAACAAAAAAAGAAATATTTGCCAAAATTAGCTACTGCAGAATGGATTGGTGCTTGGGGATTAACCGAAGCTAACACTGGTTCTGATGCTTTGCGCATGAAAGTTACTGCTAAAGAAGATGGTGAATATTATGTGTTAAATGGAGCTAAAAACTGGATTACTCATGGCATTTCTGGCGATGTGGCTGTTGTTTTAGCGCGTACCGGCGAGTTGTTAGATTCTCATGGAATTACGGCTTTTGTTGTAGAAAGAGGAACTCCAGGTTTTTCTGGCGGTAAAAAAGAAAATAAATTAGGAATGCGCTGTTCAGAAACTGCAGAAATGATTTTTGATAATTGTCGCGTACATAAATCTCAAATTTTAGGTAATGTTGGTGATGGTTTTGTTCAAGCCATGAAAGTACTTGATGGAGGTCGTATTTCAATAGCTTCATTATCAGTTGGTATTGCAAAAGGGGCTTACGAAGCTGCCTTAAAATATTCTAAAGAAAGAGAACAATTTGGTAAACCAATCTCTCAGTTTCAAGCTATAGCTTTTAAATTAGCTGATATGGCTACTGAAATTGAAGCATCTGAATTATTAACTTTTAAAGCAGCCGATTTAAAAAATAAAGGTCAAAAAGTAACGGTGGCGGGTGCTTATGCTAAATATTATGCGTCTGAGGTATGTGTTAGAGCTGCTACAGAGGCAATTCAAATATTTGGTGGTTATGGCTATACAAAAGATTTCCCAGTAGAAAAATTCTACCGCGATTCTAAGTTGTGTACAATAGGAGAAGGTACTTCTGAAATCCAAAAATTGGTTATTTCCAGAGAGTTATTAAAGTAATTTGAGATAATTTTTCACAAAATTTGTTTTTAAAAAGAAAAAAACGCTATATTTGCGACCCTTTATAACACAAAAATAATTTATAAAAATGATTATAGTTCCAGTAAAAGACGGCGAATCAATTGAAAAATCGCTAAAAAAGTTTAAAAAGAAGATTGAAAAAACAGGTCTTATTAAAGAATTGCGCGAGCGTCAAAAATTTACTAAGCCTTCAGTAGTAAACAGAAAACAAAAAATTAAAGCTGTTTACATCCAAAAATTACGCAGAGAAGAAGAAGCTTAATATTTCTTTTCAATAATACTTTCAAATAAGTTACTTTTGCTTTGGTAAGAGTAACTTATTTTTTTATGTCAATTGATGGCTTTGTTTCCTATATAACTTTCGAAAAAAGGTTTTCGCACCTTACCGTTCAAAGCTATCAACACGATTTATCGCAGTTTGCGCTCTATTGCCAAAGTCAATACCAAATAAATAACATTGCAGAAGCTAATCATTCCATAGTTCGTTCGTGGTTGGTTTCTTTAATGGAACTCGATAAAATAAAGGCGCGTAGCATAAACCGAAAAATTTCTACACTTAAATCATACTACAAATTTTTGCTAAAAGAAGGTGTAATTAAAACCTCGCCAATGGCAAAAGTTACTGCGCCTAAAACAGAAAAAAAATTACCTGTTTTTGTTGAGCAAAGCAAAATGAACGAACTGTTTGATGAGACTTATTTTAAAACGGATTATGAAGGTGTTTTAAGCAAAGCAATAATAATGTTGTTTTATGCAACAGGCATGCGTAGAGCAGAATTACTTAATTTAAAAGAAAGCAGTTTTAATTTTTACGAAGGCACCGTTAAGGTTTTAGGTAAACGTAATAAAGAACGTCTAATTCCTTTAACAGCAGAAGTTATAGTGGTGCTAAAACAGTATAAAGAAAAAAAAGTTACTCAAAAATTTATAAGTGAGTACTTTTTTATAAATCCAAAAGCTAAACCAGTTAGCGAACAAAATATTTATACAATTGTAAAAAAGTACCTAGGTAATTTAGGACAAACTGGTAAAAAAAGTCCACATATTTTAAGGCATACATTTGCAACCCACATGCTAAATAATGGCAGCGATTTAAATGCAATAAAAGAAATGCTTGGTCACGCAAGTCTTGCAGCAACGCAAGTTTATACGCACAACTCTATCGAAAAATTAAAAGAAGCTTATAAAAAAGCACATCCACGAGGAGAATAAATAATATTACAAATGTGCTTTTAAAGTTCCGTAGGAACGAACTATTTGCAGAATAACAAAAGATAAGAAGCAAGCTCCGTAGGAGCGACCTAGCATTTTTAAAATAAGTTGTTGAGCAAAAAAATAAGCAACAAACGCTTAAACGATACAAGCCGAAATAAAGTTACACAATACATTCTTTTCACAAAATTTAGTCTTTTTTATTTTGAATACCTCATTATAAAAACTAATTTTAGCCAACATAAATTTAAAATAGGAGGATATTTTATGAAGGTTAACATTCAATCAATTCATTTCGATGCAGATGTAAAATTGATTAATTTTATTGAAGAAAAAGTAGCTAAACTAGCCCATTTTCATGAAGGTATAACGGGTAATGAGGTTTTTTTAAGACTCGATAAATCGAGCGATGCCGAAAATAAAATTGTAGAAATTAAAATACACATACCTGGCAACGATTTATTTGCAAAAAAACAATGTAAATCCTTTGAAGAGGCAACAGACTTGGCGGTTGATGCTCTTAAAATCCAAGTAAAAAAACATAAAGAAAAAGTTAAATAAGCCATAAAATAAAAAATCTTAAAAAAAGATTAAATTTTTTTTGGAGTTAAATAAATGTTTTCTACATTTGCAGTCCCTTTTCGTAGGGACTTTTTTATTAGCTTTAAAAACGAAGTAAAAAAGTAGTTTGAAAGTTAAAAAATAAGCCGAAGTAGCTCAGCTGGTAGAGCCACTGATTTGTAATCAGTAGGTCGGGGGTTCGAGTCCCTTCTTCGGCTCTTTTTTTTGTTCGTTCTTTAAAAGAAATGTTTTTGAAGAGTGTACAAGGAGGGGAGATACCAGAGTGGCCAAATGGGACGGACTGTAAATCCGTTGCGAAAGCTTCGAAGGTTCGAATCCTTCTCTCCCCACATTAAACGAAAAACAAATTGATCTAAAAATCAATTTGTTTTTTTAAGCGGAAGTAGCTCATTTGGTAGAGCATCAGCCTTCCAAGCTGAGGGTGGCCGGTTCGAGCCCGGTCTTCCGCTCTAGAGTTTGAAAGTAACTTTTTTTATTTTCTAAAGAAGATAAAAGCGTTACTCTAAAGCCTATGTAGCTCAGGGGTAGAGCACTTCCTTGGTAAGGAAGAGGTCACGGGTTCAATTCCCGTCATCGGCTCAAATTGTTGCGGTATTAAAAAGAATTCAATTAAATAAACATAAACACTAAAATAAAACAACAATCATGGCAAAAGAAAACTTCGACCGTTCCAAGCCGCACGTTAACATTGGAACTATTGGTCACGTGGATCACGGTAAAACTACATTAACTGCAGCTATCACTTCTGTATTAGCAGATTTAGGATTAGCAGCTGTTCGTGATTTCTCTTCAATCGACAACGCTCCTGAAGAAAAAGAACGTGGTATTACTATTAACACTTCTCACGTTGAGTACGAAACTAAAAACCGTCACTACGCTCACGTTGACTGTCCAGGTCACGCGGATTACGTAAAAAACATGGTTACTGGTGCTGCTCAAATGGATGGTGCAATATTAGTAGTTGCTGCAACAGATGGTCCAATGCCACAAACTCGTGAGCATATCCTTTTGGCTCGCCAAGTTGGTGTTCCAGAAATCGTTGTGTTTATGAATAAAGTAGATATGGTTGATGACGTAGAGTTATTAGACCTTGTTGAAATGGAAATTCGTGAATTATTATCTTTCTATAAATTTAATGGAGATGCAACTCCAATCATCCGTGGTTCTGCTTTAGGTGGTTTAAATAAAGATGCTAACTGGGTTCCAAAAATTATGGAATTAATGGATGCTGTAGATTCTTACATTCCATTACCTCCACGTGATGTTGATAAGCCTTTCTTAATGCCAGTTGAAGACGTATTTACAATTACTGGTCGTGGTACTGTTGCTACAGGACGTATCGAATCAGGTGTAATTAAAGTTGGAGAAGAGGTTGAGATTATGGGTATGCAAGAGGAAAAATTAAAATCAGTTTGTACTGGTGTTGAGATGTTCCGTAAATTGCTAGATAGAGGTGAAGCTGGTGATAACGCAGGTTTATTATTACGTGGTATCGATAAAAAAGATATTCGTCGTGGTATGGTTATCGCTAAACCAGGTTCAATTACTCCACACACTGAGTTTAAAGCTGAGGTGTATATCTTGAAAAAAGAAGAAGGTGGACGTCATACTCCATTCCATAACAAATACCGTCCTCAATTCTACTTGCGTACAACTGACGTAACAGGAGAAATTGATTTAGGTGAAGGTCGCGAAATGGTTATGCCAGGTGATAACGTTACTATTACAGTAAAATTAATTTGCCCGGTAGCTATGGACAAAGGCTTACGTTTCGCTATCCGTGAGGGTGGTAGAACAGTAGGTGCTGGTCAAGTAACTGAAGTTATAAAATAATTATATCCATTAAGGATTTAGACAAGGTGTTCCGATTTATCGGAACGCCTTTCTTTACCTTGTGGAATTTGTGTTTTAAATACAGGTGTAGTTCAAGGGTAGAATGTCGGTCTCCAAAACCGCTGATGGGAGTTCGAATCTCTCCACCTGTGCCAAAGAATAAAAAAATATGAGTAAAATAAAAGCATATTTCGAGGAAACGTATAGCGAGTTAGTACAAAAAGTAACTTGGCCTACTTGGGCTGAATTGCAAAGTAGTGCTGTAATTGTTATGATTGCTTCTGTAATAATTGCACTTTTAGTATTAGGTATGGATACTAGCTTTAGAGTAATTATGGAGAGTATTTATAAAATGACTAACTAAGAAAAATTAGAGCAATGAGTGAAGTTGTAAAAGGCGAGTTAGTAAAAAAATGGTACGTTGTTAGAGCCATTAGCGGAAAAGAAAAAAAGGTTAAAGATTATATTGAGTCTGAAGTTAAACATTCAGGAATGAGTGAGTACGTTTCGCAAGTATTAATTCCTACCGAAAAAGTATATCAAATTCGCAATGGTAAAAAAGTAAGTAAAGAACGTAGCTTTTTTCCTGGTTATATTTTGTTAGAAGCAAATTTAATGGGTGAAATTATTCACTTAATTAAAAATATTACTGGTGTTATTGGCTTTTTAGGAGATAAAAACGGAGAACCAGTTCCATTGAGAATGGCCGAAGTAAACCGTATTTTAGGAAAAGTAGATCAATTAGCCGAAAGCGATGAAGAATTAAACAATCCTTTTATTGTTGGAGAAGCAGTAAAAGTAATCGATGGTCCTTTTAATAGCTTTAGCGGAGTAATTGAAGAGATTAATGAAGAAAAGAAAAAACTGAAAGTAATGGTTAAAATTTTCGGAAGAAAAACACCATTAGAATTAAGTTACATGCAAGTACAAAAAGAAAATTAATATAATTCAAGAATTTATAATGTTACGTTAAAAATTGCTTCCACATTAATTAGCGTTAAGTTTTAAAAACAAACAAACAAATGGCAAAAGAAATCACAGGATTTGTTAAATTACAGGTAAAAGGCGGTGCTGCCAATCCTTCGCCACCAATCGGACCTGCATTAGGTTCTAAAGGTGTAAACATCATGGAGTTTTGCAAACAATTTAATGCAAGAACTCAAGAGAAAGCTGGGAAAGTTTTACCTGTTATCATTACTGTTTATTCTGACAAGTCGTTTGACTTCATTATTAAAACGCCACCTGCTGCTATTCAATTACTTGATGCTGCAAAAATAAAATCAGGTTCAGCAGAAAGCAACCGTAAAAAAGTTGGTTCTGTAACTTGGGATCAGGTGAGAACGATTGCCGAAGGTAAAATGCCCGACTTAAACTGCTTTACTATCGAATCTGCAATGAGCATGATAGCTGGTACTGCACGCAGTATGGGTTTAACTATCGCTGGTGAATCTCCGTTAAAAAAATAATTTAATCAAACTAATTGTTCCGGAAAACGGTAATAGTTTAATAACAAAAAAAAATGGCACAAGTAACGAAAAATAGAAAAGCAGTTTTAGCCAAAGTGAATCAAGATAAATCTTATTCATTAGCTGAAGCTGCCAAATTGGTAAAAGAAATTACTACCACCAAGTTTGATGCTTCTGTTGACGTTTGCGTACGTTTAGGTGTTGACCCTCGTAAAGCCAATCAAATGGTAAGAGGTGTTGTAACCTTACCACACGGTACAGGTAAAACTGTTAGAGTGTTGGTATTATGTACGCCCGACAAAGAAGCTGAAGCTAAGGCGGCCGGTGCAGATTTCGTAGGTTTGGACGAGTATATTGATAAAATCAAAGCAGGTTGGACTGATGTTGATGTTATCATTACTATGCCAAGTATTATGGGTAAAGTTGGTGCTTTAGGTAAAGTATTAGGTCCACGTGGTTTAATGCCAAATCCTAAAACAGGTACAGTAACTCTAGAAGTAGGTAAAGCTGTATCAGATGTAAAAGGCGGTAAAATCGACTTTAAAGTTGATAAAACTGGAATCGTGCATGCTTCAGTTGGAAAAGCATCTTTTGATGCTCAAAAATTAACTGAAAACACAAGCGAACTTATACAAACTATTATCAAATTAAAACCTTCAGCTGCAAAAGGAGCCTACATCAAAAGTATCTTTTTATCAAGTACAATGAGCCCAAGTGTTCAAGTTGATGCAAAATCAGTTAGCATTTAAGCTATAAGTAATTAATTAAAGATACAAGTGTAGAACAAGCAAAAGCAACGACAATGAAAAAAGAAGAAAAAAACGCATTGATCGATTCTCTGGTGGTTAAGTTAGAAAATAACCCCAACTTTTATCTAACAGACGCGTCAAGCTTAACTGTAGAAAAAGTAAACACCTTGAGAAGAAGATGTTTTGATGCAAACATTAACATGCTTGTAGTTAAAAATACACTGCTTAAAAAAGCAATGGACAAAGCAAAAGGTAGCTACGACGAATTATATGGTTCGTTAAAAGGCGCAACAGCAGTAATGTTTTGCGAAAATGGTAGTGCACCTGCTAAACTGATAAAACAGTTCCATAGCGAGGGTAACAAAAGACCCGTTTTAAAGGCAGCTTTTATTGAAGAATGTTCTTTTATTGGAGCAGATCAATTAGATAAATTAGCTACATTCAAATCCAGACTTGACCTTATTGGTGATATTATTGGATCATTGCAATCTCCTGCAAAAAATATTATCTCTGCGCTTATTGCAAAGAGCGAAAAAGAAAGTGGAGAATAATTAAACTTAGTAACAAACAAATTAAAATTTAAAAAAAATGGCAGATTTAAAAACTTTCGCAGAACAGTTAGCTAACCTTACTGTTAAAGAAGTAACCGAATTAGCTCAAATATTAAAAGACGAGTATGGTATTGAACCAGCAGCAGCAACTGTAGTAGTTTCTGGTGGTGGAGGTGCAGCAGCAGCTGTAGAACAAACTACTTTTGATGTTATCTTAAAAAGTGGCGGTGCTGCTAAATTAGGCGTTGTTAAATTGGTTAAAGATATTACAGGTTTAGGCTTAAAAGAAGCTAAAGATTTAGTAGACGGAGCTCCAAAACCTGTTAAAGAAGGTATTGATAAAGCTGAAGCAGAATCTATCAAAAAACAGTTAGAAGAAGCTGGAGCTGAGGTTGAAGTTAAGTAAGCTTATTTCTAAACAAATTAAGGTTTAGACCTCATTCCGACCAAAAGTTGGGAGAGGTCTTTACCTATTTTTAATTTAGCATAAAAAAGTTTATTCACTTAAAAACCTTTTACATTGGCAACAACAACTGACATAAGAACAGCACCGAGAATTGATTTCTCGAGCAACAAAAATAGAATCCCTTATCCGGATTTTTTGGATATTCAATTGAAATCTTTCCAAGATTTTTTTCAATTAGAAACAACTCCAGAAAATCGTCAGGACGAAGGACTTTTTAAAGTATTTGCAGAAAATTTCCCAATTTCTGATGCAAGAAATAACTTCGTATTAGAATTTCTTGACTACTTTGTAGATCCTCCACGTTACACTATTAACGAGTGTATTGAAAGAGGCTTAACTTATAGCGTTCCGCTAAAAGCTAAGTTAAAATTATATTGTACAGATCCAGAACACGAAGATTTTGAAACTATCATTCAGGATGTTTATTTAGGAACTATTCCTTATATGACTCCAAAAGGTACTTTCGTTATCAACGGAGCTGAACGTGTTATTGTATCTCAATTACACCGTTCTCCAGGAGTGTTCTTCGGACAAACGCGCCATGCAAATGGTACAAAACTTTACTCTGCAAGAGTTATTCCTTTTAAAGGTTCTTGGATTGAGTTCTCAACCGACATTAATAATGTGATGTATGCTTACATCGATCGTAAGAAAAAACTTCCGGTTACTACATTGTTACGTGCTATTGGTTTTGAAAGCGATAAAGATATCTTAGAAATATTTAATCTTGCTGATGAGTTTAAAGTAACTAAAACCGGTATTAAAAGTGCTGAAGGTCGTAAATTAGCTGCTCGTGTATTACGTACATGGGTTGAAGATTTTGTGGATGAGGATACTGGCGAGGTAGTTTCTATTGAGCGTAACGAGGTTTTAATTGACCGCGAAACGATTTTAGAGAAACAACACCTTGATCTTATCGTTGATAATGACATTAAAACTATTATATTACATAGAGAAGATGTAAATACTGCAGATTACTCTATTATTTATAACACTTTACAAAAAGATACTTCTAACTCAGAAAAAGAAGCAGTTGAGCATATCTACCGTCAGTTGAGAAATGCTGAACCACCTGATGAAGAAACAGCTAGAGGTATTATCGACAAATTATTCTTCTCTGACAAACGTTATGATTTAGGAGAAGTAGGTCGTTTCCGTATTAATAAAAAATTACGTTTGGATATTGCTGAAGATACTAAAGTATTAACCAAACAAGATATCATCGAGATCATTAAATTCTTAATTGAATTAATCAACTCAAAAGCTGAGGTGGATGATATCGATCACTTAAGTAACCGTCGTGTACGTACAGTAGGCGAGCAATTATATGCTCAGTTTGGTGTAGGTTTAGCACGTATGGCTCGTACTATTCGTGAGCGTATGAACGTTCGTGATAACGAGGTATTTACTCCAACAGACTTGATTAATGCTAAAACATTATCATCTGTAATCAACTCTTTCTTTGGTACAAACCAGTTATCTCAATTTATGGATCAAACCAATCCATTAGCTGAGATTACGCACAAGCGTCGTTTATCGGCACTAGGGCCAGGTGGTTTATCTCGTGAGCGTGCAGGTTTTGAGGTACGTGACGTTCACTACACTCACTACGGACGTTTATGTACTATTGAAACGCCAGAGGGACCAAACATTGGTTTGATTTCTTCACTTTGTGTTTATGCTAAAGTAAATAAATTAGGTTTTATAGAAACGCCTTACCGTACTATTAAAGGTGGTAGAGTAGAAACAGAAAAAGCGCCAATTTATTTAACAGCAGAACAAGAAGATGGAAAAACAATAGCGCAAGCTGTTGCTGATATTGATGAAAAAGGAAACTTTAAATCAGGAAAAATTAAATCTCGTTTTGAAGGTGACTTCCCTGTACTTGAGCCAGAAAAGGTTGAGTTAATGGACGTTGCTCCAAATCAAATTGCATCTATTGCTGCATCATTAATTCCATTCTTGGAGCATGATGATGCCAACCGTGCATTGATGGGATCAAACATGCAGCGTCAAGCTGTGCCATTGTTGCGCCCTGAGGCTCCAATTGTTGGTACAGGCTTAGAAGCTTCTGTTGCTAAAGATTCAAGAGTTTTAATTAATGCTGAAGGCGAAGGTATTGTTGAGTATGTTGATGCAGATCAAATAGTTATTCGTTACAACCGTACTGATCGCGATAGATTGGTAAGTTTTGATGATGACACTAAAACATACAATCTAATTAAATTTAGAAAAACCAACCAAAGTACTTGTATCAACTTGAAACCAATTGTTAAAAAAGGCGATAAAGTTGTTAAAGGACAAGTATTGAGCGAAGGTTACGCTACACAAAACGGAGAGTTAGCATTAGGTCGTAACTTAAAAGTGGCATTTATGCCATGGAAAGGTTACAACTTTGAGGATGCTATCGTAATTTCTGAACGTGTTGCTCGCGAAGATATATTTACTTCATTACACATTGATGAGTATTCGTTAGAAGTTAGAGACACAAAACGTGGTTTAGAAGAGTTAACATCTGATATTCCTAACGTAAGTGAAGAAGCTACTAAAGATTTAGATGCTAACGGATTAATCCGCATTGGTGCTGAAGTAAAAGAAGGAGATATTTTAATTGGAAAAATTACACCAAAAGGTGAAACAGATCCATCTCCAGAAGAAAAATTATTACGCGCAATTTTTGGTGATAAAGCAGGTGATGTTAAAGATGCATCGCTTAAAGCGCCACCATCATTACGCGGTGTAGTAATCGATAAAAAATTATTCTCAAGAGTAATTAAAGATAGAAAAACTAAAGCTGACGAAAAACCATTAGTAGCTCGTTTAGATGAAGAACATTCTAAAGAAGATGCTGACTTAAAAACTAAATTAGTTGATAAGTTAATGGCTTTGTTAAACGGAAAAACATCTGCTGGTGTTGCCGATAACTTTAAAGAAATGGTTATCAGCAAAGGAAGCAAGTTTACTCCTAAAGCATTGTTTGGAATCGATTATCACAACATTAATCCAAATCATTGGACTACTGATGCTGAAACAAACGAATCTATCCGTACATTAATTCACAATTACAATATTAAAGCTAACGACTTGTTAGGAGCATTTAAACGTAAAAAGTTTGCTTTAACAGTTGGTGATGAACTACCAGTAGGTATTATTCAATTAGCTAAAATTTATATTGCTAAAAAACGTAAATTAAAAGTAGGTGATAAAATGGCGGGTCGTCACGGTAACAAAGGTATTGTTGCTCGTATCGTTCGCGATGAGGATATGCCATTCTTAGAAGATGGAACTCCAGTCGATATCGTTTTAAATCCATTAGGTGTACCTTCTCGTATGAACTTAGGACAGATTTACGAAACTGTGTTAGGTTGGGCAGGACAAAAATTAGGTAAGAAATTCTCTACACCAATTTTTGACGGTGCTTCTATTGACGACATTAATAAATATACTGACGAAGCAGGTATACCTCGCTTTGGAAGAACATTCTTAATTGATGGTGGAACAGGTGAAAGATTTGACCAACCAGCAACTGTAGGTGTAATTTATATGTTGAAATTAGGACACATGGTTGATGATAAAATGCACGCACGTTCTATCGGGCCATACTCTCTTATTACACAACAACCATTGGGTGGTAAAGCTCAATTTGGTGGTCAGCGTTTTGGTGAGATGGAGGTTTGGGCAATCGAAGCATTTGGTGCAGCAAACATCTTACAGGAAATTTTAACCATTAAGTCTGATGATGTTGTTGGTCGTGCAAAAGCTTATGAAGCAATTGTAAAAGGCGACAACTTGCCACAGCCTGGTATTCCTGAATCGTTCAACGTATTGTTGCACGAGTTAAGAGGATTGTGCTTAAACATTGAAATGGAATAATTTTTTGATTTTAGAAGTCCGCATTTCGGTGCGGGCTTTGTTATAACAATTAATACAACGAAAAAAATGGCTTTCAAAAAAGATAATAAAGTAAAAAGTAATTTTACAAAGATTACTATCAGCTTAGCTTCGCCTGAATCGATACTTGATCGTTCGAGTGGTGAGGTCTTGAAGCCTGAAACCATCAACTATAGAACCTACAAACCAGAAATGGGAGGTTTATTTTGCGAACGTATATTCGGTCCGGTAAAAGACTGGGAATGTGCTTGTGGAAAATACAAAAGAATCCGTTACAAAGGTATTGTTTGCGACAGATGTGGAGTTGAAGTTACAGAGAAAAAAGTTAGAAGAGAACGTACAGGACACATTCAATTAGTGGTTCCTGTTGCGCATATCTGGTATTTCCGTTCATTACCAAATAAAATTGGTTATTTATTGGGCTTACCAACTAAAAAATTAGATGCAATTATTTACTACGAGCGTTACGTTGTTATTCAAGCTGGTTTAAAAGCTGAAGACGGTGTTAATTACTTAGATTTTCTTTCGGAAGAAGAGTATTTAAATATTCTTGAAACGTTACCAAAAGAAAATCAATTGCTTGATGAGGCAGATCCAAACAAGTTTATCGCTAAAATGGGTGCTGAAGCATTAAACGATTTATTAGCTCGTTTAAATTTAGATGAATTATCGTTCTCTTTGCGTCATAAAGCAAATACAGAAACATCTCAACAACGTAAAACTGAAGCTTTAAAACGCTTACAGGTTGTAGAAAGTTTCCGTAATGCAAACACAAGAATTGTAAATCGTCCGGAGTGGATGATTGTTAAAGTTGTACCGGTTATTCCACCAGAATTACGTCCGTTAGTTCCTTTGGATGGAGGTCGTTTTGCGACTTCGGATTTGAACGATTTATATCGTCGTGTTATTATCCGTAACAATCGTTTAAAACGATTAATTGAAATTAAAGCACCCGAAGTAATTTTACGTAACGAAAAACGTATGTTACAAGAGTCTGTAGATTCATTGTTCGATAACTCACGTAAATCTAACGCGGTTAAAACTGAATCAAACAGAGCTTTAAAATCTTTATCAGATTCATTAAAAGGTAAACAAGGGCGTTTCCGTCAAAATTTATTAGGTAAACGTGTAGATTACTCTGCTCGTTCGGTAATTGTTGTAGGTCCTGAGTTTAAATTACACGAGTGCGGTATTCCAAAAGATATGGCAGCGGAGTTATTTAAACCGTTTATTATCCGCAAAATGATTGAGCGTGGTGTTGTAAAAACCGTTAAATCTGCTAAAAAAATTGTAGATAGAAAAGACGCTATTGTTTGGGATATTTTAGAAAACGTTTTAAAAGGTCATCCAATATTATTAAATCGTGCCCCAACTTTGCACAGATTAGGTATTCAGGCTTTTCAACCAAAATTAATCGAGGGTAAAGCAATTCAGTTACACCCATTAGTGTGTACTGCATTTAATGCCGATTTTGATGGTGATCAAATGGCGGTTCACGTTCCACTAGGGCATGCAGCTGTGTTAGAGGCACAAATGTTAATGTTGGCTTCTCACAATATCTTAAACCCTGCTAACGGTGCACCGGTAACGGTTCCATCGCAAGACATGGTTCTTGGATTGTACTACATGACTAAAGGCCGTAAGTCTGATGAAACTCGTAAAATGCAAGCAGAAGGCAGAGCTTTCTATTCGTTTGAAGAGGTAAACATTGCATTTAACGAGAAACGTGCCGATTTAAATTCATTTATTCGTGTTAGAGCGAACGTAAAAGAAAACGGACAAATAGTTACTAAACTTATTGAAACTACTGTTGGTAGAGTATTATTTAACCAAGTAGTTCCAGAAGAAGTTGGATATATCAACGAATTATTAACTAAAAAATCGTTACGCGATATTATTGGTAATATTTTAAAAGAAGCTGGCGTTCCTAAAACTGCTAAGTTCCTTGATGATATTAAAGACTTAGGATTTAAAATGGCGTTTAAAGGCGGTTTATCGTTTAACTTAGGCGACATTATTGTTCCGGTTGAAAAAGATAAAATGATTGCTGAGGCTAATACTCAAGTTGAAGAAGTGAAAAACAACTACAACATGGGTTTTATTACCAACAACGAACGTTACAATCAAATTATTGATATTTGGACACACACCAACGCACGTTTAACTAAACGTGTAATGGATCAATTGATTTCGGATAACCAAGGATTTAACTCTGTTTACATGATGTTGGATTCTGGAGCTCGTGGATCGAAAGAGCAAATTAAACAGTTGGGTGGTATGAGAGGTTTGATGGCGAAACCACAAAAATCAGGTTCGTCTGGTGGGGAGATTATCGAAAATCCAATTATCTCTAACTTTAAAGAAGGTTTATCAATTCTAGAGTATTTTATTTCTACTCACGGTGCTCGTAAAGGTTTGGCCGATACAGCTCTTAAAACTGCCGATGCGGGTTACTTAACTCGTCGTTTGGTGGATGTGGCTCAAGATGTAATTATTACTAAAGAAGATTGTGGTACATTAAGAGGTTTAATGGCTTCTGCACTTAAAAATGGTGAAGAAATTGTTGAATCGTTATACGATAGAATGTTAGGTCGTACTGCTGTTCATGATGTATTTAACCCTTTAACAAACGAAAAATTAGCTGAATCTGGTGAAGAAATTACAGAAGATATTGCAAAAGCAATTGCTGCATCTCCACTAGAGCAAGTAGAAATTCGTTCAGTATTAACTTGCGAATCTAAAAATGGTGTTTGTGCTAAATGCTACGGACGTAATTTGGCTTCTGCAAGAATGGTACAAAAAGGTGAAGCTGTTGGTGTTATTGCTGCTCAATCAATTGGTGAGCCAGGTACACAGCTTACATTGCGTACTTTCCACGTAGGTGGTACAGCTTCTAAAATTGCTTCAGAATCAAATATCATTGCAAAATACGATGGTATTTTAGAAATGGAAGAATTAAGAACTGTTGAAAAAGTTGATGCTGAAGGTGGAAAAGTAAATGTGGTTATTGGTCGTTCGGGCGAGTTGCGTTTAATTGACGCTAACACACGTAACGTATTAACTACTGCAAACATTCCTTACGGTTCTAATTTATACTTTAAAAATGGTGCAAAAGTTAAAGCAGGTTCATTAATCTGCGACTGGGATCCATATAACGCGGTTATCTTATCGGAGTTAGCAGGTATTATTGAATTCGAAAGCTTAGACGAAAACGTTACTTACCGCGAGGAAAGTGATGAGCAAACAGGCTTTAAAGAAAAAGTAGTAATTGAAACTCGTGATAAAACTAAAAACCCGTCTATTAAAGTAGTAGATAAAAAAGGTGAAGTTTTAAAAACATACAACATTCCGGTGGGTGCGCACATTACAGTAAATAATGGCGACAAAATCGAAACAGGTCAGATTTTAGTTAAAATACCTCGTTCAACTGGTCGTTCAGGCGATATCACAGGTGGTTTACCACGTGTAACTGAGTTGTTTGAGGCTCGTAATCCATCTAACCCAGCTGTTGTTACAGAAATTGACGGTATTGTTTCTTTCGGTAAAATTAAGCGTGGTAATAGAGAGATTATTATTGAAGCTAAAACAGGCGAAATTAAAAAATACTTGGTGCCATTATCTAAACACATTTTAGTGCAAGAAAATGACTTTGTACGTGCTGGTTTTGCTTTATCTGATGGTTCAATAACTCCAGATGATATTTTATCTATTAAAGGACCAACTGCTGTTCAAGAGTATTTAGTAAACGAAGTACAAGAGGTTTACCGTTTGCAAGGTGTGAAAATTAACGATAAACACTTTGAGGTAATTGTACGTCAAATGATGCGTAAAGTACAAATTGACGATCCAGGTGATACTAAATTCTTAGAAAAACAATTGGCTAACAAAATCGACTTTATGGAAGAAAACGATACGCTTTACGGAAAAGTGTATGTTGTAAATCCAGGCGATTCTGATAGCTTAAAAGCTGGTCAGTTAGTATCTGCACGCCGTTTAAGAGACGAAAACTCAATGTTAAAACGTAAAGACATGAAGTTAGTTGAGGCTCGTGAGGCAATTCCTGCAACATCTACACAAATATTGCAAGGTATTACTCGTGCTTCGTTACAAACTAATAGCTTTATTAGTGCTGCATCGTTCCAAGAAACTACAAAAGTATTGAACGAAGCTGCAGTTAGCGGAAAAGTTGACGAATTAAAAGGCTTAAAAGAAAACGTAATTGTAGGTCACTTAATTCCTGCGGGAACTGGTTTACGTAGCTACGAAAAAACAATTGTAGGTTCGCAAGAAGAATACGATTTGTTAATGAGTACAAAACGTGAAAAAGCTCGTGTAGAATAATTCTTACAAAAGCAATACATAAAAAAAACGCTCTCGATTTCGGGGGCGTTTTTTTGTTCGTTTTAATCTGCGAGGTACGAAGCAGTCTAACGGATTTGTTGAGTCCATTAGTTTGCCACGTCATACTTCCTTGCAAAGTTTAGCTCTGGATTTTAAATCTGCGTGGTACGAAGCAGTCTAACGGTTTTGTTACTTCCATTAGTTTGCCACGTCATACTTCCTCGCAAAGTTTAGCGTTGTGTGTTTTAAATCTGCGAGGTACGAAGCAGTCTAATGAGTTCTGTAACGCCAATTGTTTAAACTTTCTGGACAACCAAGATGCTAAACTACTCCTCTAACGTATCAAATAAATCTAACCATTTAGGATTAAACGATTGAATTAAATCTGTTTTAGTGTTTCGTGAGCCTGCTTTTAGCTGTTTCTCACGCTTCATAGCTTCTGCAATTCCTTCAAACTGTTCATAATAAACCAATTTGTTTATGTTGTATCGTGCTGAAAAACTTGTTGGACGAAATTTAGTTTTGTGTTGGTGTATACGTTGTTTTATACTTGATGTTACTCCAACATATAATACTGTGTTAGATGGGTTGGTGATAATATAAATATAGCCTCCTTTTTCCATTTTTATTTTTTAAGTCTGTGTATAAATCTGCGAGGTACCTGGCAGTCTAACGGATTTGTTTTGCCCATTAGTTTACTTCGTCATTCTTCCTCGCAAAGTTTAGCTCTAGATTTTAAATCTGCGTGGTACGTGGCAGTCCAGTGGGTTTTGTTAGGCTCATTAGATTGCTTCGTCGTTCCTCCTCGCAAAGTTGAGCTGTATGTAAATCTGCGAGGTACGTGGCAGTCTAACGGATTTTGTTGCACCCATTAGTTTGCCACGTCGTTCCTCCTCGCAAAGTTTTTTGGTGCTTAAATCTGCGAGGTACGAAGCAGTCCAATGGTTTTGATAGGCTCATTAGTTTGCCACGTCGTTCCTCCTCGCAAAGTTTGGGTAGTACTTAAATCTGCGAGGTACGAAGCAGTCCAACGGGTTTTGATAGGCTCATTAGATTGCTTCGTCATGCTTCCTCGCAAATTTTGTTTTAACCCACCTTCTTCGTCAGTACAATCATTTCGCTTACTTGTATTTCTAGTGTGTAGCGTTTGTTGCCTTCTTTATCGGTGTAGTTTTTGTTTACTAGTTTGCCTTCAATAGCAACTTCGCTTCCTTTTTCTAAAAGCTTTTGTGCAGCTTCGGCTTGCTTGCCCCACACTGTAATGTTGTGCCATTGTGTATCTGTTTTATAGTTACCGCTTTTGTCTTTAATTGTTTCGTTGGTAGCGAGCGAAAATTTAGCAAAACATTTGTTGTTATCTAACATTTTAAACTCTGGTGTTGCACCTAAATTACCAATTAATTGTACTTTGTTACGCATTGTGTTCATGTTACTTAGTTTTAAATTATTAATATTACTTTAGTTAATGTGTAAGAAAATTGTAAAAGCGCTTTTGTGATTTTCTGACGGTGCAAAGTAACGGCGAGCTAAAAAATTTACTCGGTTTTTACTTGCTTACACTCGATTTTATTCACTTGTAAGTATTTGCAAACGAATAGTTTATTTATAATGTATTGAAAATGAGTGCTGTTTTGATTTTTAAATTAATTTGTTATATTTACAAAGCAAAAGCGTTTAAAATTTGTAATTGCGCTTAGCGACAAGTTAGCAGTAATGCCATGATAAACCATCTTGAAATAATTATTCTTTGTTCTAAGAAAAATATATTCGACTATGTCGACATATTTCTTGACCCTATTGTAGCTATAATAACCTTTATTTTAGGTATATGGGTTTCAAATTATTTTACAAATAAAAAAGAAAATAAAAAGCTAAGTGACACAATAGACTATTTTGACTTATATTATTTAGACCAAAAAAAGTCAATTGATGACCAAATAGAAGCTTTCGGAAAACTAGAAAAAGACTTGGACAATTATATAAATACAAATGGACTTCCATATCAATATATTCTACAACCATATTCAATTTTAGAAACCATAAATAAAGAGACATTATTAAATGCTTGGACTAAAATTAAAAACAGAGACCCAAAAACTCTTATGAATATTCTCAAATTTATTGAATTTATTAAAACTCTATTCACATTTCATCAAGATTATCATAAAGACTTTTTAATTAGACAAAATGAGTTACGTAATAAATGGCAAAAAGAGATTAACGAATTCATGGTACTTAAAGGCAAAATGTTAGAATTGCCTAAGGAAGAAATAATCAAGAACATGGTTCTTTCTGAGTTTAATAATATTTGTAATAATTGGTTGAAACCAGAAAATGTTATCGCATTTAAGGACACTATAAAATATCTTGTTGAACCTGTTATGAATTTGTATGGACCTATTTATCAAAAAAATCCGGAAGACAAAAAAATCTATGAATTACTTTTGCATGTTCAAAAAATAGACGCAATATATAAAGAATGGACTAGTGATATCTCTCAGTATAAAGTCGGTTTAAATGGTTCAATACAAAAAGTGACAGCAAAACTTTCTGAACTAAATGAGAAGTGAAACGTTAAGCACTACTGCTAACTGCAGCTACCCAAAAGGCGGCGTTTCGTGGTTAAATCAAGCTTTGTACTTCTATCAAAGTTTCTGCTTGGTTTACAGTTTAGTGCTTCGAAATCAGCTGCTTAGCAAATTGCCAACCGTTATACCATTTTAGAGAACCATACACAAATAGACACGCTATATAAATTTTATTCAATGTGAATTTTTTAAATAAATAAAAAATGAGAATACATACACAAGAAACACAGGCAAGTTTAACGCCACAAAAAGCACTTCAAATTTTAAAAGAAGGCAACAACAGATTTATTAATAATTTAAAAGCAAACAGAGACTTGTTGGAACAAGCAGGTTATACTGCTGATGGACAGTTTCCATTTGCTGTTATTTTAAGTTGTATAGACAGCCGCACTTCTACTGAATTAATTTTTGACCAAGGTTTGGGTGATGTTTTCAGCGTTAGAATTGCAGGAAATATTATTAACGAAGATATTTTAGGTAGTATGGAATTTGCCTGTAAAGTGGCAGGCTCAAAAATAATAGTTGTGTTAGGACACACAAAATGTGGGGCAGTAAAAGGAGCTTGTGACCACATAGAAATGGGTAATTTAACGGCATTGTTAAGTAAAATACAACCTGCAGTTTATGACGAAAAAACGGTAACAGAAAATCGAACATCTAAAAATTCAGATTTTGTTGAAAAAGTAGCCGTTATAAATGTGAAAAGAACAGTACAAGGAATTGTACAACGAAGTCCGATTTTAAAAGAAATGATAGAAAAAGGAGAAATTGGTATTGTTGGAGGCACTCACGACATTGCAACAGGAAAAGTAACTTTTTTTGAAACCGAATTTAAAGGCATATAACAGCGGTTTGGCTTAATGGCGGATTCAGTGCTTCGTATGAAGTTTTGTAGATATGTCGCAAATTCAGTGCTGGCAAATAGTTTTTTTAAGCCTAAACGCAAATACACAAAACGTTAGTTTGTATAGCAATACCAAACTAGAAAGTATTACTAATTTAAAATAATAAATGAATACAAATTCTGATTGCGAAATTTATAGTTCTAGAGAACTAAATGCAACTGTAGAGATAGTTTATAAAGCATTTGCCAATCCTTTGCATTTAAAAAATTGGTGGGGACCAGAAGGATTTACAAATACAATACACGAATTTGATTTGCGACCTGAAGGAAAGTGGATTTTAACAATGCACGGACCCGAAAAAGGCAACTATGAAAATTCTTCTGTTTTTAAAATTGTTAAACAAAATGAACTTATAAGTTGGAAAAGGATTTCACAACCGTTATTTGATATGGAAATTGCGTTTGAAAAAATTGCTGATTCTAAAACTCAAATTTCGTTTCGAATGATTTTTGAAACTGTTGAAGCATGCAACAAAATAAGACCTTTTGCAGAACCAAAAAATGAAGAAAACTTTGATAGGCTGGAAAAAGAAATTTTGAATATGTAATTTAAAATGTGAGCTACCACAACGTATAAATCTGATGGGGTTTTTTAGGTTTCAACTACTTTTCTTCCGAAAAATTTCTATTCAAAAAAAATGAAATATATATTTGTATACTAAATAAAATAAAACAGCATGAATATTTTAATCACAATTCTATCAGTAGTTGCAGGCATTATTGCCTTGCTTTTAATCATTGCAATTTTCTCAAAAAAGGGATACAGTACCCACTGTGAAATTATCATCAATGCACCCCTTCAAAAAGTTTTTGACTATCTAAAACAAATCAAAAATCAAGATAATTTTAATGTATGGGTAATGATGGACCCCAACATGAAAAGAGAATTTAAAGGAACTGACGGAACTGTTGGATTTGTTTATGGATGGAATGGAAATAAAAAAGCAGGCGAAGGCGAACAGGAAATTAAAGCAATTAGCGAAGGAAAAAATATTGAAATGGAAATTCGTTTCGTAAGACCTATGCCAGGAATTGCGCAAGCAAAAATAACAACGGAATCTTTATCTGACAATGAAACAAAAGTTACCTGGACTTCTGCTGCCCCAATGAAATATCCACTGAACATTATGTTGCCAATGATAGTGAAACTGCTGGAGAAAGATATGAATACAAGTTTAACTACTTTGAAAAATATTCTTGAAAAATAATTATTACCAGAGCTACATTTTGTAAATCTGAAAAACGTTAGCTGTAATTTTATTTCGATACATTGAACAATGCTAAAACAAATTGAAAATTCATTACTAATTAACGCTCGTCCATCATTAGTTTGGGAACATTTGACAAATCTTGAATTAATGAAAAAATGGATGGGTGAACCTGAAATGAAAATAGAAGTGCATACCAACTGGAAAATTAATTCCCCAATTCTAATTAATGTTTTTCATCACATTCAAATTGTAACAAATGGTTTTATTTTACAATATGAAAAAGAAAGAAAATTAAAATACAGTCATTTAAGTTCTATTTCAGAACTTGCCGACATACCTGAAAATTATACAATTATTGAATTTAGTTTAAAACCTACCGAAAATAAAACGCATTTAACAATTAATATTGAAAACTTTCCAACTGAAACGATATACAAACATTTAGAATTATACTGGAGAACAACTATTTTTACAATTAAAACGGAAGTAGAAAAACAAGTAAAAATTATTTGATAAAATACTACTTACAATTTTTAAAACAATTTAAAATAATAAAACTATGAGAAATAAAATTATTTATTGGGTTGCTACAGCGCTCTTATCATTTGGTATGTTGGCAAGTGGTGTTTCGCAACTACTACAATTAAAAGACATGAAAGAATTAGTTACTCATGTTGGCTATCCGTTATACTTTTTGTACATTATTGGTGTTTGGAAAATTTTAGGAGTAATTGCTATTTTAATTCCAAAATACCCATTAGTAAAAGAGTGGGCTTATGCTGGTTTCTTTTTTCTTTTAACTGGCGCTTTAGTTTCGCACCTATTTATGGGCGATGTTGGTAATGCAATTTTTGGCCCTTTATTTCAAACTCTTTTTGTTTTAGTTTCATGGTATTTTAGACCAGCTAACAGAAAATTAGCATCGATAAATTAAAAGAATGAATTCAAAAGTAAATTGGTTTTTTACCAAACAAAGCAAATGGCAAGAAGCCTATTCTGAATTGAGAGAAATTGCGCTCGAATGTGAAGAGCTTACCGAAGAATTAAAATGGGGTTGTCCGTGTTATACTAACGAAAAAAACAATGTAGTGTTAATACATGGTTTTAAAGATTATTGTGCATTGTTATTTATGCAAGGAGCTCTGCTTAAAGACACAAAAAAGATATTAATTCAGCAAACAGAAAATGTGCAATCGGCTAGACAAATTCGTTTTACAAGCCATGATGAAGTGATAAAAAATAAGGCAACAATAAAATCGTATATAAAAGAAGCAATTAAGATTAGCAAATTGGGATTGAAAGTAGAAATGAAAAAAACTACTGAATATAAAGTGCCCGAAGAATTTCAATCTGTTTTAGATGAAATGCCAGAATTGAAAACCGCTTTTAAAGCTTTAACACCAGGGCGACAAAGAGGATATTTATTGTATTTTTCTGCAGCCAAGCAACCAAAAACAAGAGAAAGTAGAATAGAAAAACATATTCAAAAAATACTTGAGGGGAAAGGAATTGACGATTAAGCTTACAAATACAATGCCCTCAATAATTGAGTGTTTTAAAATTTTAAACTAAATTTAAACATCGGCATTTCGAATTTCTGCTTATTGAAAAGCCTAAAACATATTGCTCTTTAATTATATAAAATGAAAAAATCAATTCTATTATCTTCAGCATTAGCAACTACCTTTTGTTTGGGTTTTGCTTTTAATTCTATAACTTCAACTAACAATTCCAACCAAATGAAAAAAGTAACAGGTATTGGTGGCGTTTTTTTTAAATGCAAAGATCCAAAAAAAGTAACCGAATGGTATCAAAAACACCTTGGTTTAAATACTAATCCCTATGGTGCTACGTTTGAGTGGTTTGAAGGTGCGGATAGCACTAAAAAAGCACAAACTCAATGGACTCCATTTGCAGAAAATACCAAATATTTTGAGCCATCTACCAAAGACTTTATGATAAACTATAGAGTAGAAAATTTAGTTGAATTGGTGGAGCAACTTAAAAAAGATGGCGTTACTATTCTCGATAAAATTGAAACGTACGACTATGGTAAATTTGTGCATATACTAGATGCAGAAGGCAACAAAGTTGAGTTGTGGGAGCCAATTGGTGAATAGTTTTATAATGAATAATATTTTAATTAACGCATAGTTGTTATGCGTTAGTTTTTCCTTTTCACACCTCTAACTGCTTCTGCGGTAAATGGATTTTCGGGCCACGAGTGTTTTGGGTAGCGACCGCGTAAATCTTTACGGACTTCAATATAGGTGTTTTTCCAAAAGCTGTTTAAATCTTGTGTTACTTGCACTGGTTTGTATCCTGGCGATAGCAAGTGTATAAGCAAAGCCGTTTTGTTGTTGTTTATTTTTGGTGTTTGTAGCCAACCAAAAATTTCTTGCAAACGCACATGTAATTCAGGAGTTTTACCGTCAGAAAAATAATGTATTTTAATTTCGGAACTACTGGGTACTGTAATTTTTGTTGGAGCTAACTCTCCGAGTGTTTGCTGTTGCTCCCAACTTAATAAAGTGTTTAACAAATCAATGTAATTTACATTTTTTACATCGCTTAGTTTGTTATAGTTTTCAATGTAAGGAAGTAACCACTCATCAAGTGTTTCAATAAGTTTAGCATCGCTAACATCAGGCCAAATTTGCTCAGTGTTCCATTTAGCAAGGCTAATAACGCGTGCTTGCCATTGCAAAACAGATTCTGAAAAATCTAAAAATGCTATTCCTTTTTCTGTGATAATTTCTTTCCAAATAGTTTTAATTTGTTCTTTATTAGGAAGTGTATTGCTTTTACTTTCTAATACAATTGCACCAATTGCTTTTTCGGTTTTGCATCGTATGCTTTCTGTTTCAGAATTATAACTTACTATATTTCGTTCTGTTGCTAAAGGCAAAACATCCGTTTTTAAAAGTGGTGCAGCACTATATATTTTTCCTTCACTTGTTCCGCCATCTAATTGAGCTACCGCAATGTATTCTTGGTGCACTAACTCGTCGCTACTATTTAGTTTTGCTAAACGTCCGTTACTTAATTTGTATTGTCCGTTTTTTTCTGAAACTAATTTTGCAATACGTTCAGGATAAGCCAAGGCAATTAATTTTCCTGCTTCGTTATCATCAACAAGCGTATTGTCAATGTTTGTTTTTACTGTGCTTCGCCATTGTTTTGCCAAGCGCTCAACACGTTCTAAAACCCGTTTATCGGCGTTTACGTGCTCTTTGTTTCTCCATTTCCGTAAAGCATCAATACGTAGTGCAATATTTGCGCCTGTGTTTTTATCTAAAAAATCTTTTTCTTCTAAAACAGCAATTACATCTGTTGCTAAACTTAAAAGTTGAGGATTGTTTTTATTGCTTTCAAACAAATTAGCGAAGCGCGGATGCGTTGGATATTTTAATAAGGCTTTGCCAAGTGGAGTTATTTTATTGTTTTCGATTGCTTGTAAGCTTTCTAAAATTGTTTTGGCTTGCGCTACGTTTCCTAATGGTGGCGGTGTAATCCAGTTGAGTTCGAATATATCGTTTATGCCCCAATTATAAATTTCTAGTAATGTGTTACTTAAATCTGATTCTAAAATTTCGGGCGTATTCTGATTTTTTAATAAATGATTAGCAGTTTCGGGCCACATTCTATAACAGTAACCTTCGCTTAAACGTGCAGCTCTTCCAGCACGCTGATCGGCAGCATCTTTGGTAACACTTTCGGTAATTAATTTATTAAATCCCGATTTAAAATCGAATTTTGATTTTCGCGCTAAACCGCTGTCAATAACTACAGTAACACCTTCGATGGTTAACGAAGTTTCGGCAATGGAAGTAGCTAATACAATTTTTCGCAAACCATTTTTGTTGGGTAAAATGGCTTCTTGTTGTAATTGAAAAGATAAATCGCCATACAAATTATGTATAACTGTTTGTGGAATGGTGTTAATTAATTCGTTTACTTTTTGAATTTCAAAAGCACCAGGAAGAAAAACCAAAATGTCTCCACTATGTTTTTGTAATGCTTGCTTAATTGTGTTTACAATTTGTTCTGTATTCAATTCGCCAAGTTTGGTGGTATTGTTATAATTGAAGTTCAAAGGATATTGTTTTCCTTTTGAAGTTACAATAGGCGCATTTTGTAATAGTTTTGAAATTTCTTGCGTTTGTATGGTTGCCGACATAATTAAAATTTTTAAGTCCGGGCGAAGAATTTTTTGTGCTTCACAACACAATACAAAACTTAAATCGCTGTTTAAACTTCTTTCATGAAACTCATCAAAAATAATTAGTCCGTAGTTTTCGAGCGCATTATCTTCTTGCAACATGCGTGTAAGAATACCTTCGGTAACTACTTCTATTTTTGTATTTTTACTAATGCAGGTATCAAATCGAACACGATAACCAACAGTGTTACCAACTTCTTGGTTAAGCACTTGCGCCATACGCATAGCTACAGAGCGTGCTGCCAAACGACGAGGCTCCAGCATAATTATTTTTTTGCCTTGCAGCCAAGTTTCGTTAATGAGTTCTAACGGCAAAGCAGTTGATTTACCTGCGCCTGGAGGTGCCTGCAAAATTACCTGCGAAGCATTGTTGAGTTTATTTTTTAACTCATCAATTACTTCGTAAATGGGTAAATTATGTTGCATTTAAAATGTAAACTATCGAATGGTAGCTCCTAATTTTTCCTGATAGGTTTTAATTAGTTTCTCCATTATTTTTTCGATTTGTTTATCGTTAAGCGTATTGTTTTCATCTTGCAATGTAAAACTTACTGCATACGATTTTTTGCCTTGCTCTAACTTATCACCTTCGTAAATATCAAATAAGTTAACGTTTTTCAATAAGTTTCTTTCTGCTTGATACGCTAATTCTTCTATTTGCTGATACTTTACATCTTTGTTAATTAGCAATGCTAAATCTCTTCTTACTTCTGGAAATTTAGCTAATTCTTTAAACTGTGATGCTTTAGTTGGAACAACAGCCATTAAATTATCCCATTCAATTTCTGCATAATAAACAGGTTGAAAAATATCTTGTTTTTTAAGTGTTGATTTTTTTACCTCAGTAATTTTTGCAATCACTTTTTTACCAGCACTTAGTTGTAAGCCTTCGTTTAGCAATTCAGATTCATCGCACGCAGAAATTTTTAAATTATCTAAACCCAATCTAGCAAGCGTTTTTACAACATACGATTTTAATTCAGAATAAGAAGTTGCTGCGCTTTTAGAAGCATAACTTTCTGCTGATTTATTTCCTGTAATAAATAAACCCAACATGTATTTTTCTACAAAAGTGTCGTTTACTTTTTTGTACACTTTTCCAAATTCAAATAGTTTTAAGTCGCTACGTTTTCTGTTTGTGTTGTAAATAATGGTTTGTAAGCCACCAAACAATAATGTTTGACGCATTACATCTAACTCCGAACTTAAAGGATTTAAAATCTTTACATTTTCATTAGGATTATATTCTGTTAAGCTATTGGTGTAGTTAGAACTGGTTAATGACAAATTCATTATTTCGTAAAAACCATTTGCTACCAATAAATCAGAAACTGTATTTTGTATCACTTCTCTGTTTGGTTTGCTAGAGAAGGAAAGTGAAGCGTTTAGTTTTTCGGGTAAGTCGATATTGTTGTAGCCAACAATGCGTAATATTTCTTCTACCACATCTATTTCGCGTTGCACGTCAACTTTATAAGCAGGAACTTTTAATTGTAGTTTAGTGTTGTCTTCACTAACAATTTTAATTCCTAAGTTTTGTAAAATAGTTTTTATTATAGTCGGTTCAATTTGCTTACCAATAATTTTTGTGCAGTAATCAAAATTTAGAGTTACGTCAAATTCTTTTGCTGGAATAGGGTAGAAGTCGCTTGGTGCTTCTTCAATTTTTGCTCCGCAAATTTCAACTAAAAGCAATGCAGCTCTTTTTAAAGAATACATGGTCATTTCAGGGTCTGTACCTCTTTCGAAACGGAATGAAGCATCAGTTTTCAACGTATGTTGTTTTGATGTTTTTCTAACGCTTACCGAATTGAAGTAAGCACTTTCTAAAAATATTTTTTTAGTGTTATCGTTTACACCAGAATTATTTCCGCCAAAAACACCAGCTATACAAAGTGGTTTTTTGCTATCGCAAATCACTAAATCTGTTTCAACCAATGTACGTTCAACACCATCTAGGGTTGTTATTTTTTCGTTTGCGTTAGCTGTTCTTACTACAATTTTTTTATCTTCAATTGCGTTGAAATCAAATGCGTGCAAAGGTTGTCCTGTTTCGTGCAAAACGTAATTGGTAATATCAACCACATTATTAATTGGGCGCAAACCAATGGCTAATAATTTATTTTTTAACCAATCTGGTGATGGAGCAACAGTAATATTATCGATAACCAAACCAGAATATCTTGGGCAACGTTCTGTATCTTTTACTTCAACTATTATAGAAGATTGTACTTTGTTATTTTGAAATGAATCAACTAAAGGTAATGTTGCTTTTACTGTTTCGTTAGTATGTAAAGCTAATACAGCTGCTAAATCACGCGCCACACCAAAGTGAGAAGTTGCATCGGCTCTGTTTGGAGTTAAGCCTATTTCTAAAACGTAATCATTTTCTAAATTAAAATATTCAGCTGCAGGTGTACCAACTTTTGCGTCAGTATTTAAAACCATAATTCCTGCATGCGATGCTCCCAAACCAATTTCGTCTTCAGCACATAACATTCCTTCGGAAACAGCTCCACGTATTTTTGATTTTTTAATTTCGAATGGTTCGCCATCACTAGGATATAATTTTGCACCAACAGTTGCTACTACAACTTTTTGTCCTGCTTCTACGTTCGGTGCACCACACACAATGCTTAGCAATTCAGGTGCGCCAACATTTACGGTAGTTAAACTCAATTTATCTGCGTCTGGATGTTTTTCTTTGGTAATAACTTCACCAATTACCATTCCTTTTAATCCGCCTTTTACAGTTTCAAAGGCTTCAACAGATTCTACTTCTAATCCGCTATCGGTAAGTAGTTTCGCAATTTCGTCGGGCGTTGCTTTTGTATTTATGTATTGTTTTAACCAGCTGTAAGAAATTTTCATTTGCAATTATTTTGTTCTTTATGGCTTGTTTTAAGAGCTAAAGAGGTTTGTTAGTTTTACACAAATGTAAGAAATTGTGTAGAAAATTTGTCAAAAAAAAAGCGGCAATTAGCCGCTTTTTTATGATTTGCTTTTTGGGCTTAATCGTTAATAATAACAAGGTATTTAGAGTTTCTCCAAAATTTTTCTGAATTAGTAATTACTAAATCATCAAATATTCCGTTTGCACCTTTATCTAATTTGTAAGAATCGGTAGAATGACTAGAAACTACTTTTGCTTTTTTAGAACCTACAGGTATTTTAGTAGTTTTTGTTAAATCGATAACCGTAAAATGATCTGCATTAAAATCTTGTTTTACTTCTTTTGATTTACCGATACCCATAAAACCACCGTCTTTGCTAACAATTCCTTTTTCTTTTAATTCTTTGTATTTACCAACCACATAATAAACAGTGTTCATTTTGTTAGTTTGATCAGCAATTACTTTTTCTTTTTTCGTATTCTCGTTATTTAACTCAACAGTGTATGAGTTTAACTGCTCAATTTCAGAATTTTTCATTGTAAGCAATGCATTCAACTCTTGTAATTCTTTGTCTTTTTGAGCTAACTGCGCATTTAATTGTTCGATTAACTTCTCAAAATCGGCAATTTTTACACCAGCTTTTTTAAGTTTAGATTGTAACGAATAAATTTTGCCTTTATTTACTTCCATTAATTCATTAATAGCTTGAATATCTTGATTGATAAGGTCTTTAACATCACCATTTTTAATCTCGCCACTTTTTGCAGATGCAGAGATATTCATTTCTTTTTCTTTAATGGCAGTTAAATTACCTTCTACTTCAGCAAATGCTGAAATAAATTCGTTTAATGTTTCTTCTTTAGCTTCTACAAGAGCGCTTAAAGAATCTTTATCACCTTTTAGAGCGTTAATTTGATTTTCTTGCTCTTCGTTTTTACACGAAAACAAAGCTATTGAAGCTATTAGGACTAAAAATATTTTTTTCATTTTGTTTAAATTTTACGTGAATTTACTTAATTTTTTTGATTAGTTCAGCATTAATTAAAACTTATTCTTTTGTTTTGTTTTTAATCGCAGCTAATCTAGCGGCAAAATCTGATAAATATTGTTCTTTTTCGGGTATAACTTTTTCAGGTTTAGCAGCTTTTTTACCTTTTGACAATTCCTTTTCTGGTTCAGTAATTTTTTCTGTTTTTATAATTGGAGTTTCAATTTTAACCGATTCTTTAGCTATAATTTTAGTCTCTTCAACTTGTGTTTTTGTTTCAGTAGGAATTGAAACTTTTGCTTCAATTTTTTTTACTACTTCAGTAATTTGTGGAGCTGCATCAAATTTGGCTTTTAAATCGGCAAAACTACTCAGCGTACCTTTTTTATTTGTTTCTGGTTGCGAAACTGTTTGTGTTGTGCTTTGTTTTGGTTTCGCTTCTAAAAAACTTCCAATTGTATTTCCGGCAACTGGAATTCCTTGTCCTTTCATTGAAAGTGCTATTCTTTTGCGTTGCACATCAACTTCGGTAACAGTAACAGTAACTTGCTGTTGCACTTTTACTACTTTATTTGGATCGTCAACAAATGTGTCTGACAATTGACTTATGTGAACTAATCCATCTTGATGAACGCCAATATCTACAAAGGCTCCAAAGTTGGTTACGTTGGTAACTATGCCAGGTAATTTCATTCCTTCGCGCAAATCTTCAATGCTATGAACGCTGTTATCAAAACTAAAAGTTTCAAAACTTTTACGTGGATCTCGGCCTGGCTTATCTAACTCATTCATAATATCGTTTAGCGTTGGTAAACCAAATTTTTCGCTAACGTAATTTTGAAGATTTATTTTTTTTCGCAATTCTTTATTTTCCATCAAATCTTCGATAGAACATTTTAAATCGCTTGCCATTTTTTCTACAATGTGGTAGCTTTCTGGATGTACTGCACTTTTATCGAGTGGATGAACTCCGATGGCAATTCTTAAAAATCCTGCTGCTTGCTCAAAGGCTTTGTCGCCCATTCGCGGAACAGCTAATAATGCTTTGCGAGTTTTAAAAGGTCCGTTTGTGTTTCGGTATTCAATAATATTTTGAGCAAGTTGTGCACCAAGTCCCGAAACGTAAGTAAGTAATTCTTTGCTGGCCGTGTTTAATTCAACGCCTACTTTATTTACAGAACTCTCTACTACTTCATCTAATTTTTTCTTTAATAATTTTTGATCTACATCGTGTTGGTATTGCCCAACGCCAATTGATTTAGCATCAATTTTTACAAGTTCTGCTAATGGGTCGGCTAAACGGCGGCCAATAGAAACTGCACCTCTAACCGTTACATCTTTGTCAGGAAATTCTTCGCGAGCAACAGCCGATGCAGAATAAATTGACGCGCCACTTTCGTTAACCATAATAACAGGAATGTCGCTAGGAATTTCTTTAATGCTACGTATAAAATTTTCAGTTTCTCTGCTTGCTGTTCCATTTCCAATAGCTATTGCTTCGAGGTTATGTTTAGCGCAAAAAGCTAGAACAATATTTTTTGAAAGTTCTTCTCTGTTTTTTTCGTGCGGATAAATTACAGTATCTTCTAATAGTTTACCTTGTTTATCTAAAGCAACCACTTTGCAACCTGTTCTAAAACCGGGATCTATAGCTAATATTGCCTTTTGACCAAGTGGAGAAGCTAACAAAAGTTCGCGTAAATTATCTGCAAATACTTGTATTGCTTTTTCGTCGGCACCATTTTTTGTAAGTACTCTAATTTCACTTTCAATAGAAGTTTTCATTAATCTATCGTATGATTCTTCTACGGCAAGTTTTACCTGTTCTGATAATTTATTGTTTGATTTTACAAATTGTCGATTTAAAATTTCTAAAGCATTTTCTGTTGAAGGAGCAATATTTAAACTTAAAATTTCTTCGGCTTCGCCACGACGCATAGCCAACATGCGGTGCGATGGACAAGCCATAACAGGTTCTTCCCATTCAAAATAGTCGGTAAATTTCTCTCCTTTTTCTTCTTTACCACGCATTACTTTACTTGTAATGGAAGCTTCGCGAATAAATAAATTACGAATGTTTTGACGAGCTTCTGCATTTTCGTTTATTAACTCTGCAATTATATCTCGTGCGCCATCTAACGCTTCATCAATAGTTGTAACTTGTTTTTCATCAGAAATATATTTTTTTGCTTCATCATTTAAATTAGCATTGCTTTGTACTAAAATAAACTCAGCTAAAGGTTCTAATCCTTTTTCGCGAGCAATTGTAGCTCTTGTTCTGCGTTTTGGTTTATAGGGTAAATAAATATCTTCGAGCACAGATATGGTTTCTGCACTCATAATTTGTATGGTAAGTTCTGGAGTTAATTTACCTTGACTATCGATTGTTTCAATTACAAATTCGCGACGTTTTTCTAATACACGAAGTCTGTCTATTTCGTCTCTAACGTTAGCAATTTGAACTTCGTCTAAGCTGCCCGTCATTTCTTTTCGGTAACGAGAAATAAAAGGAATTGTAGCTCCTTCATCAAGTAATTGAATAGTTGTGCTAACTTGTTTATCGCTAATATTTAATAGCGATGCAATTTTTTTATAAAAACGTGTTTCTTCTCCCATTGGTAATATTTCTATCTACACAAATATAAGCCATAGCAGAGCTTTTAGCTAAGGAATGTTTTTAACAAGAAGATGAGTTTTTGTTGAAAAATATGTTTATTTCGCAATTACATCTCTATTATAATACCAAATTGCTCTATTTAGATATTCAGGAGCTCTCGCTATTTTAATTATTCCCCACATATATATAATAAATGATAATGAGAATAAAAACAAGTAAGCCCCTGTTGCCAATATTAGTGCTGAAGAAAAAAGTGTTAGTGTGAAAATAAACATTCCTAAAAAAAACAAGAAATAACCAGCCTTATATTGGCTTGCATAAATTTGAATTTCATTAGAAGCATCAGGCGAAATATTTCCGAAAAATTTTGCTAAGCGTTTGCCAAAAACACCAATTCTTTTTTTTTGAGATTGGTGTATAAATTTATTGCTATTTCCAGTTAGATATATTGTTTTTTCTGTGTATTTTTTAAGTAACGAATCGCTTTTTGAATCGAAAGTATTATAAGCAGAGACTGAATTGCTTACTGTAAATAATAACAAGAATAATGTTGTAAGAGATATTAATTTCATTTTTGTTTGTTTTTTACTTAAACGAAAATATTTAAAAAATAGTATTTAATTTAAGAAACTTTACTCCAATTGGCTTTTCTGCCAGCTTCTTTTAATTGTAAATATTCTTTTACTTTTTGGTTTTCGGGTAATAAAATATCTTTATCGTTGTTGAGTAATTTTTCGGCTGTATCTCTTGCCATAAGCATAATTGCAGAATCTTTTGCTAAGTCGGCTAATTTTAAATTTAAAACACCGCTTTGCTGCGTGCCTTCAATATCACCTGGTCCGCGTAATTTTAAATCTACTTCTGCAATTTCAAAACCATCGTTGGTTCTGCACATGGTTTCTATTCTTGTTTTAGATTCTGCGCTTAGTTTGTGCGAAGTCATTAAAATGCAATACGATTGATCGGCGCCTCTACCAACTCTTCCGCGTAATTGATGCAGTTGCGATAAACCAAAACGCTCAGCACTTTCTATTACCATTACACTTGCGTTAGGCACGTTTACACCTACTTCAATAACTGTTGTTGCAACCATTATTTGTGTTTCGTTGCGTGCAAAACGTATCATTTCATAATCTTTATCAGCTGGTTTCATTTTACCATGCACAATACTTATTGCATAATCGGGTAATGGAAAAGAACGCGAAATACTTTCGTAGCCATCCATCAAATCTTTATAATCCATTTTTTCTGATTCTTGAATTAATGGATAAACTAAATAGATTTGTCTTCCTTTTGCAATTTGATCGCGCATAAAGCCAAACACAGCCATACGCGCATCATCAAAACGATGTGTAGTTGTAATGGGTTTTCTTCCAGGAGGCAATTCGTCAATTACAGATGTATCTAAATCGCCATACAAAGTCATAGCTAACGTTCTAGGTATTGGTGTTGCAGTCATAACTAAAACATGTGGTGGCTGATTGTTTTTTGTCCACAATTTATAACGTTGTTCAACACCAAAACGATGTTGCTCATCTATCACAACTAAACCTAAATTATTGAATTTTACATTGTCTTCAATTAAAGCATGTGTACCAATTAAAATGTGCATTTCGCCATTTTGTAATTGCTCATCAATTAATTTGCGTTTGCTTTTTTTTGTTGAACCAGTAAGCAAACCAACATTTACATTCATGTTTAATAAAAACTTTTTAAACGACTCAAAATGTTGATTGGCTAAAATTTCGGTTGGGGCCATTAAGCAGGCCTGAAAACCATTGTCTAATGCAATTAACATACAAAGTAATGCTACTAATGTTTTGCCACTACCAACATCGCCTTGCAGCATTCTATTCATTTGTTTGCCAGTAACCATGTCTGTTCTTATTTCTTTAACTACGCGCTTTTGAGCATTTGTTAAATGGAATGGCAATTCATTGTTGTAAAAGGTATTGAAAAAATCACCTACTTTCGGTAATAAATAACCTTGACTAGCGCTCTTTCTATTGGCTTTTAATTTTAGCAAACGTAATTGTATAAAAAACAACTCGTCAAATTTTAGTCTTTTTTTTGCTTGCTCTAATATTGTTGTGTTTTCGGGTTGGTGAATTTGAAAAATAGCAACATCTCTACCTACCAAATGATTTTCAGTTAATACCCAATCGGGTAAAGTTTCATCAACGTTACCATTTATGTTTGGTAAAATTGTTTTAATCATTTTAGAAATAGCCTTGCTGTCTATTCCTCTTGTTTTTATTTTTTCTGTTAGAGGATAAACAGGCATCAGTCCTGATAAAAAAACAGGATTAGCTTTTTCTACCAATTCTAATTCTGGATGCGCAATGTTAAATTTACTGTTGAACAATGTTGGTTTTCCAAAAACTATATATTCTTTGTGTAATTCTAAATACTGGTCAATCCATTTGTAGCCTTGAAACCAAACTAATTCTATGCTGTTTGTTCCATCAGAAAATTGTGCAGATAAACGCTTGCCTCTTTTTTCGCCCAACATTTGTTTAGAAACAAAGTGACCTTTTATTTGAACGTAAGGCATTTCAGCATTTATTTCACTTGTTTTATAAAACTTGGTTCTATCAACGTAGCGAAAAGGGTAGTGTTCTAGTAAATCTTGAAATGTAAATATTCCTAATTCTTTTTTAAGCAAATCAGCTTTTGCAGGACCTACGCCCTTTAAATATTCTATTGGAGTTTGTAAAAAACTGTTTGCCATGCTACTAATTTAAACATAAAAAAAGCGTCTCGAAATTTTCGGGACGCTTTTTTATTAAATGTTTTTTATTTATTAATCTTCAATCGCTTCTTGAATTTCGTCTTCTACTTCAGTTTTTGCTTTTTTAGCATCTTGTTTTTTAGCTTTTTGTTTAGCTTTCATTTCTTTTTTATGTGCAACCCATTTTGCATATTCTTCAGCAGAAAATACTTCTTTTAATTTTGTTTCGCGCTCTAAATTTCTTTTTTTGTGCGCAACTTTTAAGCCATCTTTATTATTTGCATTAGTAGTTCTGTCTGCTTCTCTTTGTTTTTCTGTAGCTAAGTTTATTTCTTTTACTTTAGGTTCTTTTACAGCAGAAGCGCCAGTAACTTTCATCATTCTTTTTGTAATGGCATCAGCTCTTTGTTCTGCAGATTTACCCTTCATTTCTTTTTTTCCTTTTCCAGGATTTTCTTTTGCAACTTTCGCTTCTTTTCCAACAGGTTGTTTTTCTTGCGCAGATACAGTTAAGCTAGTAGCTAAAACAACTGCAAGTCCTAAAATTAAATTTTTCATGGTTTTAGTTTTTATGGTTAGTTAATAATTAATTTATTTGTTTAAATAGTCTTGAACCAAATTTTGTGCCATTTGTTTGGCTTCTTCAATATTTACGTTTACAATTGTTTTGTCAAAACGATTTTCGAATTCAATTTCTTTGTGTGCTTTACCAATTCTACGTGCTATACTTTCTTCTGTTTCGGTATTTCTACTGCGTAATCTATTTTCTAGTTCTTGCACTGATGGAGCTTTTACAAATACAGCTAAGGCTTTATCGCCAAATTGTTTTTTTAAGTTTAATCCGCCAACTACATCAACATCAAAAATTACATTTTTTCCTTTAGCCCAAATTCGTTCAATTTCAGATTTAAGTGTTCCGTAATAATTGTTTAAATATACTTGTTCCCATTCTACAAATTCGTTGTTAGCAATTTTGCTTTTAAATTCGTCAACACTTAAAAAATAATAATCTTTGCCATTTACTTCTCCTTCGCGTTGAGCTCTGCTGCAAGCCGAAACAGAAAACTCTAACGCGTTGGGCATTGTTTTTAGTATGTGTTGAACCAAAGTGGTTTTTCCTGCTCCAGATGGAGCAGAAAAAATAATTGCTTTTCCACCTTTATTTTCCATTTATAAAATATTTAAGCTTTGTTCTTTAATTTTTTCTAATTCGTCTTTCATTTGCACAACCAATTTTTGCATATCGGCATCGTTAGCCTTAGAACCAATTGTGTTTATTTCTCTACCAATTTCTTGTGTTATAAAACCTAGTTTTCTTCCTTGATTTTGTTCTTCGTTAATGGTTTTGGTAAAATAATCTAAATGTGTTTTTAAGCGTGTTTTTTCTTCGGTAATATCTACTTTTTCAAAGTAATAAATTAATTCTTGCTCAAAACGATTTTGATCTATTTTTTGTTCTTCAACAAACTCTAAAACATTTTTTTTAATCCGCTCGCGCAATTTAGTTTTTCTTTGTAAATCTAAACCTTCTGTTTGAATTAATAAATCGTTAATAATGCTTATGCGTTGCAATAAATCATTACACAAAGTATGCCCTTCGTCGTTTCTAAAATCATTAAATTTTTGTAGTGCTTTTTCTAAAGCAGACTTAATAATTAAAAACTCATCATCATTTAACTCGCTGCGTTCTACCTTCATAACATCAGGCATTTTTAATACCATTGGCAATAAAGATTGATCTTTATCTCCTGTTAATTTTTGTAACTCAAGTAATTCGTTATAGTACGTTTTAACTAGTTCTTTATTTATGTTTACTTCCGATGAAACTTCTCCATGCTCAATATAAATTAGCACATCTACTTTTCCGCGTTCAGCTTGTTTGGCAACAATAGTGCGTAATTCGTATTCTTTTTCTTTTAGTAATGATGGTATTCTGATATTTAAATCGAGTTGCTTATTGTTAAGCGATCTAATTTCTATATTAATACTTTTTCCATTTGCATCAACGATTTCTTTTCCGAAACCAGTCATTGATTTTATCATATTTTTTTAAAATATTTTATTGGATTAAAACTAACCAAATATACACCAACAAAAATTAATAATGCGGCACAAACTTTATAAAAACTAAGTTCGTCTTTTTTACTGATTATAGCAATTAATGAAGCTAAAATTGGTTGCAGATAAATGTAAATGCTTACAACAGTTGGCGATAGCTGTTTTAAGGCGTAGGTGTTTAAAAAGTAAGCTAAAAAAGTTACACCAATTACAACAAAAGCTATAGATGCGTAGGCTTGTGATGGCATATTTGCCCAATCAATTAATTGAAACTCATTAAAACCTACTGGAATTACTATTAAAGAACCAAACAAAAACGACCATTTAATAACTGTTAGTGTTGAATATTTTTGCATTAACGATTTTACAATCACTAAATAAATTCCCCACGAAAGTGCGTTTATTAAAATAAAAAAATCACCTAAAGGATTTGATTGACTTACTGAAGTTATGGCTGTGTTTTGAAAAATAAGTAATAATGCACCCGACAAACCAATAAAAACACCAACAATTTTTACCCAAGTTAATTTTTCTTTAATTGCAAAAAAAGAAATTATTAAAACTAAAATTGGTGTACACAGCATCATAATTGCTGCATTAATTGGCGATGTTAAACTTAAACCTTTAAAAAACAAAAGTTGATTTACAGCTACTCCAAAAATACCGCAAGCAATAAGTCTTGGGAAATCTTTTTTCTCAATTTTTTCTTGTTTAAAAAATAACGAAACCAACCAATACAAAACTAGTGCGCCAATAACTCTTAAAATTATAAATGCAAATGGCTGAACATATTGCGGCATAACACTTTTGGCAATAGTGTAATTTGCACCATAAATTAGTGCGGCTAACCATAAAGCAATATGAGAAATTAGTTTAGCATTCATTCAATTAATTTATAAATGCTAAATTATTTATTAAAAGTTTAGTAAAGCATCTTTGGCGCCTTCTATCATTTTTTTAGAGCTTCCAATAAAAATTTTGTTGCCACTAACAACTACAGGTCTTTTAATAAAAGTATATTCTTCTAACATGTATTTTTTAAAATCGTGCTCAGTAAGTTGTTTTTTATCTAAGCCCCACATTCTGTATTTCATAGCTATTTTGCTAAACAAAGCTTCATAACTTCCTGCAAGTTTTGACAACTCATCTAATTGTTTTTCTGAAACTTGTTCTGTTTTTACATCTTGCATTACAACATCGGTTCCGGGTTTCAGTTCGTGTAAAATTCTTTTACAAGTGGTGCATGTTGTAAGGTAAAATATTTTTTTCATAGCTAGGTTAAATCTATTTCGCTTAATGGTTTCTTTTAAAAAGTATGTAAAAATAGGATTCCGATTTGAATTTTTAAGTATAATTCTTACTTTGTAAAAAAATTATTTTTCAACACTTGAGCACACAAGCAAAAGATATTTTAAACCTTACAAAGCCTAGTAAAATACTCGTCCCAATAATTTTAGGATTGGGCGTTGCAAGTTGTCTGTTGGTCAGAAATTTTGATGCCAATGCGTTTTCAACAATTAGCTGGACTTGGCATTCTACCCTTTGGATTTTGTTGTCGTTTGTTATGGTAGTAATTAGAGATTGGGCTTACATGGTTCGAATAAGAGTTCTTACCAATAACGAATTAACTTGGAAAAAGTCGTTTGAAGTAATTATGCTTTGGGAATTTTGCTCTGCAATTATTCCTCCAGTTTTGGGCGGTGGCTTTGCATTTGCCATCTATATTTTAAACAAAGAAAAAATTTCGATGGGGCGTTCCATTTCCGTAATCATGTTTACATCGTTTTTAGACGGAATGTTCTTTGCCTTAATAGCGCCTATTGTTTATTTTACGCTGGGGCACGATTTGCTTTTTGGGGTTATTGAACAAGGCGATGCTGCAAAATTATCTTACGGATTGGGTTTGGCTTATTTTTTCTGGGTAGTTTATTTTGTGGTGTTAGCCTATAAAATTTTGGTGGCTTATGCTTTGTTTATAAATGCTACAGCTGTAAAAATATTTTTAATGAAAATTTTCTCTATTGGTTTTTTAAAAAAATGGAAAGAGCAAGCTACCAAAACCGGCATCGAAATGGAAATTGCAGCCCTAGAATTAAAACAACAAAAAGGAGGTTATTGGTTAAAATCTTTTGCAGCTACTTGCGTGAGTTGGTCGGCGCGATTTATAATTATTAATTGTATAATAAAAGCCTTTAGTAATGTTAATTTTAGTCATTATGTAGTGTATGCACGCCAAGTAGTTATGGGAATAATTAACATAGCAAGCCCAACGCCTGGCGGAGCAGGATTAGCAGAGTGGTTGTTTGGTAAATTGCTTGGCGAATTTTTACCAAGTGCAACATTAGCACTAACATTGGCTATGGTGTGGCGTTTAATAAGCTATTACCCGTATTTGTTTGTTGGCGCTATAGTTATACCACGTTGGGTCAAAAGAGTGTTTACTAAACAAGAAATTGAATCAGAATCTTAACTTTGTATAAAAAATATAAATTCATTTATTATGAAAGACACAAGCCATTTAAAATTCGGGACTAAAGCTATACATGCAGGTCAGGAGCCTGACCCAACTACAGGAGCAATTATGACTCCTATTTTTCAAACCTCTACTTTTGTGCAAGAGTCGCCCGGTAAACATAAAGGTTATGCTTACGCACGCGGAAAAAACCCTACACGTTCGGCATTAGAAAAATGTTTGGCAGCTTTAGAAAACGCAAAATACGGTTTGTGTTTTAGTAGCGGAATGGGTGCAATTGATGCCATTGTGAAAATGTTGCGCCCCGGTGATGAAATTATTACTGGTAACGATTTGTACGGAGGTTCGTACCGAATGTTTACAAAAGTATTTGCAAACTATGGTATTAAATTTCATTTTATAGATTTAACCGATGCTAATAATATTACAAAATTTATTAACGCTAACACAAAATTAATTTGGGTTGAAACACCTACCAATCCTACTATGCAGATAGTAGATATTGAAGCTTGCGCAAAAATTGCAAAAGCAAACAATTTAATTTTAGCAGTTGATAATACTTTTGCATCACCTTATTTACAAAATCCGTTAGATTTAGGTGCGCACATTGTTATGCACTCTGCAACAAAATATTTAGGCGGACACTCCGATGTAATTATGGGAGCTTTAATGCTTAACGACGATAAAATTTATGAGCAATTAGCATTTATACACAACTCGTGTGGCGCTACACCTGGACCAATGGATAGCTTTTTAGTTTTACGCGGACTAAAAACATTGCACTTGCGAATGAAAGCGCATTGCGAAAACGGTAAACAAATAGCACACTTTTTAAGCACACATCCAAAAATAGAAAAAGTGTATTGGCCAGGTTTTGAAAATCATCCAAACCACGCTATTGCTAAAAAACAAATGAAAGATTTTGGTGGTATGATTTCTATTGTGTTAAAAGGCGCAAGTTTAGAAGATACCTTTAAGTTTGCTTCATCGTTTAAAGTGTTTTCGTTGGCAGAATCATTAGGCGGCGTAGAGAGTTTAATAAACCACCCCGCAACTATGACGCATGCTTCTATACCAAAAGACGAACGCGAAAAAGCAGGCGTGGTAGATTCTTTATTGCGTTTAAGCGTTGGAGTAGAAGACATAGAAGATTTGATGAATGATTTGAAATCGGTTTTGGGAAACTAATTTAAAGTTTAAGATTCAAAGTTTAAAGTTGGGAGAAATTCCAACTTTTTTTTCTGAATAAAAAAAATGCAAATCAATATACGTTGTTTGCTGGTATAGATAATTTTTATTAGTTTTAATAAAAATAAATCCAATGAAAAATTTAGTTTTTATTATCTCTTTATTGTCGCTTTTTATTTCGTCTTGTAAAAAAGAAGAAGTAAAACAAGATCCTTATGCTTGGATAGACAATTATACTGGTAATTTTAAGTTTTCTATTTCTGAAGAATCATTTCAACCAGGAGATCCATTCGGAGGTTTTTTTCAAAGTACTACATCTACTAAAAATTATGAGGCAGAAGGCACAATATCTCGAATTAATGAAAAAAACTTAATTAAAATTCAAATTGGTGGATTTATGATTGATAGTTTAATTATTGACGAAAATAAAAATTTTTCATATACATTCAATGACGGCGGACAGTGTGGTGGTAATACAGAAGAAATTACGGGTATGTACGTTATTAACAGAGATAGTGTTTCTTTTTCATATATTTCTTATTATTATAGGTGCGATGGAATGAGAAATCACTTTAAGAAAAACGCTGTAGGAACTAGACTTCCTTGATTTGCAATACGTATTAAATTAGACTCATTCTAACCTTTCTGGCGCAAGCGTCCGCTTGAGCTGTAATTAAAATACAAATATGTAATATTTTAAACAGATAATCGGAATTAATACGATTTTCTATTGTTTATTTTACAATTAATTGTTAAAATAGTTGCAATTAATCGGAAAAAATCCGATTATTGCATAATAATTTTGCATTGTGGAATTTAGAAGACTAATAAAAGAATACGCCGAAATACCTGTTTCTCACAGTTTGTTGATGGATGCGCTTGTTGAGTACAATCGCCCCAACGATAAAATAAGTGAGTTGCTAAAAAGTGGCGCACTAATTTCTGTAAAAAGAGGTTTGTATCTTTTTGGTACAGATTTAGATTTGGCTGTTCCCGAGCCATTTTTAATTGCTAATCATTTGCGTGGGCCAAGTTATGTTTCGTTGGAGTCTGCTTTGTCTTATTGGGGTTTAATACCAGAGCGTGTGCACGAAATTACTTCTGCAACGCTAAAAACTTCAAAAAAATATAATGCAGAAGCAGGTCGATTTAGTTTTTATCATTTGCCTTCGCCGTATTATTCTTTTGGAATACAAAGTGTGCAACTTACTCCAAAACAAACCGTGCTTATGGCTTCGCGCGAAAAAGCAGTTTGCGACAAAGTAATTTTAACCTCGGGTGTTTTGTTAAGAAGCGTTAGTCAAACAAAAGATTTTTTGCTAAACGATATGCGTATGGACGAAGAAATTTTACAAAGTTTAAATACTACAACTATCGCTTCGTGGATTGATGACGCACCAAAAAGTAATAGTATTGCAATGCTTATTAAAACATTAAATACGCTATGATTAAAGAATGGATAGCAACATACAATCCGAAAAACGAAGACGAAACGTTGTCGGCTTTGCGCGAAATTATGCAAGAAATAGCCCTTTCGGGATTATCGCGAACCGATTTTTTTGAAAGGGCTGCTTTTTATGGTGGCACTGCACTTCGCATTTTTTATGGATTAGATAGATTTTCGGAAGACTTGGATTTCTCTTTGCTGGAGCCCGATGCAAACTTTTCGTTAGAGCCTTATTTTTCTGCCATTGTTACAGAATTTGAAGCTATTGGAATGACGGTAAGCATAAACGAAAAAGATAAAAAAATACAAACGAATGTTGAATCGGCTTTTTTAAAATCGGAAACCATTTGGAAAGAATTGATTTTAGAAGACATAGTAAAACAAGCAGGAATAAAATCGAACAAAGAAATAAAAATTAAAATAGAAGTTGACAGGCAGCCACCACTTGGTTTTGAAACCGAAGAAAAATTGTTGTTGCGTCCGTTTTCGTTTTATGTAAAATGTTTTACGTTGCCGAGTTTGTTTGCAGGAAAAATGCACGCACTTTTATTTCGTAAATGGAAAAATCGCGTAAAAGGAAGAGATTGGTACGATTTAGAATGGTATATAAAAAACGGAGTAGCATTAGATGTAAGTCATTTTTTGCAACGCGCTAAAGATACAGGAGATTGGAAAGCGAAAACTATTTCTCAAAAACAAATACTAGAAATACTAAACCAAAAAATTAATACAGTTTCATTCGATAATGTTAAGGAAGATGTTGTTCGATTTATAAAAGACGATAAAGCACTTAAAATTTGGACTCCAACTTACTTTAATGATTTATCGAAGAAATTAAAGTTTAAGTAAAATATTTTAATTGTAATTGATTTTATCAAATAATTTACTTATCTTTGACGTAAGTATCGTTATGCGTTAGTATGATAATTTCCTTTGGTAATAAAGAAACGGAAAAAGTTTGGGAGGGTGAAAGAATAAAAAGTCCTTCAACTGAGATTCAGGAAATAGCTCGACGAAAGCTAAGAATGTTGAATAACTCGCAGAATATTAACGATTTGATGATACCTCCTTCTAATGAATTAGAAAAATTAAAAGGAGATTTAAAAGATTATTATTCTATTCGTATAAATAATCAATGGCGGATTATTTTTAAATGGAATAACGGAAATGCTGAAGAAGTAGAAATTATCGATTATCATTAAAAGTTTAAAATAATGAAAACACTAAAAAACATTCATCCAGGGGAAGTGCTTTTACAGGAGTTTTTACTTCCGTTGGAAATAAGTGCTTATAGGTTAGCAAAAGATATTGCAATTCCTCAAACACGTATTTCTCTAATTATTAAAGGAGAACGAAGAGTAACAGCTGATACGGCTTTGCGACTTTCTAAATATTTTGGTAATAGCGCAAAATTTTGGTTAGGCTTGCAAGATGATTATGACATTGAAGATGAAATAGTGCAAAAGAAAAAAGAACTAAATGCAATAAAGCAATACAATAAATCAGCAGCATAATATTTATGCGTATTAAATTAGATTTCCCAGAAAAGGTAGTTTTTACAACAGAAATTGCAGTAAGAATATCTGACGTAAATTATGGCGGACATTTAGGCAACGATGCTGTTTTATCGCTTGCACACGAAGCGCGTTTACAGTTTTTAAAATCGATAAATTGTACCGAATTGAATTTATTTTGTGTTTCAATTATTATGGGTGATGCCGCTGTAGTATACAAAGCAGAGGCTTTTTATGGCGATGTGCTACAAATACAAATTGCAATTGCAGATGTTTCTGCGCGTAGTTTTGATATTTATTATTCACTAAAAAATAAAAAAACGCAACAACAAATTGCTATTGTTAAAACGGGGATAGTTTGTTTTGATTACGAAACTCGTAAAACAACAAACGTACCAACTGAGTTTGTAAATTTGTTTGCGTGATTGATAAAGATGCTTCGTGCCTCAGCATGACAATTAAAAAAAATCCCGAACAATTTGTTCGGGATTTTTTTGTTTTATTTTACAAATAATAATTCTCTATATTTTGGTAATGGCCATTCTGCATTATCAACTAAAAGTTCTAGTTTATCTACTTCGTAGCGTATTTTTTCAAAATAAGGAATTACTTTTTCGCAATAGGCTACAGCTTGTTTTTTAGCATGTTCAATAGCGTTTGCTTTTTTGCGTTCTTCGGTCATTTCATCCACAAATTTAATAATCTTAGAAATACGTTCTGATACTTCGATGATCATATCCATTTGCGATTGTGCATGTTGTTTAAAATCTTTTTCACCAAAAATAGATTTTAATCCAGTTACGTTATTTATTAATTTATTTTGATAATTAATTGCAACAGGCACAATGTGATTTAAAGCTAAATCGCCCATTACACGAGATTCTATTTGAATTTTTTTAGTATAAATTTCTAAACTAATATCATGACGAGCTTCTGTTTCGCGCTCACTCATAATATTATAATCTTTAAATAATTGTTTTGTTTTTTTAGAAGCTAAAGCATCTAACGCATCGGGCGTTGTTTTAATGTTAGACAAACCTCTTTTTTCTGCTTCTTTTACCCATTCGTCGCCGTAGCCGTTTCCTTCAAATCTTATTTTTTTAGATTCAATAATGTAAGTGCGTAATACTTGCAAAATAGCTTCGTCTTTTTTAACGTCTTTTTCAATTAAAGCATCTACTTCTTTTTTAAATTTATTTAATTGGTCAGCAATAATTAAATTTAATGCAATCATTGCTGAAGCGCAGTTAGCTGAAGAACCTACCGCTCTAAACTCAAATTTATTTCCTGTAAATGCAAAAGGCGATGTTCTATTTCTATCGGTATTATCCAATAATATTTCTGGAATTTTACCAATGTTTAATTTTAAATCTGTTTTTTCGTCAGGAGTCATTTTTCCATCTTTCACTTTGCTTTCTAACTCATCTAACACAGAGCTTAATTGGCTCCCTAAAAATACCGACATAATTGCTGGAGGAGCTTCGTTTGCACCAAGGCGGTGATCGTTACCTGCACTTGCAATTGATGCACGTAAAAAATCGGCATGCTCATAAACTGCACGAACTGTAGTAATAAAGAAAGTTAAAAACTGTAAATTGTTTTTTGGAGTTTTGCCTGGCGATAATAAATTTTTACCTGTGTTTGTGCTAAGCGCCCAGTTGTTGTGTTTGCCCGAACCATTTACTCCAGAAAAAGGTTTTTCGTGCATTAACACTTTAAAATGATGGCGTTGAGCAACTTTACTCATTAAATCCATCAACAATTGATTGTGATCGTTAGCTAAATTTACTTCTTCAAAAACGGGTGCGCACTCAAACTGATTTGGAGCCACTTCGTTATGACGTGTTTTTAAAGGAATACCTAACATTAAACTTTCTGCTTCAAAATCGCGCATAAAATTTAAAACTCTATCAGGAATAGAGCCAAAATAATGATCTTCTAATTGTTGACCTTTGGCAGGAGAGTGTCCAAACAAAGTTCTGCCTGTCATAGCTAAATCGGGGCGTGCATTGTGTAAAGATGTGTCGACCAAAAAATATTCTTGTTCGCAGCCTAAAGTAGCAATTACTTTAGTTACGTTCTTGTCAAAATATTGGCAAACATCAACAGCAGCTTTATCAACAGCGTGCAATGCTTTTAATAAAGGCGTTTTATAATCTAAGGCTTCGCCTGTGTAAGATATAAATATGGTAGGAATACATAAAGTTGTGCCAATTACAAATGCAGGAGACGATGGATCCCAAGCTGTGTAGCCACGAGCTTCAAATGTATTGCGAATTCCTCCGTTTGGAAAGCTAGATGCATCTGGCTCTTGCTGAACCAAAGCCGAACCTTCAAAATTTTCGATAGCTAAACCATCACCAATAGGTTCAAAAAAAGCATCGTGTTTTTCGGCAGTACTACCCGTTAAAGGTTGAAACCAATGTGTGTAGTGCGTTGCACCACGTCCGCTAGCCCAAGCTTTCATTGCAGAAGCAACTTGATTAGCTGTTTTTCTATCTATTTGTGTGCCATGATCTATTGCGCTTATAACACTTTCGTAAGCTTCTTTACTTAAAAACTCGCGCATTGATATTTTGCCAAATACATTTTTGCCAAAAATTTCAGGACTTTTATAGTCTTTAATAATGGGTTCAACAGGATTTCTGTTGCTTGCTTCTTTTAGAGCGTTAAAACGAATAGAGAACATAATTTTTTGTATTAATTTTGTGCGAAGGTATAAAAAATGACAATATTGTATTAAAAAAGTGAAAAATATTTAAAATATGTTGAAAAAATAGGGGGGTGTTCTAAAATAAATGAATTTTTTAAGTTTTTCTTTTTTTTAGATGAAATTAGGAATGATTTGTCAAAATATTTGGTCATAATTAAAGTATTTTCTATCTTTGCCGTCCATAAAAAAAAATAATTAACAATTAAACAAACAACACAATGTTAAAGAATTACGAAACCGTTTTCATTTTAACTCCCGTTTTGTCTGATGATCAGGCAAAGGAAGCGGTAAACAAGTTTAAAAAACTAATTACTGACAACGGAGGAAAATTGATCCACGAAGAGAGTTGGGGCTTAAAAAAATTAGCTTACCCAATTCAAAAAAAATCCTCAGGATTTTATTTTTTACTTCAATTTGATGCTCCAGGCTCATTTGTTAACGACTTTGAGATAGCGTTTAAGCGTGATGAGCGCGTTTTACGTTTCTTAACAGTAGCTTTAGACAAATATAGCTTTGCTTATGCAGAAAAAAGAAGAGGTTTAGCTGCTAACAAAAAAGAAGTTACAGCTTAATTAAAAACAATTAAAAACTAAAAAAAATGTCAGCACCAAACTCAGAAATTAGATACTTAAACCCACCATCAGTTGAGGTTAAGGCTAAAAAATACTGTCGTTTTAAAAAATCAGGTATTAAATTTATCGATTACAAAGACGAGAAGTTTTTATTAAAATTTGTAAACGAACAAGGTAAAATTTTACCACGTCGTTTAACAGGTACATCAGTTAAATATCAAGGTAAATTGGCTTCTGCTGTTAAAAGAGCTCGCCACTTAGCTTTATTGCCATATGTTGGCGACATGTTAAAATAATAAGGAGGATAAGAAATGGAAGTTATTTTAAAGAAAGACGTAAAAAACCTTGGTTATAAAGATGAAGTAGTAACTGTGAAAAACGGTTACGGTACAAATTATTTAATACCACAAGGTATGGCTGCTATGGCTACAGTAAGCAACAAAAAGATGCTTGCTGAAACAATGAAACAACGTGCGTTTAAAGAAGAAAAAATTAAAAAAGCGGCAGCAGTTACTGCTGATTTCTTAACAAATGCATTAGTTAAAGTTGGCGCTAAAGCTGGCGAAAATGGTAAAATATTTGGTTCGGTTACTGCATTGCAGATTTCTGAAGCAATTAAAAAACTAGGTCATGAAGTTGATAGAAAAGTAATTACTCTTGATGAAGAACACATCAAAACTTTGGGTAAATACACTGCAAAAGCTCGCTTACACCGCGAAGTTATTGCAACTATTAACTTTGAAGTAGTTGAAGAATAGTTAAAACAAAATTTTACAGAGAGATAAAAATCCCGAACGATAAGTTCGGGATTTTTTTTGCAACTGATTTTTTTAAAAGTAAAAATTTGAATTTTATGCAATCCTAAAATTGAATTTTAAATGATAGAATTTGGTTTTAAATTATGTTTTTTTCCGAAATAGAGAAATGATTTTTTTAATGGCAATTATTAAAATTAACGAAATTAATCCGCCAACTACGCCAAAAGTAAACTCTTTTAGCATGCTTGGCCACTCAGGTAAAATGTGATGCAAATAGTTAATGTTGTGCGCAAATATACCTCCCGCCACAAGCAATAATGCAATTGTTCCTAGCACAGAAAATGTTTTGATAACAATTGGTAAGGCGTTTACTAATAACATGCCTAGTGTATTAAAAAAAACTTTTTTATTCGATTTTTCAATCAGTTTAAATCCAAAATCATCCATACGAACTACTAGCGCTACAATGCCATAAACACCCACAGTAGCTAATATTGAAACAACTGATAAGGTTAAAATTTGTACACTTAAATTTTTGTCTAAAACGGTGCTTAATGAAATAATTACAATTTCAACAGAGAGAATAAAATCGGTGGTAATGGCTGATTTTATTTTTGTTTTTTCCAATTCAGCATCATCTTTAACTACTTCAACTACTGCTTCTTGTGTAGCTTGTTTTTTATGAAAGAAATATTCTGCAATTTTTTCTACACCTTCAAAAGCAAGATAAAATCCACCTAGTATAAGTATTACTATTATTGCAGTTGGCAAAAATATATTTAGTAATAAAGTTACAGGTACAATAATTAACTTGTTTATAAACGAGCCTTTTGTAATTGCCCACAAAACAGGAATTTCTCTAGACGATACAAAGCCAGTTGATTTTTCGGCATTTACTGCTAAATCATCACCAAGTATTCCAGCTGTTTTTTTTGTGGCGATTTTTGCGTTAGCAGCAACGTCGTCCATCAAAGCAGCTATATCGTCTAAAATTACAAAAAAGCCTGATGCCATATTTGTTTAAATTTATTTTGATGTTAAAGTAAAACTTTTTTGTGAAAAGGCATGTTAAACTTATATACATTTTCTATCGTAAATGTTTTGGTTTAAGATTTTGCGCAGCACTTTCTGCAATTTCGTCAATGCGTTTTTGTTTAGTTTCTTGTAGCTTGGCAAGTGCTATCCAAGCTAATAACATTTTTTTTAGTGATTTACTCAAACTTAAAAAAAACTCTTTCGATCCTTTGTGTTTTTTAAAAGCAATTTCTAAGTCGATCGGAATTATTAGTTCTTCAACATCATCTAAAATTGTCCAAGAGCCATTTTGTTTTGCTATTTCAATACTTGCAAATCCTGCTTTGGTCATCAAACCTTGTTCAATAAATTTCTCAACTTTTTCTTTATTAATTTTCGACCAAGTGCTTTTAGTTTTTCGTTTACTAAAAAATTGATGTGAGGTTTCTTTGTCGATTGAAATTCTTTTACTGTCTATCCAGCCAAAACAAAGGGCTTCATCAACTGCTTCACTCCATGTTATAGATTCTATTTTCGATTTTTTGTTATAATAGACAAGCCAAACAGCTTGCTTTGAAAGATGATTTTCTTGCAACCATTTTCTCCACGCTGTTTGGCTTGTAGGATAAAATATTTCTATTTCAGGGTTTTCCATTTCATTTTATTAAAGACAAATATTTTGCTCTGTTTTCATAAATTATCCAAAGTAAAATTGCCCAAATTACCAAGGCAATTATTAAACTTTCTGGCGCCACAAAAATATGGGTAAATAAAACGCCAACCATTATCGGAAAAATTACTAAAGCGCCAAGTGCTCTTGTTTTTGGTAACAGAATAAGTATCCCGCCTAAAACTTCTGCAAAACCTAACAAAGGCATAAGCCACTCAATTTCTACCATCGCCAAACTGTCTTTAACTAATGCTTCGGGCAAATTTTCGGGAACGGGCATATAGTGTAAAAATTTATCGAGTCCACCGTTAATAAGTAATAGTGCAAAAAGGATGGACAGTACGTTCAAGATTTTATTTTTCATAGTTAAAGTTATTATTTTAATTGATAATTAATCATCCAATTGATTCCGTATTTATCAGAAAATTCTCCGAAGTAAGCACCAAAAAACATTTCTGCCATTGGCATTGTAACGTTTCCATCTATTGAGAGTTCGTTAAACAAACGGTCAGCCTCGTTTCTTGTTTCAGGTTCAATGCAAATGTGCATATTGTTTCCTTTGGTTAATGTAAAACCCATTTCTTTGGGAGCATCTGTGCCCATTAAAATATGATTACCTGTAATTGGTAATTCAACGTGTAATATCATTTTTTTAATTGCTTCGGCAATTGGCGGATGGTTAGGGTCAGCAGGAATATCAGCAAAACGTTGTATGCCTTTTCCAATAAATTCTGTTTTAAAAACTTTTTTATAAAACAAGAATGCTTCTTCAGTTTTACCGTCAAAATTCAAGTAAGTGCAAACTCTTGCTTTATTACTTGTTTTGTTTTGCTTGCGAAGTTTAAATTGTGCTTCAATATATTGGTCAAGGTTTTGCATTGCCATTGTAAAGCCCTCTTTAAAGCCGACTTCAATTATTTTTTCAAGTGCTTCTAAACTTTCGTATTGAATGGTAATGTTTACACTTGTTATTTCTGAGTTTTCGCTAAAAACATTTGTCCAAAACGAATTAGGAAATTTTTCACCTACATTTCCGTTTTCATCACAAAAATTGTCTGTGTAAGAATAACTTTTATGGTGTTCAATTTTTTTGTAGTCGGCTTTGCACCAATGTGTTTCGTTTTTTGGACTTATCATTGCGTAGAGCCACATTCCATTTTCACGAAAATCCATTGATTTTGTTTTAGTTTTGTACGGCTTCGGAGCCCACCATTGGTCAAGGATTTCGGGGTTTGTCCACGCTTCCCAAACCAATTCTAAGTCAGCATTAAACTCTCGCTTCACGTTTACCGTGTTTTTTTCTTTGTTTACAACAAAGTCAAATTTTAAGTTGCTATTCATTTTTTCTTGCTTTTAAGTGTTGCTAATACATCGTCCAATTGATTGAAACGTGCTTCCCAAATCTTGCGGAATTGGTTTAACCATTTGTCTATTTCTTTCATTTTATTAATTTCGAGCGAGTAGTAAATCTCTCTGCCTTGATATTCTTGCTTTACAAGTTCACATTCAGTAAGAATGCGTAAGTGTTTAGAAACAGCTTGTCTTGTTGTGTTAAAGTTTTCGGCAATGGCGTTAGGAGTCATTGCCTGCAAAGCAATTAAGGCAATTATGGCTCGTCTTGTTGGGTCTGCAATTGCTTGAAAAATATCTCGTCTTACTTCCATTTTAATTTATTTGCTACTATGTGGTTGCAAATATAAACGCAATTATTTGGTTGCGCAAATTTTTGTAAATATTTTTTTTCAAATCACAAAAAAAACCGAACAATTAGTTCGGTTTTTTTGTAAAATAATTTTATTGAAATTACTTTAAACAATACGATTCTGCCAAACGTATATCTAACTGAATTTGTGTTAGGTTGCGCATAACAAACTCTAATGGTACTTTATAAAAATTATTTTGCTCCCATGCTAATTGCATTTCTTCCGAGTTATCTTTTGGTACATAATCTGTATTTAGCAAAATGCTATTTGTAAAGCCATGTTTTTGTTTTAGCACATTTTGCAAAGCCGTAATTTTTGTTTTTAAATTCAACAAATGGCTTTTTGCTTTTGCATCATCTGTAAACAAAAAACGTGTTGCAAAATCGTAGTTTTGTCCGTAGGTTAAATACAATTCTTCTTCCGTATACGTTGTATCTGGCGCCAAGCGTTTTAATAAATTTGTTTTAATCGAATCTATTGCAAAGCAAGCTTCATCGCACAGGGTTTTTAATTCTGCTACAGTCGATTTATTTTTTGTAGAATCGTTGCTTAGCAACTCAAACATTTTTTGATTTTGTTGCGTAGCAAAATTGTAACTTTCTTCTACTTGCTTTATTGCTGTGTAAGTAATAAAATTCATTTGTCGGCTTGGGCGTAAATTTACAAGCATAAAAAGTAAACCGCCTGCAACCAAAATTAAAATAGAAGTTACAATTGTGTTTACTTTATTTTCCGGATTTCTAATTCCACCAAAAAAATAAATGGGTAAAAACAGAAAAAACAAAGTGCTTAAATTAACTGTCATCATTAAGTTTGCGCCAGGCCAGTGCATAACTTTAAATAGGGCAGAAAGGCAAAATAAAATTCCAATAAATGTTCCTAAACCTAAAATTATTTTGTCTTTAACGGATTTAGATTCTTTTGTTTTTAATAAAAATAATAAGGGTAAAAAAATAAAACTAATTATAGTAATACCAATTACCAGCATAAATGAAGCACCAGGCCAGTGCATTATTTTAAATATAGAGCCTGCAATAAATGCGAATGCAGAAAATGCTCCGCTTAATAACATTACTTTTTTCATGGCGTAGTAGTTTTTAAATGTTAGTAATAAGTTAGTTTCTTCTTGAATTTCGCGGAGCTCTCGCTTAAAAAAACGAGGTATAACGCTCCGATAATATTCTTCGAAGTTTTTTTCGGGTGGCATTTCGTTTTCAATAACGCAACATATATGGTCTAAGAGGTTGTACTGCAGATCCTCCGTCTCGATGCCACTACGTCTAATATCATCGAGTATGTACGTTACTTGTTGTTCGGTTAAAACAACCATGCCTAACCCATTTTTGGTTTAAGGTCGAGTAAAAACATCATGGTGTGCATAAAGTCTTCAAACTCGTTTACCTTTTCTTTAGCTACTTGTTTACCCGTTTTGGTAACGCTGTAATACTTACGAATACGGTTGCCTACATTAACCGTATGTGTGGTTAATATTCCGTTTGCTTCCATTGCGTGTAATGTAGGGTACAACGCACCTTCTGTTAACTGAATTTTACCACCTGTAAGTTCTTTTACCTTTTGGGTAATTTCGTAGCCATACATTTTGTCGTTTTCCGACAGGAGCTTTAAAACTATAGTTTTTAAGGTTCCTTTTATTAGTTCTGATGAATACATAACGCAAAGGTATACTATTTATTTTATATACATAATATTCTTATGTATTATTTTATAAAAAAAGTCAAAAATTTAATTTTGACTTTTTAATCTGCTGATTATCAGTTTATTATTCTTTTAAATCTAAATTATCTTTTATGCCTTTAGAAACATCAAGGTCTTGTTTTATTTTTTCAACGCCTATATCGTCTTTTATTTTTGTGGCGCTGTCTTCAATTTCTCGTTGAATTCCGCTAGCGGCATCTTTAAATTCTCTTATTCCTTTGCCTAAACCTTGTGCAATGCCAGGTATACTTTTAGAACCAAAAAAAATAATAATAACCAAAACAATAAGAATCATCTCACTGCCGCCCATGTTTAAAAATAAAAGTGTTGATGTCATTATTGTATTTTAATACTACAAATTTACGCAAATTGTTTTAAGCATAGACATTTGAAAATAAAAGATTAAATAGTGAATATCACTTTCATCGTTTATCTTCCCAAACCAATTTTTCATTAGTTCGATTTTTGAAGAAATCTGTACATTTTCCATCGCCATTTCCAGTAATTCCTCCATCAGGCGAACATATTACGTTACAATTCTCATCAAGCAGTATACTTGGTACATCACAACAATATGATGTTATATAATGAACCTTTGCGCCTTTGTAATTATAACTCCAAATTTTTACAGGAGGATTTCTTTTGGGCGCATTTTCAATTTCTTCTATTTTAATCGTAATACACTCTTTTGGGTTTTCTGAAGACTCTTTGTCGTCATTTTTTCTACATCCAAAAAATAATGAAATCAATATTACTAATAGTTGACCTATTTTAGCTATTGTATTTACTATCATTTAACTAATATTATTTTTTTTTGCTGTTAACGAATTTAATCAAAAATAAGCTAAAAAAACTCTACTTTTTATAGTAGAGTTTATTTTTTTAATTATTTTTAGTTTTTAATCCATTTACCAATACTTTTTTCATTTTTTGAATTAATTAGTTCGTGAAAATAAATTCCTTCACATAAATGACTAACATCAATAGTTTCATTTGCGCTATTTATATTTTGAATTAGCACTTCTCTACCCAATGCGTCCTTAAAAATTATCGTGGCTGGTAAAATAATATTGCTTGTTATGTTAATTGTTTCTGTACCTGGATTAGGAAAAATATTGAGCAATTCACTAGTTTTATTATCTATTAATTGAATCCCCACACTATAACAAAACAAGATTCCAATTTTATCTGAATAAGAATTAGCTGTTGCTATGTCCATTTTACCATCGCCATTAAAATCTGAACTAACAACAGAGATTGGGATTGGAAAAAGTTCAAAATTCTCAGCTGTGGCAAAACTACCCGTACCATCCCCTAACAAAACAGAAACATTATCCGAACTTGAATTTGCCAATATTAAATCTATTTTACCATCTGAATTTATATCTGGGCTAATTATAGAAAAAGGTGATATTCCAGCAGTAAAATTAGTAACAGTGCCAAAACTACCAAGTCCGTCGCCTAACAAAACAGAAATGCCATTATTTGAATTGTAGTTTGCAGTTGCTAAATCTAATTTTCCGTCCGCATTAAAATCGTTGCAAGTAATGGAAGAAGGTTGATCACCAATAGCGAAATTAGTCGCTGCAGCAAAATTTCCCAATCCATTGCCTAGTAAAATAGAAATGTTTTTTGAAGTGTTGTTTGCACTTGCAATATCCATTTTCCCATCGGTATTAAAATCGGAAACCACTATAAAATTTGGGCTTGTACCTACAGAATAATTAGTTGCTGTAGCAAATTCTCCCAATCCATTGCCTAATAAAACAGATACATTATTTGATAGGGGGTTTGCAACCGCCAAATCTATTTTTCCATCGGTATTAAAATCAGTACTTGTAACACAATAAGCAGATAGCCCAGCAGGAAAATTAGTTGCTGGATCAAACCCCCCTGTACCGTTACCTAACAAAACAGAAATATTATTTGTGCCATGGTTAGCTGTAGCTAAATCTAATTTGCCATCTGCATTAAAATCTGCAGTTGTAACTGAAAATGGATATGTACCACCCACATCAAAATTAACTGGTATAGCAAAACTCCCATCGCCATTACCAATTAATATTGATACATTATTTGAACTCCTATTTGCAACTGCTAAATCCATTTTGCCATCCTCATTAAAATCTCCGTTAATGAGAGAGGATGGATTTACTCCAGCATCGAAATTGGAATTTGCAGAAAAACATAATTGAGCAATAGCATAATTATTTTCTATAAAAAATAAATAAACAAAAATAATTTGGCAAATTAATTTTTTCATGACTTTACAATTTTATATTTATTTGGAGTTTTAGTTAAGAAATAACTTTTAGCTATGTGATTTGGTTAGCTAATATACATTTTTATATTTAAACGCCAACTATTTTAAGGCTGAAACAAAAAAGGCTTCCAATTTGGAAGCCTTTTTTGATTTGTATCTTAATAATTAAGCTTTTTTAATTTCTTCTTTTGTTTTTCTATCTAAGTCGATTACTATTGGTGTAGAAATACATAATGAAGAATATGTACCAATTACACGACCAATTAATAAGGCAAATATAAAGCCTCTAATTACTTCGCCACCAAAAATAAAGATTACTAATAATACAAAGAAAATAGTTAATGATGTATTAATTGTACGGCTTAATGTACTGTTTAGTGCGTAGTTAATTGTTTTAATTTTTTCTTCGCCAGTAACATCTTTTTTGTTGTTGTTAGTTAAGTATTCACGAATTCTATCAAATACTACAACGCTCTCCGTCATGGTGTAACCCATAACTGTTAAAATTGCAGCAATAAAATGTTGATCTATTTCTAATGAGAATGGTAACACACCATTAAATATAGCATAAACAGCTAATACAATTAAAACGTCATGGAACAAGGCAACTACTGCACCAATACCATATTGCCATTTTCTAAAACGAATAAAGATGTAAACAAACATTAATAAACAAGAGAATAAGATAGACCAAACGGCTGATGATTTAATATCATCAGAAATATTTTCGCCTACTTTTTCTGAGTTTAAAATTTCGAATTTAGTACCCATTTTAGTTAAACCATCTGTTAATTTGGTTTCAACTTTAGCATCGGTAGTTGTTTCGTTTTCGTCAATTAAATAAGCAGTTGTAATTTTTAACTGATTATCTTTTCCATACGTTTTAACTTCTGGTTCTTTACCAAAAACAGCTTCTTCGCCTAATGCAGTTCTAACCTCGTCAGTACGCATATCTTTATCAAAACGTACTACATAAGTTCTACCTCCTTTAAAATCTACACCAAGGTTTAAGCCTTTTTGCATGTAAGCTACAATACCTGCAACAATAACTAAAGTAGAAATTAAGTAATAAATTTTACGTTTTCCTACGAAGTTAATATTGATGTTTTTGTAAAGGTTGTCAGTCATTTTAATTGAGAAGTTGATTTTTTTGTTTTTGCTCAACATCCAATCAAACACTAATCTTGTAATTAAAATAGCACAGAATAATGAAGTTAATACTCCAATAATTAGCGTAGTAGCAAATCCTTGAATTGGACCTGTTCCAAACGCATACAAAATAATACCTAACAATAATAAAGTAATGTTTGAATCTAAGATAGACGACATAGCATGTCTAAATCCTTCTTTAATAGCAACGTTAACTGATGCGCCACCATGTAACTCCTCACGAATACGTTCAAAAATTAAGATGTTTGCATCTACCGATAAACCAATAGTTAAAATAATACCAGCAATACCAGGTAATGTTAATACAGCTCCTAACGATGTTAAAATACCCATCATAAAGAAGATGTTTACAAATAACGCTAAGTTGGCAACCCAACCAGAGTTACCATAGTAAAACGCCATAAACAATAAGATAACGATAATAGCAATTACAAACGATGTTAAACTCGCTTCAATAGCTTCTTGACCTAAAGATGGACCAACAACTGCTTCTTGAACAATTTTAGCAGTAGCAGGCAATTTACCAGCTTTTAAAATGTTAGCTAAATCTTTTGCTTCATTAATATCAAAGTTTCCGCTAATTGAAGAACGACCTCCAGAAATTTCAGCATTTACAGTTGGGAAAGAATAAACGTAGTTATCTAACACAATTGCAATAGATTTACCAATGTTTTCGCCAGTTAAACGTTTCCAAATTTGAGCGCCTTCAGCATTCATTGTCATAGAAACTTCTGCACGAGAGCTATTTTGAGTAAAATCGCCACTAGCATCAGTAATTACGTTTCCTTCTAATGGAGGACGACCATCGCTTTTAGAAACTCTAATAGCTATTAATTGTAAAAAGTTTCCGCCTTTATCAATTGCTTTTACCGTCCAAAGTAAACGTAAGTTTTTAGGTAACATACTTTGTACTTCTGGCATTGCGAAGTAAGCATTAATTTTTGCAGTATCTTTAATATTAGCAGTACCTACAATTGGTCCTTCTAAAGCAACCATACCTTGTTGCTGTTGTTGTATTGCGGGTTGCAAAACATCAAACAAAGGCATATCTGCATTCTTTTTAGAAGTATCTGCAGTTGCAGAAGTTGGTTTTGCAGAATCTAATTTAGCTAATAAAGAATTATCTGTTTTTTTAGTTGTATCTGCTTTTGCAACAGTAGCAGAATCTGCAGGAGTTAAATTAGTTTCAACTTTAACGTCTTTTTTAATAGCATTAATGTCGGCAATTTTTTTGTTTACCTCCATCATTAAGCTAGCTAAATTATCAGCGCGGTTATCGTAAGTTTCCCAAAACTCTAGGTTTGCAGTTCCTTGCAATAATTTACGTACACGTATTTTATCTTTTACACCAGGTAATTCAATTAATATACGACCCGAAACATCTAATTTTTGAATGTTTGGTTGTGTTACACCAAATTTATCAATACGAGTTCTTAAAATGTTAAACGAACGATCGATAGCGTCGTTTGCTTCTTTTTTAATAACAGCAATAACTTGCTCGTTAGTCGACTCAAATTTAATTTTGTCTTTTAACTCTAAAGTATTAAAAATACTAGAAAGTTTTCCGTTAGGACTAACTTCAGAGTATGCTTCACCAAATAAAGTAACAAAATCTTTTTGGCTTTTAGCTTGGTTTTTAGCAGCTAATGAAAGTGCTTTGTTAAAGTTTTCGTCTTTGTTAAAGTTGCTCATCGATTTAATTAAATCGGCAACAGACACCTCTAACATTACGTTCATACCACCACGTAAATCCAAACCTAAGTTTAGTTCTTTTTCTTTACACTCTCTGTAAGTGTAGTTTTTTAAGAAAATGTTAAAAACTGGTTCTCCAGAAATCGAATCTAAATAACGACGCTCAAAAACTTCAAAAATAGAATCTTTGTTGGTAGCTAAAACCGATTTGTTTTTGTCGGCCATTCGTTGAGCGTACTCGCGTGCGTCAGTCTCTACGCTTTTGGTTATTAATGTAAACGAAAGTTGAAAAACACAAACAACCGCTAAGGCAATAGCAAAGAATTTAATTGCACCTTTATTTTGCATATCTAATTATAATTTATTTTCGAAAAAAAATATTAAGGCTGCAAATATAGAATAACTAAATTTATTTACCAATTTTATAAAAAATAGCTTTAAAACTTCTAAATGGTGCATTATTGCTAATAATTTGGTAAATTCGTAGAGTCAAAATAAAAATATGCGTTTAAAAATATTGATTTTTTTGAGTTTTTGTTCACTTTTTTGTTCAAAAGCAAGCTTTTCTCAAACCGTATTACCTTATGTTTTTGTAAGAGTAGATTCGGTTGAGGTAAAAAATGGCTCCGTTTTATTAAACAATGCTTGGGCTGGCGGTATAAATTATGCTCAATTTGGAGCTATTGATTTAAACTTAGATGGAATTAAAGATTTAGTAGTTTTTGATAGAACTGGTAACAAAATCTCTACTTATTTAAATGGAGGAACTGCAAATACTGTAGATTATAAATACACTACTGCTTACAAAGCAAACTTTCCGAAGATTAGCAATTATATGTTGGTTTACGATTACAATTGCGATGGTAAAGAAGATTTTTTTACTTATGCCCCAGGAGGAATGGCTTGTTATAAAAATATAAGCAATGCAACCGATGGTTTAAAATTTGAAAAAGTAAGCGATTTAATAAAAAGTACTTTTTGTAGTAGTCAAAACTTGAATTTATATGTTAGTTCTGTTGATTTGCCAGCATTAGTTGATATGGATAATGATGGCGATATGGATGTTTTAACCTTTAGCATATTAGGTAGCTATGTTGAATACCATGAAAATCAATCAAAAGAATTATATGGTGTTTGCGATAGTTTAATTTTTGTACAGCAAAATAAATACTGGGGCAATTTTTATGAAAATTCAAGTAATAATACATGTGTTTTAAATGTTCCAGCAAGACCCTGTACTGATTTGCCAGAGGGAGGTGGAATTATAAATTCACCAATAACTGACGATAATGCAAAATCAATAAATCATGCTGGCTCAACTTTATTTGCAATAGATTTAGATGCAGATGGTGATAAAGAATTAATGCTAGGAGATGTTTCGCATACAAATATTGTAATGCTTACCAATGGAGGTGATGCTACTACATCTAACATCACTGCTCAAATAGATAGCTTCCCTTCTAATTCAACAAAAGTAAATATTCCAATATTTCCAGGGTCGTTTCAGTTAGATGTAAATAATGATGGTGTAAAAGATTTGTTGTTTAGTCCGAATGCTGGAAATGGCTCCGAAAATAATAAATCGGTTTGGTATTATAAAAACACAGGAACTAACGCTTTGCCCGTATTTGAATATCAACAAAATAACTTTTTGCAAAACGATATGATAGAAATTGGCGAAGGAGCTTACCCAAATTTTGTTGATTATGATGCTGATGGATTATTGGATATTGCCATTGGAAGCAGTGGTTATTATCAAAGCAACGGAAGTTTAAAATCTAAATTAGCTGTTTTTAAAAATATAGGCACAACTATAAAACCAAAATTTCAATTGATTAATTACGATTACTCAAATATTTCGCAACACAATTTGGTTGGATTTTATCCCACTTTTGGAGATTTAGATGCTGATGGTGATAAAGATATAATTGCAGGTTTATCTGATGGTAGTTTGTGTTATTTTGAAAACACAGCTGCATCTGGCAACGCAGCCAACTATGTTTTAATTTCAACAAGTTACCAAGCAATAGATGTTGGGCAAAGTGCAACCCCACAATTAGTTGATGTAGATAGAGACGGAATGTTAGATTTGTTAATTGGGGAAAGAAGTGGAAATGTAAATTATTATAGAAACAAAGGAACATCAACAAATGCAGTTTATAATTTAATCAGTTCAACTTTTGGAGAAGTTAATGTTTCTCCATTTGGAAATATTATTGGTTATTCATCTCCGCGTTTGTTTGATAATGCGGGTGTTTATACACTATTTTCAGGTTCTGACGAGGGTGGAATTAATAGATATATAAATATAGATGGAAATTTAACTAACGCATTCGATCGAAAAGATTCTACTTACATAAATATTAACGAAGGTATTCGTTCGTCTATTGATATTGCAGATATTACAGGCGATGGTAATCCTGAAATGATAATTGGGAATTATGCAGGTGGAATTAGTTTTTACATAAATGACCCAACAAAAGTAGGAGTAAAGATGCACAAAGAAATTAGTAATAATTATTCCATTTATCCTAACCCAACAACTCATTCGTTTACGCTTGAAAGTTCAAATAATAAAAATCAAATTATTAAATTGTATAATTTGTTAGGGCAGGAGCAAAGTATAGAAACAGAACCAATTTCAGAAACAAAAACAAAAGTTACAACTACACATCTTTTAAATGGAATTTATGTTTTTCAATTTCAAAATAATGGTTTTACTGTTAGAGAAAGAATTGTAATTCAGAATTAAATGTATGCCGCAATTTAAATTTATAGTATACATTGTTTTTTTTGCCTTGTTTTTTTCAGCTTGCAGAATTGATCCTCTTGTAATTGATTTAGAAGCGAGCAATTACCCAAAACCAGTTGGTAAAATAATTCTTAACAAATGCGCCACATCAGGCTGTCATAACGATATTAGTAAAGAAGCAGCTAGTGGTTTATCCTTATCGAGTTGGGAAAAAATGTTTGAAGGAACAAGAAATGGAGTAACCGTTATTCCTTTTAATCACGCACAAAGTACGTTGTTTTTATATACAAATACTTATCCTGAGTTAGGGATTTCTAACAAGCCAGTAATGCCTTTTAACGATTCTGCACTTACAATTGATGAGGTAAAATTATTGCAAAAATGGATTGACGAAGGTGCACCCAATGCTAAAGGAGATTTTTATTTTAAAGATGATGCTAACGCATCGCGTATATATGTAACAAATCAGGGTTGCGATTTGGTAACTGTTTTTGATGCAAAAACAAAATTGCCTATGCGATACATTAAAGTGGGTAATTCGCCAGATATAGAATCGCCACACTACATTAAAGTTTCTCCCGACGGAAAATATTGGTATGTAGTTTTTACAAACGGAACTGCATTGCAAAAATATAGAACCATTGATAATTCGTTTGTTGCAGAAGCAAATTTAGGTGCTGGAATTTGGAACACATTTACGATTAGTAACGACGGAAAAAAAATATTCGCAGTAGATTGGAGCGCAAACGGAAAAGTATTTTACATCGATACAGAAACTATGCTTGTAAAACGTAAATACCAAGGCAATGGATTGTTTAATTATCCACACGGTTGCACACTTTCTAAAAACGATTCTGTTTTATATGTAACTGCTCAAACCGGAAATTTTTTTTATAAAATAGATGTTGGCAATCCTATGGCTCCCGATTTTGAAGATAGTGAAGTGGTGTTAGACGAAAACACTATGCCTTTGAGTGCTTCTATTTTAGATATACACGAAATAGTTTTTACGCCCGATTATTCGAGTTATGTTGTAACATGTCAAAAAACAAATGATGTACGTTTTGTAAATGCAAAAACAAACAAAGTTGAAGCAATTGTTCAAACAGGAATTTATCCGCAAGAGTTAGTTTTTTCAACTTCAAACGATTATTTGTTTGTGTCGTGTCCCGAAGATACATTGGCATTTCCTGGAAGCAGAGGTTGTGTTTCTGTAATTAATTACAAAACAAAGACCTTAGTAAAAAACATTTATACAGGTTCGCAACCACATGGTTTAGCAATTGACGAAAAAAATAAACTAGTGTATGTTACCAACAGAAATACAACTAGCGACGGGCCAGCTCCACATCATACCACAGAGTGCGGAGGCAGAAATGGATACGTTACTACTATTGATTTAAATACATTAGAACTTGTTGGTAAAAAGATAGAGGTTTCAGTAGATCCTTATTCAGTTGCGGTTAAGAAGTAGGGATTAGGCAACAGTGATTAGTCGATAGTCTTTAGTGCTTAGTTTTTAAAATTAGAATTTGTCCCCTTTTTTGTCATGCTGACGCAGGAAGCATCTCATTTAGTTGATGATAAGGTTAGAATTTAGTTTTTAGAGTTTAGGATTTCAATTACAACATTTTAACAACTCACTATACTTATTCTTTTTAATTTTGCAAACAATTATGGATTACAATAACATTATATTATTTGATGGCGTTTGCAATTTTTGCAATAGCTCTATCAATTTTGTTATTGAACGCGACCCAAATAAAAAGTTTAAGTTTGCTCCATTGCAAAGCGAAGCGGGCGAAAAAATTCAAAAACAATTTAATTTAGATACTACAAAATTTGATAGCGTTTTACTTATTAAAAATGGTAAAGTACTATCTAAATCTACAGCAGCATTATACATTGCAAAAGAGTTAAAAGGTTTATGGCCTTTACTTTTTGTATTTATAATTGTGCCTCCTTTTTTGCGTAATGCAGTTTACAATTACATAGCCAAAAACCGCTACAAGTGGTTTGGTAAACAAGATAGTTGTATGATGCCCACTCCCGATTTACGAAGCAGATTTTTGGTAAGTTAAATTTTTAGCTTGCCATCAAGTAAAAAAAATCTAAATCTTTAAGTTTATGTTTTATACACAGAAAAAAAATAGTGTTATAATCGTAAAGCAAATACTAAACTATTCTTTGTGTTTTGCATTATTTATTTCTTGTAATTCAAATACAAAAAATACAGATGAAGCAAACATTGTAAAAGTTGAAAAACTGGAAAACTCTTATTCTGATTTTGGCGCAAAGGGTTTAACTGAACTAGATAAAAATATCCGAGCTATTTTTCAAGATAAAAATAATAACTATTGGTTTGGAACTAATGGTGTTGGTATTTATCGTTACGATGGTAAAATTTTAAAATTGTTTACTGAAAAAGACGGTTTACCCAACAATCAAATTCTAAGTATACAAGAAGATAGATTGGGTAATATTTGGGTAAGTACTGGAGCATTTGGCGTGAGTTATTTTAACGGAAAAACATTCACCACTTTAAGTAACAAAGAAAATTTAAAACTAAATGATAATTTTAAATTAGATTCAACCAGTTTATGGTTTTTTGCAGGAGGCGGAGCTTATTATTGTAATGCAAATTTCTGTAAATATTTGCCTTTAAATAATTCAGACTCAAAGCAAATAAATCCACCAAATATTCTAAGTCAGTTTGCTGTTTATAGTATTTTAAAAGATACAAAAGGTAATATTTGGTTTGGAACTCAATCTCAAGGAGTATGTTGTTTTAATGGAAAAACATTTACTTGGTTTACTGAAAAAGGTTTAAAAGGTCCAGCCGTTTTAGCGCTATTTGAAGATAGTAATGGAAATATTTGGATTGGAAATAATGGCAATGGATTGTTTAAATATGATGGAAGTAGGCTTGTAAATTTTACAGAACAAAATAATTTGAGTAACAAAGAATTTTTAAAATCAGGAAAATCGATTCCAGGTACTTTGGCTCGTATATATTCTATAAACGAAGATAATAATGGCGAACTGTGGATAGGAACTGTAGATACAGGTGTTTGGCGATACAATGGAAACAAATTAAGCAATTATACAAAAGAAAACGGACTAACAAGTAATGCAATAAATACCATTTATAAAAATAAAAAAGGTGAGCTTTTGTTTGCCACAGATAACGATGGGATTTGCAAATTTAACGGAGTGTTTTTTACGAGATTTGTTTTGTAAAATTTTCACTTCATTCGCTTTAATTTTCGTTCTGTTAAAATAATGGTTAGTAATGCAATTAAAATAGTTAAACCAACTGCAATTAAAGGAAATGGTTGTTTTGATAAATCAATATAAAAAATCAGTACAAAATAAATTGGCGCAATAGCCAAACTCGATAATACCAAAACCCTTGCAGAATAAGCGTTAGCAATATTCCAGTTTTCAATCGATTTCATTGATTTGGGTGTGCGGTAACCATACCAATGGTTAATTTTTTTTGGTGAAAATATCCAAACAATTATTCCTGTTACGATTAAAATGCCAAACAAAAGTAACCCAAAACCAATTGCATTTTTTAAATCGGTACCCATTGTTTTTAAATTATTTGTTCAACAATAAAATATTTTTTTTAAAGTTAATTTCGGCTTGGTATTTTACTAAAATATCGGCGCCAATTATTCCATCAATTCTTGGTAATTTTAATTGTTTGTAATGTTGGTTAGGCACACTTAAATCTATTAATACAGTATCTAGTTTTTTTACTACTAATTTACCTATTTTAATTTTTTTTAAGCGTGATAAATTATGGCTTAAACTCGATGTGCCTACACCAACAGCATTCATTTCGCCTGGCGATTTTACTTTAAAATTAAATTTTGTAGCTACGCTAACATCAAACACTGAGTTAGATGCGCCCGTATCTAGCAACAGCCAACATTTTTTATCGTTTATTTTAGCTTTCAGAAAAAAGTGAAAGCCAGTATCGCTCATTTTTTTGCAGTATAATTTTATTTTGTAGTTCATTCCGTTTTTTAATCTTAAAATAATGTGTTAATTTAACAGAATAAATCTACAAACAATTAAAGCAAAAGCGCAACATATTTTTAATTTCAATAAAAAATTACTTTTGGTAAGTTTGTTGCTTTTACCTTTTTATACTTTTTCGCAAAACGATATTGATAGAACTTGTTTTAAAAATGATGTTTTAAACAATCCCGAAAAAAACAACGAATTACTTGAAGCTATTTTTAAAAAAATAGAATTGCCTAAAGTGTCTATCGATACCAATGCAACAGCAATTTTTTTAGAAAACGGGTATTCAAAATATAAAATTTTAAATCCTAAATCGTGGCTCGATAATAAAAGCAAAGGTATCCCAACCGAAATTGATATTATTTTTACCAAGTATCCAAAAGACAAGGAGTTTTGGCAAATTAATTATAGTCAATTACTCTCAAATCGTTTGCAGGCTTTGTTTGCTTTAGATCCAAGCTTAAATGATAATCGTATTACGTGGCGCATGGTGTTGCAAACCGAGTGCGATAACGAAGCGCAAGCAAAAAAATTACCGCATGGTTTTATTATAAAAATGATGCCCGAAAAAGATGATCCTGCAGCTGATGCAAAACAAGATTCATCTTATTTTCAGCGCCAAACACAAAAGGTTTTAAATTTTATAAAACAACAAGGTACTGGTGTAGATTCTAGCGTGCTTAAAATTTTTGATCGTCACCCCGAGTGGAACAACTCTTTGGTGGTAATGGATTGGACAGGTAGTATGTATAAGTATGGAGCAACAGCTGTGCTTTGGCATACGCTTCATCAAAACCAAAGTGGTATAAAATATTTTGTTTTTTTTAACGATGGTGACGATAAAAAAAGTGAAGAAAAACAAATTGGCAACACAGGTGGAATTTACGGAACCGAATCAAAATATTTAACACGCGTAATAAATTTGTTTTATACTGTAATGGCAAAAGGTAGCGGTGGCGATACCCCCGAAAACAACATTGAAGCTGTACTAACAGGACAAGCTTTATTTCCAAATTTTAAAGAATTAATTTTAATTGCAGATAACAAAGCATGTATAAAGGATTATCGTTTAATTGATTCGTTAAAAGTTCCTGTAAAAGTTATTTTGTGCGGAACAGAAAACGGAATTAATCCGCAATACATAAATTTAGCTTACAAAACTAAAGGTTCAATTCATACTATTGAGGAAGATATTTACGAAATGATTGCCCAAACTCCAGGTAGCACATTTACCTTAAACGGCGTGGAATACGAGCTAAATGAGTTCGATCATTTTGAGCCTTCAAAAGCCGAAATGGCAAATAATTATACGTGCGATGAATACTATTCTGATGAGTACATCGATTTTAAAAATAAAATGAAACAGGATAGTTTGTACTTTAAAAAACTAAAAACTAAAACCGAAAATTTTATTTATTACCATGGTGGAATAAAAGATTCGATGGTATACAAATTTTTTCGGCAGCATAACGAAATTACAGATGCTTTAGTAATTAGCGATTTTACCAAAGGCATGTATAATTATAGTGCACAAAGTGTTTTGTATCACATTATGCACTTAAACAAAAGCAACATTAAATATTTTACTTTGTTTAATGATGGAGATGCAAAACGCGAACGAAAGAAAAAGTTGGGTGCAGCTGGTGGCGTTTACATTGACGAATCAAAAAAAATCCAGAAAGTAGTTAATTCCTTGTATCGCATTCCTGCCAAAGGAAATGGTGGCGACAACGAAGATAATTTAGTAGAAGCTATAAACAAAAGCACAAAAAAGTTTAATAACTATCGGAGCATTGTTGTAATAGCCGATAATAATTCTTGCATACGCGATTTTCAATTGTTAGATACAACTAGAACTAACATTCATATTTTATTGTGTCAAACACAAAAGGGAGTAAATCCACAGTTTTTAAATTTAGCAGATAAGTTAAATGCTAAACTCTATTTTTCGTATAACGACAAACCTATAGAACTTAGAAAATTAAATTCGTTTTCGCACAATGGCTATAACTACCAACGCAACAAATTGGGCTATTTTGAATATGTTAAAACAAAACAAAGTGCCGATTTGCCTTATAACTGCGACAAATACTACTCAAACGAGTATTATAAATATCAAAAAAAGGCAAAATCAATTTTTGAACGAATTTTTTAGGTAGTTAATAAGTCCTTTTTTTGTGGAAAACTAAGCCTGTTTTTCACCCCAATTCTAAACAAATACATTTATATTTGCTCTCCTTCATAGTAAATGGAAAATTTTGTAGTATCGGCTCGTAAGTATCGTCCCGCCACGTTTAACACAGTGGTTGGTCAGGCGCATATTACCAATACACTAAAAAATGCCATGAAAAACAATCATTTGGCGCAAGCCTTTTTGTTTTGTGGGCCCAGAGGTGTAGGAAAAACAACATGTGCACGTATTTTAGCAAAAACGATTAACTGCACTAGCCGTACCGAAAATACAGAAGCTTGTGATACTTGCGAATCTTGTTTGTCGTTTAACAGCGGGCAATCGCTTAACGTTTATGAGTTAGATGCTGCGTCAAACAACTCTGTTGATGATATTAGAAGTTTAATTGAACAAGTGCGCTATGCACCACAGTTAGGCGCTTACAAAGTGTATGTAATTGATGAGGTGCATATGTTGTCGCAAGCAGCTTTTAATGCTTTTCTTAAAACATTAGAAGAACCGCCAAAACATGCCATTTTTATATTAGCAACTACTGAGAAACATAAAATAATTCCAACTATTTTATCGCGTTGCCAGATATTCGATTTTAATAGAATTAGAATAGAAGATATTGCTTCGCACTTAGCGTTTATTGCTAAAAGTGAAGGAGTAGATGCCGAAATAGATGCCTTGCACATAATTGCGCAAAAGGCAGATGGTGCTTTGCGCGACGCTTGTTCAATTTTCGATCAAATAGTAAGTTTTGCAGGAAACACAGTTACTTACAAAGCCGTAATTGAAAACTTAAATATTTTAGATTACGATTATTATTTTAAAGTTGTAGATTTTCTTTTAAAAGAAGATGTAACCAATATCTTGCTTTTGTTTAACGAGATTTTACAAAATGGTTTTGATGGACATAATTTTATTAATGGTTTAGCACAACATTTACGTAATCTTTTGGTAAGTAAAGACGAAGCTACAGTTGAATTATTAGAAGTTGGATCGAACATAAAAGAAAAATACAAAGAACAGCAAAGAGCGTGCTCATTACACTTTTTAATAAATGCCTTAAACATTTGTACTAAATCCGATTATCAGTACAAAAGCAGTAAAAATCAACGTTTGTTGGTGGAGTTGGCCTTGCTCCAAATAGCTACAGCTAACAGTTTGCTTGCTCAGCAGGCCGAAAAAAAAAATGACATAAGTGAACAAAAACAGGCTTCAACTCCTGTTTCAAACACGCCTCAAAGTCCTATGCCTTCAATAGTTCCGAGGGTAGAAGAGAAAAAAGAAAGCACTTACGATACGCAAACGTTAATGTCTACCACACAACCTGTTTTAACGGGTAAATTGGGTTTAGGTAGCAAAACATTTAGCAAATCAATCAATTCAATTTTAAATCCCGAAAAAAAGGAAGAGGCTGCTCAAACGCCTTCTGCTTTGATTGCCGAAATTAAAAATGAATTTACGCAAGAGCAGCTAAACACTGCTTGGAAAGATTTTGCTGAAACTATAAAAGATATAAAACCAAGTTTATATAGTACTTTAAGTGCAAGTCTACCTGTTTTACAGGTCAATTTTTTAATTGAATTTTCGGTGGTGAGCCAAATGCAAGCCGACGATGTGTTCGCTATTAAAGAAAAAATGATAGAGTATTTGCGAAATCAATTAAATAACAATATTTTTAGGATTGAAACAAAAGTTGATAATACAATACAAGAAGTAAAAGCGTATACAAATGCTGATAAAGTAAAAAAAATGTTAGAGATAAATCCGAATGTAAAAAAATTAATTCAGGATTTTGATTTAGATATCGGCTATTAAAAAATGAACCAAACAAATAATTATATATAAAGTAAAATGAAAAAAACATTTAAAAATTTATTTGTAGTTGTTATCTCATTAGCAACATTACAAGTAAGTGCACAAAAAACAAATACGGTAAAAGCTGGCGAAGGTAAAGGTAATGCTGGTTCAGGAAGAGCAGCTTCTGATGAGTTGCCTTACATTAATTTACCAATGGCTCCTGGCGACCCTTTAAATACACGCATGTATAAATTGCAAAATGGATTAATGGTTTACATCGCTCCAAATAAATTAGAGCCACGTATTCAAACTTTTGTTGCCGTTAGAACAGGAAGTAAAAACGACCCCGCTGATGCAACAGGTTTAGCACACTATTTAGAGCATATGTTATTTAAAGGTTCTGATAAGTACGGATCGTTAGATTTTGCAAAAGAGAAAAAAGAATTAAACTTAATTGAGAGTTTATACGAAACGTATCGCTCAACAAAAAACGAAGACGATAGAAAAAAAATCTATCACCAAATTGATAGCGTTTCTGGAGTAGCTGCAAAATATGCTATTGCAAACGAGTATGATAAAATGATGGCAGGCATTGGCGCATCAGGAACTAACGCTTTTACTTCTTTTGATCAAACTGTTTATGTAAACGAAATACCATCTAATCAATTAGACAATTGGTTGGCGATTGAAGCAGAACGTTTTCGTAATCCACAAATGCGTATTTTTCACACAGAGTTAGAAGCAGTTTACGAAGAAAAAAATCGTTCGTTAGACGAAGATGGCGATAAACAATTTGAAAAATTATTTGAATTATTGTTTCCAAAACATCCATACGGAACACAAACTACAATTGGTACAATTGAGCATTTAAAAAATCCATCAATCAAAAAAATTCTTGATTACTACAACACCTATTATGTTCCAAACAACATGGCAATTTGTATTGCAGGCGATGTAAATCCAGATGAAGCAATTAAAAAAATTGAAGCTAAATTAGGCTACATGCAAACAAAAGCAGTTCCAGTTTTAAAACCATTTGTTTCGCCACCATTAACTTCTGTTCAATCGGCAGATGTTGTTGGACCAAATCCAGAAAATGTAATGTTTGCTTACAAAGTTTCTAATAGTCAGCAAGACAGAGATATGTTAGAACTTTTAGGAACAATTATGAACAACGGAACTGCTGGTATTATAGATTTGAATTTAATTCAAAAACAAAAAGTGCTTACAGCTTACGCTGATCCTTATTTTCCGAACGATTATTCAATTTTGTTTTTAGGAGCTGAACCAAAACAAGGTCAGTCTTTAGATGAATGCAGAAACTTATTGTTAGATCAATTAGATAAAGTTAAAAAAGGTGAGTTTCCAGATTGGTTAATTAAAGCAGCTGTAAACGATTTAAAACTAAGAAAAATTAATCGCTACGAAAGAAACAGTGGCATTGCAATGGCACAGGTTGACGCTTTTGTGAAAAATGAAAAATGGGAAGATCAAGTAAATCAAATTTACCGTTTAGGAAAAATAACTAAACAACAATTGATGGATTTTGCTACTAAAAATTTTGGAAATAATTATGCAATTGTTTACAAACGAATTGGCGAAGACAAAAATTTAACCAAAGTTGTAAAGCCCGAAATTACTCCAGTTGAAGTTAATCGCGATGCTCAATCACCTTTCTTAAAATCAATTTTAGAAAGTAAACCAACTGCTATTGAACCTGAGTATATTGATTTTGAAAATGATATTCAAAAAGCAAAAATAAACAACGAAATTCCATTAACCTGCATTAAAAATACAAACAACGATTTGTTTAGTTTGTATTATGTTTGGGATATGGGAACTAATCACAATAAAAAAATTGGATTAGCAATTGATTATTTACAATATTTAGGAACATCAAAAATGTCGCCAGAAGAAGTAAAACAAGAGTTTTATAAAATTGGTTGTCGCTTAAGTGTCTTTAACTCAAAAGACAAAGTGTATGTAATGTTAAATGGTTTATCAGAAAATGCTGATAAAGCTATTGCATTAATGGAACAATTATTTAGTGATGCAAAACCAGAAAAAGATGCGCTTAAAGGATTAGTTGAAGATAATTTAAAAGCACGTAACGATGCTAAATTAGATAAGAACACAATTCTAAATTCAGCAATGATAGATTACGCAAAATATGGCAACACAACTCCTTTTAAAAATGTGTTAACAGAAAAAGAAATGCGCGATATTAAAGGTTCTGAATTAGTCGATATTATAAAAGAACTAAATTCGTATCCACACAAAATTATGTATTATGGACCTAATGCATTAACACAAATTGGTGGCGTATTAAATGCGAATCATAAAGTTGCTAGTCCATTAAAAGCTTTGCCAGCAGAAACAAAATTTGAAGAGCTAACTAATGCAAAAACAAAAGTTTATGTTGTAGATTTTGATATGAAACAAGCAGAAATAATGATGATTTCTAAAGGGAAAAAATACGATGCACAATTAGAAGTTTCGAGTACAATATTTAACGAATATTTTGGTGGAAATATGTCTTCAATTGTTTTTCAAACTTTGAGAGAATCAAAAGCATTAGCCTATTCTTGCTTTGCTCGTTATGCTTACGCTTCAGAAAAAGAAAAATCTAATTACATGGTTGCTTACATTGGTAGTCAAGCTGATAAATTGCCTGAAGCAATGAAATCAATGACAGAATTGTTAACTGATTTACCAAAATCTGAAAACATGTTTGCCAATTCCTTAGAGGCAATTCAACAACGAATTAGAACAGAACGCATAACAAAAGCTGATATTTTATTTTACTACGATAAAGCTCAAAAATTAGGCTGGAAAAACGATATACGTCAAGATGTATTTGAGTTATCTAAAAAAATTACGTTTAACGATATTAATGAGTTTCAAAAACAAAACATTAAAGGAGTTAATTACAACATTATGGTTTTAGGTAAAAAAGAAGGCTTAGACATTAAATCTCTTGAGAAATATGGACCAGTTCAGTTTTTAAAATTAGAAGATATTTTTGGCTATTAAAAAAGAAAACACAATTTTTGTAATATTAAACCTTAGCAACAATTAATTAAATTATGGCAATCACTAAAATTAAAGTAGCCAATCCAGTAGTAGAATTGGATGGCGATGAAATGACAAGAATTATTTGGAAATTTATTAAAGACAAATTAATTCTTCCTTATTTAGATGTAGATGTAAAATACTACGATTTAGGAATGGAATATCGTGATGCTACAAACGATCAAGTTACTATTGATGCTGCAGAAGCAATTAAAAAATACGGAGTAGGTATTAAATGTGCTACAATTACTCCAGACGAAGCTCGTGTGCAAGAGTTTAAGTTAAAACAAATGTGGAAATCGCCAAACGGAACTATTCGTAATATTTTGGATGGAACTGTTTTTCGCGAACCAATTGTTTGTAGCAATGTACCGCGTTTAGTATCAAACTGGACAGCACCAATTATTGTTGGTCGTCACGCATTTGGCGATCAATACAAAGCAACAGATTTTATTGTTCCTGGAAAAGGAAAATTAACAATGAAATTTGAAGGCGAAGATGGAAAAGTAATTGAGCACGAAATTTACCAATTTAAAGGTGCTGGTGTTGCAATGGGAATGTACAATGTAGAAGATTCAATTCGTGGTTTTGCGCACTCTTGTTTTAACGTTGCATTAAACAAAAAATGGCCTTTGTACTTATCTACAAAAAACACCATTTTAAAAAAATATGATGGTTTCTTTAAAGATATTTTTCAAGAAATTTATGAAAAAGATTACAAGTCGAAATTTGAAGCTGCAGGTATTGTATACGAGCACCGTTTAATTGATGATATGGTTGCAAGTGCATTAAAATGGAATGGAAATTTTGTTTGGGCTTGTAAAAATTATGATGGCGATGTGCAATCAGATTCAGTTGCGCAAGGTTTCGGATCGTTAGGTTTAATGACTTCCGTTTTAATTACTCCAGACGGGAAAATTATGGAAGCTGAAGCAGCTCACGGAACTGTTACACGTCACTTTAGAGATCATCAAGCTGGCAAACCAACATCAACAAATCCAATTGCATCAATTTTTGCTTGGACTCGTGGTTTAGAGTTTCGTGGTAAATTAGATGGCAATGCAGAATTACAAAAATTTTGTAAAGCATTAGAAGAAGTTTGTGTTGAAACTGTAGAAAGTGGAAAAATGACTAAAGATTTAGCTGTTTGTGTACACGGAAACAAAGTTAAGTTAGGCGAACATTACCTAAACACGCAAGACTTTTTAGATGCGATAGATAGCAATCTTAAAAAGAAATTAGGTTACTAATTTAAAAATCCCCGAAAGGGGATTTTTTGTTTTACATTAATAAAATTGTAAATTAGTTTATTGTTAATTGATTGAATGAAAAACTTTTTTGCAAATAAAACAGCTTTTAAAATATGTATTTGTTTATTGCTGTTTTTGTGTTTTCAAAAAAAAGTTTTAGCTCAAAAACAAACAATTCAATTAAACGAAATTGTATTGCCAACAACTGCAAATATAGATTTGCTTGATGTTATAAATGCTTACGAATATTACATAAAAGACAAATCAAACAAAGCCTATAAAATTTTAATAAATAGTAAAAACAATAATTTATACGAAAAATCTTTCTTTCTCGGTTATCTAGAATTAGAAAAAAACAAACCTCAAAAAGCAATCTTAAATTTTAATAATGCAATAAGAATTAAAAAAACAGCGAATGTTTTTTTTTATAGAGCTATTGCATTTTCGAGAGTAAAAAATTATAACGCAGCTTTAAGCGATTATCATAATGCGATTAAGCTCGATTCGTTAATGTATCAAGCTTACAATAACATTGCGCTACTAAAATTAGAAAATCAGGGCACAGGCGATTTACATCAAAGAGATTTGGAACTTTCTAAAACAATGTTATTAAAGTCTATTGAGCAAGAGCAAAATGATAAAAATGTTTATTTTAATTTAGGTTTAGTTTGCATGAGTTTAAATCAATTTAAAGAAGCCTTAACGTATTTAAACAAGTCAATTTTAATTGATCCATATTTTGACAAAGCAATTTATTGTAGGGGGTTAACAAAGTATTATTTAAGAAGTTATCCAGAGGCTTTAGCCGATTTTTATAGTTGTAAAAGCTATAACTACAATGTTGAAATGTGTAATGAATTTATTGTATTAATCGAAAAAATAATAACTGCCTTTGCGAAATAATTTTATTGTTTTGTAGTTTAAATTTAGCCGATTAAACCAGTCGTTTTAAATAAATATATTTAACCTACAATAATTATTAAAAAATTCGGTTATTGTAGTATAAATGTTTTGTATGAAATTCAGTTTTAAATCTTTGTTAGTTATTTTTTCTGTAGCACTTTTATTTTCTTGCAAAAAAGAAGAAGTCGAAAGTTCTTATCCTGCTGTAGAAGCAAAGTTTTCGGATAGAATAGATTTAAATAATTTACAAGACTATGAAGGGCAAACAAAACCTGCTTATATTTTAAAAGATAATTCTGGATCTAATTCAATAAAAAATTCTGTTGCAACACTAGGCAGAGTTTTGTTTTACGATAAAAATTTATCTGTAAACAATACAATTTCTTGTTCAAGTTGTCATAAACAATCATTAGCATTTAGCGATAATAATGTTACTAGTATTGGTGTTAATGGGCAAACAGGCAGACATTCAATGCGGCTTGTAAATGCACGTTTTTCTAATGAAGTAAAATTCTTTTGGGATGAACGAGCAGCTTCTCTTGAGGAACAAACTACTAAACCAATTCAAGATCATGCAGAAATGGGATTTAGCGGACAAAATGGAGATCCCAGTATTGCAGATTTAATTGAAAAGTTACAAGCATTAGATTATTACAAAGAGTTATTTAAATTTACATTTCTTACCGAAGAAATAAGTGAGGCAAAAATTCAGATAGCACTTGCACAGTTTATACGAAGCATACAATCATTCGATTCTAAGTACGATATAGGTAGAGCTTTAGCTCCAAATGATGGCGCAAATTTTACAAATTTTTCTGCATTAGAAAATCAAGGGAAAAATTTATTTTTAGCTCCACCACAGTTTGGTGCAGGTGGTAATAGAGTTGGAGGTGGCGCTGGTTGTGCAGGTTGCCATCAACCGCCTGAATTTGATATTGTTGCAAATACTTTAAATAACGGAGTTGTTTCTGTCGCAGCTAACGCTTCGGCAATTGACTTAACTAATACAAAATCACCATCGTTAAGAGATATTTTTGGAACATCAGGAAACTTAAATGGGCAATTAATGCACAATGGAGCATTTACAACTGTTGCGCAAGTTATAGAACATTATAATAACATTCCTAACGATGCAACGAATACAAATTTAGATCCTAAATTGCGACCTGGAGGACAAACACAAAAGTTACAACTTACAGCTGATGAGAAACTTGCTTTAGAAGCTTTTTTAAAAACGCTTAGCGGAACAGATATGTACACAAACGCAAAATGGTCTGATCCGTTTTAAATTATTTTTTTTCGTAAGTGTAGTGACCAATTATTTTGTAAGCAAATAAAACATCTTCTAAAACTTGTCCTGCGCCAACGTTGTGCACAATTAAATAAATATTGTCTGGTGTTTTTTTGTTCGATACAATTCCGATGTGGGTAACGTTTGGTCCTAATTCCCAACAAACTATATCTCCTGGCAAGTAATCTGTTGAAGTTTTTGATTGAGATTTTACAATTCCTTTTCTCGAAAAAAATGTCATTAAATTAGGAACTCTTCTGTGGTCAATATTTGTATCTGTTTTTTTTAGTCCCCAAGTTTTTGGATAAAGATTAAAGTTTTTTTTCATGTCTTCGTGCACTTCTTTTTGTAAATCAATGCCTAATTTTCTGTAGGCTCTAATTACAACATCGGTACACACGCCTTTATCCGCCGGCACATCACCGTTTGGATATGGAATAGAAAAATAAGACGCATCGTATTCTACTTTTTGCTCGGTTAATTTCTCAGCAGAAATAGCTAATTTGTTTGCAAAATTATCTTGTGCAAACAAAGCGTTTGCACAAGATAAGATTAGTAATAGTAGAATAAAGTTTTTTATTTTCATTAATCTGTAATAATTAATTTTTGTGTAGCCGATTTGTTTTCGCTAGCTAGCTTAATAAAATACATTCCATTTTCTAAAACCTCTCTGTTTATTATCACTTCAGTATTTGAATTGCCTTTTTTAGTATAAACTAACTTTCCGCTAATATCTGTAATAGTAATCAATAATTCCTGATTATTATTTATCCAATTGGCAGGTAATGCAATTTTAGCCTTATCATTAAACGGATTAGGAATTACTTTGAACTTGGATTCAGTTGAATTGTGAAATAAGTTTTCTTCATTGCTTAAAATATAAATTTCGGTACTATCAACTATGTAATTCACATCTACAATTGAAGTGAAAGTTGCTGTTATAGTTACATCTTGATAAGCAATTTGATTTGTTCCTGGTATGTTTACTAGTACTCTATAATTACTAATTGGTAAATTTGTAAATAAGTACTCTCCATTAGCGTTTGTTGTTGTTTGATCTAACATAATTCCTCCAGGATTTTGTTCTAAAGTTATATCTACACCAGGTATTGGATCTCCAACCACGTTAATTTTCCCGAATTGTCCACCTTCATTAATTCTTCCACTTATGCTTCCTGGACCAGAGTATGTTGTTAAACTAGTTGCATTTATATTTATAGGTGTATCTGTATTGCAAACTAAATTAATATATGATGCTAAATCCCATTGTCTAAAATTACCATTATATGTTCCAGGAGTGTTTGGATTCGTAACTGAATTTGCTTTGTAGTAAACCAAATAATTACCAGCTTCTAGATTGGTAAAAGTATGTATGTTGGTTGTAATTGTTTCAGTATAAATTGTATCCATTCTACTACTTGCAATATTTTGTTTAAATAAATATAGTTTGCCATCGCTTACTGCATTTGAATTAACTGTAATACTACAAACAATAGTTGCATTACACCAAACACCAGCGCAATTTGTGCTATAATTTGCAATTGAATCTTTAGCTGCAGTCCAAGCCGCATTCATATTAGCTACATTATCTACTTGTATACAAGTTAAATTAGGATTGTTAGCAGCTTGAAAATTTGTAATAGTAGCATTGTTTCCATTTCGAATATTCATACTTGTTAATAGATTATTGTTGCTGAGTAAATAAAAAAGAGCCGTATTAGCGGAAACATCCAAACTTGTTAATTGATTTGCCTGACAATCTATATGAGTAAGAGAAGTATTTGCTGAAACAACCAAACTTGTAATTGAGTTGAAGCCACAGTTCAATTGTACAAGATTTGTATTGGTAGAAACATCCAAACTTGTTAATTGATTCCCAAGACAACTTAAAAAAGCTAGAGCCGTATTAGCGGAAACATCCAAACTTGTTAACTGATTATTGTCACAGTACAAATTTATAAGAAGAGTATTAGAAGAAACATCCAAACTTGTTATTTGATTTTGGATGCAAATCAGTGAAATAAGAGCCGTATTAGTAGAAACATTCAAACTTGTTAATTGATTTTCCCTACAATCAAAATCAGTAAGAGCGGTATTAGCGGAAACATTCAAACTTGTTAATTGATTTCCCCTACAATCAAAATCGGTAAGAGCCGTATTAGCGGAAACATCTAAACTTGTTAATAAATTATTTCTACAATAAAAATTAGTAAGAGCTGTATTGTTGGAAAGATCCAAGCTCGTTAATGAATTTGAATTACAATCTAAATAGGTAATAGCTGTAAACTCTTCAATACCTGTTAAATCGGAAATACCCGCAAAGCTAACATCTATATTGCCTGTATACGTTGCAGCTTCAGTTACTTGTATTTCTCCATCAAGATTCGTGTTAATTAAATTATTGGCTAATAAAGCAGCTTTAAAGGTTGTATCAGGAATATTTATGTTTCTAGGTATTGCTGTAATACTGTATTGGTTTGAATTATTACCTGGTTTGCAAAACACAATTCTGTGAGGACCAACTCCGCTTAGGGACATTGGAGAACCTAATACAACTGGTGCTCCACAATTAGCATTATATTCCAATAGTCCAGGAGGTACTGCTCCTGAAGCAAAATTTAAAATTATACCAACAGAATTAATATCTAATGTTACATTAAATTCAATACAATTTGCTGTAAGTGCGCAGCATGTTTGAGCTCTAACAACAGCAGGGCTAATCCAAACACTATCAGATTGGCCAGTAAGATTCATTGTAAATGTGGGAGTGCCTGGGTCACAAGCTTGAGAGTAACTTTTATTAATTACACTTGTGAGAATCAGCAATAAAATGAATACAATTTTTTTCATGCTTTTTTTATTAGTTAATGATTATAATTTTTTGTGTTACTATTTTGGTTTCGCTTTGTATTTTAACAAAGTACAATCCGTTTTCTAAATTATTACGTTTTAAAGTTACTTTAGATTTGTTTTGTAGCTTAGTTTCATTCACCGTTTTTCCAGTTATATCAGTAATAGTAAGTGTGATAGCTTCGTTTTCTAACTCGTTAGGTAAAACTAATACAGCTTCGTTGCTAAACGGATTAGGAATTACTAGTATTGAATTATTTTCTGATGTAGTGTTTTGCATATTTTTAACGCTTAGTGGATATATGCTGTTACTATCAACTACGTAAACTAAATTGCTTACAACGGGTTCGTCGCTATCAATAGTTACGTCATAATAAGCATCGTGCTCTGTTCCTGGAATACTAACTCTAATACGGTAATCATCTAAAGGTAAATTAGTAAATGAGTATAACCCGTTTGCATCACTTTGTGTTTGCGCCACCATTATTCCTCCAGGGTTTTGTTCTAACGAAATATCAACACCCGGAATTGGATCGCCAATTGCATCAATTTTTCCAAAACCCGTACCTTCTTGTATTTTACCAGATATTGTACCTGGACCACTTAACGCTGATAAACTTGTTGCATTTATATTATTGGTAAATGTGTTTGCACAAGTTGCAACAATTAACGAAGCGTTAGTCCAGCTGTTTTGATTACCATTAAATGTAGATGGTGTGTTTGGATTGCTCACTGCATTTGGTTTAAAACCTACTAAATAATTTCCAGCAGGTAAATCAGTAAACGAATAATTAGCCGAACTTAATGTTTGTGTATCCAAAGTATCCATTCGGTTATCGGCTATATTTTGCTTAAATAAAAATACTGTTCCGTTTGTAACAGCAACAGAATTTACACTAATAGTACCGTTAATTATTGCACCATCAACAATGTTTACTATTATAGGTGTTCTTGTTGTTTCGCAATAGCCTAATTTTTCTGATACATAAATTGTTATTGTTCCTGTTGCTCCGCCAATAGGAGGATTTGTGAACACAGGTCCTCCAGTAGCATTCGAATACCAAAGTAAATTTCCTCCATAGTGTTTAGTAGCTGTAATAGTTGGCAAACCAGCACAAATTGTAACAGGGCTTGCTGCAGTTGGAGGAGTTGTTAAACCACTTTGACAACCTTCATCAGCACCCATAAATGGAGTAGTTGCATTTCTTAAATCCCCATCAATATCTTGCATAACAGAAGATAAAGCAATTGCTTTTAAATTTGAATTGGACAAGGATGGTTCGGCTAAATGTAAATTGTAAGGTATAGAAACAGAATTGTTAAACACAACGGTATCTATATTTGAATTTATATTTCTACCTGGCATAGCGTTTCGTAAATCGGTAAGAGTTGCTTTTGCAACGCCTCCAATACTAGCTATAGTTGCGCCATTGGTGTAGATATTATTGTAATCAAATTTTTTGCAATAAGTTGTATCAGATAATAAATTTATAAAAATGGGCGCTGAAGTATGATTTACCCTAAAAATATTATTCATAACATTTATTGTGTCACTAATATTTGAGGCAAAAAACACAGAACCTGCAGCTTTGCTAATAACTGTGTTATGGTATACATTTTTATATCCTGTTGATTGTAGCGAAATACCATCAAACTCATAACTTACATCGTTATCACCTAAAATCATATTGTTAGAAATTATGCCTCTTGTTGCAGCTGTAGTGTATGATGTAATACCTGATACTACAATTCCATAATTACCATTTGATTTTGGAGAATTTGAAAAATTAATTTGATTCGCACTAATATTTACAAGAGCTTCACACGTATCGCATTTAATTGCTGTATAGTCGAAATTGGCTGGAATTGAAGTAGAATTAGTACTAATACTATTGTTAACTATGACTGGCGAAAAATTATTTTTTAATACAATGGCGCTGTTAAGTTGCGAATTAAAATTATTGTTGGCAATGTATGTATCAGAACAAAAAAAGTTTGGTTTACCAATGTTTACAATAGCGCTACTTCCATAATAAAGCGAAGAATTTGTAATAAATAAATTTTGATTTGGTTGTTGTGCACCTGTAAAACTGCTATAAATTAAAGCTGCTTCATAATTTAAAGAGTTACCCGGATCAAAATTTCCAAAAAGGTTACAATGATCTATTGTAATGCTTCTGCACCAGTTTACCAAATTAAAAACTTTACCTAGGTTACTGCTTGGTGCAGGAGTGTTTGAAAAATTAGTATTTAAAAAACTTAAATATACTACTGAATCTAAGTGCACTATAAAATTATTACCACTGTTAGTTGACCCAAATTTTAAACTTGGATTGCTTGATGTTGCTTGTTTTGTAAAAACAACGGTGTTAGTTGAGCTAGAGCCTGGAATATGTGATATCAAAAATTGTTCTTCGTAACTGAATCCATTGTTTTTTGCTTCTAAAGTAACAGGAGCGCTAATTCCAGATGCAAGTGCTAATGCTGCATTAGTATAGCTTTTAAAAGTTCGTGCTGCTGGAGGAAAACTTGTATTATTATCTATGTAATACACACCACTCATTGTACCGTAACGCTCAAAAGCACCTGCAATAGTAGATGTTTGACGTGTCGTTCCGTGTATATCTGTAGTTACATTTGCAAGTAATGGAACACGAATAGCTGCATCATTAATTGCCGATGCAGATAAATTAAGTGTGCTGTAATCGTTGTAAAAAGTAACTTGTTTAAAAATGGAGTTTGCATCTAAACCAGTAGCCAAAGTCCAAGCAGAAGGTGTATTTAGAAAAGTACTTCCATTATCAGCAGTTCCTATTCCGTTAAAACCAAAAAAAACATTGTAGTTAGATACCATTGTTGTAGCACCGTCTTTATTGATTAACAAAGGAATGGAACCAACTTGCAATAGGTTGTTTTTAAATTCAATATTTGTTGATGAATTAAATTTCGCACAATAATCTTCGCTACCATCAGCAGTAGATCTAATTGTATTGTGATATAATTTTGTGTAATTACAATCTTGTACAAATACACCAATAGCGTCAGAACCTGGTGACCCACCATTAAGATGAATCATATTGTTTTTTAATGTGCCATAATTTGTTGCATTTGTAAGTGTACCGTTGTTAGAAAACTCAATGTATACGCCATATAAATTTCCAACAGGATTGGCGTTATTTATGTATACTTGGTTATTTTCTACAAGGAAATTGGCATCGCAATATGTTAAGCTAATACCTCCAAACATACTTGTAGGACTAACAATAGCCGTTGGTTTAATGAAATTGTTTTTGATAGAAAAAGTAGAGCAATAATCTAATTTTATTGCATTTTGTTTTTGATTAGTAATGTTGTTGTTTTCAATTATAATGCCTTGATTACGAATATTTCCCGCACCACTACTGTTTCCATTTACAGTAATAGCAACTTTTCCGCCATCTAACATACAATTTCGCACAATTAAATTGTCGCAGTTGGTATTGTCGCTTGCAATAAAATCATCAACAAAAATTAAAGAAAATTGAGAATCAAAACTACCGTTGTAATTGCCTATAAGACTACAATTTTCAATGCGTATGTTATCTGCATCGTAGTCCAACATAAAAATATTTGAACTACTTGAGCTATTAGTTCTCAAACTTAAATTTTTAAACTGAATACTATCAGCACCATATAAATGCAGTAAATATGAGTCGGCGACACTGTTTTCAATAAGAACATCAGTAGAACTTCCGCTTTCTGATTCAAAAGTTACAGAAAATAAACCGTGACCTAAAAAGGTTGTAATGTTTGTTGCCGACATAGTGTATGGAGAAACACCAGTTCTTATTTTAAAATCAACTGGGCCATCAATACCATTTGCTAACAAATCGGCTATAGCTGCGTTCATTGTTAGGTAATTACCTGCGCCAGCTTGGTCAATTATTTTTATACCAGATAAAGGACCTGCTGCGTGAGTAGTGCTAATTGCTAAAACAAATGCTAAAAAGAGTAGAAGTTTTTTCATGGCTAATGAAGATGAATTGTAAATATTTGTAGACAAAAATACGATAATTCTTCACAAAACCAAGCAATAGTTGATAATTTTGAAATAAAAAAATCCCGCTTTTGGCGGGATTTTTAATTATAATTTGTTGTTGGTTTTAGTTTTTAACTAATTTAAAACGTTGTAATTCACCATTCTGATTTATTTCTACAAAATAAAACCCATTCGCATTTTCGCTTAAATCGAAATTAAAAGTTGAGTTATTATTTATGGAACTTTCACTAATTAGCTGTCCACTAACATTAGTTATTTTAACGGTTGCATTATGCAATGTATTAGATGCACTTAACGTAAATATTCCGTTATTCGGGTTGGGGTAAATACGAATTGTATTTTTATTTAATAATTTTTCGTTTACACTTAATAATTTATCTTTTACAACAACTACATCGTTTTGTGTTTGAACGTTTATTACAAAGCCAGTATTATCAATTAGCTTAACATTAGAAATAGTTATGTTTAAATCATTAGCTCCAGTAATAACGTCTTTTGTTTTAAAACGGAATTCTCCAATTTCACCATCTCCCGAAACGTTAGTATGATTTTTTCTAGTAAGCGCAACGTGAATTACTGAGTTTAGATACTCGTCTTTATCAAGTGTAATTAAATTCGTGTTTATATCGCCTAGCCATGTGTTGTTAAATGATGTATAACACGAATTTTCTTTAATGTATTGAGAATCGTAGTTAATGCTAAATGCTATACCGTATACATTATTAGCAGGAATTGTAGCGTCGCCTAAATTAATTTTCACTACAGCATCAGAAGCATTCTCTATTGTATCAGCAATAAATTGAAGCGAAAAAATTGGGTCGCTGTCAGTAGATTTTGTAAAATCAGATTTAGAATGTGTTAAACCATAATTTAATCTAATTACTTGAATATCATCATGATTAATAATTCCATTTCCATCACAATCGGCAAACTTGTAATCTACACCGTTAGTAGATTGCAACCAATTCCTTGAAGGCTGGGCTATCCAGTTATTACTAGCTAAGTTACGCGTATAACTAGTTGCTCCATAAGCTAAACCAATGTTTAATACATCAAAATTATTAGCTACAAAGTCATCGTTTGCATCGCCTGGCCAGACAGGAGTACAAGGGTCAATAGTTAAATTAAGTGTAATTGTAGAATCGCAACCAGCCGCATTTGGTATTATTTGCGTATAAGTATTACTTGCTGTATAAGTTTGTGCATTTAAAGTGTAACTATTGCAAGCCACAGCATTTATAGTTGATGTACTACTGTTATTAATAGTTAAATTGATTGTAATAATAGAATCACATCCAGCTACGCTGGACAATACCTGAGTATAAGTGCCACTTGTTGTATAAGTTTGCCCGTTTTCTGTGTAACTATAGCATACTACAGGGTTAATTGTTTTAGTAACTACAGACAATGAATTTACAGCTATAACTAAAGTATAATTTGTAGCACATTGCCCAGCTGTTGGAGTAAATGTATAAGTTGTTGTTGCAGTATTGTTTATGGTTGGTAACCAAGTGCCAACAATACCGTCAGTTGATATTATTGGCAAAGCAGGAACGCTCGTTCCTGCACAAATAGTTGAGCTTGTAATAGTAAAAACTGGAGTAGTGGGCACAGTAGCAATATCACCATTAATTGTCCAGCTTTTAAAATTTATTAAATTTTCTCTAGCAGTTGAAGCTTCACAATAAACTAAGCCGTAAGCTCCCATGTTTCTTCCGTTTGGACCAGAGGCATTAAAAGCAATAAGTGTAGCATCATAGTTGGTAATAGACAAGGCGCTATAATCTAAAAAATTAGTTAAAACTACTGACGAATTAAGATTAGCCCCCCACGCAGCTAGACTTTGGTTGAAGGCACTAGTTCCATAGAACATAGATCTCATATCAATCACATTAGATATGTTCCAAGAACTTATATTTTGATTAAAGGCTGCCGAATTATAAAACATATACCTCATATCTGTTACATTTTCAGTATTCCAAGAACCTATATTTTGATTAAAGTTTGTGGCATCTCTAAACATAAGTGACATATTCGTAACGTTATCAGTATTCCATGTTCCAATGTTTTGATTAAATGCTGTAGCTCCATAAAACATCCAACTCATATCAGTAACACTGGCTGTATTCCACGAGCTAATGTTTTGATTAAAAGCAATATTACTCATGAACATAAAACCCATATCTGTAACATTAGCAGTATTCCAAGAACCAATATTTTGATTAAAGATTGTAACAACATTAGCTCCGTAAAACATTGCCCTCATATTAGTAACATTAGTGGTGTTCCATGCGCCTATGTCCTGATTAAAGTTTTCTGCATCTGCAAACATAAAACCCATATTAGTAACATTTGAAGTGTTCCAAGAACCTATATCTTGGTTAAATGCTCTTGCGTCAGCAAACATACTGCTCATAATAGTAACATTGGATGTGTTCCAAGAACCTATATTTTGATTAAACGCTACTGCGTATTCAAACATGCTATTCATATTAGCAACATTTGAAGTATTCCATGCGCCAATATTTTGGTTAAAAACTGTTGCACTAAGAAACATAAGACTCATATTTGTTACATTTGATGTATTCCACGCACCAATATCTTGATTAAACGCTTTAGCAGTTCTAAACATATAACTCATATTTGTTACATTTGATGTATTCCAAGAACCAATGTCCTGATTAAAGGCTTCAGTCCCAAAAAACATCCAGCTCATGTTTGTAACATTAAGCGTGTTCCATTGACCAATATTTTGGTTAAAAACTTTAGCGCCATAAAAAATATGGTTCATATCATTAACATTACTTGTATTCCATGTATTTATATTTGTTGGAGAGTTTAGCAATGAGCAGAAATAAAACATGTAACTCATGTTACTAACTCCTGTTAAATTAGGCACGTCAGTAGCCGATATTTGCAAATTAGCACATCCCGCAAAGGCACTCTGCATGCTTGTCCAAGAAGTAGTACCCCACTGCTCAACATCTATTAAACGATTGCAGTTAATACCATTATTAATATTTATTCTTTGAAAATTTGTAGGGCTTATTACTAAACGGATTGTAGCTCCGACAGGTAAACCACTAATTGTAAGTGTAGACCCCGTAAAAGTTCCAGAACCACTAGTGCTAAGGGGAACTGTTGTCCACGTATAACTTACTGTACCACTTGTTGCAACACCAAATGAAAGTTGAGTAGAGCTTGATCCTGTAGTTGTTAAATCCCATTTGGTTATAAATTCATTTTGTGCAAAGCTTATATTGCAAAAAAATATTTGCAAAAAAAATGCAATAGGCAAAAGAAGTAATTTTTTCATTTTTGATTAGATAAATTGAAGTACTATATAGACAAAAATACAATAATTCTAAATAAATCAAAGCAGTAGATGATAATTTTGAAATAAAAAAATCCCGCTTTTGGCGGGATTTTAACTATTTGCTGGTTCTAATAGCAAATTCTTTTTTACCGAATTCAAGCCAATCAATGTATTTCTGCACATCAGGGTCGTAGCCCGTTGGTTGGTTTAATAATTTTTCGTTGTGGTCTAATAAAACATATTGAGGTTGCGAATTGGTTTGGTAACGCACCGCTTGCAAATAACTCCATTTGTTACCAATGGTTTTTATTTTAAATGTTTTGTTTCCTAATTTTTCTTCACGTTGCTCTTCTTTTGGTAACTCGCGTTTATCATCTACGTACAACGAAACTAAAATTACATCATTACGCAAACGTTTATCCACTTCAGGAACTGTCCAGACTTTAGCTTCCATTTTTCTACAATTTACACATGCCTTACCTGTAAAATCTATTAGTAGTGGTTTTCCTGTTTCTTTAGCTGCTTTTAATGCTTCATCATAATCATGATAACAAGGTAAATTATTAGGACATTCTCCTGAGCCATCACCCAATGTTGTTGTATTATTTGAAACTATCATTGTGTTTTTTCCAACACCATTTGGTGATTCACTATAATAATCAGGAGGAGGGAAGCCGCTAATTAGTTTTAATGGTGCGCCCCATAAACCCGGAATTAAATACATACTAAAACTAAAAGCTAAAATGGCAAAAAATAAACGAGGTACAGAAACATAAGGTAAATCGCTATCGTGCGAAAATTTTATCCAACCCAATAAATAAATCCCCATTAAAGTAAATATAACAATCCACAATACTAAAAATAATTCACGTTCTAAAATATGTGCATCTACTACCATATCTGCATTAGAAGCAAATTTTAGAGCCAATGCTAATTCTAAAAATCCTAATACCACTTTTACAGAGTTTAACCATCCACCCGATTTTGGTAAAGAATTTAACCAACCCGGAAATGCCGCAAACAATCCAAATGGTAAAGCCAATGCCATAGAAAAGCCTATCATACCTATTGTTGGGCCTAAATAATTTCCTGTAGCTGCCGCTTGAAATAATAACGTTCCGATAATTGGTCCTGTGCACGAAAACGAAACCAACGACAAAGTAAATGCCATAAAAAAGATTCCGATTAATCCACCTTTATCTGATTTTGCATCAATTTTATTTACAAATGATGATGGTAAAACAATTTCGAATGCGCCAAAAAACGAAATGGCAAATACAATTAATAAAACGAAAAAGAATAAATTAAACCACACGTTTGTAGAGAGTGCATTCAGTGCATCTACACCAAAAATAGCTGATACTCCAATGCCTAAAATTACATAAATTACAATTATTGAAATGGCGTATGTTATGGCGTTTGCAATGCCTTTGGCTCTTGTTTTACTTTGTTTGGTAAAAAAACTAACCGTCATGGGTATCATCGGAAATACACAAGGCGTTAGTAAGGCTGCCAAGCCACCTAAAAAGCCAGCCGCAAAAATTGCCCATAACGATAAATCGGTATTGTTATTTACTTTTACTTCGCCTTGAGTAATTATTTCTTTAGCGCTTGTAATAGCAGTATCAATAGCAACTTCTTTAATTGGAGCTCCATCTACTTTAATTTTAAAATCTAATTCTTCGGGAGGTAAACATTGTTTATCGTCACAAACCATAAAATACACATTTCCTTTTACAGAAAATGGTTTGTTATCAATCAGTTTTATTTTTTGTTTAAAGGTGGCTTCTTTGGCAAAATATTTTACTTTCATTCCAAAGTTAGGATCCATCATTTCAATAGATTTTCCTTCTTTTACTTTTCCAATTAATTCATACGATTTTGATTTGTTGATGGTAAAAGCAGTTGCTTCTGGCCCGCCTGGTTCTAAAAACTGAGAATACAAATGCCAGTGTTCGTCAATTTTTGCTTTAAAAATTAATTCAGCTTCGGTATCGCTAATTTTTTTGGAACTGAATTCCCATTTTACTGGAGTTAAAAATTGCTGAGCTGATGCAGATAAACCTGAAATTGTTAAGGCAATAAGTAAAAATAGTCTGAAAATAAATTTCATAAAAAACTTTGTTTTGATAAGCAAAAATTAATTGGTAACTAAGGTAATAAAATTTAAAAATGTAGGTGTGCAATTTATGTTACAAATGCTTATTAATTAACTTTTTTTAAGCAAATTATACTAATAGACTTCTTTCACAATTTAAGAACAAAAAAAACAGAACACAGAAAACACTGATTAATATGATTAAGTATGATTTTATCAGAACAAATCTTAACTATCTGCGCCATCTGCGTTCTATTTTAAGCAAATTAGGCAAACCACTCAAATAAATGGTTGAGGTGTAGTTTGCTTTTTTCTTCGGCATTTAAATTTCGCTTAATTGAGCCAGCTTCCATTTGTATAATTCTATTGCCATACACAAAAGCATCTTTTAGTTGATGGGTAACTAAAATGGCTGTAAGTTTTTTTTCTGAAACAATTTTTTGAGCTGTTTTTAAAACAATTTCGCTTGATTTTGGATCTAGCGCTGCGGTAGGTTCGTCGAGCAACAGTAATTTGCTTTCTGCTAATACCGACATTAATAAAGTAAGTGCTTGTCTTTGTCCACCAGAAAGCGAACCCATTTTTTGGTTGATTTTATTTTCTAATCCCATTTCTAAGGTAGAAATGAGTTGTTTAATTTCGTTTTCGAACGATTTGTTTAAACCAATTTGTAAAGTTTTTTTTTCACCTCTTAATTTCGCTAATCTAAAATTTTCGGCAATGCTTAAGTCGGCTATTGTTCCTAATAAAGGATTTTGAAAAACTCTGCTAATGTATTTACTTCTTTCAAAATCATTTTGATGCGTAACATCAACACCATCAAACAAAATTGTTCCGCTGTCTATTTTCGTATTTCCTGCTAAAGCGTTTAATAATGTGCTTTTGCCAGAACCATTGGCACCAACTACAATAATAAAATCGTTTGGTTTAAATTGTAAAGAAACGTTTTTTAGCGCCTCTGTTTTTTCGTTGCTCTCGCTAATAAATGTTTTTGAAATATTGTTTAATTCAATCACAATTTTTCGGTTTGTGGTTTGTAATTTTCAATAAACAATTCTTTAGTGCAAAAGTTGTATTCGTCCTTAACTTGATTAGAGCAAACAATAAATAAACGGTTGTTTTTGTAGTTTAAAACTAACTGATTATACCAATCTATTGCTTTTTTGTCAAGGTTAGAAACAGGCTCGTCGAGCAAAACAATTTCTGAATTACTTAAAACAGCTAAGCCTAATTTTAAGCGTTGTTTCATGCCCGATGAAAAATATTTTATTGGTTTATTTTGTACTTTGTTAAACTCGGTAATATCAATAAAATTTTGTAAATTAATTCCAGTCAATAAAGGTTTAAACTGAATATGAAATTCTAAAATTTCGTTAATAGTAAAATCTTCAGTAAGTTCTAAATAAGGAGTTGCGTAGCTAACGTGTTTAAAAATTTGTTCTGTTTCAATTTTTTTATCAGCAATTGAGTAATCAATAGTTCCTTCGGAGCACATAAAGTTGCTACCAACTAATTGCAACAAGGTAGATTTTCCAGAGCCATTACCTCCCATAAAAACGTAGGCTTCGTTTGAAGTAAGCGTTTCGTTTACGTTTCTAAAAATCCACTCGTGGTTGTAGCGTTTACCAATATTATTTAGTTTGATTTCTACCATCGCGCATTAAATAATTTTAGCTCTTTTAACTAAATAAGTCATTAAAATAGGATTTAACCCTTCGTTTATATTTGCTTCTACAAACTCAATTTTATATTGCGCGCATTTTAATTTTAATTCAGTTAAATAACTGTTCATTGCCGTTAAATAACTTTCTTTTATTTCGGTAGGATTTAGTTTTAATTCTTCGCCACTTTCCATGTCAATAAAGGTATGCGGACGATTTTCAAAATTAAAATCTAATTCCTTTTTTTTATTGTTTACATGAAATAAAATAACCTCGTTTTTATTGTGTTTTAAATGTTGTAAAGCTGCGTATAACTCGCTAGGGTTATGTGCATAATCAAACATATCGCTAAAAATAATAACCAACGAGCGTTTATGAATTTGATCGGCTATTTGATGTAAAGCTTTTGCAGCGTAGGTTTTTTTCTGTTGTAGATTGTTGTACGGTTGTAAAAGTTTTTCTAATTCGTGATACAACATTTTTAGGTGTAACGAACTACTTTTAGCTGGCGTGTGTAAACTTAAATTGTCATTAAATAGCGATAAACCAATTGCATCGCGCTGTTGTTTTAGTAACTGAATTAGTGCAGCAGCAGCGTGAATTGTAAATGTAATTTTATTTTCGTTGTTTTCGCCATCAAACCACATACTCGATGAAGTATCTATAACTAACTGACAACGTAAATTTGTTTCTTCTTCGTAACGTTTAACAAAAAGTTTTTCGGTTCTACCAAATAATTTCCAGTCAATGTGTCGTGTAGTTTCTCCAGTATTGTATAAACGATGCTCGGCAAACTCAACACTAAACCCATGAAACGGACTTTTATGTAAGCCAGTAATAAATCCTTCAACCACTTGTTTAGCAAGCAATTCTAATTTAGAATAATGTTGTATTTGGTTAAAATTTATAGGCATAAAAAAAGCGTGAATTTCTCCACGCTTAAAATTACATTTAATTTTTGGTTATGCCAATTGTGCATCAATTTTTTGAGCCAATTGCGCTTTAGGAACAGCGCCAACTTGTTTGTCAACTACTTGTCCGTTTTTAAAGAACAAAATTGTAGGAATGTTTCTAATTCCAAACTGAGTAGAAATGTTTGGATTACTATCTACATCTACTTTTCCAATTACAGCTTTTCCATCGTAATCTTTAGATAATTCTTCAACAATTGGACCTACCATACGGCAAGGACCACACCATTCTGCCCAAAAATCTACCAATACAGGTTTATCTGATTTTAATACTAACTCGTCAAAGTTTGCGTCTGTTAATTCAATAGCCATTTTATTTATTTTTTAAGTGTTAAACAATTCTGTTTTATAAAAGTAGTTATTTCAACAATTTTGCCAAAGTTAATTTAGCGACATTGTGGCATAAAATGTATTTTATCTTCACAACTGGAGATTTATATTCTGTAATTCAATTTGTTAGATGCTTTCGATAAAGTTAAATAAAAATTAGCTGAGTCGCTTTAAATTAATTATTAATTGTATCTTTATTGCGTTAAATATTACATGCAAAATGAAAAAAATATTCTTATTATCATTGTTCGCAATGCTTTCGCTGATGAGTTTTGCAAAAGCAAAATACAAATATGTTTTTACATCTCCCGAAGTTCAAAATGTAGAATATTTAAAATCGATTACTGACGAAAAATTAAGGCCAATATTTAAACAAGGTGGTTTTTTTGATGCTAAAACAAATGAAATAGTTTTTGAAAGTGAAGAAGATATTGATGTTGAGAAGTTAAAGCAGTTTTCGAAATTAGAAATAACTTCATTTAAAAAAATTGAATTGTAATGAAAAATTTTTTCCTAACTCTTTTTTTTGTTTTAACAACATTTGTTTCTTTTTCTCAAACAAATCCAACCGATGCTTGTGGAGCTGGAGCACAATCGTTGCCAGTTGGAACGGTTGGTTCTTGCACTGCAAATGGTTATACTTTACCAGGTAGTTATTCAAATGGTGGTGCTGTAAATGCGAGTTGTGCTGGTGGTTATGGTAGTGATGCTGATGATGGTTGGTATAGTTTTACAGCTGGATCAACATCAACAACAATTGATTTAAGAGGAGATAGAAATATGGTTGCTGCTATTTATACTGGCAGTTGCGGAACAGGCGAAGTTACTTGTATGACTTTAGATGCAAACACTAATGGAACACTTACATTTCCTACAACAAACGGAACAACATATTATTTGCAGATACATAGAAGAAGTGGAAACAATACTGCTTCTATGTCTGGTAACATTTGTATCTACCAATCTTATCCTCCATTTCAATGCTCAGCAACAGCTGTTACTTTCGAAACTGGACCTTTTACTTCAGCTTGTGCTGGAACGGCTCAAAATATAACAACAGATATGGATGCAAGAGAATATGTTACAGTTAATGTTGATGCTGGTCAGCCTTATACATTTACCGCAACTGGGTCAAACACTTTTTTATATGTTACAAGTAGCGATGGAACTACTCAATATGTTCAATCAGGTAGTCCATTGGTTTGGACTTCAGCTTTTACAGGAACAATTAGAGTGTATTTGTTTGGTTCTTCAACTTGCGGTTTAGGTGGAGGTGGAGGTGTAACAAACAGAACATTAGCCGTAACTTGTGGTACAGCGGCTCCTACAGGAAACGTTAATTGCTCCGCTAGAACACCAATTTGTAGTGATAATAATTTTAGTGGAAACAATAGTGGTTATGGAACTCAAGAGTTAACAGCTTCAAACCAAGGTTGTCTTGGTTCTACAGAACATCAATCGTCATGGTATTCGTTTAATGCATTAACTTCTGGAACTGTTTCTTTTGATATTGAAACAGCTATAGATTATGATTTTGCAATTTGGGGACCAAACAAAACTTGTGGAAGTTTAGGTGCACCAATCCGTTGTTCATTCTCTGGTTTATACGGAAACACAGGTTTAGGTAGCGGAGCTACAGATTTAAGTGATGGAGATTATACTGGCGCTAATGGAGAATTAGATGCGTGGGTTGCTCCATTAACCGTAACAGCAGGTCAATCGTATATTATGTTAATTGATAATTTTACTGCTAATTCTACATCTTTTACAATTGATTGGACAATGAGTGGCGGTAGTGCGGCAACACTTAATTGTACTCCACTTTCGGTTGATGATTTTGTTTTAAAAGGTAAGAGTTATCAAGGCTTTAATAAATTAGAATGGGATTTTGATGTTTCGAGTGTAAGTATAGAAAAATCAACGGATGGAGTAAATTTCGTTACAGTAAAATCTACTGATTCGAATAATTTTGTTGATGAAAATCCTTCCTCATTAACATATTATAGATTGTCTGCATTTCATGGTAAATCTAATTTAGTTTCATTAATTAATGATGACAATTTTACTTACAAAGTTTTAAAAATTACAAGTATTACTGGTCAAGAAGTAAGTAGCGACTACCAAGGAGTTAAACTTTATTTTTACGAAGACGGAACGGTTACTAAAAAGATAAATTAAAAAATTGTATGCTTTGTTAAAAAAAAGTCCTGATAAACTCAGGACTTTTTTTAGTTTAATCTATAACTTATTTTAACTTGTTTTTTAAGTTCGTCTAGCAAGTCATTATTAGGACTAACTCTAAATTTTTTAGAAGGCATTTCTACGGCTAAATTTTCTTTTTTGTTGTACAACAAAAATTTTACAGAGCAATTACCAGGGTGTCGGCTAAAAATACCTTGTATTTCAGAAATTAAATTTTCATCAATTCCATTCAATTCCATTTCAATATTTAAGGTTTTAATTTTTTTATCTCTAATTTCTGATAAAAGTTCAATATTAGTTGCTTTTGCTTCTAGTTCTTCGCTATTAAAACGTGTCATTATTTTACAAGTAACCATTACAAAATTACCTTGCACCAATTGGTGTTTCATTTTCATATAATCGTCTCCAAAAAGCATAAAACGATAACTACTGTCGTAATCTTCCATGATGAATGAGCCAAATGGTTTACCCGCTTTTGAAATTGAATTTGTTGTTTGCGCAACTATGCCGCCAATCATTAATTCTTTTTGTTTTAACGTTTTTAAATCGGATAAACTTGATAAGGTAGCAGTTGCAAATTTTAATTCAACATCTTTAAATAAATCTAAAGGATGCCCTGTAACAAACATTCCTAAAACTTCTTTCTCTTTTTGCAATTGCTCCATAATATTCCATGGTTCGCAAGGTGCAATTATTGGTTCTGGAATTTCTTCCGAGCCAGATTCTTCACCAAATAAACTATGTTGCGAAGAAGAAGCACCATCTTGCATTGAGCCTCCATAACGAATAGCTTTTTCTAACAAAGTTGCTCCGCTAGATTGATCTAAAGCAAAATATTGCGCGCGATGTGTACCTTCAAATCCATCAAATCCGCCGGCAAAAGCAAGGTTTTCTAAACAACGTTTGTTTACCGAACGAAGATTTACTCGTGTTGTTAAATCAAATACAGATTTAAATGGTCCGTTATTTTCTCTTTCTTCAACTAAACTATCAACAGCTGCTTCGCCAACTCCTTTAATTGCAGCCATTCCAAATCTAATTTCTCCTTTGCTGTTTACGTTAAAGGTTGCTAAACTTTCGTTTACATCGGGTCCTAAAACTTTTAATCCAGAACGTTTGCATTCTTCTATGAAAAAAGAAACATCTTTAATATCGCGCATGTTATGAGTTAGCACAGCTGCCATAAATTCTGCTGTGTAATGCGCTTTTAAATAAGCTGTTTGATATCCTAACAATGCATAACACGTAGAGTGCGATTTGTTAAATGCGTATGATGCAAATGCTTCCCAATCTGTCCAAACTTTTTCTGCTACTTTGGTATCGTGACCATTAGATGCGCAACCTTCTAAAAATTTAGGTTTTAATTTATCTAGCGTTGGCCTATCTTTTTTACCCATTGCTTTACGTAAAACATCGGCATCACCTTTTGTAAAGTTGGCAAGCTTTTGCGACAAACGCATTACCTGTTCTTGATAAACAGTAATACCATATGTTTCTTGCAAAAACTCATCCATTCCCTCTAAGTCGTAAACAACTTTTTCTGCACCATGTTTACGTTTAATATAGTTTGGAATGTAAGCTATCGGTCCGGGTCTATATAACGCATTCATTGCTATTAAATCGTTAAAACCATCGGGCTTTAATTCTTTTAAATATTTTTGCATTCCAGCACTCTCATACTGAAACAAACCAACAGTTTCGCCACGTTGAAATAATTCGTAAGTTTTTAAATCATCTAGTGGAATTGTATCAATATCAATACTAATATTATGACGGCGTTTAATTAATTTTAACGCATCTTTAATAATAGTTAAGGTTTTTAAACCTAAAAAGTCCATTTTTAAAAGTCCTGCACTTTCAGCAACAGAGTTATCGAATTGCGTAACCAACATTTCCGAATCTTTTGCTTTTGTTACCGGAACAAATTTGGTAATATCGTCGGGCGTAATAATTACACCACACGCATGCACACCAATGTTTCTTACAGAACCTTCTAATTGGTAGGCTTGCAGCAATGTGCGCGATTCAGCAGTATCTCCATCAATTAATTTTCTAAAAGTTTCAGATTGTTCGATGAACTCTTTTCTATCTTTTATTTTTTCTAAATATTTTTTATCTAATCCATCAGGACCTAACAATCTTTTTAAAGATGCCTCGGGTGTTTCTGGAAAAGATTTTGCTAGTCTATCTGCTTCTTGTAGTGGTAAATTTAATGCGCGAGCTGTGTCTCTAATAGCAGATTTTCCACCCATTGTACCATACGTAATAATTTGAGCAACTTGATTGCTACCATATTTTTGAATTACATAATCAATTACTTTTCCGCGTCCTACATCATCAAAGTCAATATCAATATCGGGCATTGAAATACGATCTGGATTTAAGAAACGCTCAAAGAGTAAATCGTATTTAATTGGATCTACGTTTGTAATTCCTAAACAATAAGCAATTGCAGAACCTGCTGCAGAACCACGACCAGGGCCAACAGCAACATCCATTTCTCTTGCTTTTGTAGTAAAATCTTGCACAATTAAAAAGTAACCCGGAAATCCCATTCGGGCAATCGTTGCCAATTCAAAATCTAAGCGCTCTTTAATTTCTGGAGTAATTTCGCCATAACGTTTTTGTGCACCTACATAGGTAAGGTGCGTTAGGTAAGCATTTTCTCCACGATTTCCTTTTCCTTCATCTGTAGGATCATTATCTCGTGCATCTTTAAATTCTTCAGGAATATCATATTTTGGTAAAAGTACATCTCTTCCTAATTTAAAGTTTTCTATTTTATCAACTATCTCTTGAGTGGTTGCAATGGCTTCGGGAATGTCAGAAAATAGCTGAACCATTTCTGATGTGCTTTTAAAATAAAACTCATCGTTTGCAAAACCATATCTAAAGCCTCTTCCTTTTCCAATAGGTGTTTCAACCAATTCGTTGTCTTTAACACACAATAAAATATCATGCGCTTTTGCCCCTTTTTTTTCTAAATAATAACTGCTGTTGGCTGCAAAATATTTTACATTGTATTTTTTTGCGAAGCCTAATAAAATTCTGTTTACGTGATTTTCTTCTTCTAAATTATGACGGTTTAATTCCACATAAAAATCTTCGCCAAATAAATTGTGCCACCACACAAAAGCTTCTTCTGCTTGCGTTTCGCCAACACTTAAAATTAGTTTTGGTATTTCAGAATTTAGTCCGCCAGTAGTTGCAATTAAACCTTCTTTGTATTGTAATAAAATCTCTTTATCAATACGCGGAACATAATAAAACCCTTCAACAAAACCAATAGAACTTAGCTTAGCAATGTTTTGATAACCAACTTTATTTTTGGCTAAAAATACTTGCGTAAAACCATTGTCTTGATTTTTTTTATCGTTTCTATCTCTACAAATATTAAGTTCGCAACCAATAATTGATTTTAGAAGAAGTTTTATTTCGCCTTGTTTTTCACCTTTTTCAATTGCTTCGTTTGCGGCTTTTATATTTTTGTTTTGTTTCTCAATCGTTTGCCAAAACTCAAAAGCGGCGTACATATTTCCATGGTCTGTTAATGCAACTGCAGGAGAGTTATTTTCTATAGCTTTTTTTATAATGCCTTCAATTTCTGAAGTAGCTTGTAAAACTGAGTATTGTGAGTGAACATGTAAATGACTAAAACTAACGTTTAGTGAACTTGTGTTGGCGGTATTATTTTGAGCAACTTTATTGGCATTTTCTAGCGCTTTATTTTCTTTTATTGCTTTTTCGTTAGCTAATAAAGTTGATAAATCTGGAGCTTGATAAATTAATGTTTCTGGAGCATTAACTTCTGCAACTTTTATAATACCTCGTTTAATAATTTCGAAAAAACAGCGAGCTGTTCCATCTACATCGAATGCGGCGTTGTGTGCTTCTGCAAAACCAGTACCAAATAGTTTTAAATGTAGTTCAGTTAGTGTTGGCCATTTAAACTTACCACCTCTACCACCTGGTATCTCACAAAAAGCAGTTGTCTCATCGCTTTTGGTATCGATGATAGATTTACCTTCAAAAAAATTAGGCAAATTATTTCTTAAAAATTCAGCACCAGTAATATTTATATCAAATTCAATGTTGTGTCCGCATAAATATTTTGCTTGTTTTACTGCTTCAACAAATTCTAATAAAGTATCATTTAAATTTTTTCCTTCTTGCAAAGCACGCTCTGTAGAAATACCGTGCACCTTAACGGCTTCAAAGGGAATAGTAAAACCTTCTGGTTTAACAATAATGCTATTAGATGAAATTAGTTTGCCATCGTAATCGTGTAACTGCCATGCTAACTGAACCACACGAGGCCAGTTATCTAAATCAGAAATAGGAGCATTATAATTACGGGGTAATCCTGTGGTTTCGGTATCAAATATTATAAACATGGAAAGCGATTTTTTGCTTACCAAATTTACAAAAAACTATAGCTTGATTTAAAGATGTTGAAAAGTAAAAATTACAGTTGTTTTATATAACTCAAAAATAATTCAATAGCCTTGTGTTTACTTTCGTTTAAGTTATATTGGATATAATGTGTTAAATATTTTTTAACATCGTAATGCGGAAATTCTTTTTGTTTTTCTGGGATTAAATTTTGCAAATTATTTAATCCTTCTTTTAAAGCGCTATTAAATTCTGTAATAAAATTCGATTCAATATTTTTATTAGCAACCCAGGCCGCAAACACAAACGGTAGGCCTGTAAATTTTTTCCATTCGCCAGCTAAATCATACACATATTTATAATTGTTGTGTACTCCAAAAGTGCGGTCGCCAATTAAAACTGTAGCGGTTGTGTTTTTTACCTCACTTAAAAAGTTGTCATTTGCCGCTTTCCATTCTACTGAAATATTCCAATAATTTTTGGCTAATACTTTTGCCAAATTAACTGATGTCCGCGAATGAAAATCGAGTAAAATTGTTTTTATTTCGTGTAACGGAACTTCGCTTAGAAGCAAAACGGAGTGTACATCTCCATCGGCACTAATGCAATAATCAGATATAATTTGTGCGTGTTTTAGTTTCGGTATTATTGCAACAGGAACTAAACCAATGTCAACTTGTTCTGTAATCAGTTTTTCTGCACAAACAGAAGGAATGTCAAAATCTATAAGTGCATTATTTCTCAGAAAAGAACTATTGTTTAATCCGTAAATAAATGGTGTAGAATTTAGGTAGTTTACACAAGAAATTTTAACCATAATTACACCAAATTATTTTTTATTTTGTGCGTAGTTATAGTTGCTGCAATTACTGAATAGCCAGGAGCAATTAACCAACCAACAAATGGAATTAAAAATAATAAATTAAAAATAAAACCTGTGCCAATGGCTGCACCTTTGTTGTTGCGCATAAACTGCAAACTTTGTGGTATGCTTAATTTATGTCTTTCGTTAGTGTAATCAATCATAGAAAATCCCATAAAATAAGAAGATATAAAAAACAACACCAAAGGAATAAATAAGTTTACAATTGGAATAAAAACTAATAAATAAGCAATAATGGTGCACGTAATTTCTATTAAAAAATTGCGTAAGGTTAGTTTTAATCCGCGCACAAAATCTTTTACAAATTGCAAAGGCGATGTGTCAAAATCTTTTCCAGTTAAAATACGTTCTGTTCTTTCGGAAAGCATCCCTAAAATGGGTGATAACAATATTAGAATAATGTATTTGTAAACTGAATAATAAATTAATAGCAACGAAATTTTTACCAATAAACTAACCACTACATAAATAATATCTTTTAAAACGCCCAAAAATCCGTCAGAACTTGCTGTGAGTCCTAACATATCTAAAACAAGACTAGCCATAAAACTAGCAAAGGTAAAAACGCCCCAAATAAATAGTGTAAAAAGTATTACGTTTATAATGCCCGGAATTAGCATATATCCCCACAATTTATGTTTTACAACAAGTCGGTGGGCTTCAAAATAAGAGGTAATTCCTAATCCAAATCGTTTAAACATGTTTAAAATTATTTTGTTAGCTAAAGTAAATATTTTTTTGTTTTAGTCTGCTCATTTCTACAATGTATTTAACTTTGCTTTATGTTTCGTGTCTGGTTTTTCTCTATTTTATTGTTTTTAATTTCTTCAGTTAGTGGTTTTTCGCAGACCTTAACACAAATTGTTCGTGGAAAAATACTTGATGTGGATAGTAAAACGCCACTTGTAGGTGTTGCTGTTGCTGTTATTGATGTGCAACCACAATTATCTGCGTTAACGGATTCAGATGGGAAATTTAGAATTGAGAACGTGCCAGTTGGCAGACGAACAATTAAAGTTTCGGTACTTGGTTATCAAGAAATTAATTTGAATTCAGTTATCGTTACTTCGGGAAAGGAACTTGTTTTAAATTTAGAACTACAAGAAAAAGTTTATGAAGCGAAAGAAGTTGTAATTCTTGCCGAAACCGATAAAACAAAAGCTAACAACGATTTAGTGAGTTTAAGTGCGCGCAATTTTAATATGGAGGAAACCAATCGTTATGCTGGCAGTCGAGGAGATCCTGCTCGTATGGCTGCTAACTTTGCTGGGGTTGTTAGCCAAAACGATGCGCGTAACGATATTATAGTCCGTGGTAATTCGCCTATTGGTGTGCTGTGGCGATTAGAAGGTGTTGATATTCCTTCGCCAAATCACTTTTCGTCGCAAGGCGCTGTTGGTGGACCAATAAGTATTTTGAATAATAATTTGTTAGCTAATTCCGATTTTTTAACTGGAGCTTTTCCCGCTGAATACGGTAACAAAAGTGCTGCAGCCTTTGATTTAAAATTAAGAAATGGTAATAACGAAAAAACTGAATTTACTGGTCAAGTTGGTATAAATGGCGCTGAGATTGGAGTTGAAGGGCCAATAAGTGAAAAAAATGGTAGCTCGTATTTAATAAATTACCGTTATTCAACCATGAAAGTTTTTGATTTGTTAGGCATAAGTTTCGGCGTTTCGGGTGTACCTAACTATCAGGACCTATCTTTTAAAGTTAATTTCCCAACAGAAAAAGCAGGCATATTTTCGGTATGGGGAATAGGAGGTATGAGTAAAATTAATTTGTTAGATAGCGAAAAAAAAGAAAGCGATTGGAGTTTTAGTGGCGTAGGAACAGATTTGGTTTTTGGCTCATCTATGGCCGCTACAGGTTTATCGCATGTTTATTTTTTTAACGAAAAAACTTCGGGTAAATTAAATTTAGCATTTACAGGAAATAGTTTTGGTGCCACAGTTGATACGTTGTCGATTACAAAAGTTCCATATAGAACTTACACAACCAATACAACCGATGCACAAGTGCATGCACATTATGTAATAAACTCAAAAATAAATCGTAAAAACTTAGTTAAAGTAGGAGTGTATTATCAGCAATTATTTGTAGATTATTTTAGAGAATATTATTACCGAAAATTTAATACAACTGTTCGTACTTTCGATCAAAAAGGAAACACAGGTTTACTGCAAAGTTATGCGCATTGGCAGTTTCGTTTAAACGATAAATTAGTTTTTAATAATGGTTTACATTATCAGCAATTGTTGCTTAACAACACAAAAGTAATTGAGCCTCGTTCGGGTTTAAAATATACTTTGTATCCAAATCATGTGTTGAGTGCGGCATACGGAATGCACAATCAAAACCAGCCTTTGTCGTATTATTTTTACGAATCTGTAGATACCTCTTCTGCGGCTTTAAATACTTGGAAAACCAATCATAATTTGGGTTTCACGCAAAGTCAACATGCAATTTTAGCGTATGATTATTCTATCGGAAAAAACTATAGATTAAAAGTAGAAACTTATTACCAATGGTTAAATAAAGTGCCCATAAAATCGTCTGTGCAAAATAGTTTTTCGTTGGTAAATGCGGGTAGCAATATTGAAGGATTAGATTTGCAGGATAGCCTTGTAAATAAAGGAACAGGCTATAATAAAGGAATTGAAATTACAATTGAAAAATTTTATTCCAATAATTTTTATTTTTTAGTTAATGCATCAGTTTTTGAATCTAAATATAAAGGAAGTGATAATGTATTGAGACACACTGCGTTTAGTGGTGGATATGCATTTAATGCTTTGGCAGGTATGGAATTTCCATTAAAAAATAATAAACATGTAATTGCAATAGATGCAAAAATAGTTAGGGTAGGAGGTAATCGTTACATTCCAATTGATTTAGAAAAATCTATTGAAAGACAAATAGAAGTGTTGAACGATGCCGCTGCGTATAGTATGCAATTTAAAGATTATTCTAAAGTAGATTTAAAGTTATCGTATAAAATTAATCAGAAAAAAATTACGCAGAGTTTATTTATAAGTATTGAAAATATTTTTAGAAACAAAAACATATTGCGCCAAACCTTCGATCCACAAACCAATTCAATACGTCAGGAGTTTCAGTTTGGATTTTTCCCTTATGGAGGTTACAGAATAGAGTTTTAATGATTAATAAATAAATCTTCAAAATTGTAAATTTCTATTTTCATAAAACCAGGTTTGCCCGGAATACCATCTTCACCATCTAAAGTTTTTTCTCCATCTTTATCCGAGCCTTTTCCACCTTTACCTGCAATTCCGTTTGTTCCTGCAAAAGCAGTAAAATGAATTTTAGCAGAAATGCTATCGTTATTTTGTTTTGTTTTTAAAAACAATAAAGTGCCTCCATCGCCACCATTTCCTCCATCTTCGCCATTAGTAGCATAAATATATTTTTTAGAAGTAAGTCCTTCTTTATTAACCGTTCTTGTTGTTGAGCCTCTTCTATGTTTGTTTGAAGTAGGGTCGTAATAAGTATCAACATTTACTGATGTTTCAGTATAAGAGTACCCTCCATCTGTGCTTTCTGTTTGTTCGTTATTTAAACCATCAAAACCATTAGCACCATTTTGACCATCTAAAAACACATTTAATTTGCCTTGCATTTGATTTAAAACAACAATGCGCACAATGCCGCCACGCTTGCCCGAATAATTGTTTTTTCCGTCGTTAATTGCTGTAAGGTAGTTTGGTGTAAACGATATTATTGCGCTGTTTGTGCAAATTAATTTATTGCAAAAAATGGTTAATGTATTTCCGTTTGTAATAATTCTTGTTTCGTTTAAACTAACTTCGTTAAAAATTAAAAACAGATTTTGCTCTTTTTTGGCATCTAAAAATAAGTAAGACGAATCTAAATGTAAATTTCCATTTTTAATAATTCGTTGTTCTAAATCGGCTTCAGTTTTAATGCCATATCGGCTTGTTTCAAAATTTGTAATTAAATCTAACCAAGTTATTCTGCCTTTAAACACAGTAGTTTGCGAAAAGCTAAGTTCGCTTGTACTTATTATAAATAATGCGGTATATAAGATTGTTAATCTAAACATACCCAAATATATGATTATTATTGAGAATTTAAATGTTAAAAATGCCTATATTCGTGCTTTGAATTTAAGTATGGAATTTACAAATCTTACCGCTATTTCGCCAGTTGATGGCCGTTATCGCAAAGCAGCCGAACCTTTAGCTAATTTTTTTTCTGAATGGGCCTTAATTCGTTATCGCGTTTTGGTAGAAGTGGAGTATTTTATTGAGTTATGTAATTTGCCTTTACCTCAATTAAGTAAAATTGATAAGTCTGTTTACTCAAAACTAAGATTAATTTATACTGATTTTTCTATCGACGATGCGCAAAAAATAAAAGACATCGAAAAAGTTACTAATCACGATGTAAAAGCTGTGGAGTATTTTTTAAAAGAAAAATTTGACGCACTTAATTTACAAGACTATAAAGAGTTTATCCATTTTGGATTAACCTCTCAAGATATTAATAATACTGCAATTCCTGCTTCGTTAAAAGATGCTGTTGAGCAAAGTTATTTACCTGTTTTAAAAGAATTAGTAAACGATTTAACTTTAAAAGCCAATACCTGGAGCGATATACCTTTGTTAGCTCGTACACACGGACAACCAGCATCTCCAACTAAATTAGGAAAGGAAATTTTAGTTTTTTGTGAGCGTTTACAAGTTCAAATTAATCAATTAAACGCTATTCCTTTTTCTGCAAAGTTTGGAGGAGCAACTGGTAACTTTAATGCGCATCTTGTTGCTTATCCGCTTGTAGATTGGAAAAAATTCGGTAACAATTTTGTAAATAGCACGCTAAAACTTAATCGAAGTCAGTATACCACACAAATTGAGCATTACGATAATATGGCAGCTTTGTGCCAAGCAATTACGCGCATTAACACAATTTTAATCGATTTTTCGAGAGATATTTGGACTTATGTTTCGATGGATTATTTTAAACAAAAAATAAATGCAAATGAGGTAGGTTCATCTGCAATGCCACACAAAGTGAACCCAATTGACTTTGAAAATGCAGAAGGAAATTTAGGAATTGCAAATGCATTATTCGAGCACTTTGCTTTAAAATTACCAATTTCGCGTTTGCAACGCGATTTAACTGATTCAACCGTGTTACGTAATTTAGGTGTGCCATTTGCGCATACATTAATTGCTTTAAAATCGTTGCAAAAAGGATTAGGTAAATTGTTGTTAAACGAAGAGGCAATTAAAAACGATTTAGAAAAAAATTGGGCAGTAGTTGCCGAGGCAATTCAAACTATTTTGCGCAGAGAAGGTTACGATAAACCTTACGAAGCATTAAAAGGGTTAACACGAACAAACACTGTGATTAATCAAGAGTCAATTCATCAGTTTATCGATACATTAAATACAACAGATGCAATAAAAGCAGAGTTGAAAAAAATCACACCGCATAATTACACAGGGGTTTTTTAAATTTTAGAATGAAGAATATTAAATGGATGTTGAGTTACGTTAAACCTTACTGGAAACAGTCGGTTACTAACGTTTTTTTTAATATCCTTTCTGTAATATTTTCTTTGTTTTCGTTAACCATGGTAGTTCCTTTTTTGAATTTACTTTTTGGTAAACAAGAACTTGTTTTAACAAAACCAATTTTTCAATTATCTGCCGATAGTATTGTTGAGTATTTTAATTATTATTTAAGCACAATAATTAACGAACAAGGTAAAAGCTCAGCATTGCTTTATTTTTGTTTATTGGTAGCGAGTTTGTTTTTTCTAAAAAATCTTTTTCGCTATTTAGCGGTTTACTTTTTTGCAACTGTTCGTAATGGTTTATCTCGCGATTTACGTGACGATTTATATAAAAAAGTTACAGGTTTAAATTTAGCTTTTTTTACTCGCGAAAGAAAAGGAGATATTATTTCTAGGATGACGAGTGATGTGCAAGAAGTGGAATGGACTATTTTAAGTAGTATTGAAGCCGTTTTTAAGGAACCGTTTACAATTATATTGTCCTTGGTTACATTGGTAATTATGAGTCCAAAGTTGACTTTGTTTATTTTGATTATGCTTCCTGTTTCTGGATTTATAATAGGTTCTACAGGTAAAGCATTAAAAAAAGCGGCTACCGAAGGTCAGCGAAGAATGGGTGTTATGCTTTCTATGATTGAAGAAACTTTAAGCGGCATAAGAATTATAAAAGCATTTACTGCAGAGTTGTTTACCATAAAACGATTCATGAATTATAATAACGATTATAATAAATTGATGGTAAAAATGTATCGCCGAAGAGATTTAGCTTCTCCAATGAGTGAGTTTTTAGGAACCGTTGTTGTGGTAATTGTTATGTGGTTTGGCGGACAAATGGTTTTAGCTGGCGATAACGATCTTACAGCATCTGTATTTATAGGTTATATAGTGGTTTTCTCACAAATTATTTCTCCTGCAAAAGCATTTACAACGGCTTATTACAACTTGCAAAAAGGTTTAGCTTCTGCAGAAAGAATTCAAACTATTTTAAATACAGATAATCCAATTAAAGAATCACAAACTGCAAAATCGCACTCAGAATTTACTTCTTCAATTGAGTTTAAAAATGTAAGTTTTGCGTACAATAATTATAACGAAGATTTAATTTTAAAAGGAATAAATTTAACAGTTACTAAAGGTAAAACAGTTGCATTGGTTGGTCAGTCGGGTGCTGGAAAAACTACATTAGCCGATTTAATTCCGCGTTTTTACGATGTAATTGATGGAGATATTTTTATTGATGGAATTTCTCTAAAGGAAATTAAAATGACGGATTTACGAAGTTTAATGGGTATTGTAACGCAAGAATCTATTTTATTTAACGATACCGTTTACAATAATATTGTTTTTGGAAATGAATCTGTTTCTAAAGACGATGTTATACGAGCTGCTAAAATTGCAAATGCGCATGAGTTTATTGAGCAACTCGAAAATGGATATGATACAAATATTGGAGATAGGGGCGGAAAGTTATCTGGCGGACAACGTCAAAGAATAAGTATTGCTAGAGCCGTTTTAAAAAATCCTCCCATTTTAATTTTAGATGAAGCAACTTCTGCTTTAGATAGCGAATCTGAACGATTGGTTCAAGACGCATTAAACAAATTAATGCAAAACAGAACTTCTGTAATAATTGCACATCGTTTGTCAACCATTATGCACGCCGATGAAATTGTTGTAATGCAAAAAGGCGAAATTGTTGAAAGAGGTTCGCATCAGCAATTGTTAAACCAAAACGGCACATACAAAAAACTGCACGATATGCAGGCATTTTTGTAATATTCACGGTTTAATTTTTTCTTTCCTAACTATTAATTTGTAACTTTAGTTAAACTAATTGTATAAATTATGCGTATTTCTTTAAAAACTTTAGCTGTTACTTTTTTAATTTATTTATTAGTAACTAATTCTTACGCTCAAAAAAATAAAGAAGGCAAATTTATTGTTAGCGGATTTGTTTATGGATATACTACCGAAACATCTAAAAAGATGTTTAAAAAAGATACTCAATTTAAACAAGAAGGGAATCTGCAAGATGTTACAATAAATGTAATGCAGAACAACGAAAATATTTCGAGCACAAAAACAAATAGTGCTGGAGTATATGAAATTAAATTAGCTTACGGAAAAATATACACTATTGAGTTTGTAAAACCAAATTACAAAAGCACTTTAGTTGAAGTTGATTTGACAGCAATTCCTAAGGAGGTGTATTTAAAAAATATAAGTTTTAAAGATGTTCAAATTAGTATGAATGCAATTGTTGTTGGCGCTGAAGACGAAGCTCTACAATCGATTGGTAAATTGTTTTTTGATGCTGAACAGTATTTTATTGATTTCGAATCTTTAGTAAAAAGTAAAAAAGGAATCTTTTCAAAAGATAATCCATACAATGTAATTCAACATCTAAAAAATGCGGTTGAAATAAATAAAGAGCAAACAATTATTCTTGTTCAAAAAAGTTTAGAAGATAAAAAATCTACATCCGAAAGTAAAGATGAAACTTCTTCTAATTCAGAAATAACTAAATCATCGTCTGCAGAATTAGGAAAACTAAAAGCTACTGATATTAAAAAACGCGAACAAGAAATTGCAGCTGCCTTAAAACAACTGGAAGCAGATAAATTAAAAGCAATTACTCCCGAAGAACTTGCTCAAATAGCCGAAAGAGAAAAGCAATTGAACGTAGCTGTAAATGAACTTGCTGATGCGAAAAAAATGATTGAAACGCAAAAAGATGAGATTTCTACACAACGATATCTTCTTTTTTTAAGTGGATTTAGTTTGCTACTACTTGGTGGATTTTTATTTATACTTTTTAAACATAATAAAGACAAAAAAATTGCAAATGCTTTACTTGCCGAAAAAACTAAAAAAATTACAGATAGCATAAACTACGCAAAAAAAATTCAGAATTCTTTGCTACCCAACGAAGCTTTGGTTAAAGAAACTTTTAAAGATTCGTTTATGTTGTTTAAACCAAAAGATATTGTGAGCGGAGATTTTCCTTTCTATTTTAAAAATGGAAATAATGTTTATATTGCCGTTGCTGATTGTACAGGTCATGGAGTTCCAGGCGCATTGTTGTCAATTGTTGGTTCTTTACTATTAAACGAAATTGTGCGTTACGAAAATTTATCGGCTTCGGAACTTAACGACAAATTACACGAACAAGTTGTAAGAACTTTGCGTCAAGGAGAAGCTGGTGGAGAGAACGAAAGAGATGGAATGGATATTGGTATGTGCAAAATAAATTTAACAACAGGAAAAATGGAGTTTTCGGGTGCACATCGCCCTTTGTTTATTTTAAGAAGTAATGCTAACACAGAAATTGAAGAAATTAAAGGAGATAAGTTTCCTATTGGGGGTGTTCAATACAAAGGTAGAAAAACCTTTTCTTCGTTTGAAACTGTTTTAAATAAAAAAGATAGACTCTTTATTTTTTCTGATGGTATTACCGATCAGTTTGGAGGATTTGATGCAAAACCAAACAAATTGGGCGCAAAAGCAATTCGTAAAATTATAGTTGATAATGGTGGCAAAAATATTGCTGAAACAAAAAATGTTTTAGATAATTATTACATCAACTGGATGGGAAAACAAAAACAAATTGATGATGTTTTAGTTATTGGTATTGAGTTTTAAATTATTGTTTTGTAAGTATAGCAGTGCAATTATCATCGCTACTTCCATCATTAACAGTGTAGTTTAACGATTGAATTTTTTTACCATCGGCAGAAAGTGTACCACTGCCGCTCAGCGTATTTGTTCCAGAAAATGTTTGCGACGGAATCGTTAACGTGTTTCCGCTAACTGTTGCAATGGCTGTTTTGTTAAATCCGTAGTTATAAAAATTTTCAAGTATAACTTGACTTTTTTCTGTAGTTGATTTATTAATATCTACTGTAAAGGTAGAATTTCCATTAATTGAACTATTCTCTTCGCATTTCCATGAACCAACAAATTTATCTCTCTCATCAGTAGGAGTTGGAGTTTCCTCTTCTTCGGGAACACAAGATGTTAAAGCAAAACCTACTGCAATAAAATAAAGAAATAAAGTAAGCTTGGTTGTTTTTTTCATAACGTATGTTTTTGTAAAATTAGTCATTTTTAGAATACACTTATTATTCCAAAGTGAATTTTAGCAGCTCTGAGCAAAATTGGGTTGTCAAATTGTTTTCCTAGGGCGTAAGTAATATTAAAAATGCCCGCTTTTGTTTCAAAACTTAAGCCTGTTCCAAATCCGTAAGGTGTGTCGTGCACAAATTCGTTTACAATTCTTTTTTCGTAATAAGCGGCATTAAAAAAGCCAAAAAAGTAAGAGTTTTTGTCGAGTAAAAATCTATATTCTAATGCTGAAATACTATAACTAGATGCATATATCGATTCTTCATCAAAACCTCTAAGTGTGTTTAATCCACCAATTCTAAATACTTCGTTTTGAAACATGTTTTTACCGAATATGCCAGCCGTTTTATTTGATATGGATAACACATTTCGTTTTGCAATAGGAAAATAAATTGCTCCACTAAAATCAAATTGAAATTGCACTGCTTTTAGTTTCATATTTTCATACAAATTTGCTGGCACAAACGGATTAATTCCAATGGTTTTGTTGCCTGCGCTGGTATTGGCTAATATGCTAAACCCTTTTGTTGGGTTTAAGCGATAATCTGTTTTTTCTTGTTTTAAACCAATACCATAACTGTTTATTTTTACATCAGCAAAGTCTGGTAATTTCGTTATGTTTTTTAATTGACTTGTTGATAATAAATTTGTGTTTCTGTTGTTAAAAAACACTTTAAAATAATTTCCACCGCTTAATAAATATTGCACACCTCCATTTAATTGAACATCGATAAATGTTGTATCTCTTTTGTATAGCTTTATGTTGGCATCTATCCCAAAAGGGGTCTTAAATAAAAAAGGATACACAATTCTCCCTTTTAAATCTTGAGTTTGAACCTGCAGTTTTCGCCAATCAACATCAAGTAATTCGCCTTTTCCTAAACTGTTTTCTAATCGTAAACGAGCCTGCCCAGTAATTAAAACTTTACCTGTTATTTCGTCGGGCATAATACCTAAAATACCATCAAATTGATTTGCTTTTTTATTGGCAATAAATAAATTTAGTTTAGTGTATTTATCAGTAATTACTAATTGTGGAGCTGCTGTTGATGTAATAAATGCTAACTCATTCAGTTTGTTTTGTACTTGTTTTATTTTCGATTCTTGGTACAAACTACCTGGTTTTAGGTTGATGTAACTGAATAAATACGATTTTGAAAGTTTTAAATTTTTATCGTAAACAATGCTGTCAATAATTATTTTTTTATTTTTTGTAACTAATAATTTTCCATTACTAATATTGTTGTTAAAACTTAAACTATCAATTTTTATACTTGCAAATGGGTAGCCATTTTCTTCGTAATATCGAATAATTTTTTTAAATAAATCTGCAGTTTGTTTTTCTTTAAAAGTAGAGTTGTTATATATTTTTTCTCTGTAACCCGATTCGCTAAGCGCTGCTTCTTCAACATTTCCTTTATCAAGTTTTAGCCATTTGTATTTGTAACCAATGTGTAAATAAACTATGCAGTTTTTGTTTAACCATAAAACAGAATCGCAACTGGTTTCTAAATAGCCATCTGATTGTAATTTAAAAATTTCTGATTTTATTTTTTTTTCAATTTTTAGTGAGTCAATTTTATAATTTTCTGAAAGCGATTTTGTAATTTTTTTATCGGCTAAACTATCAGTTATTTCAAAATTTAGGATATAATTTTTCTGGCAATAAGCAAAACTGTTGATAAGTACAAACAAAAAAAGTAAACTGATGTAACGCATCGTATTGTTTTAGAGCTTTTTAGCCGTTAAAGTGTACAAATGTTAAATTTAGTAAGAATACTCAAAAATAATTTGGACTTAATTGCAAATGAATGTTTTTTTTATTTATTTTTGTTTAACGAATGTAATTAAATAATATTATTAGCGTTATATAACATATAAAACTTTCTACATGAAAAAATTACTTTTAATCTGCTTAGCTATTGCTTTAACTGCAACTGTTGTTACTTCTTGTAAGTCTCACGAAAGATGTGCAGCATACGGTACAGCTAATTAGTATGTCGCTTAACTGGAAGACGTTAAACAACTTAAATAATTTACTTGAACTTAATGAAACATCTAAATTAGATGATTCGTTAAGTTTTGTTATTTTTAAGCATAGCACACGTTGTTCAATCAGTTCAATGGCTAAAAGCCGTTTAGAGCGTGCTTGGGACGATACAATTAAAACGCCAATTTATTATCTAGATTTAATCGCTTATCGCGATATATCGAATAAAGTAGCCGATTTGTTTGAAGTTGAGCATGAATCTCCACAAATTTTACTGATTAAGAATGGTGTTTGTGTTTACAACGATTCGCATTCTAACATTTCAGTAAATGCTTTAAAAGAAGCTATTTCTAAAAATTAAAACTTATTGTTTGCTTAATATCTGGGTGTAAGCTTTTAGCAACTGGACAGGTTTTTGCAGCATTAATCAACATTTGTTTTTCCTTGTCGGAGTAAGAATTTGTAGGGAAATTCATTTCAATAATAATTTCAATAACTCTTCTTGGGTCATTAGCCATTATTTTGGTGGCTTTAATTTCAGTATTTGTAATGTTTATGTTGTGTGTATTTGCTGTTATTCCCATTATAGTTAGCATGCAACTGGCTAAACTACTGCACAATAAATCGGTAGGAGAAAAAGCTTCTCCTTTGCCATGATTATCGATAGGAGCGTCGGTTATTATTTTATTATTAGAAGCCAAATGCGTTGCTTCTGTTCTTAAATCGCCTAAATAAATTATTTTTGCAGTTTCCATAAACTATGTAATTATTCTTCTGTTATAAATCTGTATATTTGCTTACTAAATTAGTATAAATGCGAGTAATAATTGCAATATTTTTTTTCGTTTCTACATTTTCAGTTTATGCGCAAGTAAAATTGCCTAAAGAAGATGTGTCAGAAAAATTATTGTTCGCTTCCGAAAAGTCGTACGGAATTATTATTCATTCAAATGGATGGGGAATAAATTATAGATATGCTAAGGTTTTAAATGTAGATAATAAATTAATTTACGATGGCGAATTTGTAACACAAAGGCATCCGAAAGAATACAGATATTCCTCAAACGTTAGAAACGATGCGAAAAGTTTTGTATACGGAAAACTCAACTCTGTAGTGTCATTACGCGGAGGTGTTGGTTTTCAAAAAACATTATTTAGAAAAGAAAATTCATCGTCAATTGAAATTAGATATACAATAAGTGGTGGCCCATCTTTTGGGTTTGCAAAACCTGTTTATTTAGAAGTTTTTGCTCCATCGATAGACCCCGATAGAGTCTTTAGCAGAGTTGAAAAATACAATCCGTATAAGCACGATTTAAGTAATATAATTGGCAGGGCATCGTTTGGTAGAGGTTTGTCTCAAACTAAAATTTACCCAGGCCTTTATGCAAAAGCAGCTATGCAATTTGAGTATTCAACCGAAGATGAATATCTTAAATTTATTGAGTTAGGTTCTGTGGTAGATATCTATCCAAAACCAATACCACAAATGGCTTATACAAAACAGTATTCTTGGCTTTTGTCAGTATACGTTAGTTTTAATTTCGGAAATAAAAATTACTAAAATGTCTCAAGAAATAATTACTGCTTCAGAAGAAAAATTTAGAGTAAAAAAACCAGATTGGTTACGCGTAAAACTTCCTACAGGAAAAGAATATGCTGAGGTAAGAAAAATAGTTTCAGAACATAAATTGCATACTATTTGCGAAAGTGGTAATTGCCCAAATATGGGCGAATGTTGGGGTGCAGGTACAGCCACCTTTATGATTTTAGGGAATATTTGCACACGTTCCTGCGGTTTTTGCGCTGTAGCAACGGGCAGACCATTGGCTGTTGATGAAGGCGAACCACAAAGAGTTGCCGAATCAGTAAGATTAATGAAAGTAAAACACTGTGTTATTACTTCGGTAGATAGAGATGAATTAAGAGATGGTGGTTCAATAATTTGGGAACGAACTGTAAATGAAATTCGCAAAGCAAGCCCAGGTACAACAATGGAAACTTTAATTCCAGATTTTCAAGGCAAGTGGGAGAATTTGCAACGAATAATAGATGTAAAACCAGAAATAGTATCACATAATTTAGAAACCGTAAAACGTTTAACACGTCAGGTAAGAATTCAAGCAAAATACGAGCGCAGTTTAGAAGTTTTAAAACGATTAAAAGAAGGTGGTATAAAAACTAAATCGGGTGTTATGCTTGGTTTAGGCGAAACAGAGGAAGAAATTATAGAAACAATAAACGATTTACGCTCAGTAAATTGCGATATACTTACGCTTGGTCAATATTTGCAACCAACGCCAAAACACTTGGCTGTGCAGGAGTTTATACATCCTGATAAGTTTAAAAAATATAAAGAAATTGCACTTGTAGCAGGTTTTAAATATGTAGAAAGTGGTCCTTTGGTTCGTTCATCTTACCACGCCGAAAAACATCTTTTTTAGCAATTAAATTCGTTAACACAGAGCTGTTACAAAATTTATTTCACTTTTAACAAAACTTTTAGGTATAAAATTTTGTTTTTTACTTGTTTGTGTATTAACTTAGTGCTTTAATACATTTAACAGACATTAACGATTTTAAATATATAAGTCATGAAAAGTAAATACATTTTATTCAGTGCATTAGCTGTTTCACTTGGAACTGCTGCGATTTACAAGTCTTTTAATGCAAAGACTACTGAAGAAAGTTACCAACCTCGTATGGAGTCTCCTAACTTGCTTATGGGGCATGCGCGCTCTGCTGCAGGTGCGTTTGAGTACTATAAATCTATAAAATCAAACGTAAATACTGGAAATATTGAGTTGTCTGACTTAATTAATTCTCAAGTTGCTGTAAAACAACATGCGAATCAAAAAGGTAGCAATGGTGAAGATAATATGACTTGGCAGTCTATGGGTCCCGATAATCAAGGAGGTAGAACTTATGCTATTTTATTTGAAAAATCTAATCCTAATACAATTTTTGCAGGTGCTGTTTCTGGAGGTTTATGGAAAACAACAACTGGAGGAACTTCATGGTTAGAGGTAGGAGATTTTGAAAATAATAACATTTCTTGTATACATCAAGCTGCTAATGGCGATATGTATTTTGGAACTGGAGAAGATATTGGTAATGCTGACGGCTCTGGTAACTCAGCTTTTATGGGACAAGGTATTTGGAAATCTACTGATAAAGGAGCAACTTGGAGTCATTTACCAGCTACTTTACCTATAAATACTAATAATCCTAATATTGAGTTTTCATTTATTTCTGAAATAACAACTAGCCCTTCTGATGCAAATGTGATTTATGTTGCTACAAATAGAGGTGTTAGAAAATCAATTGATGGTGGCGAAACGTGGACAAATCCAATGATAATTGTTGGAGGCGGTGCTTCACCTATAATTGGGCAAGGTTATAATGTAGATATTGCAAGTGATGGAACAATTATTTGTGATGTTAATAGTAAAGTGTATATGTCTTTTGACGGAGGTGAAACATTCGAGAATCAATCTATAAAATCAGGCGCAACAAATCCTAACAAAATCCCTTCTTCTGGCATCGGAAGAATGTCAATTGACGTTGCTCCATCTGACGCAAATTATTTTTATGTACAGTGCTCTTCTCCTAATGGTGGAGCTGGATTTGAAGGTATTTACAGAACTACTAATAAAGGAACTGATTGGTCTCTTTATGTGCCAGGAAAAGTTTCAGGATTTAATATTTTTACACAAGATCCTTCAGAAGCTGTAGCTGCTTCTCACCAAGGGTGGTATGATAACGTAATTAAAGTTCACCCTACAGATAAAGATAAAATTTATTGCGGTGGCATTGATGTTTGGTCTTTTTCACCAACAACTAGTTTCGAAAGAATTTCTATGTGGTTTGGAGAAGGAAGCGAAACATTTGTTAATCCATATTATGTACATGCCGATCAGCACGGTATAGCTTTTCACCCTACAAACCCTGATATTATTTTGTTTGTAGGTGATGGTGGTATATTTAAAACAGAAAATGGCGGTTTAACTTTTAAAGAAATTAACAAAGGATATGCTACTACACAATTTTATGAAATGTGTTTTGGTCCTACTGGCGAAGTAATGGGTGGCTTACAAGATAATGGAACTCAATACATCGATTTTCATGGAAATACATTAAGAGCTGCAAAAGAAGTTAAAGGTGGTGATGGTTTTGATAGTGAAATTTCTCAAATAGACGAAAATGTTTTTTTTGCTACCTCTTATAATGGAGATATTGGAAGATCTGCTAAAAAAGGAGCTGGTTTTTCTCCGTTCTATAATAATAGAGCGCAAGTTGCGATGAATAATAGCCCTTTCCATACAAAAATGGCAATGTGGGAAACTAAAAAAGCTGAGAATTTTAACGATACAGTTTATTTTACTACAACTGTTGATATTACTGCAGAAACAATAATTAACCAAACTAGTAAAACAACAAAATTGCCTATTACATGGATTGCAGATAAAGATTATCCTGCAGGTTCAAGAGTTGGAGTTCCAGATCCTATTCAAAATAGATTTGTTGTTGCAGGTAATAATAGTGTTTGGATGACTTGTGAAGCAATGAATTTTACAACGAATCCTAAATGGTTTAGAATAGCTACCAACACAATTACATCAACTCCTGGTCAAGGTGCTAATGATGCTTTATCTGGAGCTTCGGTTGTTAGTTTTGCTTTTTCTACATCTGGCGAACACTTGTTTTTAGGAGATGCTGGAGGTAGTGTTTATCGTGTTAGTTATTTAAATACTATTAAAAATAACAATATTCTTGGAAATGATACTCTTACTGGAGAGTTAGGTAATTCTAAATGTAAACTTACTTTAAAAAGAATTGGAAATTTTGGAAGAATAGTTACAAGTTTAGCTGTGGATCCTCAAAATGCTGATAATTTAGTTGTTACTTTAGGCAATTACGGCTCAACAGGTTCTTATGTTTATAAATCATCTAATGCAACAATAGCAAATTCAGCGTCTAACGCTACAACAAACTTTACTGATATTCAAGGAGATTTGCCTAAAATGCCAGTTTATGCTTCAATTATCGATTATCAAAATCCTGATGTAATTGTGTTAGGAACTGAATATGGTATTTACTCAAGTTCTGTTGGTGGTTTGTCTTGGTCAGCAAGAAACACGGGTATGGGTAAAGTTGGTGTTTTCTCTTTGCGTCAGCAAACTCTAGCTTACAATGAATGCTGGAACTCAGGTGTAATGTATGCTGGAACTCACGGAAAAGGTATTTATAAATCAGATGCTTTGGTTAGTATTAAAGGAAATGCTTCTAAAACAGTTTCTCCTTTAGAGTTAAAAGTGTATCCAAATCCTGTAACAGAATCGGCTTCGATTAATTTCTCTATCGAGAAAACTCGCGAAATTGCTGTTACTGTTTACGACTTAAATGGAAGAGTTGTTAAATCTTTCGATTTAGATAAAAAACCTGAAGGCACTCATCAATTTACTTTCTCTGCTGAGGATTTAAATATAGGAACTTATATAGTTTCTGTTAATGGTGGAAATGATTACAAAAAAGTAACGAAGTTTGTTGTTGTAAAATAACTACTTCCTAAATATTTATAATCGAGTCCCGGGATTTTTCTCGGGACTCTTTTTTTAAGCACATTACAATATGAAAAAAATTAGAGTAGCCGTTAACGGCTTTGGTAGAATTGGTAGAGTATTTACAAGAGTTGCTTTACAAAATAGCAATATAGAAATTGTTGCAATAAACGATTTAGGCGATGCCAAAACAATGGCGCATTTGTTTAAATACGATTCAGTACACGGAAAATTTGAAGGAACAATTTCATTTACTAGCAACAGTTTAATTTTTGATGGAAATAGTGCGCAACTTTTTGCTGAAAAAGATGTTGCTAAATTGCCTTGGTCGGCTTTAAATATTGATATTGTAGTTGATTGCACAGGTATACATTTAGATAAAGAAAGTTTAAACAAACATTTAATTGCTGGCGCAAAAAAAGTAATACTTTCTGCTCCTCCTAAAGATGATATTAAAAGTGTGGTTTTAGGCATTAACGATTCCATTTTAAATGCTAATGATAAAATAATATCAAACGCATCATGCACAACAAATTGCGCTGCACCAATGATTGATGTGTTGCATAAAAATTTTGGAATTAAACAAGCGTCAATCAATACAGTGCATTCGTATACGGGCGATCAGCGTTTGCATGATTCTCCGCACAAAGATTTGCGTAGAGCAAGAGCAGCAGCATTATCAATTATACCCACAACAACTGGTGCGGCAAAAGCTATTACAAAAATATTTCCTGAATTGGTAGGGAAAATAGGTGGCTCAGGTATGCGTGTGCCTGTGCCTGATGGCTCATTAACCGATATGAGTTGCATTTTAGAAAAACACGCAACAGTTGATGAAATTAACCAAGCATTTAAAGCAGCAGCAGATACTTATTTAAAAGGGATATTAGAGTATAGTAACGAACCGTTAGTTTCTATTGATATTGTTGGAAATTCACACTCATGTGTTTTTGACGAAGAACTAACGTCTGTTGTTGACGATAATTTAGTGCGCGTTATTGGTTGGTATGATAACGAATCTGGCTATTCTAATAGATTAGTTGATTTGGTTGTTAAGTTTTATAGTATTAATTAAACGGATTGAATTTTTTTAATCATTTAATATGCTGTTTAAAATCACATTAATTTCATTAGCCTTTGTTAATGTCATCATGTGTGAGCCGTTTTTAACACTATAATTTACAGATTTTATTTTACGAATTGGTAAAGTATGGTCGTTGTTTCCGTGAATGTGTATTACGTTTTTTGAATTATTTTTTCTGTCCCAATTTATAATTAATGCAACAGTTCTTTTCATATAACGTGCATTTTTTGCTTTGAGCATCGCTTTAAAAGTTTTTTTATTTTTCTTTCTATCGGGCTCAACAATGGGTTGTAAAAATTTTGCTCCTGCAAGTAAAACACTTCCCGGAAACAATTTATATAGTGGTATTACTTTTTGAAATTTATACCTAAATGGTAGTTCATTTCTGTTTTTTGCACTAGAGATTAGTATTGTTTTTTCTGGATTTATTATTTCTGCTAACTCACAGCAAATCATTCCGCCAAGCGATACACCAATTAAATAAAATTGTTCCGTTGTGTCAATTTGTTTAGAAAGTTTTTTGGCAAAATCGCTCATTTTCATCCCTTTTTCTGGCGTTCCGTAATCAATAAATTTAACGGAATATTGAGGATTAAAAAGTATTGAATCGAAAATGCGTTGGTCGGAACCTTGACCAGGAAAACAATAAATGGTTGTTTTAGTTTGAGCCAATAAACTTAAATTGATAAGTGTAAAAAATAGAATTTGTTTAACTTTCACAATTACTAAACTTTTAAAACAATTACGTTTTTTGTTTTTTCTTTTTGGCAGCAGGAAACAAAATGTTGTTTAAAATTAAGCGATAGCCTGGCGAATTAGGATGTAAATTTAAATCGGTTGGTGGGTCGCCCACATAATGTTGATAATCTTCGGGGTCGTGTCCGCCATAAAAAGTCCAAGTTCCTTTTCCTATCGTTCCGTGTATATACCTTGCTTCGCTTAAAGCTTTGTTTTCTCCTAAAATCAATACACCCGATTTAATCAAGTTCTTTTTAAAAGCAGTGGTTTGCCCCATGAATCCTTTAATAATTTGCTCGTGATTTTGGCAAAGCATGGTTGGAACAGGATCCCATTTTGCACTGAATTCAAACAAAGAAAATAAGTCAGATGTTTCGGCTACTTTTGGTCCTTCAGTATTGGGTCTACTATCAATATCAGAATATTCGTATTCGTAAGGATTGGTGCTTATTCTAAATTTATCAAATGCGTACGTTTTGTTGTAATCAATTACTTTATTGTAATTAGCTGTTGAGCCATCACCATCATACATAAATTCACAAATATCCACACCCTCTGCAGATAGAGCAATATCATACGAATCGGTAGCAGAACACATCGCAAATAAAAATCCACCACCAGCAGCAAAATCTTTTATTTTTAAAGCTACACCTAACTTAAGTTCAGATACTTTGCTAAAGCCTAATTTTTTAGCCATGGTTTCGTTTTCGCGCACTTGCTCTTGATACCAAGGTGTTTGATTGTAGGCTGCGTAAAACTTTCCGTATTGTCCTGTAAAATCTTCGTGATGCAAATGCAACCAATCGTATAAAGGTAATTTCCCTTCAATAATTTCTTCGTCGTAAACTACATCGTAAGGAACCTCTGCATACTTTAAAACCATTGTTACGGCATCATCCCAAGGCTGTTTGCTTTTTGGTGAATATACTGCAACTTTAGGGGCTTTATCTAATTTCACAATATCCATATTTGCTTCTGCCGATGATATTTCGGTAAGAATTGCTGTGTATTGAGCGTCGGCAATAATTTCGTAACTAACACCACGAATTTGACATTCGCTTTCAATTTGTTTTATGTTGTCGGTAGCAAAACTGCCGCCTCTGTAATTTAAAAGCCAATCAACACTTATATCGTTTTTTAAAACCCAAAAAGCAATTCCATACGCTTTTAAATGATTTTTTTGTGTTGTTGCATCCATAGGAATTAGGATCTTAGATGCAAAACTTACATTAAAAAGTAAAAGAAAAAATAAAACTATTTTGTGTTTTAGCATTTTAAAAAACTAAAATGGTGCTTCGTTATCAAAATCTTTATTCATTTTTGATGAAAAAGTTATAGAAGGACTACTAGCGTTATCAAAATCGTTATCTACGCTTCCTGCTGACGAAATAGCTTCTAAACTCATGGTTTCGTAGTCAACAAACTTTGCAAGATGTGGAATAAATCGAAGATTTACATCCTCTAACGATCCGTTTCTATGTTTAGCAATAATAATTTGTCCTAAATTTTCTGGAAAAGCATTTCCATCTTCATCTTGTGTAATTTGATAATATTCTGGACGATAAATAAACATTACCATATCGGCATCTTGCTCAATTGCACCCGATTCACGTAAGTCAGAAAGTTGTGGTTTTTTAAGTCCACCACGTGTTTCAACAGCACGACTTAATTGCGAAAGTGCAATAATTGGAATATTTAATTCTTTTGCAATACTTTTTAATGAACGAGAAATCGTACTAATTTCTTGTTCACGATTTCCTCCTTTGTTGTCGCCACCTGCCGTCATTAACTGCAAGTAATCTATCACCACTAAATCAATATCGTGTTGCGCTTTTAAACGTCTGCATTTTGCTCTTAATTCAAAAACAGATAAGGCAGGCGTATCATCAATATAAATAGGAGCCGTTTCTAAAGTTTTTATTTTAGTAAGTAGCTGTTGCCACTCGTAATTTTCTAGTTTTCCTTTTTTTAATTTTTCTGCAGAAAGCTCTGTTTCACCAGCAATTAAACGATTTACCAACTGCACACTCGACATCTCTAACGAAAATATAGCAACACCTTTTTTGTATTGTACAGCTGTGTTTCTTGCTAACGACAATACAAATGCGGTTTTACCCATACCTGGTCGTGCAGCCATAATAACTAAATCAGAAGGCTGCCAACCCGATGTAATTCTATCTAAAGCCGTAAATCCTGATGGAACACCACTAACACCTTCGGTATGGCGAGCTTTTTCAATTTGCTCAACAGCTTGTTTTAAAAGGGAATTCATCCCTTCGTAATTTTTGCTGATGTTTTTTTCTGCAATCGAAAATAAATTGCTTTCTGCTTTATCTAATAAGTCAAAAACATCAGAACTATCTTCGTAAGCATCGCGAATTGTTTCCGACGAAATACGAATTAATTCTCTTTGAATAAATTTTTGTAAAATAATACGTGCATGAAACACAATGTTTGCTGCAGATGCAATACGATTGGTTAATTGAGTAATGTAATACGCACCACCAACAATTTCTAATTCTCCACTTTTTTTAAGTTGAGATGTAACCGTTAAAATATCAATGGGTTCGTTGTTTTGAAACAAAATACAAATTGCAGCATATATTTTTTGATGCGATTCTTTGTAAAAAGATTCTATACTTAAAATATCAATTACTTCGTTTAAAGGTTTTTTTTCGAGCATCATCGCACCCAAAACAGCTTCTTCTAAATCTACAGCTTGTGGCGGAAGTTTGCCATGTTCTTGCACAGGAATAAAATTTCCGGCTTTGTTAATTTTGCGTTTTGTTGCGTCTTGCGATATATTTTGTCCAGCGTTCATACCTCAAATTTACGAAAAAAGTAGGGGAGTTTTTAATTCAATATCACAAACTACAAACATATTCTAATTAACTGATAATTAAATTGTTAAATGGCTAAACTTGAAGCGATTTGTTTACTTAAAGCTAAATCGTTATATTAACGTAATGAAAACGCTAATTATTGTTTTTTCTGTACTAGTTTCTATTTCATTTTTTTTCGCTTGTAAGAAAAAGAAAGATGAAGAATTGCCTAAAATTGAAATTGTAAGCCCGAGCATTGGCGATAAATATAACGATAATAATGATGTAGATTTTACGATTAATGTTAGCGATAACCTTATAATAGAAAACATAAAAGTAAATTTAGTTGATGCTGATAAAAGAGCGGTAAGCTCTACTTTAACTGAGTTTCCGAAGCAAAAAAAATATGAATGGAAAAGTTATGTAACAATTGATGCATCAAAAATTAATGCAAGCGGAACGTATTATTTAAATTTTGTCGCTAACGACGGAACAAACATAGAAAGCGTTTATTTACCCGTTTATATTACTGAAACACTATTGCATAAAAAAGCCATTTATATTATAACGAATGAGTTTGCAAAAGGAGCAGAAATCCAAAAGTTAGATTCAGTAAATAATTTATCGGTTTTTACTCGATTAACTGGCGATTACTTAGGTGCAGCAATTGACAATAAATACAAACGTGTTTATACTTGTGGCAATTACGAAGGGCCTTTGCAAGCAATAGATACAAGAAACGCATCTCGCTTATGGAAATTAGATACTCCATTAAATAATTCAAAATATTTTTCGGCAATCAGTGCTTCTAGCGGAATGGTGTATGTTGGTTTTTACGAAGGTTTTTTTCAAGGATTTAATGAAAAAGGAGAGCGTTTTTTTTCTACGAAAAACACAGAAGATGTAAATTATTTTCCTGAAAAATTTTTTAGAAGTACAAACAATATTGTAACTTTTGAAAGGCACAAAGGCGAAAATAAAAAAAGATTAAAATCGTATTATTTAAGTGGTAATGCACATCAAGAAATGTATATAGATTTTGAACCCATTGCTATTTTGGCTAAAGAAGCAAATACTTGTTTTGTGCTTGCTAATAAAGACGAGAAAGCGAATTTATATGTGTATGATATAGAGGCAAATTCGTATTACAATCCTACTTTAATTAGTGGAAAAATAATTTGTGCTGCCAAGGCAGAAAATAAAGTAGTGTATTGCGATGGAACATCTATTTTGGTTTACGATGATGCAACAAATAGCCTTACTCTTTTAAAAAATAATTTTGTTGCCGAAAAGTTGGAATACGATATTACCACCAATGAATTAATTGCTTTGCAAAAAGGAGTTGTTTATTTAATTGATTTTGCAAACGGAAGCACAAAAAAAAGCATTGCAGTTAATAGCAATGCTTCTGATATTTTGTTGCAATTAAGTAAATAATTAGGCTTCAATAACTACGCCCATTGCGCAATATTTATCAATACGTTGATTAATTCTATCTTTTACTGATAATTTATCTAATTCGGCTAATTGCTTTATTATTTCTTCTTTAACTGTTTGGTGTATAGCAGGAATGTTAGAGTGCGCACCACCTTCAGGTTCAGGAATAATTCCGTCAATTAATTTATTAGCTAACATATCTTTAGCAGTTAATTTTAAAGCTTCGGCTGCTTTCTCTTTAAAATCCCATGTTCTCCATAAAATAGTAGAGCAGTTTTCTGGTGAAATTACCGAATACCAAGAGTTTTCTAACATTAACACTCTGTCTCCAACACCAATACCTAAAGCTCCACCACTAGCTCCTTCTCCAATAATAATACATATTACAGGCACTTTTAATTGAGCCATTTCTAACAAGTTGCGCGCAATAGCTTCGCCTTGTCCGCGTTCTTCTGCTTCTAAACCCGGAAAAGCACCTGGAGTATCAATAAAAGTAACAATAGGCTTGTTAAATTTTTCGGCCATTTTCATTAGGCGCAATGCTTTGCGGTAACCTTCAGGATTTGGCATACCAAAATTACGCAACTGGCGCATTTTAGTGTTAATACCTTTTTGTTGACCAATAAACATAACCGTTCTGCCATCAATATCGCCAAAACCACCCACCATTGCTTTGTCATCTTTCACCGTTCTATCGCCGTGTAATTCAATCCACGAGTGGTTACTCATATAATCGATATAGCTTAGTGTGTATGGGCGCTCAGGATGACGAGAAACCATAACACGTTGCCAAGGAGTAAGGTTGTTGTATATTTCTTTACGCGTAAGAGATAGTTTATTTTCAAGTTCGCCAAGGGTTTTAGAAGTATCAATATTGGTTTTTTCTTCAACTTCTTTAATCTTTTCAATTTGCTCTAAAATCTCTTGTATCGGTTTTTCAAATTCTAAAAATGTCATTTTCTTCTATTTTAGGATTACAAATGTAGTAAAAAAATAAAAATACTATTTTCCTTTCTTTTTAGGTGTTTCAATAGCAGGCGCAACCTTAAATATTTTGAATTCTGTTCTTCTATTCATCATTTTTTCTTTGTCAGAACAGTCAATTCCATTTAAACATCTATTTAATATTTTGGTTTCTCCTAAACCTTTTGAAGAAATATTTGTAGGTTTTACACCTTTTGTTGCAATTAAGTCGGCAACCGATTTTGCTCTTTTTGCAGATAATTCTAAATTAGCATTGTCATCTCCATCAGCATCGGTATAGGCTAACACATCAACAAAATAACCAGGATTTGAGCGCATTATTTTTGCTACTTCTGCAATCTTTTTTTCTTCTTCTTTTGAAATTTTTATGCTTCCAGAATCAAAGTATATATTTTGTGTAATTGTAATTTCATTCTCCTTCGATTTTTTAAAATCTTTTAATTTTATTGAAATATTTTCTTCTTCAGGAATAGCAATCAACGCATTAAAATCGTGCGGTAAAATTGTGTACGAAAAGTTTTGATCTTTATCACGTTGAATTTTAGTAATTACATTTCCCGATTGGTTAGCGATATAAATTATATCATCTTTTACTTCTGAATTTTTTTCAATTTCAATATTTACTTGTTTTCCTTCGTCAATAGATTTAAATGAAAAATCCCCATAAATATCTGTAGTTGTAGTTCTAATTATTTCGCCACCTTCGCCTTTTAAATTTACAACTTGATTAATAATTGATTTTTTTTCGGTTTCTCCAACTAATAATTTAGCGTAAATATTTCTATACTTTTTAGAATTAGCGTCAAAATTTGGTTCTGGTTCTATTGCTTTTTTTGCCCACAAAATTTCGCCATTACTATTTAGTTTAGTTAGGTAAACACAAAAGTTTCCACTGTTGGTTAATTCAATTTTGCCAAATTTTGCTACTCCTGCAAATTCGCCAATAGCAATAATGTTTTTTTCATTATCAACTGTAATATCTTTTCCAGCATCATCTTTTGTAAAGCCTGAATTTACTATCCATTCTGTGTTGTTTTGGTTGTTAATTTTGGCAATATAAAAATCGAAACCAGAATCTGATGCGTCTGTTTCTGCAACTTTATTATTAATAGTAATTTTGTTTTTATAAGAACCCGTAATGTATATGTTTTCATTATTATCTGAGGCAATTGCATTTGGATATGAAAAACCTTCAAATAATTTTTTTGTCAACAAGTTTCCGTCGCTACTAGAGTTGATTTGAAAAGCACTTCCTAGTTCTTCTTGGTACAAATTAAAATTTAAGCCCGAATTTTTTGAATCTGGAGATATAACTCGCTTTACTGTTTGTAAAGCAATTAACGCATCTTTTTTGTGAGTAAAATGAACATCATTTACAACGCTCTTATTTGACTCTTCAGAAGAGTTTTTTATCCAATTTAATGTGCCAGCAGTTGAATAATTTGCTAAAAACCCATCATTAGTTGAACCATTAATACTTCTATCTCCAAATGTTGCTGAACTTGAAAATGAGCCACCAACCAATATTAAACCAGGAATTATATCAATAGACATTGCAACATCTTTACCTGTTCCACCAAAGTGTTTCGACCATTCTACTTTTCCGTTAGGGGAATATTTTGCTAAAAATCCATCAGTATCTCCATTTGATTTTTCTGTTTCTTTTTCAAAATTCGTAACTCCATAAAAAGAACCAGTAACATAAACATAATTACTGCCATCAATAGCAATATCATATGCAGTTGCTGCGTTTGCTTTTTTAACCCAAATAATATCGCCAGACGGATTGTATTTTGCAATAAATGCATATTCACCTTTTCCTTTAACGGTTATATAATCGAATGAAGCTGTGTCGGTAAAATTACCACAAACATAAACGTATCCATCTTTATCTACGGCAACTCCAGTAGCAACATCATATTGAACGCCACCTGCAGAAGTTATCCACTGACAAACTCCATTTTTTGAATATTTGGCAATGTATGCGTCAGAACCTCCTGCGCTGCCTATGTACAAATTATCACTTTTTATAGCACCTTCAAAGCCACCAACAATGTATATATTACCATATTTATCAGTTGTAACAGCGTCGGTTGCTACCGCATTTTGTGCTTTAGAATAACTAGTTGTAGTTATTATAATTATTAATACTGCTAATATTCTTCTCATTTTTATCTAATTTTAGAATTTAAATGTAATAATTAATCGGCATGATTTGCTACCCAAACGCTAAAATAAATTTAGGACTTAATGTAATTGAGAAAAGGGCTGATGGTTTCCATAATTTGGAGTCGGTTTTTTATCCAATTCCTTTGGCCGATATTTTAGAAGTTGTTGCTGCAGAAAGCGATGAACCTAAAATAATGGCTTCGTATAGCGGTATTGAAATTCCGGGAGATAAGAATGATAATTTATGTGTTAAAGCTTATCACTTGTTAAGTAAAGATTTTGATTTGCCCGCTATAAAATTTCATTTGCATAAAATTATACCCATGGGTGCTGGTTTGGGTGGTGGTAGTGCCGACGCTTCTTTTTTTATTTTGCAATTAAATCAGTTGTTTTCGTTAGGATTAAGCAAGCAAAAAATGAAAAATTATGCTGCGCAATTAGGTAGCGATTGTACTTTTTTTATTGACAATGTGCCGAGTTTTGCCACAAGTAGAGGAGAAGTTTTGGAGCCATTTGAAATTTCATTAAAAGGATATTTTTTAGTTTTAATAAATCCAGGAATACACGTAAGCACAAAAGATGCTTTTGCGATGTTGAATCCTGAAAAGTCAAAAATATCAATAAAAAGTATTTTACAACAGCCGATACAAACTTGGAAAGACAATTTGAAAAATGATTTTGAGAAAACCGTTTTTAAAAAAAATCCTGAAATAGAAAATGTAAAGAATGAATTATATAGTAACGGAGCGTTATATGCTTCTATGACAGGAAGCGGATCGTCTGTTTTTGCTTTGTTTGAAAAGGAAGTAGATTTAAAAAACACTTTTGAAAACTATTTTTATTACACTGTTTTATTGAAATAGAAGTCTATATTTTTTTACTATAAACACCCTTAAATAACTAAAAATAAACTATTTGTCACTTGGGTTAGCAAAATAATAATTTAATGAAATTCGAGCGTAAGTAGGTTTAAAACTAGATGTATAATCAAATGTTGTTTTTGAAGTAATTATTTCGCCAGTATTTTGATTGTAAACAAATCCAGATGTTTCGCGTTTTTGATTAAAGTAAATCATTCGCATACCAAATTCGCCACCAATACTAAAATTATCATCAAAAAAATATTCAGTTCCAAAACCAAGTAAACCACCAAAAATATTTATACCACTTAGCTGTTTTTGTAAATCGACATTTGATGTAATATTTGAACTATTTTCGATACTTGCAGAAATAATAAATTTAGTAAAACTCATTATACCGTATGCTTTTAGTTTATTACTTTGCTTAAAAAAATATTTAGTTCCAACAGTTGGCATGTAAATGGAACCTGTTAGTTTAACTTTATCTTCGTATGAAACAATCGTGCCTGTAATTCGATCGTATCGATTTCCTTTTTCAATAGAACTTACACTTCCATTTAAAACCTGTAGGCTAACAAAAGGGACAACTTTTTTAATTTTATAACCAAATGATGCGCCGTTAAGTTGTATTCCTGGGCTTACACTAAATGCGAATTGAGCATTACTTTTAGTAGCAATTAAACAAAATATCGCTGTAAATACTAAATTTAGTAATAAGGGTTTTTTTATTTTCATGTTTTTTGATTATAAGTGTTTTGCTAAGTTATAAATATTTTTGAATTAAAAAACTAATTTCAAAACAATATTAACTCTAAGAGTTTGTTTAATTTACTGAAACTCTTTTGAACAAGAGCTTTGTGCTATTTTCGTAATAGTTTGGAATGTTTAGTTTTTTTAATAATAATGGTTTAATAAAATAGCAATTTAATAAGCTTATAAAAAACATTTTGTTTATTGTAGTTAATTTTTGGTTTGGTTTGATAAATAAAAGTTAATTAAGAAATAATTATTTTTTATTCTGAAGTAAAACAAGAATTTCTACAATAGCCAAAATTAAAATGATACTAATTTCAAGAATAAAGTAGCTTAATCCTAACACCGTAATTTGCTTGCAATAATAAATTATAAGATAACCTGTAAGACTGCAATACAAAATATTTGCAATACTTATTGCTTTTAGAAAGAATTGCCATTTTTTGTTTAATAAATAAAAACAAGAAATAGAGTAAATACTAAAAAGTATTGCTATTATTGAAAGATAGCTAAGTGTTGTTTTTGGCAATCCAAAATAAGTATTGTAATTTCTTAAAACAAAAAACAAAAAAAATGAAGTTATAAAAGCACCAATTCCATCAATTAAAAAAATACGTTTTGGATTCGAGCTTAAATTCCGAAGCATTATTTTTTATTCTTCTTCTTTAAAATTTATAGATACAGAATTAATGCAATAGCGCAATCCTGTTGGTTTAGGACCATCATCAAAAACGTGTCCTAAGTGTCCGCCACAGTTGGCACACATCACTTCAATACGAATCATGCCATGTGTTAAATCTCTTTTTTCAATAATTTTAGATTTATCCATTGCTTCGTAAAAACTCGGCCAACCGCAATGTGCGTCAAATTTTGTATCTGATCTAAATAATTCTGCGTTGCAAGCTGCGCAACTATAGACTCCTTTTGCTGTATGGTCGTAATATTTTCCGCTAAAAGGGCGTTCTGTCCCTTTTTCTCTTAAAATAGAATATTGCTCAGGCGTTAATGTTTTTTTCCATTCTTCATCTGATTTAGTAATTGGAGTTGCCATTTTTTTTTCTTGATTTAAGTTAGAATTGTTTTCAGCAGTTTTGTTTTGCGAACAAGCACTTAACCAAAAACAAACAAATAAAATTGATAAATATTTCATATTGATATTTATTATAGAACAAAGGTAAAGCAATAAAGTTTACACAAATAAAAAGCGACACATTTCTGTGTCGCTTTTTAAAACTAAATCAAAAAAAAAAAAATTATTTTGTAGCTACTAAGTTTAATTTAATTTCAAAATCATCGTTAATTGCTTTATCTCCAATACCTTCAACAAAACTTTTTGAACCATATTTAATATCAAACTTAGTTCTGTCAACAGTAATTGTAGAAACAGCAACAAATTTTTTGTCGTCCATTTTAATTACAGCAGGAAAAGTAACTGGGTTTGTTTTTCCTTTAATAGTTAAGTCACCGCTAACTTCGTAGTTATCTTTACCATTATTTTTTACGCTTTTTAAAACAAATTTTGCAGTAGGAAATTTATCTGTTCCAAAAAAATCGTCAGCTTTTAAGTGACCTACTAATTTTCCGCCGTATTCAGCATCTAAATCAGTACAAGTAATAGAATTCATATCTATTTCAAATTCTCCACCTTTAATGTCTTTTCCAGCAACTTCAACTTTACCAGTTGCAACAGAAATTGCACCAGTGTGTTGACCTGTTACTTTTTTTCCAACCCAAGTTGCAGTTGTTAATTTGTTGTCTACTTTATAAGTAGTTGAAGCTTTTTCTTTAGTAGTAAAAGCAAATGTTGCACTAATTGCAAGTGCTGCGATTGTAATTTTTATTGATTTCATAATATGTCTTTTTAAATTTATAGTGCAAATATATGTATATACATGTAATGTGGTAATATAAAAAATGTTAATTATTGTAATTGTCTGAAAATCAGTTGCTTTATTTTAGATAAAAACTTTTTCTACATCGCAACTTGATCGATTTCCAATATCGTTGTAATGATTTTGAAGCCAGATTTTAGCTTTTTCTTTACCTAATTGTTTTAAATTATTTAAATGTTCCCAATCGGTATTTAATTTGCTCGAAACATTCATATCGGCCATTTCTGTTTCTGCATTAATTGCGTGAATATTTAATTTTTTTACAGGACCAAGAACAGAAGTTAAATCAATTCCTTTATCAAGCAGTTTTTGAATTAAATGAATTTTGCTCATTTCGTGCATTAAACTAGAGTTGAAAGAAAGTTCGTTAACTCTATCACGAATTGCATCAACCGTTTTTGGCGTAGTTTTTATTTGTATTGGATTAATTTGCGCCAACAAAACATCTTCACTTTCAGTTCCATCAATTAAGGGGAAAATAGGAGGGTTACCCATGTAGCCACCATCCCAATAATCTTCGCCATCAATGGTTACAGCCTTAAACATAAATGGTAAACATGCCGAAGCCAAAACCATTTCTACATCAATTTCTTTAGTTGAAAAAACTTTAACTCTGCTTGTTCTAACATTAGTTGCACATAAATATAATTTAGTGCGCGTGCATTTTTTTAGTTCTTCAAAATTAACTAATGATACTAAAATATCTTTTAACGGATTTAAGTCTAAAGGATTAAACTGATAAGGAGAAGCCATTTGCGACATCGCTTCAAATATTTTGTAAAACGGCGAATATTCCATTCCGCCCATTCCTTCTATCTTATCTAAAATAGAAGGTTGTAATAAAGAGTATTTATTGTTATCAGAAGTTTTTTTCCAAAATTTGTTAAGCATATCAATTGCACCTTGTCTGCCACCAATATGCAAACCGTAAGTAAGCATAGTTGCATTCATAGCGCCAGCACTTGTTCCGCAGGCACCCGAAATTTCTATGCGCTCGTCTAATAATAATTCTTCAATAATTCCCCAAGTAAAAGCTCCGTGAGCTCCGCCACCTTGCAATGCTAAATCGATGTATTTCATTTTTATAATGTTGATTTTTTTACTAAAATACAATTTTAATTTTAATTTAAAAATTTGCCCAACTTTAAAATCATATCTTCGTAAAACAAGAAAAGTAAAGTAATGGCTCTTAAATCATTTTTTATAAACAGACCTATACTGCGCCGAATAGTGTATTTCTTTCCTATTCAGCTACTTTTGGTTCAATTTAAAAAGAACCATATTGTAATGCTTTTTTGGCTTATTTTGTTTGGTATTGTAACTAAACAATTAGCAACCAAATATGGTATTCCGTATTTGTTTTTAGATCCCGAATATTTAAATAAAGTAAATTGGGTTTCGTACTTAATTGTTGGTTTTAGTATTGGCGGATTTATAATGGCGTTTAACATTTCGAGTTATGTAATGAATGCTTTTCGCTTTCCGTTTTTAGCAACATTATCCAATCCGTTTTTAAAATTTTGTTTAAATAATTTTATTCTGCCTTCTTTTTTTATTGTAATTTATTGTTGGCAAATAATAAAATTTCAGCACCAAGATCAGCTGGCAGATTCGTTTACCATATTTACTGAAGTAATTAGTTTTTTAGGAGGAATACTCCTTTTTATTTTTTTAAGTGCAACTTATTTTTTCTCTGCCAATAAAGATATTTCTAAAATGTTTGGAATTAAAACGGTAGAGAAATCAAATTTTAAAAACAAAAAAATAAGTAGAGTTGTATTGAAAAAAAACATGGAGTGGAAAACCATTTCAACAAAAGAGGAGAGAGATTGGCATGTTGAAACTTACATTTCAAACTTTTATAGAATTAGATTAGCCAGAGGAATTGAGCATTACGATAAAGATATGCTGATTAAAGTGCTTAAACAAAATCACCGTAGCACAATTTGGTTCGAAATATTTACGATTATAACGCTTTTGGTATTGTCGTTAGTTAGAGAAGTTCCTTTTTTTGCAATTCCAGCAGGAGCTAGTGTTGTTTTATTGCTTACTTTATATTTATTGCTTAGTAGCGCAACGCATACTTTTTTTAGAGGTTGGTCTACTACAATGGCTTTGTTATTAATTGTTGTGGCAAACGTTTTGTACACCTATAATTTTTTTAATTTTAAGAGCGAAGTTATTGGACTAAATTACAATACCTCCAAAATGCCTTATACCTTAGCCTCGGTTGAAGCTACGCAAAATAATCCTGCTATTTACCAAAACGATGTATTGCAAGGCTTGCAAATATTGAGCAATTGGGGTTTAAAAAACTCAAGTAATGAAAATAATAAAAAACCAAAATTAGTTTTTTTAAATTGTACTGGTGGTGGTTTACGTTCTGCATTGTGGACTTTTTATTCGTTGCAGCAAGCAGATAGTATAATGAATGGAGATTTGCTAAAACAAATTCATTTAATTACCGGAGCCTCTGGAGGTATGGTAGGTGCAGCCTATATGCGCGAATTGTATTTACTAAAGCAAGAAGGCAAAATTAATTCGTTGAGCAATAAAAATTATGTCAATCAAATTAGTTCAGATGTATTAAATCCTGTTATTTTTAGTATAGCTGTTAACGATTTGTTTTTTCGTTTTTTAAAACATACAGATGGTAAATATATATATACAAAAGATAGAGGCTTTGCTTTAGAAAGCACATTAAGTTTTAACACAGGAGGAATATTAGCCAAAAAATTATTTGATTATAAATCGCCTGAGTTAGAATCAAAAATACCAATGATGATTTTTACGCCGAGTATATTAAATGATGGTAGGAAATTATTTATATCGCCACAGCCTATATCTTATTTGTTTAGCGCAAAGCATAATAGAAAAGTAAGTAATTTAGATTTGTTGCAAGGTGTTGAATTTTCGAGATTTTTTGCAAAACAAGATGCTGAAAATTTGAGTTTTTTGAGTGCATTAAGAATGAATGCTAGTTTTCCGTTTGTGTCGCCAGTAGTTAATTTGCCTAGCGAACCCGTTATGGAAGTTGCCGATGCAGGCGGAAGAGACAACTACGGTTTAGAAACAACTTTAGCTTACATAAAAACATTTAAAAAGTGGATTGAAGAAAACACTTCAGGTATCGTAATTATTCAAATTAGAGATAGACATAAAATAAACGAAATTGATGAGCACAAAAATCAAACTTTGTTTCAAAGTATTTCGTCGCCAGTAAATAGTTTGTATGGTAATTTATTTAATGTTCAAGATTACAATCAAGATCAGTTATTGCAATACGCATCCAATTGTTATGGCGGAAAAATTGATGTAATTACATTTCAAATGAGAAATAGTAAAAAAGATAACATTTCGTTAAGCTGGCATTTAACCGAAAAAGAAAAGCAACAAGTGCTTTCGTCGATTGATTTGCCAGAGAATATTGCCGCTTTAAAAAAGTTAAAAGTATTATTGGAGTAGACTAAGCTCTTGCAATTTTTGGAAAATTTTATAAAGTCCAAAAGTATCCATAGTGCAATAGGCTTTTAAGTTTTGTTTTAGTTCTTCAATCTCAAAAATATCATTGCTTTTTTGTAATTTTTCAAACGAAACCATAGCGCCAGCTCCGCCATTAATTGATAATTCATCGTAATTAACATCAGGCACTAACGCGGGTAAAATTGCTTTTAACGAATATGAACCTTTCATGCTAAGCGAATAAAAAACAGGTGCAGAAAACCAATTTCTTATGTCTACAATTCTATTTAAACGCTCTTGCATTTGTTCAGCTAATTCAGGATAAAGCTGCGCTAATTTATTTAAAACTCTGCGCTCTAAATTATCATCAAACACTAAAATGTTACCAGTATTTTTTGTGGCATTTAAAAATGCTAAAGCAAATTGTTTGCGTTGGTCGCTGTTTACATCTGTTAAATAAACTTCGTGCGATAAAATGCCTTTGCTTAAATAATGCATCGAAAATAAAAACGGAATATGCTCAAAAGGTTTTGTGTCTTCAAATATAGGAATACTTGGCATATACGCTTCAATATCGAAAAAATATACATCGTCAGAAATTTGAGCTAAGTATTCTTTAATTTTTTGTTTGTCAATAAAGTCTGTTTTATTTTTTGCACACCAAATTTGAGTTTGCTGATCTTTTTTAAACGATTTTTCGTTTTCAATTTGCTCCAATAAAATTGTGCCTTCTCGGTACATTGCAAATTGATCGTGTTTAGAATAGTTTACTAAATCAAAAACAGAATTTTGTGGCATACCTTTCCAGCAAGTTCCTCTGTAATCGCAGTTATACGGATAAAAACAATGTTCGCCAATTCCTTTTTCAGGAATATTAATTTGTGCTAAAGTAGCAAACGATTTTTGAATGGTTTCTTCAATTAAAGCTTGTCGTTCTAAAATTTCGTGCAAAACAGATTTAACAATAAAAAAATCATTAAAATTTATTTCACCTTTTTTTATGTAATCTTTATTTACAAACACAATACTAAAATCTTTTAGTTCAATACCCGATTTTGTAATAACATAATATTGCAAAGCCGCATCCATCAAATAGGTAGCCGTAATGCGTGTAGAACTTTTTACTTCGTAAGCTCGCCAGCCATCATTATTAACTAAAATATCTAAAGCAACTAAAACTTTGTTATGTATAAAAGCAGCTTCGTAAATTGTTGGAACGTTAGCAGTAATACATTCTCTAGTTTTTAAAACAGATTCATCATATTTTGCTAATGAATTTGGACTAGCATCAATACCGCCAGGAAATAAATTCCAAGCGTACTTTCCAATATCAGTTCCTCTACTAAAAAGCGCTTTTTGTTCTGCCGAAATTGGGTCGCGTTTTATTTGCGTGTTTTTATAAAAATAAAGCGACTTTTCACACTGTAAGCCGCGAATAAAAGTTGATTTACTTAAAACATAATGCGTTTCTAATTCTTGCATAATAAAGTAAATTTAGAAACTTTTTTTAGATTTATAGCTTGCATTTAGTCAATATTAATTTGTATTTTCGGTTAAAATTTTAATGATATGCCTTCATTTGATATAGTTAGTAAAGTTGATGCTCAAGTTTTAGACAATGTTATAAACGTTGCTAAAAGAGATATTTTAAACCGTTTTGATTTTAGAGATTCAAAATCAGAAATTGATTTAGATAAAAAAGCAATGGTAATTCATTTGCACAGCGAAAACGATATGCGCATCGAAGCCATGGAAGATGCCATTCGTTCGCGAATGATAAAACAAAATTTAGACCCTATGTCGCTCGATTTTGGTAAAGAAAGAGTGGCATCGGGCAATATGCTTAAAAAAGATATTAAAGTTAAACAAGGCATTGAAAAAGAAACTTCCAAAAAAATTGTGAAAGCAATTAAAGATTCTAAACTGAAAGTTGATGCGCAAATAATGGACGACCAAGTAAGAGTTACAGCCAAAAAGATTGACGATTTGCAAGCTGTTATCGCTTTGTGTAGACGAATCGATTTTGAAGCTCCCTTGCAGTTTGTGAATATGAAATAAATTTTGATTATTTTCGTTAACTAACAAATATTTAAAATGAGCGGAATACAAGTTTTGTTTTTAATAGTTGTTGTTCTTTTTTTGAACTCTTGTTCAAAATCAAATCAGTGTGAGTGTAATACACCTTTTGTTTTGGGTAATTATTATCAGCCAGGAGATATTGTTAGCAATCGAGGTTCTTGTTGGATGTATAGAGAAGAAGCAAATCCATCAATTGTCTCGCATAATGGTAATATTCCTAGAGACATATTTCCTGACACTCAAGATTTGTGGATAAACATTTGTAAAGATTAATTATGAAAAGAAATTATTTAAAGTTTATAGTTGTTTTAGTTGTGTTTGTAATTTTACAAGGATGCACAAAATCAAAACAATGCGAATGTAATACGCCTTTTGTTTTTGGTAATTATTACCAGCCAGGCGATGTAGTAAGCAATCGTGGAGCTTGTTGGACACCAGCACCAGGAACAGTTGGCGATTATTTAACTCAACCAGACTCTGAACCAATGGACACATTTCCAATTCAGCAAGACATTTGGATAAAACTATGTGAAAAATAAATGATGAAATTAAATTTTAGAATCACATTATTTTTTTTGATAATTGCTTTGTCAGCTAATGCTCAAAAAGGTACTTTTAAAAAAGGTTTTAGTGTTTTTTCAAATTCAAGTTATAGAAATATTTCAATAAATATTGATAATCCAAACATTAATAACGCAACTTTAAAAAGTAGTTTAAATACTTTGTATGTTTCAAAACTTAGTATTGGAGCTGAATTTGTTGGCGAATATTTTTTTAAAGATAACTGGAGTGTTCAGGCAGGCTTAAATTATTTAAACAAAGGTTGGAGACTTAATCCCTACTATACTTTTGGTGTTCCTTTTAATACAAATTCAAATTTTCATTCAATTTTAGTTCCTGTTGTTTTAAATAATTATTTAAAATTAGGCAAGGGTGAAAAACTATTTTTAAAATCATCTGCTGGTTTTAGTGCTGATTATATTTTTAAAAATAATGCGCATGGTGGCTTAAGCACATTTAATAAATTCGGTTTTTCGGGTATAGTTGCTTGTGGCTTAAACTTAAGATTAAAAAATGGTAACGATGTTGCATTACAGCCTCAATGGATTTATGGTTTAAGTAACTTAAATGCAGATAATAATTTTATTCAATATCATTTTTCTAATATTGGAATTAAAACAAGTTATAGTTTTTAGTAAATTTTCTAAAATCTTTTATTCTTAATTAAATACGAAAAAAAGTTAAACGCAATAGGAATGTGGTTTAGCGCTGTTGAGAAAAAGCCATAGTTTTTCACCATTATTTTAAAACGTTCTTGCAAGCCTGTTTTTATGTTTTGTCGGCTCATACCACCCACTTCAAACTTAGATAGTATTAATTTTGTGTTCACTATTTTTTTGCTTTTTCGCAGCGCATAAATTACCCAATCAATGTCTGCGCTAATTTTGTATTGCGTATCATAATTTTTACAAAGTGATTTTTTAATTAAAATAGACTGGTGACTCACCAGCATTCCGCGTTTAAAACTAAGCCAATTTAATTGTTCAGGCGTTTTTAATCGACGTAAACCAATAGCTTCGCCTTCCATGTTTATTTCTTGTGTTTCGCCATAATATACATCAGCATTGGCTTCGCAAGTTTTAAAAATATCGCTAAGTGTTTCGTTATTATAAATAATGTCTCCTGCATTCATAAACCAAACATAATCGCCTGTTGCCAAAGCCAAACCTTTGTTCATGGCATCATAAATTCCTTTGTCGGGTTCGCTTTTCCAAATAGAAATTTTTGATTCGTTTTTTTTAATTACTTCTAAAGTATTGTCTTTAGATGCGCCATCAACCACAATGTATTCTATGTTTTTGTACCTTTGGTTAGCAACACTTTGCAAAGTAGTTTCTAGTCCTTCGGCATCGTTGTAAACAACTGTTATTATTGATATTTTAGGAGTAAAGCTCAAGCTGTTAAATTAATGTTTTGTATAAGGAAATGTATTTTTCTGCAATCACTTCTTCGCTGTAATTTTCTACAATATAATTTCTTGCATTCTGTGCAAACGGAATGTTTTGTTCGTTTTTTAAAACGCTATTTATTCCCACAGCCAACTCATTTGCATTTTTTGCTTCGGCAATATAACCATTAAAATTATGTTTTACCATATCGCTAATTCCGCCTGTGTTAAAGCTAACAACAGGAGTTCCACAACTTAATGCTTCTAAAATGGTGTTGGGTAAATTATCTTCTAAAGTGGGTATCACAAATATATCGCTCAGTGCATATACTTCTGCAATTTTATCTTGATTACTAACAAAGCCAAGCGGATTAATTTTAAGTTTTGGATTTATTCCTTCAAAAATTTCGGGATTGTATTTTCCTAAAATAACTAATTCATTATTGTTGCAAAAGTTTTTGTCTTGCGACAAAGTTTGCAACGCTTGCTTAAAATAAATAAAGCCTTTACGCTCGTCTTCAATATTCATGGCGCCAAACAGAATATGCTTTTTAGCAGGATTTAATCCGTTTTTTGTTTTTAATTCTATTTTATTTTTCGGAACAAATTTGTTGGTAGGAATTGCGTTGCCCAATGCAATTACTTTTTTGTTTTTTAGTAAAGCACTTTTTTTTGCTTCGTTGGCTAACCAATTACTTGGTGTAACAATTGTAAAATTATTGTTATTGAATAAAAGTGTTTTTAATTTAAAATAAGCATTTGCTATATCGTTATCGGCAGGCGAATTTAAAAACGGACAATTTTTACATTCGGTTAAATAATTTTCGCAACCGTTGGAGTAATGACATCCACCTGTAAACGCCCACATATCATGCAAATGCCAAATAATAGGTTTGTTTAAAGCTGCAATTTGTTGCAAGTTTTCTAAATTCAAAAAACTTAAATTTATCCAATGTAAATTAATTATATCGGCTTCTTGTAATTGTTTTATGTTTAAAATTTCACTACCAAAATACGCTGTAGAAAATGTTGTAGTTAATTTTTTATTTTTAAATAGCTTATTAAAAATTGCGTATTCTGCCAGCATTTTTACTTTGTACGTTTTTGCAGAAAGGGTTGAGTTGTGTATTGAAATTACATTTTCGTCACGTGATAATTTTTCAGTAACAATTAACGAAGCTTCAATTCCTTTTTGCTGAACAGCTTTAAATAATCGATAACACGCAATTGCAGCGCCACCTTTTAAATCGGAGGTATTTACAAATACAGTTTTCACTTAATTTGTTTTGCAAAAATATTTAACTGCAAATTTTTCTTTTTTTCGAAAACGCTAAATGGATTTGCTCCAGAATGTGCATTTAATATATGATATTGAAATCCGTTTTGAGTAAGTGTGTTTAAAACTTTATCTAAATCTTGCTTAACGTTTTCAAAATCGTGATACTCAATAAATAGATTATTTATTTTTTTTAGGCTTGTTCCGCAGTCAATAATAACTTGCTTTTCGGCGCCTTCAATATCCATTTTTAAAAATTCAATTTGTTGTGTTTCAGCATCTAAAATTTCTTTTAATCGAACCGATTTTACTTTAACTGTATTAGCGTTAACTGAATATACCGAAGCTCCGTCAGCACCATCCGTAGTTAATTCAATTCCATTGTTATCAATCCAAACTGCAGCATTAATTATTTCAACGTTTTTTAGTTTGTTGTAATTATTATTTTCTTCTAACACTTTTGCAATGTTTGGGTCGGCTTCAAAAGCTTTAATTGTAGAGTTTGGGTAATTTTCTTTAAAAAACAAACAACTTGTTCCAATGTTAGAACCGCAATCGTAAATAAGTGGGTTTTGATTTGTTGTAGTAAATAAATAATATTTTTCTTTAAAAATTTCGCTGTATTGCCACACAAACGAAAGCGGATCGCAATATTTCATTTTGTAATTAGAGAATGAAATATAACCTGGCTCGTATCTTTTTTTTTCGCCAATAAGAGCAGCAATTTTATAAAAAGTACGTGTTTCTTTATTTTTAATAAAGTAGTACAGGTTTTTAAAAGCAAGTTTAAGCGCTAAATTCAATGTGTTTATTTTGTTACAAATTTACTAGATTTAATAAAACTAACTAAATATTTGTGAAAGGCTTATCTACTTTGAATTTAATCTATTATTATTGTAGTTGAAAATTATACAAGAATGAGAAAGATTTTAAGATTCTTAAAAGGAATTTGGATTATAAATTTTGTACGAAGAGTGTACAATGCCATTAAATACAATCATTACAGGTTTGTTAATGCTATAAAATGGGGATTTACATCTAACGAAGACACTAATTTTACGTATCATTTAACGCCCGATAATATTTTGTACATGGCAAATACCATTGCAGTTGTTACAAAAACGGATTATAAGGAAGTTTTAAAATATATTAATGAAGCTCAAAATGACACATATTTGTCTGAAACGATTTTAAAAACTATAGCAAAATCAGATGAACGAAAATTTGCAGATAAAGAAGTTCGTTTTTCAAAACGTTTAGGTTGGTATGCTTTTGTTAGAATAATGAAGCCTCGTTTAGTTGTAGAAACCGGTGTTGATAAAGGTTTGGGTTCTATTTTATTGAGCGCTGCCTTATTAAAAAATAAAAAAGAAGGTTTTGAAGGGAAGTACATTGGTACCGATATTAATCCTAAAGCAGGTTATTTATTAACTGATATTTATACCGAAGTAGGAAGTATTATGTATGGCGATTCTATTGAGAGTTTAAAGAAAATAAAAGAGCCAATAGATTTATTTATTAACGATAGCGACCATTCATCCGATTACGAATACCAAGAGTACGTAACAATAAAACCTATTTTGGGAGAAAATGCCATATTGTTAGGCGATAATTCGCATTGTACAGATAAATTAGCTGTTTTTTCGAACGAAAATGGAAGGAATTTTTTATTCTTTAAAGAAGAAACATTAAACCATTGGTATCCAGGTAGCGGAATAGGGATTTCTTATAAATAGATGTTAGCAAACTTTTTAAACTAACGTTTCTGTTTAGTATACTATTATTTTTTCTTGTTTAACACATATAGCATTGCTGAAGAAATTGTACACATAACCAAAGCGCTTACAATTAGTGAATTTTCTTTTTGAGAAATCCCAATAAATAAATCGCCAACAAACATTACAAAAAAGAAAATGTAAGTAATGCTTAGCATAGGTATTGATTTTTTAAAAGTAGCATAGGCAAAAATAAAACCAAGTGCAAATTGACGTGTAGCCCAAATGTTAGCTAAATAAATAACTCCTTCAGCATTAAAATCTACTGTTTCTAAAACCGATTCTGGAGCAATAAATAAAGATATACTCACCATTATTTCGAGCAATGCAAAAATACCCGATACAATAAGTATCCATTTTGGCAATGATTTTTGAGTTTCTGTCATATTTGATTTTTAGAATTTAATCAGCTTTATTTTTAGCAAAATCTTCTTTTTTATAATACACATCAATAGAAACTAAAACGGCAATAAATCCCCAAAAGGGCAGAGCGGCTTTGTCAGTATCTAAAAAATTATTTAAACCACCATGTATAAAATAAGTTACCAAGCCTAAAAAACAACACATTGCCATTCTTCTTAAATCGCCTTTTGGTAATTTTTTGTACAAATTAATGCCGTAATAAATTACAGTTAAAATAATTCCTATAAAAGATAAAGAACCAAACACACCCGATTCTACAAGCGGACCAATGTATTCGGAATGTGCGTTTCCTTTATCACCAGCGTTAGTACTTATAATAGTTTTGTCTTTTGATAATTGATAAGGTGCGTAATAAAAAGCATAAGTTCCTGGTCCCCAACCCCAAAATGGGCGTTCTTGAAACATTCTGAAACCCGCATACCATCTGTTTAGTCGCTCTAGGTTAGATGCGTCTGATGTTATGTTTGAAACCGATTTTATGTGTTTTGCAAAATCGTCGCTCGATTCGGTTTTGTTTTTTTCTATTTTACGTACAAAATTATCTTTAATTAAAAAACCAACGGTTAGCACAAACAATCCACCAATTACAAGTGTGCTAAACTTTATTTTAAATAATAAAACAACGTACAATCCAAAAGCTAATATTAAACTAATCCACGCTGCTCTGGTGTACGATAAAATTGTAGCCACTGTAAAAATAAAAAGTACAATTCCAGTAAAAAAACGTATAGTAAACGATTCATTTTTATTAAAAAGAAAACCAATAATTACAGGAATGTACATTGCTAAAACGGCTCCGTAAATAGTGTGGTCGTTGTAAAATGGTGACATTACCCAGTTGGCCGATTTCATATCGAAACCATATTTTTGATGTTCATAGATTGTAAAAAATATAACACCAATAAAAGCAATAATATACAACCACATAAATCGTTTAAAATTAATTTGCGATTTTTTAAAAAGTTGTATCGATAAAAAATAAAAACAAACAATAAACCACAAGCGCGAAGCAAAAAATTTAAAAGATACTAATGGATTTTCGCTTGTAAAACAAGTAATAAATAACCACGCAGTATTTATAAGTATAGCAATTGTAATGGGATGAGTTATAATTTTTTTATCAATATAATTTCCCTGTAAAAGCTTGATAATAAACAAAAGAAGAATTCCTGCTAAAAATGGTTCGGTGGGTAAACTTATCGCAAATTTAAAATCGGTGTCTTTTAAATTGATAGCAAATGGCGTTGCAAAAATGATGAAGTACATCAATTTGTCAAGCGAAAAAAAATAAAAATAAACTAAAAGTAATGCAAAGGGTAGGGCAACTAAATAATAAATATCTTTTGTAAACAAAAAACAATTGCCTAACACAAACAGCAAGCTAAGTGCTGTTATCCATATCGATTTGTTTTTTTCTACCACGTTAGTAAAAAAATATTAAGCTTGTGGCTTAACTTTTTTAAAGTTCTCTAAAATAATAAGCAATATCAAGGCAAACAACATGGTTGAAACAAAAGATACTGCAACTATTATCCAACGAATTGGGTACGATTTTTTTTCGGCTTCAAAAGCTCTGTTTACAATAAACTTGCTCGGTAAATTTTGTTCGGCATCTATTTTTGCTTCTTCGTATTTACGTTTTACTTCAGTTAATTGTTTTATTTGTTCCTCGTGATTTTGACTTAGCGTAATATACGCACCACCATATTTGGCAAGTATTTTTAATTTTTCTTCTAAATCTTTTACGCCAGCTTTGTTTCCTTTTGCAATTGCAATTGCATATTGTTCGTTAAAAACACTTGCTTGTGTTTCGTAATCGTTTACGCCTAAATCGCGTAATATACCTAACGAATCTTGTATTGCTTTTATTTCTGCTCTTAAATTCCAATACGATTTTTCTACAATTTTTAAACCTTCTAAGGCTCTAGTCCTTTGTATTTTAGTTTTCATACTATCTAACAAATTCGATATTTCGTTTGCAATGTTAGCAGCCATTTTTGGGTCTTTATCCATTACAGTAATTTCTACAGACATTAATTCTGTGCGGTCGTATTTTATATTGCTTTCGTATTCTTTAAATAAGTTGGTGTATTTAAATTTATCGTCTTCGTCAATATCGTAATGTTTTAGCAAATCAAATTTTTTGCAAATTTCACCACGAATATCATCTGAGTTAAGCATTTGCAACATTTGCTCGGCATCTTCTTCTTCACCAAATTTTAAAATATCTTCTTTACCACTATTGTTTTCGCTAATTAAGGCTTTTGCAATTGAGCTGGTTTGAGCAGGGAACATTACTACCGTAGATTTGTACTTCGGCGTTATCATATACGATGCAATACTCGATAATACAATTGACGCAATTCCAATTATTAAAAAAGTTTTTCGCCACTTAAATAAAAAAGCAATTAAGTTGGTTGAATCGAAATCGATATTGTTGTTTTGAGTTGAATTATTTTGTGACATAAATTTTGTTTAAAAACAAGTTTACAAATATAGCAAAACGCTATTCTCCAAATTTTATTATATTATATATTGATTTAATGCTAACTAACTGAATGGTAAAAGCCCACAATACAGATGCGCCCGAAAAAATTAAGATTTGAATAATCCAGCTAGCGTTTAGCAAAGTGCATAAATAACCTGTAAAAGCAACACCTGTTACAAACGCTGTGAGCGTAAAAATTAGTTTATAATTGGTTTTAAATTTAAACACTCTTTTTGCAATTACAACTTGTATGGCTGCTGTTATAAACTGCGTAATCATACTTGCAAAAGCAGAACCAGCGGCTTTGTATTTAGGTATTAAAATTAAGTTTAATACAATATTTAAAATCATTCCTGATGCTGCCATAATGTTTAGCTCTTTCATATTTCCGTTAGCAGTTAATAAAGTTCCGAAAATGTAAGTTGTAGATACAGCTAAAAAACAAGTCATTAAAAAACTAAATACAATAGCAGATTCCTCAATATGAAAATGATACATGGCATTCATTATTTCGGTTGAAAAAAACCAACCACAACCCACAACAATAACGGCCGGAAGTATTAAAATGGAATAAGAGAGTTTAACTAATTCGTCAATTCGTTGTTTGTGTTTTATCATTTTTGCGAACATAGGTAAAAGCAAACCGGCAAAAAGATAAGCTATCATATTTGATGCATCTAATAATCTAAAAGCTTTTGCGTAAATCCCTGCTTGCTCTGCGCCATCATCAAGCATTCTTTCAAGCATTACCGCATCAATTCTATTATAAAATGTCATTAACAAAACCAATATAGCGTATGGAATACTTTTCTTTAAAATCATTAAAGTAAAAACTTTATTAAACTTAAATTTTAAAGTTTTAGCATGACCAATTACTATAAAAAACGTAATTAATGCAGTTAAAAAATAAGCTGCTGTCTGTGTGTAAACAAACCACATCACATCCATTTTTTCGTTTATAAATCGACCATAAACTAAAAAAATGCAAATAATTATCATTATTAAGCGATCTAAAATAGAAACAAAACTATCTGTTACAAACAGGTGTAGCCCAGCTATATTAGAACGTAAATACAAAATCATTGAAATTAAAAACTGGTTGAAGCCTAATATTAACAAGAGTTTCATTAAGCGGTAATCGTAATCAACAAAAAAGCCAAAAATGGCAGTAGCTAAAATATACAAAACAGCCAACAACAATTTAAGCACAAATAAACTCGAAAAGTGTTTTGTAAGAAGGTGATTGTTTTGAGCAATATTTTTGTTGTTAAAATTGGTAATTCCAAAATCTAACACAATGTTTAATAAAAAAGAAAAGTTGTATAAAGCAAAATACAAACCATAATCTTGGTTACCAACTTTTTCTTGAATAACAGGTTCAATACCTAAAATCCAAAAGGGTTTAATAAGCAAGTTTAAAAATAGCAATAATGCTAAGTTGATGATGAATTTTTTCTGCATAACTAAATCAGGCTGCAAAAATAACCAAATATGTTAATTTTATTGCATTTACTATGCTTTAGAATGCGGTAAAAATAAAAAATTCTGACTTTTACCCGTAATTGGCTTGTCTAAATTAAATTTTTGCCAGGAATTAGTATTGAAATAATGAGCGGTGTAGCCTAAATTAGTTAAAAAATCAATGCTGTTTTTACGATTTTCATTATCCCATAATTCAACATACAAAATAGGTTTATTGCGCTCTATGGTTAGCTTTGCGCCCAATAATACTTCGTATTCAAAATTTTCAACATCAATTTTAATGGCTGTAATTAGCTGATTTTTATAGCTTTCAACATCATCAAGCTTTTTAACATCGATTGTGTAGCTTATTGCATTTTTGGTGTCTGTTTCCTTAATATTGGCGAGTCCTTGCATGGTTACATTATTTTGTACAGGCACATAAATAGTTGTTTTTTCGTTTGAATTGCCCAATGCAAATTTTTCGAGCACAACGTTGTTCAATTTAAAGTATTTACAAACCTTTTCAAAAGCAGTTTGATTAAATGGAACAGGTTCGAAACCAATAATTTTAGAATCTGGAAATTGTTTAGCAAAATGAACACTTATAATGCCAATATTAGCCCCAACATCAAGAATTAATCCTTTTTTGGTAATTTTTCCGAAAATAGAAAATAGTGGCTTTTCGTAGGCATCCCATTTTAAAAATTTAATTTTAAGTACCGAAAACCAAAACAAATAGTTTTGGAAACCTAGGGTGCGTTGCAGTATTAATTTTAAAAAGCTTTTCATTTTATAAAGGGCAAAAGTAATAGTTTTTAGTAATTTAGATTTTTTAAAACTCAAATTACTTGAAAATTGCTGTAAATACCCGCTTATTGTTACCAAACCGAATTGATGGTATTGCGCGATTTACCTTTGAAACGCTCAAGTTAATTACTCAAAAGTATCCTGAGCACCAGTTTTATTTCTTTTTTGACCGACCATTTAGCGATGAATTTATTTTTTCAGAAAACATAATTCCAATTGTAATTGGACCTCAAGCCCGACATCCATTTTTATTTTATTGGTGGTTTGAGTTTTCGATTTCAAAGCAGTTAAAAAAAATTAAACCCGATTTATTTTTGTCGCCAGATGGTTTTTTGAGTTTGAACACAAACGTTAAATCGTTGCCAGTAATTCACGATATTAATTTTGTTCACTATAAAAAAAATATACCTTGGTTGGTAAGCAAATATTATAATTATTTCTTCCCTAAATTTGCAAAAAAAGCAAGTAGAATTGTTACTGTGTCGAATTTTTCTGCTAAAGATATTTCAATGAATTTTGGAATTGATAGCAATAAAATTGATGTTGTTTTTAATGGTGTGAGCGATATTTTTAAACCGATTAACGACGAATTAATTAAACAAAATACAAGACAAAAATACAGCGAATCAAAACAGTTTTTTATTGCTGTAAGTTCAATTCATCCGCGAAAAAATATTGCAGGTTTACTAAAAGCGTTTAATCAATTTAAAACTGAAAGTAATAACGAACATAAATTAATTTTAGTAGGAGATAGTTATTTTTGGGATAAGGAAATGACAGAGCAATTAAAGCAAATGGACTTTAAAAAAGATGTTGTTTTTACAGGAAAAATAAATGACGAAGAATTGGCAAAACTAATGGCATCAGCAAGTGCAATGCTATACGTTCCTTTTTTTGAAGGTTTTGGAATTCCTATTTTAGAAGCTTTTAAAAGTGAAATCCCAGTAATATCTTCTAACACAAGCTCATTGCCCGAAGTGTATGGCGATGCTGCTTTGGCAGTAAATCCTTCGTCTACAAACGAAATTGCAGAAGCAATGCAAAACATTGTAAACAACAACGAATTAAGAAATAATTTAGTAGAAAAAGGAAAAATACAACTTCAAAAATACTCCTGGCAAAAAACAGCCGATTTACTTTGGCAATCTATGCTTAAAACAATAAATAATGCTTAAAAGTTATTTTGATAAAAGTAAAATAGAAGCTGGTTGCGACGAAGCTGGTAGAGGCTGTTTAGCTGGGCCGGTTGTTGCTGCTGCAGTTATATTACCTAAAAAATACAAGCATAAATTATTAAACGATTCAAAACAGTTAACCGAAAAAAACAGAGATATTCTTCGTTTAGAAATAGAAAAGGAAGCTTTGTGTTTTGCTGTAGGCATAGTTGATAATTTAGAAATTGATAAAATCAATATTTTAAATGCTTCGTTTAAAGCCATGCATTTAGCGGTTGATAAACTTACAATAACACCCAATTTATTGTTGATAGATGGCAATCGTTTTAAAGCCTATAAAGATATTTCGCACGAATGTATAATTAAAGGCGATGGTAAATTTTTATCGATAGCAGCAGCTTCGGTTTTAGCAAAAACCTATAGAGACGAAATTATGTACGAATTAGATGCTAAATACCCACAATACAATTGGAAAAAAAACAAAGCTTACCCAACAGCCGACCATAGAAATGCAATTAGAGAATACGGCACAACTCCATACCACCGCATGAGTTACCGCCTTTTACCAGAACAATTTAAACTTGATTTATAATTCTTGACTTATTCTTTAATTAAGACTACTTTTGCACAAAATATATCAACATGAAATTTAAAATTTTTAACACAAAATCATTGTTAACTACATTGATTGCTTCGTTTTTGTTTGTTACAGCATGCACCGAAGGCTATTTCGATTTTGATAAAGTAGGAAAAGGAAGTAATTGGAACCCTAATTTTGCAATTCCATTAGCAAAAGCAACTTTAACAGTTAAGGATATTTTATTTAACGCTGATAAAGATGGTAACATTTTAACCGATGGAAATGGTTTTTTAACTTTAGTTTATAAAAGCAATTTATTTTCTAAATCTGCCGAAGAAGTTATAAATATTCCGAACCAAAATTTAACGCAATTTAATTTTTCGATGAATGCAACAGATGTTGCAGCATTTAATTTAATACCTACTGGTAGTCAATTTACAGTTCCATTAACGCAAGATGTTCCAGTAGTAATTACTTCTGGCAGTTCTTCTAAAATAGATTCAATACTATTTAAAAATTTGGAGTGGATAATAAATATGAGAAACAATTTCCCACACAATTGTTCTGTAAAATTAACTTTACCCAATGCTAAAAAAAATGGAGTAGCTTACCAAAGAACTTTTGCAGTACCTGCAAATGGAGTGTATAATAGTAATCCTTTTGAAGATTTAGCAGGTTACTCATTTAATATGACTTATAATGGTGGGCAAAATACCTACCAAATGCAATTAGAATTTACGTTTACTAAAAGTGCTTCTGCTGCTACAACAAGCGATTTATTTATAATGGATCAAAGTTTAGCAAATACAAAATTTGCTAAATTTTTTGGATACATTGATGAAAAATTGTTAACGCCAACTCCAGATACTACAGCAATTAGTTTCTTTAATAATGCGGCTGGTACACCAGAATTTTTATTAGTAGATCCTAAAATAAAATTGAGTTTTGCAAATTCTTTTGGTGTTGCCTTGCAATCGAAATTTGTTCAGTTTGATGGCGTAAATACTTATCAAGGTGTTACACAAACTACTAATTTAGGTTTAACCAATACCATTAATATTGCTGCTCCAACTTTTTCGCAATTAGGCTCAGTAATTATGTCGAGTTTTTTGGTTGATAAAACCAATAGTAGTATTGTTGATTTTATTAATCGTCAGCCTAAACAAATTATTTTACAATTTGAAACAAATACAGTTCCTAACGGAAATACAAATTTTGTTTTAGATACTAGTCGTTTAAAAGTTGATGTTGAAGTTGAATTGCCATTTCACGGTATTGCAAAAAATATTGTTTTTATTGATACAGTAGAAATTGAAAATTTTGAAAACATTGAAGAAAGTGTAGAAAGCGCAACTATACGTTTGTATACATCAAACGGATTTCCTGTTGAGTTGTTTTTAGAGTTAGCGTATGCTGATGAATATGGGAATAAATTAGGTTATTTTATTCCTGCATCTAACTCGCATATAATTCAATCGGGCGCAATTGATAGCGACGGAAGAGTTGTAAGTAAAACAGAAAAATTAACCGATATTATTATTACAAAAAACGAATTAACAAAAGCAAAATTTGCTAAAAAATTAATTGTTTTTGCAAAAGCATCGAGCACAGATAATGGAGATAAATACGTTAAGTTTTATTCTGATTACACCTTAGATGTTCGTTTGGGTGTGCAAACAAAAATTAATGTTAAATTTTAATTGAGGAGCTAAGTACTTATGAAAAAATATATACATACAATCATTTTATTTTTTGTTACTACATTTTCTGCTTTTGCACAAGAAAGTATGACTTTGTATAACATGCAATCAATTCCGCAATCAAATTATTTAAACCCAGCTAACATGCCTTTAAGTAAGGTAAATATTGGCTTGCCAGGAATATCATCTAATTATTTTAGTGTAAATAATAACGGATTTAGATATAGTGATATGGTGAAAAAACGCGACGATGATTCATTATATTTTGATGTAGAAGATTGGTTAAGCAAATTAAAAAAGAACAACGATTTAAATGTTAATTCGCAAATTGATTTATTCTCTTTAGGTATAAAAGTAAAAAAACATTACTTCTCTCTTAACCTTACAGAGAAACTTAATTTTAGATTTCGCTACCCAAAAGATTTTTTCAATTTTGTGGTTTTAGGAAATGGTGCATTTTTAGACCAAACACTTAATTTTAATTTTGGTGTAGAAGCAATGCACTACCGCGAGTTAGGATTAAATTATTCGCAACAAGTAAACGATAAATTATCTGTTGGTGGTAGATTAAAAGTGCTATATGGTTACGAAAATGTTCACACCAAACAATCAGACATAACACTTTATACCGACCCAAGTTATTTTGATATCACGGCATCATCAAACATAAACATACAAACTTCTGGAATTGATACTTCATCTTTTTCTGATTTAGAAGTGAAAAATTATTTACAGAAAAAGAAAAATAGAGGAGCTGCTATCGATTTAGGCGCTAATTATAAATTAAACGATAAACTATCATTTTCGGCTAGTTTGTTAGACGTTGGCGCTATAAATTGGAAAACCGACAACGTAAATTATGTTAACAAAAATGCAAACGCATCTTTTACTTTTACGGGTGTTGATTTTAATACATTTATAAACGATACTATTAATTGGGAAACTGCTGGCGAAAAGTTAACCGATTCTATTGTAGGTACTTTTCAAATTGAAAGTAAAAGAGGCGTAGCATACAAAACTTGGTTGCCAATGCAAATGTATTTAAATGCGAATTACCATTTAAATGTAAAAAATAAAGTTAGCGCAACATTGTATAATCAATTTTACGATAAAGCTCCGCACCCCGCTGCATCTATTGCTTTTACAACAAGAGCTGGTCGTTGGGCAAGTGCATCAGTAAGTTATACAGCAGCACACCGTAGCTTTAATAATATAGGTTTTGGTTTCTCATTAAACTTGGGTCCAGTTCAATTATATACAGTTGCCGATAATGTGTTTGCATTAATTAAACCACAACACACAAAAAACTTTAATGTTAGAATGGCGCTTAATTTAACTTTTGGCAGAGATCATATTGATAGAGATAGAGATGGTGTGCCAGATAAAAAAGACGATTGTCCAGATGTTAAAGGTTTGGTTCAGTTTAATGGTTGCCCAGATGGAGATGGCGATGGTGTTATCGATTTAAAAGATAACTGTCCAGACATTGCTGGTTTAGCAGAATTTAGTGGTTGCCCAGATAGAGATGGCGATAAAGTTATCGATAGTCAAGATGTGTGTCCTGATGTAGCTGGCGATAAAGATTTAAACGGTTGCCCAGATAAAGATGGAGATAAAATTATTGATGAAAAAGATAAATGTCCTGATGTTGCAGGTATAAAAGAATTTGAGGGTTGCCCAGATAAAGATGGTGATAAGATTATCGACAGCGATGATGAGTGTCCGGAACTTGCTGGTATTGCTCAGTTTAAAGGTTGTCCTGATACTGATGGAGACGGAATAAAAGATTCTGAAGATATTTGTCCAGATAGACCTGGAACGTTAGAAAAACGTGGTTGCCCAATTGATAGATTATTAATTTTGGATGAAACAGGAAAAGTAATTGCAATAGCAGTTAAAAACGAAGAAGGATTTTTTGTATTTGAAAAACTTCCAGACGTAGCGAGTTTTATTTACAAATTAGAAGGTACTGATACCGACTTCAACAACATGAAAATTAAGTTTACAGAAGGTGGCGAAGCTAAGTTGGAAAAAAATGCAAACGGAACATTTAGTTTCAAAAAACTTTCGCAAGATTATAATACACTTACTCAGTTACCTGAAGAAGATGCAACAGTTTTATTGAAAAAAGAAGAAGAAGAAATTATTAAAAAAGCATTTGATAATTTAGAGTTCAACACGGGTAAAGCTATTATCAATCCAAACTCATTGCCGTCGTTAACCGACTTAGCAGGCTTGTTAAAATCTAAACCAGATTGGAGAATTCGTATCTCAGGCCATACCGATAATGTAGGTAATGCAAAAGCAAACTTAACTTTATCTAAAGGAAGAGCCGAAGCCGTTAAAAAATATTTGGTAAGCAAAGGTGTAAATGTTAATGCAGTTTTAGTAAACTACTATGGCGGAACAGAGCCAATAGCTGATAATGCAACCGAAGAAGGTCGTCAGAAAAACCGACGTGTAGAAATGAAGATTATTGATTAATAATTCAATTAATGAATGTTCGCACTTTTGTAACAAAACTCTATGAACTAAGGATAGACTTAAGTTCAAGAGACGAGCGTGAGCCTGACAAAACGCGAAGGCGAGTGGCTTTGCGCAAAGCATTCGTTTTGTCTTGACTTTTTTTGGTTCGTTTTTTGTGTCAAGACAAAAAATGAACGTAAAGAGCCAATGCACCTTTTTACTTTGAGTTGTTGTTTAGTTAAGTGAAAGAAAATAGAGGTGTGTTTGTGGATATTCAATTCTAATTAATTATTTAGGCGACTCAACGAGTCGCCTTTTTTTATGATATATCTCATTGTTTGTAAACTATTGTTTCAACAATTTTGTACTGTTTTAAAAAGAGCAGACAATGAGTTTACAATTACTTCAAAAATATAATGTAGCAGGTCCGCGCTACACTAGTTACCCAACAGTTCCGTATTGGGATACAGAGGCGCCAAATCAAACACAATGGGCAAACCATGTAAAACAGCAATTTGTAGCCAGTAATAAAAAAGAAGGTATTAGCCTTTACATACATTTACCTTTTTGCGAAAGTTTATGCACGTATTGTGGTTGTAATACCAGAATCACAGTTAATCACGCTGTTGAAAAACCTTATATAGATGCACTTTTAAAAGAATGGAAAATGTATTTTTCGTTGTTTAACGAAAAACCAAACATTGCAGAAATACATTTGGGTGGCGGAACTCCAACATTTTTTCAACCAGAAAATCTGCAACTATTATTATCGCAAATAATAAATGATTGCACCATTTTACCAACTGCAGAATTAAGTTTCGAAGGTCACCCCAACAACACAACTGCCGAGCATTTACAAGTGTTGTACAATTTAGGTTTTAGAAGAGTTAGTTTTGGAATACAAGATTTTGACGATAAAGTACAGCAGATTATTAATCGTGTTCAGCCTTATAAAAATGTTAAACACGTTGTAGAAAAAGCAAGAGAAATTGGCTACACATCAATTAATTTTGATTTAGTTTATGGTTTGCCATTGCAAACTCAACAAAGTATACAACAAACCGTTGAAATGGTTTGCGAATTGAACCCAGATAGAATTGCTTTTTATAGTTATGCGCATGTGCCATGGATAAAACCAGGACAAAGAAAATATACCGAAAAAGATTTGCCTGTTGGTGAAGAAAAAAGAAAATTGTATGAGTTGGGTTTAAGCCTTTTCGAAAAAAATAATTTTGTTGAAGTAGGTATGGATCACTTTGCTAAAACAGATGATGCTTTATATGTTGCTATGCAAAACAAAAAATTGCATCGTAATTTTATGGGCTACACCACAGCAACTTCTAAATTAATGATAGGCTTGGGAGTTTCATCTATTAGCGATTCGTGGACAGCCTTTGCGCAAAATACAAAAGTGGTAGAAGAGTATTATAAAATGGTAGATGAAGGAAATTTCCCTTTAATAAAAAATCATTTTTTAACTAAAGAAGATGAGGTAATACGCAAGCATATTTTAAAAATAATGTGTAATTATTCTACATCATGGAATTGTTTGTGTGAGCAAACACCAGCTTTGTTTGATGCATTGCCTAGATTAAACGAAATGGAAAATGATGGTTTAATTACCATTAGCAACAATACACTAAACGTTACAGAAGCAGGTAAACCATTTATACGCAATGTGTGTATGGCTTTTGATGCAAGATTATGGCGAAATGTACCCAAAACACAATTGTTTAGTTCAGTGGTGTAAATTTCGCATTTGCGAAACCGTGTTTTAAAACAGTATGTGGTTTGCTTTTTGCAAACACATAGGCAACAAAAGGAGCTAGGACTAAATAATTTTATAACGGTTTCGGGCTAAGCGCTGAGCGGGTTTGCGGAGTGCCAAACTTTCAACCTACTACAAACTTACAAAAGAAAAATGAACTACAAAATTTGAATTGAACACCCGCTTTGCGCTTAGCCCGTGTTAAGCGTTGACTTTTTTCTTTCGGTAAGTCGTCTCAATAAATAGTTTGCAAAGACAATTGAAATGTGATATCTAAATGAAGAATCGTCTTCGTCTGAAAGACCTGGATGTGAACCATCAGGATGTAATCTTGTCCAAAGTCCATATACAAAAGAGTCCGAATCTTTGTCGCTTGGGTATTCATTAAGGTCTTTACTTAAAAATGGAGGATTTGCTGTCTCTGCTAGTGTTTTTATGGCTTGTGCTGCTGTTACTGTTTGATTACCGGGCAATAGAAAATTATTTATTTCTGTCAATATAGATTCAATAAATGTTCTGAATTGTGAATTTGCACTTGCCCAATTACCCTGAGAATGATTTAAAATTGCTTGATTTAAGTGTCCTTTACTAACCTGAAAATTGTACTTGTCAATTGCTATAAAGAGTTCAGATTCCGTTTTTGCCTCTTCAATTTCAGCAGGTAGAAGTTTCTTGATTGCTCGCCCTTCTACAATATAGCCGTCACGCTTCAAATTATGCCCAAGTTCTTGATTGTGACTTACAAAAGCATTATTAAAATTTATTGAAAATTCATGTGCATTATCCCACTCTTTTGTCCTGCTTTCATAAAGTGGTCTTTTGTCAAAAAAATCGTCAATTATGTATTGAAGAAAATCCAATTGAATATCATTAGTAAATGGGCCTTTTTTTGTTTCAGGATAATATCTTAGTTCATTAAATATTTTTGTTGTTTTGGACATTACGGTATTCTTTTCTCCAAGTGGAATTGGAGTGAAGTTAAAAATGGAAACAATTCTATTAACTTCTGGGTGTGTTAGCGTGTCGGCTAGTTTAATTAATTCAAGAAGAGTTTTTGTGGAAAGCATAGTTTAATGTTTTTATACGGAAGTCTGAAAGTTTGCGCCTAACTTGTATATATGCGCCATAAAGTAGCGTTTATTTATTTTACCAAATATATACTTTTCTTATAATAAATCAAATGCTAGTTTAACACAGTTTTTACTTTCTAAATCTAAACCCAACTTTAAATCTCCAATTCAATAATTCTCTAACTTTAAACTTGCAACTCCCTAACTTACTAATCAAACCAATCTACTAATAAACTAATTCCCCAACTTTAAACCTTAAACTTGCAACTTTAAACTATGTTACCCCGCCCAACTTTCTCTGTCTAAACTGCGATACTGAATAGCTTCAGCAATATGATTTGTTTCAATATTTTTTGAATTATCTAAATCGGCTATAGTGCGAGCTACTTTTAAAATACGGCTATAGGCTCTTGCAGAAAGCCCCAAACGTTCCATAGCAACTTTTAATAAACTAGTTCCTGCTTCGTTTAAAACACAATGTTGTTCTAATAATTTAGAACTCATTTGTGCATTGTTATAAACTCCATCAGAGCCTTTATAACGTTCAGTCTGTATGTTGCGTGCTGCAATAACTCTTTTTCTTATTTCTTCACTCGATTCTCCTTTTTTCTCATTTGATAATTCAGTAAACGGAACTGGCGTAACTTCTATATGAATATCAATTCTGTCTAACAAGGGACCAGAAATTTTATTCAAATATTTTGAAACCATACCCGGTGCACAAACACAATCTTTGTCGGGATGATTGTAATATCCACAGGGGCAAGGATTCATAGAAGCCACCAACATAAATCCTGATGGATATTCAACCGAAAATTTTGCGCGTGCAATAGTTACACTTCTTTCTTCTAACGGTTGGCGCATTACTTCAAGCACCGTTCTTTTAAATTCGGGTAATTCATCTAAAAATAAAACGCCATTGTGTGCTAACGAAATTTCTCCTGGTTGTGGATTTCCGCCACCGCCAACAAGCGCTACATCGCTAATTGAGTGGTGTGGCGAACGAAATGGACGAACGTTAATAATAGAATTATTTTTACCCATTTTACCAGCTACCGAATGAATTTTTGTTGTTTCTAAAGCTTCATCTAACGAAAGTGGTGGTAAAATAGTTGGTAATCTTTTAGCAAGCATTGTTTTTCCTGCACCTGGTGGGCCAATCATAATAATGTTATGACCACCAGCCGCAGCAATTTCCATGGCGCGTTTAATATTTTCTTGTCCACGAACGTCTAAAAAATCAGAATCGAAATTGGTTTGTTTGTAGTAAAATTCCTTTTCTGTATCGAACGTTGTTGGGATTAAATTGTTTTTGTTTTCTAAAAAATCAATTACTTCTTGTAAAGATTCTACACCAATAATATCTAAACCTTCAACAATAGCTGCTTCAATTGCATTTTGTTTGGGTAAAATAAATCCTTTAAAATTTTCTTTTTTGGCTTGCACAGCAATTGGCAATGCACCTTTTATGGGTTGCAAACCGCCATCTAACGAAAGCTCGCCCATAATAATATATTCTTCTAATTTAGAAGATTGTATTTGTTCGGATGCAGCTAAAATGCCAATTGCTAAGGGTAAATCGTAAGCACTTCCTTCTTTGCGAATATCGGCAGGAGCCATATTAATTACTATACGCTTACCCGGTTTTTTATAACCAATTTGTTTTACCGCCGATTCAATTCGTTGTTCCGATTCTTTAACTGCATTATCGGGTAAGCCCACCAAAAAAAATTTGCTGCCAGCAGTAACGTTAACTTCTATAGTAATAGTTGTTGCACTAATTCCATATACTGCAGAACCGAAAGTTTTTACTAACATAAATTAAATTTTCGATTCAATATAATGAATTAAAGAATGAATTATTTTAATGTGAATTTCTTGTGCTCTATCTGCAAATTCAGAATGAGGTGCACGAATTTCTATGTCGCATAATTTAGCAATTTCGCCACCTGTTTTTCCAGTAAGGGCAACTGTTTTTATTCCATTTTTTTTTGCAGCATGTATTGCTTCAATAACGTTTTTAGAATTTCCGCTGGTGCTAATTGCTAATAGTACATCTCCTTTTCTGCCAAGCGCTTCAATGTATCGCGAAAAAATTTTATCAAAACCGTAATCGTTGCCAACACAAGTAATGTGCGATGCGTCAGAAATTGAAACAGCAGCTAAAGCTTTTCTGTCGTTTCTAAATCGACCACTTAATTCTTCTGCAAAATGCATGGCATCGCACATAGAACCTCCATTACCACACGAAATTATTTTGCCACCATTTTGTAATGAATCAATCATTAAAAGGGCAGCGTCTTCTATTTTTTTTAGATTGGCATCGTTTTTGTAAAATTCTTCAAGTAATTGATTGGCTTCTTGAAAATTATTTTGAATCAAACTTATTGACATATTGCTAAACTTATTAACCAAAAGTAAGTATTTTACTTTATTTATAGGATTGAATATTTGATTTTTATATAAATTGTTATAAATTTACATCAACAATGCTAAATAAACATAATTTTAAATTGGTAAAACCGATGATTAAAAAGGCTTTTTTTGTTACAGCATTAGCTCTATTCTTTGCTAATTACGTTAGTGCTCAATCTACTACAGTTACTGCTGGTTCGGGCAAAGGTTCTGATACTCAAACAGGTGATTTAAATTGTTTTCAACGTTATGAAAAAGCGTTTAAAGAAAGAGGTGCTAAGTTAATTGATGATGGCCAGCACGATAATGTTGTAATTACTGTTCGTAAAGGTAATGAATGTGAGTGCTTAACTGGTAAAGTATTAATTGAATACGGTGCTGTTATAAAAACTTACGTTAAAATGGAAGACGGTAAATACGAAGAGTTGAATAAAAAGTTTAAAACAGGTTTAGGCGATATTTATGTTTTTAATGGAATATCAAAAACGAGAACTACAATTGATAGTGAACTAATAAATGTAGTTTTTGTAGATAAAATAAATCCTAAAAAAGCTAACTACGTTAAAGCGCCAGATGTTCCAAAAGATTTTTAATAAACTTCTCATATAAAGTAATTTAAAAAGAGCTCATTGAGCTCTTTTTTCGTTTTAAAAATAACTTATTATCCGATAAAATTAGATTTTTTTACGTCTAAATGTTGCGTGTATTGTTTTTTTTTATATTTTTGGTGTAAAATTCAGTACTATGAAAAGTATAGCTTTATTTGTTTTACTACTATTTGTTTCTTTTTCAAGTGCGTTTTCTCAAGAATTGAAAATGGCTGAGTCAGATTTTGATAAGGCTAAAATGAAAACAAAGCCATCTGAAAAGATAGTTATTGAAGATTCTTCTAAAAAATCGTACTTAACAAAAAAAACAAACCCAGCTGAAAAATCAGTTGCAAGTTCTGATTCTATAAATGGAACAGTAATAATTACAGAAAGGAGGAGAGATGAAAAATAAATTTTTAGCATTTCTATTTTTGCTTGTCATTAGTTTATTGTACTCTAAAAGTAGCTTTGCTGCTTTTTGTACTCCAATCAATGGAGATAGATGTACAAACCCGCTTTCAATGTCAAGAAATTCTTGTCAGGATTTGAATACAACAGCAGCTGATTGTGGTCCAGATTATACACAAGCTTCTTACCCTTGTTCTGCTTCTGATAATGATATGTGGGTATCTATTACGCTTACCGCTTGTTCTCATTTAACTTTAACAGCTACAGAATCAATCAGTGGTAATGTAAATGTTATGTTGCTTAAAGATTGTAGTACAATTATAGAAAGCGGTTGTGGTTCTGGTGCAGGAGCAGGTGTATCAATAACTGGTGAATATTTACCAGCAGGAACTTATTTTGCCGTTGTTTCTGGCGCATCTGCCACAGGTACAATAAGGTTATGTAATTCTGTTACTTCTGCAGGTAGTGCACCTTCAAACGATGCATGCGGTTCTCCTATAACACTTACAGCTGGTAATGGATATAATGATGATTTAGGTGGAGCAAGTAACGCGCTTACTGGTACAAATTTTTGTGCAACAGCAACCAACGTTACAGTTTGTGGAACAGCCAATCAGGACTCTTATACTTATGTAGATATGGCTACATGTTATATTACAAATTATAGTAATCCTGGTTTAGAGGGAGCAAATCCTTGTTGGGGGTCTGTTGAAAATAATGTTTGGTATCAATTTACAGCTCCAACAACCGATAATTACTATTTTGAGTTGTTTAGTCAATCGTGTAATACACCTAATGGAGTTCAGTTTTTAGTCACTACCGTAAAAAATTGCTCAAATGCCGAAGCAACAGCTGGCGGTTTAATGACAGCTCTTTCTGGTGGCTCTGGTGGCTATGCTTGTACTAGTACCTCTACAACTAATAATATTTATTTAGAAGTTAATTTAACTGCTGGTACTACTTATTATATTTCTGTTGATGGTTTTGCTGGTTCTGCATGTAGTTACGAACTTATGGCGGGTATAGTACAAGCAATTCCATTAGCATTAAATGTTAAGTCTTTTACTGGTAAAAGTGTAGATGGCGGAAATTTAATTGAATGGGTAATTGGCGATTTAAAGGCAACTAAGAGTTATGTTTTAGAAAAATCACACGATGGTATTAACTTTTCTAATGTGGATGTATTAAAGTCAACAAATTCCGATAAAGGTTCGTTTAAGTTTTTAGATGAAAATGTTGAACATGAAAAAACATACTACAGAGTATCCGTTTTTGATGATAATAATACATCAAAAGAGAGAACCGAAGTTATTTCTGTAAATAAATCTGATAAAAAAGATATTGCGCTTTTTAGTGTTTATCCAAATCCATCAGAAAGCAATGTGACAATTAGTTTTCATTCAGATAACGCAATTGACAAGTTTTTTTATATCTACAATTCAACAGGTAAGTTAGTTAAAGAAATAATTGTTATACCACAAGTTGGTTTAAACGAATTTGAAATTGAAACTGCTTTGTTTGAAAAAGGAATTTATCAGTTAATACTCGTTTCAACTAATCAAACAGATAAAATAAAATTTATAAAAAATTAAGTGTTAAGTGTAATTTTTAACTTAATTTTAGAAGGATGTTGTTTACATCCTTTTTTTATGTTTTAATTTTTAAAGTGAAAGCCAATTACTCAAACGTTGCATTTATTATAGGAGGTGTTTCAGTTTCAACGGAATTGCTTTGCTATCAGCTTCTGCAACCATTCGCTGGAAACTCTTTTTTTATTTGGTTGATAACATTATCGTTTACATTAATTGGAATGTTGTTGGGGTATTATTCTACTTATAATAAAAATACAACAGTTGAATCTTTGCCAAAGTATATTTGTATTGCATTGTTTTTTTATTTTGCATCAACTTATATTACAAAACAAATAATCTATAAATTTTATACCTTAGATTATAGATTATTAAGCGCAATAATTGCATTGTTTTTTGTAATTCCAGTTTCATTTTATTTAACTAAAATAACTCCAATACTTGTTTCGGTATCAAAAAAAAATGAGGAACAAAAAAATGTTGGTAATCTCTTTTTATTATCTACAATTGGTGCGGCAACTTTTATTTTAGTTACGGGTGTAGTTTTAATACCCTATTTTGGTTTTTTAACTTCTAAATTTCTATTAAGTGTATGTTTATTAATTTGTGTATTTGTATGTTATAAAATTTCAAAATCTAAAAGTAAATTGTATATTTATTTAGGCATGTTAATTGTTTTTTTTCAGCTTTTAGAAGTTATAGTAAGTAAAAAACAAATGGTTGCAAATTCAACTATAGAATACGCATCAAGTAGTATATTGGGGCAAATGCAGGTAATTAATAATGGTAAAGCAAAAATGTTGGTTGTTAATAGTATGCTCCAATCAACTGATAATATAAACGAAGATTTTTCGACATTCCCATACGTACATTTTATTTCTTACGTATCTTCTTTGTATCCAGAAAAATCTAATATTCTTTTAGGTGGAGTTGGTTCTGGTAGTTTAATTAAAGAATTTATTAAACTAAAATTAAATGTAACCGCTGTTGATATTGATAAAAGAATGTTTGATGTTGCCGAAGAAAATTTTAATTTAAATAGAGAATTGTATGATTTTTATGTGGATGATTTTAGACATTTTTTAAATAAAACAAAAAATAAATATGATGTTGTTGTTCTTGATATAAGTATAGGAGAGAGCCAACCAGCGCATTTATATACTGTTGAGAGTTTTTCGAAAATTAAAGATTGTTTAACCGAAAACGGAATTGTATTAATTCATTATGTTGCAGATACAAAAAGTAAAAGTTTTTGTTCATTATATAACACAATTTTAGAATCGGGTATGCAAAGTAAAGTGTATTCAACTAATGAATATTCAAATTCAGACTTGGTTTTAGTTGTAACAAAAAATAATTTAAATAAATACTTAAATGCTAATCAGTTTAGAAAAAATGATAGGCATGTAGAAGCGCTTAAAATTGCGAATTTTTATAATAAGCCTAAATCTGATTTTAATTGCGCAAATGCAATTATTTTTACCGACAATAACCCCGTTTTAGATATTTTGCACCAGGAATTTGTTATAGAAACAAGAACAAATACGCTTAAAAATGTACCAACTTTAAAGGTTAATAATTTAATTGGATATGAATAAAAATAAATTGATTTTTATTTTGCTGTTTATAGAAGGATTCCTTTTGTCCTGTATTGAATTAGCCTATTCTAAATATTCAAATTCGTTTTTTGGAAATTCGCTTTATAACTGGAGTTTTATAATTGGCTTAACAATGTTTTTTTTAGTAATTGGATATTTGTTAAGCTTAACAAAATTTGTAATTAATTTTTATTCTAAAATAGAAAATGTATTGTTGGTGTTTTCGTTAATCTGTGTAATTACTTTTTCATTATTTTCGTTACACGAAGTTTTGTTTTTAAAAATCTATAGTTTATTTCAGCATGTTTTAGCATCTTCTTTTGCGTCAGCTTTTTTGTTTTTAAGCTTGCCTATTTCAATAATAGCAACTATTCCAACAACAATAACGTTTCATTTATCAAAGCAAAAAAATGATTTACAATCAAAAACAGGGAACACTTTTTTTGTTTCAACCTTAGGAGGGATTTTTGGCGCAATACTATTTGGCGTTTTTATTTTACCCAACTTAGGCTATTTTAATGGCTATAAAGTTCTTTCTATTTCTGTATTGATTTTTGTTTGTATCACTTTGTTGTATTTAAAGAAATTTAAAGTATTTACGTTGTCGTTAGTTTTTTTGGTGTTAGTTTTTTTGAAAGAAAATGCAATTGCTAATACAGATATAATTTACGAATCAGAAGGATTGTTAGGGAAAATACAAGTGGTTAACTACAGAGGGGTTTTAGGAAAAATTGAAGGGAGACAATTAATTTGTAATAATTCAATTCAAACATGGATTGACACCAAAACTGGAAACTCCTTAGGCAAATATCCTTATATAATTGAAAGTATAATTCAAGAAAGAAAAAGCGGTAATCAAATTGCAAAAACAGGCTTAGTGCTTGGTTTGGGCGGAGGAACAATAAGTTATATTTTAGAAAAAAATAATATTAAATGCTATAGTGTTGAGCTTGATAAAAGAATAGCTGAGGTTTCTAAAAAATATTTTTACAACTTTAAAAACAATGAAATTATTATTAATGATGCCAGAAAATATTTGAATACTGATAATAAAACATACGACGTTATAGTTTCTGATGTATTTATTAGTGAAAATCCTCCCTATCATATTTTAACTTTAGAATCTTTTCAATTAATTAAAAATAGATTGTCACAAAATGGAATTTATATAATTAATTTTAACGGTTACATACAAGGAAAAGATGGTTTAGTAGGACGAAGTTTGGTTAAAACACTTAAAAAATCAGGTTTTCAAGTTAGATGCATTGTTGGCTCAGATGATCAAGAAACTAGAAACAATATTTATATCTGTTATAAATCTGATGAAGATTTTAAAACTTCTACAATTGAAAACACTTTAAAAATAAATAATGTAAGTGAATTTGATTTGAATACAATTCAGCTAAATGATAGTTATGTGTTTACAGATAATGATCCTGTTTTAGAACTAATTAATTCTAAATCGGCAGTTAATTGGAGAAAACATTCAATAGAATATTTAAAAAATAATTATGAAAAATAATAAATTATTTTTAATCACATCTTTTATAGAAGGTGGTACATTGTTAGCAACAGAGCTAATAAGTGCTAAAGCAGTTGCTCCATATTATGGAACATCAATAGTTGTTTGGGCTTTGGTTTTATCAATTACATTATTAGGTTTAGCAATTGGCTACTATTTAGGTGGTAAATATACTGTTAACGAGTTTTCGAATAAGCCATTGTTAATTGTTTTTGGAGCAGCCATAGTTTTAAATTTAATTTCTCCATTTCTATCAAAAGCAATAATGCAAATGCTAATTAATTTTGATTTGGGAATAGCTGTATTCATTTCTTTACTAATTTTTTTGGCGCCATTAATGATAGTTTACGGAATGATTTCGCCAATGATTGTTGGTAAATTGCAGTTGTTTAATACAACACAAAATAATGTGGGTTTAGTTTTTAGTGTGTCAACTTTTGGAGGAGTTTTGTTTTGTTTTTTGTATGGACTTTATGTAATTCCTTTTTGGGGATTAAATGAAGCTTATTTTTTAAACGCAGTATTGCTTTTATTTTGTTTACCAATTTTTGTTTTTGGAAAAACTACTACAATTAAAAATTAATTATATGCAGGGCATTCGGTTTTACCTCTGTTGTTACTTTTAAATCCTTTTCGTTTTTTGCCTTTAAATCCACCTTTCGAAGAACCACCACCTTTGCATCCAAAAAAATAGACTAAACCTGTGTGTAATAAAAATGCTTCTTGTCGAACAGCATAACGAGGCTCAACATAACCTTTTAAACAATTGTTTCCTATAAAAGCACCAAAACCAGCTTCGCCATCAGCTTTTATTCCGCCACTTGCACTTGCATTTTGATTGCCAGAAGCGCCATTGTTATTTGCTGCAACAGAACCCGATGCTTTAACACTTGCACTACCTTTTATTGTGCCAGAAGCAATTGCATAAAAATTTAAAAAACGGTATTCGTAAAAAGGAACAAGTGCAGAAACTCCACCTAAAAATTTACCTTCATGAAAATAATAATAACCATAAGGAACAGCGTAAAGTTTTTTTGTAACAGGAATTAAAACTCTAGCGCTTAAACCTAAATAACCATTTTTAGTATTGTATAACGTTCCGCCACCTGCTCCAAAACCTTCTTGACCAAAACTAATTTTGAATTGAATAACGATTAGTATGAATATTAATAAACTATTTTTGAGTTTCATTCTTGTTATTTAACAACGAAAGATAAAACATTTTGTTATAAGATACAAGAACTAAGATTTAAGAATCAAGACCCAAGATGGAATTTTCTATTTTACTAATTCACAAATTCTCCAACTCACTAATTCACCAAATCTCTAATTTCTTATCTCACCATCTCAGCAATAGCGTCAACCCATGTATCGTTGCTGTTTAAACTTTCAACTAGTTGCACTTTTTCGCCGCCATGCTCTCTAAAAATAGCGTTGTATTCGTGCCCAATTTCTATGGTTGTTTCTAAACAATCTGCTGTAAATGCTGGGCTAAAAACTAATAATTTTTTCATCCCTTTTTTAGCTAATTCTTCAACAATTTTATCAGAAAAAGGTTCTATCCATTTTTGATTTAAGCGCGATTGAAAACCAACCGTATATTTACTTTCGGGAATATTTAATTGTTTAGCAATTAAGCGCGTTGTTTCGTAACAAGTTGCTTTGTAACAAAATTTATTTTCTTCGGTAATTTCGTTTTCGCAGTTATGGTCGCTACAAGGAGAATCTTCGTAAACTTTATCAACTTGTCTTACGGGTAAACCATGATAACTAAAAAGTACGTGATCGTATTCTCCAAATTTATATTGTTTACCTCTTTCAACAAATGAATTTATATATCCTTTATCATCATAATATTGACTAATAATGCGTAGTTCGGGTATTACATACCATTTACTAATAATTTGCATTATTTTTTCTAAAGACGAACCTGTGCTCGATGAAGCGTAATGAGGATAAAGAGGAAAAACAATTATTTTATGAAAATTCTTTGTTCTAATTTCTTCTAAAACACTTTCTAAAGAAGGGTTTTGATAACGCATACCAAAAAAAACTTCGTGCGTATTAGCTAATTTTTTTTGTAATTTTTTTTGTAAATCAAGTCCGTGAAGTAGGAGAGGAGAACCTTCTTCTGTCCAGAGTTCTTTATAGATTTTAGCAGATTTTGGAGCTCTAAAAGGAACAATTAAACCATTTACTAAAAAAAAACGTCCAATTGGGTTAATATCAATTACGCGTGAGTCGTTTAAAAATTGAGTTAAATATTTTCTAACATCAGATGTTGAAGGGCTATCAGGTGTACCTAAATTTACTAAAAGTAAAGCTGTTTTGTTCATGTAATTGTTTTGGTTTTAAAATACAAAGTTATTCAAATATTTTGCTCGTAAGTGCTCATTATAATCAAACACAATTATTTAAAATGAGTTTTTTAGCTAAAACAATCGATTCAAAATACTAGTTCATAATTTTATTGTGTTTTTCATAATAAAATAATTATTTTTATAAGATAATCCATTTAATTAAACAACAATATGCGTTCATTGTTCCAAACTAAGTTTTTTTATTTTATTGCAGTTTGTTTATTTTCTTTTTCTGCAAAAGCACAATTATCAAGCTATACTTTTTCTCAAGGTATAGAAGGTTATACAGCAATTACAGGAGGAACTGTTTTGTGGTCGGGTGCCGGAATTGACGATGATCCTGCTGTAAACGTTGCAATACCTAGTTTTAATTTTAATGGAATAAATTACAACAGTTGTTATATAACGCCAAATGGTTTTATAACTTTTGGTTCAGAACCAAATACTGTAGAATACAGACCAATTTCATCTTCTGTTTCAACTTATTCGGGAGCTATATCTGCATTCGGATGGGATTTAGTTTCTTCATCTACAGGTTCGCCAGAAGTAAGATGTCAACAAGTAAACGAAGAATTTATTATTCAATGGCAAGATTTTAAAAGAAATTCTATAAGTACAATCGAAAAAATTAGTTTTCAAATAAAGTTAAATTCGTTAACCAATGTAATAAAAATTGTTTATGGTGGTTCCATCTTCCCAACAAATAATACAACATATCCACAAGTTGGTATTAGAGGTGCTTCTAATTCAAATTTTAGAAACCGTAAAGTTGTTGCTGCTACAGGCATTTGGTTAAATTCAACCGAAGGAACTTTAAATAACGATAATTGTTATTTTAACTCCGTTAATTCTGGTACAGTTCCAATTAGTGGTTTAACTTTTATTTGGACAGCTCCATGTGTAAATGCAAGTATACCTTATTCAATTAATTTTGATGATGTTGAACCATATAATATACCAAATTGTACATCTATTCAAGATTTAAATGGCGCTAATACTTGGAATGTTGAAGAAGCTCCAACTGATACCATTTGTTTTAATGGAAATGTTTTGGCTTATAATTGGGATGGATCTACTCCTGGAGATGATTGGTTTTTTTCTAAAGGAATAAGTTTAACAGCTGGTAGTACTTATACTTTGCAATATGTTTATGGCGCTTACGATGTAGGTTTTCCTGAAAGTATGGAGGTTAAATTTGGTTTATCTGCAACACCAGTAGCAATGACTAACTCAATTGCATCGCACCCATTAATTGAAAGCCGTTTTGAACAAGTAGAAGTTAATTTTTCTCCAGCCTCAACAGGAGTTTACCACTTAGGATTTCACGCAAACTCAGATCCTGATATGTATAACCTTTATTTAGATGATATTTTATTATCTAATTATACACCATGCACAAAACCAACAAGTTTATCTGCTTATAATGCAAACACAACAAGTGTTGTAGTTAGTTTTACTGCTGGTGGTTCAGAAACAGAATGGCAAATTGAATATGGTGTTGCTCCTTACGTTTTTACAGGACTATCAATGGCAACTTTTACTTCAAATACATTTACTTTAACAGGGCTAAATCCTGGTACAAAATATCAATTTAAAGTAAGAGGAAATTGTGGTGCAAGTAAAAGTTTATGGACAAGATTACAGAATTTCATAACACCTTGTAATCCAACAACAACATTACCTTTAGCTCAAAGTTTCGATAATAGCCAATTTCCTGCGTGTTGGTCGGCTAGCTTAATTTCTGGGGAAGATGGTTGGGAAGTTAAAAATTTTGATTCAGGAATCTCAGCTCCAAAAAGTGGAACCAATTTTATTGGAAAAACAAATACTGATTCTGAAGCCTTATTAATCAGTCCACCATTAAATTTAAATGGATTAGGTGCTACTCCAGTTCAAATAAGTTCATGGTTGTATAGAAGCTCTACAAGTGATGTTAACGATAAAATTACTTTTTACGTAAATAACTCGAGCAACTTAACTGGGGCAGTTCAACTTCTTGAAATCTTTACTAATATTGGTGTTGCGCCAACAGTTGGCACTGATGGATGGTATAATTATAAAGTTACAATTCCTACATCATACAACACTAATGGAACGTTTTATGTTATAGCTAAAGGTTCTACTAGCGCAGATGCAGCTTCTAACGCTTTGGGTATTGATGAGTTTAGATTGGAGTTAGTTGCTAGTTTAGATATTCAAGCAAATACTTTTATTAATCCAAGCACTGTAGGTTGTTATAGTAGTTCAGAAAATGTTTCGGTTGTTGTAGAAAACGTAGGTAACACTTTAATTAATTTTGCTACAAACAATTTAGTTTTAAATGCAAATGTAACAGGTACAACAGCAAGTACAATTACAACAACAATAAATTCGGGAACATTAGCAGCTGGTGCTTTAGCAACCTATTCTGTTGGAAACGCAAATATGCTTGCCGTTGGTAATTATTTTATTAGTGGGAGTGCAAATTTAAGTGGAGATTTATCAACATCAAATAATACATTTGAAACTGCAATAAGAGAAAAATTTTCAACTTATGCTTTACCATACACTGAAACATTTAACTCATACACAAACTTAAGCGATGCACCAATTTGGAATGGTAATGGCGACTGGATTGTTGCAGATAATCAAGGAACAGCTGGAACAAAATCGTACATAACTCAAGTGAATTTAAGTTTTCCGCAAGCTACAACAATTACTAAATTTAATTTAGGAACAGTAACTTCTGCAACTTCATTAACACTTGATTATAGAATTGTAGATGAACACGATTTAAGTTCGGCTCCAAGTGCTGCAACTACTTTAGTTGCTGGAGATTTTATTAAAATTAGTTTATCAACAGATTGTGGTGCATCTTACACATTGTTTCATACCATCAACAATGGTAATCACACCCCATCTTTAAGTTTTACTAATAAAAATCTTTCATTAGCAGCATATGCTGGGCAAAATATACAATTTAAAATTGAAGTACAGTCTGGAGGTTCAAACGATTTTTATTTTAATATGGATAATTTTAATGTTGTTCAACCACTTGATAACAATGCAAATTTATCTAATTTAGTTTCTAGTCAAGGTTCTCTTAATCCAACATTTGCTTCTGGCACTACAAATTACACTGTAACTCTACCAATTGGGTCTTCTGGTAGTGCTATACTAACGCCAACTTTAGCATCATCTTTATCAATTACATCATCCAACACTTCTGCATCAAATGTTGCTGGTAATCCTCCAACAAATATTGCATCAGTTGTTGTTATGGCGCAAACAGGAGCTACTCAAACTTACACTGTAACGTACAATGTTATAACGTTAAACTCAAATTCTTCGCTTTCTAATTTAACAACAAGTGTTGGTTCTTTTACATTTTCTTTTGCACCAGGTATTTATAATTACACAGTTAATTTGCCTACAGGTACAACAGGCACTGCTAGTTTAACTCCAACTTTAGCAACAACGCTTTCTACAATAACTTCTAACACAAGTGCAACAGATGTTGGTGGAACTGCACCTGCAAATATTGCTACAGTAGTTGTAACAGCCGAAAACGGATCAACAAGTACTTATACTGTAACTTACAACACTAGTCCGTTAAATTCTAATTCAAGTTTAGCAACATTAGTTCCTAATAGAGGAGATTTAGTACCAACATTTTCACCATCAACTTTTAACTATACTGTAACTCTACCTTTTGGTTCAACAGGTTCTGATAATTTATCGGCAACGGTTGCTAGTTCTTTATCAGTAATTAGTTCTAATGTGGCGGCAAGTAATGTAGCCAATAATAATGGTGTAGATAATGTTGCAACTGTTGTTGTAACTGCACAAGATGCATCAACAAGTACTTATACAGTAACTTATACTGTTGAAGCTGGTAACACCAATTCAAGTTTAACGGCTTTAACTTCAAGTGTAGGAACAATAAGTCCAGTGTTTGCATCATCTACTTTTAGCTACACAGTAACATTGCCAATAGGTTCTTCTGGCTCAGCTACTTTAACACCAACACTAGCAACAACTTTATCTACAATAACATCAAACGTAAGTGCAAGTAATGTTAATGGTTCAGCACCTAATAATACAGCCTATGTAATTGTAACTGCTCAAACAGGTGCAACATCAACTTATACTGTTGTGTACAATGTTGTTCAACCAAGTACTGATGCTACATTGGCTACATTAACATCAAATATTGGAAGTTTTACAACAACATTTAATCCTAGTGTTTTAAGTTATACTGTTGTTGTTCCGCAAGGCACAACTGGAGCCTCAATAATTTCGGCTACAGCAGTTTCTACATCTGCAAATGTTACAATTACGCAAGCAACAGATGTGTCGGGCGCTGCACCTGCAAACGTTGCGACAGTTGTTGTTACAGCGCAAGATGGAACTACAATTTTAACTTACACTATAACTTATAGTTTTGCTAGCGGTTTAAATGAGTTAAATAAAGGCAATATACAAGTTGAGGTTTATCCAAATCCTGTAATTAATAAAGTATTTATTAAAGTAACTTCTAATACAAATTCTTTACCATTACAAATTGAAGTGCTCAATGTATCAGGTCAAATTTTGTATGCTAAACAAGTTAATTCTTGCGGTTTAATTTGTAATTATGATTTAGATTTAAGCGACTTACCACAAGGTATTTATTTTGTGAAACTACACAACGAAATGACAAGCGAAATAAAACGAGTAGTGAAAAATTAATGTGCAATAAATAAATTTTAAAAGCCTCCAGTTGGAGGCTTTTTTTATGGACTAATTATTTAAAAAGATTAAATACAATTTCTTTTTTTCTTCTGGATATAGGGATTTCAGTTCCGTCAATCATTAAAATTGTTCCATTATCTTTTTTGAGATACGACTTAGCGAATTTTAAATTGATTAAATGAGATCGGTGAACTCTTTCAAATCCGTAATCTCTAAGTATCTCTTCAAATTCTTTTAATGTTTTAGAAACCATTAAAGGCTTATCTTTTGTAAAATAAAAAGTGGTGTAATTGTGTTCAGATTCGCATCTTATAATTTCGCTAATCGAACATTTTTTTGTTTCGGTTAATGTTGATAGATGTATTTTTTTTTCTTCCGTTTGGTTAGAAATATTATCTAATAACAGTCTATAATCGTAATTGTAATTTTTTTTACTATTTAAAATTTTTACTTTATCTACAGCTTGTTTAAGTTCCGAAGGAATAATTGGTTTTAATAAATAATCTACAGCACTAATTCTAAAAGCTCTAATTGCATATTTATTTGATGCAGTAGTAAAGATTATTTTTAGTGTATCAAAATCTTCTTTTTTTAAATCTTTTTCTAAAATATCAATTAAATCAAAAGCGTTTCCATCACTTAAATTTATATCTAAAAAAACAATATCAGGAATATTGTTTTTAAACAAAGCTTTGGCTTCGGCAATACTTCCGCATTCTCCAATTAAATTAACATCAGGGCATGTTAACGAAAGCGAGTATTTTAGCGCAGAAAGGTTTTGCTGTTCGTCTTCTATAATAATGGCAGATAACACTTTTCTTTTTTTTAAATTTAAATGTAATTTAAAGGAAAAACAAGTTTAACTAAAGTTCCTGTTACAGAATTATTTTCATTCAACAAATCGTGAGTAGAAATGTGTATTTTTTCTTTATACATTAAATTAAGTGTTTGCACTCTTTCTTCAGTAATTGTTAAGGCAAGAGAATTGTGTTTTGGTGAAAATTTTGTTTTTCTTTTTAACGATTCAGCTATTCCAATTCCATCATCTTGCACTTCACAAACAATATTTGTGTCATCAACTATATAAAATTTAATAGTAATATTGCCTTGCTCATTTTTCGGTAAAATGCCGTGTAGTATTGCATTCTCTACAAAAGGTTGAATAAACATAGGTGGTATAGCAGCAGAATCTTCCATGTTTTTCGCAACAATAACTTTAAAATCGAATTTATTGTTGTAGCGCAATTGCTCTAAATATAAATAGGATTGAAGCATTTTAACTTCATCGGTTACTGTGGTTAATTGCTGACGAGATTGCTCTAAATTATGTCTTATCAGTTTAGAAAAAACGCCCAAATATTCTAATGCTTTTTCTTTTTTATTTTCTGAAATAAAACCTCCAATCGAACCCAACGAATTAAAAATAAAATGAGGATTCATTTGCGCAGCAAGCGCATTTCGCTCTAGTGTTAAATATTTATTTTGAAGTAATATTTTGTTTTTAGTTTGTTTGCGATTGTATAAAATAAAAATAAATAGTACAACAATTGTAGCCAAAATAAACATACTAAAAGTAAATTGCTTGTTTCTTTTGCTTTCTAAAACTTGTAAGTTTTTTTCTGCTTTTAATAATTCAATTTCTTTTATTTTATTATTGGTTTCGTATTCTGTTTGAATTTCTAAAAGTGACTTTGCATTCGTTTCTATTTTAATGCTGTCTTCCATGTTTTTATGCAAGTAAAAAAAGTCATACGCTTCTTTATATTTGTTGTTTATTTTATAATGATTTGAAAGCATTAAATAACTTGCAGATAATGCAATTTTGTAATTAATAATTTCCGAAATACTAAGTTGTTTTTTAAAACATTCTTCAGCTTTTGAGTACTGTTTTAGTGAGTCATAAATAACGCCTAAACTTCCGTAGGTTTCTGATATTCTTTTTTTATCGTTTAGTTTGCTAAATAGATCAAGTGCTTTTAATTCAATGTCTAAAGCTTCGTTATATTTTTGTTGAGAAATATATACTCTAGCAATTCCATTATTAGCAACAGCCACACCCAATTCATCGTCTATATATTTACTTATTTTTAAACTTAAATTAAAGTATTTTAATGCGTTAGTATAATCTTTTATGTCTTCGTAAACCAACGCTAGATTGTAATACAGATGACTATAAAAATAGGTGTTTTCATCTTTTTTATTTTCAAGAGCACTTAAATAATGTTTAATAGCAACATCATATTTTTTTTGATAATAATAAATAGTTGCAATATTCGCTTTAGATGTTGCAATGCCTATTGTATCTTTAATTTTCTCTCTAATTTTTAAAGCTTGCGTGTAGTTTTCTAAAGCGTTTGTGTATTGTGCTCTACTAACATAAATATTTCCAATATTACTTAAAACCCCAACATATTTTCTCTCATCTTTTAATTCTTTTGAAGCTATCAATGCTTTAGAATAATAAGCCATTGCTTTATTGTTTTCGTCTTGATTTGCATAGTAATTTCCAAGCATATTATTGGAAGTGTAAATGCCTTTTTTGTAATCAATAGTTTCGCTTAGTTGTAACGACCTATTAAAATAATTTACAGACTGCCCGCCATCTTCTAAATTAAATAAATGCTTACCAATGGCTATTAAAATATTTACTCGGTTGGTATCTAAAACTGTTTTTCGCAACTCACGTTTTAAAGAATCTAACATGTTTTTAGAACTTGCATTAGATTGTTTAAAACCGAATAATATCAGAAATAAAAAAAGTATATTTTTAAACTTCATAAATTGCTTTTGAGTTTGTTAAATTAGATAAAAAATGAAGCAACTATACTAATTAAAAGTTTTTTTACCGAATTGTAAATCAAACCTACCGAATTGTAATTCTATTATATTAAACAATAAAATAGCTTTAATTTTATAATAGAAAAATAGATTACGAGTTGTAGAATTGTGATTTTGACTATGTTTTGATGCATGAGTTTTTAGCAACTGAATATTTTGATTGTGAGCTAGATGCGTTTTAGCAAGTTGAATTTTGAAATAATGCTTAAAAATAGTTTAAAAAAATAAGATATAACGCTTTGATAATTGTTTTTTAAATATTAACTTAGTAGTACTATTAATTTTAGGGTTACATAAATTTATAAATTAAAATGAAAAAAATCTACTCTCTATTTGTTGTTTTGTTTTTTTTAAGTGTTAATGGTTATAGTCAAACTACTGCTGAAAAAAAAACCGTAAGTGCTCAAGAAATTTACAACTCTAATATACTTGTTAATGCTAGTACTATTGAGTTAAGAGATGAGATGCTAGTAAAGGTTTCTGATTTATATCTTGAAAAAAACCAAGCAGATTTAGAAAAATTCTTTTCAACTGTTAAAGGTTTAAGTTTGGTAGGCATTTGCCCATCTTTAAGTATTTTAAAGATAAAAATTGATGAAAATGTTTACTCAAATTTAACTGATGTTGAGCATAAAATTACGGATAGAAAAATTGTTACTCAAGTGGAGTTTAGAAAAGGATCTTTCTCTGATTTAGATAATGTTTGTAAATAAATTGAATTTAGAATTACTGTTTTTAAATATAAGCCACCTCAAATAGCCACACAATGAAAAAAATCTACTCATTATTTTTGTTTACTGTATTTTCGCTTTTAGTTTATACTAAAGCATCTGCTCAAACTGTAGTTGTTACCTACACAGCCGACGCTACTTGGACTTGTCCAGTTGGTGTTACGAGTATAACTGTTGAGTGTTGGGGAGCAGGTGGTGGTGGTGGTGGTGCAAAAAAGCGTGCTGATAAATTTGGTACTGGTGGTGGTGGTGGTGCTTATGCGCGTTCTACTGTTGTTGTTGTGCCTGGCAATAATTACGCAGTAGTTGTTGGTACCGGTGGTGCACAAGGTACTGGTACTGCAAATGCTGGCAACGGTGGCTCTTCAACTTTTAATGCTACTTCTGTAGTTGCAGCAGGTGGTGGTGGTGGCTTAAGTGCTACTGATAATTCAACAAATCCTTCTACGGCGGGTGCTGGGGGTACTGTTGCTGCTTCTACAGGTACGGTTGAATTTGCTGGCGGTAATGGTGCGGTTGGTGCTATTGGTGCTGCTGGTGGAGGTGGTGGAGGTGCAGGAACAACTGCTGTTGGTGCTGCAGCTGCTGGTTCTACTGCTGGAGCGGGTGGCACTTTATTAGGAGGTGCTGGTGGTAATGGTTCTACAGTAGCTACTGGGCCAGGTGCTACTGCCTCTGTTTATGGTGGTGCTGGTGGTGGTGCTACTGATAATAATACTGGTGCTAAAAGAGGTGGTACTGGTGCTTCGGGCTTAGTTAGAATAACTTATTCTACAACTCCTCCAAACGATAATTGTTCGGGCGCTATTGGTTTAACTCACCAAGGTGAGGGCTCTTGTACGCCTTTGGCAGTTTCTTTAACTGGTTCTACATCTTCCATGGCTGATGCTGGTTGTGGTGCTTCTGCTACCGACGATTTATGGTATAAATTTACGGCTACCGCAACGCGTTGTCGTATTTCTGTTACAACTGCGGGTAAAGTAGTAGAGTTATTTACTGGTGCTACTTGTGCTACCGGTGCAACTGTTTCTTTAGGTTGTTCTTCTGCTTTAGATAACGATTTTACAGGTTTAACAATAGGAACTGAATACTTTTTTAGAATATATAGTTCTTCTGGCAGCGATGCCTTAAATGTGTGTGTTACTACACAACCTGGCCCCCCTGTTAATGATGATTGTGCTGGAGCAATTGCTTTAACAGCATCTAGTATTTGTAATTATGTACAATATACTAATGCTTTAGCTACTGCTTCAACTGCACCAGATCCAGCTTGTAATTATACAACTGGTACTGGTAGTGGTGTAAATGATGTTTGGTTTTCAGTAGTTGTTCCTGCTAATGGAACTATTACAATAGATACACAAGAAGGTGTTTTAACAGATGCAGACATTGCTTTATATACAGGCACATGTGGTACTTTAGCTTATGTTGATTGTGATAATCAAGCTAGTGCTAATGGTGCAATGGGTTTAATTACTCGTGCAGGTTTAACACCCGGTACAACTGTTTATATTCGCGTTTGGGATAGAGGTCATGATGCAGAAGGTACCTTTGGTATTTGTGTTACAACACCAGGTGGTTGTACTTTTAGTGGTACACAAACCACCGATTTAGGTGCTAATACAGGTGAGTGTTTTGTTTCTTGTCCTTCAACCCTTACATTACGCGATCCAGGTGGAGCTGCTAACTATGCAAATAGTTTAAACGTTACGCAAACTTTTACAAACGCAACAGGTGGTCCCTTGCAAATATCTTTTTCTGCTTTTGCTACGGAGTCTTGTTGCGATAAATTATATATTTATGATGGTAATAGCACTGCTGCCCCGCAATGGGTTGGTAGTCCTTGGGGTGGCACAACAGCTCCTCCTACATTAATTTCATCTGGAGCTTCTATAACTATCCGCTTTACATCTGATGGTAGTATAAATAATACAGGTTTTGTATCTGCTATTACTTGCTTACCTGCTTGTACGGGTACTCCTGGAGCAGGTAATGCAATTGCAAATCCAACAAGTGTTTGCGCTGGAGCTTCTTCTTTGCTGCAGGTAACTTCTGGTATTGCTCTAGCTAGCGGATACACTTACCAATGGCAAAGTGCTCCTGCTGTTGGAGGTCCTTGGACAAATATAGCTGGAGCTACAACAGGAACTTATTTAATTACACCCGCTGCAACAGCTTTTTATAGAAGAATAACAACATGTACAGCTACAGGTAATTCTAACTTAGCAACCCCTCCAGGTACAGTTCAAGTTACTGTTACTGGTTTAACAGCGGCTTGTTACTGTGCTTCTGGGCAAACATCTAGTGGCGATATGGAGATAACTCAAGTAATATTGCCTCATACTGGTGGTGCGGCTGCAACTAATAGAGTTACTGCATATAACGGAGTTACTTTAGGTCATAATGATCCTGCGTTTACTGGTGCTACAACACCTAATTTAATGCAAAGTTCTACAGTTACTCTAACGGTTGGTGTTACTCAAGGCGATTTTTCTTACTCATTCCAAGTTTGGGCGTATTTCGATTGGAATCAAAATGGTTCGTTTACCGATCCAGGTGAGTATTTCCAAGTAAAACCTTATGGAACTTCAACTGCAGTAATTCAAACAAATTATACATTTCCTGTTACTGTACCAAGTACTGCCCTTTTGGGTAATACACAAATGCGTATTATAGCTGTAGAGTCATCTACCAATCCTTGGAATCCTTGTGGTACTTTTACTTGGGGTGAAAAAGAAGATTACAGAATTAATATTACTGCAATGCCAGCTTGTGCTGGTGTAATTGATGCTGGTGCAACGGTTGTAACGCCTACGTCATCTTGTAATACAGCGCCTGTATCGCCAAGTATGTCATTAGTTGGTAATACTGCCGCATCGGGTATTACCTACCAATGGCAAAGCGCTGCTTTCGCTGCAGGGCCATACACTAATATAAATGGTGCAATTGCACCAACACATACGCTAACAAACACTATAAGTAACGATACCTATTTTAGATGTACTTTAGTTTGTACAAACGGAGGTAGTACAGATTTATCAACACCAGCTAATGTAACCTTCTTTAGTGGTCCTGCAAACGATTTGCCTTGTAACGCAACCTTACTAACTATGGGTTCTTATATGCCTGGTGATAATTATTGTGCAGGTTCAGCTAGTGAGCCAGCTGCAATAGGATGTTGGACAACAGGTGTTTTAAATACGGTTTGGTATAGATTTGTAGCTACATCTACTTCTGCAAAAATTAAAACGTACGGTGGTACATTGGTGGCAACCCAAATAAATCTTTATACTGGTGCTTGTGCTGGTTTAACAGTAGTTACAGGTGGTTGTCAAGAAGATTTTACATCTTGTAGTATTTCTCAACAATTAAATGAGTTAACAGTAACAGGGTTAACAAACGGACAAACTTACTACATACGTGTAGATGGTGATAATGATGATTTCGGAACTTTTACTATATTAGTATTAGATGGAGCAACTCCATTCCCTACTTCACCAGGTCAAGATTGTCTTTTAGCTAATCCAGTTTGTGCTATGACTCAAACTATATCCGATCCTGGTTTTCAAGGTACAGGTGCTGTTTGTGAGTTTACAGGTATAAATAACTGTACAAGTGGAGAAAGAGGTTCTGGTTATTATGAAATAAACATTAATAATTCTGGTGCAAATGGTAATAACCTAGAATTTACAATTACACCAAATGATGGATCAACCGATTACGATTTCTTGTTATATGGTCCAAATCCAAATTGTTCAAATTTAGAAACTGATGTTCCTATTAGATGTAACTTTAGTGGTATTGGTACTACAGGTTTAAGAGGTGCTACAGACTTTAATCCAGATGCTGCATTTATGGCGCGTTTACCAGTATCAAATGGTCAACGTTATATTTTAGTAATACAAAACTTTACTAACAGTACATCTGGTTTTACCATTGATTATGCTGGCCCAATAAATGCAACACCTCCAGTTGGAGCTAGTTTAAATTGGACAGGTGGAGTAGGTAAAGATTGGACAAACACTACTAACTGGGGTGGTTGTAATATTCCAGATTGCACAAGAGATGCGGTAATTCCTGTATTTGCTAATCAACCACAAGTAACAGCGGCCATGGGTACAGTTACAGTTAAAAATTTAACTATTAACAGTGGTGCAACATTAACATTAGCAGCAGGAGCTACTTTAAGAGTTTGCGGTAGTTTATACAATAACGGAACAATTGTAGCTAGTCCAACATCAACCATTTTGTTTAGTGATGATGTTACAACACATACATTATCTGGTAATTTTGTTGGAACAAGTAAATTGGGTAATTTAACAATTACTGATGCTACAACTGGCGATGTTAATAATTGTAAGGTTTTAGCCGCATCAAATGTAGAAGTAGGTGGTAATTTTACAACAAGCAATGTAAAAAGTATTTTTGACGCAAATGGAAAAACAATAACTGTAGGAGGGCATTTTGCTAACTCAACTGCGGGTACTACTTATTTAAATGCTAATCAAGCAACAAGTCATTTAATATTTAATGGTACTGCTGCGCAAAATTATACCGCTGGTGGAATTTTAACGCATAATAATGTTACTATGAATCATACTGGTACAGGTGTAACATTGGTAGGTAACCGATTAGAATTAGGTACTGCTGGTATTTTAACTTTAAACACAGGTAGAATTATTACTGGTGCGCAAGAAGTTAGAGTATTAAACACTGCTGCTGCTGCTGTAACTGCTGGAAATACAGCTAGCTTTGTGCAAGGTAATTTAAGAAGATCTTTACCAGCATCAAGTACAGGTTCTTATAATTTCCCTGTAGGTGGAGCAACAAAAGCCTACCAATTAGCTAATTTAGACTTTACAAGTACATCTACTATAAATAATTTATTGGCTTTCTTTACTGAAACTGGGGTAGCTAGTCCTGCAGCTGTTGAATGTGCTTGGGATTACAATATAGCTTGTTTAGATAATGGTTTTTGGACAATAAATGCATTTAGCGATTTAACGCCAACTGCAATAGGTGCAACGGCTTTAGGTTCTTACACTACAACATTGTATCCAACTAACTACACAAATGGTGCTGCAAGTTCTCAGTTTACTGTTTACAAACGTACTTCTGGCACATGGGCATTTAACGGAACATGTTCTAACAACGCTAGTGCAGCTGCTGTAATTAGAGCTGGTATGAATGGTTTTTCTGATTACACGGTAGCACAATCTGCTACTCCGTTAGCAGTTAAATTGTTAAACTTTACGGGTAAAGCAATCGGTATGCAAAATCATTTAGAATGGAATACTTCTGCAGAATTAAATAGCGATTACTTTATGTTGCAACGTTCTAAAGATGGATTAACTTTTGAAGATTTAACAAAAGTGAAAGCTCAAGGTAAATCAAGTAACGTAGTTAATTACGAAGAAATTGACAGAGAGCCATTTGAAACAACTTATTACAGATTGAAACTAGTTGATACTAATGGTGATTTCTATACGTCAAAAATGGTGATTTTAACTTTACCAGTTATTAAGTTTGATGTTGGTATTCGTCCAAATCCTGCAATTAATAATATTGTAGTTGATGTGTTTGCGTCAAATAATACAGATGCAGAAATTCAAATAATGGATATGGTTGGTAAAATTGTTTTAACAAAAACTACAACATTAGAAGCGGGTAATAATTCAATTGAAAATGATTTAGGTGATTTATCAAGAGGTTCTTACTTTATAAAAGTAACTTCAGCAAAAGGAGTGCTTTACAATGGTAAATTTGTAAAACAATAAGACTAAATAGAATAAATTAAAAAGTCCCGTCCCGATAGCTATCGGGATGGGACTTTTTTTATGCTTATATTTTTTTACTAAAGCTTTTCTGCTAGGTACTTTGCTGTAAAACTTTCTTTACATTTTAATAAGTCTTTTGGTGTTCCGCTAAACAATATTTTCCCGCCTTTACTTCCACCTTCAGGGCCTAAATCTATTATATAATCAGCACATTTAATTACTTCTAAATTGTGCTCAATAACCAAAAGCGAATGTCCGTTTTCTATTAAAGCAGTAAAGGCATATAATAGTTTTTGTATATCATGAAAATGCAAACCTGTAGTAGGTTCGTCAAAAATGAAAAGTATTTTTTCTGTGCTTTGTCCTTTGGTTAAAAACGAAGCTAACTTAATACGTTGTGCTTCGCCACCACTTAAAGTACTTGATGATTGCCCTAACTGAATATAACCCAAACCAACATTACTTAAAGGCATAAGTTTTTGAACAATCTTTTTTTCTAAGGTAGTTGGGCGTTGAGGTTCGCTAAAAAAATCAATGGCATCATCAACTGTCATGCACAACACATCCCAAATACTTTTTTCTCTATAAACTACTTCTAAGGTTTCTGCTTTAAAACGTTTACCATGGCATACATCACATTCTAAATGAATGTCTGCCATAAATTGCATTTCAATTGTTACTTCGCCTTCTCCATCACACACTTCACATCTTCCGCCATCAACGTTAAACGAAAAGTGAGCTGTTTTATAACCTCTGGTTTTAGCTAAAGGCTGTTCTGTAAATAAATTTCTTATTTCGTCGTAGGCTTTTACATAGGTAACAGGGTTAGACCGCGATGATTTACCAATTGGATTTTGGTCAATCATCTCTACTGCCGATATTTTATCGTAGTCGCCTGTTAGCTTGTCAAAAGAACCAGTAATTTCGCCATAACCACCGTATATTTTTTTAAGTGCAGGATACAAAACACGTTTTACTAAAGTAGTTTTTCCGCTACCACTTACTCCTGTAACAACGCACAAACTATTTAATGGAAATGATACATTTTGTTTTTGTAAATTGTTTTCGTTTACACCTTCTAAATTTATAAAGTAGCGTGGTGTACGTATTTGTGTAGGCACAGGAATTTTTTCGTTTCCGTTTAAGTATTGCGCAGTAATACTTTTTTTATCTTTTTCTATTTCGCTCCAATTTCCTTGAAAAACTAGCTCTCCACCTCTTGAACCAGCCAAAGGACCAATATCAATAATTTGATCGGCAGCGCGCATTATTTCTTCGTCGTGCTCCACAACAATAACTGTGTTGCCAACATCACGTAAAGCTTTTAAAACAGTAATTAATCGTTCAGTATCTTTAGGATGCAAACCAATACTTGGTTCGTCTAACACATACATGCTACCCACCAAACTACTTCCTAGTGATGTTGCTAAATTGATACGTTGCGATTCACCACCCGAAAGTGTATTTGATAAGCGATTTAAGGTTAAGTAACCTAAACCAACATCTAATAAAAATTGTAAACGATTTGTAATTTCAAGTAACAAACGTTTGGCAACTTCGGTATCGTGTTTATCTAATTTTAGTGTTTTAAAAACTTCTAAACTTTCTTCAATTGGCAAAAGAACAATGTCTGAAATTGAATATTCTTTAATTTTTACGTAGTTGGCATCTTTACGCAAACGCGTGCCGTTGCAGTCAGGACAAACTGTTTTGCCTCTGTAGCGAGATAACATTACACGGTATTGTATTTTATAACTTTGTTCTTCTAAATGTTTGAAAAAATCGTTTAAGCCCGAAAAATGTTTGTTGCCTGTCCAAACTAAATCTTGTTCTTTTTTAGTTAAATCGTAGTATGGGCGATGAACAGGGAAATCAAAATGATGTGCACTTTTAATAAATTCGTTTTTCCATTCGCCCATTACATCACCTTTCCAGCAAGCAATAGCTCCATCGTAAACCGAAACCGATTTGTCTGGAATTACTAAATCTTTATCAATACCAATTACAGAGCCAAAGCCATCGCAGTGTTTACAAGCTCCAACAGGATTATTAAAACTAAAAAAATGCGACGATGGTTCGGTAAAAGTCATTCCATCTAACTCAAATTTATTAGAAAACTCAACTCGCTTTTCTGCTTTTTCGTTTTCAACATAATCTACAAAACAAATTCCGTTTCCTTCGTAAAAGGCTGTTTGTGTTGAGTCTGCGGCTCTGCTTAATAATTCTTCTTTGTCTTCGTTAACAACAAAACGATCAATTAAAATTTCGACTTCAGTTAATTTTAAATTTTTTAAACTTTTTTTATCAGTTAAAAAATCATCAATACGCTTAATTTCGTTGTTTGCTTTTATTCTCGAAAATCCTTGCTGAACAAGTAATTCTAATGTTTTTTCTAAACTTAAATTTTCTTTAGTAGGCAAGGGGCAAAGCAAAAAAACTTTACTAGTAATTTTTAATTTTTCAATAAAATTAACTACATCACTAACCGTATTTCGTTTTACAATTTGATTAGAAATAGGAGAGTAGGTTTTTCCAATACGCGAAAAAAGTAATTTTAAATAATCGTAAATTTCGGTAGTTGTGCCAACTGTAGAACGAGGATTGCGCGAGTTTACTTTCTGTTCAATAGCAATTGCAGGCGAAATACCTTTAATATAATCAACTTCGGGTTTATTTATTCTTCCTAAAAACTGACGCGCGTACGATGATAAACTCTCCACATAACGGCGTTGCCCCTCTGCATACAAGGTATCAAATGCTAAAGTAGATTTTCCAGAACCAGATAAACCAGTTATTACAACTAGTTTGTTGCGCGGTATGGCTACATCAATATTTTTTAAATTGTGTAAACGAGCTCCTTTTATAAGGATATATTTTTTTGGGTCGAGCGTATTAAAATCGCTAATAATCATAGATGATATATAAACCATCAAAGGTAAAATTTGTTTTTTATAAAATTTAATTTATATTTGTGTAACGTTTTACCAAATATTAACGTTAAACAATCAAATTATTAACTAACCAATAGGAGAATCACTATAGCAAAAATCTACTTTTTTTAATTTTTATTTAATTTAAAAAGGAGGTAAATATGCTTAGTATTGCTCTAAACGACCAAGAGTTAGTTACTCATTACATACACGGTAATGAATCTGCTATAGAAATTTTAATAACCCGTCACAAGCGAAAAGTATTTTCGTACATCTACAATTTGGTAAAAGACAGAGATGTTGCCGAAGATTTATTTCAGGATACTTTTATAAAAGTAATTAATACCTTAAAAGGTAAAAATTATAACGAAGAAGGTAAGTTTTTACCTTGGGTAATGCGTATAGCGCACAATATTGTTATAGATTACTTTAGAAAAGCTAAAAAAATGCAAACTACTAGTGGTGGCGACGACTGGAATATTTTTGATAGCCTAAATGTGTTTGATGATACTGTGCACGATAAAATGGAAAAAAAACAAGTTAAAGCAGATGTGCGTAGGTTAATTGAAAAATTGCCAGACGATCAACGCGAAGTTTTAGTTATGCGTCATTACGAAGATTTAAGTTTTAAAGAAATAGCAGAGATAAGTAATATTAGCATAAATACAGCTTTAGGCAGAATGCGTTATGCTTTAATAAATTTAAGAAAACTGATAGAAGAGTATCAGTTAGTGTTGGTAGATTAATTGTTTTTTTTTGATTAGTTAATGTTAAGCAAAGCCCTAATTTTAGGGCTTTTGCTTTTAATAACTAATAATAACAGATTCTGTAAAAAAGGATTGACCTTTGAAAAATAAAATAAGAAAATCAAATGAGGTTTTTAGCGAGGGAATTTTGTAAGTAATCAACGAGTGAGTTGAACGGGCTTTTCGCAAGGAACGAACGGCTTTGGTTACGTGAAAAAAGCGAAATGTAGATTTTCGTTTTATTTTTCAGAAGTCTTGATTTTTTGTTTCTTTTGTATCAAGACAAAAGAAAAAGAAGTTAGAATTAAGTGAGTTATTAGTTTTATATGGTAAACTAGAGCAGAAAGAAAAATTTATATAATTTTTTTTAGTTTACCTTTGCAAAAAAAGAGCAAATGTCGTTTTTAGATCTAAACTTAAACAAACCTTTATTTAATGCCTTAACTGACTTAGGCTTTACAACACCAACTACCATTCAAAAAAAGGTTTTTTCGGTTGTAATGTCGGGCAGAGACGTTGTAGGTATTGCGCAAACAGGTACAGGTAAAACATTTGCTTATTTATTGCCCACACTTAGATTGTGGCAGTTTACTAAAGAAAAGCATCCACAAGTTTTAATATTAGTGCCCACGCGCGAGTTGGTAGAACAAGTTTTAGAACAAGTAAAAAAATTATCTACTTACACTTCAGTAAGGGCAATTGGAGTGTATGGCGAAACCAATATTAAAACTCAAATTAGTGCTATTGCAGAAGGTGTTGATGTGGTTGTGGCTACTCCAGGTAGATTATTCGATTTAATTGCACACGGAGCTTTAAAACTAAAAGCCATAAAGCGATTAATAATTGATGAAATGGATGAGATGTTAAACTTAGGCTTTCGTCCGCAGATTACAAGAATAGTAGAGATAATGCCTGAAAAAAGACAAAATCTTTTGTTTTCGGCTACAATTACCGAAGATGTAGAAAAGTTTGTAAACGATTTTTTTAATAATCCAGAGCGAGTTGAGGCAGCACCAGCAGGAAGTCCATTAACCAACATTAATCAAACGGCTTACAAAGTTCCAAATTATTTTACAAAGATAAATTTGCTTGATTTTTTATTACGCAACGAAAAGGAATTTAATAAAGTTTTAATTTTTACGGCAACTAAAAAATTAGCTAACGAATTGTTTGATGAGATTGATGAGCGTTACGAAGAAGAGGTAGGATTAATACATTCTAACAAAGCACAAAACCAACGATTTAATAGCGTAAATAATTTTAAATCGGGTAAGTTTAGAATATTAATAGCAACCGATATTATAGCACGCGGATTAGATGTGGAAGAGGTTAGCCATGTTATTAATTTTGATGTACCAGAAAATCCCGAAAATTATGTTCATAGAATTGGAAGAACAGGTAGAGCCGATAAAAAAGGCGATGCAATAGTTTTGGTGAGCCCAAAAGAAGAAGAAAAATTATTGGAAATAGAAAACTTAATGAAGTACAAAGTTCCGGTAAGTGAGTTTCCAAAAGAAGTTATTGTTTCTACCGAACTTACTTTAGACGAAATGCCTATAGTTGTACACAAAGAAATTGAGTTGAAATTACCCAACAAAGATTTGGCAGGGCCAGCATTTCACGAAAAATCGGAGCTTAACAAAAAAGTAAATGTGCGTATGAGTAGAAGCGATAGAATGAAATTAAAATACAGCAAACCCAAAAAAAGAAGTCCAAAAAAGTAAACTAACGTTTAGCGCATTTTCGCATAATTTTTATCAAACAAAAAAGCTCGAACTAATTCGAGCTTTTTAATTTAATTTTATGCTAATTTATTTCGATTGATTGTTGTTCTCGTCAACAGGATTTGTTTTAGAACGCATTTGCATATCAGCTTTTTTCTGTTGTTCAATACGGTATTGCAAAGTTTGAGAATAATCTCTTGCCAGTTTTAAATTATAACTAGTGTAAGCTTTGTTAGCCCACTCAACAGCTAAATCTAATTTGCCTTCAACTTCTGACGCAACAGCCATGTTGTATGTTGCACGCGCAGCTACTTTTTTATCTTTATTATAAACTTCTTTTGCCCATATTTGTGCTGCAGAATTCCAATCGTTAACAGCTGCTTTACGCCCTGCTAACTCTAACGGATAATTTCCTTTTTTATAAAATTGTCTTCCTACAGTAATCCATAATGGTGTAATACGTGTTCCATAAACTTGTCCTGCTTGAAAAGCTGTTTTGTTTAACATATCCATTTTAGGAGGTAAATTAGCCAATGCCATGTTAGGATTGTCGCCTTTCCCTGTAAAACCCCTGTATTCTTCAGAGCGGAATTCGTCAAATAATTGTTTGTTTTTTACATCGTAAAGTCGGTAGCCTTGTGTAACATTCATACGCGAATTAGCTGTTACTGTAGGTACTTGAACATCAACACCCTCTTTGTTTTTTACTGTGCGTGTTCCTTCTGTATACGTTACATTAGAGTTAGAATCAAAAGCTTCTAAAGCAATTAGCGCATCAGCACCATTTTCTTTACAAATTTTTTCTATTTCGCCCCAGCTTAATGGTGCAGGAAATCTACCTGTACCTGTGCCATAATATTTTGCAACTGGTGGGCGTACTACTTGAAAGCGTGGCGATTGCAACATAATTGCTGTCATACCATTTACGCATTCTTCTGATGCAAATCGATCGGTCATAATTCCTTCTCCAGTTAAAATTCCTTCTAACACATTTAAAAACTGAGTTCCTTCACCTTTTTTAGGGAACGTTCTATTAATAATTGCAATTTTTTGCACATTATCAGGCATAGTAAGCATTGCAGGCTGTAATACTTGTATGTAGGTAACGCTTTTTTTAGAACATGCTCCAAAAATAATTGTAAGCGCAACAAGTAAAAATGTATTGGTAATAATTCTTTTCATAGACTAAAAATTTAAACAAATGTACTATAAATATTCACTTTCAAAAATAGCTAAAACAAAACTTATACCAATTTTATTTTTTATGTAATTAGCCATTATCTTTGTTTTTAATTATGAGTCAATTAACTAACGAAAAGTACGATCCTTATGCTGTTTTGCGTGTAAGAGATTTCCGTTTTTTTCTTTTCACCAGATTTTTACTTACGCTTGGCTTTCAAATGCAAACCGTTATTGTTGGTTGGCAGGTATATCAAATTACAAAAAATCCTTTGTCGTTAGGTTTAATTGGTTTGGCCGAAGCATTGCCTTTTATTGCAAGCGCTTTATTTGCTGGTCATGTAGCCGATATTGTTCGCCGTAAATTAATAATTCAGTTTGGTATTTTGGTGTTGTTTAGCTGCGGATTATTCTTGCTTTTTTATTCGAGTTCAACAGATACAGTTAAGCTGTATGGCGTGTTGCCAATTTATATAGCTATTGGTTTTATTGGTATTGCGCGCGCATTTATACATCCAAGTATTACAGCTTTTATATCTCAGTTGGTTGAAAGAAATTTATATGCAAACGCATCAACATGGAACAGCACGGTATGGCAAATTGCAGCGGTAAGTGGTCCTGCTTTAGGCGGAATAATTTTTGGTTTTTTTAATGCACAAGTAGCATTTATAACTTCGGCATCTTTACTTTTTTGCTCTATGATTTTGTTTAGTTTAATCAATAACAAAGGAATTCCAACAGCAAAAAAACAAAAAGAAAGTTTAGCAACAAGTTTATCTACAGGTATAAAATTTGTGTTTAGTAACAAAACTATTTTGGGCGCACTTTCGTTAGATTTGTTTGCTGTATTGTTTGGTGGAGCAGTGGCTTTGTTGCCTGTTTTTGCTTCAGAAATATTATTAGCTGGCCCAGAAGCTTTAGGTATTATGCGTGCCGCGCCTGCTTTTGGAGCTGTGTTAATGGCAATTATTATGGCTTATTTTCCTCCTTTTAAAAATGCAGGTAGAAATATGCTTATATGTGTTGCTAGCTTTGGTTTGTGCATGATTTTGTTTGCATTATCTAAAAATATTTATTTATCTATTTTTATTTTAGCGTTATCTGGTGCTGTTGATAACGTTAGCGTTGTTATACGTTCAACTATAATTCAGTTGCTTACGCCCGACGAAATGCGAGGTAGGGTAAGCTCTGTAAATAGTATTTTTATTGGCTCGTCAAACGAGTTAGGTGCTTTTGAATCGGGTTTTGCTGCAAAAGTTTTAGGTTTAATTCCTTCGGTAATAATTGGAGGCTGTATAACTATGGGTGTTGTTGGTGTTACAGCAAAAGTAGCACCCGCTTTAGCCCAGCTAAACATTGATGAACTTCAAAAAAACAGTTAAAAAAAATTAAAAGCTTAAAACAACCAACAAAAGCATTAAATTTGCCAGCTATTAAAAATTATGTGGGCCTTAGTAAAAAAAGAAATAAATAGTTTTTTAAGCTCTTTAATCGGGTATATTGTAATTGTGGTTTTTTTACTCACCATAAGTTTATTTATGTGGGTTTTTCCTGGCGATTCTAATGTGCTTGATGCAGGTTATGCCAACATTGATATGTTGTTTGTATTAGCGCCTTGGGTTTTTATGTTTTTAATACCCGCAATTACTATGCGCTCATTTGCTGACGAAAAAAAGCTTGGAACAATTGAATTATTATTAACTCGCCCATTAACCGATTTACAAATAATTTTAGCCAAATATTTTGCAGGTTTAGTATTGGTAATTATTTCGGTGTTACCCACTTTAATTTTTTATTACATCGTTCACACACTTGGCTTTCCTAAAGGAAATATTGATACAGGCGGAATGTGGGGCTCTTATATTGGTTTGGTGTTTTTAGGTGCGGGCTTTGTTAGCATTGGTATTTTTGCTTCATCACTTACCGAAAATCAAATTGTATCGTTTATTTTAGCGGTATTTTTATGTTTTTTTAGTTATATCGGTTTCGAAAGTATTGCCGATTTTAATGTGTTGGGTTCATTAGATAATTTGGTAGCTAACTTAGGCATAAATGCACATTACATATCAATGAGCAGAGGCGTTATAGATACTCGCGATTTAATTTACTTTTTGAGTTTAATTTCAATTTTTGTTTTATTAACCAAAACTGTTTTAGAAAGCAGAAAGTGGAATAAGTAGTTTTTTAAGAATGAGCAAAACAGTTGTAAAATCAAATAAGAGTAGTAAAAAGCAAAGCTTAATTCAATTGGCTTTGGCATTGCTTATTGTTATTATGCTTAACGTAATTAGTTTGTACGCTTTTAGCAGATTTGATTTAACTAGCGAAAAACGCTATACACTTAGCGATGCCACCAAAAAAATTATTACCGATTTAAAAGATGTAGTTTACATTAAGGTTTATTTAGAAGGTGAGTTTCCTGCAGGTTTTAAACGTTTAAGAAACGAAACTAAAGAAATGTTAGATGAGTTTAGAGCTTACTCTAAAGAAAATAATATTCAATACGAATTTATAAATCCGTCAGAAAATCCTGATGTTAAAAAAAGAAACGAAGTTTATCGTCAACTAACGGACTTGGGATTGCAGCCAACCAATTTAGAAGTAAAAGAGGAGAATGGTTCATCGCAGCAAATTATTTTTCCAGGAGCATTAATTAGTTTTAATGGCAAACAAGTTCCATTACAATTATTAAAAAGCAGATTGGGTGCAAGCCCCGAAGAAATGTTGAATAACTCCATTCAAGCATTAGAGTATGAGTTAGCAAGTAGCATAAAAAAAGTATCAAGTTTATACAAATCAAAAGTTGCTTTTTTAGATGGTCACGGAGAATTAGATAGTAACGAGGTAAAAGACATTAGCAATGCTTTGCTCGAATATTATTTTGTAGAGCGCAAAACCATTAACGGAAAATTAGATGCATTAGATGGCGTTAAAGGATTGATAATTGCAAAACCAGATTCAGTTTTTACTGAAAAAGATAAATTTGTAATTGATCAGTTTGTAATGCGTGGCGGAAAAGTGATGTTTTTAATCGATCCTATTTTTGCTACTATGGATAGTTTAAACAACTCAGGACTAACAGTTGGAATAGCACAATCACAAAATTTAGAAGACATGTTGTTTAGATACGGAGTTCGTTTAAACAATAATTTAGTGCAAGATTTGCAAGCTGCGCCAATACCTGTAGTTGTTGGTTACACAGGTAATCAGCCACAGCAAAAATTATTTCCTTGGCCGTTTTTTCCATTAATCATGTCGCAAAACACGCATCCAATTGTGAATAACTTAAACGCTATAAAGCTTGAATTTGCTAGTTCTTTAGATACAGTTGGACACGAAGAAATTAAAAAAACAATTTTATTAAGTTCGTCAGATTACACAAAATTATTAAATGCGCCCGTGCGAATTAGTGTTAACATGTTGCAAAACAAGCCCGATATTCGTCAGTATGCAAAAAAGCAACAACCGCTTGCAGCCTTGTTAGAAGGCACATTTACTTCTATTTATAAAAACAGATTATCAGCAAAAATTACGGATAGTAAAGACATTAATTTTAAAGAAAAAAGTAATTTTAATAGAATGATAGTTATTGCCGATGGCGATGTTATTAGAAGCGAAAGAAATAAATCTACAGGTCAAATGTATCCATTGGGTTATGATAGATTTACCAATCAGCAATACGGAAATAAAAATTTTATTTTAAACTGCGTAAATTATTTAATGGATGATTCTGGTTTAATTACAGTAAGAAGCAGAGAATTAAAATTAAGATTATTAGATAGAGAAAGAATAAAAACAGAAAAAGGAAAATGGCAAGTTATAGCAGTTAGCTTACCATTGCTTTCTATAGTATTGTTAGGCGCTTACCGTTATTTTGCTCGAAAAAGAAAATACACAAAATAAAAAATGAAAAAAAATTTAATAGGTGGATTAATTGTTTTATTGTTGGCTGTAGCTGCTTTTTTATTGTATAAAAGCAATTCCAATAGTACGATTAAAGAAGAGTTAAAAGATTTTGCAGTAAAAGATACGGCAAGCATTACAAAAATATTTTTGGCCGATAAAAACAATAATAAAGTATTGTTAACAAAACAACAAAATGGCAAATGGCAGGTGAATGGTAAGTACGAAGCGAGAGCAGATGCAATAAAAACATTATTAGCAACCATTAACGAAGTAACTGTAAAAGCGCCAGTTGGCAAGGCATCGTTTAATACTATCGTAAAACAATTAGCCTCTACTGGTAGAAAAATAGAAATTTACGCTGGCGAAGAATTAATAAAAACATATTATGTAGGCGACCCAACAGACGATAATTTAGGAACCTACATGATGATAGAAAATTCATCTCGCCCTTTTATTTGTTGGATTCCTGGCTTTAATGGTTATCTAACTCCTCGTTACTTTGTGTTAGAAGACGAATGGAAAACTAAAATATTTTCAAGTTTTAAAATAAACGAAATTAATTCAGTGAAAATTAATTTTTTCCGCGAACCGCAAAGTTCTTTTGAAATAAAAAATGCTAATAAATTATTCTCTGTTAAAAGACTAACAGACAATTCAAACGTTGATAATTTAGATACTTTAGTTGTTGCCGAATATTTAATGGGTTTTAGCAAGCTTGGCTACAGCGCACATTTAGATTTTATAACGCAAGGTAAAAAAGATTCAATTTTAAGAAATCAACCCTTATACGTTTTAGAACTGGCAACAAATATTGGTAAAACAATAAAAATTACTGCATTTCCAAAAAAGCCTGAAGAAGGCAAGGCTGATATTAACGGTAAAAGTTACGATTACGATCCAGATGTGATGTATGCCTACTTTGGCAACGACAAATCAGATTGGTACACTTTGCAGTTTTATGCAATGGATAAAGTATTGAAACCAGTAAGCTATTTTGAGAAAAAAAGCTTTGTTAAAAAGTAAGTTTATAAGTAGTTAAAAACCAACCCTAAATCTTTGGCACATTTGCCTTATATTTGTTATTAAATTAAAGAAAATATGAAATTTATAGTATCAAGCACCACTCTTTTTAAGCAATTACAAAACTTAATAGGAGTAATAAGTACAAGCAACACTTTACCTATTTTAGATAACTTTTTGTTTGATATAAGCAAAAGCGAAATGGTAATAACGGCTTCTGATTTAGAAACTACTGTTACTACAAAAATTGAAATAAAATCTGACGATAGCGGACAAATTGCTGTACCTGCACGTATTTTATTAGATACCATTAAAAATTTACCTGAAACACCACTTTCGTTTGCAATTGATGCGAAAAATGGTACTGTTGAAATTTCAACAGGAGAAGGTAAATACCGTATTGCTGCATTTAATGCTGCTGAATATCCAAAAATTCCAGTTTTAGAAGGCGCAAAATCATTCGGGATTAATTCTTACATTTTAGCAAACGCAATTACAAAAACAATTTTTGCTGCTGGTAACGACGATTTACGCCCTGTAATGAGTGGAGTGTTTTTTCAATTATCGCCAGATGGTGTTGTGTTTGTAGCAACTGATGCGCACAAATTAGTTCGTATTAAGCGTTCAGATATTAAATCGAGCTCAATGGCTTCGTTTATTGTGCCTAAAAAACCATTAAACTTATTAAAGAATTTACTTTCATCGCAAGATGTTGAGGTTAATGTTGATTACACAGCATCTAACGCATTTTTTACTTTTGGAAATATCAATTTAATTTGTCGTTTAATTGACGGAAAATATCCAAACTACGAAGCGGTAATTCCAAAAGAAAATCCAAATAAAATGACGATTGAAAGAGTTTCATTTTTAAACTCTGTGCGTCGTGTGGCTAACTTTGCAAACAAAACAACTCACCAAGTTCGTTTAAAAATTGCAGCTAGCGAGTTAAGCATTTCTGCCGAAGATATTGACTTTAACAATGCAGCTAACGAGCGTTTAGCTTGCCAATATACTGGCGAAGATATTGAGATTGGTTTTAACTCAAAATTCTTATCAGAAATGATGAGCAATTTAGATACAGAAAATGTAAATATTGAATTATCTGCACCCAACAGAGCAGGTATTATTTTACCAAATGGCGATACCGATGGTAACGATATTTTAATGTTGGTTATGCCTGTTATGCTAAACTCATAATAAGGTTAAACCTATTTTAAAAGCTCCCTTGTGGAGCTTTTTTTGTTTAGTGTTTAATTATTGAACTAATTTTTGTAATTTCATTAAAAATTAAAGCCATGAAAAAACTTATTTTCTATTCGTTATTCGCATTTGTATTCGCATCGTGCGGAAATAATTCAAATGAATCTAATCCAGAAGTTGATAGTTTAAAAGCTGTTACTGGCGACCTTAACGTGCAACTTAGCGAAAAAGAAACAGTTGTGCTCGATTTTGTAAAATCGATGAATGATATACAAGCTACTTTAGATGAAATTAAAGGAAAACAAAAAATAATTTCTACCGTTGATAAAAACGTAGAATTGCAAAAGCCACAGCAAGAGCAAATAGCCGAAGATTTAAGCATTATAAATAAATTATTAGAACAAAATAAGGCAGAACTTAACAATCTACGCTCTAAATTAAAAAAATCGAAGGGAGCAAATACCGAGTTGCAAGAAATGTTAGATAGAGTTATGCGTCAAGTAGAAGAAAAAGATGCAGAAATAATTGCTTTAAAAGACCAGTTAGTAAAAACAAACGCAGCTTTAGAAAATTTGTTTGTAGAGTATAACAATCGTGTGGAAGAAATTGAGCAAAAAGACATGGAGTTAAGCACTGCTTATTATGCTTTTGGGACCGAAAAAGAATTAAAAAAGAATAAAATTTTAACTAGTGAAGGTGGATTTATTGGAATAGGAAAAAATGTAAAGTTAAGTGCTGATTTTAATAGAGATTATTTTACAAAAGTTGATATTACTTCAACACCATCAATTTCTTTAATGACTAAAAAAGCAAAATTAATAACTACGCATCCAAGTAACTCTTATCGTTTTGATAAAACGGCTGATGGAAAAATTGAAAAAATTACGATAACTGATAGCAAGCAGTTTTGGAGTGCATCTAAATATTTAGTTATTGTTGTTGAGTAGTGCAAAAGCATACTTTTAAAGCTGAAAAAACGGTTCGTTATTTTAGTTTAGGAGAATTAAACAAACAAACCAAACATGTTTGGATTGTGTTGCATGGCTACGGACAGTTACCTCAATTTTTTTTAAAGAAATTTGAACCTTTAGTTGATGCACAATGCGTTGTGTTAGCGCCCGAAGGTTTGAGTCGTTTTTATTTAGAAGGTTTTAAAGGTAGAGTAGGCGCATCGTGGATGACATCAGACGACCGCGAACAAGAAATTGAAGACTATATAAATTATCTTACAGCTTTTTTTACTACAAAAGTACAGCCTTATGTAAATGCCGATTGCCAAATACATGTAATTGGTTTTTCGCAGGGTGCTGCAACTGCTTGTCGTTGGGTAAATTCAGGATTGGTAAAAGTAAATGAGTTGGTGTTGTGGGCAGGTTCTTTTCCGCACGATTTAAATTTTGATTTAGCGAAACAAATTTTTAATCAACTAAAATTAACATTGGTAGTTGGCAATAAAGATGAGTTTGAGCCGTTAATAAAATTACAAGACCATCAAAACAAATTAAACGAGCTGGGTATAAAATTTAATGTTGTTGAGTTTGAAGGCGGACACGATATTGATAAAAAAACCTTGGAGAAATATTTTAAAGTTTGAGCCTTTAAATAATTTTGTGTAAAGAGGTAATATTAGATTTTAGATTAAATGGAGTTTGTTCTTTAAAGATATACCTTGTTTTTTACTAGATTAACGTAGCGGAAGGCAACCAATTTAAGTTCTAATTATTATATTTACTATACATTGTGCATTAATTGGCTAATCCAATTTCATCATGATAATAATAATTGTCGATAATCGACGGTTAATTCAAAATCTATTTTATATTTGTGTACATGTTTATCTAAACAAACTATTAAAACATCATCTATTTTAAAATTTCTGCAAATGAAAAATTTAATTTTATTGTTTATCATAATTTTTTCTGGAATTAGTTTGTGTAAGGCGCAAGATACTATTGTAAAAAAGAATGGCGATTTATTAAAAGTTAAAGTTACCGAAATAGGCACAGAAGAAATAAAATTTAAAAGTTTTGGCATACAAGACAGTCCAGTTATTGTCTTAAAAAAATCTGAAGTAAAAAAAGTTGTAGTTAGTGGACAAGTTATCATTAACGAAAAAGATGAGGCTTTAGGTTTACCCAAAACAGAAGACATTCTTGTAAAAAAAGATGGCACTTTACTAAAAATAAACGTAATTGAAATTGGTATTACCGAAGTAAAATTCAAATTATATGCCGACCAAAATGGACCAACAATAAACGTAGCAAAATCAGAAATTAAAACACTAAAAGTTGGCGAACAATTAGTAATTGAAAATAAAAAAGAAACGGAAGATTTGATACTAAAAAAAGATGGTAGTTCGCTTAAAGTTAAAGTAATTGAAATGGGTAGTGAGGATGTTAAATTTAAATTATATGATGCCCCTGACGGACCTGTAATGTCTTTGAAGAAAAAGGATATAAAAACAATTAAAATTAATGAGCAAATTGCTTATGAATTTAAGGAAGACCCTTATAGTAGCTCGAACAGTTCTATTTTAAATAAAACCTCTTCAGCAAAATTTCATTTTTTTTCGCCGCTTTTCAATCATCTAGCTTTTACTTACGAATGGATGAATAAACCAAGTTTTAATTTTGAATTAGGATTTGGAATAATTGGTGTTGGAGTAAGTGCAAAAAACTCAAACTCAAATATTACTTATGGAGTTGTTAAAAATAATGCAACTGGATTTTATCTGCGTGGAGGACCTAAATTTTTACTCGGTAGTTCTTCAGATATTGAAGTGGATGGTGCCAAAATTTCTCATCCACTTAAAGGCCGATATTTTCAAATTCAAGCTATTTTGCAAACTCTTAATAGATCTTATTCAATGGATACTGGAAATGTATACAATGCATATGGCTACGGCTATGGAAAAGGAAGAGTTAATTGGGAAAAAACTTATCAATCTCTTTTCTTAAATCTTATTTATGGAAGACAAAATATTTACGGAAAAGCTATTACTATTGGTTATTATGTTGGTTTGGGGTATGGGCTAGAAACTGAAAGTACAACCGGAACTGTTCCAAATTTTGGCTACTTTAATCAAAGTTTTGATGCACAGCGTTACACTGTTTATTATTTTGGAAGAAATCTTCCGGTTACTTTTACTGGTGGTTTTACAATTGGTTATATTCATAAACCATACGAATCTAAAGCAAATCGATATCGGTTAAAAGAAAATCATAAATAAATTATGCTATTAACTACGGTAAGTATAGTTTAATGTAGTTGATTTTGAAGGCGGGCACAATATTGATAAAAACGCTGGAGAAGTATTTTAAACCAGTTTAGAGTCAATTTTAGTCTGTAATTAAGTGTCTAGCAAATAGATGCTTCGTTCCTCAGCAAGACAATCTATGTGTTGATGATATTCTCCTTTTTTTGTCATTCTTAGTGCAACGAAGAATCTCTAAGTATTGCTTTTTGTTTCCCAATTTGTTTACTATTCTTAATCGTACTCATTTTTAAAAAAATAAGTTAAATAAGTAAATTAAAGTTTAGTAATTAACTTAAACGACTCAAACGATTTTTTTAACTCTAACCACGATTTGTTTTCTTTATCGTATTGCGGGCTATGCGCCATTTCTATAACATACAATTTTGTTTCGGTATCTATCAATCTAAACCAACGGTTAATTACCAAATTATTTTGTTTGCCATCAATCAACACATTTTTAAATGTTAAGTTACCACACAACAACATGTGGTTTTCGTTCGATACAATTTTCTCAATATTTTGAAACAAACTATTGGCGCCCATCAACAAAAAGTTTGCGCCATTTATTTTTTGGTTTTCGCCTTTGCTATTTTTCTTTTCAAAAACAATTACATTTAAATACGATTGAAACTGAAACTCTTTTACATCTGGATAACCAATTTTTACACTATCTGCATTAGCAGAAGTAGTATCGTTTAGTTGCATTAAGTTCTCGAAAGGCAAGCTACTTTTATCTGTTAATTCTATTTTAGTTTTTACTTTGTTATTAAATTGTATAGAATAACTAAATTGTAGTAAATGGCTAAACAATCCCGATTTGTGCAAAGGTATTGCGCAAGCGGCAATATCTTTTGTTGTGTTTAATTCGTAACTTTTAAATAAGCAGTTTAGTAATGCTTTGTTGCTTCTAAATCGTAAAAAGGCATTCAAATTATTGTCGCGAGTTTCAAAAAGCATTTCTTTTAAAAAGCTTTCTAAATAACTTGTTTTTGTTGGTGCATTAAATTCATCTATTGAAGGTTGAAAAAGTAAAAACTCTAACTTATCGTTGCTGTAAACGGATGCGTTCTTTTTTCCGTTAAGCGCTTGTTGGCTAATGGTTTCTACTTTTTTATCAACTTCAACAGTGTATTCTCCAATGTTTAATTTTTCTTTATTCGACGGATTATTTTCGCCTAAAATTACAATGCCACATAAAACAATTCCTGTTAAACAAAATAAAAATAAGCCGTTGCTTTTGCGAATTTGTCCGCTTGATTTACGTTTTGCATTTTTTAAAACACTAAACGAATAAATTAATAAAAATGCACTAATAATTAATATTAGCACAACCATATATTGGGTTAGGGAATAATTTAACATAACCAAATGTACAAAAACCTATAAAAAAAACAAAGCCCAACTTTTTTAAGTTGGGCTTTTTACTAATTAGTTTGTTTATTGTTATGCGTCAATTTTAGCGTATTTAGCATTTTTCTCAATAAATTCTCTACGTGGAGGAACTTCATCGCCCATTAACATACTAAAGATATGATCTGCCTCAGCAGCACTATCAATAGTAACTTGGCGTAATGTTCTAAACTCAGGATTCATAGTTGTGCTCCATAATTGTTCTGCGTTCATCTCTCCCAAACCTTTATAACGTTGCACGCCAACACCAGTTTCTTTTTCGCCGCCCAAACGTTTCATGGCTTCAATTCTTTCTTCATCGTTCCAGCAATATACTTGCTCTTTTCCTTTTTTAACTAAATATAAAGGAGGTGTAGCAATATAGATGTAACCATTTTCGATTAACTCTTTCATATAACGGAAAAAGAAAGTTAAAATTAAAGTTGTAATGTGGCTACCATCAATATCAGCATCCGTCATAATTACAACTTTATGGTATCTTAATTTATCCATGTTTAAAGCTTTGCTATCTTCTGGAGTACCAATACTTACGCCAAGTGCAGTAAACATATTTTTTATCTCTTCGTTTTCGAATATTTTATGAAACATTGCTTTTTCAACGTTCAAAATTTTTCCTCGAAGTGGTAAAATAGCTTGGAATTTTCTATCACGACCTTGTTTTGCTGTTCCACCCGCAGAATCTCCCTCCACAAGGTATATTTCGCATTTAGCAGGATCGCTTTCCGAACAATCGGATAATTTACCAGGCAAACCGCTACCCGTTAATACGTTTTTACGCTGAACCATTTCGCGCGCTTTACGAGCAGCATGACGAGCTGTTGCAGCTAATATTACTTTATCTACAATTAGTTTAGCTTGCTTAGGATTTTCTTCTAAGTAATTGTTTAGCATTTCGCTCACAGCTTGATCTACAGCACCAGTAACCTCATTATTACCTAATTTGGTTTTGGTTTGTCCTTCAAATTGTGGCTCTTGTACTTTAACAGAAATAACAGCTGTTAAACCTTCACGAAAATCATCGCCAGCAATTTCGAATTTTACTTTAGAAAGTAAACCGTTTTTATCGGCGTAGTTTTTTAAAGTACGCGTTAAACCTCTTCTAAAACCGGCTAAGTGAGTTCCGCCCTCGTGTGTGTTAATGTTATTAACGTAAGCGTGAATATTTTCTGTATAAGAAGTATTATAAGTCATGGCAACTTCTACAGGAATTCCTGCTTTTTCGCCTTCCATATAAATAGGATCTTCAATTAATTTTTCGCGTGTAGAATCTAAATATGTTACAAATTCTTTTAAGCCACCTTCAGAATAAAACTGTTCAGTATTAAAAGTACCATCTTCGTTTGGCGTTCTTTTATCGCGAAGAGAAATTCTAATTCCTTTGTTTAAGTATGCTAATTCACGAATACGAGACGCTAAAGTATCGTAGTTATACTCGTGAACAGTAAATATTGATAAATCGGGTTTAAAAGTTACAATTGTTCCGCGGTAATCGGTAGTTCCAATTTTACGAGCAGAATAAACAGGTTTACCAATGCTAAATTCTTGTTCCCATAATTCGCCATTACGGTGAACTTCGGCTCTTAAATGTGTAGAAAGTGCATTAACACAAGATACACCCACACCGTGTAAACCACCAGAAACTTTGTAAGAATCTTTATCGAATTTACCACCAGCGTGTAAAACCGTCATTACAACTTCTAATGCTGATTTTTTTTCTTTAGGGTGAATATCGGTAGGAATACCTCTACCATTATCTTTTACAGTAATTGAATTATCTTCGTTAACATCAACTTCAATGTTATCGCAATGACCAGCTAAAGCCTCATCTATAGAGTTATCAATTACCTCATAAACTAAGTGGTGTAAGCCTTTAAAGCCAATATCGCCAATGTACATGGCAGGTCTTTTACGAACTGCCTCTAAGCCTTCTAAAACCTGAATACTATCTGCACCATAATCTGTGCTTGCTGCTCCTTGCGCTTCAATACTAGAATCTTTTCTTTCTAAATCACTCATATATTTTCCTCGAAATTTTAATAACACGTAAATATACGAAAAAGCCCGCTATTTAAACGTTTTTAAGGCTTAAATGCAGGCTATTTTTTTAACAATTAACTAACAAATTGTTAGCTCTTGTTATTATCTTTTTTTTGTTACATTTTGCTCCTATTGAGCGTACTTTTTTTGTATGTTTTTCAATCAATATTTCTGCTTTATTTCTGCAATTAACTATGCCGCAAAGCAAGTAACAAGGTGTATTGGCTCTTTACGTTCATTTTTTGTCTTGACACAAAAAACGAACCAAAAAA